>CAKULK010000026.1 GCA_934667275.1 uncultured Bacteroidales bacterium | reverse complement strand
AAATTGAATTTTATGACACCTCTTGATTGCTTTTTCAAATATTTTCACTAACTTTGCACTTGCTTGTTGAATCTACGATCGTGCAGAAACGGGTATTTTATTTGTATATGTGCATTTTTTTCTTTACCTTTGCAGGCGATTTGTGCGTAGTGCGCTCGCATCACGTAGGATTGGAGGATAAAACAACAATAAGAAGATATGATAAATTCGCAAGACATTAAGAACGGCGTATGTATCCGTATGGACGGCCGTCTGTATTTCGTGATTGAGTTCCTGCATGTGAAGCCGGGAAAAGGTAACACCATCATGCGTGTCAAATTCAAAGATGTAGTTGATGGCCGTGTATTGGAGCGCCGCTTCAATATCGGCGAGAAGTTGGAGGATGTCCGCGTGGAGCGCCGCCCCTACCAATACCTCTACAAAGAGGGTGAGGAGTACATCTTCATGAACCAGGAGACCTACGAGCAAGTGCCTATCGCCCATGACCTTATCACAGGCGTGGACTTCCTGAAAGAGGGCTTTGTATGCGATGTGGTTTCCGACGCATCGACCGACACCATTTTGTTTGCCGAACTGCCGACCAAGGTAGAGTTGCAGGTGGCTTACACGGAGCCCGGTCTGAAGGGCGATACCGCTACCAACACCCTGAAGCCTGCCAAACTGGAGACCGGCGCAGAGATTCGCGTGCCTCTGTTCATCAACGAGGGCGAGGTTATCCGCGTGGATACACGCGACGGCAGTTACTGCGAGCGCGTCCGCTAAGCATTGCTGCACGACGATTAACGACTTCACGAGGTTGCCTAACGCCAAGTTAGACAACCTCGCGTGCCACCATATGGGCACTAAATAAACATTAAATACCGTGTAATTAACCATTAATTTCGCAGTATGGTGAGGGGTGAAGTCAACAACTGACAACAACTAACCAACAACTGGCGGTAGTAAGAAAGAAGGCGGGACAGGGAAACCCATGAAGATTTGTGATGAGAAAATAGAATTGCCCGTGCTGCACCTCGTGGGCGAGGAGGCGGACAGGCTGGGGATGGAGTGCTACGTGATAGGCGGTTGGGTGCGCGACCTCTTCCTCCACCGCCCGAGTACCGACATCGATATGGTGGTGGTCGGTAGCGGTATCACGCTGGCTGAGGCGGTAGCCAAACGCCTCGGGCGGGGAGCGCACCTGAGTGTATTCCGCACCTACGGAACCGCGCAAGTGAAAAAGGGAGACACCGAACTGGAGTTTGTGGGGGCACGCCGCGAGAGTTACCAGCACGACTCGCGCAACCCGCACGTGGAAGACGGCACCCTTGAGGACGACCAGAACCGCCGTGACTTCACCATCAACGCGATGGCAATATGCCTCAACCACGACCGTTACGGCGAGTTGCTGGACCCCTTCGGGGGTATTCATGACCTCAACGAGTGCACCATCCGCACCCCGCTTGACCCCGACATAACTTTCTCCGACGACCCCCTGCGCATGATGCGCGCCATACGCTTTGCCACACAGTTGGGCTTCTACCTCGACCGCGAGACCTTCGACGCCATCGAGCGCAACCGCGAGCGCATCAAAATCATCACCCGCGAGCGCATTGCCGACGAACTGAACAAGATAATGCTCTCCCGACGCCCGTCCGTAGGGTGGATACTGTTAGACAAGACGGGCTTGCTGCCGCTCATTTGCCCCGAGGTGGCAGCCCTCAAAGGCGTGGAGACCAAAGAGGGCAAGGGACACAAAGACGTATTCCTGCACACCTTGCAAGTGCTTGACAACCTGTCGGCTAAGTCCGATAACCTGTGGTTGCGCTGGGCGGCACTCTTCCATGACATCGGCAAGCCCAAGTCCAAGGCGTGGGACCCGCAGGCGGGTTGGACCTTCCGCAACCACAACTACATAGGCGCGAAGATGATTCCGCGTATCTTCAAGGCGATGAAGTTGCCGCAAAACGAGAAGATGGACTATGTGGTGAAGATGGTGGACCTGCACATGCGGCCTATCAACTTGATAGAGGACACCGTCACCGACTCCGCCGTGCGCCGGCTGCTGTTTGAGGCAGGCGATGACATCGACGACCTGATGCTGCTTTGCGACGCCGACATCACGTCACGCAACGCGGAGAAAGTGAAGCGTTTCCACAACAACTACCAACTCGTGCGCCGGAAGATGGTGGAGTTGGAAGAGCGGGACCGCATACGCAACTTCCAACCGCCCGTGCGCGGTGAGGAAATCATGTCGCTGCTGCACTTGGAGCCTTGCGCCCGCGTGGGCGAACTGAAAAGTGCCATCAAGGATGCCATACTCGACGGAATCATACCCAACGAGTACGAGGCAGCCAAAGCATATCTGATGAAAATAGCCAACAACGGGGACACAACAAGCCCCCATGACGAGAAATAGACAATGAAAAAGTATGACTTTCTGATTATCGGCGGCGGTGTTGCCGGTATGAGTTTTGCCCTCAAAGTGGCACGGGCACAGAAGTATCGCATTGCGCTCTGCTGCAAGACCACACTCGAAGAGACCAACACCTCGAAGGCACAAGGCGGCATCGCCAGTGTGACGAACCTGCTGGTGGACGACTTCGAGAAACATATCCACGACACCATGGTGGCGGGTGACTGGCTCAGCGACCCCGCTGCCGTAGAGCAGGTGGTACGCAATGCCCCCAAGCAAATAGAGGAACTGGTGCACTGGGGCGTAAATTTCGACAAGAAAGCCGACGGAGAATTCGACCTCCATCGCGAGGGCGGGCACTCCGAGTTCCGCATTCTCCACCACGCTGACGACACGGGAGCCGAGATACAGCGAGGACTCATGGCTGCCGTGCGCGCGAATCCTTATATAGATGTGCTGGAGAACCACTTTGCCGTGGAGATTATCACCCAGCACCACTTGGGCGTCCGCGTCACCCGCCGCACCCCAGACATCGAGTGCTACGGAGCCTATATCCTCGACCCCAACACCGGCAAGATAGAGACCTACCTCAGCCGCATCACCCTCATGGCAACCGGTGGCACGGGGGCTGTCTATGCCACCACCACCAATCCCAATATCGCCACGGGCGACGGCATAGCCATGGTCTATCGCGCCAAGGGGCAGGTGAAGGACATGGAGTTCGTCCAATTCCACCCCACCGCGCTCTTCCACCCGGGCGAGACGCACCCCGCCTACCTCATCACAGAGGCGATGCGCGGCTACGGAGGCATCTTGCGACTGCCTGACGGTGAGGAGTTTATGCAGAAATACGACCCCCGTCTGTCTCTTGCACCGCGCGACATCGTGGCACGTGCTATTGACAACGAGATGAAGATACACGGACTTGACCACGTCTGCCTCGACGTGACGCACAAAGACCCCGAGGAGACCAAACACCACTTCCCGAATATCTATGCCAAGTGCCTGAGCATAGGCATCGACATCACCAAGGATTATATCCCCGTTGCGCCGTGCGCCCACTATATGTGTGGTGGCATCAAGGTGAATCTGGACGCGCAATCCTCTATCCAACGCCTGTATGCTGTGGGCGAATGTAGTTGCACGGGGCTGCACGGCGGCAACCGTCTGGCAAGCAACTCCCTCATCGAGGCGGTGGTATATGCCGATGCCGCTGCACGCCACAGCCTGAGCGTGATAGAGAACTACGACTTCAACGAGCGGGTACCCGATTGGAACGACGAGGGCACCATGACCAACGAGGAGCACGTCCTCATATCGCAGGACATGCGCGAAGTGGGGCAGGTGATGTCCACCTATGTCGGTATCGTGCGCAGCGACCTGCGTTTGCGCCGTGCGTGGGAACGCCTCGACCTCCTCTACGAAGAGACCGAAGACCTCTTCAAGCGCGTCAAAGCCACACGCGAGATATGCGAACTGCGCAATATGATTAACGTCGGCTACCTCATCACCCGACAAGCCTTGGAGCGCAAGGAGTCGCGCGGACTGCACTACACCATCGATTACCCCAAGAACCCTAACAATAATACACAAGAAGTATGGTAAACTACGCAATCGCCAATGCCTCAATCGTCCCCGTACGGCGGGAACCTGCCGAGGAGAGTGAACAACTCACCCAATTGCTGTTGGGCGAACAATGCACGGTGCTCGACCGCCTGCCGCGCTGGACCAAGGTGCACTCCCTGCTTGACGGGCAGGAAGGCTGGGTGGACTTCAAGATGGTCACCCTTGTAGAGCAACTGCCTGAGTATCAACACCCAACGGCTGTCGTCACAGAACCGTACACCTTGGCGGTATCTTGCGAAAGCCCCAAAGTACGCATACCCTTGACTATGGGCACACGCCTGTCCGGCTACCACGACGGCTTCTTCTCGGTGCTGGACACGCAGTACGAACTTTTGCCGCAGCACGCAACCGTGCAACCCCTGCCGTTTGAGTTGGACAAGATAGAGCAGGTGCTCATGTCGCTGCAAGGTACCCCGTATCTCTGGGGAGGCAAAGGTGCCTTGGGCATCGACTGCTCAGGCTTCACGCAGGTGTTCTACGCACTGTTTGGTGTACAACTGCTGCGCAATGCGCGCGAGCAAATCACGCAAGGCGAGACCGTTCCCGCATTGGCTGACGCACGCCTCGGCGACTTGGCGTTCTTCGACCACGCCGACCGCAGCCCGCAACAGACTTCCGTCTCGCATGTCGGCATACTGCTCGACTCTATGCATATCATGCACTGCTCGGGTTGCGTGCACATCGACACCATCACCCCCGACGGCATTCTTCTTCCCGATGGCACCCTCACTCACCACTTGGTCGCCATCCGCCGCTACAAAACCCTGCAAAAATAGCAATCAAACAACGGTCTCAATCAAAGTTTTTATAAAGGTCTCTGCATACATCAGGCTGCCGACATCCCGTCGGCAGCCTGATTTTTTATTCCCTAACCTCTTTTCTCTACTCTCCCTATAAGCCAGCGGCTTTATGGCTAATTTGTGATAATACGGCATAGCCGTCCGTTCAAAAAAATCTTGATAATAATCAAATATCATCGCCCGCTTTTCCAAAAATCGTACATCTTTCTCAATCTTCAAATAAATCGTACATCGTAAATTTGTAAATCGTACCTCTCCCTTCTGTCCTCCCGTTTCAAACTACGGTAGATTTACGGTACATACACGGTAGATATACGGTTGATACACGGTAGATACTCGGTACATTCAACGACTCATATAATCCCCTGCTTTGTCCGTTTTCGGGTTGACTCGTTTCCGTGTTTGTTTTGTTAAAATACGTATAAGGTTGACTCGTTTG
>CAKULK010000025.1 GCA_934667275.1 uncultured Bacteroidales bacterium | reverse complement strand
ACAAGAGAGAACCCATGCTACTTATAAAACATATTCCTTTGAACCACTACTTTTGCACTTCCAAGTTGAACTTGCCGGATACCGGCCAAAGGATTCAACACACTTATGCCACACTTGCACCGGTGACAATTTGTCAGTTTTAATCTTTGGCACGTTATTTGCGCACATTCTTGCAAATCGTTCAACGAATAAAACGCATCGTTATGAAAACAAGTACAAAAATCTGGATGTGCCTTGCGGGAATTGCGCTCGTGGCATTGGGTATCGTTTGTCTCGTCAATACGGGTAGCACATTGTTGAGTCTTGCATGGCTCCTCGGTCTGTTCTTTTTGGTGGCAGGATGTTGCGAGTTTGCCGCATGGGGCAGATTGCACCTTATTTTGCCGCAAAGCGGCTTGTTGTTCCTGTCGGCTATGTTGCAGGTGCTGATGGGTATCTTCTTCATTATTCACCCTGTGTCGTTGGCTGCGGCTCTGCCCTTCGTATTTGCCTTTGTAGTGTTGTTTGAAGGGGTGCGGATTGCCATCGAGTCTTTCGATTTCAAGCAGGTGGGTTTCCGCTATTGGTGGATAATGTTGCTTTTCGGCTTGTTGGCAGCGGCATTTGGTGTTTACGGATTCTTCCAACCGGCTGTCAGTGCCACTACGCTCACCATCTTGGTCAGCCTTGGCATCGTACTCGCAGGCGTGGGCTATTGGGTACAAGTGGCAGGTATCAACCGCTTTGAGAAACGCCTCAAGCAACTGCACGACCGCTTCGAGTTTGTGGATGCCGAAGAGGTGAAGTGATGCAAATTCTTTCACACTGAAGAATAGAGGTTGCTCAAACTGCTTGGGCAGTCTCTATGTGTTTGTATATGTGGCGGAAAAGTGTAACTTTGCACCACGGAATGAGAACTAAAACGGTAAATAACAAGGAGCAAATTTTTTGCGCATGGCGTCGGCGGTTTGTGCGCCTGACGCCCGAAGAGTGGGTGCGGCAGCAGGTATTGGAGTCGTTGGAGACACAATGCGGCTACCCGCACTCGTTGATTGCCGTGGAGGTGCCCATCGAGGTGGCGGGCTTGCAGAAGAGGTGTGATGCCATTGTGTATAGTGCTGCCATGCAGCCGCTTATGCTGTTGGAGTTCAAGGCAGACACCGTACCCCTCACGCAGCAGGTGCTCGACCAAGCCGCTGTTTACAACCGCCAACTGCATGTGCCTTATCTCGTGCTGAGCAATGGTGCGCAGACCGTGATAGCGCGCGTGCTGCCCAATCAATATGAATATCTAAACCAAATACCGCTATGGAGTCAATTATCGAACTGAACGATGCCCTCGACACCGCCGTATTCTACGGCGTGAACAACCGCAATATCCTTTGCCTCAAAGACCAGCACCCCGATGTGCGGGTGGTAGCGCGCGGCTATCATATCAAGGTTTCGGGACCCGATGCTGCCATTGCGCGTTTTGAGCGCAGCCTGCGTCAGTGTGAGGCGTTCTGCATCAAGAACAACACTCTTAACGAGGAGCAGATACTCATGCTTCTCCATGGCGAACAACCGCAAGAGTATCTGCAAGATAACCTGATACTCCACGGTGTGAACGGCAAGTCTATTGTGGCGCGCAGCCGCAACCAGCAACTGCTGGTGGACGCCTACGAGGACAACGACCTGCTGTTTGCCATCGGTCCTGCAGGCAGCGGAAAGACATATACGGCTATCGCACTGGCGGTGCGCGCGCTGAAGAACCGCGAGGTGAAGAAAATCATCCTCTCACGCCCTGCGGTGGAGGCTGGTGAGAAACTCGGATTCCTGCCTGGCGATATGAAGGACAAGATAGACCCATACTTGCAGCCCTTGTATGACGCTTTGCAGGACATGATACCAGGGGCGAAACTGAACGAGTATATGGAGCGCGGAGTGATACAGATTGCGCCGTTGGCATTCATGCGCGGACGGACACTGGCAGATGCTATCGTGATTTTGGACGAGGCACAGAACACAACTACCGCGCAGTTGAAGATGTTTCTGACGCGCTTGGGCATCCACGGGAAGATGATTGTCACGGGCGACCTCACGCAGATAGACTTGCCTGCCTCTCAGAAGTCCGGACTGCGTGATGCGATTGAGCGTCTGCGCGACATCAGAGGGATAGCCATTGTGGAGTTCAACCAGAAAGATATTGTCCGCCACCCGCTGGTGAAACACATCGTATCAGCATACGCCAGGCATACCAATCCAACCGACGAGGAACGCAATGATGTTGCGCGTCTTGATAGCACGAAGTCCTTTTAGCCAAACAGGCTGTCCGACCACTTGTCCGACAGCCTGTTTGGTATCATCGCATTCATTGCCACTTTCGATGCCAATGTCTGTGTTCCCTTTTGAAGAGTGTGCCATAAAGTTTGATGCCACACTCAATGGGATGCAGGAGTCCTAATTGCGATGCCGTAGTATTGTTCACCGATACTTTAGGTACAGGGTTCTGCGCATTGGCAACAGGTGCCACCAAGATAACAGGCTGTTCGCCTGCCCGCATGCCGGTCTGCCACAGCATACAATCCATAAACAGTTGGAAACCAACGGTATTCATTCTGCTTACTTCCCACTCATAGCCCAACTCTATTCCTGCCGACAGGGCGAACGAAGCCATAGACGCGGACTTTACCTGCCGGTATTGTTCCTCGGGCAGAAGACCCGTAATCAGTTCATTGGTGACATGCACATCCGTCAAGGGGTAGTAGGCATCTATGGACACGTGCGACAATTCTTGCATATTCTGCTGCCATAAAGACGGACGCAGTTTTGTACCTATGTTGAACACCAACCCGTCAGAACGCAGAGCGAACATCACGGGTACCTCACAGAACACATCACGCTGCCGCAATGCCACGTTGCCCGTAATGGTATAGTGCATATCGTTCCCCAAATAGTCGGTGTTGGTGAACTGCTCATGCAACGCATGCCCCATCGCCATCTGCCGATAGCCGAACGACAGCCCCGTGTGTACACCCATATCCACAGACGACACAGGCGTATAGTAGGTGTAACCGATGTCCGTTGCACCGATGCCGCCCAATGAGGTGCGGGCTTCTGATGCCACACTACCTACACCAAACGCCATACCGCCCCGTACACCATATTGCAACATATGTATCTGTGCATTGGCGGAAAGAGTGAGGCTGGATAATGCCAATAATATGTAATAAAATCGCTTCATAGTCCTGTCTTTACGGAGTAACCACCACATATCGTAGCGTGGTTTGTATATATTATCGGTTACGACACTCACATGATAGCAGCCTGCCACACGTACTGCATTGATAAAGAACATATCGCAGCCTGCGGCTGTGTATTCGCCCACCAACTGCCCCGTGGCACTATGCACGAGGATAGTGTAGGTCTTCTGCGGGTCCAAACCGCGGATACGCATCTGCTCCCCGCCGTTCACCATATTGGGCGTCAGGTACAGACGCGGGGTGCGGTTGCCATTGGCATAGTGCACTATCACCGAGCGCATAAGCCCGTCGCAGAGCATACCTTTCGTGTCCGACACATCGGCTACGGCATAGTAGTCGCCCGTACCTTGCAGGTTCTGCGCGAGGGTGAGGTAATAGCCGTGTCCTACAGGCACATCGTCCTGCGGAAAGGTGCCGTGCATATCATCAGGCTCTCCCACAACCCGATACCATGTCACCCGCGAGTCTGCCACATAGTAGCCCATGGCATTGATTTCGCGCACGTTGAGCATCAGCAGCCAGTCGTATAGTGCCACCACAGGCCAGTTGGCATATTCCTCACAGTTAGCCGCAAAATAGGCAATGTACCGGACATCCTCATTCACCTGCAGTTGGCGGAGTGCGTCGGTGTTGCCGTCGCTCCAACGCACGAAATGGTAGTCTTCACGGGGCGTAGCCTCCAACTGCACCCAGTCGCCACAATCCACACGCAGGCGGGTGCCGGTGCCGTCAGCAAAGACGGCACCGACACTCATCCAACATGCTATGTATATCAACCACCGCTTCATCATAGCGTCATCAGGGTAGTGCCACCACATTCACACTGCCTTGGGCATCGTTGTCCGATTGCACGGTGATGGTGTACTGAATCTTCTCGAAGATAGCCGTGTAGGTGGTGTTGCCTGTGACGGTGATGGTGCGGGTAGCATCGGTATTGCCGTCGCTCCAGCGTACAAAGCGGTAGCAGGTGTTAGGTGTAGCAGTCAGGGTAACCTCTTTACCATAGAGATATGTGCCGCCGCCCGTAGTGGTACCATTCTCGCCATCGGTGGTGATGGTGTAGGAATTGGTGCTGTTGGTGTATTGCGCGATGTACTCTGCCTCGCCCGTCACGGAGGAGATGACCTTATTCCATCCTGTGAAAGTATAGGTGAACTCATCATCTGCGGGGCGTGTAGGCGTGCCCGCATACGTAGGCAACTCGCCATACTCCCATTCTTTGGCTTCGAGAACGGTGCCATCCCAGTTCTTGAAAGTGATGGTATATTTGTTCACCGTCCGGTCGAACTGAGCGGTATAGGTAGCGTCTGCCGTAGCAGTATATTCTATGTTCGGACTCCACCCCGAGAAGGTGTAGGTGTATTGTGCCGTAGCGGGTTTGGTGGGGACAGTACCTTTGTAACTGACTGCATCGCCGTGGTTGACGGTTTCCTTTTGCAATTCGGTGCCATCATAGTTTTGGAAGATGACGGTGTATTGGTTGATAGCAAAGAATGCAGTGTAGGTAGCGTCCTCGGTGGGAGTGATAGTGCGGGGGTTGTCGGTATTAAGGTCGTTCCAACGCACGAAATGATAGCCCACAGCGGGGGTGGCGGAGATAGTGGCAGAGTTGCCGCAATCTACTACTAATTGGTCGGCTTGGGCAATGGCTGAGATACATAGTGCCATAGCCAAAAGAGAAAAGAGTTTTTTCATTGTTGTATTTATTTGTTATTGTTTCCGTTAATTCAGGAGGTCTCCATGAAAGACCTATTTTGCTCCATTAACAGCCATAAAAGAGCCATTAAAAACACGGTCGAGTGTTTCTTTGTCTCCGTTAATTGCCGTTAATTTTTCGTTAATTTATTCTGCGGTGATAGATACTGAACCTTGCTCAGCATTATCTGCGGTGGCGGTGACGGTGTACTGCTTTCGCTCAAATACTGCCGTGTAGGTGGCATCGCCTGTAACCACCACTGAACGTGGGTTGTCGGTATTTCCGTCTGACCATTGTTTGAACGTGCCGCAAGTTGGTTCGGGAACTGCACGCAGTTCGCACGTTGCGCCATTTGGGACTTTCTTTACCCAAGGAGTGGCACATTCCGTTGCCGATATTGTCAGGGTATGCCACGTAGTAAGTACATCGTCTGCCGCTCCGAAAATGGCTTTATAGGTTGCATCTGACTGTATGGTGATTATGCGCGGGTTATCGGTGTTGCCGTCATTCCAACGGATAAAAAGATTCCCCGCCGACGGTTTGGCTTTCAGCACTACGGTCGCACCATCTGCCACAGATTGGGTTTTGAGTGTGGAGCAGTCGGAAGCACCTATCGTCAGAGTATGGTCAGCACTTACATAAGCCGTTCCCCATAAACATAACGCCCCAAATATGCAGAAATATCGTATAAATTGTTGTTGCATTGTTATTGGGTTTATTGGATATTGACTGAACAGTCTTGGTTCACGGTAATGACATAGCGCATCTTCACAAAAAGAGCCTTGTAGGTAGCATCAGAAGTACCCACCGTAACAGAACGCGGATTGGATTTATCCCCATCGCTCCAACCAGAAAAGGCATAACCGTCATTAGGAGTGGCGGTCAGTGCAACCACAGTGCCTTCGGTATAGTTTCCGCTGCCACTGACGGTGCCTTGAGTGTCATCACAAGTAGTGGTAATAGCGTATGTTATTACCGGTACCTGCCAACCAAAGATAGGATACCCGTCATTGGAATTATTGGTATCCATTACCCACGTAGTGCCTGTTTCTAAGCCATTAAGAAGTATGGGCATAGAAGCAGATTTGAGTTGCGCTGTCGTTTTAGCAGTACCTTTTCCTGAAGTAGATGCTCCACAATCTGAATTGAAATAACTATTAGTTACGGTACCTTCTTTACTGATTCCAAATGAACTAATTCCTGTTAATTTACCAGCAAAATAGCAATTGCTAATAATACCATTATTAGCAACTCCATAAGTACAGTCAGAATCAACACCACCAGATGTAGCACGAGTTGAAAATGCACAATGTGCATAGCAATTGTTAATTTTACAACTACCATCACTGAAGGTAAATCCTACAATACCACTTGCATGTGTGCCATATGAAGAAACAGACATATCTCCTCGGTTAGAACAAGTAGTCAAAGTTGCATAACCACTGTTGCTAGCCACACATCCCCCCGCAATAGACATTGTATATCGTCCAGAAGAAGTACTAACAATGGATCCAATATTGGAGCAATTTGATAGTGTGATTTTTCCTTCTTTAGCATTAGAGCCAAGAATACCACCTCCTTTTCCCGAAGAAGAAGCAGCATTTGATGATACCAATCCTGTATTGGAACAATTTGTTAATGTACTTACAGCAGCATTATCGTTTGTTCCAACTATACCACCAGATGTACCCATACATGATACTACACCAGCATTAGAACAATTTATCAAATTACATATTCCAGAAAGAACCGCAACTATACCAGCAGCATCACCTTGACATCCGACCTTAATATCTGCCCTATTCTGGCAATTATATAATTTTACATTTTTACCAAAAGCCAATATGCCAGCCGCATATTTTCTCCCCGAATACGTACAGGAGAAAGAACCACCAACCGATACTTTATCAATTGTAGCCCCAACTGCATAGCCAAAAAGAGCAATATAGTCATTATCGTTGTCCCCCGAAATCTTTAAGTTGGAAACATATTTATTGTTTCCATTGTAATTGCCCTCAAATGGGTATTTTTCAGAAATTCCTATCGGTGTAAAGACAAGACTTTTCATATCAAAGTCCAGGGTTTGCTTAAAGTATTTGTCTTTATAGGTATTTATGCCTGCGCTGACCATCTCCGATAGATAGGATAGGTGTTGCGGAGTTTCAATAAGATAGGGATCTGTCTCTGTACCTGTGCCTTTTGTCCAAGGTGCTGATGTTCCATCCCATTCGACAGCCGCAAAAGATGACGGACTGCACAATAAAGTGAATACACAAATAAAAAAGAAAAGTCGTTTCATATATCTATGGATGTTTATAGTTTCTTGGCGAGATTTTCTAACTTTTGTAATTTTGGAGCAATAACACCTGTTTTGAGCATTTTCGTAAACTCTATTTCTGTTAGAGGCATCCAGAGTTGGGTATAGTCACCGTTGGCTTTGTAGACTTTGCCGAGTTGCCACATAAAGAGGTCCAGGATATGGAAGGTAGTCATATCAGAGCGAGTCCAAAGGGTTGGATCATAAGTTTTCAACGCATTGGCAATCTCCCATAGGGCTTTGGTATAGTCTGCGAATGTACTATGTTTGCCCACCTTTTTCCCGAACAAACGGTCATAGACCTTGGGCAGCATCTGATTGACCAGACTATCTTTGATAGGGAAACCTTCGGTATAAACTTGGGGGTTAGTCAGATGCATACTTTCTACCAACCAATGCAGGTATTTGGTCATAAGAGACAACTCCATCTGTGCATTACCGGGTTTGTTCTTTACCCACGTGTACTTTTTGTACAACAAATTATCAATCTCGTTTATTACATTCTGGTCTTCGGGAGTTTGCGCAAATGGAGATTTGATAGTCCATAGGATATAATCGATTGCTTTCTTGACTAAGGTGTAGTCGGAGTGTACGCCGGTAGTAACATCATAGCAAGCATCGTAAATAGTATCCGCCATATTCTGTTTGATATAGCAGCCCTTGTTGGTGTTGGTAGAGAAAAGAGAGTCAATAAGCACCAAACGGCGGAAGATGATTTCGCGCGTAAGAGGAAAAGTGCAATGTAACGAACCGGGACAGCAGGGATGGAATGACCCAAGAATGGTGCTACCGGCGAGATCCAAACCTGTGCGGGTACTTAAGGGAACATCTACACCCGTTTGTATTCCAGACGGAATGGGCTGTGGGTCTTTGACAATAATTGATTTCTCATCGGGCAACAAATCCTTGATGATGTCGTTGATTTCGTTGGCACGGGCTTTTGTATAGGCTTCTTTTCCTATACACACATTCTTAACAAGTGACATATTTTTAGTATTTAATAGGTTAATTATTCCATACGTATAGACACACAAAGAAAGCGCAGACCTCGTGTTGCTTACTTACAACTCGAGGTCTTCGCATTACCTAAACAGTGTGTCTTACACGGAAAAAGGTTGACTCATAGAATATAAAAAATAAATAAAAGATTTTATGAGTACAAAACGTAGGACA
>CAKULK010000024.1 GCA_934667275.1 uncultured Bacteroidales bacterium | reverse complement strand
TCGGGTTGACTCGTTTCCGTGTTTGTTTTGTTAAAATACGTATAAAGTTGACTCGTTTGTCGGATAGGTTGACTTGTTCACCACTTGGGTTGTCTTCCTTTCCTTTCTGTCCCCTCGCGAGGGGACAGAAAGGCGAAACCGCGCCAATCCTCCAACCCTCTCTTTTTTCTAAAAAAATGCCCTTTCTGCACATTTTTCCGCTTGCTCGTAATGCCATCGGGCGGCAGGAACGATATTCGGGTCATCCAAATAGACCGACATCGGTGTTCTATTTTTCAGGCTCCGGTGCGGACGCACATTATTATATAAATCCACAAAGTGAGTTATCTGTTCCTGCGCCTCTTGCAAATCCTTGAGCAATGGCAGAGGATAAAGCCATTCCGTCTTTATGGTGCCGTTTACCCGCTCCGCCAAACCGTTATCGGTCGGGCTGTAATCCTCGCACATACTGATACGGATATTGTGGTCGTGCAACACCGTTGTATAAGTATCACTCGCATATTGCACACCGCGGTCAGAATGGTGCGTCGTGCCACACAAATTACCTCCGCCTGCCCGCACCACCGCCTGCTCCAATGCCTGCACCGAGTACTTGGCTTCAAGCGTCGGAGACACTATAAAACCGAGGATGGCACGCGAGTAGTAATCGGTTACCAAATGCAGGTAACACGTATCGCCTCCTTGCAGCGGGATATAAGTGATATCGGACACCCAAAGCGTGTTTATATGATTGATATTCATATCCTTAGCAAGATTCGGATACTTAAAATACAAGTGGTTCGAGTTGGTCGTGTGGCGTGTACGGCGTGGCGGAACAACCAAATGATGCTTGCGCATCAAGTCCAAAAAATTGTCCCTTGCATAGCCCCTTCGCTTGCCCATAATACTGCACACAATATCGTATAATTTGAGGCAACCAATCTTGGGCATAAGCCCCCGATAATGGGCTACGATGTCCAATACTTGCCGCTCCCAATCGCGGTCGCTGACGGTCGGACGCTTGTGCTTGTAGTACGCCTGTTTTGACTTGCCAAACAGCGCACAGAGAGTACCGATTGTTTGTTCACGGTACTCGTCTGCCAGACTATCTACTGTTTGGCACCATCTTTTTTTAGCACATCAATGCCGTCTTCTTGTTTGACAATCTCGATGAGACGTTCATAAGCCGAGACGCGCAAACGCTCATATTCCAGACTTTTTTCGAGTTGGGAAATGCGCTCTTGAAGTGCCAAAATGTCCTGTTTTTCTTCTGACCTCATGTCGGTTTCGGATTCTTCTTGCGGCAAAGATACATCTTTGTTTTGATTCTTGCAAGAGTCTTTCAGCCACTGCAGGATGTTTTGGTGGACGATACCCCACTTGCGAGCGGTTGCACGAACATTGCACCCGTTGCTGTAATAATCACTGAGCACTTGCATTTTGAAGGCTTCAGTGAATGCCCTACGTTTTGTACTCATAAAATCTTTTATTTATTTTTTTATATTCTATGAGTCAACCTTTTTCCGTGTAAGACAGCAGCACAATGCAGGAGAATGGCAATACCATGTGGACTTCAATGATGCTGTCCTCTATGTGAATCCGTACTTTATCGTTACCCCAAAGGGCTACACAAAACATTACTACAACGCACTAAGAACCGGTTCGGCAAATGTCCCCACATGGGGATTTTCAAAAATAGCAAGTAATTTTTCAAGTTAATCTACACGAATGGGAACTTATGATAAGGACTTAAATAGAATAGGAGATTAAAAATATGGCTGATATAAATAATGAATTCTATCACAGACTATACTCAAAGAAGTATGCATATATAACAGATACGATTGTCAAGTATTCTCCCAATGGATATGACAGAAATGGGGGCTACAAAAAAAAGGATGAGTGGACATCAATCTCTGATGTCTATGAAAAGCCGAGCATGTTAGATAGATACTTATCTGTGGAAAGGCAGTATATTGATACTATTCGAACAATCTGTAATATGACGCAGTGTCATTTTCTAACATTGATTCCTTTATCAGAAGGCGAAGAATTATATAAAAGTGACATTTTATCTGGAGATGAAGAGAATATTGAACCGCGTATCTTGCAAGTAATGAAACAAAAACGTGTATCTGTCAATGATATTGATGAAATTATAAGATTATCATTAAGAGAAAAGTTGCACGTATGTTTGGCGAACCATTCCAAACATATATTTGTGTATTTGGGGTATGATTTCTATATGTACATCATGAGTGAAATAGATGATAGCGTATTATATCAAGTTGTTAGAAAGAAAGGGTTATACTTAAATCCTCGTTCAAGGCTCTCTTTGAACAATATTTTTTATAATAAACTAAAAAAGATATTCTTGGTGGAGAGGGGGAGTACTTGATGTCACAGTATATCAACAAAATGTCCGTGAATTGGTATTTGGCAGCCCAATTTATATATCGTCTAACACTGAAGATTTTACATAATTGCCATATGAGAAAACATTGCTACATCAAGTTTCCTATTGAAAAAGAAAATCCTCGTGTCAAGGATATGGAAAATATATGTCCATATATAGTTATATGTCGCACTCTGCCCAAATTTCACAATTTTAAATATCTTAATGATATTAATCCTGAGTTTAGTACTTCAGTATTGGATTTCTACCAAAACGAGAATGATAATATACACTCAATCTATATGAGTTTATAAAATTAAGCGACACATGTCTCAAATTTTTGTGGGGCAGGAAAAGGTATGATAGGGGTAAAAGAGAGATGGTGTAAAGGATGTCTATCCCTTGCTTATGGGTTGCTTATCCCTTGCTAATCAGGAACTCTGCTCAAGCCACCGGCTTTCGCTTCGCTATGGCATTCAGTGCGCATAGCACACCCGCCCCACGCTTCCCCCTTGCTGTTTTTTGGGGGGTGAATGAGGAAAGAAAGGGAGGGAAACGGGCAGAAAAAAGAATTATCTTTGCCATATTGCGGGGCATCAACGGTTGGGCGCAATCCATGGGCGCACCGCCCAACATAGTGGCACTTAAACAAATAATAGGGTTAGAAAAGGCTGAGTTGTTCGTCGATAGGACGGCTGTCTTCGGGGACCTCGTTGGTGATAGTGAAGGGAACGCCTGCGGCATTATCCAGGGGCGTAGAGATTTCAGCAGGAGCCGGAGTGTCCTCGGGGGTGTTGTGGCTTTCTTCTGATGGGTTGTCGTTCTCGGCGGAGGGGTTGTCGTTCTCGTTGCTGTCTTCGGAGGGGGCGGGTTCGTGGACAGGAGTGATGTCCTCAATGCGGGTGATGTCGAGCGTGGAGAATCGTTTGCCTTTCGCTTTCGGGGATTTGACATCGATGAAATCGGACATGATGATGTCCATATCGGGTTTGGTATCGTCAGTAAAGACAAGGCGGAACATAGCCTTGTCGCGGTCGGTGAGGATCACGATGCGGCTGCTGCTGTTGTCGCCGAGCATATTCTGTGATTTAGGCTGCGCGTCAAGTTGGAAACGTTTGCCGTAGTAGTAGCCGAGGTCGGCGTTCCACATGGCAAGCGACCAGACTTTGTCGGCATCGAACTTCTCGATGCGCAGGATATTCTGGTCGAAATGGGCGGTAAGTTCGAAGGTGGTGAGGTAGTAGTCGCCCGTGGTGGTGATGACGAGAATGCGGTCTTCGTCCCAGAACTCGCCGAGGTAGGTGCCCTGCGCGTCGTAGTTGATACGCAAGACATCGGGGTCGAACCATACCTTGCGTCCGCCGAGGGTGGAATGCCCTTTCTGCTTGAGCGTGATGGACTTGACTTCGTACTTGGTGAGCACGTTACCGCGCGCGCTGCGGCTCTTGACGGCTAACTCGCTGAGGTCCTTGGTGACCTCGACCTTCTTAAGGTGCAGGGCGGGCTTGAGTTGCACGCGGATGACTTCCGCCTCGCCGTTGGGGTTGGCGGTGAAATAGACCACCTTGGAGCCCGGTTTGCCCTGCGTGAGATCGTACTCCTTGTCGCGCGCGATGCCGGTGACGGCGAACCGCTTCATGAAATAGATGCCGTTCTTGCCGTCGCGATAGATGGCGTTGTAGATGGTGCGCTGGTCGTTCTTGCGGAAGATGTCGATGTGCAGGATGTCGGTGCCGACGAAGAGTTTGTCCGCCACCTTGACAATCTTGTATTTGCCGTCTTTGTGGAAGATGATGACATCGTCGATGTCGGAGCAGTTGCAGAGGAACTCGTCCTTCTTCAGCCCCGTGCCGATGAATCCTTCGGCGCGGTTGATGTAGAGTTTCTCGTTTGCCTCGATGACGGTTTTGATGTTGATATTGGCGAAATTCCGCACCTCTGTGCGACGCGGATAGCGTGCGCCGTACTTCTCGCGGAGCGATTGGAACCACGCGATGGTGTAGTCGGTGAGGTGGTCGAGGTTGCGAATGGTGTCCTTGATTTTGCGGTCGAGGTCGCGCATAAGTTCGTCCGCCTTTTTGGAGTCGAAACGCGTGATTCGAATCATGCGAATGTCGAAGAGGCGTTCAATGTCCTCGCGGCGCACCTCGCGAATGAGTTGCGCTTTCCACGGGGTGAGTGCCTTGTCCACAAAAGCCACCAGTTTGTCTTTGTTGGGGGCGTTCTCGTAGCCCTCTTCCTTATATATACGGTTCTCGATGAAGATTTTCTCGAGCGAGGTGTAGAAATACTGCTCTTCGAGTTCGGCTTTCTGGATTTCGAGTTCCCATTTGAGGAGGGCGCGGGTGTTGTCGGTGCTGAGCCGCAGGAGTTCGCTGATATTGGTGAAGATAGGTTTTTTGTTCTGCACCACGCAGCAGTTGGGCGAGATATTCACCTCGCAATCAGTGAAAGCATAGAGCGCATCGATGGCTTTGTCGGACGAACTGCCAGGGGCGAGTTGCACCACAATCTTCGCCTCTTCGGCGGTGAAATCGTCCACCTTGCGCACCTTGATTTTGCCTTTTTGGTTGGCACGGAGGATGGTCTCGATAATCTTTGTGGTGGTCGTGCCGTAGGGTATCTCGCTGATTATCAGGGTGCGATTGTCGTCTGCCTTCTGAATTTTGGCGCGAATACGAATGACTCCGCCGCGCTCGCCGTCATTGTAGCGGCTGACGTCGATCTCGCCGCCCGTGGGGAAGTCGGGGTAGAGTTGGAACTCTTCGCCGCGGAGATATGCCAGCGAGGCGTCGCATAGTTCGTTGAAATTATGGGGCAGAATCTTCGAATTGAGTCCCACTGCGATGCCTTCCACGCCCTGCGCGAGGAGGAGCGGGAACTTGATGGGCAGGTGGATGGGCTCTTTCTTGCGACCGTCGTAGGAGAGCATCCACTCGGTGGTTTTGGGGTTGAAGACCGTTTCGAGGGCGAACTTGCTGAGGCGCGCCTCGATGTAACGTGGCGCGGCGGCCCCGTCGCCCGTGAGGATATTGCCCCAGTTACCTTGACAGTCGATGAGCAGGTCCTTCTGCCCGAGTTGCACCAGCGCGTCGCCGATACTGGCATCGCCGTGCGGGTGGTACTGCATAGTCTGCCCGACGATGTTCGCCACCTTGTTGTACTTGCCGTCGTCCACCCCCTTCATAGCGTGGAGGATACGGCGTTGCACGGGCTTCAGACCGTCCTCGATGGCAGGCACGGCGCGCTCCAAAATCACATAGGAGGCATAGTCCAAGAACCAGTCTTGGTACATGCCCGTGAGGTGCTGCTTGATTGCGTCGTTAAAGTCTGCCATACTTTGTTCGGATTAGTTGTTTACCGGTGTGAGGAGGTATTCCCTCTACACACCAAACGGAAGGCGTTACCTTCCTTGTTGACTAAAGGTCGCTACCATTCGGTCGAGCAACCTGCTTTGAGTGGAGTCGCATTGTCTGCGGCGGAAGAAGAGTCCTTCCGTTCCAACGAGTTATTCCACGTATTTGTTGATAAGGATGTAGGACAAGATGCCTACAAACTCAAGCGCAATAGCCGTGGCAAGCAATGCATTTTTCTGCACGCCAAAGGCGTAAACAGCCAAGCAAACCACACCACACAATACTAAAATAGCGCCTAAGTATTTCAAAAACGTATTCATATTGTTTGAATTTTATTGTCCAATTCAGGCCGCAAAGTTACGAAAAAACAATGAAATATGCAAGCGGGGCAAGCGGTTTTGGTGAGAACATACTCATTTTGCACCTGAAAGTTTGGTGTTTTAGAAAAAAAAGCGTACCTTTGCGGGGTTAAGAGAGTGGGGGTATGTAGTACCACTCCGTTTTTTTGTATGCTTAGTTTGTTATTTATACTTTCCGTGCTGACGACGCATCCCATCACGCGAGACGCGAATGTAGGGGTGCTGATATGTGATTATCAGACAGGAGACACGATAGATGCGTACCGTGAGAATTGTGTGATTCCGCCCGCATCGACGATGAAAATACTGACCACCGCGACCGCCATTGATATGTGGGGGCATGATTACCGTATCCAGACTCCCGTGACTTACACGGGCTATATCAGCGACGGTGTGCTGTACGGCGACCTATATATAGAGGGACGCGGAGACCCTACCTTCGGTTCGAGGTATGTGGGCAGCAGAGCGTTCCTGTTCAAATGGGCGCGGCAGTTGCGCGATGCGGGTATCCGGCGCATTACGGGGCGTGTGATGGGCGATGCATCGTATTTTGATGCCGACGCGTTGAACCCTGCGTGGCTGTGGGAGGACGCGGGGAACTACTATGCACCCGGGATATTTGCGCTGTCGTACCTTGACAACACCATGAATATCGTGCTGCGGAGTGGTTCTGTGGGCAGCATCGCAGAGGTGTTGAACACCACGCCCAACGTGCCGGAGGTGGAGTTTGAGAACCATATCCGCTGCACACCTACATACGGAGACGGGGCGTTTGTGCACGGGGTGCCGTATAGCAATCGTCGGTATCTGACGGGGAGTGTGCCGTCGAACAGGCAGACTTTTGGGGTGATGGGCGACCTGCCCAACCCACCGCTGATGCTGGCACGTGAGATGACCAGGGTGTTGCGGGCAAGTGGCATTGCGGTGGACGGTGCGGCAGGATATGTTAGTGAGGCTCCGGCGGGCGGAACAATGCGTAACGTGCTGTTTATCAACGAAAGCGAAGACCTGGCGAGAATCATAGAGCACACCAATCACAAGTCGGACAACCTGTATGCAGAGATGCTGTTCCGTACCCTCGGAACGCGGTACGGAACACCTTGTACGATACACAACGCCTCGGATTTTGTGCGCGAATATTGGCGCAACCGTGGTGTGAGTCTGCGCACGGCACGTGTGTTGGACGGTTGCGGGTTGGCTCCGCAAGATGCAATGTCGCCGACGCAGTTTGTGCAGATACTGCGGTATATGTACGGTTCGCACGAGCGCGATGCGTGGGTGGAATCGCTTCCCTGTAGCGGCGAAAGCGGCACTTTGCAGTCGTTTCTGGCAGGGACGGCATTGCATGGGTGCGTGTGCGCGAAGAGCGGCACGATTGGCGGCACGAAGAATTACGCGGGGTACATCTTCCTGCCCGACGGCAGGGTGTGGGTGTTTGCGGTGATGGTGAATAGTGCCAACGCGAAATCCAAGCAGATACAACGTGTGATTGAACAATACCTGTTGGATGTATATAGGGCAAACACATAGCACCTCCACGCTGTTGCGGGAGCAGTATTCGGACACACTGCCGAACCTGTACACGATTCGGACGGACTACCAAACGGCAGGACGCGGGCAGGCAGGCAACGGTTGGGAAGGTGAAGACGGGAAGAACCTGCTGTTCTCCAGTCTGTTACGATGCGACGTGGCGGCGAGTGAGCAGTTCTATCTGACGATGCTGGTGTCGGTGGCAATGGTGGATATGCTGGCACAATATCTCCCCAAAGAGGGCTTGCATATCAAGTGGCCGAATGACATCTATTTCGGTGATAAGAAGTTGTCGGGGATATTGGTGGAGAATACGCTTCTCGGCAGTCGTGTGGCGTACTCGATTGTGGGGATAGGGCTGAATGTCAATCAGTTGGTATTCAGGAGCAAAGCGCCGAACCCCATTTCGATGCAGCAGATTACGGGGCAGGAATATGATGTGCAGACGCTGTTGGACGCATATCTGGGAGCATTGAAAAGGTGGATGAATGTGCCCAAAGAGGCATTGAAAGAGGCGTATATGGGGCATCTGTACAGGCGTGAGGGATTATACCCATATATGGAAAGAGAGGTGAGTGTGGCTCCGACTACGTTGGCAAGTGCTGGAGAAAAGACAGAGAATCCGGTGTTTATGGCAGAGTTGGTGGATGTGGACCCGATGGGAGAGTTGGTACTCCGCACTGACAAAGGTGAGGTGCGTACCTACCATTTCAAGCAGATACGTTTTGTGTTATGAGAAAGGTATGGCGATGGATATGGGCTTTTGCGATGGCTCTGCTGATGACGGGGTGTATTGCAGTATGCCCCGATGAACCGAAGCCTGAGAACCCGCCGACAGGAGACTCTGTTCCGCAGTACCCGCCTGCGCTTGATACCACGAACCTTGACCCGTCGAAGCGCAACTTGGCGTACCTGTTCGACCTCAACAGCCTGCCCGAAATCACCATTTCCGTGACGGAGAAAGACTGGAATACGTACCTCGGCAACTTCGACAAGTGGGAGAACAATGGTCTGTATGTGCCTGCCGAATTTACATTCAGCAAGGGAAATCAGTTGTTTCACCGTGACAGTGTAGGGCTTCGCCCGCGCGGTAACACTTCGCGTCGCCGTCCCGAGGGCAACCATGGTGACACACACCGCGATGGAGCACAATGGCATCATGCGCATTTCGGCATCCGTTTTACGAAATACGAATCGGGGGAACGTTTCTTTGGCTGCGACCGACTGATACTGAAGTGGCACAAGGATGACGCTGCCTATTGCAGGGAGGTATATTGCTATGATTTGTTTCACCGTTTTGGCGTATGGAGTGCGCCGTATGCCTCCTACTGCCGCCTGTCGGTATATATAAAAGGTGATGCGCGTCCCGTGTATATGGGTGTGTATGCGATGATTGAGAACCCGCGCAAGGGATGGCTGGACGACCGCATGAAGTCGGGATATATTCCTGATAATGACGGGAATATGTGGAAGGCATCGTGGGGGGCGGACCTAAGCAATGCCGACAAGTCGCGTATGGGATTATCGGACGATTACGGACGGGTGAACCCCGTGTATGACTTGAAAACCAACAAGTCAGGGTTGGCTACCGCGCAGCAGGAACTGGCGGACTTTATCAATGGCATGACACCGCTCAAATCGGGTAGCAGCGAGTTGCAGGCGTGGCTGGAGCAGCACATGGATGTGGATTTGTTCTTGCGGGCGTATGCGGTGAATGTGATGGTAGGGATGTGGGATGACTATTGGATAAACCAGAACAACTATTTCTTCTATTTTGACGCAAACCACCGCTTCTATTTTATCCCGTTTGACTATGACAACACGTTGGGAACCAGTGGATTGGGTGTTAACCCGGGTACACAGGATATGTTGCATTGGGGTAGCCTGAACGGGGACCGTATATTGATGCGCAAGGTGATGTCAATACCCGAGTTCCAAGCGCGGTACAAGGGGTATATACGCGAGTTGGCATCCTCGGACGAGTTGTTTGCCAAAGCAGGCAGCCAGGCGCGTATCCGACTGTGGCACAATATGATACGTCCGTATGTGGATAATGATACAGGCGAAGATACAAAGATCGAGGACAAGCCTGCGGAGTGGGGACAGCACCCGAATTACCGCTTGTTTAGTGGCGGTGTGGGTGACGGGCAAAGTGGTGAAACGAACTATTTTGACACCAAAATCAATTCAATATATTGGAAATAACTAACTGAGAATCAATATGAAAACAATCATTATCACAGGCGGTGCCGGCTTTATAGGCAGCCACGTAGTTCGCCTTTTTGTGAACAAGTACCCCGAGTACCGTATTATCAACGTGGACAAACTCACTTACGCGGGCAATCTGGCGAACCTCAAGGACATTGAGGACAAGCCCAACTACCGTTTTGTGAAAGCGGATATTTGTGATTTTGATACTATCTACGCCCTCATGCAGGAGGAGCGCGTGACGGGCGTTATTCATCTTGCCGCCGAAAGTCACGTGGACCGCTCTATCAAAGACCCGTTCACTTTCGCGCGTACCAACGTGCTCGGCACGCTCTCAATGCTGCAAGCCGCCAAACTCTATTGGGAGTCGTTGCCCGAAAAATATGAAGGAAAACGCTTCTACCACATCTCCACCGACGAGGTGTATGGCGCACTCGAACTGACTCACCCTGAGGGACTTCCGTCGCCGTTCACTACGGTAGCATCATCTGCTACGCACCATTTTGCATACGGAGAAGACTTCTTCACCGAGACTACCAAGTACAACCCGCATAGCCCCTATTCGGCTTCCAAGGCATCGTCCGACCATTTTGTGCGAGCATTCCACGACACCTATGGCATGCCGACTATCGTCACCAACTGCTCCAACAACTACGGTCCCTACCAGTTCCCCGAGAAACTCATCCCGCTCTTTATCAACAATATACGCCACCGCAAGCCGCTCCCCGTGTATGGTAAGGGCGAGAATGTGCGCGACTGGCTGTATGTGGAGGACCACGCGCGGGCGATAGACCTCATCTTCCACAAAGGCAACATCGCCGACACCTACAATATCGGTGGTTTCAACGAGTGGAAGAATATTGATATTATCAAGGTGGTTATCAATACCGTGGACCGTCTGCTCGGGCGCAAGGAGGGCGAGGATATGAACCTCATCACCTTTGTCACCGACCGCGCGGGACACGATATGCGCTATGCCATCGATTCCCGCAAATTGCAGCGAGAATTAGGGTGGGAACCGTCTTTGCAGTTCGAGGAAGGCATCGAGAAGACCGTCCGTTGGTACCTTGATCACAAGGAATGGATGGACAATATCACTTCGGGCGAGTACGAGAAGTACTACGAATCGATGTACGCCAATCGCTAATCAAAGAGGGATTATAGGGCAACACAATGCCCGTCTAATGTATAGATGCCGTGCGGCGTGGCAACAAATGTCATGCCGTTTTGGTGAATCAAATAACCCTTTTTGATGGGAGAGACAGTATCGTTCTCTGCTGAAATCTCCCTTAAACCGGTCGGTTCTGTTGCTGTTGCATTGAAGACCATTTTTACATCGCAATCGGGTGCAAGTGCACAAGTCGTGGTGAAAATCGCTGTGTGCTTGCCTGCTGTGGTGGGTACGTACCAAACATGTACTACATCTACAAAACCGGTGGATGCGATTTTATCAAGGTGAAAAAATGCGCTGTCGGTACCGCTGAAATGCAGGTAGATAGGGGCTTCTATGTCCAAGTTGTAGCGGCGAATGATGAATTGTGCCGCAATGGACGAGTCTCCAACTATGGCACTAACTGGCTCTAAATCAGTAGAGTCCGGAGAAATAGTATAGGAGCCTGTTGTTTGTGCCAAGCCATAAGATAGTGTGCTGCAAGTAAATAGTAGAAATAACAATCTCCTCATATCAATAGCGTTTTACTTTGTGTTCGCGTACCGCCTGCTCGTACAATGCTTCGCGTTCATGTTGAATAAACTCCACTTGGCGTTGATTGAGGATAATCTTTTGTATCTCAGGGGTTGCATAGTCAAGAGGCATAGTCTCCCCGACAAGATGAGAATCAGTAACTTCCAATAGATAGGTGTAGAGACTGTCTTGCAGTTCGATTTGTTTTTTTTGTTTCAATAGTTTCGAGAAATCATCTTTGGCGGTAGGGGTACGCAGTTGTATCTGCCCTGCAGTTTTCCACTCGTTGAGGAAAAGTTCGTAACCGGTAGCGTATTGGTAGGCATATTTCTCAATGTTTTCAATACTTTCTTCTGTTTCCGGTGTCTGCAACCATTTGCGCAGTTTATTCATATTGGGTGCGCCGTTAGGAACGACCAGCAGCACCCCGTGCAGGATGGATTCACGCAGTACGAAATGGGAGATGTGCGTATCGTAAAATTGTTGTATCACGCTGTCTTCCACGTGTTTGGGCATACGCTGTGCAATGAGATGTTCTTCATACTCGTGTGTGTAGAGTGAATGGCGATAATCTTCCACTAACCGTTCAATCTGTTTGTTGGAGACATCTTTTGCCTTGTTGTATTCCACCAAATCCATTGCCCATTGGCGGATATAGGCATCTGCTATGCGCGCGCTGTCTTCGCTGTTCATACCCATCGTGAGTTGGTTGATTTCTGCGCGTGTGATGGTCTGTCCGTCGTATTCTGCCACAATGGCACCGCTGTTGCGTTTTTTCTCCACCATCGAGCAACTGCCCAATACAAGACTTATGCCCAAAAGTGAAAGCCCAAGATGAAAACCACTGAAAGAATGTCTCATTTGTATTTTGTTTAGGTGTATTGCTACATCGGTTATTTGCAAATATCAAGGTAAATGCGATGCCCGTCTACTATCATTGGAGTGCTTTTCGGACGATAAGATGGCGCAAAAACGCCCATTTCATCGGGAGAAATCAACTGATTGCCAACCTCAATGTGTACCTCGTCATAAATACCTGTCT
Organism: uncultured Bacteroidales bacterium; assembly: GCA_934667275.1. Lineage (GTDB taxonomy): Bacteria > Bacteroidota > Bacteroidia > Bacteroidales > Paludibacteraceae > Colicola. The sequence goes on along the minus strand of CAKULK010000024.1, from coordinate 6,535 downwards.
GTATGATATAGTTGAGCAAAGTCGCTCCGCCCTCCACTAATACCGAGTGGATGTTTCGCGCTGCCAAATCGCGGAGAATATAGTCCCACTCGGTGTGGTCGCTATAGACAATCGTCTCGGCATCAGCAGAGAATATCTTGCTATCTGTGGGCAGAACGTGATGCCTGTCCAATACGATACGTACAGGATTGCGCCCGCTCCAGCGGGTAGTACGCAGACTCGGGTCGTCTAAAAGCGCAGTGCGTGTACCCACCATAATCGCCATGTTCTCTGCACGCTGTTGATGCACTAACTGTTTGGTGAGGGGGGTGGATATCACAATGGGAGAACCGCTTGTGCGCTGTTTGTCTATGTAGCCATCGGCAGTTTCCGCCCATTTCAACGTCACATACGGGCGGTGATGCTCCTGCTGGCACATGAAACGTTTGTTGAGCGAACGGCACTTTTTCTCTTCCACCCCAACTGTCACTTCTATGCCCGCGTCACGCAACATTTGTATCCCGCGTCCTGAAACTTGCGGGTTGGGGTCCAGGCAACCCACCACCACACGGCGCACACCTTTGGCGATAATCAGATTGGCACATGGAGGTGTCTTCCCCCAATGGCTACAGGGCTCCAGACTGACATACAGCGTACAATCATGCATACTCAAACTGCCATCCGTGTGACTCTCGGCATCACTGAAACAATTGACTTCGGCATGCGGACCGCCGAATTGCCGATGCCAGCCTTCACCCACAATGCGCTCACTATCACCTTGGTGGCATACCAAAACAGCCCCCACCATGGGGTTCGGAGCCACATAGTACTCGCCAATACGAGCCAACTGAAGGCATCGCTGCATATATTTGTTGTTGTCCATTTCCGTATATCAGAAAAAAGTAGTACCTTTGCGTTCCTAAAATGCCAACAATGAACCCTTTAGTGGAGCACATTATCAGCGAATTGCGCGGTTTCTACCCCGAGTATGAGTTGCGCGAACTAGCCTATTGGATAGTGGAAGAGTCCACAGGGCTGAGCCGTTTTGACGTTCTTACCGACCGCAAAGGTACACAAAATATCCCACATATCGAAATTATTTTGCAGAAACTTCGTCAGCACGAACCAATACAATACATTTTCTCGCACGCGGAATGGATGGGGTTGGACCTCAAGGTCACACCCGCCACCTTGATTCCTCGTCCTGAAACAGCCGAGTTGGTGGAATGGGTACTGCAACGTCTTGATTTGCAGGAAACGTCTGTTTCATCGGAAGAATTGCGTGTGTTGGATATTGGTACAGGCAGTGGCTGCATAGCCTTGGCTGTCAAGCAACGCCGCCCCAAATGGCATGTGACGGGCATAGATTGCAGTGCAGAGGCACTTCTTGTGGCACAAGAGAATGCCGAGCATAACCATCTCTTGGTAAATTGGCAACAAAAGGATATTTTTACCGATGAAATCGGCACTTTTGATGTCATTGTCAGCAATCCGCCCTATATTTGTGAACGTGAAAAAAAGGACATGGAGTCGCGCGTATTGGATTATGAACCTGCTGGAGCACTTTTTGTCCCCGATAATGATCCATTGCTGTTTTACCGCCAGATAGCCTCACTCAAACGGGCAACGCATTTGTTTTTCGAAATCAACGAGGCGTATGGTGATGAAACCTGCCTTTTGTTGCAGAATTTGGGTTACACGGATGTAGAACTAAAACACGATATATATGGCAAACCGCGAATGGTCTATGCCCGAATTGCTGAGTAAAGCCCAATCCTATTGCGCCGCGGCAGAACATTGCTCCTTTGAGGTGCAGCAGAAACTGCGTCAATGGGAAGCCACACCTCTGCAAATGGAAAAGGTGCTCGACTCGTTGAAATCGGACAAATTTATCGATGAACAACGCTATTGCAATGCGTTTGTGCACGACAAATTGCTCTATCAGGGTTGGGGACGTGTCAAGATTCGCGCCGCTTTGCAAGCCAAACGATTGCCGGAACACGCCATATCAACCTCATTGGAAAATATCGATGAAATCGGGTATTTCCGCATATTGGAGCGTCTAATTGCACAAAAGAAAAGCGCACGACCCGAACAGATTGTGCGCTTTTGTCTCCAACGCGGCTTCACTTTCGATGAGATACGCCGCTACATCTCTTTTTGATATTTATCGCGTTGCGTGAAACAGTATCGGGGCAATCTCGGTGTTGTCGTGCCAACCGGTGAACTGCTCTGCGCCGATGCCGATGGCAAACAACGGTACGGCTGCGGCTGTATGGCTGTAACTGGTCCAACCCACTTTGGCATTGCGGTTCAGAATCTCGTTGGTCTTGTCGCTGAGGTAATTCACATCCTTGTAAAGGGTCTTCACCGTACTATGCTTGCGCATGATGTTCTTGTATGCAGCGCGCAGTTCGGCGTCCTCCTCTGCGCTCACGGGCACTTTGGTATAGAGCCCTGTGTATTCCGAAATCATGCTTTTCACTTCATCCCATTTGAGGTTCTTGCCGCGTTCTTGTTGGAGGGTTGCCAACTTGTCCGAGAATATCCACTCTGAACATTTCTGATATTGGAACGCTTGCAGGTTGAGGGTGTAGTGGCTGTTGCCCAATGCCATACCGCCTGTCTCGTGATCGGCGGTCACCACTATCAGCGTCTCATCGGGGTGTTCCAAGTAGAATTGGTAGGCTAATTGCAGCGCATTGTCCATGTCTATGGTCTCCAGAATGGTAGTCGCTCCATCGCGGCTGTGGCAGGCATAGTCAATCTTACCGCCCTCTATCATCATAAAGAACTTGTCACGCTTGCCTAATTGCTCAATCGCCACTTCCACTATTTGCGACAGCGTCAAATCGCTGTCTGTGCGGTCTATCGCAAAAGGTATTGACTCCCCTTTCAACGTCTTGTCTGCCACATATTCGGCAGGCACCAGAATCATCTTTTCTGCACCAATCTTCTGCTTGGCATCATCGTAGCCTCCTGCTAAGATGTATCCGTTCTCCTCGCAGAGGTCATAGAGGTTCGGAGCAGTGGCATCGTCTTTCTTGGCGGGCTTGTGGAAACCTGCCCCGCCGAAAAAGTCGAAGTCGGACGTTGCCAACTGGGTTCCTATGTTGTAGTAGTCGTCGCGTTTCGCGGCATGTGCATAGTAGGGTGCCGGCGTGGCATGGTCAATCGCCACCGTGGTCATGATGCCTATTGCCCACCCTTCGCGTTTCAGTTGTGTGGCTACACTCTCCACTGGCTCACCGTCAGGATTGACACCTATCATACCGTTGTTGGTCTTTTCGCCCGTTGCTAAACAGGTTCCTGCAGCAGCCGAGTCGGTGATGCCGTTCGAAGCGGAGAATGTGGCCACTTGACCCGAGTAGGGGAACTGTGTCATCAGCAATTGTTTGCGCCCGATAACTTCGTCTAATTCTGCCTGATACATCTCTGCGCCAAGCACCTGGTTCGGACCCATACCGTCACCGATAAAGAAGAACACGTATTTCGCCTGCGCCATACTGCACAATGCGAAACATAATAGGAAACTACCAATCAAGAATGTCTTTTTCATCATATCAATCTTACATTTCACAAACAATATGCAAAGTTACATCTTTTTCCCGAATATGGCAAATTATTTTTCTCGTTCTTCCGCTGTTAACTACGGTAGATACACGGTTGATATACGGTAGATACACGGTAGATAACAGCGACCTTGTCGGGGGCATGCCGGATTTTAGGGATGACTTTACACTATTTTATGGGATTGTGCGTGCGCATCGATGGCAGTAATTTTGCACCCGAAATCAGAATAAAAAATTAACAATAACAGATAAATAATTATGAGAAGAAATTTTTTACTGCTTTTTTGCATGGTTGCAACGGCTGTCTTTGCAACAGACGTCAACCTCAGTTGGTATTCTTCGTTGGTTAGTCCTGCAGGTAAACCACAGACGCAAATCCATGACATTCAGGTGAATGAAAAGGGCGAGGCATTTACTATCGGCACTTTCGGCTCCACGAATGCGACTGAGGAAAGCACGTTCTTGAACGCCTCTTTCACGGGGGCTGATTATGGTACTGGAAGTTCCTACAACAGAAACCTCATCTTCACCAAGGTGGATTTGTCGGGCAACCTTGTCTGGGCAGTACGCAGTATTGATGGCGACTGCTCTGACGTCGCTTTCACTGCCACATCGGAAGGCGGTGCTGTGTTGGCACTCAAGTTCCGCCTCTCGAACAAGAATCAAGTGGCGGACCAGAAGTCCCCATACCTCACTCTTGTAGATGCCGCAGGCAAGTCGTATAGTTTGGAGACCACGTTCAACGGTTGGAACTTCAACTACCTTGTATTGGTGAATATCAATGCGGCGGGCGACATTACCAAGATGACTCCTCTGTGGACTTCACCCGCATTGGCTGTGAAGGCTGGAAAGGGTACTGATGTAGCCACTATTACGGCCGTGGCACAAGATGAGGAAGGAAACTTCTATTTCGCCGGAAAACAATCACTTGACATGGCTATCGGCACAGACACACTCCGCGCTGTCCACACCGGTGCATGGGATGGCGATTCGCAGACCAATAGCAACTGCTCCAATTCGTTTGTTATCAAGACTGACAAGGATTTTAACCATATAGCACATATCACGTCTGCAGGTAGCGTGACGGCTGACCAGATTATGAAGATGTCCTACAAGGACGGCAAACTGATGGCTATCGGGCACATCCTTAGTGCTGATAATGAGGCTAAAACGTTCCTGTTTGGGGGTAAGGAAGCAACTCTCAATTATCGCTCTGTCCTTGTGGCACAACTGAACAAGGACCTTACGTGTTCTTATATAGCCCCAATTCAACAGACCGCAGAAGGCACAGCAAAGGGTGTGCAACTGGAGCAAATCACATGGGCAGAAGATGGTGGCAGTATCTTTGTCGTAGGCGGTATCCAGAATGGTATTGTGTGCAATGGCACGGAAATCTATGCCGGTGGAGGTACCGTTCCAGGAAAGATGTATGACGGTATTGTGATGCGTATTGATGCCACTACGGGCAGTTTGTTGCAGGCGGTGTTTGCAGGTAATACTGCACTCAATAAGCATACGGGTATTGTTACTTTTGGCAAGGATACGGTACTTACTATCAACTACGCCATGAGTGGCGGCGGTGTGAAATTGTGCAAATATACTGCTGATTTGCAGTTTGTGGACAATACACAATTGGCATCTCAGGGAATGATGCTGAATATGACGGCAGGTGCTGTGCGCTGTAAAAACACCTTGTTGATGACTTTCCGCGCAAAAGGCGGTTCGGATGTAACATTGGCAGACCGGACTGTTAATCAGCCCACTACGTGGTACAATACGCTTGTGGCATGGACATTGCCGGAGGTTCCGACCACTCCGACGGACGCAGAGTCTGCTCCTGCTCCGACTGTGCAGAAGGCGGAGAAAGTGGTGATGGACGGTAAACTTTACATTCGCCGTGGCACGCAACTCTTTAACGCGTTGGGACAGGCATTGTAGTCCATACCCGAACAAAGGTATTGCAAATCCCTATATGTAGGGATGCTTGCAATCCGGATTTGGCATAAAATAATTGGTTGTATTGAACAAACCTAACCCTTAAACACTTGTTACAAATTTTGTCAGGGAGGAGCGCAACATTGCGCTCCTCTTTGATGATGGCAAGTTATAACCATCTTATAACAAAACACAACTTATATTTATATGAAGAGATTGCCTATTAATCCTCTCTCCCAGACTAATGCGGCATAGATGTTATTTGCCAATGACCTTGTTTGGAAGAACCGAGCCATTGGATGTTATAATGCTTACGCAAAGCCTCAATATCCCTGCGGACGGTAATGTCCAAGTGCGCAGCCATAGTGCTTGCCGAGACAGAATAATCTGCTTGCATCATTTGCAGGATTTGTTGCTGACGAGGTGTGAGCATATACGTTGCTGCTTTGGAATCATTAGTACTGCTTTGGGTGACATCTGCGGGAGCAGAAGGCATTGTTTCTTGTAACCTATTTGCGTAGGGATGCCTAAACGGTGGTATTCTTGCAAAGTGGATATGAGAGAATAGAGGCTCATATTATTCAATAAATATGGTTTGGGTGAATTGGTGTTGGGCGTCGGAGCGAAGGGAGAGGGACTGCTGTTGCAGGGCTTTCTGTTCGGCACGCAAAGAGGTAATATGAGAAACTATCTCGTTTTGAATAGCAAGTGGGGGTAAAGGGACATTATAGTTTGCAATAATACCTGCGTTGATATTTGGCTGTGCACCACCATACGCCATTGATTTCAATTTGTTAGTCTGTGACTGAATATAGAGCCACAAATAATTGAATATGGAATAATACTGCACACGCTTGATTAGTAGTAGCATCCATTCCTAATTTTGCTGTTTTCCCAATAGTTGCACCGTACATTGCAACAACCAAAGAACCTTTTGAATATAGTTTTGCACTACTATTCTCTAAACCCAAATGGCAAGTTCAACTTGGAAGTGCAAAAGTAGTGGTTCAAAGGAATATGTTTTATAAGTAGCATGGGTTCTCTCTTGT
>CAKULK010000023.1 GCA_934667275.1 uncultured Bacteroidales bacterium | reverse complement strand
AATTGAATTTTATGACACCTCTTGATTGCTTTTTCAAATATTTTCACTAACTTTGCACTTGCTTGTTGAATCTACGCAAAAATCTGTTTGATATTTGCAAATACCGTTTTTTGGTGTTATCTTTGTGGTCAAATTAACAAACGGCTGAAACCATTGCCTCAGTAGCAAACGTGTACATCGCCATTTCGGGAAATATCGGTGCGGGGAAGACAACATTGACCAAGATGTTGGCTCGCTACTATGGTTGGGAGCCGCGATTCGAGTCGGTCACATTCAATCCCTACCTCGAAGACTACTACACCGACATCAAAAGGTGGTCGTTCTGCTTGGAGACCTATTTCCTAAAGGAACGCTTCAAGGATATGCTGGCTATCAGTCAGGCGACGCACACTATCGTGCAGGACCGCAGTATCTTCGAGGGCGTGTATGTCTTCGTGACCAACAACTATCGGCGCGGCGACCTGTCGGAGCGCGACTACGAGACCTATATGGAACTCTTCGGGCACATGAAACGGCTGATGAAGATGCCCGACCTGATGATCTACCTGCGCAAGTCGGTGCCGAGTCTCATCGCGCAGATACAGAAACGCGGACGGGCATACGAGGCAAGCATGCAGTTGGACTACTTGTGCGACCTCAACGAGCGGTACGAGGATTTCATCTTCCGTCAGTACGAGGGGCGCGTGCTCGTGATAGAGAGCGACAACATGGATTTCGAGAACAACCCCGAGGACTTCCGCCAGATTATCAACAAGATAGACGCACAGTTGTTCGGGCTGTTCAGCGAGGAGAATTGGAAGTAAAGTAATAAGTAATAGTTAATAATTAATATGCATATAGCAGTTGCAGGAAACATTGGCAGCGGCAAGACGACGCTCACCAATATGCTCGCCAAGCATTATGGCTGGACTCCACGTTTCGAGAGCGTGGAATTCAATCCCTACCTCGAAGATTTCTATGCGGATATGAGCCGCTGGTCGTTCAACCTGCAGATTTATTTCCTCAACAAACGGTTCAAGGACGTTGTGGAGATAGCCAATTCCACGGACTACATCATCCAGGACCGCACCATCTATGAGGACGCGCGTATCTTCGCCCCAAACCTCCATCGCCAAGGCTATATGTCAGACCGCGACTTCGACAACTACAGGGACCTCTTCGACCTGATGATGTCGCTAGTCAAGATGCCCGACCTTATGATTTATATCCGCTCCACCATTCCCAACCTCGTCTCGCAGATTCAGAAGCGCGGTCGGGCGTACGAGGCGAGTATGCGTATTGATTACCTGCAGGGACTCAACGAGTTATACGAAAATTGGATAGCCGAGTACAAGGGCAAACTGCTTATCATTGACGGCGACCACATCAAGTTTGGCGACCGCCCCGAGGGCTTCCGCTACATCACCGACCGCATTGATGCCGAACTCTTCGGACTCTTCCCATTTGAGGGCAACGAGGCTGTCGGAAAAGAGATTAAATAGTGGAGCGTTTAGAGTTGAGTGTTTAGAGAAGTGGTATAGTTTGTAGTGGGAAGTCCCCGCACAACCTCCCACCTCTTTACCCCAAGCACTCAACAAAACAACAGCCCACTCTCCCAACTCTCTTCTTATAACTCCCCAACTTCTCTCAACTCTAAACTTTCAACACTCAACTAAACGTGATACAGAAGTTCCTCGACTATATCGCCATCGAAAAGCGTTATTCGCCGCGAACCGTGGGCGAATACCACGACGACTTGTGTGCGTGGTGCGAGTTTTTAGGCGTTGATGTTCAAGAATTTAACCCCAAAGAGGTCACGGACAATGACGTGCGCCAATGGATGGTGCACATGCTCGACGAGGAACACCAGTCGCCCCGTAGCGTGAAGCGCCGGCTGTCCGCCCTGCGCAGTTTCTACAAGTTCATGCTGCGTGTGGGGTTGGTCAGCGTGGACATCACCCGCACCGTCATCACCCCCAAGGCGGACAAGCCCCTGCCCGTCTTCTTCCGCGAGAGCGAGATGGAGAACTTCAAACGCTTGAGCAGCAACGAGTTCGACCCCGACGAAGAAGACCCTGTCAAACGTTTCGAGGCAGTCCGCAACTACCTCATCATCGAGATGCTCTACCAGACGGGCATGCGCCGCGCCGAGATGCTCGGGCTCACCGACAATGATGTGGACACCGCACAGGCACAGATACGCGTCTTCGGCAAGCGGCGCAAGGAACGCATCATTCCCATCGGCGGCAACCTTATCCAAACGATTAACGACTATCGTCAGTCGCGACGCGACATTTTGGCGTATCCTCCTGCGGGTGGCACGTTTTTTGTGCAGAAACATAGAAACGGCAATTGGGATGCCATGACGGCGGCAACGCTATACAATATAGTCCGCGCGCGCATGGGGGAGGTATCCACGCTCAAGAAGCACTCGCCCCACATCCTGAGGCATACTTTTGCCACCACGATGCTCAACAACGGCGCGGATATACGTACCATCCAAAGTCTGCTCGGGCATGCCAGCCTTGCAGCCACACAGGTCTATACCCACACCACTTTCGAGCAGATACAACGTGCATATAATGCGGCACATCCGCGCAGCAAACAGAACAACCATAGGAACGAAACCTCTCAATGAGGCGGAAGTCCCTCAGTATTAACCAATTAAAAAGGAGGAAACTATGAAACTGAACACCCAAGCCGTGAACTTCGAGATGGCGGAACGTCTCGAGAAGCACATTGAGAAGAAGACTCGTCGTTACGAGAAGTTGCTCACACCCTCTGCGGAGATGGACATTCGTATGACGGTAGTCAAACCCGAAACCAACCTGAACAAAGAAACCACCATCCGCATCATCGGTATGGGACCCGAAATGTTCGCCCAGAAGACCTGCGACACCTTCGAGCAGGGTATCGATGAGTGCCTCGAAGCCCTTGACAAACAATTGGAGAAACTAAAAGATCGATAATAGATATACCCTACATTTTAAGCCCCCTTTCTCCCGCGAGAGAGGGGGCTTATATGCACTTGGAAGTGTATCTTCACAAAAAAATAAACGGAGAAAAGACAAAACGATATGCGAGTTATTGCACAACGCACCACCAACGCCACCGTCCGAATAGACGGTAGCATAGCAGGACACATTGACCAAGGCTTTATGTTGTTGGTAGGCATCACGCACACCGACACACAAGATGATGCTGATTATATCGCCAAGAAAGTGGCACAACTGCGTGTTTTTGAAGATGCAGATGGCAAGATGAACCTGAGTATCAAGGACATAAATGGTGCAATCCTGTCTATTTCGCAGTTCACACTCTACGGCGATGTACGCCACGGCAACCGTCCGTCGTTTATCCAAGCCGCCCGCCCTGAACAGGCACAACCGCTATATGACTATTTCAACACCCGCCTCCGCACCGAATATGGTCTCCACGTAGAGACCGGTCGTTTCGGAGCCGACATGAAAGTGGATTTTATCAACGACGGTCCTGTTACTATCCTTATCGATTCCGCCAATCGTTAATCGGCCAACTCCTTTTTCTGCTTTCTCACCTCTCTGCGTCCAAGAATCCACAGTAGCACGCATGCCGTCACAAAGTACACCGCCGCCAATATCCACAGCGCATAGTACTCGCGCGAGGTACCGGCGAGGGTTGCGCCCATGGAGTTGATATGCAGGTAACCATGCACGCCCCACGTGTACGGGAAAGCGTAACTCAAATACAGCCAAGCCTTTGGCAGCATCTGTTGCGGCCACGACACACCCGCGATGAACAAGAATATCAGTGTCGAGGAAATCAGCATGACCAGTCCCGTTTCGCGGTTGCGGGTGAAGACGCTCACGCACATCGAGAAGAAGATAACCGCCAGCAGGTACGGCACCATGAACCGCAACACGTCCATCGGGTCGCCCACATGCGGCAGGTCGAACAGCTGCGGAACGAGTATCAAATCCAGCGCCCCCAACGCCATGTACAGCACAAAATACGCCGCCGAGCGTCCGAGAATAATACGGAATACACTCACGCTGCGCCGTCTGCCTGGCAGGATATACAACTCGTTGTTCTCCTCGCGCGCCGTACCGCCCAGCATACAGATGCCGAACAGCAGTGTCTGGTGGAGGATAAGCATCAGCACCGCAGGTATGAGGAACGACGCGTAACCGCCTGTAGGACAGAACAATGCCGTCTCCGTGTAGGGTGCGTCCTGCACCAGCGACCACGCGAACTCGTTGTCGTAGCCCATCGCCTCGTAGCGGTCAATCTGAATGTTGCGCATACTCTCCAGCATCACCTGGTTGCAACTCAGGTACACCGCCTTCATGTAGAGGAACGATGACATGTCGCAGTACAGCGAGATATGCGCCTGCTCCAAGCCCGAATTGATTGCCACCGCGTAGTCCGACGGGAAATAGATGATGCCGTGCACCTTCTGGTCGCGCATCAGCCGTTCCGCCTCCTGCATGGACGTGCAGAAATACTCCAACTTCACATCGGGACACGCGCCCCATTTGTGCAGGAAATCACGGCTTTCGGGCGAGTTGCTCATATCCACCACCGCCACGGGAACGTTCTCAATCGTGTCCTTCCAATAGATACAATTATACAGAATCGGGTATGCCACCGTCGCCAGAATGAAGATAACCAACACACCCGGGTCGTGGAAGATACGCTTGAACTCGTAGGAGAAGACCCAGTCCAACTCCTTGACTTTCAGCCACTGATGATATAGAAAACGGCTCACTTTACTCATTTCAACGGATAGTTTTGGTAAATCATCGCGTTATGCAACCGCGGCGACACAATCAGCGGCATCACTAAGAAGCAACACAACGCCAGACAATGCGGTATGGAGTTTGCCACGGGTGCCGCCATCAGTGCCTCGTTCACGTAAATCAGATAGTAATGCCTCAGCGGCACAAGGTTCGACCACGCCTGAATCACGGGCAGCATGTTCATTACGGGATACGTGAATCCCGACAGCGAGAACCCCAGCATGCCGTACAGCGCACCTATCGACACCGCGTCGCGCAGCGTCGGCAACGCCCCGATGATACAGATGCCCATCGCCTCCTCGGCAATCACAAACAGCACCATCGACAGCATCAGCCGCGTCAGCGAGCCGTTGACGGGGAAGTGCATGAACTTGAACAATATCACCTCGCACCCTATCCCAAGCACCAGAAACAGCACCGTATAGGGGATTAACTTGCCAATCATCGCCACCGTGTAGTTGCCCTCGGCGGCGCGCAGCCACTCGTGGCACGTCCGGCATTTCAGTTCGTAGCCGATAGCGAAGATTGTCAGCATCAGTACCACCAGCGCCAGAATGCCCGGCAAGATAGTGGAAACCAGGTAGATAGCATAGTTGCTCCACGGGTTCGCCACCATATGCGCCTCGATGGTTATCGGCTGTATGCGCTTCATTATCAGGTCGTCGGGCAGCCCTTTCTTGCGCAGCACCTCCCGCTGGAACGCACCCGACGTGAGGTTGCACATGGTCAGCAACTGCTTGTAGGCGGTGCTTGCCCCCACCGTGTACGCATTGTTGACGTAGAACTCCATCTGCGGGCGGCGGAACGATGCCAAGTCCGCATAGAAGTCCTCGGGAATCAGCAGAATGCCGTATATCTCGCCCCGCTGCATGGCATATCTGGCTTCGGCGAACTCGCTGGTAACCAGCGTAATATTCACCGCCGAGGTAGCCTGCATCTCGTGGCACAGGCGCCGCGAAATCGACGAATGGTCTTGGTCCACCACCGCCACGGGGATATTCTCCGGCGTGCCGTACTTCATAATGCTGATGAAGAAGAAAGTGCTCAGCACCATCACCCCCACCGATGCAAAGATGTACAGCGGTCGCACGAACATCCTGTTTAGTTCGCGTTTCGCCACTCGCCCTATTGCTTTCAGTACCGACATCTATCGCACAACGATTGCGGTCATTCCGGGACGAAGGTTGTCTATCGGGTGCAGCGGACGCGCCTTCACGTCGAAGGTCCGCACATCGTACTCGCCGTTGGAGCGGGTGCTGCGCCATGTCGCGTAACTGCCCATCGCCTTGATATAGGTCACCTCCACGGTGTAATGCTCGTCGCCGAGCGCAGGGATTCGCACTTTCAGGTGGGTCCCGGGCGTGATGTCAGCCAGCATGTCCTCGCGCACGGCAAAGGTGAACCACACGTCGTTCAAATCGACTATCGCCATCACGGGGCTGCCCTGCCCTACCAACTCACCCACCTTCGGGAAGCGTTCCGACACCTCACCGTCCACAGGCGACACCAAGTAGCGTTCCGCACGCGCAGCCTCCACCTCCTGGATGATACCGTCCACACGTGCCAACTGTGCAGCAGCGGCAGCCTTGTCCTCCGAGCGCGCACCCGCCATCGCCATATCATACTGACTCTTGGCGGCTTTCACCGTTGCCACGGCGGCTTTGTACTGGGCATGCACCTCGTCGCGTTTCTGCTCCGAGACGACCCCTTTCTCATACAACCGCTGCACGCGCTCGTAACTCTTGCGGTATATCTCCTCGCCGGCTTTGGCTTTCTGCCACAACTCGTACGCACCCACTATCTGTTCGTGCTGTGCACCGTTCTGTGCCTTCTCGTTGATAGCCTCGGCAGCCGCGCGCGCAGCCTGTGCCTGTGCCATTTTCGCCTCCACTTCGGGGCTGTAGATGATAACGACGGTGTCGCCTTTCTTCACCTTGTCGCCCTCTTCCACGAGGAACATCTCGATGCGCCCTGGCACTTTGCCCGACACACGGTATTCCGAGGCCTCGGCTTCGCCCGTTATCAGCACCTCTTCGGGCTGTATGGCAAGCACGCCGACCACTGCCACAATCACTACTACGGCAAGCATTGCCACCAAACCTAACAGCAGACTGCCTTTCTTTTCTTTACTTACTGACATCTCTTTTTAATATATCAAAAGTTCGTTATTATTCTTTTTTAACCTCGCATCCACTCCCTATCCTCTCGAAACTCCCCTCTGTCCTCCTCGTGTCAAACAGCAAGGGATAAGCAAGGGATGCGCAACCCATAAGCAACCTATAACAACTCTATCTCTTACCCTTTCGCCGCCTATACCGCTCCTATTTAATTATTATATTTTAACAATACTTTTACCATATCCGACCCCGCCAAAATTAATGGTCAATTACACGGTAATTATATGTTTTACAATGCATTAACGGTCAATTAACGGCGATTAACGGAGTCTTTATCCTCTTTTTAATGGCTCTTTAATGGTCATTAACGGAGCCTTTTCCCCTGCATTAACGGTCAATTAACGGCAATTAACGGAGTCCCTATCCTCTTTTTAATGGTCCTTTAATGGTCATTAATGGAGCCTTTTCCCCTGCATTAACGGTCAATTAACGGCAATTAATGGAGTCCTAAATTGCTTTTTAATGGTCCTTTAATGGGTATTAATGGAGCCTTTTCCTCTGCATTAATGGTCAATTAACGGCAATTAACGGAGACCTAAATTGTTCTTTAATGGTCATTAACGGAGTCCTTAGTATCGTAGCGTGGACGTATATTTCTGGAAATACGTCTCGCACACCTTGGCTTCCACGTTGGCATCGATATGGTCGCTGGATGCCGACAGCCACGCGGTCTGTGCCTGAAGCACCTCCGAGGCGGTTGCCATGCCTGCCTCAAAGGCTTCCGTGGCAAAGTGCAGCACTTCCTCGGCGTTCTTCACACCCATCTCGGTCATTGCCACTTTCTGGTTGGCTTCTAAGACTTTCTGATGCGCCTGCGTTATCTGCAGGTTCAGCATCTCGCGTGCCTCCTCTTTCTTGAGACTCACCAGCGCCGCCTCATGCTTGGCGGCTTTCACGCGCAGGATGTCGTCGGCGTGCACGATGGGGATGTTCACCACCACGCCTGCCGAGAAGAACCCTTTGCCTTTCCAGTCGTTGCTGAATCCGTTATCCACATTCGGGTTGGTGTATATGTAGTTCGCCGACGCCACGATGTTCGGCTGCAACCCTGCCGCCATGATACGGGTGTTGGACTTGGCAATCTTCTCTGCCTGCTCCAACAGTTGCATTTCCGCACGACCGTTGATGATTGACTCTACGTCACCGATGCTGTCGTGCAGGTTGATGTCGCCTATCCCCGTGCTGTCTAAATGGATATCCGTGTCCAAAGGCAACCCGCATATCTGGCAAAGTGCCATCTTCGAGAGCACCAACCCGTTCTCTGCCTGCATCTTCTTCACCTCGGCCTCTCCCCGTTTGGCTTTGACCTTCAAGAGGTCGCTTTGTGTAGCCATTCCCTCTGTCACGAGTTCGTTTACATCACCCTCTAATTTCACCAGCAGGTCATAGTACTGAGTGGCTAACGTTTTCTTGCTCTCCACGGCGACTACCCGCCAATAGGCTTCGTCCACCGATACGATGATGTCATCGCGCTTGCTGTCACCCTGTAGCACCGCCATCTGCTCGGTGGCTTTGGCGATGTTGTACAGTTCGCGCAAGCGACCGCCCACGTATATCGGCTGCGTGATACCCACTTGCCCCACAACCACGTGCGTCATGTCGAGGTTCAGCGCGTTGTACAATTGCTGATACGCATCCGCCATCATCTGTCCGGCTTCGTTTTGGAAACCCGTCACCTGATTGTACAGCGTGGGGTCGTTGTAGGTCTTCTGTGCCAACTGGTTCAGACTCGAACTCTCTGCCCACTCGAAGGACGACGAACCGTCTTTGCCTACGATGGCGGTACCGAAACCGAAGTCCATCTGATTGGCAAGCAATGTCGCATTCTTCGAGTTCCATGTGTAAGCGGCGTTCGCACTCACCTTGGGGAACATCGCAGCCAGTGCCGCCTGTTTGTTGAGGTCGGCAGCAGCCTGTGCCTCTGCGCTAATCTTCGCCGAAGCACCGTTCTGTATCGCCATCTGCCGGCAGTCGGTCAGCGTCAGTTCGGGCAGCACCTGTGCTCCCGCCACCCACGCGCTCATCGCCGCACATAGCACCAATATCGTTCGTTTCATTTCCATGATTGCTTTAGAAATGTACTATCTGTGATTTTTGAATTTTTGTTTAGTAGATGCTTGGCTTGCACGAAGGAGCAATGCGGGCATTGTGACTGAGTAAAAGTCAAGCAGATACAAGCAAAAAACAAAAATCAGTTCTTCTTGGCTTGCATGCGTACACCACGGCTGGTGAGCGTGCGCTCCGTAGTCTGTGATTTCCCGCTATACTTCAGGTCGAAAATCAGATTGTTCTCGAATACCAGCGCGCTGCCGCTTACTGTGATATTGAATATCTCGGTTTCCCTTTTGGTGTATGTTATCACGGTGTCGCGCGGGAACAGCGTTGTCCCGAGGTGCAACGTGTCGTACTTGGTCGTCTCGAACGGGATTTCTAATGTGCGGGTATAGGGCGCAAAGTGAATGGTCTTGCCATCGGTAGTACCGCGGGTGTAGCATACATCGCCGTTGAGTTGGTCGAAAGTGATGAGCAGGCTGTCCTCGTTGTACAGACTGACAACCTCAAGTTGTCCGCTCTCATTGGTCAGTTTCACGGGAATGGTGTCTGCCAAAGTGGCACCTTTGAAGTTCTCTTGCAGTGTCACTTGCCCTGTGGTCTTGTACCGATACCCACCTTTCACGTCACGTACTTCGGCAGTATCCTGACACCCTGTCAATCCTGCTGCCATACCCATCAGCACACATACTAACACCCCTATCGATGCGATGTTTTTCCCTGCAACGCGGCATGGTTTGGCGTTTTGCTTGCCACTCAGCACCGCTGCTTTACTTGTCAAAATCTTTTTCATATCCTTTTGTTCTTAATTTCTATATCTTTGCTTTTGCGTTGTTTTTATTTCCCGCATAGCCGTCCTATACTAACAAATTCTTTGCCACTGCCATTCGGTGTCAGTCACTTGTAGAAAAACGATACATCGTTTTATCCCTTACGTACATATCGACATATCTCCCTACGCTTTCCCTGCACCTGTCCTACATCAATACGCCACAAAATTACAACAAAACTGCCAATCTTGCAAATCTTTTTTACATATACCACCCCATACACCTTATAGTATATATAGGGATTTCATTTGCCCACCTCGCATAATTTTCGTACCTTTGCAGCATGAAGGTGTAACCGCTTTCATACATATTGTTAACAAAGGCGTTTATTGAATTATGCTCTTCAACTCCATCGAGTTTGCCGTTTTCCTGCCGATAGTCTTCCTGCTCTATTGGTTTGTGTTTGACTACGCGCTCCGACGCTGCAAGCACCAACTGCTCCTGCAAAACCTCTTCATCGTCGTTGCCAGTTACATCTTCTACGGTTGGTGGAATTGGCGGTTCTTGATTCTGATTGCAATTACCACCCTCTGTTCCTATCTGAGCGGACTGCTCATTGAGTATGGTTTTATTGCAAATAAATGCGAAGAAGCATCTGTATTAGAGGGGGGGGTAAGCCTTCGCGTATTATCAAGCGGTTGCTCACTAATCCACGGCTGTGGCTGTGGGTAAATGTACTGCTTAACCTCGCTATCCTCGGCACATACAAGTACTACGATTTCTTTGTCCGTTCCTTCGCCGAACTCTTTGGTTGCCAAGCCGATAGCCTGCTCCTGCACCTGGTTCTGCCTGTGGGTATCAGTTTCTACACGTTCCAAGCCCTTTCCTATTCCATAGATGTCTATAGGCGGCAGATACAGCCCACGCACGACCTCGTTGCCTTTACCGCATTCCTGTCGTTCTTTCCCCAACTCGTCGCCGGACCTATCGAACGCGCCACCAATCTCCTGCCGCAATTCCTGCAAAAGAGGCATTTCAACTACACGCAAGCCGTGGACGGCATGCGCCAAATCCTCTGGGGACTGTTCAAAAAGATTGTCGTAGCGGACAACTGTGCCACCTATGTGGACACCGTATTTGCTGACTATACCGCCTACTCAGGCAGCACACTCCTGCTCGCAGCCGTGCTGTTCTCCATTCAGATTTACGGCGACTTTTCGGGCTACTCCGACATAGCCATAGGCACAGCCAAGTTGTTCGGTATCAAGTTGATGCGCAACTTCAATGTACCGTATTTCAGCCGCGACATAGCGGAGTTTTGGAGGCGTTGGCATATCTCGCTCACCACATGGTTCCGCGATTACGTCTATATCCCGTTGGGTGGCAGCCGCCCCGCCGTACCCGACCGCATACGCCACAGAGAGGCGTACAAGAAAGCCGTTATCATTCGCAATACGTTCATTATCTTCCTGTTGTCGGGCTTCTGGCACGGTGCCAACTGGACGTTTATCGCTTGGGGAGCCTACCACGCTTTCCTGTTCCTCCCGTTGATACTCCTCGGCAAGAACCGCCGCTACCGCGACACCGTCGCCACCGTCACCTTGCCCGCCACAAACGAAGACCATAATGGGATAGTTAGCACCCCCACCATTAAGGCAAAACTATTTCCCTCCTTCCGTGAAGCCACCCAAATGCTCCTCACTTTCACCCTTGCCGTATTTGGCTGGATTATCTTCCGCGCCGAAAGCATTACGGATGCGTTCTTCTACATAAAGGGAATGTTCAGCCATTCCTTATTCACTATGCCCCACCTCATTAGCCCGACCTATATGGCACCCATGCCATTCATTATCGCGCTGCTTGCCATTATGGAATGGTACAACCGCACCCGGCAACACGGGCTGCAGATTCAGTCATGGAATATTGTCTGCAGATGGAGTATGTGCATATTCCTTATTGCCGTCATACTGTTGTTTGGTGCAAAAGCCGAGTCGTTCATCTATTTCCAATTCTAACCATGCGCAAGTTTCTTCTTCATATCACGCTGTTTGCCGCTGCCACTCTTGGTGTATTCTTAGTCATTGATATTCTGGCAAGTATGGGACTTCGCCGTACCCCTAAAAACCACCTTGAGACATTCAACACCATTATGAACGATACACTTAACAATGATGTGCTCATCCTTGGCAACTCACGTGCCTCATGCGGCTACGACCCGTATTGTTTGGATTCTGTTCTCGGTTGCAATAGTCGCAACATAGGTGTATCGGGGCAGGCATTTGGCATAGCAGAACTTCGGTACAGGATATACCGTCGTCACAATCCTGCACCTAAACTCTTGATTGTCAATATAGACGCGGGTCAGTTAGGAGCCGGTGCCTTAGGCTATGAACGTGAGCAATACTATCCATACATAACAGACACTATTCTCCATGAAACGCTTATCCAGAACGGTCTCACGTGGTGGGACTTGCACATTCCTCTTTACCGCTATCGCGGAAACTACAAGTATGTAGGATTGGGGCTCTGCAATACGTTTGGCATCTATCACCTCAAGGGTTGGGGGTACAAAGGCTATTTTCCCCATCCTGCAGGGGAATGGCACGGACAGGAACTCCAAAACCAATTAACTATCCATGGCAAAATCCCCTGTGGTATGGATAGTGCCGTTGTGCAACTCATGGATAACTTTCTGTACAATGCCAAGCAGGAAGGTATACAGACCGTGCTGGTATATGCCCCGATTTACTATTTGTTGGAGGAAAACTTTGCTCCAGCGTACGACACCATAATGGCTACCTATCAAGCCTTCAGTCGCAAATATGATGTGCCGATTCTTGACTATCACGGCACACCTATGTGCTACGATACCACGTATTTCTATGACTCTAATCATGTCAATAGTTTAGGTGCTACAATCTTCACCATCCGCCTCGCGCAAGACATTGATTCTTTGTGTATTGCAAATAGTTTCACACAACAAAACCAAGACAAATAGCACATTCTGACCTCTACATACAATACCGCACGTTATGCCCTACCACTACCCTACCACTGTCTTCTCTTACACCACCCATACCATACCCTTACGCAGAATCAGTGCCACGAATCCGCCCCCGCCCCTTGCGCAATCCGAATCTTTTGCGTAACTTTGCGGCGAATATCTACTACCATCGCACAAACAAAAACAAACAATATGCGAAAATTCATTCTAATGGCTACTATTGCCCTACTGGCTGCCTCCTGCCAACAGAAAGAGGCGAACACCCAACCGCCCGTCACCAAACCGCAAATCACGATTGACGGCGGCCGTCTCACTCCCGAAGCCCTTTGGGCGATGGGGCGTATCGGCAACGTCGTACCCGACCCCGAAACGGGCAATGTCCTCTACACCGTCGGCTACTACAGCGTGCCCGAAAACCGCTCCACCACGTGGGTGCGCCTTGCCAACGAAACCGACAACCACTTGCAAACCTACCGCGAGTTCGTCGGCAACAGCCCCGTATGGTGGGGCAACGCGCAGGTGGCATACCTCCGTGGCGGCAAACTCTACCTCACCGAAGGGCTCTCCAACGCCCGCGAACTCTGCTTGGAGGGCTTCGACCGCGACATCGAAGGCTTCCTGCTCTCGCCCCAACGCGACAAAATCATCCTCATAGCACAAGTGAAGACCGTCCCGAGCACCGCGGACAAGTACAGCGACCTGCCACTCGCCACGGGGCGCGTGGTGGACGACCTCATGTACAAGCACTGGGACGAGTGGACTGAGACCGCACCTCATCCCTTCGTAGCCGACCTCCGCAACGATGGCAAGCGCTTGGTGGTCAGCAACATAACCGACCTCTTGGACGGCACGCCCTACGAGAGCCCCATGAAGCCCTTTGGCGGCATCGAGCAACTGGCATGGAGCCCCGACGGGCAGCAGATTGCCTACACCTGTCGCAAGAAAGCAGGTCTCGACTATGCTGTCTCCACCAACTCCGACATCTACCTCTACGACCTCGCCACGGGGCTATGCAAGAACATCACTGCACCCAACGGCGGCTACGACACCAACCCGTCCTATTCGCCTGACGGTCAGCATATTGCATGGCTCAGCATGGCACGCGACGGCTACGAGAGCGACCAGAACCGCCTGATGATAAAGAACCTCGAGACGGGCGAAGTCACATGGCTCACCGAAGGGCTCGACACCAACGTGGACGAGTACTATTGGAAAGACGACAACACCCTCGTATTCAGCGCCGTATGGCACGCTACCGCCATGCTCTACGAGACCGACCTCCAAGGCAAGATGACCTGCCTCACCACTGGCCAGTACGACTTCGTACCCTGCGCCAGCATCGGCGACACCTATTATTGTATGCGCCACAGCATGCGCGAAGCCAACGAGATTTACCGTTTCCAAAAAGGGCAGGAGCCTGTACAACTGACCTCCGAAAACGAGAACATCTACGCCCAAATCGAGATGGGTACCGTTGTTCCGCGCTGGCAGAAGACCACCGATGGCAAACAGATGCTCACGTGGATTATCTACCCGCCGCACTTCGACCCGAGCAAGAAATATCCGACCCTCCTCTACTGCGAAGGCGGACCCCAATCGCCCGTCAGCCAGTTCTGGTCCTACCGCTGGAACTTCATGATGATGGCAGCCAACGACTATATCATCGTTGCGCCCAACCGCCGCGGACTCCCCGGCTTCGGCATGGCGTGGAACGAAGCCATCAGCGGTGACTACGGCGGACAATGTATGCGCGACTACCTGACTGCCATCGACGAGTTCGCAGCAAGCGAGCCTTACGTGGACAAGAACCACCTCGGCTGTGTCGGAGCCTCTTTTGGCGGCTTCAGCGTCTATTGGCTGGCAGGTCACCACGACCACCGTTTCAGGGCGTTCATCGCCCACGACGGTATCTTCAATATGGAGATGCAGTACCTCGAGACTGAGGAGAAATGGTTCGCCAACTGGGACATGGGCGGTGCTTATTGGGACAAGGACAACAAGGTTGCGCAGCGCACTTTTGCCAATTCGCCCCACCGCTTTGTGGACAAATGGGACACACCCATTCTCTGCATCCACGGCGAGAAGGATTACCGCATCCTCGCCAACCAGGGTATGGCAGCCTTTGACGCAGCCAAGATGCGCGGCGTACCGGCGGAACTCCTCATCTTCCCCGATGAGAACCACTGGGTACTCCAGCCTCAGAACGGCATTCTCTGGCAGCGCACTTTCTTCGCATGGCTGGATAAGTGGCTGAAAGAATAATCCAACCCGCCAACACTCACCCCGATAAAGGCTCGGCCTCAACATCGAGTCTTTGTCGGGTTATGAGTAGGTGATTAATAGGTGATTAGTAGGTGATTCCGCTGACATTTCCGATAGATTCAGCCCTTGTTTTTAATGACCTTTTATATGGCTTTTAATGGAGTCTTTGTATTTTTGCGAGTGAATTAATGGTTAATTATATGTTCTTATTATGAATCTTCTTTGTGGAAAATCAGCCCTTATTACAGGGGCTTCGCGCGGAATAGGACGCGCCATAGCATTGATGTTTGCCCGTCAAGGGTGTAATATTGCATTCACGGATTTCCGCCGTGATGACGCTGCCGAGTCGTTGCTCTCCGAGTTGCAGACTATCGGCGTACGCGGAGCTTTCTATGCAGGTGACGCTTCCGACTTCGAGACGGCGCATACCATTGTCAATCAAGTGGTGGCCGACTTCGGCAAGTTGGATATATTGGTATGCAATGCAGGTATCACGCGCGACACATTGCTCCTCCGCATGACCGAACAGCAATGGGATGCCGTCATCAATACCAACCTCAAGTCGGTCTTCAACTACTGCCACGCAGCGGCTACGCAGATGATGCGCCAACGTGGCGGCAGTATTATCGCCATGTCGTCTATCGTGGGCGTGGCAGGCAACGCAGGGCAAGCCAACTATGCCGCCAGCAAAGCGGGCATCATCGGCTTCATCAAGTCCATCGCCAAGGAACTCGGTTCGCGCAATATCCGCGCCAATGCCATTGCCCCTGGCTATATCATTACGGACATGACCCAAGCCCTGCCCGAGTCCGCACGCGAGGAGATGGTGAAGATGATTCCCTTGCACCGAGGCGGCACGGTGGACGAAGTAGCCTCCGTGGCACTCTTCCTTGCCAGCGACCTCTCCTCGTATGTCTCCGGTCAGGTCCTCCCTGTCAATGGTGCTATGGGCTAACACACCCCAATATCCTGCACGGACAATACCACACCCCACCTAACCGGCTCTTCATCCCCACACAAACAATACATCCTATATGCACAAGAGACTATCCTATTCATGGATAGTCTTTTGTGTTTGTTTATACAAAAATGGTATCAAATAAGGGAACCCTTTTTTGATACCATTTTTGCCTTTACCTTTAACAAGGTGCAAAGGTACTCCATTTTTTGAATATGTGCAAATAAAATCAACGAAATCTTATTTTTATACATAAAATACGGAGTATTTTCGGCAATAGTACCGCAATACTACCTTAAAAAAGTAGAATAGCACATAACATATTCTACTGATAAATTGCCCTTTTTTCATACAGAAATTATGTATCAAAAAAGGGTTCTTTTTTTGACACATTGTAGTCTTCTGCGATAGCGGCTCAATACCATCAACCACTATCTTGCCACCTGTAACCTAAATTTATAAATAACCCAATAAATCGTACATATATTATTGTTTAACTAATACAATTATCAAACCAATGAAAAAGATTTATTCTTTCGTGCTATTGGCAGTCACACTGCTGCTAAGCACAAACATTTGGGCGGATCCTGTCGCCAAAGTCACCAAAACAGCAGACGGAACGTCTGTAGGTGAATATGAGATGATGACAGATGCTCTTGCTGCGTGGACGGATGGCACCACGCTAACGATTTTGGACGACCATGTCACGTATGATGCAACAGAGGCTTATAAAGTGAGTGATGCCCGTACTCTTAACCTGAATGGCAGGACGCTTGTATGGAAAGGGACTGGCTCTTTTAACCTCATTTCTGTTGAGGCTAATGGTTCCTTGAACATTATTAATGGCTCCGGCAATGATGTAAAAGGTAAGTTGGAGGCAGAATTGATTCTTCCGGAGAACAATAACCGAACAAAAGAACTCGCTGCTATTCATAACAAGGGTGCGCTTACTATTGATGGAGTTTCTGTGTCTTTTGCTATAACCAACAATAAGGCTGGACATCAGATGGGAACTGTAGTTAGAGATAACGGAAAATCAACCATTAAGAATTGTGACCTAAGTATTGGAAAAGGTTGCAACAGAGGGGCTATTATGAGTTTCTCTACTTCACACATATATGAGACAGTTTCTATTTCTTATGCTGGAGCAGAACAACTATCAAACCTATATGGCTTTTATTCATCAGCCTCAACAGCGACTACTGAGACTAAAATCATAAATTGTCGTGTGGACTATTCACAAGTGAAAGGATGTACTTCTGTTTATCCGATTGGTTTCACAGGTACCGCTAAGGGTTCTATTGAAGGTGATAATGGTTATTTCGCTACTGCAGGAAATGACGCAGATGCTATCCAAATAAAAGGTGATATGATAGTCAAGGGTGGTACGTTTATCGGTCAAGTAATAACTAATTTCGGTTGTATTGATGGCGGACAATTTTCAGTAGAACCCAAAGCACAATGTGCATCAAAGGGTAAAGGTTTTGAGAAAAATAGTGCATCAGGTTATTACGAACTTGTTGATAAAGAAATGTTATTTGGTACAAGAGACTTCGTATATAGTACAAATTACAACAAAATATATTATAAAAATGACGATATCAATGCCTTTTGGAAGAATTATATAGACGAAACACCTATTGAAGTACTCACTACAGAAGAGTTCACTATTCCTGCAGGTAAAAAGGTAAAACTATGTGTAGGTAAGAGTGATTTATTTATTCCTGAGGCTGTCCGTATTATCAATAATGGGGAAATAATTGTTGAAGGTGGGAGTAACGCGACGAAGTTTACACATAATGTTACGATTGTTAATAATGGTGTTGTTAATCTTGCAGGTAAGAGTTTCTCTTCACAGGTTATTACACCGAATGGTAAACTCCATTTTGAAAAGCAAGGTACTGTGAAAGTATCCGCCGGACTTTATACTAACGAGGAATACAACAATTTTGTAAAAAATAATCTTGTAGATGGCGTCAGCGTCTACCAACAAGAAGATGGCAATTGGCTGGTTGGTATTATTGAGGCTGCTACTGGTAACAAGGGCTATGCGACTTTAACAGAAGCCCTAAAAGATGCAAAAGGAGCAGTTGTTACACTTGCGAAAGATGCTGCACTAAGTATTATTTCTACTCAGAAGTTTAGTTTTATTCTTGACTTAAATGGTCATACGCTTACAATTGGTTCTGCGACTATACAAGATAAATCCGTCACTATTACTTCTGGGTCATGGACATTCCGCAATGGAACAATCAAGTGTACTGCTCCTGAAAAATCAGGAGTATTCCTATACAACCCGGACGGTGCAGCGAGCATAACCATAGAGCAAGATGTCAATATAGAGTGCACAGGTGATGGCTATCTGTTTGCTTTCTTACCAAACTCCCGGAACAGTAATAAATGTGACAATGCCATATTGAATTTTGCAGGTACAGCAAAGTGCCCTATATTTGCAACAGTTAATGGTCAAATCCCTGTTAGTGACAAGTGTCCTGTTATCACTATTAAGAAAACTGCCAATATCAGTTGTTCGTCAATGGGAATTTATGCAGCAGGTTATGCAATATGGAATATTCAAGGCAAGATGGAAAGCCAAACAACGGGTATTTATTCCAAAGCAGGTATTGTTAATGTAGATGGTGGTACCATTATTGCACATGGGCAATATCATAAACCCGAAGCGCAAGGTAGTGGTGCGATATCAACTGGCGATGCTATCATTATGGACTCAAAAGCAGGATATACCGGAAATATGCAATTGAATATCAAGGGTAATGCTCATATTGAGTCTGAAAATGGTTATGCCATTCACGAAGCATGGACAGATGAAGTTGCATCCAAGGCTCAATCGCTTACAATCGAGAGTGGTGTATTTATCGGCGGTAAGGACAATACTGCAGTTCATCTGTCAAATGAATTCCGTCAGTATGTAACTGAAAGTGCTTCAATTAAGGGAGGTGTATTCAACTCCAATGTGGCAAATGCTATGACCGGTATCGTACCTACAAATTATGCCACTACAGAAGCATTGTACTACAATGGCAAGACCATGTATGTGGTGCACCCTGCGGCAGAAGCGGCACTCAACATCAACAGCAACAACGGCTTGAATGCAGACAAGGCTATTGCCGTGTCCACACCGACAAACGTTGAGAACGCGCAGACAAAAGCACACTATGTGGAAGTAACAAGTGAGAATACGCTCACTGTGGGCAAAGGAAAGACCTTGGCAAGTTCAACTTGGAAGTGCAAAAGTAGTGGTTCAAAGGAATATGTTTTATAAGTAGCATGGGTTCTCTCTTGT
>CAKULK010000022.1 GCA_934667275.1 uncultured Bacteroidales bacterium | reverse complement strand
AGTAGGTGATTAGTAGGTGATTAGTAGGTGATTAGTAGGTGATTAGTAGGTGATTAGTAGGTGATTAGTAGGTGATTCCGCTGAGGATATGCTGGTTTTGCGATGGGATGCATAGTATTTTGGAAAAGAGTTGCATAGGTGGAATAAAATCATTACCTTTGCAGCAAAATTAGAATGCAGAAGTATGTTCGATAGTTTATCAGAAAGATTAGAGCGTTCCTTCAAGATACTGAAAGGTGAAGGTCGTATCACCGAGATTAACATCGCCGAGACCGTCAAGGACATCCGCAAAGCCCTCTTGGAGGCGGACGTTAACTATAAGACTGCCAAGCAGTTCACCGACGAAGTGAAGGCAAAGGCACTGGGGCAGAATGTGATGACCGCCGTGCGCCCGGGGCAGTTGATGGTCAAGATTACGCACGACGAGTTGGCATCACTGATGGGTGGCGAAGCCGAGGAGATTAACCTGAAAGGCAATCCCGCTATCATCTTGTTGAGCGGTTTGCAGGGTTCGGGTAAGACCACTTTTGCAGCCAAACTGGCGAACTACCTGCAGACCAAGAAGAACAAGCGCGTCATGTTGGTGGCGTGTGACGTGTACCGTCCTGCCGCCATCGAGCAGTTGCGCGTACTCGGTGAGCAGATACAGGCGAAGGTCTATACCGACGAGGCGGAAACCAACCCCGTGACCAAAGCCGAGAAGGCTATCAAGGAGGCTAAGACCTACGGCTACGATGTCGTGATTGTGGATACGGCGGGCCGATTGGCTGTGGATGAGCAGATGATGCAGGAGATAGCCGCTATCAAACAGGCAATTACGCCAAGCGAGACCCTCTTCGTAGTGGACGCAATGACGGGTCAGGACGCCGTGAATACTGCCAAAGAGTTCAACGATCGCTTGGACTTCGATGGCGTGATACTCACCAAGTTGGATGGTGATGCCCGCGGCGGTGCGGCGTTGAGTATCCGTTCGGTGGTGAAGAAGCCTATCAAGTTTATCGGTACGGGCGAGAAGATGGACGCCTTGGACGTGTTCCACCCCTCGCGAATGGCTGACCGAATACTGGGTATGGGTGACGTGGTATCCCTCGTGGAGCGTGCGCAAGAGCAGTACGACGAAGAGGAAGCCCGCCGCATCAGCAAGAAGATTGCCAAGAATCAGTTCGACTTCAACGACTTTCTCTCTCAACTTGAGCAGATAAAGAAGATGGGTTCTATGAAGGACCTCATGGGCATGATTCCCGGCATGGATAAGGCGATGAAAGGCGTGGAAATCAACGACGACGCCTTCAAACCCGTGGAGGCCATCATATCCTCTATGACGCCCGAGGAGCGCGCTAACCCTGCGTTGCTCAATGGCAGCCGCAAGAACCGTATTGCCAAAGGTTCGGGAACAAGCATTGTGGAGGTAAACCGTTTCCTCAAGCAGTTCGACCAAACGAGCAAGATGATGCGCAAGGTGCAGCAGATGCGGAGAAGATAGGCACTGTCTTCTCCCAACTCTCAACTATAAAACTTCCGAACTTCTTTCAACTTTCAACTATCAACTGCCCTAAACTCTCAACACTAAACACTCAACTCACCAATGACTGTCAAGGAGGTATTTGAACTGCGGCGTGCGGGCAAAGTGGAGGAGGCGTATGAGGCTATCCTCCCCATGTACCGTGTGCACCACGGCAAATACACCACCTTGGCGATGTTCTGGTGTGCAACCGACAAAATGAACCTGCTCCTCACGCAAGTAACAGGAGATGACGACACCTCACGGCAAGCATTGGCGGAAGCCGAACGCATTATGCTGAGTTTAAGACGGCTGCATAGCCACATGACTGACGACGGCACATGCCGGCAAGCACTGATGAATATGCAAGCCGCATTAGAGACAACACGATTACGTGCTGCACAAGAGTAGAGAGAACAAAACCGCAATATCCTTTCGGGTGTTGCGGATTTTTTGCAAGCACGTGAAACAACACTGAGAAAATAAAAAACAGATATACAAACTAAATTTATCAAACAATGAGAAAATTTTTCCTTTTTTGTGCAGCCCTGTTGACCATAGGCGCACAGGCTGAAGACATCACCTTGAACCTCTACACTGCAGTGAATGCAGAAGGGCAAGGTATCGACTACAATTCGGACGCTATTATGGACAGCACCTATAGCGAGGACTACCGCTATCAATTCATCTACACCAACGACTACGATTTTATGTTCAGCCACCTCCCAAGTGGCAGTAGTTGGAGTGGTACCAGTTGGGAGGGCTTCACTCTCAGCAAGAAGAATACGGATACCGGCAACCAGTTCGAATGTGTTGCCAAAGGTGGTTTGAAAGGTGAAGGAGAACCTTTCGTAGTGGGTTACTTTTCGGAGTATTTCACCAATAGCAGCGAAGACTACCCGTCTTCGAATATCATTATCTTCGGCGACAGTTACTATCCGAAAGAGACCTACATCTGCCAAAACTCCAACACGATGAAGGCTCTGAAAGATGGTATGTATTCTGCCCGCCCCTTCACGGACAAAGATACATTGGCTTTGATTATCACCGCCATCAACAATCAATATGTTGAGTTCGGCAAAAGCGTAATCTATTATTTGGCTGTTGACGGCAAGTTCAATGACCAATGGACCAAAGTGGATTTGTCGCCTATCGGTTCGTGCGAAGGTCTGAGTTTCCGCATGACAAGCACCGACAACAGCACCTATGACGGAGAGACCTATATGAATACTCCTGCTTATTTTGCTTTAGACGGACTGACCGTCAGCACCGACCCCATTGATACAGGATTGCAAGAGCCTGCTGCAGAAGAAGTTGAGAGCATCAAGAAGATGCAGAACGGGCAATTGGTAATCATTCGCAACGGCGTGACATACACTGCTCAAGGTCAGCGAATAGACTGACAGGCAAAAAGATTACTTAATACATTCCATATAAAACAATAAAAACAAAAAAGGCTGTCTGACAATCTGTCAAACAGCCTTTTCCTATCTCGAACTAAAAATTACGAATTCATAATTATTCGTTATTTCACTTCCTCGAAGTCCACATCTTCGGCACCGCCGTCGTTATTGCTCGAGTTGTTGTTAGCGCCGCCGTTATTCTGCGCGCCGCTGAAGTCTGCGCCTTGTGCACCTGCTCCCGCATTCGCATTTTGTGCGTTGTACATCTCTGCACTTGCGGCTTGGAATGCAGTCATCAGTGCATTGTTGGCAGCCTCGCAAGCGTCGGCATCTTTCTTCTCGTAAGCCTCTTTCAGGTTCTTGAGAGCCTCTTCTATCGGAGCCTTCTTGTCGGCAGGCAGTTTGTCGCCCAACTCGGCAAGTTGTTTCTCGGTCTGGAAGATAGTAGCGTCTGCGCGATTCAGTTTTTCTATACGCTCTTTCTCGCGTTTGTCTGCTTCGGCGTTAGCCTCGGCTTCTGCCTTCATACGCTTGATCTCTTCGTCTGACAGACCGCTCGAAGCCTCGATACGAATCTTCTGCTCTTTGCCCGTTGCTTTGTCTTTGGCAGTAACGTTCAGGATACCGTTGGCGTCGATATCGAAAGTAACCTCAATCTGCGGCTCGCCACGACGTGCAGGCATAATGCCGTCCAGGTGGAAAATACCGATTTGCTTGTTCTGAGCAGCCATAGGACGCTCACCTTGCAGTACCTTTATCTCCACGCTCGGCTGATTGTCAACGGCAGTGGTAAAGGTCTCGGTCTTCTTGGTCGGGATAGTTGTGTTGGCTTCAATCATCTTGGTCATCACACCGCCCATAGTCTCTATACCGAGGCTCAACGGAGTTACATCCAGCAACAGCACATCCTTCACTTCGCCCGTCAGCACACCGCCTTGGATGGCTGCACCTACAGCTACTACCTCATCGGGGTTAACACCCTTGCTGGGCACTTTGCCGAAGAATTTTTGTACCGCGTCTTGGATTGCAGGGATACGCGTACTACCACCTACAAGGATAACCTCGTCAATATCTTTGGTTGTCAAACCGGCTTTCTCCAGAGCGGTACGGCAAGGAGCGATAGTACGTTGGATCAAGTCGTCAATCAACTGCTCAAACTTAGCACGCGTCAAAGTCTTTACCAAGTGTGCAGGCACACCGTTTACAGGCATGATATACGGCAGGTTGATTTCGGTGCTTGTCGTGTTCGACAACTCGATCTTGGCTTTCTCGGCAGCCTCTTTCAGACGTTGCATAGCCATCGGGTCTTTGCTCAAATCGGCACCGCCGTTCTCATTCTTGAACTCTTGAACGAGCCAGTCGATAATACGGTGGTCGAAGTCATCACCACCCAGGTGGGTATCACCATCGGTCGCTTTTACCTCGAAGACGCCGTCGCCCAACTCCAATACGGATACATCGTGTGTACCGCCACCGCAGTCGAAGACTACAATCTTCATATCTTTGTTCGACTTGTCAAGACCGTAAGCCAATGCGGCTGCCGTAGGTTCGTTTACAATACGGCGTACATTCAAGCCCGCAATCTCACCTGCCTCTTTCGTAGCCTGACGTTGGCTGTCGTTGAAGTATGCAGGTACGGTGATAACGGCTTCCGTAACCTCTTGTCCCAAATAATCCTCGGCGGTCTTTTTCATCTTTTGCAGAATGATAGCCGAAATCTCTTGCGGAGTATAGAGACGTCCGTCGATATCCACACGCGGGGTGTTGTTGTCGCCTTTTACTACTTTATAAGGTACACGTGCGATTTCGTTGGAGAGACGGTCGTATGTCTCACCCATAAAACGCTTGATACTATATACGGTTCGTGTCGGATTGGTAATGGCTTGACGCTTTGCAGGGTCTCCCACTTTGCGCTCGCCACCATCCACAAAACCTACAACCGAAGGAGTCGTACGCTTACCTTCCGAATTCGCGATAACCACAGGCTCATTGCCTTCCATAACTGCGACACAGGAGTTTGTTGTTCCTAAGTCAATACCAATAATCTTGCTCATATTCTTTGTTTATTTTATTCGTTGTTCAATTGCTGCCCCGCGCTCACCTCTTGTAGGGTCTTGCTCGCGGCAACCGCAATAGATTAGACAAATGTTGTGCCAAAAGGTAAAAGGCATACGACAGGCACGATAAATGTGCCAATTTGGCAGAATAGCATTCCAAATGCCGTCTGCCTCTGCCTAAGCGGCAGTCTTTTACTTGAAGAAAAGTGACAAGCCTATGGAAAAGACAAGCGGTCCGGATGGGTGGCGGATGGTGCCTTTGTCGATAGCAGCCTGCTCGATGAGGGTCGGCGTAAGGTGCTGTATATAAGCCGTTTCGGCAAAGACTCCGAAGTTGGGCATAATGAACCACTCCACCCCGGCACCAAAACGCAATGTGGGTACGGCAGTAAAGTGGTCACGCAGTTCATAGAGGTCGCTGCCATTGTTGTCTGCACCCGTTTCATTGTACGGCACCACGGTTTTGACATACGGAATAGACACCCCGGGTTGGACATACACAAAGAAGTCGAACCGGTTGAAATACGGCTGTGCGTAGTAGGCGCGAAGGTCTTTGACCAACGGGATTCGGTAGCCCAATCCCAGTCCTATCTCGTAGTACCACACCTCGCCCGTGCGGACATTGGTGCCTGCCACCGAGAGGGAGTCGTAGGTGTTGCTGTGAGTGTCGAAAGCGATAAAGACGTACGTGCCATACCCCTTGTGGTGCCGCCATGCAAGGCGCATGGACGAATTGAAAGTGGCACTCTCAATGCCGTTTGGCGTAACGCCTGCACCCAGGACCGTAGGCAGGTCGAGGGCATCAAAGAAATCGCTGAAAGTGTAGCGGGAAACGCTATTGCTGTTAGCGATTAGACCGCTTACGCTGTTAGAGGTTTGAGTGTCAGTCCCTGTTTCGGAAGCAAACAGCCCCATGCTCAACGAGCACAGGGCTATCAGTAGTATCCGTTTCATCGCATTTTCTTGGCTTGCGCCTTGGCGTTCTCACGTGCCATGCGTTGTTGCTCTTGCTGCATCTTCTCAAGGCGTGCCATCAAGCCCGACTTCTTCTGTCCACCGCCTTTCTTCTTGGCATTGGCTTCCATCTGCGCAAGCAGTTTCTCGTCGTTGATAGACCAGCGGAAAATCATCGTTTGCAGGATGGTAATCAGCAGACTAACAAGGTAGTAGTAACTCAAACCTGCCGCGTAATCGTTGAAGATAAACAGGAACATCAGCGGCATCAAGTACATCATCCACTTCATAAACTTCATGTTCGGGTCGGTGGATTGCGTCTGCATATTTATATAGGTGTACAGGAAGTTCACCACGGTCATCAACAAACAGAACAGGCTGAGGTGCGTGCCAAATAGCGGTATCGGGTGGCTCCACGAGATGAGCGTATCGTAGGTGGACAGGTCGTCCGCCCAGAAGAGTGACTGACCGCGCAACTCAATAGCCGTCGGCAGAAACCAGAACATAGCCATCAATATCGGGAACTGGAACAACATCGGCAAACAGCCCGACATAGGGCTCACACCGGCGCGCTGGTAGAGCGCCATAGTAGCCTGCTGACGCTCCTGCATCTTCTCGGGCGGGTACTTGGCATTTATCTCGTCCAACTGCGGTTTCAGTACGCGCATTTTGGCACTCGACTTGTACGATGCAAATACGAACGGCAGGATTATCAACTTGATAACCAGCGTCATAAGCAAGATAATGATACCTATGTGCAAGCCCCACGAGGTGAACAAGTCGAACATCGGAATCACCAATATCTTGTTAATCCAACTGACAATCTTCCAACCCAGCGGCACCAACTCTTTGAGGTGCAACTCATCCTCTTTGGCAACATCTTTGTCGTATGCCTTGAGGGTGTTGTAGTGGTTCGGACCGAGGTAGTAGCGGAAAGTGGTGGGTTTCTTGCCCGTCACGTCAAGGGGTACGCTGGTGGTGGTCTTGTACTCCTTGATATAATGGCTGAACTCCGCCAACGGTGTGGATTCCAACGTGGAGGATGTGAACGCCTCGTCGGCAATCATCACGGTGGAGAAGAACTGGTCTTTGTACGCAATCCAGCGGATACGGCTCGGCTCGTTCTTCAAGGCGTGCTTCTGCTCGGAAAGCGTCTCCATATCGCCGCCCACGAACATATATTGCAGGCGTGCATACTTCTCCTCGAATTTGCGCCCGCGCTCCTGTTGGGGTATGGTCACCGCCCAATTCATCTCCATGGAGGTCATGTTCTGCGCCAGAGCAGTCTGCATTTCGTGCGGTTGGATGCTCATACGCACCATATAGTCGTCTGCGGGCAGGGTATAGACGAAGTCCATATAACTGCCCTCGATGTTGGTCAGCAGACGCATCACAAGGGTGGTACCTGCGGTATCGGTATGCAGGTCAACAGGCTGGAAATAAAGGTTTTGCGTAGATAGAATACGGTTGTTCTGCGTCACAAGTGTGAAACTCTGCGTGCTCTCATCCCCCTGGAACAGGCAGAGGTTGTTCACCGTGTCGCCGTATGCCTTGTACTCTTTCAGTTCGGCTTGGGCAATACGTCCGCCACGACGGGCAATCCCCAACCGGACTTTCTCGTTCTCAATGATTACCAGCCCCTCTTCACCTTTGGCAGCAGGTGCGAAAGGACCATAAACGGCAGCCACTTGCTGCTCCAATGCTTCGTGGTCAGTTGCGGCGACAGCCTCGCTGTTCTGCGTAGCCTTTGCCTCTTGTGCAATCTGCTCCGACAGCCTCTGTGCCTCATACTCCTGCGCCTGCACAAGGGCGATAGAGTCTTGAATGCGCTGACGCTCAGCCAATTGCTCTTCAGAAGGGCGGTTGAGCAGGGAGAACCCTACGATGATTACGGCTATCAGTAGGAAGCCAATCCATGTATTCTTATCCATTCTCTATTGTATTTTCGTAATTAGTCTATATCTGTCACCTTTGGGCTTTGCGGCACAAAAAGTTTGCAAAGTTACATAATTTATTTTGAAAATACAACTATTTAACCTAAAACGCTCTTTTTCGCGCAATTTATTTGGTCGGGTCAAAAAAAAGCAGTATCTTTGCGCCCGCTTTCGGATAAAGAAAGCAACGGGATATAGTTCAGCCCGGTTAGAATGCCTGCTTTGGGAGCAGGAGGTCGTGAGTTCGAATCTCGCTATCCCGACACAAAAAAGAGGAGTGGATACTCCCCTTTTTTTGTGCCTTTTCATAACTTGATTTGTCGCGGGTCTATCGCGGGTCTGTCGCGGGTCTATCCTCATTTGCAGACAGAGATAAATTTATTTCATTTGCACAAATATACATTTCTACAACATTCTATTCTGCTTTTTACACAAAAAGCAGAATAAACACTTGCATATATAAATGAAATTGTGTACTTTTGCAAATCATATAATCAACCTAAATATTAAACCTTAATTTTAATGCTTATGATTGCCCATGTTAAGTACAACGATTTGCGCGGCACGGTGGCTGCTGATGTCAACGATTTCATCCACAACAACTTGCAACTGTATCTACAAGAAAAATTCCACTATGATGCCGACCGCTATACCTGTGTAGGGTGTCGCCTTTGGATAAATGACGCGAACCGCGTAAGCGTACATTTTGTGTGTGCAGACAACCAGAATCACACCTATGTACAAATGGAAACAGAAGATTTCTGGTCGTTAGAGCGAGTTTTCCGCCTTTTCAAAAGAACAGAAATCGTGTTACTCAACGAGCAAGTCGAGGATATTGCAACACCCCCGAATGAGCCTATTGTATTGACCATGAAATAGGGCGGTATTGGTCAACAACTTTCAACAACCTACCGACAATCTGCCCTTACAGAGAAACACAAGGGCTGCCAAATAATTTGGCAGCCCTTGTGTTTCTCAATTAAATTACCTTTTTACACTATACCAATGGCGCAGCACCATGACGTGCCGGTGCCTTGCCACCAATACCACCTCCCTCTCCGCCATAGCCGAGACTGGTGCATAATACAGACATCGTACTTACCGGATTAGTGATAGTAGTCGGGGTTTTATAAATTGATTTCTTCATACTGCAATAATTACATATTCATTATTAATCTTTCCATCCAATCATTCAACAACAATGACTTTTTTACCATCAATAATGTAGAAGCCCGTTCCTGTTGGCTGCGCAATTTTACGCCCCAAAACATCGTAAGTGCCTTGTAATGCCTGATTTATAGTGGCATTCTCACTAAGGTTATCTACACCTGTGGGAACCTTTTGCCCACTTCCCATCTCAATACGACGGCGACCCGGCAGAGGAGCCTTCTGCGGCTCATTATCCAAAACATCTTTCTTTATGTAAGCACGGTTTGCAAGTAACCAGCAGTTGCCCTTGCACAACCAGAACTTATTGTCAGAAATCACATAATTATTCTCCAAGATGTTGCCTGACAGACCTACAGCACCGTCTCGAATGTCACCAAACGTACCGGTAAGACCATTAGCACCATCAATAGGAGCATTTGCATACTGCTCATTAAACGCCGCTACGATTTGCTCATCATCAGCCACATAAACATACGGCTTACCTGCCACTAATTCACCTGTTACCTCATCAAAGAAAATCTTGTATGGATTGCCATTCTGCTTTTCCATATACGCAATCTCATAGAAAGTGGCACCAAGATAATTACCGGCATCAATTCCTTTGTTCAAGCAAACAGTTCCAAACTCTCCTTCTTGCAGCCCATCCCGAATAACCTCAGTCGGTGTCCACGCAATAGCAATCTGCTCAATATATACAACTTTGTCTTGAGCACGAATGCCTATGTACGGGTAATTGCCGTTTGTTACCGTAAAAGAAACCGTCTTGCTGTCAGTAGCGCCTGACAAAGTGACTAATTTGACACCTCTATCATTACCATACAGATCAGAAATCTCTTCATATGGAGTTATGTTACCATACACATCTACATCATTACTCCCACTTGCAAATGTAATAGTAATAGTCTTTAAGAAACCTTTTGACTGTGTAGAAATAATGCCAGGCTTGTTTTTAGACGACGTTGATAATTGAATATTTCCATCATTGTATGCCGTTTTTCCTGCATACAAAGTATGAGAAACAGAACCTTCTACATCTTTGAATTCTGTATAAGTAGTATTTGTTGCTTTCAAATCCTCAGCCTTGATAATATCTACATTCGGGTCGGTAACATTGAGGGTATATTGTGCCGTAGCGGGGTCGTGGGTCTCGTCACCGGTATAGGTAGCCGTGATAGTGGTGTTTCCCATACCCATCAATGTAATCTCACCTGTTGCAGCATCCACTTTTGCTACATTCTCGTCCGAACTGCTATACACAATAGGCGAAACCTGCGGACTGACAGTCAATGCGGGGGCTGTAAACTCCTCACCCAACGTAGCATCATAAGATTCAGCAGGGAACGACACACTCACTATCGTCTTATGCTCAACCACGTGCAACACAAACGATGCACTACCAACAGCAAATGTTCCGTCTGATTCTACATTTACAGTAATCGTAGTCGTGCCAACTCCTTTTACCGACAATTCGATATATTTCAGACCTCCATTTCCCGTTTTTTCTTCTACAATTGCTACATTCTCATCCGTCGAGGCAAATGTTTGTTTCCCATTAGAGGGGGTGTAAACATATATGTCCAAATCACCGTCCGTATAGATAGTAGCCTCGGTTAAATCTACTTTCGAACTACCATCCTCACCATACGTCTGCCATTTTACCTCAGCATCTTGCAATACC
Source organism: uncultured Bacteroidales bacterium (assembly GCA_934667275.1). Lineage (GTDB taxonomy): Bacteria > Bacteroidota > Bacteroidia > Bacteroidales > Paludibacteraceae > Colicola. The sequence goes on along the minus strand of CAKULK010000022.1, from coordinate 9,472 downwards.
ACATATTCCGCAGTCACCACATCGCTGTAGTTGTATGCATCTGCATACGCAATGGCTTTGATAGTCATTGATTTATCCACGTTGATTGCACCGCTGTATTTAGTAGAAGCATTGGTCGGCTCAGTGCCGTCAAGGGTATAATAGATTGTGGCTTCTGCTGTTGTACAACTGATTTCCACACTCTGCGCCTCGGTATATTCACCGCCCCCCACAGAGAACGTTGGCACTGCCACCTCTACCGCCTCCGCACAAGTCGTCGAATAGTCGGAATAAGTTCCCTTTTCCTTTAGATATAAAGCAACACTACCAACAGATGTGTTGCTTTTATAGTAGCGGAAACGTTTTTGATCTTTCGCATAATTATAGCGCAAATACCTCAGATTTTCATCCCCCTCACTATTATTATACCATGTTTTAATTGCAAATTCCGATGAGGTTACTTCAAATGTATGAATATATGAAGTGGTCTTATTAGCAGTAATACCTGTGTTTGATGCTCCACCAATATAGTATCCCGATTTGCTTTGCAATGTATAGCCATTTCCCGATTTTGCAATACTAAAGGTATAGTCTTGACCATCTTTTAATGAGATGATATTATTCGTAATTGTAACTGCGTGATTGTTGTGCACTACATCAAACCTTCCTTCTGTGAAAGAACCATCAAACACCACATTTTCATCTTCATAAACAATCAAATACTCCCCACTCCAATCCGTAGGCTCTGCAGTAACTTTGCGGAAAGCACCTTCTGTTTTTTTCTTTGCATACACAGCATAGAGTTTCACTTCTTCAGCACTTGGTGTATATTCCGCCCTGGGAGCATAGAACTTTTCTGCAGGTTCGCTTGCCGAGTTACTAATCTCCACCTCGCTCCAGCCTACAAACTCCACCGACTTATTGCAGTTTCCGCCCGCCGTAGCCGGCAACATAATCGTCTCCCCGATAGTGCCATTCAACTTACTCGGATTCTCTACACCATTCTCCCACAAAGTAATGGTAGCAGCAGCAGGCTTCGGAATAAAATAGGCAGTAATCTCTGCATCTGCACTCAACTGCAAAGTCGTAGTGGCTGACGTAGGCTCTACAATAGTAGCCGTTCCAGATGTTACTTCCCATTTGTCAAATATGTAGGCATCTTCATCCAATGATCTTGCGACAATCTTAGGTTCTTCATCAGCATAGTACCCACGAATATCATCTGTGGTATTCTCAAAATACGCAGTTCCACGTGCTGTTTCGCCATTTTTCGCAACTGCCAAAGAAATAGCATACCTGGGTAATTCCTCAAAACCGCCTATAACCTCAACATCTGCATTAGGCATAGAGAACGTATTGTCCGTAACTGTTATATCATTGCTGCTCCCTTTAATAGATACTGTCCAATCTGTAAACTTATAGTGGGATGCAGGCGTTGCTTTTAGAGTAACAACCTCTCCCATTTTTGCAGAAGTTTTATCCACACCTATTGTACCATAACCATCAGCATCCTGCAAAAGGGTGATATTATGGGCAACTGCCTCCGTGCGCGAATAAATATAATTAGATGCATCTATCTCATATTTACCATTATAATTAATAAGTTTTCCATAAACAACCACCACATCACCCAGATGCAGTTGGTCTGCAGAAGTAAACTTCTCGTTATTTAGATTATAACCTCTAAAGACCGTTAAGGTTTTGCTATCATCTGATATTGTGTATGTAATATTGCCATATTGCGTTATCCCAGAAACATTATCTATTGCTGAAACATACCCTTTTACATAAACATTTACATCTTCTGTTAGTTCTTCATCTATCAAACTCCACGCATACCCCACCTCATAAGGTTCTTCCCATTTCGCATACAGAGTTACGTTGTCGGTAAGTGGTGCACCTGCCGTGGCTAATGTCTCACACTTTACATCTAAATACCAACCATAGAAGTTATATCCTGCCTTTGTTGTTGTCGGGAACGTGGAAGGCAAGTTGGTTTGTTGCTCAGACTTTTCAACCGTTGTACCACCATTTGTTTCGTATGTAATGGTATAACGCGGGACGGCTGCTTTCACGGTTAAAGTATATGAATCCTCTGACGGCAAGTAGTTGTCGTTCCCTGCAAAGGACGCAGTTATTGTTGTTGTTCCTGCCGACTTCAAAGTAATTGCGACTTCCCCTGCAATTTCTGCCACATCTGTAGCCGAACTTGTGTATGTGTAAGCCACATTCTCTATGGTGGGAGTGATAGTTAATGTCGGATATTTGTTTGCTGCATACTCCATTTCTGCCACACACACATCTGCCGACCACTTTAAGGTTGTTTTTTGTTTATGAGAAACAAGGTAATTTCCCGCATTAAGTTCATACGTTTTCTTATTATACAAATATAGGGCACCATATACTATAACCTCATCGCCGTCCGTCAAATCGCCATTAGAGAATGTCGTTTTGTTTTTATCTTTATAACCTTGAAATACAGTTATAGTTTGAGTTCCATCTGTAATTTTATAAGTCGCAATTCCGTTATTAATCCCAGGAACTTCAGCAATGATTCCATTTATATAAACGGAATACGTCTTCCCATCATTTAATCCATCATCAATTAGTTTTTTGGCTTCGGTGACTGTGTATGCTGTTTCTGGGGTATTTGCGACATCTTTGACCGTAACCTCACAACTTGCAGACTGAGTGTTATCTGCGACAGATGTAGCAGTAATATGGCAAATTCCTTTCGTCTTTGCAGTAATCACACCATCTGCAACAGTTGCAACATCTTCGTTATCAGATTTCCATATTACATCTTGTGATGGTTCATTTCCGCCAGTAACGGTAGCAGTCAAAGTTGTCGTCTTTCCTTTCCAAAGAGTAACAGTTGCCGGTTCTACAGATACACTTGTAACAGTAGCAACAGGTTTTACGGTTACCTTACAAGTTCCCGAATACGTCTCATTTTCAACCATAGCAGATGCAGTAACATCACAAGTTCCTTCTGCAAGAGGTTTTATTGTAGCAGTTTTGGTGTCTTCACTTGGTAAAATCTCCACAATCCCTTCTTTCGAACACGTCCAAGTCAAAGCCCCATCATAATTCTTAACATCTGTTGATATGTCACCATTGTTTCCACCTACGTTCAACGTCATCGTTTCCGGGATCAAAGAAACGGTCGGTTTTTTGATACCTTCTGTTCCTGCCAATTTGAATTCGTCAATGACGGCTTGTGTGTTGGAAGTGTTGAAGACAACTTTTAAGTACAATGTGGCACATTGAGCAACCGCAGGCAAATTATAAGTACACTCTACAAATGATGATGCTCCTTTTGCAGTTGTGGTCATTTCTGTATATGTTTCAGTAGCACTTGTGGTATAATACAATTTGGTGCTATATGTATTATTCTTGATACTACCAGCCTTCCAATAGTAACTTACGCTTAAGTTCTCGTAATTAGCCACATTTAATGGACCTACGATAAATGTTGCATCTGCGCCATTGGTTGATTGAGAGAGTCCGGATTTTGTCTGTCCAACTGTATTTTTGGATTGTTTGGCACCAGTAATGGTGTAGGAGACATTGCTATATACAGCAGAAATTCCGCTTTTCACACTATAAGTGTCGTTCCATGTACGCGCACTACTATTATTGTTACCGAAAGTTTCATGAAAAAGAACATCTCCCCATGCGGCATTAGTTCCGATAGTTAGGAGAGATAATAACAATGCTAAAGAGTAAGTTTTATTCATATCTGTATTTCATTAATTATCAAATCAACACATCACAAGAATGGCTACTGCAACTATGCGAATATAAACTACAAATAACAATATAATGAAACAAATTAAACTATTTCTCCCTATCCTCTACATGTTGTTGATAGTAGGGAGTATAAATGTGTATAGTGTAGAGTATTCTTATAAAGGAGAGGGAACTTTTACAAAACAAGATGCGGTTGATGGAGATGGTTATTATGTATTTATTCTTACTCCTGGAACTCTAACAAATTCAGCGTCTTCCGATTATATTACGGCAAACACAGACTACAAAGGTTCTGAAACATCTCTGACAAATGTTCCGATAACATCAGTACTTCGTGTAGCTAATTATGCAGCATCTTGCTACAATATTCTTAATAATTCTGACAACTATTTATACTCCTCTGCTAACAAAAAAATTACGTATAGCGCAACGTCAAAATCAACTTGGACCACAGGGGATTGTAAACTCAAAACCACGGGAACGACAGTTGTGTATATGGGCTGTGTTTCTTCAAAATTTCGTCCATATTCGAGTTCAACAACAAACGCGACCAGTTTTGTTTGTGTATATAAATTAAACGAATCTGGTATCAAAAAACCGACCCTTTATTTGATACCAAAATTTGGCAAAAATAAGGGGTTGGAATAGAGTGCGTGAAAGTTGAATAAATATCAACAAAATCGTCCTCAAAAGTTGCCTATAAGTGCCCTATCCCTTGCGCATCCTTTGCCCATCCCTTGCGCTTTCTATCCTCCATACTCCGACTAACATTCGTTAAAAACTCGGCAAGATTGGACACCACAAAGGAAAAACACCCGATAACTCAAGTTTCATCATATCATTATTTCAAAGTTCACCATCAGCGTACTGCTTTCCCCAGCACAAAATTCCCCACCCCGTATTCTCTTCCAAACGGATTAAATTATATTGTATCGCCCTTTTAGCAATATCACACATATTTTGGGTATCAAATAAAGGGTCCTTTCTTTGATACCTAAAAAGAGAATATTATTTGTTTTTCAAAAGCCTATCGTATAGGAATCTATTATGATTCGTCTTTAACGAAAAGGCGTGCAAAGTTATGGAAAAATTACAATATACACAAGAGATTTGTGTAAAAAGTGAATGTTTATAGAGATTCTTTCTTCTGACGGCGACAAACATCACATGTGCCGCATAGTGGGGCATCGGTTTCTCCGAAATAAGCAAGGAGTAGTTGTGAGCGGCAGAACTGCTGGTTCTCTGCATACTCCACCATGGCTTTCAGACGCTCGGCATAGCGCAACTGGCGGTCTTCATATACAGACACCGGCAAGTGTATATCCGTCTGCCTGTCGCGCGTAAAAGTCAGAGTATTAGCCACTTCGCGGGGAATATAGGTGATAATATGCCGTTGCGCCAGTGAGACCAACAGGGTATGATAGTCCATATCCGCACCCTCTTTACCCGCCATAGCAGCAATCGATTTGCCAATCTTGCCCAACCCATGAATGTATTGCAGGTCTGTGAAGATGCCCGGATAATGGCGCATGAGCCATTCCAACAACTGCTCCTGTGCGGGGCTTAATGCGAAATCGCCCATTTCGCGCATCGGCACGCGTATCTGGACACGCGGTTGTATCTCCTGTTCGGGCTGGAAGTCAATGTATCCCGCCTGTGACAGGAGACCAAGTGCCGAATAGGCAGGCAATACAGGCAGGTGCATGACACGGCATAAGTCGTTCATATTCAAGAAGAACGTATGCCCGCGCCCGCTGCCGGCACCCACACTGAGGAAATCGCAGGTCTTCTGATAGACATCTTTCACAAACTCCTTGGACGGATAGTTGTCGCCTATACGTTTGCGGGCTTTGGTCTTGTCGGACACATCATAGAGCAAGACGGCAAATGCCGGTTTCTCATCACGCCCCGCGCGCCCCGCCTCCTGGAAATACGCCTCAATGGTGTCGGGCAGGTCGTGGTGAATGACCATACGCACATCGGGTTTGTCGATGCCCATGCCGAAGGCGTTTGTGCAGACCATAATTCGCACATTATCAGACTTCCACGCATTCTGTTTCGTGGTACGTTCTGCGGGAGAGAGTCCTGCGTGGTAGTAGTCGGCGGAGAGCCCTTGCTCTATGAGATATTCGGCTAACTCTTTGGTACGCTGACGGTTACGCACATACACAATCGCCGAGCCCAGCACCTTAGTCAAGATGTGTACTATCTCATCCGCCTTTTTGTTGGTGTGGCGAACCACATAACTGAGGTTCTTGCGGGCGAAACTCTTCTTGAGTACGTGGTGTTCGGGAAAAGCCAGTTTGTCCTGTATATCGTCCACGACCTCGGGTGTGGCAGTGGCTGTCAGGGCGAGAACGGGCACACGTCTGCCCTCTTGGAATGGGCGGATAATGTCCCGCACTTCGGCTATGCGCAGATAGGATGGGCGGAAATCATAGCCCCATTGCGAGATACAATGGGCTTCGTCCACGGCTATCAGGCAGATTGGCAGACGCGAAAGGCGTTCTCTAAATGCCTCGGACTCAAGGCGTTCCGGAGACACATAGAGGAAATGGTAGGGTCCGAACTGGCAGTTGTCCAGCGCAATCTTCTGCTGCTCGGCAGTCATGCCCGTGTAGATGGCGGCGGCACGAATGTCCCGCCGATAGAGGTTCTCCACCTGGTCCTTCATGAGGGCGATGAGGGGTGTCACCACAAGGCAGAGTCCGTCCAGCACCATCGTGGGCACCTGAAAACAGAGACTCTTGCCACCGCCCGTGGGCATGAGCGCCAAAGTGTCATGACCGTCCAGTACAGATTGAATAATTTCCGCCTGCAAGGGGCGGAAATTATCGTAGTGCCAGTATTTAAGCAACACCTCTTGGGGTGTCATATCATGCTTGTTGTGGAATGTTCTCTAACGCTGTGCGTACGCGGCTGAGGGTCTCCTCTTTGCCGAGGATGTCGGTGATTGCCCAGATATGCGGACCGCGGGCGGCACCGACAAGGCAGATACGGAAGGCATTCATCACGATGCCGACGCCGTATCCTTTCTCTTCAATCCACGGCATGACGAGGTTGTCCAAGGCTTCGGCTGACCAATCGTCCTGCTTTTCCAAGAGTGCATATAGTTCTTGCATATGGCGGGGACTGTCCTCTTTCCAACGTTTCTTGAGTGACTTCTCGTCGTACTCCGTGGGGGCTACAAAGAAGAAATTGGTTTGCTCCCATAGTTCGGGCACAAAGTTCACGCGGTCTTTGGTCAAGCCGATGACCTTAGCCACAACGGCTTTGTCAGCGGTTACCCCGTGTTGCGCCAAAACGGGCATAAACAGGTCCGCCAACTCGTCGTTGCTCTTGAGTTGCAGGTACTGGTGGTTGAACCATTTGCCCTTCTCGTAGTCGAACTTCGCGCCCGACTTGCTGACGCGGTCAAGCGAGAACTGCTGAATGAGTTCGTCCATCGTGAACATCTCCTGGTCGCCCGTGTTGTGCCAACCGAGCAGAGCCAAAAAGTTAATCACCGCCTCAGGGAAGTAACCGCTCTCGCGATAGCCCGATGAAACAGTGCCGTCCTTCTGGTTGTGGAACTCCAGCGGGAAGACGGGGAACCCGAGACGGTCGCCGTCACGTTTGCTCAATTTGCCGTTGCCGTCGGGCTTGAGGAGCAGAGGCAGGTGGGCAAATTGGGGCATAGTATCCGCCCAACCGAACGCGCGGTAGAGCAGCACATGGAGCGGAGCGGAGGGCAGCCACTCCTCGCCACGGATGACGTGAGTGATTTCCATCAGGTGGTCATCCACAATGTTTGCCAAGTGGTAGGTGGGCAGGTCGTCCGCCGACTTGTATAATACTTTGTCGTCCAAGATGTTCGAGTTGATAACCACCTCGCCACGTATCAGGTCGTGCACGTGCACGTCCTCGTTGGGCTCCACCAGGAAACGCACCACGTACTTGTCGCCGCGGGCAATACGCGCTTCCACCTCCTCTTTGGGCAGCGTGAGTGAGTTGACCATCTGTCCGCGCGTGCGCGCATCATATTGAAAATTAGGTATTTCTGCACGCTTAGCCTCCAACTCTTCGGGCGTGTCGAATGCGATATACGCATGCCCCGAGTCGAGGAGTTGCTTGACATATTGGTGGTAAATCTCGCGGCGTTCGCTCTGGCGGTACGGACCGTGCGCGCCTTTGCCGTCGGGGGCTTCTTTGCAGATGCCCTCGTCAATCTTGATACCGAGCCAGTCGAGGGCTTCTATGATGTACTCTTCGGCGCCCGGCACGAAGCGCGTGGAGTCGGTATCCTCGATACGCAACAGCATGTCGCCGCCGTGCTGACGGGCAAAAAGGTAGTTGTACAAAGCGGTACGCACACCGCCGATATGCAAGGCTCCCGTAGGACTGGGAGCAAAACGGACACGAACTTTTCTTTCCATATAAAGGATTATGTATTTGCGTTGTTATTTTGTTGTATGATATTTTCTTCAGGTGCTGATGGCACTACGGGCAGAGGTTTTACATCCTCTTCTTCGTCCAAGTCTTTGAGAATGAAACGTTTGTAGTAGGAGATGAGCAGGGTGGTGATTGGCAGGGCTATAATCATGCCCACAATGCCCAAGAGCGAACCCCATATTGAGAGACTGAGCAGAATGGCGACAGGGCTCAGCCCCATGGCATGTCCCATTATCTTGGGTGTCAAAACCAAATCCTGTGTGGTTTGCACGACAATAAACACTACGGCAATACACAGATACACCACCCATATCGGGCGCCCCGTTTCCGCCGACTGTATCAGTCCCAATATCAAACAGGGAGGGATGCCCAACGCCTGCATATACGGTACTAGATTCAAAACTCCGATGATAAGCCCCATGGCAATGCCCATCGGCAATCCAATGATTTGAAAACCAATGGCGAACAAGATACCCACAATACCAGCCACGGTGGCTTGTCCGCGGAAATAGCCGTTCATATTCTTGTCCAAATCGCTCATCAGCATTTGCGCGCCATGACGATAACGTTTGGGAATATACTTGTGCCAATTCTTGGCAATCTTCTCATAATCAATCAACAGGAAAACCACATACAAGAGGCATACAAAGAATATCGCCAAGCCCATCAAGGCACTCACGCCACTACTAATCCAACTGCCCACTTTGGGAAGCAAGGTCTTGATGCCCTGCTGCACTTCGGGACTGTGCAACAGCGTCTGCACATCCATATTTTGTACCAATTCTTGCAGTTGCTCATTTACCCGCGGAGAAAAGTATTCGTTGGCATCGAATGTGCTCACGTAGTTTTTGATTCCTATTGAGAGTGCCGTGGCCTGTTTGCTGATGGTCGGCACCAAGGCTGCTACGGCTCCTGCCAGGACACCCGTGACCAAGACCAGAGTGACGATGACGGACAGCAGACGGTTCTTCAGCCGGCACTTGTACTGGAAGAAACAAACAATGGGATCGAGCATATATGCCACCACAAAACTGATTAAGAACGGCAACAATACTCCGCTCAGGCGGCGCACCAGAAGGAACAGGGCTACCAATACGGCAATCGTAATCAGACCGCGAATAATACTGTCGCGGTCGAACTGTTGCTTGCGGATGCCATGTGTCAGTTGTTTGAGCATTGCGAATCCTTTTCTATCACCGCGCAAAGGTATTGAAAAAAAATGACATACACAAGTGTCTTACACGGAAAAAGGTTGACTCATAGAACATAAAAATAAATAAAAGATTTTATGAGTACAAAACGTAGGACA
>CAKULK010000021.1 GCA_934667275.1 uncultured Bacteroidales bacterium | reverse complement strand
GACAAGAGAGAACCCATGCTACTTATAAAACATATTCCTTTGAACCACTACTTTTGCACTTCCAAGTTGAACTTGCCTTGTGGGAAATAGATGTTTTTCAATGACAGATAACTTAACGATGTATCTGTCCTATGGCAGCCACGATGGCATCTGCCACTTGGTCTTTGCTGCTAAGGGGAATAGGGGTTTGTGTCCCGTTGGGGTAGAGTAGGGTGACCTTGTTGGTGTCCACGCCAAACCCTGCACCTGCATCCTGCAGCGAATTGAGCACAATCATATCTAAATTCTTAGATTGCATCTTGTGCTCTGCATTTGCCAATTCATTATTGGTCTCTAAGGCAAAGCCGACCAATATTTGTTTGTCTGACTTCTTTTGCCCGAGAGTGGCGGCAATGTCTTGTGTGGTTTGCAGAGTCAGTGTGAGTGTCGTTTGTCCGGGTTGCTTTTTGATTTTCTGCATAGCCGTTTCAGTCGGTGTGAAATCTGCTACTGCGGCGCAGAGAATACTGATGTCTGTTGATGCGAATATGTCGGTTGTCGCATCGCACATTTCTTTCGCGCTTTTTACAGGCACGATTATAAGAGGAGCGAAAGTCTGCCAACTGCCGAGACTTAATGCGGTCGGACCGCTAACCAAGGTAACACTTGCCCCGTGTCGCAAGCATGTTTTGGCAAGTGCGTAGCCCATTTTTCCGGTAGAGGCATTGCTGATATATCGCACAGGGTCAATGCATTCTTCTGTGGGGCCGGCGGTGATAAGTACGTGCTTGCCTGCCAAAGTCTTGGGTGTGAGGGCATAGTCGATTGCAGCCACAATGGTATCCACCTCTTGCATGCGCCCTTTGCCGCTGGTACCGCAGGCGAGTTCGCCTTCGGCGCAGTCGAGCATAGTGATGTTGTCCCACTGCTTGAGTGTCTCAACAGCATGTTGGGTGGCTGGCGATTCGTACATCTTGTCGTTCATCGCAGGGGCAATCACCACTGGTTTGCGCATTGCGGCAAATGTGGTGGTGAGTGCATCGTCGGCGATGCCCGATGCCATCTTGCCCAACACGTTGGCTGTGGCGGGGGCTATCACCATCAAGTCTGCCCAATCGGGTAGAGATATGTGCTCAGTGCTGTGCTCATTGATGGCAGCGAACACGTCGGAATAGACCTTGTGCCCGCTCACTGTTTGCAAAGTCAAACAAGTGACAAACTCCAAGGCATTCTTGGTTGTTGTCACTTGTACTTCGGCGCCTGCTTTGCGCAGCAGACGTATCATTTCAGGAATCTTGTAGGCAGCAATGCCGCCGCTGATTCCCACTAATATGTGCTTTCCTTTCAACAATGCAACTGCAATCGTTGATGGTCAATCACTTCAGTGCTTCGTCCTTGTTGCCCGTGTTGTACACCAATTCGCCGTCAATCAGTTCTTGGGTGGCTATCAGAGTGGCTTTGGGCAACTTCTCGTAACTGCGTGATATTTCGATTTGCTCTTTGTTCTCAAATGTCTCATCGGCAGAGTCTTGAGGCACCGAGAAATCCTGCAACTTGGAATCCAACTCTTTTTTCAGAGCGGCACTGATTTGGTTGCTGCGTTTCCCGATGATGGCAACGGTCTCATACACATTGCCCACTTTGTCCGTCAATACGTTCAAGTCCCTGGTGATGGTCGTTTTGGGGGCTTTACTCTGTTTATAATCTATCATATCAGTTGTTTTGTTTGATTTGTCTTTTTATTTGTTTTGCTTGGTGATGCGTTGCATCTCTTTGCTGATTTTGTCTGCGGCATTGCGGTGTTTGGATTCGGGGTACTCGGTGATGAAACTGTAATACTCGTCTTCGGTATCGCGCGCACGCTCCAACTTCTTGTTTTCGTAGGAGTTGAGGGTTTGCTGGTACTTTGCCTGCAAAATGAGCCAACTCAATTCTTCTTGGTACTTGTTGGTGGGGTAGTTGCGCAAGGCATTGCGCGCCACGATCTCCGCACTCTGGTAATTATTGCCCAGATATGTACCCAAATTATAGTACAGTTTAGCGTTCAGGTACTCTTTATATGCCAGTTTGTCATACAACTCGCCCATCTCTGTGTAGGCTTGTTCTGCGTAAGGACTCTCTGGATACAACTCCACAAACTGATTGAAGAACTCAATGCCTTTCTTGGTCTCCGTCTGGTCCAAACGTGCGTCCGGTGAGTCCAAATAGTAGCAATGCCCCACTTGGAAACGTGCTTCCATGATATACTTTCCTTTGGGGTAGTTGCGGATATAGGCTTGGTAGTATTCCGATGCTGAGGCGTAGTTCTTCTGCCCCATATAGCAACGTGCCAAATAGGCCAACACATCTTCTGAACGCTCGGTTCCTTTGTAGTAACTGCTGATGTCGTCCAACAATGTTTGTGCCTTAACGTACTCTTTATCATTGAAATACGACAACGCCTTTTGGTATTTCAACTCAGGGTCTTTCGATTTGAGCAACTGCTGATACTCGCCGCAACTTGTCATTCCGCACACGAACAACAGCGTCCACAAAGCACACACTGCCATCTCGGTAGCCCGCACCTTATTTATATACGCATACGCACCGCCTATACGGTGTCGTGTCTTACTCAATATGTTAGTCACCCTTATCGCCATTCGCAATGAAAAGAGGCTGTTTTGAAACCTACCTCCACAAATTAGCCCACAAAGTTACTTCTTTTTTCTGATATATGCAAATATCCAACGCCTTTTTGCTCATCTGTACACTACAGATTCCAATTTTTCGAAGTCAGTACAATGGTACTGTCTCCTTGTGCCACAATCAGATAGCACATCGCGTCCCCGCTTGCCTCTATCATTTGCAGGGCATCGTCCTCACCCAGCACCATACATGCGGTTGCCAAAGCATCGGCACGCATACAATTCTTTGCTACTACGGTGGCACTCAGCAGGTTATGCTGTACGGGATAGCCCGTGCGGGGGTCAATGGTATGACTGCGGCGTTGGTTGCCGTCGTAGTAGAAATTGCGGTAGTTGCCGGAGGTTGCCATGCAAATATCGTTGGTCTCGATGATTTGTTCCATCTCGCGCGACTGCCCGTTAGGGTCGTCCACAGGCTTGGTGATGCCTATTTTCCACGCCTTCCCTTTACTGTTAACGCCATGCACCACCACCTCGCCGCCAATATCTACCAAGTAGTTCTTGCAGCCTTTGTCTTCTAACAGCGTCGCCACCATATCGCAGGCTTGCCCTTTGGCTACTGCACTGGCATCCAGCATGATACGTGGGTCGTCTTTGTAAACATGGTGGTTGTATAGCATCACTTTTTTATACCCGATGAGCGGCAGCAGGCTGTCCACTTTGGCTTGCGTCACTTGCTCTTTGTTCTTGAACCCGAACCCCCACAGGTTCACCAATGGGGCAACGGTAATATCGAAAGCCCCTTCGCTTGCTGTACTCACACGCTGTGCTTCTGCCCACATCTGCTCGAAATAGGTATCGGTCTCCACGTCCTCATCGCGGTTTATCTTGCTAATCACTGAGGTGGGGTTGAACATACTCATCGAGTTGTCGAAACGCTGAAACGCCTCTTGAATATCCGTCTCAAAGTCTTCGGAACCCTCATATTGGATGTTGTAGTAGGTGCCGAACACCTGTCCTTGGTTGTGGTAGTAACGAACCGGCGATTCTTCTTTCCATAGAAGGAGAACCGCCAATCCGAATAGCACCAACGACAAGGCTATCCATTTTTTCTTGCCGTGCATAGAATGAACTTGTTATTTTCTACCAGTCGCCGCCAAAATAGATGCTCCCGCCTATGCAACCGTTGATGCGTTGCTCTGCGCGGTCGGTGATTTTGGTGATGGCGTTGTCTTTGTTTATACCATAGCAGTTGAGCATTCCCTCGCCAAAGACGGAGAACGTGAACGCTCCCACTTCAAACTCATGCTCAACACGGATATTGAGGTTGGTCAGTGCCACGGTACCTGCGTTTTTCCACACCTCTTCATAGCCCGAATAGGCTCCGCGCCAAGGAGTCAGACCCACTTTCGCGCCAATCACCGTGCCGAGTGGCAATATAAAATCGTAGCCTACCTGGATATAGGTGGAATAGGCGCGCTTGAGTTCCTCGTTCTCGTCCAAATAGCCGTCGCCGCCGAGCACGGTGGTGTACCAGTCTATCGACAAGGGCACTTTCTCCACCACATCGCCGAGATGGAAACCGACATGCAGTTCCATGGTGCTGCGCGAAGCATTGTCGTCCAATGTCATGTCGCAGTTGCCAAGCAGGAATTTCTCTCCGCCGAAATAGTAGTAGTGCGTCAAGTCCACTTGCACGCCCCATCGGTCAAAACCGAGTGTGAGGTCCATTTCGGGATTGAGGTTCTCGAATGCCCAGTTGTCGGCACCTACGTTCCACCAGCCTGACAAGTACAGACCTTGCCAGCCCAAAGTCACAGAAGGCTGTATCGACAAGCCTCCCAAGTTCTGACCACGCCAGATGTAACTGCTCACTATGTCTGCTCCCACTTCAAAGGACAGACCCAACTCCTTGTCGCCTGCTGGCTCTGCATAGGCTCTACAAGGCAACGCACCTGCGCCAATCAGCGCAAGTGCGAAGACTAATACTTTTTTTCTCATCTATTTATAAGGCGCATCTTTACAGCGCGTTTTTGCTCGCCCAAGCGATGCGGAGAGCGACATCCAAAATACGGGTGTCGTCCAATACCACTACGCCTCCATCCGGACCGGGTTCAATATGATAACCTTTCGCAGCCGTGCCACTGAAGAAATTGCGAACCTCATCCGCTGAAATTCCTAACTCTTCGGCAATCACGGCCGAACTACCGTGTGGCATACTGTCTTTAACTTCTCTCAGTTTGTTGAATGTTGTGCGTATCATACTATTTATATTTTTGGTTAATACTCTCCTGCTCAGCCACTTGCATCGCCACGCAGGTTTTACGGCTACAAAGGTACAAATTTATTTTCGTACTTGCAAATTATTTCGTATTTCTGTGGAAGAAATATCGAAATAGGGGGCATCGCGTAGCACTTGTATGTCTCCTTCATAAATAACGGAATCTATTTGATACCCGTGACGGGGGTAAACAAAGATGCGGTAATGTGCTAATATATAGGTGTAGTCTTTCCATTTGGGCAGGATACACAAGTTGTCCGCTCCCATAATGAGACTGAAAGTGTGTTCGGGATAGGCACGATTGAGGGCGCGCAGCGTATCCACGGTGTAACTGGGGCGGGGTAGGTGGAACTCAAAATCGGATGCCACTAACCCCTTTTTGCCGGCTATGGCAGTCCTCACTTGCTCTAATCGCTCCTGTTCGTCGGCAAGTATTCTCTTGTCTTTCAGCGGGTTGTTGGGCGACACCATCAGCCATACCTCGTCCAAATCCGTATGTCCAGCAATCCACTCTGCCAAACCCACATGCCCGAAGTGCACAGGGTTAAAACTGCCGCCGTATATGCCGATTTTTGCCATAGTTCTCTTGGATGTTAAGTAAACGTTGTGTGAATGTTCTGCGAATGTCGGGTAAAGAGTAGGTGATTGATAGGTGATTCCTTTGAGGATACAATATAATTCCTATGTAATTATCGAAGATTAGCCTGTTCCTTTCTCTTTTTCTTCCTGCTCAATAGTGAAATTATATCAAAATTCTACCTGTATTTCTCCACGTTTTTCTCGTGTCAAACAGCAAGGGATACGCAACCCATGCGCAAGGGATGGGCAACCGATACAATTCGGATAAGCACAAACTATTTTAACACCGCCGTAGCCACCAGTTTTAGTCCTTCAAGAACTTAGCCACCACTTCGTCCAACTTCTGCTCGGCGGCTTGCAGGTTGTCGTTTACTATCACCACATCAAACTGCGGCTTGTAGGTCAGTTCCTCTTCGGCTTTGGCAAGGCGTTCCTCTATCTTCTCCGGACTGTCCGTAGCCCTGCCCACGAGTCTGCGGCGCAACTCCTCCACGCTGGGCGGAGCCACGAATATAGACAACGCTTTGTCTCCAAACAGCCGCTTGAGGTTTGCGCCGCCTTTCACATCCACGTCAAACACCACATGGTGATGCTTTGCCTCAATGCGCTCAATCTCCGACTGCAACGTGCCGTAGTAGGTGCCGCTGTACACCTGTTGCCATTCCACAAGTTTGTCTTCCTTAATCAGTTGTTCAAACTCTTGGTTACTAATGAAATAGTACTCTTTTCCGTTCACTTCCTGCCCGCGCGGTGCACGTGTCGTCGCGCTGATGGAGAACTCCAAATCATCTCTTTTGCGCAGCAAATAATTCACCAATGTACTCTTCCCGCTCCCGCTCGGCGCCCCAAATATAAGAATCATATTATTTACGATTTAACAATTTACGATGTGTGATTTTCTTTTATGTACGATTTGCCCATGCTTTGTCGTTTTACTATTTACGGATTGCACGGTCTCTATCTTCTGCATCCAATCGCTCTTTCATGGACACGATGGACTTTGAGATTATTTTTCTTAGTTCGACACTTTCTTCATAAAGAGGTTTAATACGTTCTTTTTCAAGCATTTCCGAGTCTATTATGATACTCAGCCAATGGGTTGTCTCATCTATTTCCTCTTCCACCATCTTGAGTTTGTTAAGGAAGTCTTTACCCGACTTAGCGATGCACGCAGCCCTGTAGTTGGCGGCAGGCGATGTGCCGGAACGGATTATTTGTCGTGCAATAGCATTACCCGATATGGTATTCGGCATGCTATCTACCATTTTGATAATGCGCAGCGAGAATTTCCGGAATCGTTCTTTCAGTTCTTCCTTATCCATATACAGAGCAAATAATCAAATTATCCACAAATCATCAAATAAATCGTACATCGTAAATTTGCGAATCGTACATCATCAATGTTTCCGTAATCAGTGGAAAATTGTCAAATATCCTCAAATCACCCAATAAATCGTACATCGTAAATTCGTAAATCGTAAATGACTTTACAGCACGTTCAAAACCTGCTCTTTTATCTGCTCAAGTATATCCTTCATCTTCACCACGATAATCTGCATCTCGCTCTGGTTGCTTTTGCTGCCAAGGGTATTGATTTCGCGACCCATCTCTTGTGCGATGAAACCGAGTTTCTTACCCACTCCCGCACCCTCACTGTCCATGGTCTCACGGAAATAGCGGAGGTGGTTGGTCAGACGCACTTTCTCTTCCGTAACGTCCAGTTTCTCAAGGTAATATATCATCTCTTGTTCCAGCCGGTTCTGGTCAATGGCTTGCTTGGTCTGCGCACTCAGTTTGTCAAGGTTCGCCTCGAGGTGCTGACGGATTTTCTCAACGCGCCCTTTCTCAAAAGGCTCCACTTCCGCCAGCAATGCCTGAATGCCGTCCAACTTCTCCGTGAACATCCGTTGCAGCGCGGCACCCTCTTGTACGCGGAATGCCGTAAACGCCTCAATCGCCTGATTGATAGTGCCCAACACGATATGCCAGTCGTCATCGCTAATCGTGCTGCCTTCCGACGGCTTCATCACATCGGGTATGCGCATGATGGTGTCGGTCAAGCCTGTGTTGTCCGTGATGCCGAGTTCCTGATGCAACGCCGTCAGTTCGCGGTAGTAGTAGGCAAACGCCTCGTGGTTGATGGGCGTAAACGTACTGTCCTCACGCGCCGTGCTGCTGTCCGTGGAGGCTTGGTAATAGATATTCAGGTCCACCTTGCCACGCTCCAAACGCTGTCCGATAAGGCTGCGTATCTCCAATTCTTTGTCTTTCAACTGCGGAGCGATACGTACACTTAGGTCCATCGACTTGGAGTTGAGACTACGTATTTCCACTACCAATTTCTTGTCGCTATCCGAAGATAATGTCTGGCTTTCGGCTTTGCCATAACCGGTCATCGACTGTATCATCTTTGCTTTTTCTTCTATATGCTTGCTCAATCTTCTCCCCATTGCCGCGGCACCCACAAGGCACCCCATACAACAGGAAAAATTAATGGTCAATTACATGGTAATTAACGTCAGTTGCGCTAATTTTAAGACATGGAATTTGTGGCTAATTAGTGATAATACGGCGTAGCCGTCCGTTCAAAAAGTCCCGATAATGCCTATATTTGAACAATGTTTGACCATATTTGTCTGGTTTTATGGGTTTTGTTCTATAAGTTTTGTTATATCGAACTCACGTTAATTATATGTTCTTTTTCAGTTGCACATCCTGTTTGAAAGTCTGTTCGCCCTGGTCGAAGACCGATACGCCCTCTTTCCACGGCACTTCTATTTTGGTGGAGTCGGCTTTGTACTCACCGCTGGGGTCTGTTACCACAATGTTCAGACTGTCAGTCGGGTACCCTGTGTAGTCTGCTGTGTACCGTCCCTTGTTGTCTGTGCGAAGGGTGTCGGTGATAGGGTAATTCTTGTAGCCCTTCACCACGACCTGTACATCTTTCAATGGCTTATGCTTCTCGCCGGTCACCGTACCCGATACCTTGTAGGTGGCAGTCGGCACCCCATACAGGCACACAACCTGATTCTCCACTGCCGCAGCCCGTTTGCTTCCGCACCCGAACAATGCCAATACCGCACCCAACAGCACATTCACCTGTGCCAACACCCGTAACCTAATCTTTTTCATTCCTTATCCTCCGTATTCTTTTTCAATTGCATATTCACCTCGAACTTGTATGTTCCTTTATCCCATTCGTCTCGCTTGTCTTCGTCCCATTGTACTACAACCTTTGTCGAATCTGCTTGGTACACCTGCGTAGTGTCTGTAAAAACGACATTCAGTGTATCACGTGGGAAACCGTAAATGGTATCGCAATACTGCCCATTGGTATCTGTCTGTATATCAGGATAGTTCATACGTTCATTGCCATACCCTTTCACTGTCACGTGAATATCCTTCAACGGTTCTCTCTCTTCATTCACCACTTTCCCCTTGAACATAAACGTAGCCGATGGCGTCCCATACAAACACGGCATGCTACAACTTTCACAGCCGAATAGTGCCAATACCGCACCCAACAGCACATTCACCTGTGCCAACACCCGTAACCTAATCTTTTTCATTCCTTATCCTCCGTATTCTTTTTCAATTGCATATTCACCTCGAACTTGTATGTTCCTTTATCCCATTCGTCTCGCTTGTCTTCGTCCCATTGTACTACAACCTTTGTCGAATCTGCTTGGTACACCTGCGTAGTGTCTGTAAAAACGACATTCAGTGTATCACGTGGGAAACCGTAAATGGTATCGCAATACTGCCCATTGGTATCTGTCTGTATATCAGGATAGTTCATACGTTCATTGCCATACCCTTTCACTGTCACGTGAATATCCTTCAACGGTTCTCTCTCTTCATTCACCACTTTCCCCTTGAACATAAACGTAGCCGATGGCGTCCCATACAAACACGGCATGCTACAACTTTCACAGCCGAATAGTGCCAATACCGCACCCAATAGCACATTCAACCGTGCCAATACTTTAAGTTTCAGTCGCTTCATACTCACAGAATTTGATAGTTTGCGCTGCAAAGATACAACTTTATTTCTACTTTTGCAAATACCAGTTGCATTGCGCCCGTTACTTCCCGATACAGAATTTGGAGAAGATGTTGTGGAGAACCTCTTGGGATGTGATTTGACCTGTTATCTCACCGAGAGCGGTGAGACAATCCTGCAGGTCCATACTCAGGAACTCGCCGCTTAGTTGCTCTTGCAGTCCATGTTCCACACGGCGAATGGCGTCCAAGGCACGCACAAGGGCTTCGTAATGGCGTGTGTTGCTGATAGTTACGGCATTACGTGTATCGAACAACTTACCTGCTTCCGTAATCAATGCCTGCTTCAATACTTCCACATCCCCGCTTTTTGCCGACAAGGCTAATTGCGCTTTGTGCATTGCGCATTGTGCATTGACAAGGTCTGCCTTGTTGAGTACGCGGATAATGGTTTTGCCTTCCAGTCCGGACAGGTCGGAGAGGGTGTCGTGCGGGGCGGTGGCATCTATCACATTGATGATTATCAGGGCTTTGCGTGCTGCTTGCAGGCTACGCTCAATGCCAAGACTCTCTATCTTGTCGGCTGTGGTACGGATGCCCGCCGTGTCGATGAAACGGAACAGAATCCCGCCCAATACCAAGGTGTCCTCTATGGTGTCGCGCGTGGTACCCTGAATATCGCTTACGATAGCGCGTTCCTCACCTACAAGGGCGTTGAGGAGAGTGGACTTGCCCACATTCGTGGCACCTATGATAGCCACGGGAATACCCTGCTTGATGGCATTGCCCGCGCGGAACGAACCTGTCAGCGTGGTGAGTTTAGCGTCTATCTCTTGTGCCAGCGAGGTCAGTTGACGGCGGTCGGCAAACTCCAGTTCCTCATGGTCAGCGAAGTCCAATTCCAACTCCACGAGTGAGGTAAACTCCAGCAGGCGGGCGCGCAAGGTTGCCAGTTCCTGTGACACACCGCCGCGCAACTGATTGATAGCCAAGTCCTTTTCCGCCTTTGTCTGTGCGGCAATAAGGTCCGCAACCGCCTCCGCCTCTGCCAAATCCATTCTGCCATTCAAGAACGCCCGTTGCGTAAACTCACCCGCACGTGCCATCTCGCAGCCCGCATCAATCAGCCATTGCAACAGCGTCTGCTGGATATACAGGCTGCCGTGGCAGGCTATCTCCACCACATCCTCGCCCGTGAATGAGTGCGGGGCACGGAAGACACTTACCAGAACCTCGTCCAAGACCTCATTATCGCGCGCGATAGTGCCGTAATGAATGGTGTTAGCCTGTGCTTCACGCAGGGGCTTACGCCCACGGAACAAGCTGTCGGTCAGCGCAATAGCGTCCGTTCCGCTCACGCGGACCACGGCAATGCCGCCGCTTCCGTAGGGGGTGGATATGGCACAGATAGTACTCACCTTATTATATGCGTTTTAGTTGTATCATTCTCCATTCGCCACGCGCACGGGTAGCAATGTGCGTCAGTCCCGCTTGCGCGGCGGTATCGGTCAGTATAGGCACATCCGCCTCGTAGAAACCGCTGAGCCATACCTCTCCATTTGGGGCGGTATAGTTCGCGTAATCGGGCAGTTGGGCAAGCAATATATTGCGGTGAATGTTTGCCAATATCAGGTCGTATTCGCCCGCGGGAGGCGTGTCGCCTTGGCGAATGTCCATTTGGACATCGTTCTGCGTGGCGTTTTCCTGCGCGTTGCGTACACTTTGCTCGTCAATATCCACCGCTATTACGTGCGTTGCCCCGCACTTTGCCGCCATGATGCCCAAGACTCCCGTGCCGCAACCCATATCCAACACGCGCGCGAAGCGGCCCTTGTTCTCCACCAAGGCATCGACCATCATGGAGGTGGTCTCGTGATGCCCTGCGCCAAAGGCACAGCGTGGCGTAATGCGCACATCCATAGGCAGTTGCTCTACCTCGTGTTCGGCTTCCCACGCGGCGTTCCAATCCTCCTCGGGGCAGTCCTCAAAGGATAGGAGTTGCACACCTTGGGTGTCCTTAATCAACGCCTCAACCTCCGCGCGGCGGGCACGGAGAAGAGCGGTCGGGATATAGGCTTGGTCGCCATCGAATGCGTCGAAACCTACGTCACACAGCGACTGCTCAAAGAGGTCATGCTGCCATGGTTCGGCAAACGAATACGCGAGGTGCGCTACGGAGTACTGCATGGCGGGTTTTACCAACGGTTGTAGTGGACGTTCTCTTCCTTAAACTTCTGCTTTACAGCAGGTTGCTCTGCGGGAATGCCTACGGGAACAATGCACATCGGGATGATATACTCGGGCAAACCCAAGAGTTCCTGTACCTGTGCGGTACGCTCGCGGCTCGGATAGACACCCGTCCAGACTGCACCAAGACCCACGGCGTGTGCGGCAAGGAGCAGGTTCTCCGTGGCTGCTGATACGTCGTTAATCCAAAAACCCTGTCCCTCGCCTTCGATAGTCTTTGTCATGTCGCCGCACATCACGAAGGCACAGGCTGCGCCATTGCCGCATCGGCTGAAAGGAAAGGCTTCGCCCATACGTTGTAGCAATGCCTCATCGGTGACAACAAGGAACGCCCAAGGCTGTTTGTTGATAGCCGACGGGGCTGCCATCGCACAGCGGAGGAGTGTGTTAATCTGTTCATTACTAATCTTTTCGCCCGTGAACTTGCGAATGGAAGCACGGGTTTGGATGGCGTTGAGTACCGCCTCTGTTTGCGTATTTGTTGTCTCCTGTGGCATAGTCTTTTCGGTGTTTTGACCGCAACTGATGAGCATCCCGCTCAGCAGCGCAAGGAATAATAACTTTTTCATTACCTATATTATTAGGGTGCAAAGTTACATATTTTCCGTGAATTACACAAATAAAGCAGAAATTCTATCCTTTGCCTGTACCTATATAACCATCCTATAACTATCCTATAACGATTGGCGTGGTTTGTGCGGTGACAGAAAATCCCTGCCTTTGGGGATTGGAAGAATGGGGAAACTGGCGTAATTTTGCAGCGTTTTTTCAGCCACTATGCAAACAATAAATCAAAGCAATATGAAGAAAATTAAAATGGCGGCGATGGCAACCCTGTTGCTGTTTTTGTCCGTATGGAGCGTGTCGGCAGAGACGGCACAGGCGCAGGGCGAAGCGTATCTGAAGAGCCTGCAAGGAACGTATCTCGAGTTGTTTACCGAGGCAACCTGCCTCAATCCGCAGTATGCTGCGTTGTGGCACAACGAGGCGGCAAAGTATGTCGGTGAAGCCCAAGCCGATGCCGCAGTCGGGCAACTGACCGCAGCCTGTTTGGGTAACAAGACGGGCGAAGAAGCCGTCCGCTACTATGCGCAGAACGGCGGAATGCAGTTCTGCTGTGCGTTCTTGCAGGGTGTCCGGAAATTCGTTTTTAAGGGCAACCGTATCTCGGGCTATGACGCGCATGGGCGCAAAGTATTTTCCCACAAATATGCGTTTGTGGAGCAGGATACGGACGGCAACTGGCTCTTTGAGAGCGCAGACCGTCAGGAGGACGCATTCCGCTATTTCTGGTTCCGTCCCGATTCGCCCGCAGAGACCTACCATATCGAGTTCCGCTATGGCAACGACCGCACTCAACTCGGTCTGTTGATGAGCGGCAAGTATGCCTATTGGATGGCATCGGGCGTGCGCGAGAACCACCCGGACGAGTGGGAAAAGAGCATTATCCTCTTCGTCGGCGAGAACCTCGGCAGCGCAGAATAGCCCCTGTTTGCCATACTTGCTATTCCCTCCAGTGACATTATTCTGAAACACGGCAATGCCCGATAAAGTATTCGCTTTATCGGGCGTTGTTCTATGATACGGAACGGGTTATCCGTAGGTCTCAATCAGATATTTGACAAACTGCGGGTCAGTGAATGGGACGGTGCCGCTGTCGTGTTGGTTGAGTGCGGATATCTGCTGCATATCATCTTCGGTCAATGCAAAATCGAAGATGTCGAAGTTCTGCTGCATACGCTCGGCATGTACACTTTTGGGTATGGCTACGATACCGCGTTGTACAAGCCAACGCAATGCCACTTGTGCGGCGGTCTTGCCGTATTTCCCGCCGATGGCAGCCAGTACTGGACTCTTTACCACGCCTTCCGCGCCTTGCCCGCCGAGAGGTCCCCATGCCATCATCTTCGTACCGAAATCCGCCAGCAACGGCTGTATGTCCTGTTGCTGCACCAAGGGATTGCATTGCAATTGGTTCACCATCGGCTTGGTATCCACATAGTGCGCAAAGTCGAAGAAACGACCTGCCTGGAAATTGCTCACACCTATGGCACGCACTTTGCCCTCGCGGTAGGCACGCTCCATGGCACGCCACGTACCGAACACATCGCCATACGCCTGGTGGATAAGCAACAAGTCGATATAATCGGTCTGCAACTTGCGCAGACTCTCGTCTATGCTTGCTGCGGCTTTCTCCTCACCCGCATTGGAAATCCACACTTTGGTCACAAGGAAGATGTCCCGGCGCGGTACACCGCTTTGGGCGATAGCCTTACCCACACTTTCTTCATTGAAATAGGCTTGTGCCGTGTCTATCAGCCGGTAACCGGTACGCAGTGCCTCGGTTACACTCTGTTCACATTCTTCAGGTGTCTCTTGGAACACCCCGTATCCTAATAGCGGCATCTCGATGCCGTTGCTCAATTTGATATATTGCATAGTTCGGTTGTTGTTGAAATTGCTTTATACTTGCTATTATGGATTCCGTTTTCGGCTGCAAAGTTAGTGATATTCAAGCAAAAAAGACTTACCTATATTACGGAATTGCAAACCTGAATTACGGATTCTTGCAAATTTTATCGGCTTATCCCTTGCTGAATGGTGGCGGTTTTACGTAGCAAAGAAATAATTAATAAACATTAGAATAAGTAGGGGGTACGGGAAGATATCTGCATAAATGGCATACATTAAGGTCTATTTGCAGTGCGGCATAATAATTGTATGTACAACAGCACAGACCGGTAAACAGAACCGACAATGATTTACTACTTTTCTGCAACGGGGAACTCGCAATATGTGGCACAGCAGATTGCAGCAGCCATCGGGGAACGTTGCGAGGCGATAACGGATGCACCTGCGCAACTCGCTTTGGGCGAGGGCGAGGTGTTCGGTTTGGTGGTACCCACGCATAACTGGGGACTGCCCGCTATCGTGCGCGAGTGGCTGCAGAATCTGCAAGGCGACATTCCAAGTACCGCGTACTGCTTTTTGGTAGCCACCTACGGCACCACGACGGGGCAGATTGCGCGGCAGACGGACAGACTCCTGCGGAGATACAAAGGGCACCCGCTGGACGCGTCTTTCGGGGTGCGTATGCCCGATATATGGACGCCGCTGTTTGATTTGTCCAACGCGCAACGAGTGGCGCACCGTGTGGCTTGCGCCAAACAGGAGGTGGCGGACTTGCTTCCGCTCATACAACGGCGGACAAGGGGTTGCCATATTCCCCGTGCTATCCCCGCACCTGTAGCCTTGTGCGGATATGCCTTGTATGATTCCAAACGCAAGACCAAGCATTTGCATGCCGACGACACGTGTATCGGGTGCGGACTGTGTGCCAAACAGTGCCCCATGCATGCCATCCGTATGGAGGACAAGCGTCCGGTGTGGGTGAAAGAGCAATGCACGATGTGTCTGCGCTGCCTGCACCACTGCCCGAAGTTTGCCATTCAGTATGACAACAGGACGGCGCATCACGGACAATATACATTCCAAAAATACAACAGATTATGTCAATAGCCATTATTACCGGCGCCTCCTCAGGGTGGGGGCAGGCGTATGTAACCGCCACTACGCGGGTGTTTCCCGAGATTGAAGAGATTTGGGTGGTTGCGCGCCGACAGGAGCGGCTGCAGCAGTTGGCGGCGGAGTTTCCCGACAAACGTATCGTGCCCGTGGTGGCGGACCTGAGCCACACTGCCGACATACAGAAGATACAGGACAAACTGGCAGATGAGAAGCCGCAGATAGCCTTATTAGTGGGTGCCGCCGGCATCGCGGGAGGCGGCGCGTTTGCCGAAGAGTCCATGGAGCATATCCAGCAGGTAATCAACCTTAACTGCTTGGGTACCACGCTGTTGACGCGTGCATGTATGCCTTATGTGCAGGAGGGCGGTACGATACTCTTGGTGTCGTCCACATCGGCTTTTGTGCCTAACACCAATCTGGTGGTGTATTCCGCCTCCAAGTCGTATGTTACGGCGTTCAGCCTGGGTATTCGCGAGGAACTCAAGCCGCGCCGTATCAATGTGTGCAGCGTGCACCCGGGGGTGATGCACACCGAGATGGCGTCCACTTTCAACGAGAAACAAAACCGCCTGCCCGCGGTGGATGTGCCCAAACACGCGGAGCGTTCCCTCCGTGCTGCCAAACGGGGCGCCGACAGTTATACCACGGGGTGGGTCTACCGTTTCTACCGCCTGTTGGCGAAGATACTGCCCAACAAATGGGTGGTGCGTTTCGTCGGGCTGTAAACCGTTCCCTGCCGAAAAGTGCTTTTTGTTAAGATTCTGCTATGCCGTCTGCAATGTGCAGCATATGCTGAGAAGTACGGAGGATGTACGGAGGATATAAGGTGGATAGTATGTGCTTGCCTATCTGATAAAAAGTGTCAAATTTTAAGATCCATATCCTTGAAGCAACTCTCAAAAGTGAATATCCACTCCGCCGACGGCGGTGGCGAGGGGCATCGGGTAGCCCGCATTGATTTCGTAGCGTTGGGCAAGCAGGTTCTCACCACGCACCCAAAGGCTCACGTATTTGCAGACTTGCACCTGTCCGCGGAGGTTCCACAGCACAAAATTCTGCTTCTGTACGGGCGAAACAGATGTATATAATCCATTGATATACTGCACGCCCGTGAAGACAGACCAACGTTTGTCGCGATAGAGCGCACCGACATAGAGTTTGTGTTCGGGCGCAGCGATAACAGGCACTTTCATATAGAGATAACTGTAGTTGGCATCGACCGACCATGTCTCGTTGATACGCCACGCCACTTGCGCCTCCGCACCTGCATTGTCTATCTTGCCCGAGTTCTGATTGAGCATACCTGCGCCATTGGGATTGGGTTGCGTAAGAATGATGTTCTTGCCATCGATATAAAACGCATTGAGAGCATAAGTCAGCCGTCCGTCCAACAAGCGCTCGGAGAACGAGAGTTCGTAACTCCACAGACTTTCGGGGCGCAGGTCGGGGTTCTGCGGTGGAAAGAGATACATCTCCTTGAGCGTCGGATTGCGATAACCTTTGTTGGCAGACAATTTCAGTTCGATAGCATACGGCAAATGCACCGCCACACCCGCTTGCGGCACCCATGCCAAACCGGTAAGCGTATGATAATCAACGCGCACACCGGCATTGAGCGTTACCCAAGAAGTGATATGCTGACGAAAATCGAGGTACCCCGCCACCTCATGCACCGTGCGGTTGATGAGTGTATCGGCTTGCCCGTAGCGTTCGCCCTCGACAAACACATTGCGGGCACGACCACCGAAAGCAAAATAATCCAGCCCGACGGTCAGACGGTTGCCGCGAAACATCTGCACGCTCTGGTAGGCAGACATTCCCGCCATATAATCGTGCGAATCAAAGCGGTACGCCTTAGGGGAAGCCCCTGCGGCATAGCCGTCGTTGATATAATGGTGCCCGAAATTATAGAAGCCGCTGATAGTACCCGATGTACGGCTGTAGGTGTTGCTTACCGCAAGGGAGGTCATACCGCGCGTGATATGCTGGTCGGCATCCTCCAAGGGTTGCGAGACAATGCCCGGTTGCGAGGCGTTGAAATGCATTACATTGACATCGGCATGGATATTCCATTGTTTGGAAATATCATAACCGAGTTTGGCATAGCCGCCGTACTGCTCAAACTGCATATTCTCGCGGTGACCGTCTGTGCGGTTGTACGACGCACTGACCACCGATGTAACGCCTTTCATATAGACACGGTTTGTAATCTCGGTCTCCACCGTGTTGTACGCCCCGTATCCTGCATGGAGATTGGTCTGCACGCCTTCTTGCGGTTGACGGGTAACGATATTGACAACGCCGCCCATCGCATTGGAACCATACAACACAGACGCCGGTCCGCGCAACACCTCCACACGCTCCGCCATCAGCGACTGGTAGGAGTCGGCTATCGGGTGCCCCATCAAGCCCATATACTGCGGGTGCCCGTCAATCAGCACCATCATCTGCCCCGTGCTGCCGCTCAATCCGCGCATAGAGATCGCACCCGATGCTCCGCCGGATACGCCATAACCCATCACGCCGCGCGCTGTGGCAAATAGTCCCGGTACCTGTTCGGTAAGGATTGGCAGCAGCGAAGGTTGCTGTGCCTGCCCGATGTCGCTTCGGTTAATCACAGACACTGTCTGCGACAGATGCCGTACATCAGTCTGACTCCGCACACCCGTAACCACCACCTCGGGGATAGAATCGGAAAGTAGTGGAGCAGGAGCATCCACGGCATAAACAGACAACACCCCAACGGATAGCAGGACAGAGAGTATGTATCGGGATTTCATTTGTCTGCTACAGCGCATTGTATTGGTCGTCGGTGACGGGTTCGAGCCACTCGTTGCCGGTCTTGGTGTCGCCCGATAGGGGTGCGGCGGCGATGTGGGTGACTACGTGCTGGAACCAACTGTCGCGGGTGGCACCGTGCCAATGCTTTACGCCCACGGGAATGTCCACTACGTCACCTGCTTTCAGTCGGCGGGCGGGCTTGCCCCACTCCTGATACCAACCTTCGCCTGCCACACAGATGAGTATCTGGCGTGCGTCGTGGTGGATATGCCAGTTGTTGCGGCATGCGGGTTCAAAGGTCACATTGTTGATAGCCTGTTTGCCGCCCACCAACGGCGCGATGTATGATTGTCCGATAAAGTACTGTGCATACGCGTCATTTGTGTTGCCTACCTCAAATGTCAGACGGCTTTTGGAAGCCAAGCGGCGAGTCAACTCGGTAGCGGCTTCCACGGTCTCTGCGGGTACACCTGCCGTTTGGGCAACACGGCTGTGGGACTGGTGCTGCGGTTCGGTACCTTGCATGGCTGCCAAGGCACTGACTGTCACCAGTTCGCGCTGCTGATAGGTAAGCACATCGCGGGCAAAGATGTCGCCAAAGAGGTGCGCCTTGAGGTAATAGTCCTCGGCTGGGCAGAAGGCATAATTGAACCCGCCACAGAGTTGTGTCTGTACTGCTGTACCTTGTTTGAGGGCATCATAGTCGGCAGGCAGGGGCGAGGCTTCGGCACCTGTTTCGGTGGCGATATCCGCCTGCTCACGCTCTTTGAGAACGGTTTGCAGCACGCCCAAAGCATTGAGCGAGCGCGGGAAACCTGTGTAGGCATAGAGGTGGGAAAACACTTCTTTGAGTTGGTTGACGGTCAGACCGTTGGCAAAAGCCTGCTCTATGGCAGGTTTGAGGGATGCAAGGTCGCCCGTGGCTTCGTAGGTTGCGAGTGCCACAAAAGACTCCTGTTGAGGGGTTAAAACATTGGTATTCATAGTTTGTTGAGCCATTATGTGTCGCCCGCACAGGAGTACGGACAACAGGATTATTATTTTCTTCATATACATTGTTTTTGTTGCTGCAAAAGTACTACAAAAATGGAAAACCGCCAAGACACCCTATATAAAATAGGGAATACGGGTACGCCTTTCCGTAATCGGGGTAGTCAGATATTTGCCTATTTCGCAGAAAAACACTACCTTTGCCGCAGAATGTAAGAAACTACACAATGAACCATCAACTCATCATCTTATCCTCATCGTTGCACCACGAGGTATTGAGTCTGCCTTTTGAGCCGGACCCCGAATGGCTGGTTGACAATCAGGTCGTTGCGGTACTCACAGGCGGCAGCGAGGCACTCTTCCTCGACAAGGTGCAGTCGGGCGAGATAACCCTTGCCGAACCCATTTACCTCATTGCCAGCGAGCAAAGCAACTCCCTGGCGGCGTGCTGCGAGATACTCAGTTGGATAAATCAACATCACGGACATGGACAGATTAGGACTCATCGGTAAGCCGAGCGACTGGCTCATCGCTTCCACCTACGACGTGGAGGCAATTCGTACCCGTCTCCATTGCGAGTTAGTGGAAATCGATATCCAAGAAGTAACCTCTCTCGGCGAAGTCGAAGCCGGTGAGGCAGGTGCGCTCCGTATATACCGCCGCCTGCGCGAAATAGTTGATACATACCATCTTACGGGTCTCACCCTGCGTTGCTTCGACCTGCTTACTACCGTCAAGAACACGGGTTGCCTGGCTCTTGCAAAACTCAATGCAGAAGGTATCCCCGCCGCGTGCGAAGGCGATGTACTCGCCCTGCTGACCATGGTCTTGGCGCACAGGCTGACGGGCTGTTCGGGTTTCCAATGCAACCCTGCACGCGTCAACACCGCTATGGGCGAGATGCTTTGGGCGCATTGTACCATTCCGCTCAATATGGCGGAGCGTTACGGGTACGAGACGCATTTCGAGTCGGGCATCGGTATCTCCATACACGCCGACTTGCCGCTTGGCGACTACACATTGGTGAAAGTGAACGGCGACCTCACACGTATCTTTGCGGAGGATGTCACGCTCACGCGCAACCAGCACCAGCCGAACCTCTGCCGCACGCAGGTATGGCTCAAGACCCGCCGCGTCATCCCTTACCTTCTCTCCGACCCTATCGCCAACCACCATCTCCTTGTCCCCGGACACTATGCCCAAGACTTTGAGAGCCTCTTTCAGCGCATCCGATAGGCACCAAGCAGGCTCCCCTGCTACTTATCGGAGTGCTTAATTTGCTTTATCACCCTCGCGGGGTTGCCCACAGCCACGGAGTAGGGTGGTATGTCTCTGGTCACCACGGCACCTGCCCCGATGACGCTGCCCTTGCCTATGGTCACCCCTGGCAGCAGTATCGCACCGCCGCCAATCCATACCTCGTCTTCAATACGGATAGGACGTGCGTAGGTACGGCACCAGAAAGCGGGATTAGGGTTCTCACTATGGTTGCGCACCGACGGGTCGGTTGAGTGCGTGGCGGTGTACATCTTCACATCGGACGCAATCAGCACGCGGTTGCCGATGTCTATGCGGTTGTTATCCACGAAGGTGCAGTTCATATTGATAATCACATGGTTACCCACGTGGATATTCTTCCCGTACTCGCAATGGAAATCAATATCCACATGCACCTGTTTGCCCACGCTCCCGAACAACTCCTTCAGAATGGCTTGTTTGCTTTCCTCGTCCGAATAGTCGCAACTGTTCAGTTGTCTGACCAGCCGTTTGGCATGCAGCGCAAGCCCCGTGGTCGAGTCGTCTCCCGTGAACTTCTCGCCTGCCATGCATTTCTCTAATTCACTTCTCATATAATCAAAGGTTTATTTATCAATCAGCCTTCCTCTCGGCACAAGCAGAATACTCACTTCGTACAGCAGATAGATAGGCACAGCCGTCAGCAGCAGCGTGAAGATATCGGTGGTGGGTGTGATGATGGCGGCGACGACAAGGATAGCCACCACCACATGGCGGCGGTAGCGGCGCATAAGGGGCGAGGTGAGCAGCCCCATCCGTCCGAGTGTCCAGCAGACTATCGGCACCTCGAACAGCAGCCCCATCAGCAGGAGCATCGTCCACAGCGTGGACATATACGACTGCAAAGTAATCTTGTTGGCGACATCGGCACTCACCTGATAGGTACCGAGAAAGCGGAATGCAAAGGGGAAAATGATACAATAGCACAGCACCACACCCACCATAAACAGTAGATAGCCCCAGCCCACAAGGCGATAGACATAGTGTTTCTCGCGCTCGTAGAGTGCGGGTGCGACAAAGCGCAGCAGCACATACAATATATACGGCGAGGCGCACAGCAGCCCCACATAGCAGGCAGTTTTGATATGGATAGTGAACTGGTCAGCCAGCCCCGTATTGATGATTTCGATGGCTGCTGCAGGCAGCGTGTCGGCGGGCAGCACGTGCGCCAAGAGGCGGTAGAGGAAGAAGTCGGGACTATTGGGCGCGAGCATCAACGCAAAGAGGCTGTCCTTGAAGCAGAACGCCACCACCGCGCACACCAACGCCACAACGGCTATACGAATAAGCACTCCGCGCAGCACGTCGAGATGTTCCCAAAACGACATCTGTTCCTCCATATCGGGCTGGGTCAGTCTTGCTTGGTGTCCGCCTTTCCGCCGGTCGTAGCAGAGGTGTCCGCCTTGGTGTCGGACTTGGTGTCGCTTGCTTTTTGGGTGCTGTCGGTTTTGGTCGGGTCGGCTTTCTCCACTTCGTTCTGAATGTCGTTCATGCCGTCCTTGAAACTGCGCACGCCCTTGCCCAAACCGCGCATCAGTTCGGGTATCTTCTTGCCGCCGAAGAACAGCAGCACGATGAGTGCGATAAAGATGATTTCGGGTAATCCTATGCCAAACATATTATTGAAGAGTTTGTGGTTACACGTTGATGGTTGAAACGTTTGTGGTGATACGTTAATGGTTTGCACGTTGGCTATATCTCTAACTCTCTACTCCCTAACATCTAATCTCTACTCCCTAACATCTAATCTCTACTCTCTACCCCCTAATCTCCAACAGCGCAGCGGTTTAACCTCTCCATATCTGCGGCAAAGGTACTACAAAAAACGCACACCGGCAACCCCTCTCCGCTTTTTCCGTAATCGAGGTACTCATTCCGCGGATTGTGGTCATTCTACGGATTGTGATGTTCTCTCCTGTCTTTTCCTATTGTTTTTTTTAGCAGAGCGATATATCGTCCTGCATTCCTTACACCATCATCTCGTTTCTGTTGTATTTCATTGTACATTACCATTACAAATGGAAATATTCATCCACAACAAATGGAAACTATCCACAATAGGCATAAATGTGATACAATTCGCGCAATATTCTTCTTAGCGGGGCAATAATCATTGTTCGCTTTCCTAAACCTCCTGTCTTCACGCTGTCAACTACGGTACATACACGGTTGATATACGGTAGATACACGGTAGATAATCGGTTTATTCAGCACCCCTGCTTTGTCCGTTTTCGGGTTGACTCGTTTCCGTGTTTGTTTTGTTAAAATACGTATAAGGTTGACTCGTTTG
>CAKULK010000020.1 GCA_934667275.1 uncultured Bacteroidales bacterium | reverse complement strand
GTCCTACGTTTTGTACTCATAAAATCTTTTATTTATTTTTTTATATTCTATGAGTCAACCTTTTTCCGTGTAAGACACCCAGACCGTAGGCACACCGTATATTAACATCATACCCATACCATATTATTGTCGCTACTCTGCAAGCCCCTCCTTTGAAGGAGGGGTAGGGGAGGTCTTTATCCTAATGTTGTCTTTCAGCAACGCCACTCCCTCTGTCACAATCGTGTCCCCTGCCTGCAAGCCGCTCTCGACGATGTACTCCTTGCCGCCGTTCAGTCGGCTGACAACCACTTGGGTGGAGACGGTTCTGCCGTCTGCCACGCGATAGACAAACACTTTGTCCTGCACCTCGTAGGTGGCGGTACGCGGGATAAGGAGCGCACCCTGCTGTGGCTTGCCGAGGACGATGTTGCCTGCGCCACCGGAGGTGAGCAGACCGTTCTTGTTGCCAAACGTGGCGCGCACGCTGACGGTGCCTGTGGCTTGGTCAATCACGCCCGATACGGTCTCAATCTTGCCCTGTTCTGTATATTCGCTGCCGTCATTTAGTATCAACGACACGGCGGGCATATTGCGCAAAGCCGCATCTTTGCTGCCGTACTGACGCGCGAGAGCAAGCCACTGGTTCTCGGTCATGGAGAAATAGACGTACATCACCGAGTTGTCGCTCACGGTGGTCAGCGGGGTGGTCATCTGCGGCGAGACCAACGCCCCCACACGGAAGGGTAGGATACCCACTACGCCGTCACTTGGACTCTTTACCTCGGTATAGTTGAGGTTGTTTTTGGCAATGACCAAAGCGGCGTCGGCTTGTGCCAAACCCGCTTTCGCGCTCAGGTAACTGTTCTTTGCCGTTTGCAGGTCGAAGTCCGAGATGACGCTGTCTGCATAGAGTTTCTGTTTGGATTGATACACCAACTCGGCGGTGGCGACACTCGATTTAGCCACCTCCACATTGGCTTCGGCGGTCTCTAATGACGCACGGTAGGGCACTTGGTCAATGATAAACAGCACCTGCCCTTTGCGCACGCGCTCGCCCTCGACCACGCATAGTTTGGTCAGTGTACCTGCCACTTGCGGCATGATAGCGATGTCCTGCCGTCCGCGGATAGAGGCGGGATAGGTCTCTTCCACTACGCAGTCCTGCGCCTGCACCACCATGGTCTTGTTGTGTGCCACTTGTTCTTCTTGTCCTTGTCCGCCCTTGTGGCACGCGCTCAATGCACCCGCCGCCAAGGCAATACAGATAAATACCTTCTTGTTCATACTATTTGTTTTGTTTAATGTCTGATTAATGGTTAATTACACGGATAATTATATGTTCTTTTTATATGGTTTATACGGAACCGCAAAACGGCTGCAAAGGTACTGCTTTTTCCGTTTCGTTGATTTGATAAAAGTCAAAAAGTCAGTGCCGTATGCGGCTCAGTGTCTCCTGCGAGATACCGAGATAAGAGGCAATATATTGCAGCGGCGCACGCTGTAGCACGTCGGGTTCGGTCTCTTGCAGTTCGTGGTAACGCTCTGCGGCACTCAGCACTTGGAACGAGTAGATCCGGTTGTTGAGTACGATACAATACTCCTCCGTCATCTTGCGGTTGATGGTGTTGATGCACTCGTAGCGGTGGCATAGTTCCTGCATGTCGCGGTTGGTGATGTAGAGGAAACGGCTGTCTTCGATACACTCCACCGTCTCGCACGAGGGCTGGTCGTTGTAGAGCGACGATATAGAGGCGGCAAAATCATTCTCGCCTGCAAACCAGATGGTTACCTGCTTCCCGCCGTGCTGATAGTAGGAGCGCACCATGCCCTGCTCCACAAGGAAACAACTGCTTGCCACCTGCCCCGTGCGGATGATGGTCTGCCCTTTGGCGCGCTGCAAGGCTTGCACACGCCCCCGCAAATCTGCCTCTGCTTCCGCCGTCAGCGTCCCGTACCGCCGCATAAAATCTACATACAAATCCGTATTCATTTTATTATCTATTATTTTATTGTATATTGTACTGCACACAAAAAAAGCCCATCTGTAGTAGATAGGCTTCTGTACATGTTCGCTTTTTACCACGACTATAGCCTCGAACAATCGCTCACGCGGACGGACGGGCTACGAACTTCCTCCTCGGAAATCATTTCCATGCACCTATTATATTAGATGTCTTATGTCCCCCCAGTGTTTATCCACCTCTCAAAATCGGGTACAAAATTACTGCTTTTCTGCGACCTCCACAAGTTTACGTCGCCGAAAAAATGCAAATTGCCAACTCCCATTTTGCAAAATCACCCATGAAATGCTCTTGGTTATTTCTTAACTTCTTCGATAGCACGTTTGAGTTCCTTGTCAAAGCGCAGGGTATAGGCATAGTTGCCCCGTTGATAGTAATAACGTTTGATAATTTCAGACCCCAACAGCATTTCGAACTCCTCTCTATTACGTTGAATAGCAGCCCGATAATCCATTGTCAGACGTGGTTGCCAAGCCTTGAGTTCCGCAAGCAGTACAGAGTCAAGGTCTTCGTTTTCCGCTACTTTCATCAATTCGCGGAAATAACGCCCTGTTTCTGTTTCATAGGTGAAATGACGCTCATCCAAAAAACGGCAGAAGTCCTCAATATCGTTATCGGTCAAGGTAAACTCCAATGGCGATGGGATAGAGGTATGCTGACGATAGTAACGGGTGGCGTAATCGAAAAACAGATTGTTGCGATACAGAGCGTAGCAAATATCCACTTTCTGCGAGTCAGTAAGCACAATATCAGGCAGAATACCGCCCGCTGTATCCCGACGCAGTTCGTTACCCCGTTGGCGTTCTGCATAGTCAATGGCTTGGATGCAGCGTCCTGAGGGCAAGTAGTATTTTGATGTGGTCACTTTCAGATGTCCTCCATACGCAATAGGGCGTACGTTTTGTACCAGTCCCTTACCAAAAGTGCGTTGTCCGAGCAGCGTAGCGCGTTTGAAATCCTGCAGGCTGCCTGCTACAATCTCTGCCGATGATGCCGACTGGTCATCCACCAAGATTGCAATAGGCATCGTCGGATAAATGGGAGAAGTCTGCGTAACGTAAGAACGACAGTTCTGTTCCGCTTTACCACGTGTGGAAACGACTTCCGTACCGCGTGGCACAAAGTAACTGACCATCTGTATTGCATCGTCCACAATGCCGCCACCGTTTCCCCGAAGGTCAAGTACAAGGCGTTTTATCCCTTGATGCTGTACCATACTATCCAATGCCATCAAAAATTCTTGGGCTGAATTAGTGGTAAACTCGGTGAATGCGATGTATCCGATTGAATCTTCCATCGCCGCGGCATAGGCTACTGTAGGCATGTGAATATCGCGACGGACCACTTCCCGTGTCAGCAACTCCCCTTCGCGCTCCACGGTAATAGACAACGTTGAACCTGCCTTACCGCGCAGGCGTTCCGATACTTGCTTTGTACTTTTGCGATTGCAGTCCATACCGTCCACTGTGACAAAGCGGTCACCCGCCAGCAAGCCTGCTTGCTGTGCCGGCATTCCTTCATATGGCTCGCTCACGTAAACGGCAGTATCACGCTGCATGATGATTGCCCCAATGCCGCTGTATTTGCCCGTAGTCATCATGCGCAGGTTGTCGTCTTCGCGCTTGGGGATATATACGGTGTAAGGGTCTATGCGGCGCAACATCTGATTGATGCTTGTCTCAATGAGGTCGCTGTAGTTGAGCGTATCTACATAGTTCATGTCCAACTGGCGCATGACATCGGTGTAGATGGTCAGATTTTTGTCGATATTGGTTGTCTTGGATTGGGCAAAGGTGCACAAACCGACCGCCAATGCCGCCGAGAACAATAGGGTTCGTTTCATAATTACTTTATATGCTGTTTGTTAGGCAGATACATCGAAATATCGTTGTTGTAGGAATACAAATCCCGCACCAATGTGGAGGAGATGTGAGCGTATTCGGGACGGGTGTAGAGCAGGATAGTCTCGATTCCGCCCAACTGTTTGTTTGCCTCCGCCATATTGCGCTCATATTCAAAGTCCTGCATGCAACGCACTCCGCGCAGAATGCAATGTGCCTCGTGTTGGCGTGCGAAATCCACAGTAAGACAATCGTATATCTCCACTGAGATGCGAGGGTCGTCGGCATAGATACGTTGTATTGCCGACAAGCGTTCCCTAATAGGGAATGTCTCTTTCTTGGTGCTGTTGCGGCCAATACCAATCACTATCTCATCGAAGATGGTCAGTCCACGTAGCACGATGTCGTGGTGCCCAATTGTAAAAGGGTCGAAACTTCCCGGAAAAACTGCACGTTTCATATTGTTATTCTGTTGTTTATAGGTTTGTACACCGGTTATTTTATCGGCTTTGTCTCAGCCTTTTCCAAAGCGTCGCGTGTGGCTTCCCGATAGGCAACCATCAGTCCGCCCGTACCAAGCAGAGTGCCACCGAAATAACGGACAACGACCACCAGAATGTGGTCTAACTGCTTGGCATCTATACTCCTAAGGATGGGCAATCCTGCCGTTCCGTGCGGCTCGCCGTCGTCCTTGGTGCGCCACAGATTGTCGCCAAGGCGATAGGCGTAGCAGACATGCCGTGCATCGTGGTATTTCTTTTTGTACACCGTGATACGCTGTTTTGCCTGTTCCTCGTCTGCAATCGGTTCGGCAAAGGACAAGAACTTGCTCCCTCTATCCTTATAAAGGCCCGTGCTGAGTGCGACTATGGTAGATTTGGTGTTCGACATTTGCAATTCCGTTCTAAATAAAAGCCGATATTTAACTTGCAAAGGTAACTACTTTTGGTGAATTTTGCAAATTTATGGCTCAAAACAATTCCGTTTTTGCAAAAAAACTTGTGTACGCAAGAAAAAAGCACTACCTTTGTCCCGAAAATAGGCTTATATGAATTTCGAAGGGATATTGTTGGGATTGGCGTCTTTTGCGTGTATCGGCGCGTTTCACCCTATTGTAATAAAGGCAGAGTATTATTTGGGAATCCGTTGTTGGTGGATGTTTGCATTGGTAGGGGCTGCAGCCGTGGTGGCATCGCTATTTGTGGAGCATACCTGCATATCCGCGATATTGGGCGTATTTGCATTCTCTTGTTTTTGGTCGATATTGGAATTGTTCGAGCAAAAGAAACGTGTTGAAAAAGGGTGGTTTCCGAGAAATCCCAATAAGAAATAGCAGAATTTTCAGTTAAGATGTAAACGGGTGTAATACAGCGTGTTATGCCCGTTTGTTATTTGAAAGAAGCAGGTTGTAGTACATATTTTTATCATGATAACAAGTTGAGCGTGGTTTCGGGGTGCAGGTTTCCCGTTTGTCAGAAAAGCACAAGCCATTGACCTGCAAGCAGAAAGAAGAAGGTTAATATACTGACAATTTGAATAACGGAAAGCAAAAAGTGACGTTTTTATTTTCAAAATAAAGTTTGTGCGTATCCGTTTTTTTTCGTACCTTTGCAGCGGATATTGCATTTTTGTATTGCATATTTAATGCTTTCACAAATACATAAGGAGGGGGAATAAAGGGGGCTGGATAAGAGACGGATATGAAGCGGATAGATTGATGACAACCATGGAATAAAATAAAATCACATATACAATGAATTTATCAGAATTGACCAACAAAATCTACGCGGAAGGCGTGGAGAAAGGAAATGCGGAGGCTCAACAGATTGTAGCCAAAGCACAAGAAGAGGCTGCCGCTATCGTGGCTAAGGCACAAAAAGAGGCTGAGGCTACCATAAATGCCGCAGAAGCCAAAGCAGCCGAGTTGGATAAGAATACACGCGCCGAGTTGAAACTGTTTGCAGAGCAAAGCGTAAGCGCCCTGCGCACAGAGGTGGCTAACCTGCTGACCAACAAAGTGGCTGCGGACAGCGTGAAAGCCGCTACCGCAGATGCTGCATTCATGCAGGGCATCATCGCCAAACTGGCTGAGGAAATGGTCAAGGACGGTGAGGTAACCATCGAGGCAAAGGACGCCGAGGCTCTGAAGAAATACTTCGAAGCCAACGCCAAAGCCGTGCTTGACAAAGGCGTGAAGATTGAAGAGGTAAAGGGTATCAAGACCGATTTCGCCA
This sequence comes from uncultured Bacteroidales bacterium, assembly GCA_934667275.1. Classification (GTDB taxonomy): domain Bacteria; phylum Bacteroidota; class Bacteroidia; order Bacteroidales; family Paludibacteraceae; genus Colicola. The sequence goes on along the minus strand of CAKULK010000020.1, from coordinate 19,352 downwards.
TCATCCCCGAGAAAGGCGGTTACAAACTCAACTTCGGCGAGAAGGAGTTTGTCGAGTACTTCAAAGAGTTCCTCCGTCCACAGTTGGTGGAGATGTTGTTTTAATGTTATTTAACCGTTTTGCAGGGTTTGCGAGGGGGCAGGAAAGGGAAGGCGCGGCAGTTGCATAGACCCGCGATACACCCGCGACAGACTCCCGACAGACCCGCGACAAAGTCTTGACATCCCCACGGTAAGGTTTCGGTATCCCTTGCGCATCCCTTGCGTATCCCTTGCTGAATTGTTGTCCGCGATTTCGGGCTTGAAACGGCAAAAACGGGGCGGCATTTCGAGATTGGAATGATGGGGGAATGATGGAAAAGTGATTTGGGTGCGGATTTTGCAGAACGAAGTAATAAGATAAAATACATTAACAATGGGTTACGAATGTTTATTGGCAGGTTTGCCCGAACTGAAGGCAGGCGGCGAGGCTCCCATGACCATGGAGGCTCTGCTGGCGTTGCTGGAGGAGACCATGAGCGAGAAGGACAAACAGTTGCTGGACCTGTTGCGTCTGCCATCGGACGCACCCGAGATAGTGGAGCAAGTGGCAGCGTATGACGACACGATAATCGGGCAGCCGTCGTGGTGGGACGAGGCACGCAGCGTGCTTTCGGAAGCCGACCTGCGCACGCAACTCAAGTACGAGAAGGGCTTGAAATGCAGAAACCGTTTCGTGAGAGACTGGTTCTATTTCAACCAAGATATGAACAATGTGCTGACCGCGACCATCTGCCGCAAGCACGGCTACGATGTGCGCAAAGCCATTGTTGGGCATAACCAGGTGGCGGAAATCCTGCGCAAGAACCTGCAGCAGAAGGACTTCGGTCTGGGCGGTGCGATGGACAACCTGCACGAGGTGATGTCATTAGTGGACATCGAGAACCTGATGGAACGCGAGAAACGTATGGACGCCATACGCTTCGTTTGGCTGGAGGAGCACACCTTATTTGTACACTTCTCGGTGGAGAACGTGCTGGCGTACTACCTGCAGGCGGAAATGCTGAACCGCTGGTCGCTGCTGACGGTGGAACAGGGCGAGAAAGTGTTCCGCGAGTTGGTGGCAGACATGAAAAAAGGAATAAAATTACAATAAAATATGACAACAGGAAAAGTAAAAGGTATCATCGCAAACCTCGTAACGGTGGTGGTAGATGGACCTGTATCGCAAAACGAAATCTGCTATATCAGCGTGGGCGAAACACGTCTGATGGCGGAGGTCATTAAGGTGGTTGGCGAGAACGTGTATGTGCAGGTGTTCGAGTCAACGCGCGGCATGAAAGTGGGCAACAACGTGGAGTTCACAGGACACATGCTGGAGGTGACGCTCGGTCCCGGTCTGCTGAGCCGCAACTACGACGGTCTGCAGAACGACCTCAACAAACTGACGGGCGTGTTCTTGAAGCGCGGTGAGTACAACTTCCCGCTTGACCAAGAGAAACTGTGGAAGTTCGAGCCTATCGCCAAGGTCGGCGACAAGGTGGAGGCTGCCGCATGGCTCGGCGAGGTGGACGAGAACCACCAGCCGCACAAGATAATGGTGCCGTTTGTGTTCGAAGGGCAATATACGATTAAGAGCATCGTGGCAGCGGGCGAATACCGCATCAACGACACGATTGCCGTGCTGACGGACGCCGAGGGCGTGGACCACAACGTGACGATGGTGCAGAAATGGCCGGTGAAGAAGGCTATTCTGGCATACAAGAGCAAGCCGCGTCCATTCAAGTTGCTCGAGACGGGCGTGCGTACGATTGATACGGCGAACCCGATTTGCGAGGGCGGTACGGGCTTTATCCCCGGTCCTTTCGGTACGGGTAAGACTGTGCTCCAGCACGCGATTTCCAAGCAAGCCGAGGCGGATATCGTGATTATCGCAGCCTGCGGCGAGCGTGCCAACGAGGTGGTGGAGACCTTTACGGAGTTCCCCGAGTTGGAAGACCCGCACACAGGGCGCAAGTTGATGGAGCGTACCATCATCATCGCCAACACATCGAATATGCCTGTGGCTTCGCGTGAGGCGTCGGTTTACACGTCCATGACGATTGCCGAATACTACCGTTCGATGGGCTTGCGCGTACTGCTGATGGCGGACTCGACGAGCCGTTGGGCACAGGCGTTGCGTGAGATGTCGAACCGTCTGGAGGAGTTGCCCGGTCAGGACGCTTTCCCGATGGACTTGTCGGCAATCATCGGTGCTTTCTACGCACGCGCAGGATATGTGTACCTTAATAATGGCAAAACTGGTTCTGTGACATTCCTCGGTACGGTTTCGCCTGCCGGCGGTAACCTGAAAGAGCCTGTGACGGAGGGTACGAAGAAAGTGGCGCGCTGTTTCTACGCGCTGGAGCAGAACCGTGCCGACCGCAAGCGTTACCCCGCTGTGAACCCGATTGACTCGTACTCGAAATATATTGAATACCCTGAGTTTGAGGAGTATATCTCAAACCTGATTGACAAGGACTGGCTCGGGAAGGTGAACGATATGAAGACCTACCTGCAACGCGGCAAGGAGATTCAGGAGCAGATAAACATTCTGGGTGATGATGGTGTGCCCGTAGATTACCACGAGGAGTTCTGGAAATCGGAGGTGATTGACTTTGTGATTCTCCAGCAGGACGCCTTCGACAAGATTGATGCCGTTTGCCCGCTGGAGCGTCAGAAATATATGCTCAATCTGGTGATGGATATTTGCAAACATGACTATGACTTCCAGAATTTCCTGGAGGTGAGCGAGTATTTCAAACGCGTCATCAATATGTGCAAGCAAATGAACTACAGCGAGTTCCACTCGGCTGTGTTCGAAGAATATCAACAAAAACTGAACGCTCTGCTGGCAGAGAAACAAATTAAAGCATAACGACTATGGCAAAAGCATTTCAAAAGATTTACACCAAGATTACGGCTATCACCAAGGCTACTTGCTCGCTGAAAGCCGAAGGGGTGGGTAACGACGAACTCGCTACCGTAAACGGCAAACTTGCCCAAGTCGTTAAGATTATGGGCGATGACGTGACCCTGCAAGTGTTCGAGGGTACGGAGGGTATTCCCACCAACGCCGAAGTGGTGTTCTTGGGCAAGGCTCCGTCGCTGCGCGTGAGCGACCAGTTGGCAGGACGCTTCTTCAACGCCTACGGCGAACCGATTGACGGCGGACCTGCTATCGAAGGTGAAGACGTGGAGATTGGCGGTCCGAGTGTGAACCCCGTGCGCCGTAAGCAACCGTCGGAACTGATTGCTACGGGTATCGCCGGTATCGACCTGAACAACACCCTCGTTTCGGGTCAGAAGATTCCTTTCTTCGCCGACCCCGACCAGCCTTACAACCAAGTTATGGCTAATGTGGCGTTACGTGCCGAAGCCGACAAGATTATCTTGGGCGGTATGGGTCTGACCAACGACGACTACCTCTATTTCAAGAACGTGTTCTCCAATGCCGGTGTGCTCGACCGTATCGTGTCGTTTGTGAACACCACCGAGAACCCGCCTGTTGAGCGTCTGCTTATCCCCGATATGGCATTATGTGCGGCAGAGTATTTTGCTGTGCAGAAGCATGAGAAGGTGCTGGTTCTGCTGACCGATATGACGCTGTACGCCGATGCGTTGGCAATCGTCAGCAACCGTATGGACCAGATTCCGAGTAAGGACTCTATGCCGGGTTCGCTCTATTCCGACTTGGCAAAGATTTACGAGAAAGCCGTGCAGTTCCCCGAGGAAGCAGGCGGCGGAAGTATCACCATCATCGCCGTTACAACCCTTTCAGGCGGCGACATCACGCACGCTATTCCGGATAACACGGGTTATATCACCGAAGGTCAGTTGTACCTGCGCCGTGACTCTGATATCGGAAAAGTCATCGTTGACCCGTTCCGCTCGTTGTCCCGTTTGAAACAATTGGTTGCCGGCAAGAAGACCCGCGAAGACCATCCACAAGTGATGAACGCTTCTGTTCGTCTGTACGCCGATGCGGCTAACGCCAAGACCAAGAAAGAGAACGGTTTCGACCTTACCGACTACGATGAGCGTTGCCTGGCATTCGCCAAAGACTATTCGAGCCAGATTCTGGCAATCGACGTCAATATCAACACCACCCAGATGTTGGATATCGCTTGGACGCTGTTTGCCAAGTACTTCAAGCCCGAGGAGGTTAACATCAAACAAGCCCTTGTTGACAAGTATTGGGTAAAATAAGTAGTTTTCATGGCTATTCAATATCAATTCAATAAAACATCCTTGCAGGGACTGGAGAAGGACCTCAAGATGCGGCAGCGTACTTTGCCTACGCTTCAGAACAAAGAGTCGGCACTCCGGCTTGAGGTGAAGAAGGCAAAGGACGAAATCAAAGCCCTCGACGAAGAGGTGGACCGCCGCATCAAGGACTACGACCAGATGCTGGCACTGTGGGGCGAGTTCGACACCAGCCTGATTCATGTGGACGACGTGAAGATGTCCATCAGGAAGATTGCCGGTGTGCGCGTGCCCGTGCTGGACGAGGTCGTCTATTCCACCAAGGAGTTCAGCCTGTTCTCCAGCCCGAAGTGGTTCGCCGACGGGTTTAACCAACTCAAGGCGATTGCCGATGTCGGCATCCGTCAGGAGTTCGTGCGCCGCAAGGTGGATTTGCTGGACTATGCCCGCAAGAAAACCACGCAGAAAGTAAACCTGTTTGAGAAAGTGCAAATACCAGGTTATCAGGACGCTATCCGCAAAATCAAACGCTTTATGGAGGATGAGGAGAACCTCTCAAAGTCCAGCCAGAAGATTGTGAAGTCAAAGCGCGAAGCGGAGGCTCGTGAGGCTGAGGAGAATAATCGAAAGGAGGCTGCCGTATGATTACGCAAATGAAGAAATACACTTTCTTGGTGTTCCATCGCGACTATGAGGCTTTCTTGGAGCAACTCCGCAACCTCGGCGTCGTGCATATCACGGAAAAGGCTGAGGGTCAGGCAGATGACGAGCATTTGCAGATACTTTTGCAGAAGGCTGACCAACTCAAAAAGACCATCGCACAAGGTGCTCCCGATCAACTCTTGCAGGAGAAAGCCAATATCGAACAGCGTATTGCCGCCACTCGCAAAGAGGCGGAGCGCATGGCTGTTTGGGGCGATTTCTCGGCAGAGCGCATCGCCGAACTCAAAATAGCAGGCTACGAACTTCGCTATTTCGTATGCCCGAACAAGCAGTTTGAGCCAGAGTGGGGTATTGCCGTAACCGAACAAGGTTCGCACACCTATTTCGTGCAAGTGAGCAAGACGGGCGAGGTATTGCCCGAACTGCCCGATTTCTGCCATGAGCAGGTGCTCAACGAGAAGTCTGCTGCCGACTTGCAGAAAGACATCGACGGGCTCAACGGCTTGTTGGTAGCGCAGAATGCACGCATCGAACTTTGGGCAAAAGAGAATATCCCTGCTTTGGAGAAGGAACTGCAGGACATTCGTCAGCAAATTGACTGGCAACGTGTTACGCTCAGTACAGACACCATTGCAGAAGGCAGTCTGAAACTCCTAGAGGGTTTCTGCCCCATTGACAAGGAGAAGGAACTCAACCAACTCCTTGAGCAACAGGGCGTTTACTACCAAGAAGAAGACCCTACCGAGGAGGACAAGACACCTATCAAGTTGCACAACAACTGGTTTGCAAGGCTGTTCGAGCCGCTCACGGGCATGTATGGTTGGCCGTCCTATCAGGAGTTTGACCCAACGCCTATCCTGGGCCCGTTCTTCCTGCTGTTCTTCTCGCTGTGTATCGGCGATGCGGGCTACGGTCTTGCACTCATTCTTGTGGGATTCCTTATTTATAAGGACAAACTCAAGATTGATATGTTCAAGGGCATGGGACCTATCATCATGGCACTCGGCGTGGGTTCGACCATCGTCGGATACCTCATGGGCGGGTTCTTTGGCATCAACCTTTTCCAAGCCGAATGGTTCCCCGCATGGGCGAAAGTGCCGATGTTCAACAATCTCGGCGAGGGTATGACCGGCAAAATCACAATGGCAGGGCAGGAATATGACGTTATGATGGTATTGGCTATCGTTATCGGTGTCTTCCATATCTGCCTGGCTATGACCGTCAAGGCTATCTCGTACACCATTCGCAATGGCTTCAAGAACACGCTTTCCGCGTGGGGCTGGCTTATTCTCGTGGTCGGAGGTATCGCTACAGGCATTTTGTCTATGCTGAAAGTCCTTTCGCCCACGGCTACACAGACTGTGCTTATCGTCATCGGAGCCGTGTCGGCATTGGGTATCTTCGTCTTCAACACATGGGGGCGCAACCCGCTTATCAACATCGGTTCGGGCTTGTGGGATACCTACCAGATGGTCACCGGTCTGCTGGGTGATGTGCTCTCCTACATCCGTCTCTATGCCCTTGGTTTGGCAGGCGGTATGCTGGGTATGGCATTCAACCAACTCGGCGAGATGGTGCTCGGCACAACGCCCAACGTGGGTACGTGGATTTGCTTTATCCTCATCATCACTTTCGGGCATGTGCTCAACCTGCTCATGGCGTGTCTCGGTGCATTCGTTCACCCGTTGCGTCTGAGTTTCGTGGAGTACTTCAAGAACGCAGGCTATGAAGGTCAAGGTATTCTCTATCAACCGTTTAAGAAATAATCAACAGAAAATAAATAAACAAATTAAATAAAACTCATTATGATTGAATCACTTTTAGGTTATCTCGGCTTGGGCCTTATGTTAGGTCTGTCGGGTGTAGGTTCTGCCTACGGAACAACTATTGCGGCAAATGCTGCAGAAGGGGCTCTCAAGAAGAACAAAGAAAAATCGTCCGCTTACATGATTTTGTCGGCACTTCCTGCTACGCAGGGTCTGTACGGCTTTGTGGCTTTCTTGATGTTGCAACACTGGCTTACCGAGAACCCAATCCTTTTGTTCGGCATCGGCTTGGGCACAGGACTTGTGTTCCTCCTCTCGGCTATCCGCCAAGGACAAACGGCAGCCAATGGTATTGCGTCCATTGCACAGGGCAATGATGTCATGACCAACACCATGATTTACTGCGCTCTTCCTGAGTTCTACGCTATCTTGTCGCTCGTTGCTGCCCTGATGATTAAGTAACATACACACTCCTTTGGGGGAGTTCTGAAACGCCGATTGCTTTGTTGCAGTTGGCGTTTTTTCGCATTTTTATGTCGCATTTTTCTTTTGGCATGGTTGTTGTATCCTCCATCTTGGAACTATAAATTCATAATCAACTATGGAATCTAATTCATGCCCTTTTGTCCCTAATTTCCTGCTCGGTTGCGCAGGAGGGATACAATATCTGAGTTTGAAGAATGCCAGTCGCAATCCGCGCAAGTCGCAAGAAAAGACCCTTCGCGCCATTCTCACTTACGCACGCGATACCGAATACGGCAAAGAGCACCATTTTGCCGAAATCCTCGAAGCACCGACCGATACCGAACTCTACGCACGCTATCAGAAATACGTGCATCTCAATGATTATGAGGACCTTCGCCCGTACGTGGAGAAGCACAAGAATGGCGGCGAGAACATCCTTTTCCCGGGCAAACCAATCATGTATGCCACCACGTCGGGCACGACCAAGGAGCCCAAATGGGTGCCTATCACCAAGGAATACCTCAACAACATCTACGGCAAGATAACCAAGGTGTGGCTCTTCAATTTTATCAAGAACCGCCCGAAGGTCTTCACGGGCAAGATTGTGTCGATTGTCGGCAAAGTGAAAGAAGGGGAAGCCCCCGACGGCACAATGTATGGCTCGGTAAGCGGCGTTACCCAGCGCGACTGCCCGAAATTCGTAAAAAAACTATACGCTTCGCCCGCCTCGGTGTTCTCGATTGAGGACTACACAGCCCGCTACTACACCATCATGCGTATGGGTATCGAGCGCAATGTAACCCTTATCGTTACTGCCAACCCGTCCACCGTGGTCGAAATGCAGAACAACGTGAACGAGTACTTCGAGGACTACTGCAACGACATTGAAAAGGGTACGCTGAAAGCCTCGCTCAATATCCCGCAATGGATACGCGACAGCATTCAACCCTACCTGAAGCCCAACCCCGATCGTGCCGCTGAACTGCGTGCGCTGAAGGCGAAATACGGCACCGTGCTGCCCAAGCACTACTGGCCTAACCTACAGATACTCAATACATGGAAGTGCGGCAATACCAAAGTGTATGTGGAGAAATTCAAGGACTCGTTCCCCGAGACGATGCTCCATCAGGAGTTCGGTTATTTCGCCTCGGAGTGCCGTTTCGGATTGGTATTGGACGACACGCTCAACACCGTTCTTTTCCCGCATTTCCACTACTACGAGTTCATCGCCGAGGACGAATTGGAGAGCGAGAACAAGCATTTCCTGCAACTCTGGGAACTCGAAAAGGGCAAGCGTTACTGCCCGTATGTAACCACCTTTGCAGGGCTCTACCGCTACAACATGAACGACCTTGTCGAGGTAGGCGACTCGTTCTGCAACACGCCGACTGTCCACATGATTCAGAAGGTGAACGGTATTGTAACGATGACGGGCGAGAAACTGCATGAGCGCCAGTTCATTGAGGCAGTTCACGAGGCGGAGAAGCAGACGGGCTTGCAGACCAAGTTCTTTGTCGGCTTTGCCGATTTGGAGTTGTCGGCTTACCATTTCTACTACGAGTTTGCCGACCAACAGACCACCCAGGCGCAGGCGGAAGAGTTCACCAAGGTGGTGGATAAGGTATTGAAAGACATCAATATAGAGTATGCCGCCAAGCGTGCGTCGTTCCGCGTAAAAGACCCGCTGACGCACCGGTTGGTAGAGCAGTCGTTTGAGAAGTTCAAAGCCGAGTGCATCGCCGAAGGAGCCCGCGACGGACAGTTCAAGATGAATCTCCTGCTCCAGGACGAGAAACGCCACGCCAAGTTCAAGAAACTGATACTCAAATAGCATCTCTTATAGGATCTGCTACCCGTGCGAGACCTCGTTTTCGACGATATGACCCGCTGCACACCCGCCGAAGTGGCACGTCTCTTGCCCTTGGTGAGTGTGCAACGTCGTGAACAGGCATTGCGTTTTTCACATACTTTCGGACAGTTTTGTTGTCTCAAATCCTATGAGATGCTGCTCACCTTGCTCCGCGAGTGGGGTATGGAGCATCCAACCGCCCCTGCCTTTGCAGCCCCCCCCTCGTTCTTGTACAACGAACACGGACACCCCCGATTGGAGACTGGACCTTTTTTCTCCATATCCCACTGCCGTCATGCCATTGCCGTTGTTGTCTCCGACTGCCCTATAGGCATAGACATCGAGTCTGTCCGCCCGTTGCGTCCCGAATTGGTTGCGAAAACTATGAATACTGTCGAGCAAGCCCTCATCGCAACATCCGCACAGCCCGATAGGGCTTTCACACGCCTTTGGACCTGCAAGGAAGCCCTCCTTAAACTGCGGGGTACGGGCATCATCGCCGACCTTCATCGCACCTTGGAGGATTGTGCCGATGTCTCTTTCCATACCATTGACAATCCTCAACACCCGTATATCTTTACGATTGCCTCCTCATTCACTATATAGGGAAATTTTGCTGCTATTTGTTCACAGGCCGGACACGATAACCTGCTTTCTTTAGACAGGCTAACAGCCCTTCGTCCCCACCTAAATAGATGGCATTCAGTGTGATAAAGGCTTTCCCGTCTTTTAGATAAGGCTGCAGTTTGTTTACCCAAACAACATTCCGTTGGGCATATACTTTGTAGTCAGAAAAGGATATAGAGGTATGATTATCTGGGCCTTTCACTTGATATGCCATATCCGTAAGCCTGCCATACCGATACATTTCGCACAAGGTACGCTCCTGCCGCACTTCATTTTCCGGATATTCCACCACCTTTATCAGTTCTTTGCACTGCCAGTCAAAAGGCTCACGATCAAAAAGCATATACATGGTCTCGCCCACGTCATCTAACCCATATACGGGTTTGCCGCTTTCTGCTGCAATAGTCTCAAAGAAGGTCTCCATAGAGCGTTGTTCATCATAATTCAGCCATCGCTTCATCAATTCCATGCGGTACATCTCTGTGAGATAGGATGGCTTCATGCGCCCTAATTGCTCCATGCCCATTCCCAATGTGATGCGCAATGCGGCATCAATATCTTTGTATTCTTGCTCGGAATAGAAGTTCGCAAGTCTCACAGAATCAGGCAGCAATGCTGCTTGGCGCAATGCGGTAATAGCTTCATAGTCTTGCATGGCAAATTCTGTGATTACCTTGTCGCAACGACCATAACATTTGAACACGGATGGTATAGTGTCTAAAAATGTAATATCCACCAATCGGTTGGTGGCAAGAATATACGACTTGGCTGCCGTAGAATTACCCGAAACCTCATATAGCACTTGTGAGTGGACTGGGCATATCCACATAAAGCACAGCAACACGGATAATATACTCGTCCTTTTTTCCATAATCACCTGTTAATCTATTGGATAATCTGTTATTGAAACCTCGAAATCAAGTTGTAGGCTTGGTAGATGCCGAGTTCGCCGGCTTTGCTGAGGTCGGCGAGCCCTGCCTCGACCTCGTCGATGAAGATGTGCGTCAAACCGCGGTTGAAATACGCCTCGGCAAAGTCGGAATCCATCTCAATCGCCTGCGTGTAGTAGCGGATAGCCGCACGGAAATCCTGCTGGATGCAAAGCATATTCGCCTTGTTGTAGTAGGCAAAAGAGAAGTCGGGCACGTGGTCGATGACATAGTCGTAGTCACGCATCATGAGTTCAAAATCCGCCCCCTCGGTCTTCTCGCCCATAGCGCGGCGGTATTCGAGCAACTTGTACCGCCAGTTGGCACGGCAGAAATAGGCGAAATACAAGGTGCCGTCAAGCATAGTGGCGCGGGTGGCATCATCGATAGCCGAGGAGTAGTCCTGCACAAGTGCGAACTCGATAGCCCGCGCCATGTAGGCGGCACTCAGGCGGTTGTTCTGCGGAGAATTGGGCGAGGCGACCTGCTCGAGCATGTCGATTTGGTCGGAGAGGGCGTTGATGCGCTCGAAGTGCTGGTTGACCATGTCCGCCGTCAGCGCCATCTCCTGCACGGTGAAACGGAGCGGGGCGGGGAGCAGTTGGCGGCGGTTGTAGTCGTCGATGGAGACATGGGAGTAGTTGGTGCGGCGAAGTGACTGTGTGTTAGCACTTTGCACGTAGTAGGAGAGGGTGATATTCGGTTCGTTGACCACATCGGTATATCGCTTCTGTATGGTGCCGCGGGTCTCGCTCTCGTATTGGCGTTCGTCGTCCGCCGCCTCCTGATTCTGGGCAGCCATGGCGGAGAACTCCTTGCGGCGGTCGCGTTTCTGGGGCTGTGACTGAGCCAGTTGCAGGTCGGTGGACACGGATTGCGCCTGTATGCTGTCTTTCTTCTGCTCCAAGTCGTAGGCGCGTGTGCGGTACTGATAGGCGGCTTTGCCGTGCCCGAGTGCAGTCTCCGCCTGCGCGGCAAGGTAGTAGGACGGCAGGAAATAAGGGTAGCGGTCTATCAGTAGGGTGAAGTCCGCGAGGGCGTCCTTCCACTGGTTGAGGTGCAGGAGCACGAGTCCGCGCTGGTAGTGCACCTCCACCTGCTCGGGGTCGAGTTCCACCACTTGGTTGAAGTCCTCCAAGGCGCGGTTGTAGTCGCCCAGTTCCTGCCGCAGGACGCCGCGGTTGTAGTAGCACTGGGCGTCGCGGGGGGCGAGGGAGACCGCCTTGTCGTAGTCGGCAAGTGCGGAGCGGTAGTTGTGGAGGCGGTAGAAGATGATGCCGCGGTTGATGTAGTCGCCCGCCCATTTGCTGCCCTGGTTGATGCTGTTGGTGAGGGCTGCGAGGGCATCGTTCTGGCGGTCCTGCATGAGATAGACGAGTCCGAGTGCCGACCATGCGGCAGGGTTCTGACTATCGTATTGCGTGGCGTCGGTGAAGGCGTTGAGGGCGCAGATGGTGTCGTTGCTGCGCAGGCAGATGGTGCCTTTCTCGAATAGCAGCGAGGCAGAGCGGGGTTCGCGGCTAAGGAGGCGGTCAATGTCCTGCAAGGCGAGGTCGTAGCGTTTCTCCTCGGCGAGGACGTCGGCGCGAAGGACGAGGTAGGTCTTGTTCTCAGGGGCGAAGATGAGCGCCTCGGAGAAGTCCTTTTCGGCTTTCTCCAACTGCCCCGTCTGGCGATAGACGTAGCCGCGCGTGTAGTACGCCCCGGGTTGGAACGGGTTGCGCTCAATGGCGGCGTTGCAGTCCTGCTCCGCACCCGTATAGTCGCCCAACTGAATCTTGGCGATGGCACGCAACAGGTAAGGTTCGCTGAGGTAGGGTTTGAGTTTGATGACCTGATTGAAATACTGAATACTCAGCACATAGTCGTCGAAGTATAGCGCGTTGCGCCCGATAGCGGTGATGCGGTCGGTGTTGAGTTGGGCGAGAGCACTGCCGCCGACCAGCAGCATACACACCCCCATCAGCCCTCGCGGGACGAGGGTGTGTATGGATTGCCATATATGCTGTAGTCGGTGCATCTTACGGGTTAAGTCTTTCGCCTAATAGATTGTATTCCTGACCGTTGCAGATGATGACCACGTTGCCGTTGCGCAACTCTTTGCGTGCAGTGGCAGCCTGTGCGGCAGCGGCGTTGTCGCACCCTGTGGAGGGATTGTCGCTGACATCCCTCACCAGGCGCACGGAGGCACCATAGATGCTTCCAGCACTTGTGCCCCATTCGTATAGTTGGGAATCTGTGAATCTTATCATATTACGATTGCTTGTAGAAGAATATCGATACCAACCAGATTGTTGTACTGCATTAATATACAGTTTTTCGCTCTTTGTGTTTTTGCCCCTGATACCCGCTGCAGGAAGGAATACAGCCCCTGCGGATTCCATATCCAACCAAGTGGCAGTGGTATAGGTATTGATGTTATAAGCGGATTTATAGTCTCCTCTATTTAGATATTGCCAACTACGTTTCTCCCATCCACACTCTGTGCCGGGACGGAAAGCAATGCCCTCGGACTGCTCCCAATCATCTGGCAGGATAATGAGTCCGCATGTCCCGCAGACTGTAGCCAAAGCAAAGAGTTTATCTGCATTGGGGCGGTCAAACAGGATGTAAATCCACTCGTCTATTGAGAGCGTGCGCCACATATTCGGGGTGTTGCCTCCATTGACAATGGGGTTGGTACCCCAATCGAGGAAGTCTCCCTCGTAGTCGGCTTCGGAATTAGAGGTGCTGATGCCCCACATAGGTGTTTCGTTTTGGTTGCTCCAACCGAACAGGTCTATCGTGTCAGCAAGGACGAGGTTGCCGTCGGCGTCTGTGGCAAGGTTGGCATTACCGATGCAGTAGTCTTGGTATTCGGCAAAGTGCCACAGCAGGTTGCCTGTTGTCACTCCCGAGCATTGGAGGTTGCCCGGGGAGAAATACACTTGCTTGTCCGCCGAGACGGAGAAGGCTTTGGGCGTGAACGCGGGCAGCATTTTCTCGAACAGGACGCGGACTACCACCGCCCCGGCGGGCATGGTGAAGCGGTACTTGTCGGTTTTTCCCTCTACCTGTGTGACCGATACGGGTGTCCCGTTTTGCGTGACGCTGACGGAGTGGAATTGGTAGTATTTATCGGAAGAGGTGATAGTAATGTTGACCACTTCGCCTGCCTCCGCCTCTTGCCGGTCGATGGTGTAGGTGCCGTGTTCGGCGTCTGTCGGCGTGATGGTGTAGCCTGTGAAGTCGTGTGCCAGGCGCACGGAAGTACCGAAATGACGCAGGTCCGGCTGTTTGGAACTCAAGTAACCAGTGTAGTAGAAAGAGTATGCCTCAGTGCTTTTGTTGCTGTCGGGAGTGCCTGTCCAGTAGTAGGCACCCCGGGTACTCGCATCAATTCCCGAACGGGAGTTTGCAGCGGGCAGGAATACGGCACCTGCCTGCTCCATACGTTGCCATTCGTCGGCGGTGTATTTGTTGTGCCAGTATTCTTCCAAGCGGCCTTGCGATATGTAACAGGTACCATCTGCTTCGAGCAGCAGCCCTGTTTCGGTGCTGGACTTGAAGGTCAGTCCGTCGGGCGTTTGCCAGTTGTCGGGCAGGATGAGTATCCCTTGCGCGTCGTGTACGGTGCCCGCGGAAAATAGTTTGTCGGCATTGGGGCGGTCGTAGAAGATGTACGTCCACTCGTCCTTGGTGAGTGTGCGCCACGGGTTGAGCGTGTTGCCGCCGTTGGCGATGGGGTTGGTGCCCCAGTCCACGAAGTCGCCCGAATAGTCGGCATCGTTCTTCGAGGTGCTGATGCCCCACTGGGGACCCGTGCTGCCGCTCCAGCCGAAGAGGTCGATATGGTCGGCAAGTTGCCCGTTGGCAACGTTGGCTGTGCCGAGGTAGTCTATCTGATAGTCAGCAAACTGCCAGGTGTCGGTGCTTGCGCGGTACGACAGGTTGCCCTGCGAGAAATATACGCGCCGGTCTGCCGACACCGAGATGGGGTGCGCTATGTACGAGGGCTCGGGAATGAATGCCGCCTTGACCGTGACATCGCCCGTCAGCACGGTGAATTGGTACGTGCCAGCCGCTTCGTCCACACAGGTGACGGGCAGGCTGTTCGTGCCCTGCATCGCCGAGATGCTGCGGAACCGATACCCCTCGGCGGGTGTGGCGGTGAGGGTGATGATGCCATTTTCCATGGCGCGGGTCGTGTCCGCCGTCAGGGTGCCGTGTCCGGATTGCGTCAGGGTGATGGTGTATTGGGGCACGGTCCACACGAGGCGCACCGAGTGCCCGTAGGAACGCGACCATTCCTGCTGCGGGTCCACCAGATATTCGTAGAAACGCATACACTGCGTATTGAATTGAGGCATAGGCACATCCGACCAATACCGTCCGTCGTCGTAAGTGAACACCCTGTTGCCGTCTCTGGCTCCCGCCGCGGGGAGGAAGACGGCGCCTTTTGCCTCCATAGTCTCCCATTGATAAGCACTGTACTTGTTGTAGTCCCAACCTTGCGCCTGCGGTCTCCACGAGATGGTGGACAGCGGGAAGTTGTCGGGCAGCAGTATCAGCCCGTGCACTCCGTCCACGGTGCCCCGGGAGTAGAGTTGGTCTGCGTTGGGGCGACCTTTGACGATATACCACCATTCACTGGTGCCCGGTGTGCGCCACGTGTTGGCGGGGCTGGTGCCGATGACGTTGGTTCCCCAGTCGGTGAATGATGGATAGTATGCGGATTGTTGATTTGTGAAGGTAGGGTTGTTGCCCGTTCCCCAGCCGAAAAGGTCTATCCAGCCATCGTAGTTGTCGGATATATTGTTGTTGTCTTTGCCGATGCAGTCGGTCTGTTTCTCGGCAAAGCGCCAGGTCTTGGTGCTTGCCTGATATTGCAGGTTGCCCCGTGAGAAATAGACAATCCTGTCCGCTGATGTGGAGAAGAATCCACGGATAGCACCGTCGGGTGTACTACTCTGCGCCTGTGCACCGAGCGCGGCTAATGTAGCCGTAAGGAGGATGTAGAAGCGTCTCATAACAATTGTATTTTAAGTTTATATTGTATGCTGTTGTTGTCGAGGCGTTATTTGCACCCTTGTGCGGGGTCGAACCATGCGGGTATGTCAAACTGCTCGGCGGTGTCGTAGCCCAGGTTGGGGTCGGCGTACACCTTCTGCATATAGAGCGAGAAGATAGGCAGTGCCATGTTCGCACCCTGTCCCAGTGCCATGCGGTCGAAGTGGATGGAGCGGTCTTCGCCGCCTACCCACACGCCGCTCACCAGCGATGGCGTGAAGCCCACAAACCAGCCGTCGGAGTTGTTCTGGCTGGTACCTGTCTTGCCGCCCATGGGGGCTTTCAGCCCGTAGCGCAGGCGGGCACGCACACCGGTACCATGGTCCATCACGTTGCGGAGCATGTATATCATCTTGTATGCCGTGGTCTCACTGATAATCTCGTAGGTCTTGGGCGTGAAGGTCGCCAGCACGTTGCCGTTGTTGTCCTCGATGCGCGTCACGTAGAGCGGCTCCACACGGATGCCCTTGTTCGGGAAGGTGGTGTAAGCGTCCACCATCTCCTTGACGCTCACTTCGCACGGTCCGAGGCAGATGCTGACCACGGGGTCCAACTGCCCCTCGATGCCGAACGAGCGCATCAGGCGAACCAACTGCTCGGGCGTGTAGAGCGACATCAGGTAGGCGGTAATCCAGTTGCTGGACTGCTGCAAGCCCCAGTTGAGCGTCACCATCTCGCCGCGGTTCTTCACGTGGGTGTCGCGCGGTGTCCAGCGCACGCCGTTGCCGTCTATCAAGGTCACAGAGTCGTTCACAGTGCTGTCGCACGGCCACATACCCTCGTCCATGGCAAGGGTGTAGAGGTATGGCTTCACGGTGGAGCCTATCTGCCGGCGACCCGTGTTCACCATATCGTATTGGAACTGCGCGAAGTTCGGTCCGCCCACATACGCCTTCACCGCGCCCGTGTGCGGGTCCATACTCATAAACCCGCAACGCAGGAAATACTTGTTCCAGCGTATCGAGTCCAGCGGCGTCATCACGGTATCAATCATGCCGTTGTACGAGAATACGCGCATCTCCACGGGCATGTTGAATGCCTCGCGTATCTCGGTTTCCGACTTGCCGTCTTTCTTCATGGCGCGGTAGCGGTCGGTCTGGCGCATGGCACGGTTCATGATGCCGTCTATCTCCTCGCGCGACAGGTCGCGTGAGAACGGGGCATAACTCTTGCCCTTTTTCTCTTTGTAGAAGTCCTTCTGCAACGCCTGGATATGCTCGTTCACTGCCTCTTCCGCGTACTGCTGCATACGCGAGTCGATGGTGGTGTAGATGCGCAGACCGTCCTGATACAGGTCGTATGGCGTGCCGTCGGGCTTGTGGTTCTTGTTGCAGAAACCGTACAGCGGGTTCTCTTTCCACTGTTTCAAGTCTATCTCGTACTGCTGCTTGTTCCACTCGGGGTAGTTGCTTGCCTTGGGCTGCTTGGCGGTCAGCACACCGCGCAGATACTCGCGGAAATACGGTGCCAAGCCCTGCTTGTGGTCCACGCTCTGGTACTTGATGTCTATCGGCAACGCCTGCAGCGAGTCGCGCACCTCGGGCGTGATGTAGTCGTACTTGCACATCTGCCCGAGCACCGTGTTGCGCCGTGCCAATGCCCTCTCGGGACGGCGGATAGGGTTGTAGAGTGCAGGGTTCTTGCACAGTCCCACCAGCGTGGCTGCCTCTTCTATCTTCAGGTCGGCGGGCGTGGTGGAGAAGTACACCTGTGCCGCCGACTTCACGCCCACGGCGTTGTAGAGAAAGTCGAACTGGTTGAGGTACATCGTCAGTATCTCCTCTTTCGAGTACAGCCGCTCCAACTTGGTGGCAATCACCCATTCGATAGGTTTCTGCAATGCACGCTCGAAGATGTTGTTTGCCCGTGGCGACCACAACTGCTTTGCCAACTGCTGCGTGATGGTACTGCCGCCGCCGGCACGTCCCAGCATCAGTATAGCACGGGTCAAGCCTTTTGCGTCCACACCTGTATGGTTGTAGAAACGGGCATCCTCTGTGGCAATCAGTGCGTCAATCATGTACGGCGAAATCTGGTCGTAGGTCACGCCCACGCGGTTCTCCTTGCGGTAGAAACGTCCCAGCGACTGCATATCCGACGAGAACACCTCTGTCGCGAACCTGTTTTTCGGGTTCTGCAACTCGTCCAGCGGCGGCAGATAGCCTAACCAACCCTTGGTTATCATCCAAAAGATGAGCACCACCAGCAGTATGCCGCCGGCAAATATACCCCAAAACCAACACAGGAATTTCTTCTTGAATGTCGGGCTAACGGATTGTTTCTTAGTCTCTTTCTTCATATCAGGTCTTCAATGATTCTGTTTAATATATGGTACCCCTTTGTGGTTGCCGCTATGCGGTTTCCCTCTGCGCGCAGCAGTCCGCGCCGGAGGTAGGGTAGGGCTTTCGCTTCGTCCACATCGCTCTGCGCAATCCCCTCGGCTGTCCGCAGACCCAGCATCACACGCTCGGTGTGCCGTTGCTCATCGGTCAGCGTCTCCTGTTCCCGCTGCAAATCGTGTGCCAGAGCACCTTTTATATATAGGTCTATGTCGCTCGGGTTCCAGTAGCGGTGCACCCCGTCATAACTGTGTGCGCCCGCCCCCAAACCGATATAGGGCGTGTCGTTCCAGTAGCTGGAGTTGTGCCGTGAACGCCTGCCCGGGCGGGCAAAATTGCTCACCTCGTAGTGCTCGTATCCCGCCTTTGTCAGTTGTTCGACGATGTAGTCAAACATCCGGTTCTCGGTATCTTCGTCCACTTCTTCTATTTCGCCATGTTCCAGCATCCGCGTCATCGCCGTCCCCTCCTCGTAACTCAGGCAATAGGCGGATATATGCTCCACCTCCAGCCGTAGCAACTCCTCCACATCGCTCTTCAGCACCTCCATGGAAGACAAAGTCTGGGGGACGACGCGTCTCGCGTCGTCTGTATTGCTCGCTTTCGTAGGTTGTGTGTTTATGGCTTTGCACGACTTGCCATTCTTCATTCTTAATTCTTCATTTTTAATTCCCTTGGGTAGCCCGTAAATCAAGTCCACCGATATATTCTCAAACCTCTCCTCGCGTGCTATCCTCACTGCCTCTCGTGCCTGTTCGGCGGTGTGCCGCCTGCCTATCAGCCGTAGCATATCATCGTTAAACGACTGAATACCAATGCTTAGCCTGTTCACCCCCATCGTCTTCCACGCCTTTGCCTTCTCGTGGGTGATGTCGCCTGGATTGGCTTCTATGGTCACCTCCTTGGCACTCGCCACAGGCAACACCTCCAACAACCTCCGCATATCCTCCACTTCCAGCAAACTCGGTGTCCCCCCACCTATATATATAGTCTCTATGACTTGTGTCGCCAAAGTCGTGGGGACGATGCGTCTCGCGTCGTCAAGATGGATAGACTTTGCAGTTTGTGCGCCTGTTGCGCACGACAGGTTTTGTTTGGTTTTGTCTGTTTGGGTTATTTCCTGACTCATTGCCCATTCTTCCATCACGGCATCCACATACTTCCCTCTGCGCCCCAATAGCGTAGTCGAGTAGAAGTCGCAGTACTTGCAGCGACTCTTGCAAAACGGAATATGCACATACACCCCTGCCATTCGGAATTGACATTTAACCTGCAAATGTACAACATTTTCCTCATTTGTGCAAATCGGGAATAAAAACGGAAGGAATTTGGCATTTTCTCGCCAACTTTTTTGTGCTGTTAACTACGGTAGATATACGGTTGATACACGGTAGATATACGGTAGATAACAGCGACCTTGTCGGGAGTGCTTTGTCCGTTTT
>CAKULK010000019.1 GCA_934667275.1 uncultured Bacteroidales bacterium | reverse complement strand
GTCCTACGTTTTGTACTCATAAAATCTTTTATTTATTTTTTTATATTCTATGAGTCAACCTTTTTCCGTGTAAGACAGAGGATGCTTAGAGTTCGACAATCGGCTATGGTTTTTAATGTTGCAGACGCGCAGTCGTGCCGAAATTTTCCGTATGCTTGTTGTATATGTCCGCTGTTTTTTGTAACTTTGCAGGCTAAATGGAACGCGTAGCAGTTCCGCACAGATAGATTGTCAGACATGAAAGCATTTGTTTTCCCCGGTCAGGGGGCACAATACACGGGCATGGGCAAGGATTTGTACGACAAATACCCTGCCGCGCGTGCCAAAATGGAGCGGGCAAACCAACTGCTCGGTTTCCGCTTGACGGACGTGATGTTTGAGGGAAGTAGTGACGACATCAAACAAACGCGAGTCACGCAACCTGCTGTGTATCTGCATTCTATAGTGACATCCGAACTGATGACGGTGGAGTGTCCCGACATGGTCGCGGGGCACAGCCTCGGCGAGTTCTCCGCGCTCGTAGCGGCAGGGATACTCGGCTGGGAGGACGGTCTCCTATTGGTTAGCGCGCGCGCGCAGGCGATGCAGCGCGCGTGCGAGGTGCAGGAGTCCACGATGGCTGCCGTACTCGGGCTTCCCGACGAGGTGGTGGACAGCACATGCCGCCAAATAAAGGGCGACATCGTCGTGGCGGCGAACTTCAACTGCCCGGGGCAGGTAGTGATTTCGGGCACGGTGAGTGGGGTGGAGCAGGCTTGCCAGTTGCTCAAGGCGGCGGGTGCCAAGCGCGCATTGCGCCTGCCCGTAGGCGGTGCCTTCCATTCGCCCTTGATGCAGCCCGCGGCGGAGGAACTGCGCGAGGCGATTCTCCGTACCGACTTCCATACGCCGCAATGTCCTGTGTATCAGAATGTAAGCGCACGTGCCGAGACCGACAAAGACATTATCAAACAGCAGTTGTTACAACAACTCACCTCGCCCGTACATTGGACGCAGAGTGTGCAGCAGATGATTGCCGACGGAGCCACCGAGTTCTACGAGTTCGGACCCGGAGACGTGCTCAAAGGGCTTATCCGCAAGATAGACGCCAACGTCAGTGTGGGGTAGGGGACAGAGATATAGAAACGACTAAAAACCAACAAGATATATGTTTAGAACAGCAACTTGCGGCGAGTTACGTCTCGCCGATGTGGGAAAAACGGTAACACTCGCCGGATGGGTTCAGAGAATCCGTAAAATGGGTGGCATGACCTTTATCGACTTGCGCGACCGCTACGGCATCACGCAGTTGGCATTCCAGACCACGGGCAAGCCCGAAGAGGATGCCATGCTTGAGAAAGCCAATTCGGTAGGACGCGAATATGTACTGCAAGTGAAGGGCGAAGTCATTGAAAGACAGAGCAAAAACGCCCAGTTACCTACAGGAGAGGTTGAGATAAAAGTATGCGAACTCAACGTGCTCAATCCCGCTGTAACACCTCCTTTCACCATTGAGGACGACACGGACGGAGGCGACGACTTGCGTATGAAATACCGTTACCTCGACCTGCGCCGCTCATGTGTACGCAAGAACCTCGAACTGCGCCACAAGATGGCGTTTGAGGTGCGTCGCTACTTGGACGAACAGGGCTTCCTTGAGGTGGAAACGCCTGTGTTGGTTAACTCCACGCCCGAAGGCGCACGTGACTTTGTCGTACCCAGCCGCATGAATCCCGGTCAGTTCTACGCACTGCCGCAAAGCCCGCAAATACTGAAGCAGTTGCTCATGGTCAGCGGATTCGACCGTTATTTTCAGATTGTCAAGTGCTTCCGCGATGAGGACCTGCGTGCCGACCGCCAGCCGGAGTTCACCCAAATCGACTGCGAGATGTCCTTTGTAGAACAGGAAGACGTACTGAACATGTTCGAAGGCATGTCTCGTCACCTGTTCAAGACCATTCTCAACATAGACCTCCCCAAACTGCCGCGCATGACATGGGCGGACGCTATGAAGTACTACGGCAGCGACAAGCCCGACACACGTTTCGGCATGACCTTTGTCGAGTTGCAGGACATCTTCCACGCGGCAGAGGAGCAGAAACCTGAAAATGAACGCTTTAGCGTCTTTGCCAACGCCCAGTATATAGGTGGTATCTGCGCCAAGGGTTGCGCACACTACACCCGCAAGCAGTTGGACGCACTTACCGAGTTCGTGAAACGCCCGCAAGTAGGTGCCAAAGGTATGGTTTATGCGCGCGTGGAGGCTGACGGCAGCATCAAGTCGAGCGTGGACAAGTTCTACGGACAGGATGTTTTGCAGGCGGTTGCGCACGAGATGCAGGCGGAAGCAGGTGACTTGCTGCTGATTTTGAGCGGCGACGACGCTATGAAGACGCGCAAGCAACTCAGCGAATTGCGTCTCGAAATGGGACGCCAACTTGGGCTTCGTGACCCGAAGAAGTTCTCATGCCTGTGGGTTATCGACTTCCCGATGTACGAATGGAGCGACGAGGAGAACCGCCTCATGGCGATGCACCATCCTTTCACCAGTCCCAAGCCTGAGGATATCCCGCTGATGGACACCAATCCGGCTGCCGTACGCGCAAACGCTTATGACATGGTAATCAACGGTGTAGAGGTTGGTGGCGGTAGTATCCGTATCCACGATGCGCAGTTGCAGGAGAAGACGTTTGAGATTCTCGGATTCACGCCCGAACAGGCGCAGAAGAAGTTCGGTTTCTTGATGAATGCCTTCAAGTACGGCGCACCACCTCACGGAGGTCTGGCGTATGGCTTGGATAGATTTGTCAGCCTGTTTGCGGGCTTGGATAGCATCCGCGACTGCATTGCCTTCCCCAAGAACAACCAAGGTCGTGACGTGATGCTCGGTGCCCCTGGTGTCCTTGACCCCATCCAATTGGACGAACTCCAACTCGACATCCGCAAAAAGAAAGACAGCGAGTAATGGCAGAAAGATAGCAAGTACAACAAATATACCAAATGGTGTGGCTACTGATAAGCCACTCATTTGGTGTCCTAATTACGATTATGCAAGTATTCAAATGTGAATGCTTGCATTTTATTTTCTTTTTTAAATTTTAGAGTAGGGACATTCAAAAATAGATTATTATTTTTTCACTATGCTGAACCTACGGTGTCAGTGGTCATATAATAATCAAGTAGGGGTACCCGCTTTTCGGAAAAGCGGTCAGAAAACCACGCTTATAGCCTCGCTTTGTTATATTTTATATTTTATAATAATGCCGCCCGCCCCGAGCGCAGCCATTCACTACGTTTCGGCTGCGCTCGGGCGGGCGGCTCGCTATTATCCACGCTATTATAATATGCACTTGACTGCTGAATGCTCGAGAATTGTCCTACGCGGACGGCGGCGCTGCGTCTTGTGTTATTTAATAAATAGTGGCGGGACGGAACCCGCAGTGGGCTTTCGCCGACTACTGAAGATATATCCGAGGGGCTGCATGGATAGATTTGAGGGCTGAAGATGTGCAGCGTCTAACATAAACAGGCTACGCCGACTACTGAAGAAATAGCCAGCGTAACACAATAGTTTTGAGGTCTGAAGACGTTATACCTGCGGTGCTGTTCTCTTTGGGATATATACGCTACGCGTCCATGCGGGTCAAATTCCTATCAACAATAGGATAAAACAAACCACAAACATAACGAGCGCAGCCAACAAAAACACATGCCAAGCAAGTTTCAAATACTGCTTTACCTTATTATCCAAATCTTGTATATCCATAACGGCGACAAAAGTACTAATTACTTTTTAAATTCACAAGACCTTTCAAAGGAACAACATGCGAAGCAACGTAACTCCATAGATTACATACATAACCTCCGACAGACTTATCCAATGAACGTTCAAAATTCGATACATCACGCTCATTCATTTTCATATCACGAGTATAACGCAATATAGCAGATTCATACTCACGCGCACGCTCTCGCTGGTCAACAGCAGACAAAGACATAAACTCATCAACTTCCTGTGATAAACGTACAAACTCTTTAGCAGCAGTTTCTGCTTGTTGCTTAGTTAAACCTGTACGCTCAAACTCCGTCAAAACTTGTTGCTCGGTCAACTTGGTAGCGGCTTTCACTTGCAGTATCTGTGCGGTAGTCAGTTTCGTCTGCTCTTGCACTTGTGCAATCTGCGCCAACGTCAAATCATATTTTGCACATTCTGTCTGTACTTGAGCCAAAGTCAAATCCGTATCAGCACAAATCTTTTCTATCTGTTTAGATGTCAAACCTGTCTGTTCCTCTACCAACTTACGTTGAGCACTGTTCAAATCACGCATCACCTTGTTATTGAGTTGCTCTTCATTGAACTGACGCTCCTTAAGGTCTTGCTCTATCTTGAACTACTCGTTCTGCTGTTTCAATTGAGCCTGTGTCATACGAGCCTGCGCGGCATTACTCGACATCATAGCAAAAGCCTGCATTAATCCGCTGAAATCCAACGGCATATGCTGTGGGGCTTCGTCTCTACTCGCCTCTACTTGCGCAGTATTGACAGGGGCGGGGGTATAAGAACCCCCGCCGTTTAACGCATTGATAGCACCTGCACGACTCATGCCTGCCTGTGTCATCAAATTTACTTGATTACCTGCCTTACTACGTTCATAGGCTTTCTCATTCTCAGCGGCTTGAGCAGCATTGGACATCTCCATTAGTTGGATATTAGTCTGATTAGCCTTATCCTGCATAGCGCGATTGCTTGCATTAGTCTCACGAACCATCTTTTCGTTACTCTCACGCGCTTTCTTTCCCTGCAAGATATTACCAATAGCAGCCACGAAACTACCAACATCACCAAAGCCGATATCTCCAAAGAATTTCTTAAACCAATCCATAGCACAAACAAATTACAAGTACATACCACACACAGGCAGAGCACGTTCAGCAGCCAAAGCATGGTGAATATCATAGCGGAAATAGTCACTTGTGACATCTTCCACAACGAACATATCCAACTTCGGGAAACAATGCACAAAAGCATAGTTCAACTTAGGCATTGTGTCTTGGTCATACGGCGACCACTGACGACCAAACGTGTACATATTCTCCGTAGTCTGCAACGTTCCGTGCTCCTCGTCTTGGTTACACTTCGCGTCAAAGTATCTTCCTTGATAGCCAAACACGCCAGAAACAATACCTGTATTCACGGTAACCGAAACCAACTCGGAATCATACACAGCGTCCATACCAAGCGTAGCAAACTCGGGCGTAGGATAATCAAACTTATCCATGCGAGAATGACCACGTTTCACACTATACGGATAGGTTGCCTCGGGCAAAATAGTCAGATAGGAGATAATCAAACCATGCTCCTCACAGAACCGATTGAAATCACCACCTTTGTCATAACCATAGGCATTAGCGGACTTATCACCTGCAACAGACATAGTTTCACCCGTGGGGGCTTGAATAGTCGTGTTATTGGTATTCACCGACAACTGAACCATTTGCGAGGAGGTAGCCAAACACTCAGGCAACGACAAACGAGCGTCCAACGAGCGGACACCCCAAGAGGTGTACAAGCGGTCTTGCGGACGGTTACCATAGATGAGGGCTTTCTGCAACCATTTCTGTGCACGACGGCAAGCATCCAACATATCCAACGAGAAATAAGATACAGAGGAATCAAGTTGAGTACCCTTAACCTCACGCGACAAACCACTAATAAAGCGGGTAGGTATTTCAATCTTATCACCGTTGGAAGTTTCAATCGTGCACACATCTGCATTGATGAATTTAGCACTTGCAGCATCAATATCTCTACCATTAAGAAGTTGATTCTTAGTCAGATACGAAATACCTGTTTTATCACTTGAAGTCTTATTGTTTACAGGCACTACAACATTACCTGTACCTGTGGTAGTCAAAGCGGTAGTGAATGTGTCCTTACTCCAACAACGTTGACGCGGCAATAGTAACTGAAACATCTCAGCACTTGTCACGGTATCACCTGTAGCAGGTTCGGGGGCTTGCAACTCCAACAATTGGTCACGATAGTAATTGTACCAAATCACATAATTTGCACGAAGAGCCAAAGCCGAATAATTACCTGCCATCAAGTCTTCAACATCCAACTTGATATAGGGGCTATCTTGGTCAAGAGACAAAGAAACAATCATGGACGAATAAACCAAAAAGTAAAAATCACTCAACGACATACGAGGATAGGAAAAATAGTCCAAATTAGACGACACACCAATGAACTGCCTATACGAATCATACAGCACATGCACCATCTCACGACCATCATCCGTTAAAGGATAGATATATGGATAACCTGCTGCAGTATCTTGCTGCATATCATCTATTTTTTTGGCGAGAACCCGCTCAAATGGGTCGGGGCTCTTGGATATTGCATAGCCCAAGGCGGTGCTATAACCAACAAACTCCAATTGCTGAGCAGTCATATCATAATCATCTGTACGAGCAAACACGGACATCAAATCATCGGTAAAATTACGGTCAGCAAGCGAAGTCTGATAATTACGCAACGTCTCAAAATAGGATTGACAAAGGTCATCTACTTGCAAACCTGCAATAGCAGTAGTAGAATTCCCCAACGCCAACTTAATCAGATTCCACAAAGACGGCGAAGTATAACTACCTGTTACCTGCAAAGCATACTCTACTACCTGACCACTTGAACCACCTGCAGTACGAGCCAATAAAGCAGTTTTACCATTATGAACATTGAGAAACGGCACGAGATAGCCAAACAAAGCAGACACAGCCGATTTCAGAGTGAACGAGGGTGGGGGAGTGGTAAAGTCCAACTTTTCTCCACCGGTGAAGAACTTGTCCCAGTTCTGCCATACGATACGGTTAGGCACATAGAAATGCTCCTGCCGGACATACATATTAGCCAACATAGGAACAGCCAACGGCTCAAATTGAACGGCGGCGGCACTACTGCCTTTCATACGGTCACCGGGCAACACTTCTTGGCAGCGGGTAGGAATGATACGACCGATACGACCTGTACCTTTCACGTTATGCGAGAGGTCAAAGCCACTTTTCTGTATCTTACCTAAATCGATTTGGTCATACATCTGACCTTTTGTTTTCAGAGAATCCATAGTCAAAATACAAATGAGAGGTTCAACGAATTGAGGTTACCTGTGTGCTCTATCTCCACATCCTGCTGCTGTTGGTCTTGCGACTGCTTGACGGAGATTTTAGACGACACACTACATGCACTCACGCCGAGTGCTACACACAGCGCCAAACACAGGCGCGTACCTGTACGGCTTACACGTACTTTTCTACGAAATTTAGACATACACTTTAGATTTAATTGTTACTATCCACAGGGGGTTGCTCCTCCTGCATTTTCTGATGGCGTGCACGCACATCTTTTTCTACACTTTTGGCATACTCCATCTTTTGGAAGAAATCCGCGTTAGGGTTATCCACAGGAGTTAATTGGTCAACGCCAAGATTGTTGTAATCATAGTTAGCCTTAGTAGCGAGATTGATTCCCGATTGGGCGGCGAGAAACATCTGATAGCCTGTAAGGGCTTCACTTGGGTCGGTGTCCGAGGGAACGGAGTTCTTGGCGAAATTGCACATCACAAAGCCTTGAGGGCTGAACGTGCGCTTTACAAATTGTTTACGTGTCATATTAAAACTTATTTTTTGTTAGTTTATACTTGCGCTGTCTTTCGGCTACCTTATCCATCATTGTAGCACGATACGTAGCCTGTACATCTGACCATGAATCACCATACGTAGCGGCAATATACTCTTGCTGCTCATGCTCTCTACGCATACGCTGATTAGTCTGAGGACACAACACGTTATCATACAAATACTGATAGGTAGTCTGTAAACGGTCTATCATTTCGTAGACGGGGACACGTCCGAGTTCAACGATTCCGCGTCGAGTTCGCTTAAACCGTCGGTAGTCAAACCCATCAAACTGAAACCACTCTCTATGCAACTTATCATAGATTGTAAAGAATTCATTTCGAAACTTGAGAGTGCGGGGTCCGCAGTTTGAAGTGTTTTCAAATACAACCTTATCCGTATTAGGCTCCTTATACAATATTGGTTGAACTGCTGAGAAATCCTGCACAAAGTCAATGCAATTTTGAATCTCCACGAGCACGGCTGCCAAATCTGGAATAGTCGCATTTGTACGCAAATCCTCAGTTTCTTCATTAATCCTGCAATAAGGGCAAAGACTTTCCTTTGTTTTCCGTACATAGTAGGCAGGTAAGATGAAATGGCTGTCTTTTGGTAAGCCAAAGAGTCTAAAGTCTCCTGCCTTAAATCGGTCAATGTTTTCTGATAGGTAGTCAAAGCCAATAGCGGGCGACTTACTACACAGCATAAAAGGTGCGAACCTTTTGCTATACAAATCATCAACTTGGTCAGCATTTTCAATAGGCCGACCTTCAATCCATTCTTTTGGAGAATACTTCGAAATACTCCATTCACTTTTTCCATAAAGTAATGTTTTTAATTTATTATGATATTGATATGTAGGCAGTTTCTTAAAATCAAACTCGCCTTTCTGTAGATACTTACATACATACTTAAATGCCGACATCTGCTCCTTGTTGAGCAGGTGATTTTCAGATATTAGGTGATAGTCTATATCACCGATAATCACACGGCGACCATAGTCGTCAATAGTGCTCCATGCACGATAAATATCTATCTTACTGATGGGCACATCACTCCACAATATCAGATGATAGTGAGGGCGGGCATACTTGTGACCATATTCACCACAGGCAAAATACTTGTACTTTATTCCTGTATTCCTGCGCAAACGCTTGTTGAACTTTTGCAGGTGGTCTTTGCGGAGTACCAACGGCATAGGTTGCTCCTTTCCATAGGTGTTGCAACGATTGGTCATAGGGTGTGTCTCACGGAACACCTCAGTATGCAACGAGCGGGGAGAGTAGGTAAGTGTGACAAAATACGTGTACTTCCTTGCTTTACTTTCAAGTACCATGCGAGTACACCATTCGTTCACTTTCGTGATTCGACAGTGGTAGCACTTCCCGCATGGAACTTCTCTCATCTCCATCTGGCGGGTGACGGGGTTCAATATGCGAACCTTTTGAGGGTTGAAACAATGGGCGTATATGTGTTTTACCAAGTCCATTATTTTTCCGTCTCCTTATAGGTGATATACAACATATCCGAGAATTGGTCAACGCGCACGACCAACTCGCAGTAGTATTTATCCGTGCTATCTGCAAGACAGATATTATGAAAGAAACAGGAGTTCACCAAACGCCAAAGACTGAATCCATACCATAGGAGTTCGGCTTTGTCCGACACTTGAGACAGCAAACAACGTATCTCGTTATTTGTTATATCTGGGAGATAGAAATCAAACCGTCTGTGCTTTCTTACTACCATAGTTGTATATTTCGTTTTTTTGTTGTACTTTTGCAGTCCGTTTTCGGGGTTGTGAATTAGTCACATCAGAAAAACGGTGCAAAAATAATATCCTAATTACGATTATGTAAAATAGCATTTAAGCAAACTCCCTATTTGCATAAAATAATACACCTTATATATAAGAGATGTACGAATGATAACCTACCTTGATGAAGTATTGAATGAGGAGCAGGATGTGCAGCCAGATGTGGAATACATCCCGTTGGCTGCAGATGACGATGCTACTAAAGAACCGGAACTGAACGATGGCGATGTGCTTGGCGTATTGCCCCTTCGGAATATGGTTCTGTTCCCCGGTGTGCTGCTGCCCGTGACGGTGGCGCGACCGAAGTCAAAGAAATTAGTAACTACCGCTTTCAAGAACGACGCACTGTTGGCTGTCTGTTGTCAAAAAGCGCAAGACGTAGCAGAGCCGGGTTCTGACGACCTATATATATTAGGTACCGCAGGGCGTGTATTGCGCACATTGGATATGCCTGATGGCAGTCTGATGGTGATATTGGAAGGTATGGAACGTGTTGAAATACAAGAGATTGTAAGCACAAAGCCCTACCTGAAAGCCCGTGTGAAAGTAGTGGAAGAAGTCTTCCCGAAGCGCAACGATAAAGAGTTTATCGCGCTCGTAAGCAGCCTGAAAGAGCAAGCGGAGAAGATTATCAAGCGCATGGAGAACCTGCCTGCTGAGGCGGGGATGACCCTGCGCAGTATCGACAATCCCCCTACCCTTGTCAATTACATCTGCGGGAACTTCGGCATACGCATCGCGGAGAAGCAGAAACTATTGGAAGAAAGTGAGATAAAGCAACGCGCCATTGCGCTTTTGGAACTGCTGAATACCGAGTTGCAAATGCTTGAGATGAAGGCGGCTATCCAGAACAAGACACGTGAGGATATTGACAAAGAACAGCGCGAATACTATCTGCATCGCCAGATGGAGACCATTCAAAAGGAATTGGGTGACTCCGACGAACAGATAGCCAACGCTATGCTGGAGCGTTCAAAGCAGAAAAAATGGGGCGAGAAGATGCAACAGACCTTCGAGAGCGAACTGAAGAAGTTGCGTCGTATGCCATCCCATTCGCCCGAATACTCCACACAACAGAACTATTTGGATACGCTCCTAGACTTGCCTTGGAACGAGTATTCGGAGGATAACTATGATATCCGCCACGCGCAAGAGGTGTTGGACCACGACCACTACGGTATGGAGAAAGTGAAGGAGCGCATCATCGAGTACTTGGCGGTGCTGAAAATGAAAGCCGAGAGCGACAAGCCGCAAGAGATGAAAGCGCCCATCCTCTGTCTCTATGGTCCTCCGGGTGTAGGCAAAACCAGCCTCGGACGCTCTATCGCAGCGGCATTGGGACGCAAATATGCGCGTATCTCTTTGGGCGGTCTCCATGATGAAGCCGAGATTCGCGGGCATCGCCGCACCTACATCGGTGCGATGCCCGGGCAGATTATTGAGAGTATCCGCAAGGTGAAGACGAGCAACCCCGTCTTCGTGTTGGACGAGATAGACAAAATCGGTATGGACTACAAGGGTGACCCGACCAGTGCCTTGCTGGAAGTACTTGACCCTGAACAGAATGGCACTTTCCACGACAACTACTTGGATGTGGACTATGACCTGAGCAAGATACTCTTCATCGCCACAGCCAACTCCTTGGACAGCGTGCCGCGTCCCCTACTCGACCGCATGGAACTCATCGAGATGACGGGCTACCTGCAAGAGGAGAAAGAGGAGATTGCCAAACGCCACCTGTTGCCAAAAGAACTTGAGAACCACGGGCTTAAACCTGCGCAACTGAAACTCAGGAAGTCGATTATCGCCGAGATAATTGACGGCTACACACGTGAGTCAGGTGTGCGCAGTTTGGAGCGCCAGATAGCGGCAATATGCCGTAAGGTGGTAACGAAAATTGCCCTGCAAGAGCCTTATAACGTGAACGTTACATCAGAAGATGTAGTCGAGTACCTTGGCAAGAAACGCTACTCGCGCGACTCGTGGGAGACCAACAAATATATCGGCGTGGTCACAGGATTGGCGTGGACACAAGTGGGTGGTGAGATACTCTTCATCGAGACCTCTCTGTCGCCTGCCAAGACCCCTACCCTCACCCTCACGGGCAACCTCGGCGACGTGATGAAGGAGTCCGCCACCATCGCATTGGGTTATATCAAGGCGCACGCCGACCAGTTCGGCATCTCGCGCAAGATATTGGAAACCCATTCCGTACATATCCACGTGCCCGAAGGTGCCATCCCGAAGGACGGTCCCAGTGCAGGTATCACGATGACGACGGCGTTGGTTAGTGCTTTCACTAAGCGCAAAGTGCGCCCGCGTATCGCCATGACGGGCGAGATGACGCTCCGTGGCAAAGTGCTGCCTATCGGCGGCGTGAAGGAGAAAATTCTTGCCGCCAAACGTGCCGGCATCACCGACCTCATTCTCTGTGAGGACAACCGCAAAGATGTAGAGGAAATCCCCGAAAAGTACCTCACCGGCTTGACTTTCCACTACGTGAAAGATATCCAAGAGGTCATTGATTTCGCATTGCTGTAAAAAACTAAAAACTATTGTAACGATTGGATACAAACCTAATTAATAATCATAAATGAAAAAGACAATCCTTTCTGTAGCGCTTTCCGCGCTCACTTTGGCTGCTATGGCGCAAACAGATGCCCCTGCGGCTGCATCGGATTCCACTGAGGGTTTCCGTTTCACTACTATCGACAGCGTAGGCATCACTCCTGTCAAAAACCAACACCGCAGTAGCACATGTTGGAGTTTCTCTACCATTGGTTTCGTGGAGAGCGAGTTACTTCGTATGGGCAAAGGTGAATACGATTTGAGCGAAATGTTTGTGGTCAGCCACACCATGATTGATCGCGCCGAGTATGTGGTCCGTATGTATGGAACAGCAGAGTTTGCCCCTGGTGGTTCGGCTTACGATGTCATCTATTGTATGAAGAACTATGGCCTTGTACCGCAAGAAGTTATGCCTGGTATTCAGTATGCAGCCAGCCCCGCCGACACATTGCCCGTACATGCAGAGTTGGATGCAGTGGCAAAGGGCTATGTACAAGGACTCACTTCCGGCAAACTGAAAAAAATAACCCCCGTATGGAAAAAAGGTCTGCAAGCGATTTATGATACTTATCTGGGGCAATGTCCCGAGACATTCACCTACAATGGCAAGAAATACACCCCGCAATCTTTCGTTAAGTCGTTGGGACTCAATGCGGACGACTATGTGAGCATCACTTCCTACACCCATCATCCGTTCTACAGCACCTTTGCTTTGGAGGTGCCGGACAACTGGCGTATGGATCAGATGTACAATGTGCCTATTGATGAACTGATGCGTATCATCGACAATGCCATTGCTAACGGCTATACCTTGGCCTGGGGTGCAGATGTCAGCGAGGTCGGTTTCACGCGCAAAGGCATTGGTGTGATGCCCGATGCAGACAAGGGCGCAGACCTTACTGGTAGTGATGCAGCGCACTGGTTGGGCTTGACCGAGAAAGATAAAAAGGACGAACTCACCAAGAAACCGCTCCCCGAGATGGAAATCACCCAAAAGATGCGTCAACAGGCATACGACAATTGGGAGACTACCGACGACCATGGTATGCAGATTTTCGGAACTGCGCACGATCAGAACGGCAAACGCTATTATATGATTAAGAACTCTTGGGGCACGCAGAAGAGTGACTATAAGGGCATTTGGTACATCTCCGAGGCATTTATGAAGTACAAGACCAACGACATCCTCGTGCACAAAGACGCGATTCCAAAGGATATTCGCAAAAAACTTGGTATCAAATAATAACAACCATTCAGTATATTACTCTCAAGAGGCTGCCAAAAACAATTATCTGGCGGCCTCTTATATTTTCCTCTTGTTTAATCAAATCGGCTGCCAAACCTCATATTAGACAGCCGATTTGAAATTATGTTTATGGTAGTGTTGATATCTACCACGTATCACTTCCTATAGCACCTCCTGCAGGAACACCACTTTCAAAGATACTTGCCGGACCGCTCCCTGCCAATATCACTTGCGGCTCAATGCTCGTGCGCAAAGTCGCAGGTGTTTGGTAAATTGCTTTCATATTCATACCTATACCAATTTATTTTACTCGTTTTTGACCATCTACAATATACATTCCTGCGGGCAGTGTATTCCACATAGATGTCTCGCCGACATATTGTCCCATGATAGTATAGATACCTGTTGCAACGGCATTGTTCTCAACCACCTCTATCATCGTGGGAACATCTGATTTGCCTACAATCTCAAAGCGATCGTCAATCGTGGTGTTTGCATCTGCCATAAACTCGTAGGTGGCTGTTTCTGTCATTGCGATATACTTATTCTCCTTTTTATCTTTGAGGTAAAGGGTTTCGCCTTTCAACCAGTCAAACGAGATGGTGTAATGGGTTTTTGCATTGGTTTGAATGCCGATTTGTGTGCCTTCTATTTTATCCAAGCCAATAGTAGAATAGTTGCCGTCTGCAGTGATGGCGTAGATATTCACATTAGGCTTTACGTTCATCATCTTCGGTGCTGTAAATGCCTCACCCTCATAGAGATAAACAACATCTGCTCGCCCGTTCTCTGCCGTAAAGATAAGACGTGCAGCAGTCCCATCTTCTTCCTCAACGAGGCGTTTGGTTGCTTTGACAGGTTTTGCCAACATCGCATTCCATACCGCTTTCTCGTAATTCAGAGAAATCTCCGCTTTGGCATCCGAATGCAGGAAGAAACCTTGCAAGGCTGCAATCTGACCAAATGTGGCAGCAAAATTCGCATTTTTCAAGTTATTCAGGTTGATATCCACATATTGTCCGTCATTGTATGTGATACCATCCACTGCTTTCTGATCGGAAATGTACACATAGACGGTCGAATTGACATCATCGCTGGTATTCTTGCTGTTGAGTTGGTTCAATATTTCCTCGACATCGAATGGAGCCATCCAACTGTTTCCGAAGAAATGGAAGCCGTCGCGCGGCATGGAGAGTGTCGCATTCTGAGTGCCGACCAACTGACCTGCAAACGTATATAACATATCGGCTGTTTGGTTGGTCAGGTTGGTGATATGGTAGCCGCGGAACGCTGTCCCGAATTCGGTAGCGGGAACCCATGCCGACATAATATCCCAAGTGTTTACGGTCAGTGTCTTGGCAGGAGTGATAGTCATCGAGGTAACAGGCAGACCAATGTTTTGCCAAATATACTCATAAGAGCGGTCTCCGGCAGCATATTCGTCTTTCACATCGCGGATAACCGTTTTCAGTTCCACAGTAGCCAGCGGCTGGCTGTACTCTTGGGTTGCCACAGGCGAGATTACCATAGCGCCGCCGTCTTTGATGAGCAATTGGTTGGCGTTGGTGATGCCCTTGATACCGTCGTTGCCGATAACCAATGCGCCCTCTACGGTGATAACGCTATTGCTCTGTACCTCAACGCCGCAAGCCTCTGCTTTTGTGTTCGCAGGGATAATAACATTATGTGCAATCACAACAGGAGTTGCTCCTGTCGGCACCTTGCCGTCTTTCCAAGTGTCAGCCACATCCCAGTTGCCTTCCTTAATAGTCGTCATAGCGTCAGCTTTGTTGCCAATGGCGTAAGGATATGTTGCTTTTGTGGTCTCATCGGTGTTCTCGACAACAGCCTTGTCGCTTGCTACATATGCCGATGGGTTCAGGTTATAAACACCGCCGTTGAGCGTTACCTCCTTGTTGGCAGACCAAACGATGTTGTTGCTGTTGGAATAAATCTTCGGAGCAGCACCGTTCTCGGGATTGTTTACCACAACACTTACTTTCTTAATATCCTCGTCCGAGTTCCCTTGCGGGTTGGCTTGGTAGATAGGAGTATAAGCCTTCAGTTCGCCGCCGTTGATGGTAATTGAGATCGGCAACTTCGTATTGTGTTGCATTGCCGAGATAGCACATGCCTGTGAGGTAGAACCGCTACCATTGCCTTCATCGTCAGCCGGAGCCGCCATAGTACACTCAATCTTGCCACCTGTCATAGTGAACTCGCCTGCACGCATCTCAATGCCAAAGAGATTTGTAATTGCTGTACCTGCATACTCCCAAATACCATATCCTGCAGCGTATGCAATGGCAGTAGCGGTAATGTTAGCATCTGCACCTATATTGAATTTGGGAGCGTTGTCGTTATTTTCACGTTTAAGTAATGCACCATGGATAGAAAATGGTACAGTACCATTGTAAGTTCCATTAAAGTTGACCACAATGCCGTACTTGTTATCCAAGTCATTATTATTCTTATCTAAAGGAGAGTTTACGAAAGCAAAATAGTTTCCGTTCTCTTGTGTTACTTTTACCGATTTATCAATGGTCAGTACCGAGTATTCTGCTGCTGTTGGATCTGTTGAACCTTTCATATCGAATACATTTGCTCCTGAGCAAGTGATTCCGCCTGTGGTTTGAGAGTTTGTTATCGTCAGACTACCATTACTGATACTCGAGTATACTCCACCCAAACCAGTGATGGTTAATGTTTTTCCATTCAAATCCAAAAATGCTTTCTTGCCATTATTGATAGTAATAGCAGAAATAGTATTATTCTTAACAACGCTACTTACCAATTTTGCATAGGCGGATTCCGATGAAGCATTAAGTGCAGATTGCAAAGTCGGGTAATTTTCATCACCTACCGTAGCAACCTTTTTAGTGCCATCTACCGCCCAAGAATATCCATTACCTAAATCAACAAAGGTATAGTTCGTTTTAAGATAGTTCTTATATTCCGGATGAGTCTGTAATAATGAGTTTTTGAAATAGCCGTTACTAATCTCTACCGTCTTGCCTTCTTGATTCTTTATTATGAAATTGTCGTCATAATAAAGTTCTGTATTTAACTTCAATGTACCTTGGTTATCAATAGTGATGTTGTCCCATACTACGCCCAATGCGCATGAATTAGAGTTAAAACTAAGCGTTCCTTGATTGGTGATAGTTCCTTGGTACGACTTATCCTCTTTTTGGTACAATGTGATGTTTTTACTCGATAGGATAGTGATGTTGCAAGACTTAGCAGCAGATGTTATCATAATGATAGCCGTTTTACCTGCATCAACTGCATCTCCGAACGTTTTATATGGAATTGCAGCCTTTGGAGTAGAATTATCTGTAATGGAGTATATACATTCGTATGCACTTTTACCAGTAGCAGAAATTTTGTAATACTTGATACCGTTCATTTCCTCCTCGTCAAATGCCATATCACGCACGCTTGCAATATTGTAAGGTGACAGTATTGCAAATCTTGCAGACTCATCTATATTGATAACGCTACCTTGTGATTTCTTTAGATAGGTAAACGTTTCTACCTTAAATTTACCGGCATTTATATTAACCGTTGCAGACACATTGTCAATTTGTAATGCCGTCGTTACATCAAAATAAGTTTGCGCTCCTTTAATGGTACAAGATGTCATATCACCATATACGCCTCGTGCACCCGAAAATGAAGACAAATCCACGCGACAATTCTATAATGTGCAAGGACGGTTTATCTTAAAAGCACTGAGAGCATAACCCTTTTTATCTGTCTTTTGGTAGGTAATGGAAATATCTGCTAATTTGTCATTTGCGGCATCAATACCCGCAACATTCTCTAATATCACCGCACTCTGAATCAAACCCGTAATTGTGAAATTAGTATGCTCAATATCAACATTTACCGCAGATGATTTTTCCGTATAGACTACCGAATTACCTATGTATTTTGTACCATCTGCACAGAAATTCGCCGTGATGTTGATATTCTTGATGGTCAACTTAGACGGTGTCGTCTTTGCTGCAGCATAAATGGCAGCAGCGTTAGTACCTGCGTATGTACTCTCAAAGGCGAATGTGCCTTTGTTAGCGGAAGAATTGTCTTGGATAGTCAAGTTGATACCCTCGCCGGCACTAAGACCTTGCTGAGCAGATGTCTTCCATATTAACGTTTGTCCATTGAGGTCAAGGGTGGTGTTCTGTTTCACCTCGAATGCTGCCGTTGCAGTGTATTCACAATTTTGCAGAATCGTCAGCGTGGTGCCATCTGTCCAGTTTTGAAGGGCTGCATCAAATGTCGCATACTCGCTCTCACCGACCTTGGCAACATTACCTTCCGCCCACAGGTTTGTGCTCAGCAGTAGTGTCGCCGCTAAAAGCACGAAAGAATAAATCTTTTTCATTGGTTGATAATTTTATAAGTTAATTAATGTATTTGTTATTTGTCTTTGTTGGTACATTGTTGGTCCTTTGTTATATCTTGGTTATAGGATAGAAACTTTCAAAGTCTTATGGACATTAACATCTATTACCCATAAAGTTGATATATAGACACAAAAAAAGCGCAGACCCCGTGTTGCTTATTCGCTAAACGAGGTCTTCGCATTACCTAAAGAGTCAAACAAACAACAGGAAACCTACGCTGATATGACGATACACTACATCCAAGAAACGGATGCAGTATGACAAACGTCACACCCATAGGCATCTACTGCTACTTTGATTTGTGACTCTTTTTCGAAAGTTGCGAAGTTTCGTTTAGCCAAAAACAAAGCGTCAATAAACGCTATTCAATATGTCAAATCCACCCTGAAAGAAGAACATATCCCCTCCAGCGTAAATTCAGCGGCAAAGGTACTACATATTTTTCAAATGCACAATAAAAAAAGCAAAATTATTTGCAAAAACAAAAGAGACTGCCTATTTTTTTTAGGCAGTCTCGTATTCTTGAGATATATAAAAAATCAACGATAGATAGCGTTGAGGCGTTTGGCGAGACGTATGCCCGCCATGTAAAGTTGCCACTCCATGGGCTCCATCCAACGGTAGGCGTAGTGGTAAGCATTGCCGTCCCAAGTGGTCTGATAATCATACACTTGGTCAGTGATATGGTAGGCGTAGTGGTAAGCATTGCCGTCCCAAGTGGTCTGATAATCATACACTTGGTCAGTGATATGGTAGGTGTAGATGAGCATCTGCGCGTCAGTCATTGCCTCCACCGCTTTCTGCCGATGGTCGTAGATGTCGTGGAGATAAGCGGCATACTCGGTATAGGAAAAGCCCTTGTACTCAATCAGTTTGCTATCCCACACGGTGTGCAGGTTGGTGTTCTGCCCGAACCAACGCATCTTCACGCGGTTGCCACCGAGGTCGTCCATGTGCCCAAGGTGCATGGGGCAGAAACGGTCGCCCGAGAGGTGGATATAGAAGACGAGGGCATCGTGGTTCTTGCGGTCGTGTTGCAGGAGCACATACAGGCTGTCCATGGCGCGGAACTGCTCGCCCCCTTCCTTGGGGTAGTTGGTGGTGAGGGCGGAGACCAGGGCAGAGTCGGTCATGCCCGGATTGAGGTCTTGGAAATGCCAAACAAAAGAGGTGGGATAGATAGTGTCGCTCTTGATTTCGTCGGGCCATGTGGAGAGGTAAATCATGCCCTGCTTGCCGAGAATGGCATCCACCTGCTTGCGTGCGCGGCAGGTGAGATTGTCGTAGGCAAGTTGCGCTACAATGCGGTGCCCCTTGGGACCCCATGCAAAGGCGGTTTGCGCGGCAGGGAATAGTACCGCTGACAAAATAAAAATTGATAGGAAACGTTTCATAATCAATCAAATAAACATATAATTATCGTGTAATTATTAACCATTAATTTCCCCACTTTTGCATACAACACATGCAATTCATAATTCTTAATTCATAATTTAGTATAGGTCAATCCACTCCACCCTATTGCCAACGCATTGGAGGTATTGCTCAAATGCAGGGCGCGAAATGACTACCGTGCCGCGGCAATCGTTTGGGTGGAAACTGAGACTGTCCGCCTGCAGGAGGTTCTTGTCAAGGAAGAGGATGACGTGGTGCTCGGTGTCGTTGATGAGTCCGAAGGGGCTCACACTGCCCGGTTCCAAGCCCAAGTAGCGCATCATGCGCTCGGGACTGGCAAACGACAACTTGCCCGGAGCAGGTTGCCCCGCTGCCTGCAGAGAGGCTTTGAGACGCTGTTCGAGGTCGTGGATAGCCAAGTCGTGGTCGCAGTTGAAACAGATGAGGTAGTGCTGGTTGCCCTTGTGGTTGCGCATGAAGATGTTCTTGCAATGCACACTGCCATCGTCGTGCCACCAACGTTTCGCCTCCTCGATGGTCTTGCCCTCGGGGTGGTTGTAGCACGTGTAAGGAATATGGTGCCCGTCCAACCAGGCAAGCACCATTTCCTGACGCGGAGAATCAATAGACATATTGATATTTACGATTTACGAATTTACGATTTTATTATTTATGTACGATTGTGCCCTGCGGGCAGATGTACGATTTGCATGTAAATAAATCGTACATTATCAAATCGTACATCAAAGGACTTCTTTGAGGATTTCGCTGACGGTGGGGTGCGGGAAGACGACCTGGCGGAACTCGTCCACGGTATAGCCCATGCGGACAGCAAACGATGCGGCTGCCACGAACTCGGAACAGGGGTTGCCAATCATGTGCACGCCGATGACGGTGTGGTTCTTCTTGTCGATAATCATCTTGCAAAGACCGTTCTCGCCTTCGTTTTCAGCCACAAAGCGACCCGAATAGGTCATAGGAATTTTGTGCAC
Organism: uncultured Bacteroidales bacterium; assembly: GCA_934667275.1. Lineage (GTDB taxonomy): Bacteria > Bacteroidota > Bacteroidia > Bacteroidales > Paludibacteraceae > Colicola. The sequence goes on along the minus strand of CAKULK010000019.1, from coordinate 10,019 downwards.
CTCGTAGGGGACAAAGGGTTCTTCGGTGGACATGGAAGGTGCGAAATCGCCCTCGTGGATTTCGTTCAAGTCCTTCTCGGTCAAGCCCACGCACGCGATTTCGGGGTTGGTATAGACCACACTCGGGATGGCATTGTACGCGATGCGTTGCACGGGTACCTGCTTGAGCATACGCCCTACAGCCACTTCCGCCTGACGGGATGCCACATGTGCCAGCATGATTTTGCCCGTGACGTCACCTGCAGCATACACGTTGGGCAGGTTGGTACGCATCATATCGTCCACTACAATGGCTCCGCGGTGAAGTACCAGGTCGGTGAGTGCCTCCAAGCCTTGCAGATTGGCACGGCGGCCTACGGAGATAAGCACGTGTTCGGCTTCGTATTCGCCGTTGGACGTGAGTACGAGGTTCCCCTGCAGTTCGAGCACTTTGGTGTCGGTGAGGATGTTGATGCCCTCTTTGCGGTACTTATCGAGCAGGACGGTCACCACCTCCTGATCGAGGTTGGGGAGGATAGTGGGCATGGCTTCGATCACGGTGACGGGTACACCCAACTCGTGGTAGAGCGTGGCGAACTCCATACCGATGACACCACCACCGACGATAATCATGGATTTGGGCAGTTCGGTAGCCGCCAAAGCGGTAGTGGAATCCCATACAGCGGGGTTGTCCTTCACGCCCGGAATGGGGGGGACAAAGTTGTTGGAACCCGTGCAGATGAGGAGGTTCTCTGCCTCGTATTGCTCTTCACCACAAGCGATTACGACATTGTCGTCGGTGCGGCTGACGACAGATGCTGCGCCCGAAACGACTGTGCAATGCTCGTTGTTGAGTTTCTGTTTGATGCCTGCTACGAGTTTGCGGACCACTTTGGTCTTGCGTTGCGCCATCTTGGCATAGTCGAAAGCGACACCCTCGGCAGCCACTCCGTACTTGGTGGCGTGGGTAGCATTGTAGTATTGCTTTGCGCTGTAGAGCAAGGTCTTGGTCGGGATACAGCCTACATTGAGGCAGGTGCCGCCCAGGGTTGCCTGTTCAAACAAAACGACGTCTTTGCCTGCGTGCGAGGCGATTTCGGCAGCCGTGTAACCCGCAGGTCCGCCACCGATGATTGCAAGATAGAATTTCATGTATCAGTATTTATTTAGTTTATATTCAAAGAGTTAGTCGTGCAGTTTGTTTCGCTCGTAGTATCCGCGCACGAATGCGAAATAGAAGATGACACCTATGGCGTAGAATGCCGCCCCGCTCCAAAAGGCGGTATGGTAGCCGAGGTGCTCGGCAATGGAACCGCCCGCAAACATCCCCACACCCATGCCCAAGTCCCAACTGGTGAGCAACGTGGAGTTAGCTGTTCCGCGTTGGCTGTGCGGTGCCATATTGATGAACATCATCTGGAAGGCAGGCCACAGGTGTCCGTTTCCCAAACCGATGACGAAAGGTGCAAGGTAGTAGCCGACAGGGTTATGCACCGCTGCGAAGATAATGAAACCGCTGATAGACACCAAGATACCCATCGAGGCATTGCGTACTATCTGCCCTTTACGAAGCGAGGAACTACCCGTCAGCCGCGAGATAATCAACCCCACGGCGAAGAGGGTGAAGAAGAGTCCCGTACCACTTGTGATGCCCATTTCCTCTTTCCCGTAAATAGCCACGTAGGTAGATAGGATGCTGTAAGCCACTGCTACCGTAAAGATTACGAGGAAGTGCGCCCACCCTTTGAGCATGATAAAGCGGTCGAGCGAGATGGGTTGCTTTTCTTTGACGAGTTCGCGGTCTTTGAGGTGGAGTGTGGCGTTCACAATCAGTCCTGCCAACGAGCAAACCAGTGATAGCGCAAACAGCATGTCATAACTATGATAGTGTGTAAACAGGAACACGGCAACGCCCGGGCTGATGGCAGTGGCGATGTTGTTGCTGAGTCCGAAATAACCAATGCCTTCCGCCCGTCGGGAAGGGGGCAGTACGTCTATCATTACCGTAGACAACGATACGCCAGTTGCCCCGAAAGGAGCACCATGCAAGGTTCGGAAGATGGCAAACATCGTCAGGCTGCCTGCTATCAGATATCCGCCGAAGAATGCCGCCGTTAGGAAATAAAACAGCAGCAACACCGTCTTGCGCGGGAAACTATCCACAAAGAAACCGCTGAACGGGCGGATGCACAATGCCGCTACAGCGTAACCCGACAGCACCAACCCAATCATTTGCTTGTCAGCACCATACGTATCGCTCAGATAGAGCGGGAGCAGCGGTGTGAGAAGCATGAAAGCGAAGTACATCAAGAAATTGCTGCACCACACTTTCAGATAATTGCTGTTCCAAAGTTTCTCTTTCTGTTCAGGTGTACCCATCATTCTGCTTGATTTTTGGCAATATGTTGCAGATACATACGCACCGTTTCGCGCACAATCTCTGCGCACGGACGCTTCTTATAGTAGGTCTCCGTGCGTACTTCGGGTGTCGGAATCTGTGGTTTGGGCGCAATGCCAAGTAGTTCTGCACAAATCAGACTGCCTTGCTGTTGCTTGAACTGCGTTGCTAAATCTTGTACCAAAGCGTAGTTTTTTGCCTTGCCTTCGTGGTCGCCGGCAGTGGCACTGCCATTCTCCAAACCTGCCAGCATAAATATACCGCAAGCGGCACCGCAGGTTTGTCTCATTCGTCCGATTCCGCCACCGAAAGAGGCTGCCAAACGTAGTGCAAAAGCCTCATCATCAATACCATACAAGTCGGCACAAGCGGCAAATACCGATTGGCTGCAATTAAAACCCTGCTTGAACAAATGTTCGGCTCGTTCCGCACGAACTTCTATTTCATTTTCTGTCAATTGAAATGTATGCTTGTCCATATCAGGAACGTTTGCTACGGAGATAATAATCAACAATGATACTTCGGCGGGAAATAGTGTTTGGATATGGCACTATTGCGCTGCGAAGATTATTGATGCGGATTTTAATATATTCAATTCGCATCTTACGGAAGTCACGTCGTGCTTGCAGTACTGCTTTGAAATTCTGCGGTTTACGCGCAAAAAGCATTTGCAATGCCGCTACATAGTCCAGGAAAAAACGGAAAAACATCACCTTACCCAACTTGGAGGGAGGGAGATTCTTGTATAGCATCAACAAATTGTTCCTGAAATTGAGATATGTCTTGCGCGGACTCTCATAAGAGAGAGTGCCTGCTCCAAGGTGATACACCACTGACTGCGGTATGCACATCAGTTTGTAGCCGCGACATTGCAACCGCCAGCAGAGGTCTATTTCCTCCTGATGTGCAAAAAAGAACCCGTCCAATCCTCCCGCTTCGCGATATACTTGGGTTCGAATCATCATGCATGCCCCTGTTGCCCAAAAAATAGGCACAATGCTATCATATTGATGGTGGTCTTCTTCAACATACGATAAAAAACGTCCGCGACAATAGGGGTATCCCAACATATCCATCATACCGCCGGCTGCACCTGCGTGTTCAAAGCGAATGGCCTTTGTTTTCCCCGCAAAATAGTCTTCTTTGGATTGCCAACTGAGAATTTTAGGTTGCACAGCGGCCACCTCGGGGTGCGCCTCCATATATATATATAAGGTGTGGAGCCAATCGGGGGTGACTTCGACATCTGAATTAAGCAGCACCACATAATCTGCTTCCACCTCCTCTATGGCACGGTTATAGCCCTCGGCAAAACCGTAGTTCTTATCCAATTCGATAATGCGAACAGACTGTGTACGCAGATACTCTAAAGAGTTGTCAGTCGAACCGTTATCTGCTACAACAACCTCGCAATCAGCATCTTGCGTGTACATGATTACCGATGGCAGGTACTTGCGCAGCATTGCTTCGCCGTTCCAATTCAATATGATGACACTACATTTCATTTTCCCAATTTGCTGCAAAGTTACTAAAATACGGCGGATTACACAAGGGTTACGACAAACTTTTGAACCTTGGCACAAAAACAGGGCGTTGGAAGGTCTTAATCCAACGCCCTGTTTGCTTTTTTAGAAGAAACTATCCACCAATTACTTAGACGGAATAGTCACCATTTCAATCGGCTGCTCATGAGAGGTATCGAGAGGTACCGCCGTGTAGGCTATACGGCGGAAGTCAATGGTTTGCAAGTCAATACAACGAATAGTGGAATTATAGACGGTGCGGAAATAGATGCGTCGGTATGACAAATCTGTGACAATAGTCAGTTGTGTGGCAGATGGTATATCAGGAATCAGTTGCCCTTCCGCAACTTGAATACCGATGGGAATATCAAAGTTATTTAGAATATGAAATGCTTGATTTACAGTCTGTTGTGTGGTTGCAAGTTTGGGCGCGGTGGCTTGGAAGAATGCAGCCCGAACAAAACGGGAAGGCGGTGTCATGTCACCTGGGATGCCATGCAAACCTCCGCCTCCACCGAAAGCAGTCAGTGTCAAATCTCCCACTCTGCGTGTTTGAATGGTACCTGGCATAAGGTTGATATAATTGTTCAAGTTTGTGAGATGCCACTCAAATCCGGGAGCATTGGTCAAAACACCTAACGTATTTTCATAAAAATGGGGTTGTCCGCCAACAATCTCCAGAACCACCTGTCTTCCATTGGGTTCGGTAATGCGCCAATGAACCGTGGAACTGCGATGGTCAATGCCCACAACGCGAACGGAAGGCAATGCTGTTTTCAGTTCGTCAATGTTGGAAAAGTTGCTTAATATCCATGCCACCAATTGGAAATCGCTGATACATTGCTCTTTGACGGATTCTTCATATGGCTCATACTCACCATATGCCGGAAAATAGAAAAGTCCGGCCGCCAAGCCTGCCTCATTGATGCCATCCATCACAAATTCTGGCTGCTCAACCGTGAGTCCGACATATCCGTATTTGGCACGGAAACGCACCCCCTCTTTCTTTCCAGAGGGGATAAACGACTGCTGCCAGTGCCCTCGCGGCACCACCACATAGCCAGTATGGAGTGCATCTGCAGCCCATTCAATGGTACGTGCTGTGACCACTTCGTCGTTGACGGTACGGAGCGTAATGCCCGTACATGCATACGATGATTGGTTTCCAAGAACCATAAAAGCGACAATAATCGCGAGAAATGAAACTTTTTTCATACGATTTGGGTTTAATGAGTTTGACAATAAAGATAAATTGTAATAATAATTTAGCGACAAATATAGTGCCAAAATGGCTGCAAATGCAAAATAAATATGGATTTTATAAATAGATTTGGAAAAACAGGAGAAAAGCAGTAACTTTGCAAACGAATATGCAGATATGGGATTTGGAACAATTGTTCGCCCTGCATCCCGAATTGGATGTGTTATGCCGCGAGATTGGCAAAAAGCGTACACAACACTTTTTGCTCAATGGGTTGTATGCTTCTGCGCGTGCCCTTACCTTATCTGCTTTGCAAAAAAAGTTGGCGGGAAACGGGTATCAATGCCCGATATTGGTGGTGCTGGACAATGCGGACGATGCACAATATATGTATGCCGACTTGCGCACATTGGGTACTGCCTATTATTTCCCTACTGCCCACCGCAGACGCCAGGGAGCCGTGGACGAGGCCATGGCCATCCAGCGGACAGAAGTGCTGACAGCCTTAACCAACCCCACACAAGAGGCACCTATTGTGGTGACCTATCCGGAGGCGTTGGCAGAAAGCGTACCTCAAGTGGAGTCACTACAGCGGCAAACCATCTCATTGCAAACGGGTGAGACACACGCCATTTCCACATTGACACAAGAATTGGCGGAACTGGGATTCCTGAAAGTGGACTTTGTATATGAGCCGGGGCAATTTGCAGTACGGGGTGGGATTGTGGACGTGTATAGTTTTGCACACGATGACCCATACCGAATAGACTATTTCGGCGACGAGGTGGATAGCATCCGTGAGTTCGACATAGAAACGCAGTTGTCAAAAGATAAGGTGCAATCCATTTATATTGTGGCAAGTGCAGCACAAGAGGAGCAACAGGGATGGCTCACGGACTACTTGAATGAGCAAACGTTATGGGTGAGCAACGACTGGTCTGTAGCGGCATACAAATGGCAATCTTTAGCACCCTCCTATAGGGTACAAAATACGGGCGACTTACAAACATTATTGGAACAGCGCACCACTATCGAAATTGCACAAAAAAGCACATTCGATACATGCAACACACTATCTTTTGACACCCTGCCTCAACCCGCATTCAACAAGAATTTCGACCTGCTGATTGAGGACTTGAAGAGCCATATTAATGAGGGATACACCTTATATATATTGGCTGACCAGATGAAGCAAACCGACCGGTTGAAAGCCATCTTCGACGACAAAGAGTCGGGCATCCGCTTTGTGCCTATCGACCATACATTGCACGAAGGTTTTGTGGACAGAGGTGCGAAGATATGTTGCTACACCGACCACCAGATATTCGAGCGTTACCACCGCGTAACGCTGCGTTCCGAAAATGCAAGACGCGGCAAGGCCGTGCTCACGCTGAAAGAGATAAACCAACTGCAAGTGGGTGATTATGTGGTACACGTGGACCATGGCATCGGGCGTTTCGCTGGATTGGTGACAACCAATTTCAATGGCCGCCCACAAGAAACCATCAAACTGATATACCGCGACGGAGACACTTTGTTCGTGAGTATCCATAATCTCCACCGCATCGCCAAATACAAAGGTCGCGAAGGCACCGAACCCACCATATCACGCTTGGGGTCTGGGGCTTGGGAACGTATGAAAGAGCGCACCAAGGACAAGGTGAAGGACATCGCACGCGACCTTATCAAACTGTATGCCACGCGCAAGCAGCAGAAAGGCTTTGCCTATTCGCCTGACGGATATATGCAGCACGAGTTGGAGGCTTCGTTCCTGTACGAAGACACTCCTGACCAAGCCAAAGCCACGCTGGACATCAAGCATGATATGGAGAGTTCGATGCCGATGGACCGCTTGGTGTGCGGCGATGTGGGATTCGGCAAGACCGAAGTGGCGATGCGCGCAGCCTTCAAGGCGGCGACAGACGGAAAGCAAGTGGCAGTATTGGTACCGACAACGGTGTTGGCACTCCAGCACTACAACACATTCAAAGAGCGTTTTAAGGATTTCCCTGTCCGCATTGAATACTTGAGCCGTGGCAAAACGCCCAAGGAGGTAAAGGAAATACTTGCCGATTTGAAAGCGGGAAAGATTGACATCTTGATAGGTACGCACAAGTTGGTAGGCAAGCAAGTGGTGTGGAAGGACCTCGGGTTGCTCATTATCGATGAGGAGCAGAAGTTTGGGGTCGCTGTGAAAGAGAAACTGAAGAGCCTGCGTACCAATGTAGATGTACTTACATTAACGGCAACGCCAATCCCGCGAACCCTGCAGTTCTCGCTGTTGGGAGCACGTGACTTGAGCGTGATAACCACTCCCCCACCCAATCGCTATCCTGTTCAGACAGAGTTGATTACCTTGGACGATGAGGATATTTTGAAAGAGGCAATCCAATTGGAAATGGGGCGAAACGGGCAAGTGTATGTGGTGTGCAACCGTATTGAAATGTTGCCGCGTATTGAGCAGCGTATCCATCGGCTATGTCCCGAGGCGCGCACCGTGATTGCCCATGGGCAAATGCCGACAGAAGAGATGGAACAGCGTTTGGAGGATTTCATCAACTACGACTACGATATCTTGGTATCCACCACTATCATTGAAGCGGGTGTGGATATTCCAAACGTAAACACCATTATTATCCACTCGGCGCAGAACTATGGTTTGGCGGACTTGCACCAGTTGCGCGGTCGTGTGGGACGCTCCAACAGAAAGGCATATTGCTATTTGGTGGCACCTGACAAAGAGTTGCTGACCACAGAAGCACGACGCCGATTGGATGCTTTAGCCACTTTTGCTGAGTTGGGAGCAGGTTTTAATCTTGCTATGCAAGACTTGGATATTCGTGGCGCAGGCAATATGCTTGGGTCGGAACAAAGCGGTTTTATCGCTGACCTTGGCTACGACACCTACCAACGCATACTCTCGGAAGCGGTGCAGGAACTGAAAGAAGAGTTGGATATCGCACCCGCTGCATTTGCAGAAGGAGGAGGGACAAGCATACCCTTTGGTGCTACTGTTGGTGGTATGGACAGAACCAATTGGTGCAGCGATAGTCAGTTGGAGAGCGACTTGGAACTTTGTTTTCCAAGCGATTACGTGGAGAATATATCCGAACGCGTCACACTCTATCGCGAATTGGATAGTTTGACCAACGAAGATGCACTATTGGCTTACCAAAAGCGCTTGATAGACCGGTTTGGTCCACTCCCTGAAGCTGCACAGCAACTATTGAACGTGGTTAGATTACGATGGATATGCTGCAGACTCGGCATCGAGAAAGTGATTTTGAAACAAGGTCACATGACTTTGTTCTTCACACGCAGTAGCGAAAAATATTGGCAATCTGACACTTTCGGAAAGATATTGCAATTTGTCTGCGCCCGTCCGCAACGTTGTCGTCTGCAAGAAGAGAAAGACAAACAGGGCAAACCTACGGGACGCAGGTCGGTAGTCATTCAGCAAGTAAACACTATATCCGGAGCCATCACTATGCTCAATAAAATGATGGGGACGGAATAAATTCTACCCCATCCCAATGGCATCACTAACGTTCTTCAAAGGTGCCGTCTGAATAGAAAATCATCACTTTCTGCACCGTACGAGGAGGTGTAGGCGCAGGTGCTGCACTAATAGGAGACGTTTCCAATAAGGGAGACAAAACCTTTGTTTCTACTTTTTGGGTCTTCGTCTCTATTTCATCAGGAAAAGGCAAACGCGGTGCATCGTTGCTTGAAGATGTCGGGTACATGACACCTTCTCCGTCAATAATCCATAGGGGATTGATATTGCGAAATCTCCTAAGAATGGCCTGCATCACCTCAAGGCTGGGTTTGTTACGTCCGCCTAAAATATTGGAAATTGTGCCGGCACTCACACCAATCTCTTGAGAAAACTGCTTGGAATTAAGTCCCTCACATTCCATTATTTTCTGCACTCTCTCACGCTCGTTCATAATATGTGATTCTGACAAATAATCTACGGTTACTACAAAATAGGCATTGTACACACGATATGTTTGTACAAAATACGATGCAAAGATATGAAAATTATTTCACATCTGCAAATTTCACAAACCGCACAATAATTTACATGCCTGTAATTCACACCTGTATATATACAGCAAGCTCGCAAATCATATCGTAAAACGAACTTGGTGAATATGAGGACTCTATGAGTTTACAGCGTTTATTTATGTAACACATATAATATCAAGATAATCAACGTATTAATTACGTATTCATTCACAAATATCGGCAATCAGTACTTTTCTCTGCAATCTACCCATTATGATACAAAGCAATACTTTGAATTATTTATATAATCTATTGATTTATATGTTATTACATCGCATAATTACATACATTAAATAAGCATCTATGTAAGTGTGCCTCATAAAAAGATGTGTGAATACAACAATTGTGTATCATGTCACTTGATAGGATATATTCGTACATTATTATACATATCTTGTGCGCTATTATTTAGATATCTACAAATGTGTACTGCACTCCACTACTCCTTTTGGTGATATTTTTGTGAAAAATCTGTACTTTTATGAGAATCGTATATTTGGCGATGAATTGACCATCCGCTCGAAATATACAAATCTCCTTCACTGCAATTACAAAGCCAATCCGACTTGCTCTAATGTCATAAAATAGCCAACTAACATCAGCACAAGCAAACGCCTATTCCTTGCTGACTATTTCCGCTGTTAAACACGGTAGATACACGGTTGATATACGGTAGATACTCGGTTGATAATAGCGACCTTGTTAAGAGGTGCTTTGTCCGTTTTCGGGTTGACTCGTTTCCGTGTTTATTTTGTTAAAATACGTATAAGGTTGACTCGTTTGTCGGATAGGTTGACTTGTTCACCACTTGGGTTGTCTTCCTTTCCTTTCTGTCCCCTCGCGAGGG
>CAKULK010000018.1 GCA_934667275.1 uncultured Bacteroidales bacterium | reverse complement strand
CTTGCAAGAGTCTTTCAGCCACTGCAGGATGTTTTGGTGGACGATACCCCACTTGCGAGCGGTTGCACGAACATTGCCCCCGTTGCTGTAATAATCACTGAGCACTTGCATTTTGAAGGCTTCAGTGAATGTTCTACGTTTTGTACTCATAAAATCTTTTATTTATTTTTTTATATTCTATGAGTCAACCTTTTTCCGTGTAAGACACTCTTCAGAGAAGGAGAGCGCAGTGCCTGCCCAAGAGCAGCCTGCTGCCCCTGCAGAACTGGCACAAGTAACGGAGCCGACAGAATCCACGCAAACTACGAACTCCGCGGAGACTGCGGAAAGTACGCAGGCAACGGAAAGTACGAAGACAACGCAGACAGCAGAGGCTACAGAGACAACTGTTTCCCGCTCTGACAGTCCCCTCTCTGAGAGGGGCGGGGGAATCCACCGCTTCACCGTCGGGTTGCGTGGCGGCTATGCCAACAACATGTCGAAGGCCACGGACGCCAAACATCCGTTCGGGTATGACGCTATGCTGGATTTGCAGTATGCACACTACTGGGCCAAGGCGGAGGACAAATGCCAATTGGGTCTGCTGGTGGGCATAGGCGCAGGCTACCTGCAAAGCGGTCTGCAACAAGCCCTCAACGAGCAGTTTACCGCCAACACCTCCGACGGCAATATCCTGTACACTGTCACGGCAGACGAGGTGAAGGACAAGACAGGGCAAGTGCAGTTGGAAGTGCCTGTGATGTTCTCGATGATAACGCCGAAAGGGTTCTTCCTGAACGCCGGTCCCCGCATCCTGCTTCCCGTCTATACGCCGTCGCACCAGACGGTCACCAACCCGGATGTGGATGCTTACTTCGAGGAAGAGGGCGTGCACGTGGTAAATGAGACGGTGACAGGTGTGGTGAGTGACGCACAGCAGGACATCAAAGCCACGACGGCCAACAACTTGAAGGTGAATATCCTTCTGGGTGCCGAACTGGGGTATGAGTTCCGTCTGCAGTCGGGTCATTCGATAGGTCTGGGCGCGTATGCGAACTACGGTCTGTGGAATGCGTTCAAGGGCAACGGCGATGGGAAAGTGTTCAACCTCACCGCTCCCGAGGGTGCGAACACGGCCGTGATAGACATCGAGACCCTCACCAACGCCAAGGCCACGAAGATGGGCTACTTGGACGCAGGTGTGAAACTGACCTTCAACATGAATTGGAGAAAGTAGAGTTCTGTGTTTAGTGTTTAGCGTTTAGAGAATAGAGCCTTCGGGCAGAGACAGACAAGGGCTATCCGGGAAACGGGTAGCCCTTGTCCATCCTATAACCATCCTATAACCATCCTATAACCATCCTATAACCATCCTATAACCATCCTATAACCATCCTATAACTATCCTATAACAAATTGTACGGATTTGCTCCGGGGGCAGAAGTGGTTGCATTCACGGAATATCGCGGTTGGCGTTTGCACATATCATAGAAAAATAGTAACTTTGCAGCCCAAATTGTGTTTTAGCGATGAAAGAGCGTATTCAATCCCTGTTGCAACAGGTGCAGTCGATGCAGGCGAATAGTGCGGAAGAACTTGAGGCTCTGCGAATTAGGTATATTTCTAAGAAAGGTGAGATTACTGAACTCTTTAACGAATTCCGTGCCATACCTAAAGAAGAAAAGGCTGCTATCGGGCAACCTCTCAACCAATTGCGCCAGTTGGCAGAGGCCCGCATCAACGAGTTGCGTGACCAGTTGGACGCCCATGCAGGGCAGCATGATGCACAGAATACGCTTGATCTCACGCGCACGCCTGATCCTATAGAATTAGGCACACGTCACCCGCTTTCGTTGGTGCGTGAGCAGATTATAGATATTTTCTCGCGTGTGGGATTCACCGTGGCGGAGGGGCCGGAAGTGGAGGACGACAAGCATGTGTTCTCGCTGCTTAACTTTGCACCCGAACATCCTGCCCGTGATATGCAGGATACGTTTTTTATTGAGAAACAACCCGGTGTGCAGACGCCGCAGGATATTCTGCTCCGCACGCATACGTCAAGTGTGCAGACGCGTGTGATGCTCAGCCAAAAGCCGCCTATCCGTGTGCTTTGTCCGGGGCGTGTGTATCGCAACGAGGCTATTTCGGCGCGTGCACATTGCTTCTTTCATCAGATAGAAGGGTTGTATGTGGACAAGAATGTCAGTTTTGCCGACCTGCGCGAGGTATTGCTCTATTTTGCCAAGGAGATGTTCGGACCGGATACGCAGATTCGTTTGCGCCCCTCATATTTCCCCTTCACCGAGCCGTCGGCGGAGATGGATATATCGTGCGACTTGTGTGGCGGCAAGGGCTGTTCGTTCTGCAAAGGGACGGGTTGGGTAGAGATCTTGGGTTGCGGCATGGTGGACCCCAATGTGCTGGAGGCATGCGGCATTGATTCGAAAGTTTATACGGGTTATGCTTTCGGCTTGGGCGTGGAGCGTATTACGAACCTCAAATATCGTGTGAAAGACCTGCGTCTTTTCTCGGAAAACGATGTCCGTTTCCTGCGCCAGTTTGAGAGTTGTTGATACAAGCCGGAACTTGTTTGGATGTGCTTGTGCGCTTTTTTTAGAAAAAGATTTTGCTATATCGGAAAAAAGCAGTACCTTTGCACGCAATTTTGGGAAAGAGTGAAGTATGGCTGCGTTTACCCCACATATTTTGCAGTTTGATGCATTGGAATTGGGTGAGCACTTGTATGATTTCAAGTTGGACAATGCTTTTTTCGGGACGCTTGAGAAGTCGGAAGTGCTTGGAGGAGAGGTGGATGTGCATGCCCGCTTGATGCTTCGTGAAGAGGATTTTGACTTGTCGGTGTCGGTGAAGGGTACGGTGCAAGTGGCTTGTGACCGCTGTTTGGACCCGATGGATATTGATGTGGATGCCGAGGAAAGCGATTGGGAGTGGGATGAAGCAGTTGACAATGTGGACCTTACATGGTTGGCATACGAATTGATTATTGTGAATCTTCCGTTGGTGCATAGTCACCAAGACGGTGGTTGCAACCCCGAAATGGCTGCACTTCTCCGAAGCCACCTCTGCACGAGCGTAGAAGACGACAATGATACGCCGGAGTATGATGTTGACGAGTGAGCAATTCTGCGTGGCTCGCGTGAAACAGACTGCTTGGGCAATACATAAATAAAACTAATAATAAAAATAAAAGAATATGGCACATCCTAAACGAAGACAATCGCACACCAGACAAGCGAAACGTCGTACTCATGACGTGGCAAAGATGCCGACACTGGCTATTTGCCCTAACTGCGGTGCTCACTACATCTACCACACCGTATGCCCGTCTTGCGGCTACTACCGTGGCAAGTTGGCTATCGAGAAAGCAGCAGAAGCCTAAATGGGCGCGATTGAAGCAGGAAATGTCGAGAGACATACCTCGCAACTTTGAAGAAATCTACGTATAGGCTCCTTGTGACAACGCTTGGAGCCTATGCTTGTGGAGAATAACCGAAACCTTACAGCACAAAAGATTTCAGATTCATGAAACATAGTTCGGCGCAGACGATGTTCATTACCTTAAATTGTCTATTATCGCTGTCGCGGAACGAAAGAACATTTGATTAACAAATCTAACCCACCAAACAATGCTAGAACAAGAGAATGGCACCCCGCGTCAGGGTGGCTACCGTCAGGATGAGAATCCGCGTGAGCAAAACGGCGCAATGATGTCGGCAGACGGTGCATCTATCCGTCCCCGTTTTAATGCATCTTACACACCTCGTGAAGGCGGTCGTCCTCGCCAACGTTTCACCCGCCCCGGCAGTACGCCACGAGTGGAGAAAGTGGAGCCTCGTCCGTCTCGCCCGACGGCAGACGGCGAGCGTCCGATGAACAGCGGTGAGCGTCGTCCGTACAATCCGGAGCGTCGCCCGTCGTACAACCAAGACCGTCCTTGTTATAATAGTGAGCGTCATGCTTATGGTGATGGCGAGCGTCGCCCTTCGTTCCGCCCCAACGGCGGAGTACCGCGCCCATATCGCAACAATGCCGATGGTACCGACCAGCAGCGCAGTTTCCGTCCGCGTCCGAAACGCAATGCGGGCGTTTACTCCAATCGCAAGCGTCAGGAGTATATACAGAGTTATGAGGATCCGACGAAGCCGATTCGTTTGAACAAATATCTTGCCAATGCAGGTATCTGCTCGCGCCGTGAGGCTGATGATTTTATTCAGGCGGGCGTGATTACGGTGAACGGGCAAGTGGTTGATAATCTAGGTGCAAAGGTATTGCCGACGGATAAAGTGATGTTCCATGACCAGCCTGTCCGCCGCGAGCGCAAAGTGTATATTCTGCTCAACAAGCCCAAGAATACCGTTACCACCACCGACGATCCCGAAGAGCGCCACACGGTGTTGGACATCGTGCGCAACGCATGTGCGGAGCGAATCTATCCCGTAGGGCGGTTGGACCGTAACACTACCGGTGTGCTGCTGCTGACCAACGATGGCGACTTGGCGGCTAAACTGACGCACCCGAAATTCGGCAAGAAGAAGATTTATGCCGTTACGCTCGACCATGAGTTGGACGAGGCCGATGAGGCCGTGTTGCGTGCAGGCGTGGAGATTGACGGCGAGAAAGTGGTTCCCGATGCATTGGAGTTCCCAAAAGAGGACCGCAAGCATATAGGCATAGAGATTCACTCGGGGCAGAACCGTGTTGTCCGCCGTATGTTTGAGAAGGTGGGGTACAAGGTTACCAAGTTGGACCGTGTTTCTTTTGCCGGTATCACCAAGAAGAATGTGGCACGAGGCAAATACCGTTTCCTGACAGCGAAAGAGGTGGCTATGCTGCAGATGGGGGCTTTTGAATAATCGGATAATTAATCGGATTGCTATGAAGAGATTTTGTTTGATGGCAATGGCGTTGCTGATTGGTTGGGCGGCTATGGCAGAGACGATACCCGCTTCCGATTCGCGCATCACGTATGTGGGGCGTACTGCGGTGGACGGCACTGCTGTGTCTTTCGATTGGACGGCGACCACCGTGCGTATTGCCTATTCGGGTAAGACCCTGACCATGAAAGTGTCCGATACCGGGCGCAACTATTATAACGTGTGGATTGATTGTCCGACCAGCGATGAGCCGAACCGCATTATCGCAACGCAGGGGAATGATACCATTATCACGTTGGTGGAAGAATCCGACCCCGTCAACAAGACGCGCCGCGGCATTCATGAGGTGGTGCTACAAAAGCGCACAGAGGGTGAACAGGGTACTACCACCATCAAGGAGTTTAGTGCTGCCCGTTTCCTGCCTGCATCGCCGTTGGCAGAGCGTCAGTTGGAGTTTATCGGTGACAGTTACACGTGCGGCTACGGTTCGGAGAACAGCGTGAAGACTGATCCCTTCAAGCCCGAGACAGAGAATGCCGCCAAGACCTATGCCGCCATCGTTTCGCGTTATTTTGAGGCGGATTATTTCGCAATTGCGCATTCCGGTATGGGAATAACCCGCAACTATAATTCGAAATTCGCCGGTTGGTGGATGCCGGAGCGTTATCTCCAGACTTTTGACATGGACTCCACGCAAGCCACCCGTTGGTCGGCGGAGCGTTCCGCATTCCGTCCTGCAATGACGGTTATCTACTTGGGAGCCAATGACTTTTCGGTGGCTATGCAGCCGAAATATGAGAAGTTTCGTGACCAGTACTACAAGTTGCTGCGTGAGATAAAAGCCAACTATGGGGAGGATTATCCTATTCTGTGTGTCACCAGTAAGGCGCATGCGTACCTATTCACTTACGTGCGCGATATGGTGGATAATTGCGGTATGAAGAATGTGTACTATTTCGGCTATTGTCCCGCGGTGCACAATGACGGTTCAGACCTCGGTGCCTCCAGTCACCCGAGTTATGTGGGGCATCAGAAGTTGGCCTACTCACTCATTCCGTATATTGCCACGATTACGGGGTGGGAACTGCAAGATAATCTGGTGAAGTGATAATATGTCATTCGTCGTAAGTGGAAACGCGCCATTGCGGTTTCGGCCAAAGAGAAACCTGCCTGCCCTGTGTAAAAGGCTGGAAAGTCTTTGTTAGATGTACTTCCCGTAACTAATCTTATGGGGTTCTGAGAAATATGCACCAAGTAATTTGCTTGGTTGCATATTTTTTTGTATCTTTGCAGGCTGCTATGTTGTTTTGAGCATGGTAAAATGCGATATTGATGAACGATTTGCATCAAGGATTGTATGCCCAGGATGGTGTATATGTCCGGAAAAAGAAATAAACCAAATTAACGATATGAAGAATTACAAGTTATGGAACGTCATCTGCGGTTGGGTGGTATTTGCCATTGCAGCAGCGACGTACCTCCTGACCATCGAGCCCACGGCATCATTCTGGGATTGCGGTGAGTTCATTTCCAGTGCACATAAATTGGACGTGGGGCACCCGCCCGGAGCACCTTTCTTTATGCTCATGGGGCACTTCGCCCAGTTGTTCGCAAGTGACGTGAGCCACGTGGCGATGTGTGTGAATGCCATGTCGGCATTGGCGTCGGCGTTCACTATTCTTTTCCTATTTTGGACTATCACCGCCCTTGGACGCAAATTAGTACAACCCTCTTCGGTGGCAAAAGGTATTGCGCTCCTCGGTGCAGGGGCTGTGGGTGCATTGGCATACACGTTTTCCGACACATTCTGGTTCTCAGCAGTAGAGGGTGAGGTCTATGCCTCGTCATCGCTGTTCACGGCAGTGGTGTTCTGGCTCATCCTCAAATGGGATGAACATGCCGACGAAGAGGGCTCCGACCGTTGGTTGATACTCATTGCCTACCTCATGGGCTTGAGTATCGGCGTCCACCTGCTGAACCTGCTGACCATCCCCGCCATCGTATTAGTGTATTACTTTCGCCGCTACGACTTCTCGTGGAAAGGCGTGATAGTGGCATTCTTGTCGTCGGTGGTTATCTTGGCGGCTATTCTCTATGGCATTATCCCTGGTATCCCAACCATCGCAGGATGGTTTGAGTTGTTGTTTACCAACGTGTTAGGCTGTCCGTTCAACACAGGTATGGCTATCTATCTTGTCCTCATGCTGGCATCGCTGGTGTGGGCGATATGGGAGACTTACCGCGTTTTGGATAAGAACGAATCTCTGAATGTGCGCACCATCATCTCTTTTGTGTTGGCACTCACCTTGGCGGGTGTGCCTTTCTTGAAAGAGAGCGTTGCCATTGGCATTGTGGTTATTGTCGCTCTGCTGGCGGTGTTGTTCTGGAAGCGAAACGTTATTTCGGCTCGTTGGTTGAACACCGCGGCGATTATGGTGCTGATGGTGGTTATTGGTTACAGCAGTTATGCCGCTATCGTTATCCGTTCCAACGCCGATACGCCGATGGACCAGAATAGTCCTGATAATGTCTTCGCGCTCAAGTACTACCTCAATCGCGAGCAGTACGGTGACACGCCGTTGTTCTACGGGCAGACCTACAACGCCCCGGTTAAGTTGGATGTGCAAGGTAACCGTTGCATCCCCGTAGAGAAACGCGGGCATGCGCAATATGCACCCGCGCCCAAGGTGGAGGGCGAGAAAGACCGCTATGCCATCACAGGCTACAAGATGTCGTACGAGTATATGAGCGAGTTCAAGATGCTTTTCCCACGCATGTATTCGGCGCAGCCGAGTCATATCCAAGGTTACAAGGACTGGGCGGACATCAAAGGCAAGCGCGTGCGCTATGACTATTGCGGACAACAGAAGACGGACTACTGCCCCACGTTCACGGAGAACATGCGCTATTTCTTCCGCTATCAGGTCAACTTCATGTATTGGCGTTATTTCATGTGGAACTTTTCGGGGCGTCAGAACGACCTGCAGTCCTACGGCGATATATCGAAAGGCAACTGGATAACGGGTATTCCGTTCATCGACAATGCGATGCTGGGTGACCAGTCCAAACTGCCCACCGAATTAAAAGAGAACAAAGGGCATAATGTCTATTATATGCTCCCACTCCTGTTGGGTATCATCGGACTGGTTTGGCAAATAGGCAAACGCAGCGAGGACGGCAAGCGCAAAGAGGGGTTGCGCTCCTTTATCATCACCTTCCTCCTGTTCTTCCTCACGGGTTTGGCTATTGTGGTTTACCTCAACCAGACGCCTTTCCAACCGCGTGAACGTGACTATGCCTATGCGGGCTCTTTCTATGCGTTCTGTATTTGGATTGGCTTGAGTGTCATGGCAATAGCCGAACTCATCAATCGCGCTGTGAAAAACGAAAAGGCACAGGTGGCTGTGGCAAGTCTCACCACATTGGTATGCCTCCTCGTTCCCGCACAGATGGCTTCGCAGAACTGGGATGACCATGACCGTTCGCACCGCTACTCGTGCCGCGACTTCGGTGCCAACTACTTGAAATCTTGCGAGAAAGAGGCTATCCTCTTCTCCAATGGCGACAACGACACCTTCCCGCTCTGGTACAACCAAGAGGTCGAGGGTGTAGGTACCGATGCCCGCGTATGCAACCTCTCCTACCTGCAGACCGACTGGTATATCGGGCAGATGAAGCGTCCTTATTATGATTCGCCTGCATTGCCTATTTCGTGGGAGTACAAGGACTATATGCCCGGTACCAACGAGGTCGTTTGGGTGGAGAACCGCTTGAATACGCCGTTGTCGGTGGACAAGGCCTTCCAATTCCTTTTGTCTGACGACCCGCGCACCAAGCGTGAGGGTGAGAACTACATTCCCACCGACCAACTATATGTCAACGCGCCCGACGGCGAGCATATCAATTTCAAGAAGATACGCCGCCTTACACGTTCCGAGATGATGATTATGGAGATGCTCTCCACCAACCAATGGAAGCGTCCGATGTATTTCGCCGTTACTGTTGGTAACGACTATTACCTCGGTCTCGAGCCGTATTTCGAACTCGTTGGTATGGCATATCGCATCACGCCTACGCGCAGCAAAGACGGGCAGCCGCGTGTTAATACCGAGGTGATGTACGACAATATGATGCACAAGTTCGCCTATGGCAATATGAACTATCCGGGCATCTATATCGATGAGAACCTGATGCGCATGTGCCGTACCCATCGTATGATGTTCATGCAGTTGGCAGAGGCCCTGTTCAATGAGGGGCAGCGCGACAAGGCGCGTGAGGTGCTGGACTATGCCGAGGAAGTGTTGCCGGGCTACAACCTCTCTTATGACTACACATCGGCGTCGATGGCAAGCATTTACTACGCCCTTGGCGATACCGACAAGGCAAATGCCATCATGACGAAGGTGGCGCAGAATAGTGCCGAGTACATCCAATGGGGGGCATCGCTCAGCAAGGCGCAGCGTGCCGGAGCGCAGTCCACCATCGGGCATCAGGCTGCGGTCCTGGGCTTTGTTCTTCAGAACTGGGAACGCTACCATCAGCAGGATTTGTTCGACCAATACTATCCTGTCTATCTGCAGTACGCGTCTCGATAATGCGCTTGTTGCCGTTTCTTTTCGCTCTGTTGTTGTCAGTGAATCGCTTTGCTGACAGCGGCAGAGCGTCTTTTTGTATATTTCCTGCCAAGGAGGGGCGTATGGCGCACTTTTTGTTCCCTTTTCCAAAGGGCGAACTGCCCGTCGGTTGCATCCATAGGTGTCAAATTGTCTTGGCGTCTGTCAGCGCAGCACCACAGACGCTACGCCTGCAAATGCATAAATATGTAAACGTCCCAGCCGCGTCTTTCCTCTTTCAAACAGCAAGGGATACGCAATGGATGCGCAATGGATAGGCAAAGGATAGCATGTAAATGAATATAAATACAACTATGGTAAAAGAAAAGATATATGGATAATCAAACAATCCCCGTCCTGCTACTCACGGGTTATCTGGGTAGCGGCAAGACCACATTGCTCAACCGAATCCTCACCAATCGCAAAGGGATACGCTTTGCAGTGATTGTCAACGACATAGGCGAAGTGAATATTGATGCCGACCTTATCCAGAAGGGTGGGGTGGTGTCTGCACAGGACGACAACCTCGTCGCCTTGCAAAACGGTTGCATCTGTTGTACGCTCAAGATGAATCTCGTGCAGCAACTGCATGACCTCTGCGCCCAACGCGCCTACGACTACATCGTCATTGAGGCGTCGGGTATATGCGAACCCGCACCTATTGCCCAAACACTTTGCTCCTATCCGCAGATTGTGGCGAAATCATCGGCACCCGTCCCTGTCCTCGACAGCATCATCACCGTTGTGGATGCCCTCCGTATGCGCGACGAGTTCGCTTCGGGCAAGGACTTGCAGGCGACCAACATTGGCGAGGATGACCTTGCCTCGCTGGTCATTCAGCAGATAGAGTTCTGTAACCTCATTTTGCTCAACAAAGCCAGTGAGGTGACCAAGGACGAACTCAACCATATCCGTGCCGTCATTCGCGCCATACAACCCAAAGCCGAGATAATCGACTGCGACTATTGCGACGTGCCTTTCTCCAAACTCCTTGATACCCAACTCTTTTCCTTTGACGAAGTGGCAGGCTCTGCCGCATGGATTGCAGGCGTAGAGGGCGCGGTGGAGGATGATGATGACGACGATGACCACGATGAGCATCACCACCATCATCACGACCATGACCACGAGCATTTCCACAACGAAGAGGAGGGCGAAGCACTCGAATACGGTATCTCCACCTTTGTTTACTACCGTCGTCAGCCCTTCAGTCTCAATCGTTTCGACGAGTTTGTGGCGCGCCATTGGCCCAAGGGCGTGATACGTTGCAAGGGTATGTGCTATTTCGATGACGAGTATGACATGTGCTACGTCTTCGAACAGTCAGGCAAGCAGTTCAACCTCAAGCAGGCAGGGG
Source organism: uncultured Bacteroidales bacterium (assembly GCA_934667275.1). Lineage (GTDB taxonomy): Bacteria > Bacteroidota > Bacteroidia > Bacteroidales > Paludibacteraceae > Colicola. The sequence continues at coordinate 31,514 of CAKULK010000018.1, read as the reverse complement.
CTTTCTATGCCACGATGCCCAAGGAGGAACTCATGCAGATGATGGCACAGGATCCCACCCTTCGCCGCGACTGGGACGAACGTTATGGCGACCGTATGCAGAAACTTGTCTTCATCGGCCAGCACATGGACAAAGACGACATCATCCGCCAATTGGACGAATGTCTTGCCTGAAACAAGGTTTGGGTACAATAATAAAAAACTCCCTCGGCATTTTCCTGCCGAGGGAGTTTTCTTTTTAGGGTATGCTTATTGGTGAAGGTCAATTAGCGTCGTGGATAACGTATTGGCACATCAAGGTGCTACCCGAATAACTCAAGATAACGACGTAGGTCTTGTCGCCTTTCTGCAGTTCGTAGTCAATGCTGTCTCCCTCACCTTCCAAGGTAGTTGTAAAACCTGCTTTGGCAACGGTTTCTTTGTAGTCGTCGTAGTACGACTTGGGGCAGTTCATATCCACAAACTGCAGTTGCTCCGAGAAACCCGAATTTAGATATACCACATTCTTCATCTCGTGCTCGTACGGCGGGAAGTTCTCCAACATGGTGTACTTCTTCACCATGGAAGCCCATAGATTGGAGTCGTCAGCCTCATTGCCATTTTGCGGTTTGCAGCCCGCCAATGTAGCGATGGCGCACAGGAAGAATACCAATAATTTTTTCATATTCTTATTATGGTCAATGGGTTACACAATTTTGGCAGGTACCAGTTTCTCGCGAATCTTGATGTAGATGATAGTCTCTTTCTTCGCGAAAGCGGTCTGCACATAGCCCATACCGATGCCCACTTTGGTGTTCGGCAGCATGATACCGCTTGTTACGTGACCTATCTGGTTGCCATTGGCATCGCAAATCTCGTAGCCGTTACGCGGAATGGCACGCTCTTGGCACTCGAAGTGAACTAATTTGCGCTTCACTCCCTCGGCCTTCTGTTTGAGAAGGAAGTCCTTGTCGATGAAGTCCTTGGCATCAAACTTCGTAATCCAACCGAGACCTGCCTCCAATGGCGAGGTGGTGTCGTCGATGTCGTGTCCGTAGAGGCAGTACCACTTCTCGAGACGCAGACTGTCACGTGCGCCGAGTCCGATAGGAGCCAATCCGAAGTCTTTGCCGACCTCGAACAGAGCGTTCCATATCTGCATGGCGTTCTCTTTGGGGAAGTACAACTCAAAGCCGCCGGCACCCGTGTAACCCGTGTTGCTGAGGATAACGCCCGGTACGCCTGCGAATGACCATTCGCGGAACGAGTAGTACGGAATGGCACTCAGGTCGGCATCGGTGAGCAGTTGGAGCATCTCCGTAGCCTTCGGACCCTGTACTGCCAACTGTCCGTATTTGTCGCTGGCGTTCTCGAGAGTCACACCGAAAGTGTTCTGCTGGTTTACCCAAGCCCAGTCTTTGTCGATATTGCCGGCATTGACAACGAGCAGGTATTTGGTGGTGGAGTACTTGTAGATAATCAGGTCGTCCACAATACCGCCTTTGCCATTGGGCATGCAAGTGTACTGCGCCTTGCCCGCTTCGAGTTTCGATACATCGTTGGTGGTGATGTACTGGAGGAAGTCAAGGGCGCGCTCGCCTTTTACCCAGAATTCGCCCATGTGGCTGACGTCAAAGACGCCCACGCCCGTACGGACAATCATGTGTTCCTGATTGATGCCTGTCGGATATTGGATAGGCATGTTGAACCCGGCAAAATCTGCCATCTTAGCACCCAACGCAATATGGGTCGCTGTGAAAGGTGTTTCCTTTAACATTGTATTGTAATTTAATGGTTTATATGCTTTGTTGTTATTGTCTTTTCGACAAACTCGCGGATGTGACGGTTGACGAAGGCGGGATTGTCGGTGTTGGAGTTGTGACCGGCGGCGGGAACATAGACCAAGGGGAGGCGTTGGCGTTCAGACCAGTTGCGGCAGTAGCGCAGACAAGAACCTGCACGGTCGTGTTCTCCTGCCAAAAGGAGTATCGGACAGTCTGAAACAGGTGTAGTGTGCTGCTCTATTGCCTCTGCCAAGATACGATAGCCGTATGCAGCAAGGGCACAATACTCACTATGCGTATAGGTGGATAACATACTGAACATCAGCGTTCTGCCGTAGTCCGTAGTCGAACAACCTTGTGCTGCTGTACGCTGTAGTTGCGTCCAAGGATACAGACGATAGACCGGTCCGATATGCTTGAGCAGCCACAACTCGGCGCGAGTGATGTAAGTACGCTCCACCGGGGCGGAGTCTATGATAATGGCACCTGCGACTTCTTTCGGGTACAGATACATATACTCTTGCGCCACGTACCCGCCCATAGACTGCCCGACAAGGAACAGGGGTGCGCCTTTGTCGCAATTCTCCTCGACAATGGCGTGCAACCATTGGGCTATCTGCCGGAGCGAGAACGCCAACGGGAACGGACGGGACTGCCCATGGGCTGGCGCATCCCAAACCAAGATATTGTACTCCCCGGCGAATGCCTCGACCTGCTTATCAAACAAGGTGTGGTCGGCTGTCAGTCCAGGCAGGAACACCAACGCAGGGCGTTCCGCCACAAATCCGTTCATCCAATAGCGGATGTCGCCCAAGGGGGTGGAATATGTACGTTCTGACAGCGGCATGAGGACGCGAGGGACAGGTTACGCTTTCTCTATAATCTTGAGAATCACCTGCATAGCCTTCTCCATAGAGGGGATAGGGAGGTACTCGAAGCGGCTGTGGAAGTTCTCACCGCCGGCGAAAATATTGGGGCAGGGGAGTCCTTCGAAAGACAGACGTGCGCCGTCCGTACCGCCACGGATAGGCTGGATATGCGGGGTGACACCCACTTCCTTCATCGCCTCCTCTACAAGGGTGACGATGTGCATCACGGGTTCCACCTTTTCGCGCATGTTATAGTACTGGTCGCGCAACTCTATCTCTGCCGTACCCTCACCGTACTCGCGGTTTACCTTGCGGACGAGGTGCTCCATCTCGCGTTTGCGGCTCTCGAAACGGGCGCGGTCGTGGTCGCGGATGATGTAACTGAGGGTGGTCTCCTCCACAGTGCCGGTCATACCTACCAAATGGTAGAAGCCCTCATACCCCTGCGTGTGCTCGGGGGTCTCCCAGCGGGGCAGCATGACAGCCAACTGGTAGGCGATGCGCATGGAGTTGAGCATCTTGTGGTAGCCGTAGCCCGGGTGTACGTTGACGCCGTGCACATGTATCTTGCAACTTGCGGCATTGAAGTTCTCGAACTCCAGTTCGCCAATGGTACCGCCGTCCATGGTGTAGGCAAAGTCGCAACCGAACTTCGCGACATCAAAGTGGTCGGCTCCCTGACCGATTTCCTCGTCGGGCGTGAAGCCTACCCGTATCTTGCCGTGTTTGATTTCGGGGTGCTGTATGAGGTATTCGCAAGCCGAGATAATCTCTGCGATACCCGCTTTGTCGTCCGCGCCGAGGAGCGTCTTGCCGTTGGTGACGATGATGTCCTGCCCTTTGTAACGGAGGATTTCGGGGTACTTGGAGGTCTCGAGAACAATCACCTCTTCTTCGTTGAGGAGTATGTCCTCGCCGTTGTAGTTCCTGACGATGCGCGGCTGAACGTGTTTGCCGCTGGCGTCAGGCGATGTGTCCATGTGGGCAATAAAGCCGATAGTGGGTTTGCCGTCCACAGTGGCGGGCAAGGTAGCCATCAGGTAGCCGTTCTTGTCGAGCGTTACCTCCTGCATACCAATGGTTTGCAGTTCGTTCTTCAGGTACTCGGCGAACTCCATCTGCCCCGGGGTGGAGGGCGTCATATTCGTCTCTTCGTCCGAAGTGGTGCAGAAACTGACATACTTCAGAAATCTGTCTGTGATATTCATAGCACTATGTTCATTTTGTTAAATTCATGGTTACAGAAGGCGAGGATGTTGTCGCAGACGTTCTCGCACATCGCGATGCGACCTTCCCACGTGCCTGTGCCCGTGTGTGGAGAGAGTACCACGTTGTCCAAACGGAGCAGGGCATCGGCGATATGGGGCTCGTACTCGAATACGTCCAACGCCGCGCCGGCTATCCTGTTGGTTTGCAGGGCTTTGACCAATGCTTCCTCGCACACGTGCGCGCCCCGCGCGGTATTGACAAGGTAGGCTGTGGGCTTCATCATAGCCAGTTCGCGCCCGCCTATCAGATGATGCGTTTCCGGGGTGTACGGGAGGTTGAGACTCACGAAATCAGCCTCTTGCAAGAGCGTGTCAAGGGACGTGTATGCGGCATGGTATTGCTGCTCAAGGGCTGCGGACAGCGGGTGGCGGTTGTGGTAGATGATGGTCATTCCCGCTGCCAAGGCTCGGCGTGCCAACGCCTGCCCGATACGACCCATTCCGATGATTCCCAGTACTTTACTGTAGAGCGAATGGCTCAGATTGTTCATCACACCAAAAGGCTCCGCGGTATGGCTGCGCAGGCGCCGGTCGAACTCCGCGGTGCGGCGTGCCACATCGTGCATGAGGGCAAAAGCCAGTTCGGCAGTGGGTTCGATGACGGGTTGGGGAGTGTTGGTGACGCGAATGCCGCGCTCGCGGCAAGCATCGAGGTCGATATTGTTGAAGCCTGCGCCGAAGTTCGCAATCAGTTGAAGATGAGGTGTTTGCGCTATCATCTCGCGCGGCACACACTTGTCGAAAGTGGCGACCAAGATGTCCGCATCGGCAAGCGGCACACCCAACGTGTGTCCGCCAAGGCGGGCAAAACCCTCGGGGGGCAGTTGTGTGGTAAACGCAATACGCATATCGGCGACAAAGTTACTGCAAAAAACTTGTATTTGCAAGTTCAGTAAGTGTTTTTACTCTAAAAAATATATTGTGTATTTGCCTAAAAAGTTGTAATTTTGTCGGCAAAACGAAATATATACATGAAACAGATAGTCTTCTTGACCGGTGCTACAGGCACCATGGGGTATGCGGGTATGCAAGAGATACTGCGCTACCCCGAGCGATATACATTGCGCGTTCTGGCGCGTCCGAGCGCGAAAAACAAAACCCTCCTGGCACCGCTTGCCGACCGCATAGAGATTGTGTGGGGCGACCTGACCAACTACGATGACGTCCTGAAAGGCGTTACGGGCAGCGACATCGTGCTACACGTGGGCGGAATGGTGTCGCCGCAAGCCGACTACCGTCCCACCGCCACCCGCAAGACCAACATCGCTGCGGCGACATATATCCGCGATGCCGTATTGGCACAGGGCGACAAGCAGCCGCGCGTGGTCTATATAGGCAGTGTGGCACAGATGGGCGACCGCCGCGAACCGCTCCACTGGGGGCGCACCGGCGACCCGATTTGCGTATCGGCATACGACCACTACGGGCTGACCAAGGTGGCAGGCGAATGGATAATCACCAACTCGCCTATCCGCAAATGGGTGAGCCTGCGCCAGTCGGGTATCCTCTATCCCGCCATTCTCAAGAACTTCGACCCGATTATGTTCCACGTACCTATCCGCGGTGTGCTGGAATGGGCGACCGTGGAGGACAGCGGGCGACTATTAGAGCGCGTGTGCCGCGAGGAGGTGCCGGACGAGTTCTGGAACAACTACTACAATATCGGTTCGGGCAAAGAGTACCGCATCAACAACTACGAGTTCGAGAGTCTGATACTGGACGCTGTGGGTTGCCCGCGCCCCGAGCAGATTTTTGACACCAAGTGGTTCACCACCCGTAATTTCCACGGAATGTGGTATGCCGATGGCGACCGGCTTGAGAACTACCTGTATTTCCGCGCCAACGTACCCATTCGCGAGTATTTCCACCAAATGGCAAAGGCAGACAGCATACCCGGTGCTATCAAATTTGCGTCGAAGACCAAGATTGCCAAATTGTTCCCGCACTGCGTGAAGTTGGCGATGCGGGTGATGGCGAACTCGAAAGAGCACGGTACGCAATGGTGGATAAAAAACAATGTAGAGCCGCGTATCCATGCCTACTACGGCAGTATGGAAGCCTATAAGGCTATACCCGACTGGAAGCATATCGACTTGAGCCACAACAGCGAAGAGGCTGTCACACTCGACCACGGCTACGACGAACAGAAACCGATGTCGCTCTTCACTATCGAGGATATGCAAAAGGCTGCCGCTTTCCGCGGGGGCAAGTGTCTATCCTCGGAGATGACGCAAGGCGACTGGGACACGCCGCTGGAATGGCAGTGTGCCGAAGGACACCGTTTCACCGCCTCGCCGCGCGTGGTACTACTCGGCGGGCACTGGTGCCCCGAGTGTATGCCGTGGCCGTACAAGGACGAACCGAACCCGCGTCCGTGGCACTGGGACAAAGTGGCAAAGCACAATCCGTTCTTTGCGCAGATCTGGACTCCGCTCCACAATGCTGACGAGAACAATGTCTATGGTCCCGAAATCTTCGACGGGTGGGAGAAATAATAATTTTAATCTTCACATTACAACAGTTTGTATATATCTGCAAGAGAATTATCGTTTTTTGAGTTGATAGGGTACTAACTATACCCATCTAACATATACTCATCCTATAACTATCCTATAACAAATGGTGCGATGGTGCGGAGAAAATGAGGGACCGATGCCATGGCGGTGGTGGCGGTTTTGATGGCATAGTTTGTTTTTGCGAGGTCTTTGTAAAAAAGTTTGTGTATGTCAAACTTTTGTAGTAACTTTGCACGGTTTTTATGCCTTATGGAATATCATATTGCAGACTGAAAGAATTAACAATTAATATAACAAACATCATGCAACAAATCAAACTGAAACGTGGTTTGGACATACCGTTTGAGGGAGTTGCGGCGAAGACGTTAGGCAGCGTCAACCGCCCGCAAGTCTATCATATCGTGCCCGACCATTTCGCAGGCGTGACACCCAAACTGATGGTGCACGAAGGCGACAGCGTGAAAGCAGGTTCGCCCCTGTTTCACGACAAGGCATTTGAGCAGATGCTGTTCACATCGCCCGTGAGCGGAAAAGTGGTAGCCATCGTTCGTGGCGACCGCCGCAAGGTGATGTCGATAGACATCGAAGCAGATGCCAGCATTGCGTATGAGACGTTTGACGTGAAGCAGGACGTGAAGTCGCTCTTGCTGCAGTCGGGTCTGTGGTGCTTGATAAAGCAACGCCCGTATGACTGCATCGCAATGCCGACCAAACAGCCGAAAGCCGTCTTCATCTCGACATTCGACAGCGCACCTGTGGCACCCGACTACGAGTGGATGCTGAAAGGGCACCTGGCAGAACTGCAGGCGGCTGTGAGTGCGCTGAGCACCATCGCGCCTGTGTATGTGGGCATCCGCGGAGGAGCCAAGGCTATGGAGTTCCGCGAGTTGAAGGGCTGCACCCAGTATGAGGTGTACGGTCCGCACCCCGCAGGCAACGTGGGCGTGCAGATTAACCACATCGCGCCAATTGCCAAAGGCGAGACGGTTTGGACGATTAACATCCAAGACCTCAGCCTGATTGGGCACCTGCTGACCAAAGGCATTGTGGACATGCAGAAGAAAGTGGCTCTGACGGGTCCGCTGGCATCGGGCGCACAGTACTACAACGTGCTGCCGGGTATGCCCGTGACGGCTGTATTCAAGAGCAACGTGATGACGGGTGAGCCTGTGCGCTACGTGGCAGGCAACGTGCTGAGCGGCCACCAAGTGGGGCTGGATGAGATGATAAGCATCTATGACAACCAGTTTACCGTATTGGACGAAGGTACTGAAAACCATGAGTTTATGGGTTGGATGATGCCCCGTTTCGGTGCCTTCAACGCCGGCAAGACCGACCCTGCGAAGATGTTCGACTGCGCTTTCACACGCTGGCTGTTCGGCAAGAAGCACTATGAGTGGGATGCCCGTCTGAAGGGCGGCCGCCGTGCCATCATCGTGAGCGGTCAGTACGACAAAGTGTTCCCGATGGACATCTATCCCGAATACCTGATAAAGGCGATGATTGCGGGCAATATCGACAAGATGGAGGCTCTGGGTGCCTACGAAGTAGCCCCCGAAGACTTCGCGCTCTGCGAGTATGTCTGCACCTCAAAAATGCCGCTTCAGGCAATCGTAAGAACCGCATTGGATAACTTAAAAAAGGAGATTGAGTGATGTTTAAGGGATTATATAAAATAATGGAGAAACTTCGCCCGTCCTTCGAGGAAGGGGGCAAGTTGCACGCATTGCACTCGGTGTTTGACGGTTTCGACACGTTCCTGTTCACTCCGAACACGACTGCAAAGCGCGTTGGTTCGCAAATCCATGACGGTTCGGACTCCAAACGAACCATGATTATCGTGGTTTTGGCACTCGTTCCCGCGATGCTGTTCGGTATGTTCAATGTCGGCTACCAACACCTGTTGGCTACGGGCGAGTTGGTACGCGGAGCCATGACCTGCGCCCTGTGGTGGAAGGCATTCGGCTTCGGATTGCTGGCTGTATTGCCCTATATCATAGTCAGTTACGCAGTGGGACTTGGTATCGAGTTTACGGTGGCACAATGGAAAAAAGAAGAGATTCAAGAGGGTTTCCTTGTAACAGGTTTCATCATTCCGCTGATTGTACCGATTAACACTCCGCTGTGGATGGTGGCTATCGCTACGGCTTTTGCTGTAATCTTCGCGAAAGAGGTGTTCGGCGGCACGGGGTACAACGTGTTCAACGTGGCTCTTATCACGCGCGCGTTCCTATTCTTTGCATACCCGACCCACATGACGGGTGACGCAGCCTTTGTCCGCACCGGCGGCACTTGGGGCTGGGACGGCGGCAAGACCATTGTGGACGGCTTCTCGGGGGCAACGCCTCTGACGCAGATTGCCACCACTGCCGATGCCCATCTGATGCCCGTGGATTTCTGGACGGCTTTCAACGGCTTGATTCCCGGTTCGGTGGGCGAGACCTGCTGCTGGGCTATCCTGCTTGGTGCGCTGTTGCTGCTGACGACGGGTGTGGCTTCGTGGAAGACGATGCTCAGTATCTTCGTGGGCGGCGCATTGACCGCGTGGCTGTTCAACGTATGCGGTCCTGATACGGCTGCGGCACATTTCCCGTGGTATATGCACTTGGTAACGGGCGGTTTCGCTTTCGGTGCCGTGTTTATGGCTACTGATCCTGTTACTTCTGCCCGTACGGAGTGCGGCAAGTGGATTTACGGTTTCCTCATCGGTTTCATGGCAGTGGTGATCCGCGTGCTCAACCCTGGTTACCCCGAGGGTATGATGCTCGCTATCCTACTGATGAACGCCTTTGCGCCGCTCATCGACTGGTGCGTAGTACAAGTGAATATCAATCGCCGTGCAAAACGAGTAAGCAAATAAGAAGATTTTTGTGATGGAATACAAAGATAGAATAGTACGTGTGCTGCATTGGAATGCAATCATTGCCGGTGTTGTGACATTCACAATTGCCATGTTGGATATATTCTGCGACGGGTGTGGTGCGACATTTACAATATCGATAACCTATTTGCTGTATTCGGTTTTTCACGCATTGTTAGTACAACAAGGTCTTGATATAGGTGATACAGACTCCAAGAAAAAGGGGATGTTGGTAGCATCTTTTGCTATGGGAGTTATGTTTCTTGGCATAATAGCCATAGGACTGATACACAACTATCTGTTGCCTGTTAGCGAGAAGTGGACGTTCTATGTCCTTGGTGGTGTACTGATGGCGTGCATAATAGCAGTAGTGGCATATTCTATCAAAGTATTCAAAGACAATTGATTATGAAAGCGAACAAGTTGTTTCTCCCCCTGTGGGTGGTGTGTGTGGCAATGGTGATGGCAAGTTGTGAGTCGGCAAAGACAGACGACGCTTACAACGGCTACTACATCCACAACGCTTCGGATGTCGCAGTAAGGGCGTACATTAAGTACCTCATTCCTTATCGCGGCGGCAACACGACAACCACATCACCCGACGGTGAGACGGTGAAAACCGATTCCATAGGGGCGCAGTATGTGGAACTCCAAGCCCAAGAGACCAAGATGATTCAGTGGTACTGGACATACGGGTACGAGGGACTGGCACGCACCACACTGCCTTCGCAGAATTTCTCGGAGATAGTGATATTAAACGGAGAGAAGGACACGCTCTATGTGCAACGCCCCATTAATAATAAGGTGTGGGAGTTGCTGGAGAACCGTGAGACCTCTATGGGTGCGGTAGTGCGCTATCAATTGACTTATCCTGTCACAAAGTAAAGTAAGTAATTTTATATGTATTGTAATAATATGAAAAAAATCGTTTTTTTGTTATTTGTCAGTATTCTATGTTTTTCTTGTTCTCAAAAAGATATAGAAAACAAAGGGAATCAAAATGTTAGGAAACATATCGCTCAGCAGATGTCCTCTAATTTCCCATTAAGTTTTGGAGAGCAAGATGAATTAGTGAGACAATTTGCTGAAATATGCACCAATGATGAAGTCAATGATTTCTTATTAGGCACGGATGGCGTTGTCCCTTATGAAAGATGGCATGCTTTACTAAATGGAGTAGATGAAAGTGCGCAAGAGAATTATGATCAATTGTCTCTTATTCTTGATGGAATAGGCGAGAATCAATTTCGCGAAGATATAGATAATCTTTGTACTAGCAATTATCTTAATTTTAATGTGTATGTTCCCCATTATGAAGAATCCTTTTTTTCTTATTACTATCAAGGGGCATCCATTTACATTGTAAATGCTCTATATTCAGATGCGTTGGAAAAAATCGCAAGGGATGATACCTATGAGTACAAAGTATCATACGTGGTTTCTAATGGTGATGTACACCCTTCAGATTTAATGATAGATGAAGAATTCTGTAGGAATCATCCTGTATATTTCGTTACGTTTAGGGATGAAATTGTCAATTGGAACCACTTTGCAAAGGGAACTCAATCTGTTTCTGATTGGCTGATAACAACTGCAGTTGCATACCAAGGATTCGGATGTCTTACACCTGCAGAAGTCATAGAGGAAGGTTATGGTGGTTACAACGCGCTTAGAATACCAATTTTACATAGTAAAAAAACATTCAAGAAGCCATGTGATGAAAAATATGACCACTTTTGTAAGTTTGGGAAGCCAAAAAAAGATATAGAATTAGAAACGGAGTTAGAGGCTCTCTACGAATTTGATCCGTATCGGACATCGTGGATGGTTTTTGATGCAGAAAGTAATGACCAGTATATCGAAGTTAAGTCCAATACTCTTGGATTAGACTTGGAGGGACATGACTTTTATGTGTATGATACAACCCTTGTGCTGCCAGATGGTATCATTCGAATCCCTGCTCAAATTAGCACATATGACCCTGAACGAAATGCACAACACATAGAAATGGAATATATTGCAGGATGATGAAAATGGCGTTACATATAGCGATAGGGATAGCAATGGCAGTCGTTTTGTTGGTTTCATGTTCCTCCTCCAAAGTTCGTTATGTTTCATACAACATACCCGAATTGAACGCGGAGGAATTACAACAATTGGCAGATTCTAACGAACAAGAATACACAATGTTCTGTACATATAACAAGTATTGTGATTTTTGTGAAGAAGAATTTCCAAAAGTATTTCGCTATTGTACGCATCTTCCTATTCATTTCTATGTATTGTTTCAAGTGCGCGCTACGGACTCTATATACATCTATACTTGTATGAAAGATATACAAAAATTAGATAGTTCTTTCTGTGATTTTGTAGTATTGTCTGATTCTTTGTATGATGAACAATATCGTCATATAGAACAACGGGGGCTGTTTAGACATTATGGAGGTACTGTTGAAGGAAATAAGTACATAAATTATGTAGAGAAATATATTCCCACCCAGTTTAACCATGAGTGTGCAACCCCCAAATTAATACTATATAAGAAAAATGAAGGAATTGTATTTGTCAATAATTTTGAGATAGAGAACGGAGTAATGACGAGTTTATCCCTTTCGGATAAAACAAAATTAGAGCGCATAGTATATAGTAACTAATTAAAAATCAACCAAATAATATGGCACAGAAGAAATTTGTATGCTCCGTGTGCGGCTATGTCCACACCGGCGACAAAGCCCCTGATGTTTGCCCGCAGTGCAAGCAGCCCGGTTCTGCCTTCAAGGAGGAGAAGAAGGGTCTTGACACCAACAGCAACGTCTATACCATCGTCTATGCGACGGTGATTGTGGTCATCGTGGCTGTGTTGTTGGCATTGGTGAGCCAGTTGCTCAGTCCGCGCCAACAGGCAAACGCCCTGCTCGACCAGCAGAAGCAGATTCTGGTAGCCCTCAATCAGGACTACTCGAAGGCTGACCCCGCACAGATGTACCTCGCGCTGGTGAACGATACCGTATATGTAGGCGAGAACAAACTCCCCGTATATGTAGCGAACATCGACGGCGCGACCAAGTATGTATTCAAACTCCACGGCAACGGTCTGTGGGGTGGCATTGGTGGCTACTTGGTATTGGACGATGACAAGAACACCATCTTCGGTATCAACTTCAACCACGAGAGCGAGACCCCGGGTCTGGGTGCCGAGATCGTGACTGCCAAGTTCCGCAACCAGTTCAACGGCAAGCATATCCGCAATGCCGCAGGCGAAGTGAAATCGGTGGCAGTGATGAAGGCAGGCAAGATGGCTGAAGGACAAGAGCAAGTGGACGCCGTGTCGGGTGCAACCATCACCTGTACGGGTGTGAGCGATATGCTCCGCAACAACCTTGCCGAATATGCCGAGTTCCTGGATGTATGTCAAACCAACAACGACGAGACTCCCTGCGAGGCAACTGCAGAGAGCGGCGACGCTGTAGAAACTGTTGAATAACTATGGCACTTTCACAAAAAACAAAAGAGGTCTTTCTCGGTCCTCTGAATAAGAACAACCCTGTGGTTGTGCAAATCTTGGGTATCTGCTCGGCACTTGCCGTGACGGTGCAACTCAAGCCTGCATTGGTGATGGGTATTGCGGTAACCGTGATCGTGGCGATGTCCAACGTGGTTATCTCGCTTATCCGCAAGACTATCCCTATGCGTATCCGTATTATTGTCCAATTGGTCGTTGTAGCGGCGTTGGTGACACTCGTGAGCGAGGTGCTGAAAGCCTTTGCTTATGACGTGGCAATGCAGTTGAGCGTCTATATCGGACTTATCATCACCAACTGTATCCTGATGGGACGCCTCGAGGCATTCGCTATGACCAACAATGTCAAGGACTCGCTCCTCGACGGTCTCGGCAACGGCTTCGGCTATGCTATTATTCTGGTAATCATCGCTTTCTTCCGCGAGTTGCTCGGCGCAGGCACACTGCTCGGTTTCCGTGTAATCCCCGAGAGTTGGTATGTTGCCAACGGCGGTTGCTACGAGAACTGCGGTATGATGGTGATGCCTGCAATGGCACTGATTATGGTAGGTTGTATCATTTGGGCACACCGCTCAATCAATAAGGAGGAGAAGTAATGGAACACGCTCTCAGTTTGTTTATCCGCAGTATCTTCGCGGACAATATGATTTTCGCATACTTCCTGGGTATGTGCTCGTATCTGGCAGTATCGAAAGATGTGAAAACCAGTGCCGGTTTGGGCGTTGCCGTTACCTTCGTGCAGGTGCTTACCTTGCCGGTGAACTACCTGCTGCAGGTATATGTGCTTAATCCGCTCGGGTTGGGCTATCTGTCGTTCATCCTCTTTATCGCTGTGATCGCCGCTATCACGCAACTCGTGGAGATGATTGTGGAGAAGTACTCGCCGTCGCTCTATTCGTCGCTGGGTATCTTCCTGCCGCTTATCGCCGTAAACTGCGCCATCATGGGTGGTTCGCTGTTTATGCAGCAGCGTATCCTGCTCGACCCTGTGAACACCAAGGCTATTGCCAACCTCGGCGATGCTTTTGCTTTCGCATTGGGTTCGGGTCTCGGTTGGATGCTCGCTATCGTATGTATGGCAGGTATCCGCGAGCGTCTGGAGTACAGCGACATTCCCAAGCCGCTGCAGGGTATGGGTATCATCTTCATCACCGCAGGTCTGATGGCTATGGCATTTATGTGCTTTAGTGGTCTTAACATCTAATAGGAGGAAACAACAATATGAACAAGACACGTTTCGTTTACGTTCTATTGTCTGTTGTTCTTTTTGTAGCATGTCAGAACTCTATAGACATTCCTGAAGAAGGGATGTCTATAGAGGAAACACGTATCTTGAATACAGATGCACAAAGTGCCTCCAATAACAATAGTGGAAGTGCTGCAGACTACTATGAGTACAATTATCCAGAATATCTAAAGGAACAAAATCCATATACATATATGATGAACAAGTATTTGGATTTAGCATTGGATTATCTGGGTGAGTGGTCATTCGGTATTGTTGATATGGACATCTACAACAAAAAGGAATTACTTTCTTCAGTAGCCCATTCTGCTTTCCTTGACAGAGAGGATGTAGAATTAGAATCTACCGAAGAAGATATTTTCTTTGCAGAATTATATGATAACCTCTCAAAAGAACTCAACACTTTTCCTGTTATCCAAGAGTATTTAACAGAGTCATCTTCTGTGGTAGATGATGAAGACATCATTCTGCCATTGGACGGAGGAAATGGATATAGCAAATTTACTATCCTGTATTGTTATGAGAATAATCTTTCATTAGAGCATGAACAATATAGCAGTGAAGACTATACAGAAGATTCTGAATGCGGATGCGAACATTATGTGGAACAACCTGCAAAGACATCAGTTCAACGACGTTTAATTAGATATGATTTGCTTTCAAAGTGGTTGACAGACATTCGTTACCGCAATTACAAAAACAGGTGCCCTAATATGGATAATATGCGAGAAGCGATGAATGAATGGGAAGAAGCATCTAATTATGCTATTCATTTTGTTGAAATAAAAGATAATGGTTGGAACCGCTTTTCATGGGGAATAGGTTGTAACTATCATGTGTGCATTTCTGATAATGTATGCGGAGAGTCATGCGGTGTTTCTTCTTTAGGTGCTGTACCTTGGGCATATATTCACATCAATACAGATTGTCCATATAAAGGTACGTGTTTACATGAACTTGGACACACACTTACATTAGAACATGAGCAATGCCGTCCCGATAGAGATTGCTACATCAATGTCAATTTCAAAAATATGAATTGTTCATCCAAAATCCAATTTCATAAATTCTTGGACTCATCAACAACTGCCTACGGACCATTTGATTTTGAATCCATAATGTTGTATGATAGTTATGCCTATTCCAATAATGGTTTGCCTACTATGACGAAGAAAGATGGTAGCACTTTTGAGGCTCAAAGAGATCATTTAAGCGATGGTGATAAAATGTACATACGTAATATATACTATTAGGTAAGATGAAGTATTTCCGACATACTCTATGTCTGCTTATGACATTTTTCTGCAGTTGTATTAATGGACCTGATCCATTTGATCCTCTAAATGAGTTTCACGTACAGAATATGACGGATGATTCCATTGTGTGCCAATATCATTGTGTTTCCAAAAGTGTTAGTAACGCTAATGTAATTAAGTTAGCGAGTGGAGAACAAGGGATTCTATATCGACAAGAAGAAAACGACACGTTGTATAATTCCGGACTACCCCATTACAATTTTGTGGATATGCTTTTTGCGAGTATGAATGGAGATACTTTGTTATATATGAACCCGATAATAGATAGTATGTGGATTCAGTATGATACCACCTTTTACCACAATGTCTATGGTGGTCATAGATGGATATATAAATTTTACAAACAATGAATATAACAGCAATTCTTTATGCAGTAGGCGTCTTCTTGGCGGTCATACTGCTGTTGGTCATCATCCTGTTAGTGGCTAAGAAGTACTTGGTGGCTTCGGGTGATGTCAAGATTACAATCAACGGCGACAAGGAGTACCATGTGCCCGCAGGCGGCACGTTGCTCTCCACACTGGGCGAAGCAGGCGTTCACCTGCCTTCCGCTTGCGGTGGCAAGGGTTCGTGCGGTCAGTGCAAATGCCAGGTGCTCGAAGGCGGCGGAGAGATTCTGCCTACCGAGACCGTGCATTTCACCCGCAAACAACAGAAAGACCATTGGCGTCTCGGTTGCCAGGTGAAAGTAAAAGAGGACATGTCTTTCAAGATTGACGAGTCCGTTCTCGGCGTCAAGGAATGGGAGTGCACCGTCATCTCCAACAAGAACGTGGCTACGTTCATCAAGGAGTTCAAGGTGGCTTTGCCCAAAGGCGAACACATGGACTTCCTCCCCGGTTCGTATGCGCAGATCAAGATCCCTGCTTACGACATCAACTACAACGATTTCGACCGCTCATTGATTGGCGACCTCTATGTACCCGCATGGGAGAAATTCGGTCTGTTCAAACTGCACCAGAAGAACACCGAACCTACTATCCGTGCATACTCGATGGCGAACTACCCCGACGAGGGCGACATCATCACGCTGACTGTCCGTATCGCAACGCCGCCTTTCAAACCGAAAGACCAGTGCCCCAACGGACCGGAGTTCCAAGACGTGCCTTGCGGTATCGCTTCGACCTACATATTCTCGCTCAAGCCGGGTGACAAGGTGACAATGTCGGGTCCTTACGGTGATTTCCACCCTGTCTTCGACAGCAAGAAAGAGATGATCTGGGTCGGCGGTGGTGCCGGTATGGCTCCGCTCCGCGCGCAGATTATGCACATGCTCAAGACCCTGAATACACGCGACCGCGAGATGCACTATTTCTACGGTGCACGCGCTATCGACGAGGTGTTCTTCCTGGACGACTTCCTCGAGTTGGAGAAAGAGTATCCGAACTTCCATTTCCACTTGGCACTCGACCGTCCGGATCCGAAGGCAGATGCTCTCGGCGTAAAATATACTCCGGGCTTCATTGCTCCTGTGATGGGCGATACCTATCTCAAGCAGCATGACGCCCCCGAGGACATCGAGTACTACCTCTGCGGTCCTCCGATGATGGCAAAGACTGTGCTTGACCTGCTCCACTCGCTCGGCGTAAGCGACGAGGATATCCGTTTCGATAACTTCGGCGGATAAGGAATCCTTGAACAAGTAATAAAAAGGCTGCTTGATATTGTTATCAAGCAGCCTTTTTTGTGATTTTGATGCTATGTTCAAAATAAATTTGCAAGAGCGGGACTTTTGTAGTATCTTTGCAGTTGTTCCCTAAAAATAGTCCGATTAAATGAAAAAGTCTCTTCCATTTTCTTCTTTGCAAAGGCATATAGCAGTCTTTGCGGTCGTATCTTTTATGGCGTTTGGAGTGTCTTGCACCTCCAAGAAATCTTCCTCGTCAGATTTGGAGCATAGTACGGGGTTCACTATTGAGCAGTGTGGCGATACCACGTTGGTCACGGTCATGTCGCCATGGCGCGAGGGCATCACAATGGCACGCTATGCCATTACCACTCCCTATCAACGTATAGCCTGCACCTCTGCGACGCATATCGGATTTTTGTGCGAACTTGGATTGATGAATCGTTTGGTAGGTACTTGTTGCCCTGACCGTGCCTATAATCTCACTTCGGAGCAACGTGCCGCTGTTGCCGATTTGGGCGATGATATGCGCCCTAACTTAGAGGCGATATTATTGGCACAGCCCGATGCCATCGTTGTATCTACCTATGCCGAAGGGGATGCCGTCACGGCACAAATAGCCTCTTTGGGCATTCCCGTTTTGTATTGCAATGAATGGACTGAAACCTCGCCGCTTGCCCGTGCCGAATGGATACGTTTCTTCGGCGCGTGTTTTGGTTGTCAGGCCCGTGCCGACAGCATCTATGCACAAGTGGTTGCTCAATATAATGCCCTTTCCGAAGGGGTGGAACAGGGCAAGGTATGGATTATGTCGGGGCAATCCTTCCGTGGCACATGGTATGTTCCTACGGGCAACACTTATATGGGATGCCTCTTCCGCGATGCTGGGGCGCAGTATCGGTATATGGACAATCCTTCCACCGCATCACTGCCTTTAACCATGGAGCAGGCGTTGCAGGCTTTTTCCGATGCCGATGTGTGGGTGGGGTGCAGTGCCCGCTCTTTGGCGGAACTGGCTTCGTTGGACGAGAAGCATACGTGGTTCAACGCCTATCAAACGGGCAATGTCTATAATTTCTATCGCCGCACATTACCCTCGGGGGCAAATGACTTTTGGGAGACAGGTGTCGTGCATCCCGAATTGCTATTGCATGATATGCAGCAGATTTTGCGCGGGGATACCGCAGACCTGTATTTTTCTCAACGGCTACAATAAAAAATACGAGGAGGTCAAGAACCTCCTCGTATTTTTCTATAAATCAGAGATTTAATAACTCTCTTCTTTCGTCGGGAATGTACTCTCGCGCACGGCTTCAATATAGTCTTCCACTGCACCTTTCACGGCTGTCCCTAATTCCGCAAAATGGCGGAGGAATTTAGGCTTGAAGCCCTCGTTCAACCCCAACATGTCATGCAGTACCAATACCTGTCCGTCGGTCTTCGGACCGGCTCCTATGCCGATGGTCGGGCAACTGACAGCGGCGGTTACGCGCTCTGCCAGGTCGGCGGGAATCTTCTCCAGTACGATGGCAAAGCACCCTGCTTCGTCCAAAGCCTGCGCATCACGCAGCAGTTGTTCGGCCTCTGCTTCCTCTTTGGCGCGCAGACCGTATCCGCCAAATTGGTTCACTGATTGCGGTGTCAATCCGAGGTGCCCCATCACGGGGATGCCTGCAGCAATCAAATGGCGTACCACGGGCAACACGGCGGCTCCGCCTTCCAATTTGAGGGCATCGGCACCGCTTTCTTTCATAACGCGCACCGCATTGCGCACTGCATCTTCCTCGCTGATTTGGTAACTGCCAAAAGGCATATCCGACACCACTAAACAATGGGCTGCACCGCGCACAACGCCGCGGGTGAGGAATATCATCTCGTCCAGCGTGATGGGCAACGTATATTGGTTACCGCAAACCACGTTGCTGGCACTGTCACCCACCAAAATCATGTCGATACCCGCTTCATCCAACAGGTGGGTGAAAGTGAAATCATAACTCGTCAACATGGCGATTTTCTCGCCTTGCTGTTTCATCTGACGCAGACGTGTGGTCGTCATGCGGCTGTTTTGTACATGCACTGACATTGTTCGTTCTTTTTTAAGGGCGGCAAAATTACTGCTTTTTTTGGAGATTTGCAAAAAAAAGCGTACTTTTGCAGGTCGTATGAAGCGGAATACCCTCATCTTTATTGGCTTGACTTTCCTGCTGTTGGTGTTGGCATTGTTGGACGTCTGCAGCGGTTCGATATGGATTTCGCCATTCTCTATGGGCGATTGTTCGCCTATGGAGCAGCAGATTCTGCTTAACCTCCGCTTGCCAAAGATGCTCACGGCGTTGTTGGCAGGTATGGCGCTTTCGGTGGCAGGACTGGTCATGCAGACGCTTTTTCGCAACCCCTTGGCAGGACCTTATATATTGGGTGTCAGCAGTGGTGCCAGCCTTGGCGTGGCGTTTCTGACAATGTGCTCCACGTTGTGGCTTGGCGTTGTGGGAGTCAGCCAGTTGGGTGTTGCGGCTGCGGCGATAGTGGGTAGTACGTTGGTCCTTTTGCTGGTGTTGGCGGTGTCGCGGCGTGTGCATAGCAGCGTCAGCCTGTTGATTGTCGGCATGATGATTGGCAGCATTGCAGGGGCATTGGTCAACTTGATGCAGAATTTTGCCAACCCAGATGCCCTCAAGTTGTTCATTGTCTGGACTTTGGGCAGTTTAGGCGGAGTGGGGTGGAGCGAACTGCCTGTCTTGGCATCTGTGTTGCTGGTGGGTATGCTGTTGGTCATGCTCTTGATAAAGCCCCTCAACGGTCTGCTGTTGGGAGAGGACTATGCCCGTGGCTTGGGCGTGAATATCCCCCGCACTCGTTTGCTGATAGTCTTGGCTACGGGCTTGTTGGCGGGTGGTGTCACGGCTTTCTGCGGTCCCATCGCCTTTGTCGGAGTGGCTGTTCCGCATATTGCACGCGGCATTTTGCAATCAAGCAACCATCGGCTCACTATGCCGGCATCCGCACTGATTGGAGCCGACTTGCTCCTGATTTGCGATATCCTTTGCAACTTGGGCACCTATCCGTTGCCGATTTCCACGATGAGCGCACTCTTTGGCGCGCCTATTATCATTTGGATTATTCTCAAAAAATAAATCAAAATCGATGACTGTATCTTTTTCCAAATATCCTCTGTCGGGGGGATTGTTGTTCGTCTTTTTGTCTATAGGCTTGCTTGTCGGCTGTTCCTCGCAAAAGGTGGTTGCTCCGACACCTGTGCCGGAAGTCCCTCAATATCATCCGGATACAACGGCATTGCCTTCTTTTCGCGGGGATGTCTTGTACACTTTGGGTTTGGAATGGGAGGCGATGTTCGATAGTACGACGGCAAAGTTCGCCACTCCGCAGGCTGCGGTGGTGCGTGCCGACTCGCTCTCTATGGGCGAGTATATTGAGCAGCGACTCATTGATTTGTACCCCGAACAGGCCTACAAAGGCTATATAAACAAGGTGCAACAGGTTTGTGAAGACTTGCTGCGGAAGTCTGTGTCGCAGCAGCCGTCCATCGCGAACGCTATTCGTTCCGAACTGCCCGAATGGAACTCCAACCACCCCATTTCTGGAGGGGAGAATGTTTCTTATTCTCGTCCCGACTCAATGGAGGTTTCTGAACCCCTGTTTTTAGAGTTCACACCGCGTGAACAGGCGATGTGGGATACGTTGCATAGCATTGCCACGCAAGCACAAATGGTTGATAGAGAGCAGTTTGCCACGCTGGATATCTCCCTTGTGGAAGAGGAAAATCTACTGCTTTCCATTCTTCTTTGGCGTGGACCGCAGATGTTCTATCGTGTGTTGCAGAGTAAGATGCGCGCCGAGAATGTGGCGCACTATTATTATGGCGAAGCCACCAACAGCGGTCGCCCGGGCGATGCTTTCAAGCACATCTATGTCAATGTCTTGTTGCGTTCCTACACTTCGGCCGCATTGGCATGGCTCGTTATGGATGTTTACTGGGAGAATGCCCATCCCAATGCGCCGTGCGACCATTTCATGGATGCGCACAACAATATCGTAGGGCGTAATACGCAATACGACCGATTTGTCAGACTGGATGATTCTCTCCAATGTAGTGATATGCGCCTGTGGTTGCAATGGGCGGAGCAGGTACAACATTTCGTGCAGGATACAACTAATGGCGACTTTCAGCATTGGGACAAGGAAACGCCTTCTTTCATCGTGGTGCCTGCGGCTAATCAGGTGAGCAATCAAAACTATATCTATTGGGACAAATAGTTCCCTCTATCTCCCCGCTTGTTCCCCCCGTGTTCGCCGGCTGTCTCCATCGGTACTTCATCGGTACTTCATCGGAACTTCATCGGTACTTCGTGCAGAGGATGATGCGGGTGTATAGGGCTTTTATCGTGAAAATAGGGTGGGGTTAATCCAACATCTGACCGAAGTTGTTCGACATTTGCACCATTTGGTCGTACTCTTCCGGCGACAGGTCATAGAAGTAGTAGTTGCGAGGGTCGATGGGCTTGTCGTTGTAGCGTACCTCGTAGTGCAGGTGCGGACCGGTGGATTTGCCGGTGTTCCCGACCAATGCAATGATGTCCGAGCGATGCACTTTCTGACCTTCGCGAACCAATGGTTTGAACAAGTGACCATACAGCGTGGTATATCCGAAACCGTGGTCTAAAATCACGGTATTTCCATAGCCTTGTTTCCAGCCCACAAACGCCACTTTCGCATTGCCCGTAGCATACACTTCCGTACCCACTGGGGCGGTGAAGTCCATACCGGCGTGGAATTTCCGTACATGGTACACGGGGTCGATACGCACACCGTAGCCTGATGCCACGCGTTTCAGGTCTTTGTTCAGCACTGGCTGGATGGCAGGGATATTCTCCATGCGTATTTCCTGTGTTTTGGCCATTTCCAATACATCATCGTAGGATTTGGCTTGTACGTACATCTCTTTTTCAAGTACATCTACCTTCAGCGACAAGTCGGCGGACAACTGGTTATTAGTCATTTGTGCCACTTGCTCATAGTATGAAATCTTACGTTGTGCCCCTTGCCGGATACTCAGCGGAATAGGTTCGGCACCAAACAATACACGATACAGATTGTCGTCACGTTGTTGCAAATCAGTCATCACTAACTGCATTTGGTCCACTTGACGGTTCAGCATTTCCAACTGCGATGCCAATGCATCTTTTTCTTGTTGCAATTGCTTTTCGCGTGGTGATGGGAAGAAAGTCAGGAAGATATACAGGAACACCACTCCCAACACGATACCGCCCAATATATATATCCCGCTCTGACGCAGCCAGTATTGCAGACCATGTTCAATCTGTTCCAACGCCAACGTGTCGGGATTGATGCGGAATTTTTTCTTATGTTTGATTACTTTGCTCATAAAGACAATTCTCAATCTACGGTTTTATCTTCTACAAATGCTGTACCATTCACGCTATCTCTTTCTCCTTTTTTCCCCGTTATGTGACTTGCTGCTTATGTTTTGATTGTTGTTAGTACGTTGATTATCAGGTGATTTCCACCAAAAGAAATAACTATTCTGTTTCTGTTTCTCCTCCTTGGTGCGGGCTACAAATACGGGTTCCATGGTGTACGGGTTCAGTCCCGTGTAGAACATTGTGGTGGACAAGGTCATAGGCGTCGGGGTGAAGTCCTGCACCTGCTCGGGGTGGTAGTGCATCTGCTGTGTGAAATGCGCCAACAGCTTCATATCCTGGTTGGTACATCCCGGGTGCGAGGATATGAAATAGGGTATCAGTTGCTGGTGCATACCCGCCTCACGGTTCACGCGCTCAAAGAACTGGCGGAACTGTTCGTAGTGCTCCCACGAGGGCTTGCGCATGAGCCGCAACACCGATGCCGAGGTGTGTTCGGGGGCTACTTTCAGCCGTCCCGACACGTGGCGTGTAATCAGTTCGCGCCCGTAGTCCTCGGACATCAAGTCATAGCGGATACCGCTTCCCACAAACGCTTTCTTGATGTACGGCAACCCGTCCACAGCGCGATAGATGTGCATCAGCGGGGCAAAGTCGCGGTTGAGGTTCTTGCATATATTGGGTTGCAAGCAACTGGGGCGTGCGCAACGTTGGCAAAGGCTCATATCGCGCCCGTGCATACCGTACATATTGGCACTGGGTCCGCCGAGGTCGCTCAAGTAGCCCTTCCACTCGGGCAAATCTTTCAGTTTGTCTATCTGACGGAGAATACTCCCTTCGGAACGTGAGGTGATTTGCTTGCCCTGATGGGCGGAGATAGTGCAGAAACTGCACCCGCCGAAGCACCCGCGGTGCATGCACACCGAGAAACGTATCATTTCGTAGGCGGGAATACGCTTGTCCTTGTATTTGGGGTGCGGACGGTACATGAACGGCAAATCGTATATGGCGTCCAACTCTTCGGTAGTCATGGTCGGACAGGTGGGATTGACCACCACCCACTTGTTCCCGACGGGCTGTACCAAGGTCTTTGCCACAATCTTGTTGCTCTCCGTCTCTATTTGTTGGAAATTCTCGGCGTGACTGCGCTTGTTCGCCACCGCCTCTTCGTGGCTGTGCAGGAGTATCGTTTCGCTATCTATAACGGGCTTCTGCGCAGTCAGATAGGCGGTCTGCGGTATATCGTGCCGGATGCCGCGGCGTGCTATCTCCACCATCTGCTTTTCGCCCATGCCGTACACCAGCAGGTCGGCGTGCGAGTCCACCAATATCGACGGCATGAGGCGGTCGGACCAATAGTCGTAGTGCGTCAGGCGGCGCATAGACGCCTCGATACCACCTATCACTACAGGCACATCGGGGAAGTGCTGTTTGAGGATACGGCAGTAGGTGATGGTGCAATAGTCCGGTCGCTTACCCGCCTGACCGTCAGGCGTATAGGCATCGTCCGAGCGCAGGCGTTTGGCGGCCGTGTAGTGGTTCACCATAGAGTCCATACTGCCTGATGTCACGCCGAAGAACAGCCGCGGACGCCCCAACTTGGTGAAGTCGCGATGGTCGCCGTGCCAATCAGGTTGAGGCACTATCGCCACACGATACCCCGCCGCTTCCAGTACGCGCCCAATCACGGCGGCACCGAATGCGGGGTGATCGATATACGCGTCTCCCGAAAAGAGAATCACGTCCACCTCGTCCCAACCACGCAACTGCAATTCCTTCTTGGTGGTGGGTAAATACTTCTTCAGGTCAAGCGCTTCCTCCATCTCGCTACAGCCAATTAAGAATGAAGAATTAAAAATTAAGAATTAAAACTTTATTCTCGTGATTGTCCCCTCGCTGCTTGTTACGATGCACTCTTTCCCGCTCAACGGCAACACCGTATTGAGAATGGAATTACCTATCTTGTGCCGCCACATCACGCGCCCCGTCTTGGCGTCCATACCGATGAGCAGACCGTTCTTGGTGCCCACCCACAGCGTGCCGCCTTTCTCCAACGGCATACACGGGTCGTGTTCGTAACCGAACCCTGCATTCACTACCCATTTCTCTTGAGGCTCGCGCGCCATAGCGTCCAATGCCACGATGTCGTCCCACATACACTTGGAATAGACGGTCTTGCCGTTTTCGCTCAGCCCCACCGTCTCGCGTACCTTGTATTGGTTGGTGCGCCAAATCTGCGCGCCCGTCTCGGCATCAAGGCACGTCCAGAACCGGTCGGGTGCAGTGATGAATATCTTGCCGTCCGACGCTACGGGCCACACACTGGCAGGAGACAGTTTCTCGTTGCTCTTGCCGTTGGTCCAACGCCATACCAGACTGCCGTCATTGAGGTTCAGCGCATAGAAATAGGTGTCCCAGCACCCGAAGTACAACTTGTCGCGGTACACCAGCGGTCGCGTCAGCACGTAGTTGCCCAATCCGCCAAACGCCCATTTCACTTCGCCCGAATGAATGTCGATGGCGCGCATATAGCCGTCGCCACCGCCGATATACGCCACGCCCTTGTGTATGGCGACAGCCCCCATCACGGCTTGCCCGGTGGGCACACGCCACAGCGGCTTTCCGTCCGTGGCACGCAGTCCGTAGATGGTGTCGTTGGTGCTGCCGAACACCACTACACCGTCTTCCTCTGCGGGTGAACCCACAATGCGCATACCGGTGGCAAACGTCCATTCTGTCTTGCCCGTGCGTGCGTCCAAAGCATACATCGTGCCGATGTCATCACCTATATATAATGTGTGTCCGTCGCTCACTGGAGTTGAGTAGATACCGCCCGTCAGTTGGCAGCTCCACACCTCGCGCACTTGCCGGTATTGCTCGTTCACCGAGTAGTCGGGACGCAACGCAGGGTCTGGTGCGCCGTAATGCTTCTGCCCGAATGGCAGGCTCAACCATTGTACGGGGGCTTGCCCGATACGTTTCTCGCTCACGCGGATGCTGTCGGTCACGGTTATCCACGAATAGCCGTTGATGCTGTCGTTGCCGCGCAGGTTGGAGCGGTTGATAACATCGGGTATGCCGTCGCAGTCAAACAGCAGGTTTCGGTGGTAGTGCCCGCCGATGATGCACTGCACATTGTAGCGGCGCAGCACGTCCGTCACATCGAACCAGTTGTCCACATCGCCGTTCTGCAACGGGTAGTGCGTCACCACGATAATCTTGCTATCGCCTTGATTAGCAACGCTGTCCAACTTGCTTTGCAGCCATGCGATGTCCTGCGGTGCCACGTGTCCGTCCGCCATACGGATTACCGGTCCTGAATTGAAACCGATAAAATACGTGTTGTCGTAGGTGAACGCAAAACGGTTGCTCCCGAACACGCGGCTGAAGTCCATCACGCCCGACTCCGACCATGTGGTCTCGTGGTTGCCCGAGGTGGCGTAGTACGGCACACGCAGTTTATCCAGTTCGCCCTTCACCGTCTCCAAGGCGCGGCGGTCGCCCGATTCGGTCAGGTCGCCCGACACAATCACAAAGTCCACATCGGGCATCGCGTTGATATCCGCCACCGACCGTTGCAAGTCCTCCAGCGGCTGTGGATTGGTGTTGCTCACATGCACGTCCGTCAGCAGTGCAAATGAGAAAAGCAGTATATTCAATACGTTCATATTCTATTACTCTAATTGCAGATTCATCTTATTTTTCAGTTCCTCCAAATGCGGGTTCTGTTTGGCAAGCAACTTGTACTTCTCTGCCGCAGTGTAAGCACGCGCGGTCTCTGTGCGCGTCTCCACATCCACCTGCAGCATCAGGTAGTCGTTCTTCAGTTGTTCGCGCACGATGTTCATCACCTGCTTTCCGAACTTGGCGAACTCCTGTTTCTGCCACGGGTTGGCTACCGTGATGCGGCACAGCCGCGGGTTCAATATCTCAGGGGTGGCAGCGGACAACATCGCCAGCAGACGCTCTTCACGCGGGAAGTGTTTGCTGAGACCAACCCACGCGTCTATGAGTTGGTCACGTGTAAAAGGGGTCTCGCGTTTCGGTTGGTCGGTCGGTGCCGTGGTTTGCGTGGTTGCTGTTGTTTGTGCCTGGGGCTTGTTCACTACGCCGAGGTTGCCGAGTGACGGCAGTTTGCCCATCTGCGGCAACGGTTGTGCCTTTGGTGGTGTAGGTGGCTGAGTCTGTGGTGCAGCAGTTGTCGCTTGCGGAGTGGTGGCTGTCGCTTGTGGAGACGACGCGTCTCGCGTCGTTTTTGACGCAACAGGTTGTGCTACAGGCTGTGGGGCTGTTGCAGGCTTCATTGTTGGCTGTGTAGTTGGTGCCGCACCTCCTCCGACGCGGGGTCCCTGCAAGCCCGTGGGCGTAGCGGGGTGTTCTTGAGGGGGCTGGGGGGAGTCCGTTGCCGGCATGGCTATCTGTCCTAATTTCACCAACGCCAACTCCACCGTCAGTCGTTTGTTGCGCGCGGTGCGATAGTTGATGTCGCACGTATTCATCACGTCCAATGCCTGAAACAGCCACCGTGCGCTGCACCTTTGTGCCTGCTCGGCATAGTGCCGACGTATCGCATCCGAGGTCTCCAGCAGTTGCACCGTCGCCGCGTCCTTGCTCACTAATACATCGCGTAGGTGTTGCGCAAAGCCCGTCACAAAGTTACCCGCGTCAAAGCCCTTCTGCAGCACCTCGTTCAGCAGCAGCAGCGCGTCGCTCACACGCCCCTCCAATGCCGCGTCCACAAGGCGGAAATAGTAGTCCGTATCCAACACATTCAGTACCTCTATCGCCTGCTCGTAGGTGATGTGGTTGCCGCAGAACGACACCAATTGGTCGAAGATACTCAGCGCGTCGCGCATACCGCCGTCCGCCTTTTGTGCCACCACGTTCAGTGCCTCTTCCGACACGTCCACGCCCTCTTGTTTCGCCACGTATTGCAGGTGGTGAATGGTGTCCGCCACGGTGATGCGGCTGAAGTCGTACACCTGGCAGCGGCTCAATATAGTCGGCAGTACCTTGTGTTTCTCCGTCGTCGCTAAGATGAAAATGGCGTACGAGGGTGGCTCCTCCAATGTCTTCAGCAGCGCGTTGAACGCCCCCTGCGACAGCATGTGCACCTCGTCGATGATATACACGCTGTACTTGCCCACCTGCGGCGGGATACGCACCTGGTCTATCAGCGAGCGGATGTCCTCCACCGAGTTGTTGGACGCCGCGTCCAACTCGTGGATGTTGAACGACCGCTGCTCGTTGAACGCTACGCACGACTCGCACTCATTGCAGGCGTCATGGTCGGGCGTCGGGTTCAGGCAGTTGATGGTCTTGGCAAAGATACGCGCACAGGTCGTCTTGCCCACGCCGCGCGGTCCGCAGAACAGGTACGCATGCGCCAGATGGTTGGTGCGGATGGCATTGCGCAGCGTCTGCGTCAGTGCCTGCTGCCCCACCACGCTCTCAAACGTGCTCGGACGGTATTTGCGTGCCGATACAATATAATTTTCCATCTTATTCGCGATTTGTTTGGGGATTGACTGATAAATAATTTTGTCTGTAAAATCCCCAAATTCGTTTAGCCCGCAAAGTTACAAAAAAAATCTCACTTTTGCAAACTATTTTATTTTTATATCCTATTGCACATTTCGGAAAATAGTTGTAACTTTGCCCCGAATTTGTAGCAGTATTTTTTGAGAACTCGAAAGTAGCACACGCAGTCAAACCAAATCTAATTGCAATGAGTCACGAGCAGCAAATACAACTCTTTGAAGATAAAAAAGTCCGTACCGTATGGGATTCCGAGCAGGAAAAATGGTATTTCTCTGTTGTGGATGTTGTTCAGGTACTAACTGATAGTGCAGACGCACGAAACTATTGGAAAGTCTTGAAGAATAGACTAAAGAAAGAGGGAAATGAGTCGGTTACAAATTGTAACCAACTGAAATTACAATCAGCGGATGGCAAGTTTTACAAAACGGATGTCGCTGATTCTGAGCAACTTTTCCGCCTTATTCAATCCATTCCATCTCCCAAGGCAGAGCCCTTCAAACAATGGATGGCGCAGGTGGCAGCCGAGCGTCTCGACCACAATAATTGAATCGCACATCCTTGAAAATGAACAAAATTGAATATACAACTAAATTATTTAACCAACTAAATCAAATCATTTATGAAAAGATTATCTATCTTTTTTGCCGCACTTTTGACCAGTGTGGGATGTATGATTGCTGCAGAAAGTGTGGCATATCAAGTTGTTGCCGAGAAAGGTACCAACTTTAGTTACACAGGGTCTGGCGATATCGTTGTTAATGGTATTACGTGGACTGCACAGGCTAATGCCAATGTTTCTACAGAGCAGGGTGGCATTGGAGGCTGGGGTATTGG
Organism: uncultured Bacteroidales bacterium; assembly: GCA_934667275.1. Lineage (GTDB taxonomy): Bacteria > Bacteroidota > Bacteroidia > Bacteroidales > Paludibacteraceae > Colicola. The sequence goes on along the minus strand of CAKULK010000018.1, from coordinate 2,756 downwards.
TGGTAAAAATATCACAGCCGTTAACCGCGCTATTTTTAGTAAGAATTCCATTGCGGCTACAATAACTAAAGTAGTAGTTACGCATAAAGCGAACAATGGTCTTACTGTTAATTCATTTGCTCTTATAGTATCTGATGAATCCAATGTGGCAGGAGACACCATATGGGCTACTGCGGATGATTTGACAAAAATGAAGAATGCAAATGCGGTTGTCGAATTTGCTATTCCTGAAGGAAAAACTTGGGCAAACAAATACTACAAGTTCCTTTATAATGTAACAAATACAGACACCAAGAAAAACAAACGCATTGAATTCTACTCTGCTGATTTTATAGGTGAGGTAAAGGATGTTCCTGCTACTGCCATTGTGCTTGATAAAGAGACTTTGACTATTGAGCAATATAAGTCTGCACAGTTGAAAGCAACTCTTACACCTGCAGAGGCTATAACCTCGGTTGTGTGGTCTTCTTCTGAAATGAATGTGGCTACTGTTGGCACGGATGGAACTATTTGGGCTTTAGCAACAGGAACTACAAATATCACCGCTACTGCTGGTGAACTGACTGCCACTTGTGCTGTCACCGTTACGGAGGCTACTCCTATTTCTTGTGCACAAGCCGTTGAAATTGCAAAAACTGTCACGGCAAACAACGTTGCTGCCGAGGGTGGTAAGTATCTTATTCGTGGTTATGTAACCGCATTGGTTGGTACTCCTTCTGATGATATGAGTAAATATAAAAACTACTCCGTTTGGATGGCAGATACCAAAGATGGTGGAGAAGTCTTTGAGGCATTCCAAGTAAAGCCTGTTGATGGCAAAACCATTGCTGCCGTAGGCGACTATGTAGAGGTTATCGGCGACATCACCAAATACAACAAAGATGGCAACACCACCTACGAAACTATGGGCAAGGGTACTGCTACTATCCAAATCCTCAGTATGCGTGGCAACTATACCATCGGTATTCTGGATGGTTGCGATTATGCAAGTCTTGCAGAAGCATTTACGGCTTACAACAACTACGCTAAAGACAATATGGTTTCGGGCGATGTTACTTTCCAAGTGGCTACCGACCTTGCTGAACCTAAGAATGTTGGTCTCCAGAACCCGACTGACTACACCGTTACTCTGACAGTTGATAAGGCAGAGGCTCGCACCATTTCCTTCTCTCAAGCAGGTGACAATGCAGGTCCTTCGGGCAATATCTGTATCGGTTGCGACATGACCCTCACCCACACTTGCGCAAGCGTTGAGACAAAGAACGTTGTATTGGATGGTAGTTTCAATGGTAGCGAAGAAAACTATCTTACTATCAAGTCTGTAGCAGGTTGCCACAAACTGAATGGTCCGGTTTTGGTGTATGGTAATGTGAAGAACACCACTATCAAGAACTGCAACTTGATTGCAGAAAATGGTGTAGGTAGTTCCATTTATCCTATCACAATCCGTTCACAGAAGGGTACGGACTATGCTCCTGAGAACATTGTTGTGGATGGCAACTATATTGAGGCTAACAAGGGTACTGCTGACCAAGGCATCTATTTCCAATTGACAACTACTGGCAAGGTAAAACCTGCTAACGTTACTATTTCCAACAACGAAATTGTGGCTCGTACTCGTGGTATTTTTATGGGTGGTATTAATGGCGCTACTATCAAAAACAACACCATCAAGATTAACCAAACAGCCACTGGTATGCTCAGTTATGGTATTTGGGGCTATCAGAATACTGAAGGCGAGTTCAATATCGAAGGCAATATGATTCAGGAGTTGGCTACAAATGCCAATGTTGAAGCTGCAGGTATCTATGGTATCGTTGCCAATGCAGGTAAGTGGTATATCCGCAACAACTATGTATCGGGCTTCAACGTACTCGCTACTGCTGCCGACAATATCGCATTGGTGGGCATTCAAGGTGCTTCGGCTGCTGACACTGTTGTGATTGAGCACAACACCGTAGCCATGGCAGAGCAAACCAACAAGGTGGCTAATGCTTCGGCTGCTAAAATCTGCCTTATCAAGGCTGTTTCCGGAAAGGCTTCTGTAAAGAACAACTTGGTTGTCTCCAATGAGGCTGGTTTTGCTAACGCATTGGTAAGCCCCGCAGGCATTATGGAGAACAATGTTTATTGCACCAAATCTTATGTAGGCAGTGCAGATTCTATTAAGGCTTTGGTTGATTACAAGACTATTCATGAGACTACTGCTAAGAGCGTAGAGTCTGTTGTGTTCGAGAACCTTGCACAAGGTATTCTTGACTTGGTTGACGCTTCCAATGGTGACGTTAATCTCGGTGTGGCTCGTCTTGCTGATGTTACAACCGACATCTACGGTACAGAGCGTGCTGAGTTCACCTATGCAGGTGCTTTCGAAGGCAAGGCTATCCAACAAGGTCCTGGCACTGATGTTGAGGACATTGACGTTGCAGGTGCTGAGGTTCAAAAGATTATTCGCAATGGTCAAGTCTTGATTATCCGCGATGGCAAGACCTACAATATGATGGGTCAAATCGTTGAGTAATCATTAATGGTGTGCAAGCCGACCTTGCATACACATATATTTCAAAAGGCTGCCCGAAACAGGGCAGCTTTTTTTGTGTCTTTTGCGCTGTTAAACACGGTACATATACGGTAGATACACGGTAGATATACGGTAGATAACAGCGACCTGCTTAGTTTGTGCTTTGTCCGTTTTCGGGTTGACTCGTTTCCGTGTTTGTTTTGTTAAAATACGTATAAGGTTGACTCGTTTGTCG
>CAKULK010000017.1 GCA_934667275.1 uncultured Bacteroidales bacterium | reverse complement strand
CAAGAGAGAACCCATGCTACTTATAAAACATATTCCTTTGAACCACTACTTTTGCACTTCCAAGTTGAACTTGCCGAAAACAAGTATCATAATGAAAGTGCGACAAAGATGCGACAAGGTTGCAGTATCCTCCTTACGAAGTACCGATGAAGTTCCGATGAAGTACCGATGAAGTACCGATGAAGTTCCGATGGAGGCAGCAGGGAAACACGAGGCAGACACTTGGCGAATATAAGGTAACAATCGGATTACGATTGCAGACCAATGGGGAGGTACAGAAGCAGGCGGCAGCAATGATTGGGAAAATCGCCTCCTGCAAGCACTAAATGCTACAAACCATTGGTTGGTGGAAAGTGATACCCTCTATCTGATTTTTGATTTGCAAGAAGAGAAACCATACAATGCCATACGGTGTAGTGCGGGCATAAGCATTGCAAATCAGTAAGTTAGTTCAAAAAACAATCAAAAAGAGGCTGCCTACGCTTGTTAGACAGCCTCTTTTTGATTGACGGATGGCAGATATGCCACCATCGGAGATTTACGATTACTCAGCCATCAGGAGTTCCATAATGGTGCAAGCGGATTTGGCTACCGATGAACCGGGGCCGAAGATAGCAGCCACACCTGCCTTATAGAGGAAGTCGTAGTCCTGTGCAGGGATAACGCCACCGGCGATAACCATAATATCAGGGCGACCAAGTTTCTTCAACTCCTCGATAACTTGCGGCACAAGGGTCTTGTGACCTGCAGCCAAAGAGGAAACGCCGAGAACGTGAACATCGTTCTCAACCGCCTGCTTGGCAGCCTCGGAAGGAGTTTGGAACAACGGTCCCATATCCACGTCAAATCCGCAGTCAGCATAGCCCGTAGCCACCACTTTGGCACCACGGTCGTGACCGTCCTGACCCATCTTAGCAATCATAATACGAGGTTGACGGCCTTCTTTCTTGGCAAAGGCTGCAGTGAGTTGTTGAGCACGCTCAAAATCACTGTCGTTCTTGGTTCCTGCTGCGTACACGCCTGAAATAGTTCTAATAGTTGCTTTATAACGTCCAACGACTTTCTCGCATGCATCGGAGATTTCGCCCAACGAAGCACGGAGACCTGCCGCCTTGACAGCGAGTGCGAGAAGGTTCTCACCCTTGCCGCCATCAGCCCATGTCTGAACAGACTTGGTGATTTCTGCGAGTGCCTCTTGTACGGCTTTCTCGTCACGATTAGCACGCAGTTCTTTGAGTCGGGCTACCTGCTCCTCGCGTACTGCGGTGTTGTCAATCTCCAGAATATCAATAGGATCCTCGTGGTCGAGACGATACTCGTTCACGCCGATAATCTTCTGCGTACCCGAGTCGATGCGTGCCTGCGTACGGGCAGCAGCCTCTTCGATACGCATCTTAGGCACACCGGTCTCGATAGCGGCAGCCATACCACCGAGTTTCTCGATTTCCTGTATATGCTCCCAAGCCTTGTCCATAATCTCCTTGGTGAGGCTCTCTACATAGTAGGAACCTGCCCACGGGTCGATTTGCTTGCAGACCTTGGTCTCTTCCTGTATGTAAATCTGGGTGTTACGGGCAATACGTGCGGAGAAGTCGGTAGGCAGAGCAATAGCCTCGTCAAGCGCGTTGGTGTGCAGAGACTGGGTGTGACCCAAAGCGGCACCCATCGCCTCGATACAAGTACGGCCTACGTTGTTGAAAGGATCCTGCTCCGTGAGCGACCAACCGGAAGTCTGGCAGTGGGTACGGAGAGCCATGGATTTCGGGTTCTTGGCGCCGAAAGACTTGACAATCTTAGCCCACAACATACGACCTGCACGCATCTTGGCAATCTCCATGAAGTGATTCATGCCAATAGCCCAGAAGAAAGACAGACGCGGTGCGAAAGTATCGACTGACATACCAGCATTGACACCTGCACGGAGATACTCCATACCGTCGGCAAGCGTGTAAGCCAACTCAATATCAGCAGTAGCACCTGCCTCCTGCATATGGTAGCCGGAGATGGAGATAGAGTTGAACTTAGGCATGTTCTGCGAAGTGTACTCGAAGATGTCGGCGATAATCTTCATGGAGAACTTAGGCGGATAGATATAGGTGTTACGCACCATGAACTCTTTGAGAATATCGTTCTGGATAGTACCTGCCATCTCTTCGAGTTTGGCACCCTGCTCAAGACCTGCATTGATGTAGAACGCGAGGATAGGTAGCACGGCACCGTTCATGGTCATGGAGACGGACATCTTGTTCAAAGGAATACCTGCAAAAAGGACTTTCATATCCTCAAGCGAGCAGATACTTACACCAGCCTTACCCACATCGCCCACAACACGCATGTTATCAGCGTTGTAGCCGCGGTGCGTAGGAAGGTCGAAAGCCACAGACAGACCCTTCTGACCTGAGGCAAGGTTGCGGCGATAGAAAGCGTTGGATTCCTGCGCGGTGGAGAAACCGGCGTACTGGCGGATAGTCCAAGGACGCAAAGGATACATGGCACTATAGGGGCCACGCAAGAATGGAGGAATACCCGAAGCATAGTTGAGATGCTCCATGCCTTCAAGGTCCTCTTTTGTGTAGATTGGCTTGACGTCAATGAGTTCGGGCGTCTTCCAATCGGCTTCAACGGCTCCTTCTACGTGTGAAGTAGCCACTTTGTTGATATCAATATCTTTGAAATTAGGTTTCATTTCGCTACTTATTTATTAAGGAGTTGTGCATTAAATTTCTTGAGGGTTTCGAGGACGTTGCTGCGGACGTTGATGAAGTTCTCAATGCCGAGTTTCTGGAGGTCCTCCATGCAAGCAGGTGCACCTGCCACGATAAAGAGTTCCTTGGCACCTTGCAGTTTCTTCCAAGCCTCGGGAGCGTAGGTTGCATACTCGTCATCGCTGGAGCAGAGAACGATGATGTCTGCCTTTGCCTTGCGGGCTGCCTTGATACCGTCAGCCACAGTGGCGAAACCGTTGTTGTCGATTACCTTGTAGCCTGCGCACGCGAGGAAGTTGCACGAGAATTGTGCACGCGCGATACGCATAGCAAGGTTGCCGATGGTGAGCATGAAAGCAACCGGCTGTTTTTTAGCGGCTTCCGTCTCAAGACGCAGAGCCTCGAACTCCTCTGCAGCGCGAGCCACAGGCAGAGTTGCCAATGCGCTTTCGGGCTTGGTGGAGCAAGTGCCACAACCGCAACCACAACCCGTGGTTTTGATTTTCTTGGCAGCCTTCTCGTTGAAGTTCGGGAACTGGTTGGAACCCAACAGGATTTCTTTGCGCTTAGCCACATCGCCGAGACGCTTGGTGAGATTCTCCTGCATTGCAGCCTGCACTTTGCCGGCGACAATCATCTCGTACATACCGCCCTGCTCCTGAATAGCGAGGAACTGCTTCCAAGCCTCAGCAGCAATGGCGTGGGTGAGGTTCTCGAGATAATAGGACCCTGCGGCGGGGTCAACCACTTTGTCGAAGTGTGATTCCTCCTTGAGCAGCAACTGCTGGTTGCGGGCGATACGCTCTGCAAAGTCAGTAGGTTGCTCGTAGGTGACATCGAACGGAGTAACAACAATCTCGTCAACACCTGCAAGGGCAGCGGACATAGTCTCGGTCTGCGAGCGAAGGAGGTTGACATAAGCATCGAAGACCGTCATATTGAAACGGCTGGTCTCTGCACTGACATTCATCTTGGCAGCCTCTTTGAGGGCGGTGGTGAAAGTAGGAGCCTTGTAAGCCTCTACAATCTTAGCCCACAGCATACGAGCAGCACGGAACTTGGCAATCTCCATAAAATAGTTGCCGCCAATACCCATATTGAAACGGATAGCGCGTGCAGCCTGGTAGTTGGGAACACCTGCCTCGGTGAGCATGGTCATATAGTCGGCACCCCAAGCCAGAGCATACGCCAACTCTTGTGCACAATAAGCACCCGAGTTATTGAGAATCACAGAGTTAACACCTACTACGCGGTAGTTAGGCAGCGACTTGGCTGCCTTGACGGTAGCCACAATTTTCTCCGTAACCTGCTCGCGGGTGAGGGGTTTGCCCTTGATGAGCATCTGCTTCATCGGGTCCACATTGATGGAACCTACCACCTTCTTGAAGTCGTAGCCCGAGCGTCCGTAGTAGCGGACGAGGATACCTGCCAACTCAGGAGCCGCGCAGGGGCAGATGCTGAAGTTGATAGCAATGGCGTCAGCCTTGATACCGTCAAGCAACACCTTGATAAAGTGGTAGTTAAGTTTCTCTGCGTCCAAGCAGAAACCAAGTGAAGTGATGCCTTTGTTGAGCACCTCAAGTGCCTTGGCATTGGCTTTGCGCGCGTTCTTGCAAGCGCAAATGTTCTGGCGGATAGCCCACTCGTTGTTGGTTTTCGTTCCGCGCACATAGGGGAACTGCCCGGGTGCGGAAACGGTGGTCTTGAGTCCTTTGAGGTCCTCTTGACGATAGAAAGGCTGCACATTGAAGCCTTCCGGGGTGCGCCAAACGAGTTTCTTGTCGAAATCGGCACCCTTCAAGTCAGCGATGATTTTGTCCTTCCACTCTTTGGTAGAGATGGCGGGGAAATCTGCCAACAAATTCAATTTTTCTTCTGCCATGATTAAATTGATTTATATTTGGATGTTTATTATTTACTCATTTCCAACATCTTACGTATTGGCAAGACCGCCTTTTCGGCAATGTCTTGCGGCACAAAGACTTCGTTGCTCTCATCACGCAGACAGGCGTAGAGTTTCTCCAGCGTGTTCATGCGCATGTACTCACACTCGTTGCAACTGCAGCCCACGCCCTCAGTCACCTCGGGCGGCACGGGCAAGAACTCCACATTGGGACAAGCCTTGCGCATCTCGTGCAAGATACCGCTCTCCGTGGCGATAATGAACTGCCTTTCATCCTCGTGCGCGCGCACGTAATTCAATAAGGCTTGCGTGGAGCCTATGACATCGGAGAGGTTGAGTATCACCTGTTTGCACTCAGGGTGCGCCAATACTTTGGCATTCGGGTACTGCTGTTTGAGTCGCAGCAACGCCTCCGCCGAGAAGCGCGAATGCACGTGGCATGCGCCCTGCCACAACTCCATGTGGCGACCCGTGAGAGAATTGATATAGTTGCCCAAGTTTTGGTCGGGACCAAAGAGAATCTTGGCATCGGCGGGCAGTTGGTTCACTATCTTCAGCGCATTGCTGCTGGTTACGACCACATCGGTAAGCGCCTTCACCGCCGCGCTCGTATTGACGTACGACACCACCTGATAATCAGGATGTTGCTGTTTCCACACCAGCAAGTCTTCGGCACGGCAACTGTCCGCCAACGAACAACCTGCCTCGGGCTCAGGGATTAGCACTTTCTTGTCGGGACAGAGAATCTTTGCCGTCTCCGCCATAAAATGCACGCCGCACATCACAATGATGTCGGCGTTAGTCTTGGCTGCCTGCTGCGCGAGCGCCAGCGAGTCACCTATAAAGTCTGCTACGTCCTGTATCTCAGGGCGTTGGTAGTAGTGCGCCATAATGATGGCGTTCTTCTCGGTGCAGAGTCTGCGTATTTCCTTTACTATATCCATAGTTTTATTCGGCGGTTACGGGCTGTCCTAACGTATTGTAATACTGTCCATTATATTCTATAAGGAGTTGTCCGTTGAGGAATATCTTTTTACCCACCACATTTGGATTGCGTGGCGAAACGATGTCCGTAGTTGTCTTTTGCCCATCACTTTTTCCCGGAACAAAATTCGGGTCCTCTGAGGACACCATATTGTCGAAAGCAACCGTTCTCCCCTGCTCTTTACCCCATATATATTCTACCAAATACGGAAAATCAATGAACGGATTGCGGTTCTTTTGCACCTTATAGACCGCATTATTCCTGTCTATTTCCTTTTGAGAGACAGGGTCTTCGCGATGCCACTTCAAGAACAAGTTGAGTGCATACGTTGTCAGTCCTGTTTTGCCATTCGTGTAAGTAAACACTTTTTGGCCTTCACTCGCATTCAGCGCGTTAGTCAAGTAGCGGGCTATCATGTAGAAATATGTGCGTGCGAAGTCCCCTTTGTATTCGTCATCGGGCTCAAAGACCTTGCCCGAATAGCCACTGAAAGTGGAATTTCCCACTTTGCCAAGTGCATGATTATCTGTGTTCTTCGTGATACCTGTTCCATTACTGCCCGCGCACTCGCCGTAAGGCAGATTGCCTCTGAAATTATTAACACGTGCGTCCGTAGGATACACATGAAACAAATCACTTTTCATCGGTGACTTTTTATTGAACCATGATTGTGGAATGGAATGCTCCTTATTCCAACAATCGCAGACTGCTTTCTGCCCCCCATTGGCATCGGACATCGTGAATATGCAAGTGGAGTACATATCCATCAAGTGTCCGGAAGCATCAAAATCTATATCCTCGTAGTAATCTTCAAGGTTATCGTAACTTATCACCTTGTGGTCATCAATACACTCATGCAACGCAGCTAATGCAGCATCTGCCGTTTTTTGGTTTGCAGTACCATAATAGCCTTCAGGGATTGTTGCACACAAGGGCAATAGTGCTAACAAGTAGCAAACTGTCAAAGCAAATGTGCGTTTCATATCCAAAGATTAGATTTTATCACCTTATCATTTTATTTTTGCTTGCAATGTGTCAGAAACGTCCATTTAACGCTCTTTTGCCAATAGCAACAAGCACGCCAACAAGCGTACAAAGGTACTGCTTTTTTCACACACGCACAAATATTTTCCACATTTTATGCAGAAAATATCCGTTTTAGAGTTATGAGAAAGGATTTTCAGCGGCTAATCTGTCGCTCAATGGTTGCTACATCCTGGCGCAAGACGGCATCGTAACTCATCAGATCCGCCATAGAGTTGAGCGAGTGTGCTACCGTAGCATGGTCGCGACGAACACAGGCACCTATCTCTGCCAAAGAACTATCTGTGTATTTCTTGAGCAGATACATAATGATATTGCGGGCCCGGACAGCATCACGCTGACGCGTACGCGCCATGACGGTTTGCTCCGCCACTTGCAAGTGGTTGCACACCACCGAAATAATGTCCGCCGGCACGTAGGTCTTCGGGTGAAGTTCCACCAAACGCCCTACCACTTTCTCCGTGAGTGCGATATCCACAGGGCTATCGGTGAGCGTGGAATATGCCATAAGACTCGCCAATACACCTTCCAAATCACGTACGTTTTCCGTGACATTGGTAACGATATAGTCCACTATCTCATCGCCGAGTTTGATTCCATCTTTGCGCATACGATAAGTAAGGATGTCGCGACGCAATTGATAGTCAGGACGTGTGACCTCCGCGGACAATCCCCATTTGAAACGCGACAAGAGACGCTCCTGCACTCCGCGCAACTCCAACGGACTGCGGTCGGATGTAAGAATCAGCTGCTTGTGACTCTGCTGCAGATAGTTGAATATCTGGAAGAAAGTGTCTTGCGTTCCTTTCAAATCGGCAAAGTACTGAATGTCGTCCACAATCAACACATCCACCGATTGATAGAACATCAAGAAGTCCGGTACACGATTACGGCTGACCGCATCCTGAAACTGCAGTTTGAAGGTATTCGCCGCCACATACAGGACGCGTACCATCGGATTCTGAGCGCAAACCTCGTTGCCAATAGCATTGGCGAGGTGCGTCTTGCCTACCCCGCTACCGCCAAAAAGGAAGAGAGGATTGAAGATGGTCTTTCCCGGCTGTTTGGCAATTTCAATAGCCGCCGCACGCGCCAATTTGTTAGGTTCGCCCTTTACAAAGTTATCAAACGTATATTGCGTATTCAGTTGGCTATCCCATTTCTCAACCTGTTCTGCCGAAGCAAGTGCCGTTTCAATATGGCGCGGGCGCGTTTCCATCTTCAGCGGCTCACTCGGCACGTCAATACTACTGCCAGCAACCAAAATACGATACTCCAACTGCACTTTCGCACCAAACACCTTACGCAATACGCGCGAGAGCAAATCCAAATAGTTTTCCTCAATGTAATCCACAATGAACTGGCTCTTCACCTGCAACACCAACACATCGTTCTCCCATTGCAATGCAGCCACAGGAGCAAACCATGTCTGGTATGCACTCTGCGAGAGATTATCCTGCAGAATACGTTGGCATTGAGCCCATAATATGTTTACATCTTTTTCCACTATTTTGGCGAAATCGGCTACAAAGGTACTGCTTTTTTCCCACGTGGGCAAATCAGCCTTTGGCAATGGCATTATCCAAAGACGCTATCCTACCTTATTTCAGCGAGTTATGCGTATCTGTATGATTTATTGCAACTTACAAAGTTTATCAACACCTAACTTACTGAAACTCATAACTAAAAGCCAAGGCCGTTCCACGCAAATATGTTTCACAAAAAATCCCTAACTATGCCTTTGACAGCACGTTAGGGACTTTTCGGTTGAAAACACTAATTAGACTTTCGTAAATTTACTACTGCTTAGGGATACGCTTTTTGATGCACGGATGCGCCTTGACCGACATCACAATGGTATCCACATTGAGAACTGCGTGGTCCAAATCCTGCAACGCACCATTCAGATTCTCATACAATGATTTGTCGTTCAGCAACAAGCCGAGCGTGCCCGAGTCCGATGCCAAGGCTTGATTGACAGCATCAATAGTGGTGTTGAGTTTTTGCACCGTCTGCTGCAAATCAGCAGCACGTACATCTGCTACAACTGCCTGAATATCAGCAATAGCCGAATCGGCTTTGTCCACAATAGGCGGCAGTTGGTCGTGCGTCAAGCGACGAATGTCCCTGCTGCTCACCGTCAAATCCGCCGTAATCTTCTCAATATGTTGCAAGGAAGCATGCAGACTGCCTTCGTCCAACTCATTGTTCAAAGAAGCCACCAACATGTTTGCCTCTTGCACCAAACTATCCAAGTGCGCCAACAATCCACCCTGCAATCCGTCCAAGAGTCCGGGAACCACAATAGTCGGCAACGTGTCACCACGCTGATATACAGCCCCTTGCGTCATCATAGATGCGGGAGGCATCTGCAATTCTATTGCCATCCCGCCCAGCAATCCATCTGCCACCAATGCCATCTGCGTACCTTTAGGCACCGTGATACCCTTGTCAATGGAAACCGCCACCAGGAATGATGGTTCGCGCGTAAAATCATATTGGATACTCTCCACCAACCCCACTTTGTAGCCGCGGATATAAACGGGCGCCTGCTCGGTGAGACCGCTCAGATTCTCGAACTGCCCCATATAGCAGCGCGTAGGGGCAAAGATATTGATCCCTTTCAGGAAATTAAATCCGAAATACAGAATGCCTGCGCATACAATCGCAAGTACTCCTACTTTGACTTCTCTTGCGTGTTTCATTTTGAATAATAAGTTTCAAAGGCACTAAAAATGCCATTAACGATTCCTTCTTTTCCTTTTTCACCTGCAAGCCAGCGTTCCTCCTCCTGGTTGCTGATGAAACCCATCTCCACCAATACGCTGGGGCAAGCCGACTTGAGCAACACCCAAAACGCCGCCTGACGGACGCCACGGTCGGCACGTTGCAAGGTGCCAACGAACTGCTTCTGCACCAATTCCGCGAACAAAAGACTCTTGTCCATATACTGGTTCTGCATCAGTTCGAACAAGATATAACTCTCCACCGAATTGGGGTCAAACCCCTGATATACAGTCTGGTCTTTCTCCATCTTCATCACGGCGTTCTCGCGCATTGCCACATCCAGATTATCCTCCATCCGGTCGGTACCCAAAATGAACGTCTCCGCACCACATGCATTACGGTTCTCCGCGGAGTTGGTATGGATACAAATAAACAAGTCCGCATGGTTGGCATTCACCGTGTCCGCACGCGCCTGCAAAGGCAGAAAGACATCCGTCGTTCTCGTCATAACCACCTTAATATCAGGATAGTTAGTACGTATCTTAGCCGCCAAGCGTTTCGCCACATCCAAATTCAAATCCTTCTCCTGAATGCCCATCTTCGGACCTATTGCCCCAGCATCATGCCCACCGTGCCCCGCATCGATCACCACCGTGAAAGACATCAATGACATCACACAAGCCGCCAACAACACCCCGATTATGCCCCTGAAACCATACTGTGCAAACCTTATATATACGTGCATTTCTTTTCGCATTAAAATCCGCGCAAAGTTACAACATTTTTCCGACATGTGCAACACACATGCAAAATTACGCAAAACCTACGGCAAGGTCGTTGTTATCTACCGTAATTAACAGAGAAAAAGGAACGAAAAAAATGAGGGTGAAAAAACAGGGATTTATCAGCAAAAGCATACACGCACTTGGATATATCGGTAAAATGTTGTAACTTTGTCGCCCAAATGCGCACAACGCATCCAACAAAAACAATGGTAGAAAGCGATTTCACACAGGAAGAAGAGCAACGGATGGAACAAGAGTTTCAAGCCCTGTTGGACGATTATGCGCATACGACACATCGCCAAAAAGTGGAACTCATCACACGCGCCTATCACTTTGCCAAACAGGCGCATACGGGCGTGAGACGTTTGTCGGGAGAGCCCTACATCATGCACCCGTTGGCCGTGGCACGCATTGTGGTGAAAGAAATCGGATTGGGCAGCACCAGTATCTGCGCCGCGCTGTTGCACGACGTGGTGGAGGATACCGAGTACACGGTGGAGGATATTGAGCACCAATTTGGTCCGAAGATTGCAAGCATAGTGGACGGACTGACCAAAATTTCGGGCGGCGTATTCGGCGACCAGGCCAAAAAACAGGCGGAAAATGTGCGCAAATTGCTGCTGACCATGTCGGACGACATCCGGGTGATGCTCATCAAGTTAGCCGACCGACTGCACAATATGCGCACGCTGTCGGCACAACCCATTGAGAAACAACACAAGATTGCCGCCGAGACACAATACATCTACGCCCCAATGGCGCACCGACTGGGACTTTTCCCCATCAAAACGGAGTTGGAGGATCTGAGTTTCAAGTACGAACACCCCGATTTGTATGCCGAGATAGAGTCCAAATTAGAGGCAAACGCCGATGCCCGAATGGACTCGTTCAAGGAGTTTGCAGCACCTATACGCGAAAAACTGACGCAGATGGGCTATGAGTTCCAACTCACGGCGCGCATCAAATCGGTGTATTCAATATACAAAAAGATGGTGTCGAAAGGCGTACCTTTCGAGCAAGTGTACGACCTGTTGGCGGCACGCATCGTGTTTAAGCCCAATACATCGTTCTCGGAAAAAGACCAATGTTGGATGATTTACTCAGCCATCACGGAGATATACCGCCCTCATCCCGAGCGAATCAGGGATTGGATATCCACCCCGAAAGCCAACGGTTATGAAGCGTTGCACGTGACGGTGATGGGTCAGCACGGTCAATGGGTGGAGGTGCAGATACGCAGCGAGCGTATGCACGAGTTGGCGGAACACGGTTTAGCGGCACATTGGCGATACAAATCGGGCGACGACAGCGAGGGGGAGTTGGACAAATGGCTACAAGAGATAAAAGAGGTGTTGAGCAACCCCGACCCCGATGCGATGGCATTTCTGGACACTTTCAAACTCAATTTGTATGCGCACGAGGTGTTTGTATTCACGCCCAAGGGCGAGATACGGACGCTGGCGCAGGGCGCGACAGTGCTGGACTTTGCCTATCAGTTGCACACCGAGTTGGGCGACCATTGTATCGGCGCCAACGTGAACCACACGGCACGCCCCATCAGTTACATCTTACAGAGCGGTGACCAAGTGGAGGTGCTGACTTCGGAGAAACAACGGCCCGAACAAGAGTGGCTGCAGATAGTAGTGACCGCCAAAGCGCGTGACTGCATCAAGAAGCATTTCCGCAAAGGCAACGGGCTGTGGAGCCTTATCCGACCAGGGAAGAACACGGTTGCCAAACTTGCAAGCGTGCGGATAAAAGGAGAAGACACCTTCGGCGTGCTGATGCGTATGCTCACCGTCATCTGCGAAGAATATCACGCCAACATCCACGACCTGCACGTCACCTCTAACGACAACCTCTTCGACTGTGAGGTGCAGATATGGATTTTCGAGCAAAAGACCCTCAGCAAAATGTGCAAAGAGTTACGCAACATCGAAAGCGTGACAGCCGTGAACGTGTTGAGCGTGGGCAACCAAAACATTGCACAGACCGCTCAAAACGAAAGTAAATAACAGATAATCAGACAAATAAACAAATCATAATACTTAGTACAATGAAAAAAGTAATGAGTTTGGCAGCCTTTCTGCTGATGACAGTGGTTGCAATGGGTCAACAACCCGTGATGACATTTGAGAAAACCGAGCATGATTTCGGCAAAATCAATGAGGCTGATGGTCGCGTGACCACCGTGTTTGAATTCAAAAACGAGGGTATGATGCCGCTTGTGCTGAACAATGTGCGCGCCAGTTGCGGCTGCACCACTCCGAAATGGACTCGCGAACCCATTGAACCAGGGCAAACAGGTCAAATAACCGTCACTTATAACCCCAATGGTCGCCCTGGCCGTTTCCAGAAGACCATCACCGTCACCAGCAACGCCACCGAGGCAACCAAACGCCTATATATAAAAGGCGAGGTGATTCCAAAGCCGGTGAAACCCATTGACCAATATCCCGTCAAGATGGGCGAACTCAGCATGAAGAAGCAAAATATGAGTTTCGGTACCGTGAAACAAGGTTCGGACAAGATGTTGGAAATCGAATACGCCAACCAAACACAGCAACCTATCAAGTTGGACGTCCTCACGCGCGACCAAGACAGTTACTTTGATGCCAAAGTTTCATTGGCAGAGGTACAACCCGGTCAGACCGGCAAACTGCAGGTGGTATTGACATCGGCAGCCAGCCCTGTCCTTGGCCCTATTGACACCAAGATTTACATGATGGTGAATGGCAAGCGCAATCTCACCGAAGAGTACGCTGTTCACTTGACAGCCAACATCACAGAGGACTTCTCATCGCTCACCGTAGAGCAACGCCAACAGGCTCCTATCGTAGAGATTGAGCGCAATATCAACCTCGGCACCGTGAAGAGCGGCAAAAAGGCATCCTTCAAGATTGCCCTCAACAATGCCGGCATCAACCCGTTGATGGTACGCCGTATCGTGCTGGATGACAACCAGTTGCACATCACTGCACCTAAGGGTGGCATCAAGGGCGGTCATCATGCAGACCTCAAAGCTGAGGTAAACACTCAGGTAGCAAAGGGTCAAGCAGCCATTGAACCCGCGCAATATTCGCGCATGGCGACCCTGATTACCAACGACCCCGAGAACCCCGTTATCACATTAAGAATCAACTGGACCGTAGAATAATGGAACATCCGGAAAACAGTGCCGAATACAAGGGATTGACCGTCAACGCAGGTGTACAAAACCTGCCGTCGGTCAATCCGTATGCCACTTTTCACCGCCATAAACGGGTACTCTCCGCCGACCAATATGTGGAGGGGATTCTGAAGGGTGACATACGTATGCTCAGCCAGGCCGTCACGTTGGTAGAGAGTCATCTGCCCAGCGACCAAGCCATTGCGCAAGAGGTCATCAAACGCTGTCTGCCCCACACAGGCAACGCTATCCGCTTGGGCATCACGGGCGTACCGGGAGCCGGCAAATCCACGTTCATTGAGGCACTCGGCACCAAACTATGCGAGCAAGGCAAACACCTCGCCGTACTTGCCATTGACCCATCGTCTGAGCGCAGCAAAGGCAGCATATTGGGCGACAAAACCCGTATGAACCAGCTGTCCACGGAGAAGAATGCCTTTATCCGCCCCAGCCCATCGGCAGGCAGTTTGGGCGGTGTGGCACGCAAGACACGAGAGACCATCGTCCTCTGTGAAGCAGCGGGATTCGACACTATCCTCGTCGAGACCGTGGGCGTCGGGCAGTCCGAGACAGCAGCCCATTCGATGGTGGACTTCTTCCTCCTGCTGCAAGTGACAGGCACCGGCGACGAACTGCAAGGTATCAAACGCGGCATCATGGAGATGGCGGACGGTATAGCCATCAACAAATGCGACGGCAACAACGTGGAGCGCGCCGAGGCGGCCAAAGTCAGTTTCAAGAATGCTCTTGCACTCTTCCCGCCTACCGAATCGGGTTGGAAGCCATACGCTCTCGCATGCTCCTCCGTGGAGGGCACGGGCATTCTCGAAGTATGGAACATGGTAGAGGATTATATAAGGTTCGCGCGCGCGAACGGCTACCTCAACCGCCTGCGTACCGAGCAAGCCAAATACTGGATGTACGAGACCATCAACCAAAACCTTTTGGACGGTTTCTACCGCTCCGAGGTGATGGCACCCATCATCGAGCAAACAGAAAAACGAGTTTTGAACAACGAAATCAGCAGTTTTACCGCTGCATACGACCTGTTGAAGCAATATGCCGAGTCCAACAAATAACCGCAAACGCCGTATTGACCCCGCTCTTATCAAAGTGGGTGCCAACGAGTTAGGCAAACTGCCACCACAGTCTCCCGAATTGGAGGAGGCTGTGTTGGGTGCCCTCATGATAGAGAAAGAGGCATACGCGTCCGTGGCGGATTTGTTGCGTCCCGAATCGTTCTATTCCGACCGCAACCGCATCATCTTTGAGGCAATCCGCACATTGGCGAGCAAAGACGCACCTGTGGACGTGCTCTCCGTGGCAGAGCAACTCAAGTCCACGGGCGAACTGGAGCAGGCAGGCGGCGTGGTGAACCTCAGCGACCTCACGCGCCGCGTCACTTCGGCGGCACACCTGCGTTACCACGCGCAAATCGTGGCGCAGAAAGCCACGGCGCGCAAACTCATCTCCATGGCATGCCAAGTGGAGGAAATGGGCTACGACGAGACGCAAGATGTGGCAGAACTGATGCAATTTGCAGAATCCCAGATATTTGCCATCGGACAGGAGTCGCAAACGCGCGATGTCACGCAGATTGACCCCGTCATCACCGAGGCCTTTGCACGCATGCGCAAGGCGGCACAAAACGAGGGTAACATCTCGGGCGTGCCCAGCGGATTCACCGCCCTCGACAAACTCACATCGGGTTGGCAAAAATCCGACCTCATCATCATCGCAGCCCGTCCCGCCATGGGTAAGACGGCATTTGTGCTGTCCATGGCGAAGAATATCGCGGTCAACTACAAGATTCCCGTGGCAATGTTCTCGCTCGAAATGTCGAATGTCCAACTCGTTAACCGTCTGATTATGAACGTGTGCGAGATTGAGGGCGAGAAAATCAAAAACGGACGACTGACCAAAGCCGAATGGGACAAGTTGGAGCATAAGGTAAACGACCTTTTAGGTGCGCCGCTCTATGTGGACGACACGCCGGGATTGAGCGTTTTCGAACTCAGAAGCAAGGCGCGCAAATTGGTACGCGAGAAGCATGTAGAACTAATAATCATTGACTATCTGCAACTTATGAATGCCAACGGCTCCAATTTCGGCAGCCGAGAGCAGGAGGTCAGCATCATCTCGCGTACCCTCAAAGGCATGGCAAAAGAGTTGGATATCCCCATCATCGCCCTCAGTCAGTTGAACCGTAGCGTCGAGAAACGCGATTCTACCAACAGCGTGGACGGCAAGACACCGCAACTCTCCGACTTGCGTGAGTCGGGTGCCATAGAGCAGGATGCCGATATGGTTTGTTTCATCCACCGCCCCGAGTACTACAAAATCTTCAACGACCCCAAGACGGGCAAGGACCTCCGCGGATTAGGCGAAATCATCGTGGCAAAGCACCGTAACGGTGCAGTGGACGATGTATGGCTCCGTTTTATTGCCAAATACACACGTTTCCAAAACGATGACGGCACCGGCGGGGAAGATTTTCCCGAACCCGCCACACGCCAAGTCGCCAGCCGCATGAACTCCCTCCCCTCCCCCGAGGCGGACGGAGCCATGCTCAACAAAGGCGAGGACTTTGAGGCACCGTTCTAAACAAAGTTTAATACGATTTAACATCGTGTCAAGCACAAAAGGTTCAGCAAGGGATGCGCAAGGGATAAGCAACCTATAAGCATCCTATAACAAACCGCCAACGAACAGACAAACAACAAACAACGATATAAATATCTAATTTAGATAAATGAAACGTACAGAAATCATCGACGCGCTCAAGCGCGAGGCAGACGGGCAGCCAATCAATGTCCGTGGGTGGGTGCGTAGTCGCCGCGGCAACAAAAACGTCAGTTTCATTGCCCTCAACGACGGCTCCACCATTCGCAACATACAAATCGTAGTGGACCTCGCCAAGTTCCCCGAGGAGCAACTCAAGCCCGTCACCACGGGTGCGTGCATCTCCGCCACGGGCAACCTTGTTGCCAGCCAAGGCAGCGGGCAGGCTGTGGAAATCCAACTGACTGATTTGGAGGTATATGGCACAGCCGACCCCGAGCAGTACCCGCTCCAGAAGAAAGGACTCAGCATGGAATACCTGCGCACTATCGCGCACCTGCGCCCACGTACCAATACGTTTGGTGCCGTCTTCCGCATCCGCCACAACATGGCGATGGCTATCCACACCTACTTCCACGAACACGGTTTCTTCTACTTCCACACCCCCATCATCACGGCTTCCGACTGCGAGGGCGCGGGACAGATGTTCCAGGTGACAACCAAGAACCTCTACAACCTGAAGAAAGACGAAACCGGCAAGATTGATTACTCCGACGATTTCTTCGGCAAGCAGACCTCTCTCACTGTCTCGGGGCAACTCGAGGGCGAGTTGGCTGCCCTCTCGCTGGGCAAAATATACACTTTCGGACCTACTTTCCGTGCCGAAAATAGCAACACCCCGCGCCACCTTGCCGAGTTCTGGATGATTGAACCCGAAGTGTCCTTCATTCAGAAAGACGAACTCATGGACCTCGAAGAGGACTTCATCAAGTTCTGTGTCCGTTGGGCGCTCGACCATTGCATGGACGACCTCGAGTTCCTCAACCAGTTTGTGGACAAGGGGCTCATCGCGCGCCTGCAAGCCGTGGTGAACACCGACTTTGTCCGTCTGCCGTACACCGAAGGCGTGCGCATTCTCCAAGAGGCAATCAAGAACGGCAAACGCTTTGAGTTCCCGTGCGAGTGGGGCGACGACCTCGCTTCCGAGCACGAGCGGTTCCTGGTGGAGGAGCATTTCGGCAAGCCCGTCATCATGACCGACTACCCCAAAGACATCAAGGCGTTCTACATGAAAATCAACGAGGATGGCAAGACCGTACAGGGCACTGACGTACTCTTCCCGCAGATTGGCGAAATCATCGGCGGTTCGGTTCGTGAAGAGAGTCTCGACAAACTCAACGCCGAAATCGAACGCCGTCAGATACCGATGAAGGACATGTGGTGGTACCTTGACACACGCCGTTTCGGCTCTGCGCCTCACGCCGGTTTCGGTTTGGGCTTCGAGCGTCTGATGCTCTTCGTAACGGGCATGCAGAATATCCGTGACGTCATACCGTTCCCCCGCACCCCAAAAACCGCCGAGTTCTAATACCTGTGCAGGCGGTTGGTTACCAATAGAATATCAATTCAAAAACAACATCTTATGCGAAAAAGTATCTTTGCTTTGCTGCTGACTGTTGCCACTCTGCTCTCGGCTACGGCGTACGCAGACGATGCCACCAGACTGGTGGGGCGTCTCGTTACTGCCAAC
Source organism: uncultured Bacteroidales bacterium (assembly GCA_934667275.1). GTDB lineage: Bacteria > Bacteroidota > Bacteroidia > Bacteroidales > Paludibacteraceae > Colicola. The sequence continues at coordinate 27,378 of CAKULK010000017.1, read as the reverse complement.
CAACAGGGCATCTCGGGTGCCACAGTCACGCTCGGCAACCAAGGCATCTCTACCACGACCAATGCCAATGGTGAGTTCTCGCTTACCTATCTGGAGCCGATAGACGAGGAAGTCATCCTCGAAGCAGATGGCTATGTGTCTGACATTCAACTCATTCAGTTACGCGAAGGACAACTCAACGACCTCGGCGACATCCTCATGCAGGTGGACATTGCGCGCGAGGCACAGGAGGAAGTGCTCCTCAACCTTGCCGAAGCCGACCTCAATGACGACGAGGGCAAGACCCAATCCATGGCGTCAGCCTCCAGTGCCAGTCAGGATGTCTTCAACTCCACCACCTCATTTGCTTGGTCCAACGCGCGCTACCGTGCACGCGGCTACGAGCAAATCTACGAGCAGAACTACATTGAGGGTATCTCATTCAACTCGGCAGAGCGCGGACAGTTCAACTTCTCCGCGATGGGAGGACTCAACGACGCTACGCGATACCGCGAAGTAGTAGAGGGCATCGAATCCAACAACTTTACCTTTGGCTCGCTCGGCAAATCCACCAACTATCTCCAGTCGGCTACCAACTACGCACAGGGCTGGAAGGTAGGTCTTGCGGGCACCAACCGCAACTACAAGGGTGCCGCACGTGCCACCTACGCCAGTGGTCTGCTCGACAACGGCTGGGCTTTTGCCGCCCAACTCGCTTGGCGTTACAGCCCGTACATTGATGTCAAAGGGCGTATCGGCGAGGGTATCACCTACAATTCCGTAGGTTATTTCTTGACTGCCGAAAAGCAATGGGGCAAGGATAAGCGGCTGTCACTCATCACGTTTGGTGCTCCCACTATGCGCGGACAATCGGCTGCCGTTACGCAAGAGACCTACAACCTCACCAATCAGTACAATCGTACCTCATGGGGCTACAACAACTATAATCCCTATTGGGGCTACCAGAACGGACAAGTGCGCAACTCGCGTATCGTGAAATCGTACGACCCGACAATCATTGCCGCTTTCGACTGGAACATCAACGAGACCAACCGCATCAAGTTCGGCTTGGGATACCACTACTCGTTCTATTCCAACTCGGCACTTACGTTCTACAATGCGCCCGACCCGCGTCCAGACTACTACCGCAATATGCCGTCCTTCCTGTTTGACGGACAAATTGACAAGGATGGTAACTATATCAATAAAGACCTGAATGGCAACAACTTAGGTTCTGGTGCCTACTACGATGGTAACTACGTAGGTCCCTCGGTGGATATGAACACCTACTCCACCCTAACCGACCTCTGGACCTCTCGCGACGACAAGACCACCCAGATAGATTGGGATGCGCTTTACGCTGCCAACTATGCCAACAATGCCAACAACCCCAACGGGTCGGCACGCTATATGTTGGAGCGTCGTCACAACGACATACAGGAAGGCATGCTCAATATCAACTACCGCAATACGTCTGTCAATCACCTGACGGCTACGGTAGGATTGGAAGCCAAAGGATCACAAGGTATTCACTACAAGACGGTGGACGACCTCCTCGGCGGCAACCAATGGATTGATGTTGACCCGTTTGCAGAACGGGACATCAAAGAACTTGCCACCAATATCGGCATGACGCAAGAAGATATTCAGTACGTCAAGCAAAACGACCTGCGGAACCCCAACGCATCTATCAGCACTGATGGGCGTTTCGGTTACGACTACCGCATCAACATGATGAATGCCAAATTGTGGGCACAAAATGAATGGTCGTGGAACGAAGTGGACCTCTACTATGCCCTTCAGTTCACCTATTCGTCCATGCAGCGCACCACCAACATGCTCAATGGACGTGCTTGGTATCTCGCACGCCTTAACCCTGAGTATGCTCAATTCTATCTGGCTAACAACGCACAAGCAATCTTGGATGCCAATGGCGATTTCTCAACGCTGCCTACCACCTTGGCAGGCTACACCCACCGGTTCATTGACCCTGCAGTTAAGTTAGGTGCTACGTATAAGATTGACGGACGCAACCAACTCAAAATCAATGCGATGGCAGAGACCACAGCACCGCTCGCGCGCGATGCTTATATATCTCCTCGTGTGCATGACCGTGCTGTAGAAAACATCTATCGTCACGACCAGGCAACCGCCTATGCCAAATTGTACAACACATCGTGGTTGCACGAATACTTTGGAGCCAGCCAAAAGATGGCAAGTGCCGACCTTACCTATTCTTTCAACTACCCCCTTGTACGCGGACGTATCACCGGTTTCTATACGCAATTCTGGGATGGCACGGAACTCAACGGATACTATGATGACGAAGCACGAACTTTTGTCAATCAGTCACTTACAGGTATCAACCGCCGCCATATGGGTATCGAAGCCGCTGCCGCAGTCAAACTGGGTACATATTTCACCCTTACCGGAGTTGTCAGCGTGGGCGACTACCGCTATACCTCTAACGCATACTCGGTTACCTCTGCCGAGAACGGAATGGCGTTGGCACAAGACGCCGACAATCAGCCAATCTTCGAACTCCGTGATAGCGTGCTTATTAACGGTCTCCGCGTGGCCACAGGTCCGCAAGTCAATACCAGCCTCAAATTATCGTTCTTCCACCCCAAGATGTGGTTTGCCGATATCACGGTCAGTTACTTCGACTGGAGTTACCTCGACTATGCCCCCTCGCGCCGTATGAAGGGACTTTACACAGGCGTACGTGCCGATGGTAGTGCCGTGAACGGTTGGTATGGAGACTCTTACACCGATGCACTGCAAAAGGACGAGAACGGTGCTGTTATTTCCGACAAATATGGAGTACCGGTACTTAAATACCCCTACAATCAACTATCGGAACAAGAGATGCTCACTGACAATCAGTGGTACAACCGTTTCCTTGTTGATGTGAGTGTCGGCAAACTCATCTACCTCAAGAATCGCCAATCTATCTCTATCAACTTGACTGTCAATAACGTGCTCAACAACACCCACTTCAAAACGGGTGGTTACCAACAGGCACGCCTTCCGCGCCAGACACGCCAGGGAGTTGAAGACAGCAAGAACTCGGTAATTGGCTCTAACACATGGAAATTCCCATCCAAGTACTACTATGCATGGGGAACTAACTTCTATCTTAACATCCAATACAAATTCTAAGCATTATGAAGAAGTTTCTATATATCGCCCTCGCGGCAATATGTTTCGCATGCACGCCGAAGCCCATTGATGAATCTACACTCTTCATCAACGAGGAACAGGCAAGCGAACTGGTTCAACAAGGCGAGTTGCTGACTATCAACCAATTCCTTGACCGCTATATGAATGAGAAAGGCAACTACCTCAGCGACACCTCATTGTATCGCACACGCGCAACCAAAGACGGGGTCAACTATCTCTTCTCCATCGACACAATATCCAAATGCGAGAAACCTGTCTATATCCGCGGACGCATCACCACCGATGATTACGCAGGCAATTTCTACAAATCACTCTGCATTCAGCAGGTTGTTGAGGGAGAACAACAGGCACTGCGTATCTCCGTGGACGCAGGTTCTGTCGGTGGTCTTTATCAAATAGGACAAGAGATTCTTATCCGTGTGGACGGTCTGGCTATCGGACGCTATGCCAACCAGCCGCAACTCTGCGTGCCCTCCTATAACAACAACCAATATGCCAACAACGCCGGTGAGAAAGTCGGTTGGGCACCGGGACGCATTCCTATGGCTATATTCAAGGAACATGTGTCCTGCATCGGAAAGCCGGACAAGAGCAAGTTAGTGTACGACGAAGTATCCATCAGCGATTTCATCAGTATCCTCAACCTGCAGAATGCACGTCTCTTGGATGGTAAGTTGGTACGTATCAAGGATGTTCATTTCACGGGCGAATACTTCAACACCTACGGGACAGGTGTCACTTGCACCACAGGCGACCCTGAAGAAGACACCAACGCCAATGTCTTTGCACCTACCACAACCAACATCGGCTATCCGCAAAGCCGTGTGATTGCTGATGCCAATGGCAACAAAACCCTTGTTTCAGCATCAGAATATGCTAAGTTTGCCTACTATTATCTCCCCGGAGCCGATAGCAATGGTGTGGACAATTGTCCGGACTATGTAGGTACGGTCGAAGGTATTCTTGGCTTCTATAGCGACAATGCCAAATACGACCCTGCTGCCAAGTGTTGGTCAATCTCCATTCGCTCGTTGGACGACCTTGACCTTCGTGACGACAATGGTAACCTTTGGCCTCGTATAGAGTACACCAAATAAATCCATGACTTGGATTGACATTCTTATTCTCCTACCCCTTCTCATCGGCCTTGTCCGAGGGCTGATGAGGGGGTTGGTAGTGGAACTCACAGCCATCGTTGGTATCGTCTTAGGTTTCGTTGGAGCCAAAGTGTGGGGTGCCAACTTTGCACTATGGCTTATGCGTCAGTTTGCATGGCCGGAGGCAGTGTGTGCGGTTGTGGCTTACTCACTGATATTCTTAACAATAGCCTTGTTTCTCAACATTGCCGCACGCCTTATCTCCAGACTCTTCAAAGCCATTAGTTTGGGCTGGCTCAACCGTCTCTTGGGCGCACTCTTTGGTGTCGCAAAATGGGCGATAGTAGTCCTGCTGCTTGTCCTTTGCATACACCGTTTGGACGACCAGTTTCACTTCTTCCAAGACGACCTGAAACAACAATCCATCATCTACAACTACACCGCACCACTATCCGAAAAGGCTTGGGAACAAGTTAAAGAACAGATTCACGACCTGCAACACCCCACCTGCAATCCGTCTTCAGAACGCTCATAGGTTGCAAAAAGCAGACCAACTCACCGTCACACTTGCATATTCAAGGGAAAAATCGTACCTTTGCAACCTATATAAACTGCTATAATATTCAATGCTAAGCAACACAGAACAACAAGAAATACTTCGTCGTCGCACGTTTGCGATTATCAGTCACCCCGATGCGGGCAAAACCACACTCACCGAGAAACTGCTGCTTTACGGCGGTGCCATCCATGTGGCAGGTGCCGTGAAGTCCAACAAGATACGCAAGACAGCCACGTCTGACTGGATGGAAATCGAGAAGCAGCGTGGTATATCCGTTGCCACTTCGGTAATGGGATTCGACTACAAACCGACCCTAACCGGTGCTGCTGACACCACCTATCACATCAATATCCTTGACACACCCGGTCACCAGGATTTTGCCGAAGATACGTTCCGTACCCTGACTGCAGTGGATTCCGTCATCATTGTGATTGACGCAGCCAAGGGTGTCGAAACTCAGACGCGCCGCTTGATGCAGGTCTGCCGTATGCGCAAGACACCGGTCATGGTGTTTATCAACAAGATGGACCGCGAAGGCAAAGACCCATTCGATTTGCTGGATGAGGTGGAGGGAGAACTTGGCATTCACGTACGACCACTATCGTGGCCCATCAATATGGGGCAACGTTTCAAAGGCGTGTACAATATCTTCCAATCCACATTGGACCTCTATACACCCGACAAGACGCATGTGACTGAATCTCTGCGTTTTGACGATGTAACCGACCCGCAAATAGCCACTCTTATCGGCAACGCAGATGCAGAGAAACTGCAGTCTGACCTCGAAATCATCAGCGGCGTGTACAATCCTTTCGACAAAGAGCAGTACCTTGCGGGCGACTTGGCCCCTGTGTTCTTCGGCTCTGCCCTCAACACATTCGGTGTCAAGGAGTTGTTGGAGTGTTTCGTACAGATTGCCCCATCGCCACGCCCCATAGATGCTATCGAACGGCGTGTGGACCCGATGGAAGAGAATTTCACAGGGTTCTGCTTCAAGATTCACGCCAACATGGATCCCAACCATCGCTCGTGTATTGCCTTTTTCAAGATATGTTCCGGCAAGTTCCTGCGCAACACCTATTATAAACACGTGCGCGAGAACCGCCAAATGCGTTTCTCTGCCCCCACGTGTTTTATGGCACAGCGCAAAGAAACGGTGGACGAAGCGTATGCCGGCGATATTGTCGGACTGCCCGATACTGGCAATTTCAAGATTGGAGATACACTCACCTCAGGTGAAAACCTTCATTTCAAAGGACTACCATCATTCTCTCCTGAGATGTTCAAGTACATTGAGAATGCCGACCCGATGAAACAGAAGCAACTTGACAAAGGAATCCGCCAACTGATGGATGAAGGTGTGGCGCAGTTGTTTGTCAGCCAAATGAACGGACGCAAAATCATCGGCACGGTTGGGCAACTCCAGTTCGAAGTCATTCAGTATCGCCTTGAGCACGAATACCAGGCCAAGTGCCGTTGGGAACCGCTCCAAATGTACAAAGCCTGCTGGATAGAGTCGGATGATGATACCGAACTTGAGATGTTCAAAAAGCGCAAAGCCCAATATATGGCTACCGACAAAGACGGGCGCGATGTCTTTATGGCGGACTCGTCCTATGTGCTCCAAATGGCGCAGAACGACTACAAGCACATCCAATTCCATTTCACATCTGAGTTTTAACAGACTCAACTGGTCAACCGGTTCCACAAACCGACTTATAAACATATAAACCAATCAATTACATATCGTATGAAGAACATGAAACTTCGTCTTATTCTCCTCAATTTCCTCGAATTTGCAGTTTGGGGAGCGTACTTGACATCCATGGGCACCTACCTTGCCACGCATGGCTTGGCAACACATATTGGCTGGTTCTACTCCATTCAAGGTATTGTCAGCCTTTTCATGCCTGCCCTCATGGGTATCGTGGCAGACCGTTGGATTCCTGCGCAGAAATTACTCAGCCTTTGCCATGCTTTGGCGGGTGTGTTCATGCTCGGAGCAGGTATCTATGGCATACTATTAGGTCCTGATATTCAATTCGCTACGTTGTTCACACTCTACACATTCTCCGTAGCGTTCTATATGCCGACATTGGCGCTCAACAACTCTGTTGCCTTCACCGCATTGGGCAAAGCAGGGTTGGATACCGTCAAAGATTTCCCTCCTATCCGCGTCTTCGGAACGGTCGGTTTCATTGCCACTATGTGGATCGTGGACCTCTGCGGCTTCCAAAAAACCAGTATGCAATTCATCGTTAGTGGTGGCTTGAGTATCCTTCTCGCACTCTATGCACTCACCATGCCCCAATGTCCCACCAAGGGAAAGGTTGCGTCACAGTCGCTTGTGGAAGCACTTGGTTTACAGGCGTTTCAATTATTCAAGCAGAAGAAGATGGCTATCTTTTTCATCTTCTCCATGCTGCTCGGCATGTGCCTGCAAGTCACCAACAGTTACGCCAACCCGTTCATCACCAGTTTCGGTGCCATATCCGAGTTTGCAGACACCTTTGGCGTGCAGCATGCCAACATGCTCATTTCCATATCCCAGATATGTGAAGCACTTTGTATTCTCTGCATCCCGTTCTTCCTCAAACGCTATGGCATCAAGAATGTCATGCTCATGGCAATGTTCGCATGGGTACTCCGTTTCGGACTTTTCGGACTCGGCAACCCTGGCTTCCCGGGCGTTATCTTGTTTATTCTCAGTTGCATAGTCTATGGCTTTGCCTTTGATTTCTTCAACATCTCGGGTGGTCTCTTTGTGGATCAGGAGGTGAATATCGCCGAACGATCCAGTGCACAAGGGCTCTTTATGATGATGACAAACGGACTCGGTGCCACCATCGGCACGCTTTCCGCGCAAGCCATTGTCAATCATTTCGTTTACGCTGAGAATGTGATAGCGGAAGGGCCAATGGCAATTTGGCAAGGTTGGCAAACCAGTTGGTATATCTTTGCTGGATTTGCTCTTCTTGTCACCATTGCTTTCTGGATTATCTTTCCAAAGACTCCTGTTCAAAAGTAATTGATACACACTATATGTACCGCAAAGAACTGGCATACTATTTCTCGTCCCCCATTGCGTATATCGTCATCGGGCTTTACTTGCTGGCTATCAGCCTGTTCCTGTGGGTTATCCCGGGGCAGTGGAATGTCATTGAGTCCGGCTACGCGCAGGTGGACGGGCTGTTTCAGTTGTCGCCTTGGCTGCTGATGCTCCTGTGCCCCGCGCTCACCATGCGCCTCTTTTCCGAGGAACGCCGCAGCGGCACATGGACTTTGCTGCGCGCACAGCCCGTTCCATTTTGGCGCATCGTGGTCAGCAAATACATGGCAGCATGGACACTCACTATCTTGGCATTGTTGCCCTGTATTGTGCACTATTTCATTGTCTTCTACATGGCAGAACCCATCGGCAACATCGACGGCGGGCAGTTCTGCGGTTCCATGATGGGCTTGGTGTTGCTCAGTGCCGCCTTCACGGGCATTGGCGTACTGGCGGGCAGTCTCACCAAAAGCCAACTCATTGCCTTCATTCTGAGCGCGGTCTCTTGTTTTGTTCTCTACTGGATAGCCCTGCAAGCGCATTATAGCAGCATCTCGCGCGGTGTCGTGGACCTGCGCGACATCATCTTCTTCCTTTCCGTTGCCATCGCTACTATCATGCTGAGTATCTTTGTTTTAGATAAGATTACAAAGAAGTAAGAACTGCCCTCTAAATTGTACATCGTAAATCCGCAAATCGTAAATGACAAAGATTGGTCTTCTCAGCGACACCCACGGACTCCTCGACCCGCGCGTCTTCGAACACTTCCGCGAAGTGGACGAAATATGGCATGCGGGCGACATTGGCAGCACCGAAGTCTTGCAGGCTTTGCGTGAATTCAAGCCAACTCGCGCCGTCTATGGCAATATGGACAGCGGTGATGTACGCTATTCTCTCAGCGAATTCTACCGTTTTCGCATTGAGGACGTCAACGTCCTCATGACGCACATCGGCGGCTACCCTGGCAAATACAACCCGTGGCTCCTGCCTATGTTCCGCAAGAGTCAGTCTTCCGAGAACCCAAACCAGCACATTCAACTCTTCGTCTGTGGGCACAGCCACATCCTCAAGGTGCAGTACGACCGCCAATGGGGCTTCCTCACCATGAACCCGGGCGCAGCAGGCAAACAAGGGTGGCAAACCGTGCAAACGCTCTTACGTTTTGTCATTGACGGTGCCGATATTCGCGATTTAGAGGTCATTGAACTGGAAAAAAGATAGTTTTTTTATGCCATTCAACATATTTCTGCGCCCTTCTCTATTGAAACGTGTTGCAGAACATAAAAAATGGTATTGCGGGGCAATGGAAAAAGCAGTACCTTTGCGCCCGTAATTAATACGACACAATCTTTTTTGTACCTTAAAAATCAAACAGACTAATACCGTGGAAAAATAGCCGTTGTGAAACGGCTTTTTTCTTTTTTAAGGGGGCTTCTACTCCACCCTTTCGCCCAACAGGTTATACAACTGCTGACCGCGCTGGATATACACTTGCCCGTTGCGCATCACCTTTTTGCACTCCTCCTGCACCGTGTTCTCGGGGCTTTCCGTTTGAGGGACATCGGTGGTATAAGTATAGCCCAACCGGTTGTCCATCCATGCCACGCGGCGAGTGATACAATTCTTCAGCACATTCACTTCGCCCGCATACGAACCTGCCACTTGCGGATTCATGTGTACGCTCTGGGTCAATATGTTCCAGCGCATGAAATTCAGCCGCTGCGATGCATCCAACGCATTGGCGAGACTATCCACATATTCGCTCAACTCATTGGCTGTCAAACCGTTGTGCCGTACCTTATCCCACTTTTCCCGCAGCGATACCATCGTCTTTGAATCATTTATCACAATGCGGTCCACAAAAAAACGCATATTCCCCGCCGCCGAACCGCCATCGCGATACACAAAATCACGCTTGTTGTTTATCGGATAGGTGCGGTAATCGTTGTCAAACGCTAAATCAAAGTCCCACACAGGACCGGTGAATATAGTATCATTTCCGCGACCTTTGTATTGAAATACGCTCCAGTACGTGTCCGTGTTGCCCGATATTTCCCCTACCAGAAAGTGTTTCAGGAAACTGTCTTCGTCCAGCACCCTGCGCCAGCCCGTTGTCGGGTCGGCTGAGTTGCTGCCATACACATCGGCCTCCATCGCATTGAAGTAGTTACGCACATAATTCGTTTGCGCTGCCACTATCTCATCATCCTTGGGCGATTTGATTGTCACGGGGTTACCGCGATTGGAATTAAACCAACTCTTCTCCTGATTGGCGTACGCATCTATCTCCCAAAAGTAACCGCCCGTCAGTTCCTCGCCGCTGACATCGGTCGGTTTCATCTCTTTAATAGGGATACGCCCCTTGGCTATCTCCACCTGGTCGCACAACTGATAGCAGCCCTTGTATTCTCCATTCAGCATCACGTCAACTGCCTGACAATAAGGTGTATAAGGCATACCTATTATATCACTCAGATGAAAAGCCACTATATTTCGCATCAGCGTCTTGTCGCCCCAGTTGTTAATCAGCGTCCATTTTTTTGCCTTCGCACGCGCGTTTAGCGGACTCTGTTTGTGAGCGAACTTGATGCGATAAGGCTTCTTCGGAAACTCCATCGACTTGTTGCCACGCAACCGTGTTGTGGCAGAATCCGACAGCAGCGACCCGTCATCTCCCACTATCGACACTATACCTTGTATCTGATTCACCTTGTCCACTGGCTCCCGCGCATTCTGCGTATGAATCACCACCAACGGCAACTGTGTCGGGCGGTACAGATGACTGTTATCGCCCGTTCCCTCATGCCCGTAAAATGCCAACTCGGCGATATTGCAGCGCGCCTCTGCGGGACCCACATAGCGCACATAGCGGAAACCCTTGCTCATCGTCACGTCAGCATAACTCATCTGTCCGATAACTCCCTGTTCATCAACGACATACAACGGCAGCGCGTCCATAAAATCGGGTGAGTTCGAACCCTCAAAAACGCCCAATACCACACGTCTCGGACCATTTCCGTCATTCCTTGGAGCCCATCCCACACGGGTTATCACGTGCGGAGTACCCAAATCCAATCCGACCCAAGTATAGGAGCGGCCATACGAAGCATAGAAAGTCTCCAGACTACCGTCAAAAGCATCTGCCGGCACATTCTTCGTGGTGGTCGCGCTGTTGTTGCTGTAATCCACCGATGGCGAACTGCCAATCGGCGTTCCTTTCAACAGCACATCATCTGCCGCCATCGTTTGCACAACACCGAAAACCATACTGAGGAACACCATTGCCCCTCTCACCATATAACGTGAATTGAGTCTCATAAATATCTGCGAAATATTCGATAAAGGTACTACAAAAAAGTCACATACACAAGCCCCTCGCGAACGCCTTATATTCCTTTACAATTCGCATCTTCCTCGCGCTGCCAATTACGGTACATACACGGTTGATACACGGTTGATATACGGTTGATACACGGTAGATAATAGCGGGTTTGTCGCGTTAATGTTTATTCGTTATCTTGCATTTCCTCTAAGCAAAGGACGCAAACTGAGCAGCCAGAACAGGACGGTCATCAAGGCAACGGCTGCCCCTGCAAAACCGATATAGGCAATCGTTGTATGCGTACAAACATTTCCGCCAATCAGAGTCCCAGTGGCTATACCGAGGTTGAATATCCCCGACGAAATCGACATCGCCACCGGCGTGGCATCATCTGTGGTGTGGTTGATTATCTCATTCTGGAACGACACATTGTATGCCGTTGCCGCCATGCCCCAACATGCACATAGTGTGATTATCAGCGGAATAGCCGTTGTGGACGGATAGAGCAACCCGAGGCAAACCAACATTCCGAGCAGAGCCGCCGTGATGAATCGTGTCGGGTTTAAGGGATAGAATTTCGAGAATGCCACACTGCCCAATATGCCTGCCGCACCGAATATCATCAGCGTGGCAGTGATACCGTTTTCCGACATTTTCCCCACTTGCAGTAGGAATGGTTCGATGTAACTGTAACCCGTATAGTAAGAGGTTGCAAACAGGAATGTCAGCACATAAATGCTTATCAATGTGCGGTTTCGGAGCAACGAGGGCAGTTGTCGCACACTGAATCCGCCATGACTCGGCACTTTGGGCAAAGTCAATAGCAAATAGACAAATGTGAACAATGCAAAGCCTGCTATGCATAGAAACGTCATTCGCCAACCTATCTGCAATCCGATAAACCGTCCGAGAGGAAGACCCAGAATCATTGCCACCGACGTTCCCGTCACCACCATACTCAATGCCAACGGGCGGCACTTGTCGGGCACCACACTCACTGCTACTGGTGAGACAATCGACCAGAATATCGCGTGCGTGCATGCCACGCCTATTCGCGATGCCATCAGCATGCCATAGGTGGACGACACCGATGACATCACCTGAAAGCACATAAAGAAAAACGTGGTGAACAACAGCAACTTACGCAATTCTATCTTTGAGACCAGCAACATCAACGGCAGCGATAGCAACATCACCATCCACGCATATACTGAAATCAGCATACCTGCCCGCGCCTCCGTCATACCGAACTCCGTGGCAATATCGGTCAGCAGCCCTATGGGTATGAACTCCGAAGTGTTGAAAATAAAAGTGGCACATGTCAGCCCGATTAGGACAAACCAATGCTTGGCAGTCATCGTACTATTCATACAAAAACCTGATTATCTGCTATTTAACTAATACCTTATTGTTTTTTGCACCAAAATCGGGCGCAAAAATACTGCTTTTCCGCGAGATGTACAACTCCTGTCCCGCATTTTGTTTTTCCACTTTGCATTGTGCAAAATCCACTATGCAAACTCGTGGCAACAGCGTTTTGTATCCTTTTATTTGCAGGTATCGAAAATAAATAGTAACTTTGCGCGTTCTTTGGTGAGAGAACCTGCCAGAAGGCAGATGCACAGAAATAAACGTGTTGGTTGTCTGCAAGATAGTTGCAAGACATTAAAAGGGAATCGGGTGCAAATCCCGAGCAGTCCCGCTGCTGTGAGTTTACAGGACAATGCACTATATATAATTAAGGTGTCATTCCGCTCTGCTGCAAATATAGCCACTGTTTGAGAGATATTCTCTAATGGGAAGGTGCTGCAGAGCAAACAAGTCAGAAGACCTGCCAACCACGTATGTCAATTCGGCTTTCGAGGAAAAAGCACAAGACAAACTCCGCCTGTCTCTCTTTTGCGGGAGACGTATGGAGTATGCCGCATCCTCTCTTTTTAAGGAGAGGACGGAGAGGTTCAGCCGTTTGACATTCGTCAAACGGTTTTGTTTATGTATATACTGATGCAAACATAAACTAATTGATTGTAATAATGAAAAAGAAATCCTTTTTATTAGGGCTGTTGGGTCTGCTGACCCTCATCCCGCTTGGGCTTCACGCCGAAGACGTGAATATGCCTGAATTGGGTAAACAGGTTATCACCGTGGAACGCGGAAAACCGATTACCTATTACGACCCGCAAGGTACCGGAAGTCTGTTCGAGACCTCAGCCTATGCGACCACCATCTTCAGACCTGCTCAAAAGGGAGATAAGGTGACTATCACCTTTGAAGAAGTGGAACTCTATGCTGCAGAGTATGATGATGAAGACTATTTGGATTCAGAGGCAACGCTGAAGGTGTATAATGGTGTGTTTGATACCACTACCGTATCTTATACAACAAAGTATAGCACCACCTGTTTCCCCGATACCAAACAACTATTGGATAAATTAGCAGGTAAATACACCAACAAAACTTACACATCCACCGATGCTACGGGTGCGCTTTCTTGCTGCTTCCACGGCTATTTTTGTTACGACTACAAGGGTTGGAAGGCCACGGTTACAGTCATTGAGGCTGCTCCTGCTGTAGAGGATATTGATGTCAAGCAACCGCAATGGGGCAAACAGGTGGTTACCGTACAGTCGGGGCAAACCGTTACTTTCTACGACTATACAGGACACTATAAGGGTGAAGATGCCACAGGTTGGCAGTTCGAGACTTTCGCTACTACCATCTTCAAACCTGCAAAAGAAGGTGAGAAAGTAAAGATTGTCTTTGAAAAGGTCAAAATGGCAGGAGATGACTATGAATCTGTTGCTTCATTGAAAATCTATAATGGCGTATTTGATACCACTTCAGTTACATACGGCAAGTATCTTGATACGCCCTTCCCTACGACAAAAAAGACTTTGGAAGAACTATCAAGTGGCACCTATACCAATAAGATTTATATGTCATCTGATGCCACCGGGGCATTGTCTTGCTGTGTTTGTGCTTATGAAACCGATTACGACAAAGAACAAGGTTGGAAGGCTACGGTTACCACCGTCAGCAGCAATCCGATGGAGGTGAAATCGGCAACAGCCAACTACACCAATACTCGCAGTGAGTTGTATGTAGGCGAACAGAATATCAATATGGGCGGCATACGTATCCTTACTGAGGGTTTGGGAGACCCTGACTATCTGACAAGTATCAGTTTTACGCTCACTGGCAATGTGTTTGATGCTACCCAACTGCGTCTGTATCAGACCGATAAGGCTTCTGTGGCAGGACTCACTCCAATTGATGGCACCATTACCAAGAGCGGTGATACCTATACCTTCACTTGCAACCAAGCCCTTGATGCCGGTACTAATAACTTCTGCCTTGCAGGTGATATGCAGAGCCGAGCAACTATTGGTGCTACTTCCACACTTACCATCACCGGTTTGACAACCAAGAACGGCTTTAAGACCCTTACCGCCGCTACAGCCAAGGAACAGAAAGTAACAGAAGTGCGTATGGTAAACGGTTTGCACCTCACCGTGTATGTAAGCGGTGATATGCCTTTCTATGACGATGGCGGTGTGGACGGCAAAATCAGCAATAACTTCAGCGGATATATTACCTTTATTCCTTCTACTGAAGGCAAGAAAGTGCAGATAGACTTGCATGATATTCATATTTTTATTGCATCATTGTCTTACAATTCAGATGTATTGAAATTCTATAACGGCAAGACTGCTGACGAAGCAAATCTGTTGTACAATGTCAAGGATAGTAAAATCGATAACCTGACTTTGAAGAGTACCTCGGAGGACGGTGCTATGACGGTATATCTGTATAGCAAAACACCGAGCGAATACTATCGCGGTGCAGGCTTTGAGGCTGTGGTGAGCGAGTTCAGTGCCGTACCGATGACAATGGCATCGTCATCGGTAACCAAACAAATCGGCAAGGTGGCAGGTTGTGCTGCAGGCGTACAGGCAATGCGTTTTTGCCTCACTACCGAGAATACCGAGCCGGCTTTGCAACCGACCCTGTTCCACTTCAATACGGGCAATACCTATGAACGTATTGATAGTGCAACACTCTACTTTACAGGTGCTTCCAATGCTTTTGCTACCACACAAAAGGTAGGCAAAGTAGCCGTTACAGCCAACGAGTTCACCATCCCCGCAAGCGGTATATCGCTCACCGAGGGAGAGAACTATTTCTTCCTGACCTATGACGTGGCTTGCAACGTACAGAACGGACAAACCATTGCTGCCAACATCACGCAGGCAGACTTCTCAAACAACACATCATACAAAGCCTTCAGCAACTCGGCAGATGTGCTGACCATTGACAATACCTTGTACTCCGACTGCGGAAACAAAACCATATATGTCTATGGCGAGTGGATATTTACGCACACGCCGCAGGATGCTTATTCCACCAGTTACAAGGCAGAAGAGTGCAACCAACAGACTACTTTCGTTCCGACTACAGAGGGAATGGTTATTCAGATGGACTTCACTGACTTTGCCGTATCGTACAATAGTTATTCCAAAGCCACTTTCCGCATTTATGCGGGACAGGGCACCTCGGGCGCACTGCTTTGGGAGGCCGACAAAGACAACTGTGCTACGGGTCCGGGTTTAGTCCGCTCTACTGCCGAGGACGGCTCGCTGACTATTGTCTTTAATGCCAATACCGGATTTAATACGTATGTAGGTGCAGGCAAGGGGTGGAAAGCCATTGTAAGCGAGTACCTGCCCAAACCGATGGCTATTGAGGCTACCACACTGACCGCACTCTCGCAGGATGCCTTGACGCGCGGACAGAAGAGTGCTGCGCTATTAGGGCTCAATATCACCACCACGGGCGACCTGACCCCGCTGGGCGTGAAGAATATCACCGTTACCTTGAGCGACTGTGCTGCGGCTGTGGATTCACTGCTGCTCCTGCGGGGCGGAGAGGTGATAGCCAAAGCAGCCGTTACTGGTACCAATGTGGTGCTGTCGGCAAACACTACACTGCTCGAAGGCGAGAACGCATACACCCTGGCGGCTAATATCGCCCACGACGCAGCGATTGGTACCGAAGTGTCGGTTCTCGGTGTACAAATCGCCGTAGGTGAGGCTACACTCACTCCCGCTGTGCCCGCCAACAAGCGTACTATCCGCAATATGTATCTTCTCAAGAGCGGCAACCAGCGCGTGGAGGTGGACAATGCTACGCTCTCGTTTTATGATGATGGCGGCGCTGAGGGCAAACTTACACTCGGACTGAAAGGAACGGTTACTTTTGTGCCTACCGTACCCAATACGACTATCCAACTCAAGTTCAAACAATGGGCACTCAATGGCGCGGACAATTTCTATGTATATTATGGAGAGAATACCAAAGACAAAGCCGATGTAAGCCTGTCATATTACACCAAAGAGATTGATAAATTGACACTTATCTCCGAGGACGCTACCGGTGCCATCACCATTACCTATGAGAGCCGTGGTTCCATAGCCACCGACGGTTGGGAGATAGAGGTGAGTTGCCACGAGTTGCAACCGCTGACGCTTGACTCGGTTAAAGTGGAAGATGTGTCGGCTGCTACGGTGAACCGTGGTAGTGCAGATGTACGGATACTCCGTGCCGCCGTATATGTATCGGGCGACCGTGGCAAACTGCCTGTGGAGAACTTCAACGTAGAGAATACGCTCGGTGCAGGAGCCGTAAAGGTGTATAGTACAGGCACACTGGATGCCTTCGGAACCACCGGTCTTGTGGCTACGGCGGATACCATTACCAACCGCGGTACGTACTACTATTGGATTACGATAGATGTTCCCGTTGCTACCGAGGAGGGGGCTACCATAACCGTTACTCTCAAGAGTGTGGACGTGAATAAGACCACCGTTCAGCCCAAGAATGTCGTAACGGCTTCCTTTGAGGTGATCGGCGGTATGCACGGCACCTATCTTGTCGGTGCAAGCGATGCAGCGAAGTATAAGACCATTCAATCGGCTATCGATGCTTTGCAGAACGGTATTGAGAGTGCCGTAACATTCCTGATCGAACCAGGTACGTACACAGAGTACCTTACTATCCCCGAGATAGACGGTGTATCGGCAGAGAATACGGTTACTTTCCGTTCGCAAACAGGCAACCGCGAGGACGTGATTATCAAATACGACACCTATTCACCGCAGTCTTCTTTCTTGGGCGACGCTACGCAAGGTATTGTCAATGTGAATGGTGCGGACTATATCACGCTGAGCAACCTGACGCTCACCACAGGCAATGATAGTTACCATTCGGTGGTTCTGGTGCGCAACAAGTCGGAACACGTTACCATCGACAATTGCAATATCTATCGTGATTTAACTCTTACTACTGGTAAACATGTGGTGTATGTTACCGCTAAAGACGAGAAAACCATTAACAACTATTTCACGCTCAGCAACTCCACGCTGACTGGCGGTTACATAGGTGTATCTGTATCTGGTAACTTAAATAATCAGCAGGTAGGTGCACGCATTATTGGCAATACAGTGACCGAACAGGGCAGTATGGGAATTTATCTGTCCGGCGGTGAGCGTCAAGCACTTGTAGATGGTAATATAGTAAAGAATACTGCCACCACAAAGGCCAGTACAAAAGCAATGGATATTACATTGTCGGAAGGTAGTCAAGTAAGTAACAACTACTTATATACCAATCTTGGGGTGAATGCCGATGGTTTGTATATCCGTGTAATTAAAGGTACGGAGGAAGCACCTGTGCAGATATTTAATAATGTGATAGACCATTGTGCAAATGGTACATCGTCTTCGTATGCAGTTAATTTTAATAAGGCATCCACGAATACTATTTTTGCTAACAATACTATCCGCACATCGGGCGAATTGGTTTATCCTTGCCGTATTGGAACAACACAAAACAATTTGCAAGTGCTGAACAATATATTCTATAGTGATGCTGCGGCAGCAATGTGGATTTCGTCCAAAAACTATATTGCTACAACTACCTTCGAGCATAACCTGCTCTATTCGGAAAGCGGCAAATTGGGTAAGATAGGTGCTGATGAGTACAATGACATCGCTGCATGGCGCACTGCCATCAACAGCACGAACGACATCTCCGAGTCTGTACAATTCGAGTCCGCAGAGGTGCTTCGCCCGAAAAACAAAGGCAACCTCGTGAGTGCGCAAGTGCTTGATTTCGTTACCACCGACATCACCGGTCTCAAACGTGCTGACGTGCCTACGATAGGTGCGTATGAGTGGAAGGACCAGATAGGTACGGGCTGTCGTTCCGCTGAGCCCGGTAGTATCCGCATATTCCCGACCATCACTTGCGATATGCTTCATATCTATGGTGCCGCCGATGCAGAGGTGCGTATATTGAATCTGCAGGGGCAGCTGATGTACTGCACCATGCTTACGGCAGAAACGGAGACACTCCGCGTCAATGCGCTGCCACAAGGTGCATATCTGCTTGACGTGAACGGAACCGTATTCCGCTTTATCAAGCAATAACCCATATCCGCACTGCGCGAAGCAGTGCGGATATTCCACTCTTTCTTAAAAGTCAGGTCTCAGGGCAACTCCTTCTGCCATGGTTCACCCGAGACCTGACTTTTTTGTCTTTCATAAAAACCTTGTATCCTCCTTACATCCTCCAATGTCGTTGCCGTCCCGTTGCCGTGTCGTTGCCGTAATTAACAGCACAAAGACTGAAGGGAAATCGTTGCAAATCTCGTTTTTTTGTTGTATCTTTGCATGCTCGTTCCGTTAAAGGAACCAGTTGCCCGATTAACAACTACAATACCCTTATGAACAAAACCTTTTTTCTCTCCCTATTGGTGCTGTGTTTCGGCGTTACGAGCCTGTGCGCCGATGATTGGACGCGTGTCACAGACCCGTCGGTGCTTTCAGCCGGCGACCGAATAATAATCGCTTGTCCCGCCAAGGGGGTTGCTGCCGGGGATGTGGATGTATCGAAAAAAATTATGACTTCGGTGGCAGCCACTTTCTCCGAAGATGAAACCATTATGACCTCTGTCGGCAGTGCGCTGATGCTCACCATTGGTGGCGAGAAAGGCGCATGGACGCTGTCGGATGCCTCCGGACGTTTTCTCGGAGCGTCTGGTGCCAAAGACCTTGGTTGGAACAACTATGTCCACACTTGGTCTATCACCATCGAAGACGGACTTGCTACCATTCAAAGCACCAGCACCACCTACGGACGCTTGCTCTACAATGTCAACGCGCCACGTTTCACCACCTATACATCCAAGACGAGCAGTATTATGCTGCTGCCGACCCTCTACTACAAGCACTTCGAACCACACACTTTCGCCTATGACGGTTACCCCGAAAAGACCACCCGCTGTCTTGACATCACCTACTCGGAAGGCGCACAAATAACGCTATCCAACGGGTATCCCACCCGCGAAGGCTACGTTTTCACAGGGTGGCTCTACAATGGAAAAATCTATCAACCTGGCGACATCTTCGTCATGCCCGATGCAGATGTGGCATTGGTGCCTCAGTGGAAAGCCGACCCTTCCACTGCGCTGAAGGATTCACCGATCCGCTCTACAGCATCCAAACTACTAAAAGACAACACGTTATACATCATCGTAGGCGACGAGACCTACGATATATTAGGCAACAAACGCTAATCATACAACTGCTATGAACCAACGAACAGGTTTACTACTAACCGCCCTTTTGTTCTCTTTCTCCATATACGCCATCCCCGCCTACCCTGGTTGGCAAACCATGACGCAACCCGATGGCAGCACCCTGCAAGTGCGTCTGAACGGCGATGAGACCTACCACTTCTACACCAACCTCAGCGGCGATATTATCGAAAAAGACAGCAACGGCTATTGGCATGTAGTCGAAGCACAGCCCTCTGCCGAGTCTATCCACGCCAGACGTGCCAAGGCTCCGCGCGCAGTCCGCCGCAGAGTTGGAGGCATCAACCTCGCCCCGCGCGGGTTGTTTATCCTTGTCAACTACGCCGACACCAAATATCAGCCCTCCAATACGCGTGCCCAGATGGACTCTATGATGAATGCCATCAACTACACCTATGGCAGCGCGTATGGCTCGGCACGCCAATACTTCACCGACCAATCCAATGGACGTTACAAGCCCGTGTTTGATGTTGTCGGACCGGTCACCCTCACCAAACAAGCATCCTACTACGGCTCCAATGATGAAGAAGGCAACGACCTCTACCCCGGAGACATGGTAGTTGAGGCCTGCAAGTTGGCAAAAACTCAATTCAATGTGGATTTTACCCAATATGACAACGACCACGATAGCGAAATTGACTTTGTCTATATCATCTATGCCGGAAAAGGTGAGGCGGATAGCAATCTTGACAAAACTATTTGGCCGCACAATTGGAATTTGTCTTCTGCACGCCACTATGGCAACTGCACCTACTCTCTTGATGAGTGCAAAATAGACGGGCTGTTGATTGAGAACTATGCTTGCTCAGGTGAACTAAACGGGCAATCGGGCGATAGAAACGGTATCGGAACCCTCTGTCACGAGTTCAGCCATGTATTGGGCTTGCCCGACTTCTACGACACCAAATATGGCAGCAACTATTCCAACAAACGCACACCCCGCGACTGGGATATTATGGATAGCGGCAGTTACAACGGCGATGGCTGTTGCCCGCCCAATTATAGTGCCTTCGAGAAGTATTTCTTTGGTTGGACCTCCCCAATCAATCCGAGGAATGACGGGCAAGAACTAACCCTCTACGCAGCAGGCACCGACCAATATCAAGCCTACCAAATCAATGCAGCAGGAGCCTTACAGTCCGCAGATACAGAGGAACTTAACTACTATATTGAAAACCGCCAACAGAAAGGTTGGGACAAATATCTCCCCGGACACGGCTTACTCGTTTGGTATGTGAATTATAGCGAACAGGCATGGGCAGCCAACACGCCCAATAATGTAGCCGGCTACCCACGCTATACCATTGAGTCCGCCAGCGGATATACAACCTATATTGGCGATGCACGCGATCCATTCCCCGGTACGAATTATGTCACCTCGTGGAGAAAAATATCCGACAAACCGCTCAAGAACATCCGCGAAGAGAACGGTGTCATTTCGCTTACCTATAAGGACGTTTTCTTGGGCTATACCGTCAGTTGGGTAGTGGACGGAGAGACTATTGAGAGTCGTGTCTATATGCACCAGGGCGAAGCGTTGCAACTGCCCACTGCCACCGTCACCCCGTGCATCGGCACACGGTTCATCGGCTGGACAAAACAGGCGGACTATTGTGATCCATTCGTCCTGCCTGCCGACCTCTTCACCGACCCTGCAGGTATCACCGTCACCAACCATATCACCTACTATGCAGTCTTCGAGTAAAATATAAACAACTAATTATGTAAATTTGTATATATCAAATATTTTGTGTATCTTTGTCGCGAATGAGAGGATATTGAAAGAATATGTGTATGACACGCTCAACATTCATAAAACAGCATTCCAACCTCTTTTGGTACACTCCAGCCGACAAGAAAGAGGATATTTCCGACGCGCTCTTGGTAGAACGAGTGCTGAATGATGGTACCTTGGATGACTATCACACATTGTTAGAAGTCCTTACCCCTCAGCGTGTAGCAGAGGTATTCTTCAGTGCCACTCCGCGTCAAGTGGGGAACTATTACCCTGAGATACGTAACTTCTTTTCGATACTACTTAGCAAGTATGCACATTGAGATATTGTCATCAGGGTACCAAACTTTCATATAAATATATTTCTATAATAAATGTCAAATATTAACCCCACACATAAACACTTGTCACAACAGCAGCAAGGTGCAGAGAGTGAGATTTTGCAGACGCGTCTGCAAAATCTTTATAGTGATGTCTGTGGTATTATTGATTCGGGCAGACTACGGGCTTGTAGTGCCATTAATCACGCACTTATTGAAACCAATTGGAATATTGGGCGAAGGATAGTAGAAGAGGAACAGCATGGTAATGAGCGTGCAGAATATGGCAAGAGAATCATTGCTCAGTTATCAGAATTGCTGACCTTGCATTATGGCAGGGGATTTAGTGCACGTTCTTTGGCTTATTATCGTTCTTTCTTTTTGACAGTCAATGATTTGAAGATTTTGCAGACGCGTCTGCAAAATCTCACATGGTCTCATATTATGACTTCGCTCCGTGTAGAAGACGAAACGGCGCGTCGATGGTACTTGGAAACCGCTTCGTCTCAAATGTGGAGTGTGCGAACATTAGACAGGAACATTGCTACCCAGTATTATGAACGGCACTTTGTACAGCCCTCTTTACCTTCAGAGAAGGAACAGCCATGTCGATTGGAAATGCTGAAAAGTCCGATAGTCACGGAGTTCTTAGGTTTGAAGCAGGAGTACTCTTTTTCTGAAGGCGAATTGGAATCCGCCATTATCAGCCATTTGCAAGAGTTCATTATGGAACTCGGTAGGGGATTTGCTTTTATCGGACGTCAGCAACTTGTAAGAACGGATACACAAGATTACTACATTGATTTGGTGTTTTATAATGTAGTATTAAAGTGCTATGTGCTGATTGACCTTAAAGTGGGAGCCATCACTCACCAAGATGTTGGGCAAATGGATATGTATGTTCGTATGTTTGATGAGTTGAAGCGAACAGAGGGTGACAATCCGACTATTGGTATTGTATTGTGTTCGGAAACGAGCAAGGACATAGCACGGTATTCTATTTTGAATGGCAATGAACAATTATTTGCCGCCAAGTACAAAACGTATCTACCTTCCGAAGAAGAACTAAGGCAAGAAATTGAACGGCAGAAAGAGATATTTGAATTGCAGGCGAGTAACAAAAAAGAGTCTTAACAAAGGAGTCTGTAATTGAGGGATAAGATGATTCACCGCGTAGTCATATTAGGGGGGCATATACAGGCTTTTGGATTGGCACGGCAAGTAATTTGTATATGCCGAAGTTTTTGAGTATCTTTGCAAGCGAAAGAGGTAGTGAAAATCATGTTTTGTGTATGACAAGGTCTGCGTTTATAAAGCAACATGCTGATTTGTTTTGGTACACTCCTGCTGACAAGAAGGAGGATATTTCCGATGCGTTTCTGGTGGAACGGGTGCTAAACGACGGCACATTGGACGACTATCGCACTTTATTGAAAGTCCTTACCCCGCAGCGTGTAGCAGAGGTATTCTTCAGTGCCACTCCGCGCCAAGTGGGGAACTATTACCCCGAAATACGTAATTTCTATTCTATACTACTTAGCAAGTATGCACATTGAGATATTGTCATCAGGGCACCAAACTTTCATATAAATATATTTCTATAATAAATGTCAAATATTAACCACACATAAACACTTGTCACAACAGCAGCGAGGTGCAGAGAGTGAGATTTTGCAGACACGTCTGCAAAATCTTTATGGTGATGTATGTAATATCATTGATGCAGGACGACTATATGGGATTTGGTGCTTGTTTCTTACTATATTATTGGTAGATTTCAGGAATTGTAAGTAGAAATAGTATGCAACTATCGAATTATGACAATAACATATCGCTCATATAAAGAAATAGATGTCTCGCAATGGAATACATTGGTGCAAAAGGCAGATACGGCTACATGGTTTCAAACACCAGAGGCTTATACGTTTTATAGCCAACTGCCCAATGAGATGCAGCCTTTCGTTTTTGGCGTGAGCGAAAACGGGCTACTTGCTGGTATTGTTGTCAGTTATATCACGCAAGAGCAAAACGCCATCAAGCAGTTCTTTACCCGCCGTGCCATAATTATCGGAGGTCCTTTGTTGGATGATGCCATCAGCAGCGAGGCATTGTCTGCTTTGTTGCAGACGGTTCGCAGTGAATTATCCAAGCAAGCCATCTACATCGAGACCCGCAATTTCAATGACTATTCTCGTTGGAAAGATATATTCCGCGCTCAAGGTTTTTCCTACCAACCCCATCTGAATTTCCATATAGATACTTCCTCATTGGAAACCGCCCAAGCCAACATCGGCAAACATCGCTGGAAATATATTCGCCTTTCCATCAGGGATGGCGCGACCATGGTTGAAAGCCCGACAATAGAGCAGGTGCGGGAGTGCTATGTTGTATTGTCCGAGTTGTATCGTGATAAAGTAAAAACGCCACTATTCTCAATAGAGTTCTTTGAGAAATTATACAAAATGCCAAATGCCAAGTTCCTTTTGGTGGCATTTGAGGGGAATATTATTGGTGGTACTATCTGTGTCAGTTTGCCAAACAAAGCACTTTACGAGTGGTTTGTTTGCGGCAATGATAATTACCATAAAGGCATTCGTCCCTCATCGGTTGCTACGTGGTATGGAATGGAATATGCCGCCACCCACAACTATCCGCGATTCGATTTGATGGGTGCAGGTGTACCTGACAAGCCCTACGGAGTACGGGATTTTAAAGCAGAATTTGGCGGAAAGTTAGTGGAACACGGACGCTTCTTGTGTGTACTGAAACCGTGGCTGTATAAGTGTGGCGTGTTGGGTGTGAAGATTCTCAAGATGCGTAAATAATCAATAGCAATGACTAAAGTGTACGTACATCCCTCGGTGGATATTTACTATAGCGGTTTTTATCTGTTAGGATTGGAACAGGTATTTGGTAAAGAAAATATTATTTACTCTGCGAAGCCGTTTGATTTTACCCCCCCCCATGCCATTCGAGATATTCGAGGTGTATTTGCTTTTTATTATAGATAGAGACGGAGTTCAAACCAAGTATGCTTTAGACCTTTATGATATGCATAATATCAAACAAAATATATACGAATGGTGTGACATTTACGGACAAATCAATGTACGTTATCGGGAGTTTCCTGCCGCCATATACCCCAAAGTAGTACCATTGTGCCCATCTTTTGGTGTTTGTTATTGGTCGCTCTTTGAAACTCCATATCGGGTGATAAGTGATCTTACAATGTTGCACTATCACGTGCAGCCCAACTGCTTACGCCCCATCAAACGGGCAATCAAGCAACTGCGCAGATTGCCTTATGATTGTTATTTGTATTCTAAAGAGGGTGATGTCCGAGACAACTATGTATTTATGCTCAGTACATTATGGCACAATAGTGAGGTTGCTGGTATCGGAAAAGAAGTAAATGAAGCAAGAGTGAATTTTATGAATGCCTGTCGTGGCATCCCGAATTTGCAGTTTGAGGGCGGATTGGTACCCACCAAACGAAGTAAGTCTGTTGCTCACACATTTCAAAACTATCTGACCTCAGGACAGCCTTTGTTGCAATGGCTAAAGAAAACAAAGGAATCCATGTGTGTGTTCAATACGCCTGCATATTGGAATTGTCATGGTTGGAAATTGGGAGAGTACTTGGCATTGGGCAAATGCATTATCAGTACACCTTTATCGAATGATTTGCCCGCACCTTTGGTACATGGGCAGCATATTCATTTTGTGGAGAATACGCCATCTGCAATGAGAGAGGCTTTGTTGTACATAGTGCAACATCCCACATATCGGAAACAATTGGAACGTGGGGCAAAAGCCTATTGGGAGCAATACGGGACTCCTATGGCATCTATGCGCAGGTTGGGTATTATATAAGTTATGTTTCCGCGAATTAACATATCATTTTCATTACGCAGACAGTGGCTGTTTGTGTGTGGTAAACCCTATATTCCGCAGAGCAATGAGTTTCTGCTTAACCATGCACGCACAGGGCTTTTGATAGCCTTGCAGGCTTTGGGATTAAAGGAGAATAGTAAGGTCGGAGTAATGGCATACAACTGCCATACCGTTACAGAGGCTGTAGTGCAAGCCGGTTGCAAACCTGTGTTTATTGATGTGACGGATATGTTGCAATTGGATAAACAGGATTTGTATAAAAAATCACAGGATATTGATGCTCTGATTGTTACACATCTGTTTGGAATAGAGAATGATATAACATCCATACGGGAGATTATTAAGGATGTTCCTATCATAGAGGATTGTGCGCATGCAGGCGGCAAAGTTCATACAGAAGGAGACTTTGCGGTGTATAGTATAGGGCAAGGTAAGTTGCCGTCAATAGGGGACGGAGGAATCCTTGTTGTGAACAACAGGCGTTGGCAATGTGCTACAGAACAGATTTACCGCTGTGTGCCTTCCTATACGAGATGGCAAGAAACCAAGTTGTGGATGCAGTTGTGGATAAAAGCCGTGTTGTATGCACCTGTTATCTATGATATGATCACCTATCGGTTGAAACAAAAAAGAAATGAGGTAAATCATAGTATGATAGATGTGCGCAGAATGTCAAAAGGCATTCGTGCTATATACAATATCGAACGTAAAAACATTGATTTTCAAATTGTAACACAGCAAAAGAATGCTGCATATTGGAATAGTCAAATGAAAGATATGGTGCAGGGAACAATAGTCGGAGACAATGCTTTTATGTTAGTTGCACACACGAAAGATGTGGATGCTCTTAAACGTTGGTTTAAGAGATATGGCATAGAAACGGCTACGCATTTTGCCCATACGATAGATTGGGCAGAGAAGTTCGGGTATAAGCGTGGTACGTGCCCCATAGCAGAAAAACTAACCAAGGAGCTCTTGATGGTTCCTACATACTCTTTATAGAATAATTATGAACGTTTGGATTGATATACTGCACATTCCACAACTGAATTTTTATAAACCGTTTATAGGAATGCTCTCAGAACGGGGGCATAATGTGTATATTACGGTGCTTAATCGTGGTAAATTGTCTGTAATTGCAAAAAAAGAGTTGGCTGATATTCCTAATGTGTCTATTTCTATTGTCGGGAAGCATCGTATGAAGAAATGGTCAGTCATATTGGAGGCTAATTTATTACGTTTGCCACAATTATTGTGCTGGGCAATGGGAAAGCATATTGATGTCGCGTTCTCCAATGGTTCACATATCGGTATAGTTTCGCAATTATACAAATTTCCTGCTTATGAATTCGAAGACGATCCACAGGCTGCAGACTATCATTTGATGGTGCGTTATGCAACCCAAAACCATAGTATTATATATGAGGCGACTTCCCAATTAGATATAGAACCTAAAGATAAAGTGCTCCCTGTACTAAAAGAGTGGGCTTATCTTAATCCAAAACTATTTATCCCAGATGTTAGGAGCCTACGAGAGTATGCTATAGAAGCGCATAATTATTTATTTTTGCGAGAAGTATCTGT
>CAKULK010000016.1 GCA_934667275.1 uncultured Bacteroidales bacterium | reverse complement strand
CTCTTGAAGTGCCAAAATGTCCTGTTTTTCTTCTGACATCATGTCGGTTTCGGATTCTTCTTGCGGCAAAGATACATTGCCGCAAACTCCAAAACATGGCTTTCTTTTAGAAAAAAGTACCCCCCGTTAATAAAATGCCCGCGCGCGTAGGGGCATATTTGCCGATTTGAAATGTTTGTATTAATTTTGCACCGTTTTTTAGGCAAATATCAGTCTGTTTTCTTCGGATAATCTTAAAAAACGACACATTTGCCTCCACTAAAATCACAATTGGCAACAACGAAAAATTTCAATTAGGTATGAAGAAGATATACTCGTTTATTCTACTGACTTTGTGCACTTTGCATACACTCTCTTTTGCTCAGCAACTCCCCAACGCAGGTTTTGAAGATTGGAGCGGAGCAGCCTTCAACGGAAATCCGCAACCCAAAGATTGGAACGCGAGCAATGTAACGCAATTCTCTTTCAAATTTAATTTTGCCCACAAAGAAGCAGGACATACAGGAGAGGCGTCCATGATGGTGCAAGACCAAGAGGTGGGTGCTGCTGGTATCACAGAGGTATCACCGGGATATTTCTCACTGGGGCAGCCATGGGTGTATGTCAAAAGTCTGACTACAGTGAACCAAGCCACTGCAGGTACGGAAGGCGGTATCAATTGGACATACCGCCCCGACACGATGTCCGTGTGGATTAAAAGAACGGGCAAAAATGTGGACAAAGAAGACTTCTACCTGCTCTACTATGCATGGTCGGGTACCGCCCAAAGCAGCAAGTACAAAGGCAAAGACGGCAAATGCACTTCCGTGAGCAAAACCAACGAGGAGAGCGATATCCGCCAAGCCCTGGACGGCAACGAGTGCGGCACTGACCAGAAAGCAACACAGATTGCCGAAGGTATGTGGCGGGAGAAAAAAGAATATGGTGAGTGGACCAACATTCGTGTGCCCATCTACTATTTCAACAGCGACGCCCCCACGATGATGAACATCATCTTCTCTGCCAGCAACTACCCTAACTTCCGTGCTAACAGCGGGTTAAATGCAGGAAACTCTCTCTATGTGGATGATGTGGAACTCATCTACTCTTCATCCATTCAGAAGTTGTACATCGACGGCAAAGAGTGGAAAGGTTTCAATCCTAACTCTACTGACGAGCAAATCTATTCGTTGGGACGTGAAGCCACTGCACTTCCGTCCATCAAGGCAGTTCGCGGCGCAGGCAGTCTCACCAACGCTGCCGGCACCACTGTTCCTTTCTCAGGGCGTGAGTTGTCGGGCAGCGAAATAAGCATTATCGATGGCGTCATCGACGGGGCTCCCACCACCATCACCGTCCAATCGGAAGATGGTAGTTCCACGTCCACCTACAAGATTCGTTTCGTACGCGAAGCCAGCACCAATGCCAAGTTAGCGGGCATCTATATCAACGGACAGGAAATCAACAAGTTCGGTGCTACGTTCAACCCGAATATCTATGCTTACACCGCCAAATTGCCCTATGGAACTTCTGCCATTCCGCAAATCACGGCGGAGGGACAGGAAGACGCACAGACTATCAGTATCACGCAAGCATCTGCCCTCGACGGCACGGCAACTATTCGTGTCATAGCCGCTGACAAAAAGACCGTAGCCACCTACACCGTCCAACTGCAAGTGGCACTCTTGGCAGACAACACGCTCAAAGACATTCTCGTCAATGGAGAGCCCTTGCCAGGTTTCGTGCCGAGCCAGACTATCTACACGCTCTCCTTGCCCACCAGTACCACCACGATGCCTGCTATTAAAGCGGTGTCTGCCTATCCCGATGGCGAACAAACCATTGAGTATGTGGTGCCTAAAACCATCGACGGGGGCAAGTACCAGATTAAGGTAACCACTCCGGGCAATATGGTTCCGAAGACCTATACGCTCCACATCAAGTTGGAAGCCTCCACCTACTCCCTGCTCAAGAGTCTGCAAGTGGGCAACGGACTGATTTCGGACTTTGCACCTGAGCAAACCACCTACTACGTCAACCTGCCCATCGGCACTACCGAACTGCCCGAAATCACATTTGTTAAGGGAGAAAGCACCCAGCAAGTCACCATTCAACAAGGTGGTTTGGACGGCGTCACCCGTGTCTCTGTACTTGCGGGTGACGGTATTTCGCAAACGGAATACAAGATTGTATTCTCCACGGCGAAGTCCGAAATCTCCACATTGAAAATGATTTACGTAGGCGGGGAACCACTGGAGGGGTTTACATCCGGACAAAACACCTATTCCTACGTCTTGCCGATTGGTACCACCGCTTTACCCGAAATCACTTTCGAGAAAGGAGATGAATACCAGACCGTTAGCGTGCTGACCAATGGCATCAACGGTACCACACGTATCACCGTGGTTGCCGGCAATGGCAACAGCACTCTCTATCAGATTGCATTCAGTGTCAAACAGGCTACAGACGCCTCGCTCAAGATGATTTATGTGGACGACAAGCCGCTCCAAGACTTTGATGCTGAGACACTTGAATATAACTACTCCCTGCCGCAGGGCACCACGGTCCTTCCCGCAGTCACCTACGACCCCACAGACGAGTACCAGACCATTACCGTGCGTTCGGGCGGTATCAATGGCGACTACAAAATCACGGTACGCCCGCAGAACGGTGCCAGCCGCACTTACGTGCTGCATTTCTCGGTCGCAACCTCCGACAATGCCGACCTTAAGATGATTTATGTGGACGGCAAACCATTGTCCGGCTTTGCCGCAGACAAACTGCAATATGTTGACAGCCTGCCTGTTGGTGTCAGCACACTACCTTCTGTCACCTACGACAAAGCCGAAGACGGACAGCGCGTCCTTAGCGTTTGCACCAACAATATCCACACTATCAAGGTCACGGCAGAGAGCGGACGCACGCAGACCTACACCATTCAGTTCATCTTGCGCCGTTCTGAGAGTGCCTATCTCAAGATGATATATCTCAACGGCGATTCGCTCATCGGATTCGACAAACAGAAACTCACCTACCAGGTATCGCTCTTTGATGCCACTTGTCCCGTCATTACTGTGGACAAAGAAGACGGACAGCAAATCACTATCACCACTCCCTATGCCGCAGGTCGTGCCGAGATTGTGGTGAAGCCCGAGTCTGCCGCTTCCAACACCTACATCATTGATTTCCTGCCTGTTACTAACAACAAGGCCTTATTGAATAACATCTACATTAACGGGGAGCCATTGAACGGCTACCAGTCCACCGTCTTCGAGTACACCCTTTCTACAGTGGTACCCGCTATCACGTTTGACAACAACGCAGACCAACATGTCTCTATTTTCCGCCAAAAAGACGATGTCACTATCTTCGTAGTGGCAGGTACCGACAAGGTACAATACACTTTGCACCTCAATCACGCTCTTTCCGCCGATTGCACACTGCGCTCTATCTTACTCGACAACAAGCAGTTAACCGACTTCAGTCCTAAGAAACTGCAATACACCGTTTCTTTGCCCGCAGGTTCCACCCTACCGGAAGTCTCTTTCCTCAAACAGCACGACGAACAGGTGGTTTATGCCGGTTTGTCAAATAGCAACCTCTACAATCTGCTTGTCGTTGCTGCCAATGGCGACACCGCACGCTATCAACTGCACTTCGACATTGCAGAGCACAACAATGCCAATCTGATTGATATGCAGGTAGTTGGGCACGATATTCACTTCACACCGACCACCTACGACTATAATCTGTCCTTGCCCGCAGGACTCGACCTGCCCACCCTACTCATCAAGACAGACATCAGGCAAAGCACTGAAATGCACACCGTTAGTGACGAAGAGCAACAGGTTATCGTTACTGCACAAAGCGGACTCACACGTACCTATCGTGTACGCTACACGCGCATCCGTTCCTCCAATGCGTTGCTTACCGACATTCTTGTAGGCGGCAAATCGCTCAAAGATTTCCAATCCGACCGCTATGCCTACACCGATACCCTTGAATGGCGAACCAAGGTCATCCCGTGTGTACAGCCTATCGGACAAGAGCCTAACAATCAATCGATTACCACATACCATAGTGCTATCAACGGCACCACACTCATCCATGTAGAGGCGGCAGATGGTACCACACAAGAATATAGCATAGCCTTCCCCGTACGTCAATCAAGCAATGTGGCACTCAGCAATATTCTGCTCAACTCCGAGACCGTTTCCATTGATTTCAATGCCGAAACCACTGATTATCAGGTGCAGATGCCGTATGGTGAGACCGCAGCACCGATGATTATGTATGAGGCTTCCGAACCCGAACAACGTATCCAATACATATCGCGCCCATTGGGGCAGACCTCTCAAATCATTGTCACCGCAGAGAACGGCGACACGCGTACCTACAACCTCACATTCCTCCGCACCTATTCCACCGCAGCCAACCGTTTGGCATCACTCAAGGTGATAGAGACAGGACAAATGATTGATATTCAGCAATCTGCGTCCACCATTACGCTACCTTATGGCACGCGCAACATGACGGTTGCCTTTGAAAAGACATTCCCCGAACAAAGCGTATGGGTACAACCGGGTGGCATCTATGCCCCCACCGTCATCACCGTCCGTTCCAACCGCCCCGATGAAGACGATTTCATCTACACCCTTACCCCGCAACTCAGTACACAGAACCCTGCCGTACTCACCAGCATCAACGTGAATGGTGTCACCCTGCCAGATTTCGACCCAAACCGTTTCACCTATGTAGTTGACCTGCCTTCAGGCACTATCCCAGCAGTCTCCTATGCGCCGGCTGCAGGAGTCACAGTCACTAAACTATCTTCCCGTTTCTGGCAAGCATCTGTCACCAATAACGGCTACACCAACAACTATACGCTTGTTTTCCACTATCCAAACGACATCATACCAAACAACGAATTCACCGAGTGGACTAAAGCCACCAAACGCACATCTGCCGAC
The DNA here is from genome assembly GCA_934667275.1 of uncultured Bacteroidales bacterium. Classification (GTDB taxonomy): domain Bacteria; phylum Bacteroidota; class Bacteroidia; order Bacteroidales; family Paludibacteraceae; genus Colicola. Next base: position 47,780 of record CAKULK010000016.1, on the reverse strand, counting down.
AAGCCTGTATCTTGGCAAGTTGCAGCCGACTATGCCGATTCTTATGGTTTACCGGCAGCCACAACCGGTACAGAAGTGCTTAAAGAAGAGGGGATTGTACACATGAAAACATCCAACCTGTCCACATATTTGGATTGGGCAGGTGGTGGTATTCCGTCTGTCCTTACACTCGGCAACATCCATTTCTCATGGGGTACCAGCGGCAAGACGAAATCAACATTCAACGGCAACATCCCGTTTTACAACACGCCGGATTCTGTCACCATCCGCTACCATTATGCCAAAAAAGCAGGCAATGGAGCATTGTTCGCTTTCCGCTTTTTCGATACCGTGCACAAGGAGCACAGGGAGCACGCTATGGACTATATTGCCACTGAAACTACATCCGACTATGTAATATACACCCACGCATTGGCTACTGATGCATTAGAATTGCACTCGATGAATATCGCAATCAATGCCACCAATCAAGAGGACCATGTTAGCATGGGTGCAGATTTATACGTTGATTATCTGCGTTTTATATATAATAGTCGTCTCTCCGGCATACTTGTCAATGGTGAATCTGCCACCCGCAACAGTGATGCATTCACCTACACCCTTACCGACCCTGAATATACGCAACTGCCCTCACTCACATTCATCGGTGAGGTCAGCGACCAAGCGCAACAAATCACATGGCAAGACGAGGTTATAGACGGTGCCTTCGGTGTCCGTACCGCCTCCATCATCAACTATGCCGAAGACGGTACACACACCGACTATACGCTTACCCTGCGTCGTCCGCTCGACACGCGCAACACATTGAGCGACCTGCTGCTTGACGGAACAACGATACAAGGTTTCTCTCCCACAACCACCGACTACACCATCCATCTATCCTATAACTATCCTATAACCATCCACCCACAAACCGCAAGCAGTTTGCAAACCGTCGTTTCCACTTTTGCCGATTCCACCTACACCATAACCGTTACTCCGGAGAGTGGCGAACCGACTATCTACAGCATTCGCTTCGTCACCGACCTTTCCGATGATGTGCAGTTGGCATCGATAGTGGCAACCGGAATCTCATTCTTGCCGGAACAGACTGAATACGAAGTCGTTGCAGACCAATTACCTGCCATCAAGTTCGTCAAGAAGATGGACGATCAGACGGTCAATCTCCACGATAGCGTACTCACCGTCACCGCCGAAAACGGCCATGTCGGCACCTACACCATTCATCTCCGCAAACCCGAGAGAGTCACTACCGCTCAATTGGCAATGCTTGAGTTCGACGACATTGAGTGGCAAGCCTTCAATAGCGACAACTACGACTACACTGCTGAGCGTCCCAACCGAGTAGCATTCAGCCGGTTAGATGCAACAGACTCCGTCATTTTTGTGCAGACGCCTACCCTTATGCAGTGGCAGGTATTCGGCACGGCGGACCAACACACCTATACACTCACCTACCCAACAGACCTCTCGTCAGACACCCGCTTGCAAACCGTTCTTTACAACGGGAAGCCGCTTGCGGACTTCGACCGGCAAGTCTTCACCTACACCATCCGCACCGATTCTGCGGTGCAACTGCAAGCCATCGCCAACCCCGATTCCAAACAACTCTCCGTTTCGCGCGAAGCAACCGGCAACGGGTTCGCATATATCTTCACCGTCACAGCGGAAGATGGCACCATTGGAACGCCCTATCGCGTTGATATTCAACCAAATCTGTTGTCCACACCTTATTTGCGATCTATCACGCTGGATGATACTCAGATTAGTGATTTCCGTGCCGATAATCTCGTTTACCATATTGTCCTGCCCTCTGCTGCTTACAAAACAACAGAGCCTACCCTGCCCTCCTTGCACTACGAGTTGGGGGCACCGCGCCAACAGGTCAGCATAGAGCATGGTACGCTCGGACAGGCTACATACCTCAACGTAACCTCCGAGGATGGCACGCAAACGGCTCAATACGAGATAGTTATCACAGCCGAACCAAGTCATTGCGTTGAATTGGACGGTATTGCTGTCAATGGCGAGCCTATCGCACATTTCGACCCCACGCGCCACTATTATTCCGTGCGTACTGCCGAACAGGATGTTCTGCTTGCATGGTCATCAAAGGATAATTTCCAGACTGTCACCCAATCTTCCGACGATGCCACCTACACGCTCCACGTAGTGGCACAAGACGGCACCACCTCTGCAGACTACATCATTGAAGTATATCGGGAGTCGGCTTCCGACGATGCCACATTGGCGGATATTCTTCTTGATGGTCAGTCATTTACGGAGTTCCACAACTACCTCAACCCATCGCTTGGGTTCGCGCCCATGCAGCAACTTTACACTATCCATCTACCTGCAGGTACCACCTCGTTCCCCGTTGTCTCTGCCACAATGAAAGAGGACGGGCAAACCGCCACTATGCGCCAAGAGGGACAATGGATTTATATTGATGTCACCGCACCCGACTTGCTGACCACCAACACCTACAAGTTGCTGTTCGATGTCCGCAAATCCTCCAATGCCACCCTCAAGATGATTTACATCAGCGGCGACAGTCTTTCTGCTTTCGAGCCTGACCGCTACACCTATTTCATCACGCTACCTATCGGACAAGATGCCATCCCAGATGTCTATGCTGAACCGGCAGAGTCTACCCAGACGGTGCGCGATTCCGTTACGGGCGACTTGCAAAAGACTATCTACGTCACTGCAGAAGACGGCACCACGCACCAATATCTGCTGGCATTCTCCCGCACCCTCTCACAGGCGGACACCTTGCAGGCTATCTATGCAGACGGTCAGTTGATTACAGGCTTTGCACCACGCCGTTTCTACTATGCCTACACCCTCCCCGTCGGCACCAATCATATCCCCGACCTCACATGGGACGAAGCAGACAAGTGGCAAACCGTCACCACCCATATCATCGAGCAAACGGCTACTGCACTCACCACGCAAATCACCGTTACTGCAATGTCCGGACACCGCAACACCTACCTCGTATCCTATCAGATTGAGCAGTCTGCCATCGACACCCTGCGTATGATTTATGTTCAAGCCGACTCTTTGAGGGGCTTCTCCGGACGCACCACCGACTACAGCATCTCGCTCATGCCAGGCGACTCCGTCATGCCTACTGTCACTTGGTTGGAAGGCGACGACTACCAGCATGTCACCACCACCACTGAACCGTATATCCTTCACAACCAACAGATCGGGTGGAAGCAGACGCTCCTCGTAGAGGCGCAAAACAGTCATTCACGCACCTATACGCTCCTCTTCACATTCAGCCCTGTGCTGTCCACCGAAGTCGGGTTGCGCAACATTTACCTCTCGGGTGAACCGCTCTCCGGTTTCACCGCAGACCGGTTCACCTACATCGTTCCTTTGACTGAGGAACAGCCGCTGCCCACTGTCTTTGCAGAACAACTGACGCTCACACAAACCGTTACCATTCAAACGGGCGACACCACGCGCATCTTTGTCACTGCCGAGGACACCACACAACATACCACCTACACCCTTATCTTCCGCCGTCAGGCATCGCCCTACTCGCTTCTCGCAGCACTTTATCAAGACGGCACTTTGCTACAGGGCTTCCGCCCCGACTCCTTTGAGTACGATGTCCTCCTGCCCTACGGCACCACCACCCTGCCGATGTTCACCTACGACCTCGGCAAAGAGGGGCAGACTATCACCATCGACACCATCGTCACCACTATCAACCAACGCACACAAACCGTTCTGCGTCTGATAGTGACGGCACCAGACCCTATGTATTCGTCTGAATACGACATCCGCATTCTCACCGCGCTCAGCAGCAACTGTCGACTCAGCGACCTGCGTCTCCGTGGCACAACCATCGCGCATTTCCATGCCGATACACTCCACTACGACCTCATCTATCCTATTGACACCGACTCGTCCGTTTTGGCCCAACTATCTGACTTGCAAGCCGTTGCCGAAGACCCGCAGGCCATTGTGCGCATCACGCCTACCGATGTTGATTTCACCATTCAGGTGGATGCTCCCGATGGGCAGACCTCACGTATCTACACCATCAGCCAGCGTATCCTCCTCTCCGATAATGCGCGTCTCCAATCCATCACATTGGACGACCAACTGCTCCATGGCTTCGACCCGGATATTCTTGAGTACACCTATTATATCACGGATGCCCAACCGCTCATCAACGCCGTCCCCGAGGACACTACAGCGCAGGTGGACTTCTCTATGTTCGTTCTCAACGAGCCGTTCCACATCTACGTCACCGCAGCCGACGGCTCCGAAATGGTGTACACCATCTATTTCCTTGAGTCCACGCTCCAATCTGCACAGACACCCAATGCGCACGATGTGCTTGTCAAGCACGTTCCTGGCACCAAAGACCTCATCTTTGCCACCCTGCGCAAGAACGTATCCGTTGCTGTGTACTCCGACCAAGGTTCACTGATTTTCCGTTCCGATGTACCCGAATCCGACCAGAACGATGCTACTGTCATCATCAACACCGAGGGCTCCGAAACGCTCATAGATGTCCGCTCCACCTACGTGCAGTGCATGCTGCCCGATGCCAACCTGCGGTATGTCTATGTCTTCTACGAGAACGGCAAACGCCGCATCGCGTCCGGCAAACTGTCTGTTACGCAATGATGTAAGTAGCCCTTCGCATTCTCACATACGCCGACCAAATAGTTGTTTGGTCGGCGTATGTGTTTTACACCTATCAATTTTTACGAAATTATTATCACTCCTTATTAATCATACGCGCGCGAGAGGGATAAACTTGCATATTTCATCGAATTATATTAATTTTGCACAGTATTTCAATCAAATAATAGGCTTTTTTATAGGTTTCATCTTAAAAAACAGCACTTTTCGTCAAAACCAAAAAACAATCAACCGACTATGACAAAATCATTTACAAAATACATCTTTCTCCTATTCCCCATACTTATCTATTCAACAAATATACGGGGAAATAGTAGTGCAAAAGTCACAGTTATCTCAGAGCCGAGCAATGGTGGGCTAGTTTCTGTAAATAATACTAATTCTGCCGATACTTATGACACACAAAAATCGTCCCAACAAGCAACAGGCAAGTGGGATTGGGGAGTTGTAAACAAAGAATTTACGTTTTATCGTTTTCAAAAGGCAAATATCCATTATGTTTTCAAAGGTTGGACTACATCTGTTGATTTTAATATAGGAGATTTACAATCTGCCACTACGGTTACCGGAAGTGCCTTGGCTAGCGATTTCCCAGAAACTACCTACTATGCCATCTTCGCTACACTGCAAGCTCCTACAAACCAAGTCTTTGGCAGTGTAGCAGTCAATCATAGTGCTCAGCAAACCATCACCATCACTCACGCCCATGCAGGCAAAGTCACAGCCTCTCTTTCTGGCACCAACACTGGTGATTTCAGTCTTTCTTCTGCCACACCCATCGAAAACTCGATAAAAGAGAGCACCACAGACCTCATAGTCACTTTCACCCCTACCTGCAACGGCACTCGCACCGCTACCCTCACGCTTCATAGTGACAACGGCTTAGACGATGTCGTCATCTCCCTCACGGGCGAAGGAACCCTCAACACACAGACACTCTCATGGGATAATGAGCCAATAGATACAAACCTGAAATTAGGCAGCACACTCTCTATCAGTGCCACCGCCACATCCGTCCTGCCTGTATCCTACACATCTTCCAATCCAAGCATCATTGCCGTTGATGGTAACATGCTGACAGCCAAAGGCGTAGGTACCGCAATAATCACAGCAGAGCAAGCAGGTGATTGCAAGTACGCCCCCGCCTCTATCACTAAAGAGCTCATTGTCAACGACAAAGCTACACCAATCTTTTGGTTGAACAATACCCCCAATCTTACAGAAGCAAGTCTCAAAGTAAAGGAAAGCGTCATAGTTCACATTGAGAACACAGATGCCTCATTATCATTCAACTACGACACAAACATCTTCTCCCATACACTCACTGGCGACCTGCTTACTATCACCGCATACAATGCGGCTGCAGACGCCACATTCTCGCTCACCCAACCCGAAACTGATGACATCCGTGAAGCCACATGCACCTTCACTTTTCATATTTCCAAGCACGCCAACCATATCAATTGGCTATTCAATGGGGAACAGAATATCACGCACACATTGAACTACAACGAGTGCATCAACACATCCTATTCTTCTGATAATAAGGATATTGAGCGTACGCCTATCACCATCACGCAAACTTCGGGTACCGATATTGCCTCCTACAATGAGGATGCCAACACCATTTGCGCCTCCTATCGCAATGGCACCGCCACATGGACCATCTCCCAACCCGAAGACTACAAGTATCTCGCCGCAGAGACCACGATATCTGTCATCGTCGCACCTCTTTCCTCCATTGAATGTGACATTATCAATAGCACAGACGTTATTGAAATGGAAAATGGAGAAACCAAAGGAGAATTTACATGGAACGGAATCAATGCCGCAAACATTTTATCTTTTGAGGCGGGCAAAAATATGGCAACAGCCATTGGCGATTTTGAAGTTTATGCCAAAATAGAAAACAACTGGAAAAAAATTCAAACTATCAAAGTAGGGGATTTAGACGGCAGTTGGGGTAACGTTTCCTACAAGCCATTCACATACCAACTGGGTTCTAATGTGTCAGGTATTCGTTTCCAAAATGCAGGAGACTATTCACGTTATGTCCGTAATATCAGAATCACACGCAACGAGCACCTCACCCCCTCCTCCACCAACCTCACCATTTCGCCCGTCAAACTGGGCAACCGCGACTCCGTTTCTTTCACCCTGCAATGGAGCACATGCGCCGACGACATCCGCATCGTGAGTGACAACCTGCATTTCACACTCAGTAAAGACCATATTGCTGCCTCCAATGGTGCTGGAACAGACACCATCAAAGTATTCTACACCTCTGATATTGTGGAGAATACGGCAACAACCATCACCATCTACACGCCCTACCAGAACCTTACTCTAAATGTCGCAGGCTCCACCGAAAAGAAGTCGCAGACCCTCACGTGGGTAGACCTTTGGGAGCAAGTTGAGGAACCCACCATCTCTATCGGTCGACGCATTCAGAACGCAGCCACAAGTTCCGTCCCTGGACTTCTTGTCACCTACACATCTTCCGACCCCTCTGTTATCGCCGTTGAGGCTGACGGTATCACGCTCAAAGCCCTCAAATCAGGCTCTGCTACCATCACAGCCCACCAAGCGGGCGACGAAGAATGGGCTGCCGCGTCCATACAAAAGACTTTCCATGTCACTGAAAAACAGGTGCAATACATTGTTTGGAAACAGAACCTGACACGTTTATACACAACCGACAACACCATCGAACTCACCGCGCAAGTATTTACCGAAGATGCCAATGGTGAACTCGTGTTCAATAACGAACGCACAGCCCACCTCACCTACACTTGCGCCGACACTGACATCGCCACCATTTCCGATAACACACTCACCATCCACGCCACAGGTACCACTGCACTCACCGCGTCCATTGCGGGCAACGATGCCTACGAGGCTGCTCAGTCTGTCATGCCCGTGCGTGTGTTGGAAGCCACAGCAGGGTGCTCTGACTATTTCGTGCAAACGGATTGCACAGGTGAGATTGAATTCTTCCAAGCCAACCTCAACAAAATAGAAAAGACCTACACCATCGACCGCACTACAGGCATCCCCGGCCGGCTATCTTTCCAGTACAAAGGCGAAAAATGGGCACTCAGTTATGGAGGCACCATCGAAGTGCGTGAATCCACTGATGGCGGCAACACATGGAGCGCCACCACCACCGTAACCCCGAAAGTCGGTGAATACCAACTAACTACAGTCAATCTATCCCGAGAAGCGACACATATTCGTTTCACACGTCCTGCCAACGGCAAGGGCTATCACTACATCAAAGATGTGGAGATTGAACCTGCGCAGTTCATCGAATCCCCCTATGCCGCCATCAATTTTGGCACCACGCAGGTGGGTAGCACCGAGCAGCGCACCTTCCCCATCTTCTATTCCAACATCAAATCACCCCTTGCTATCTCCATGCAAGACGCTGAAAATGAAGAAACAGCGCCATCCAACGCAGCAACACCTTTCGTCTTGTCCACCACTTCTATTGGTGAATGTGGCACTTGGGGAACTTCAGAACCCGTCACTCTCTCATTCACGCCCAATGCCTCGCAAATAGGCGATTTCCGTACTTTTGTTGTCATCGAAGATCCGGTCGGCAAACAAGTCCTCCGTATTCCTGTGGAAGCGACTATTGAATCCAACAACCACTTCACTTTCACTGGAGGCGATAACGGTTCCAACGAATGGGGTAACAGTGGCAACTGGAGTGGTGGCAACACCCCGACTGCGGATGACGAAGTCATTGTGGCTGCAGATGTCATTGTCACAGGCGATGTCTCTGTCGCAGGGCTCACCATCAATCCAGGCAACACGCTCACTATCAAGGTAGAAGGCCACCTCACCATCGGCGATAACTCCTCCAACGACCTCACTTCCTATGGCAACCTCGTCATCGAAAACGGCGGCATAGTCACCCTCGGCAACGGCACCCTCCACGTCAAAGACCTCATTATCAATGCCGCAACTGGTACCCTCCAAGACGAGGATGCGCCGCTTTCGGAAAATAACGATGCCGTTGCAGTCTCAGGACAACTTATCGGGCAGAACATCGAATACCAAAACGCCTACATCGACATATCTTTCGCCGACTACAAAAAGGGCAACCAATGGCATACTATGACCGTTCCGTTCCCTGTTGATATTCACAATGGTATCTTTACCACTGATTATCAACCACTCACCGAAGGCTCTGACTATCTTTTCATTGAGTACGACGGCTATGTCCGCGCCACAGGCAAAACGGGCTGGAAGTACATACGAAGTGGCGAACTGGTTCCAGGAACGCTCTACGGATTAGGTGGTAACGGCGACATTAAAACGTTCCGTTTCAAGCAGACTTCGGGCACACTTTTCTTCAATGATACCAAAACGCTCACCGCGTATGAGTCCGCATCAAAAGAAAATAGTGGCTGGAATGGTGTCGGCAACCCCACGCTTTGTCACGGGACTACCGCTTTCCCCGTGCAAGTCTTGAACCCGACCACGTACACCTTTATCTCATACCCGGCCCATGCCGCCACCTTCCCCGTTGGTGCCGCATTCTTCATCCAGACTGCCGAGAATACGCAAATGCAAATGCAGACAAATGTACCCGGCAAACTGATTGCCAGGACTTTGGCATCCAAAATAGACAACGTCTGCATTCTGTTTTCAAACGACAACTACAGCGACAAACTGTACATCTCGGCGTCCGACGAGGCTTCCGATACCTACGAGGTCGGCAAAGACTTGGGCAAAATGTCAATGACCGCCTCTCCGGCTGTTCCTCAAATCAGCGCGCCCCTGTATAGTGCCGGTATGTGTATGGTGCATCTGCCCTTGCAAAACGGCGAGGTCATGGTTCCCCTGACACTCTATGTCCCGCAATCCGGACAATACATGCTTTCCGCGCAAAACAATGATAATCAGGTTGATGTATATCTTATGCAGGGTAATTCGCCGCTTTGGGACCTCTCCGCAGGAGACTATGACGTCAACCTTAACAAGGGCAACACACAAGAGTATCAAATTCTCATCCGACAGAAACCGCAAATGCCGACTGGCACACAATTTGTAGCCGAACAACCGGCAATGGAAAAAGTCCTGTACCAACAACGCCTGTACATTATCAAAGACGGGGCAATCTACGATTCTACCGGCAGACTATTGCATTAATCATATTATCTTCAACCACTTACGTACAAAAGCATAATGACAACAAAGCATACCTATCAAGCCCCACGCACGGCTACGCAAACACTTATCCCCGACAGCCCAATCCTTATGCCTACCAGTTTTCCCCCAGACCCAGGGCCGAAAAGCTAAACCCTGCCGTTTGTCTGAGACCGATAGGGCTACTATCGCCACTTTGTAACAAATTAAAGTCATACCTTTTCAACTCTTCTGTGCACTCAATGGCGCATGGAAGAGTTTATTATTACTATCTATTATTAACATTATTTCTCGTTTTATTCTCCATATGATTAAATTGCACGCTTTTCAGCCCTACCCCATTCCTCTGTAAAGTACGGTAGATACAAGGTAGATAACTACGACCTTGCCGCAGATTGCTGTGTTCTTTGCATCTCTACGCTTATATATATTAACACAGCACCATTATCTGTAACCCCACCACACTTATACTATGGTGCGCATATTTCGTACAACAAAAGTTGATACAACAGAAAAATAGGGATGTACCTTTAGGTACATCCCTATTTCTCTTGTATTGAATTGCTATTCAATTACATATCATCATGCGCATGCATTTGCTGAACGTAGATTGCGTGCATCATACGCTCGCGTTTGATTTCCGACGGTTTCTCGAATTGCTGACGACGGCGCAGTTCTTTCACAACACCGGTCTTGTCAAATTTGCGTTTGAACTTCTTAATCGCACGTTCGATGTTCTCGCCTTCCTTCACTGGGACAATAATCATTGCATACACCTCCTTTTCAGTTTCTCTCCGGGCATTCAGCCCGTTCCGAGTGATAGCGGCTGTTTAAGTCTGTCGCCTGACCTTTATTTATTTCACTTTGATGCCCGAAAGCATCTTCTTTTTCCTTTCACAACGACTGCCTAACGCACGTTAGGCAGTCGTTGTACCCAGAGCCGGGGTCGAACCGGCACGGATTGCTCCACTGGTGTTTGAGACCAGCGCGTCTACCGATTCCGCCATCTGGGCCTTACGCTCAACAGGACATTCATCCCCAAAGCGGCTGCAAAGGTACTACTTTTTTCCGAACCTACCAAACTTTTTACTAAAAAATCAGTACTTTTTACAAAAAACGGTGTTTTCAGAAACAACCATCCTCCTACACTTGATAATGTACAAAATATCGGGTTGCGAAAAAACACATTGTCATATTGTGTATATTAAAAATAAGTTGTAATTTTGCAGTCAAAAGAACTTACAGCATACAATCTCAATAACACAAAAAATATAACATTTATATACAATCACATCACAAAAACAAACATGACAAAAAAACGATCTTTACTATTCTTCTTTGCCGCCATTTTTTGCGGCACAAGTGCGTATGCTGCGCCGGTAGAAGGCAAAACATTCACCAATGTTGACCATTTGGGAGCGTATCCGACACCGCAAAACATGACGGCTTCGCTCAGCGGCAACCAAATCGTGCTTCAGTGGGACGGCGTACATTGGCCTGCGGATGGCTACCCTGAGGAGATTGACGGGCGGACGGTGCCGCCCGGTGTCTATTATTCTGTTGATTGTCGCACTCGGCAGAGCGGCACGACTGAGTGGAGCGAGTGGTGGAATTGCAGTAGTCTGAGTAGATATGAGTCTAATTATGGGGTACCGGGGGATTTCCTTGAGCGCGTGACGATGAAGAGTAATGCCAAGCCCGGAACAAACTACCAGTTTCGTGTGCGGTGCCAATGCAATCCCGTTTGGCGCGGGGAAGGGCTGTATGACACGCCCAACGAAGACCCCGACCCGATACAGGACTGCTATTTCAGCGAATGGTCGGATACCATGTATGTATCCCGCACACTCGATAGTTTGATTGTATCGTCGGTAACGACGCGTGGCGAACTGGATGGTAAGACATCTGTCGTAGTCAATTACACCTATAAATCTTCGCGCGGGACAGACGGCGAGCAACCGCTCTATTTCACTTTCAAGGCAGTGGAGATTCCTGATGACGGTTGGTTTCCTGAAGCCACTCCGGAAGGGCAGAAGCCCTATGCGCGGCGCGACGGAACGTTGCTCACAGTGCAGAGCCTCAAGGTAACGTGTCCTGATGAAATGCCGCAGGATATAGACGCGACCGATTTCCCCCTGAAAATGTCCGGCAAATCGGGAACATTCACATGGGACGCCTACAAAGATTTGAAGAACTACCATCACAATGATGTAACCATTTGGGTACAAGGTTGGGAAAGACCGGCGACGGAGGGGGATAAACCGCGCCTTGTGGTGGACGACGCCATCGGGAAAGTGGCTCTGGATACGCGCCCTGTTACTGCCGAGCCGACTGCCGACAAAACCGGTATTCTCCTCACGTGGCCGAATGTCCCGAATGGGGTCAAGTATGCGGTTACGCGCACTGCCGATGGAGGCGAAAGCATACTGCTTACAGAAACCACCGATACGACTTACACGGATATGAGTGCCGGAGAAGTACAAATCTACACGTATGAAATCAAAGCATTCGATTCGGCAAACAATGCCATTGCTTCGGGGACTGTTGTTGGCTATAGAACGCTCGACGAGGCGGAACTGAAGGGTGTCTCTACACGTCGGCCATGGAACGGCACGGTGGATATTGACCTCGCCTACAAGACGGTGCGCAATAAATTGGCACAACTGACAGGCGTCGCAATACCGGAAAGAACCGTTACCATCAGGGTAACAACGGCAGACGGAGCGAATTTTGCCGTTCAGTCACTCGTCCGCGAGACATTAGATAACAGTGCCGGTATAATCCGGCGCGGGAGGGTTACAAACGGCGCGTTTACGCTTGGCGCAAACGACCGTATTATATGGGATGCACAGGCGGACGCACCGCGCATACATGAACTGAACGCTGTCCTGAAAATCACTATTCAGGGCGATGGGTACAGCGACCCCGTCGTATTCGAGCAAACCTTCGACCTTAACACCCGCACAGGACTAATCACACTGCAGGGCGGTCAGGAGAGTGTGCCAATCCCATGGTCCACACGTTGGGCAAAACCGGAGGTGCAAGAGGGTGGTCTTGGCTTTGGCGAGAATGACGCATGGTGGAAGCAGACGGCGGTGCTGACAGATGTTACGGACAACAAGAATCCCACGGTGATTCTGAGAACCGAGGCAAAACTCGGCGAGGGTACGGTTTGTACGTGGACACCCAAGAAGTGGGGGCAGAACACGCTCACGCTGATACTCCGCCCTGTCGGCGGCAGCAACGAACAAACGGAGTACACTGCAGTATTCTACGTAGTGCCTGACTTCACATTCACCGCCACACAAGGCAACCGCGACAGTATCATTGTGGAGTGGAACAGCCCCAAAGGTATGCGCATACACTCTTATTCTATCCGTCGCCGTGCGGCAAACACCAACGATTCCTTTGAGGAGGTGGCTACCTGCACCGACACCACCCGTTGGGCGGACACATCGGACGAGACCATAGTGGGCGAGTTCGAGTACACCGTCATGCCGCTGACAGACGACAACCGGGACGCATGGACGCAGTTCAATCCTGTAACCGGCTACCGCGCACTGGATATAGCCCGCCCTGTTACCATCACGCCTGCCGAGAACGGCACCGTAACACCCGACAAGACAACGGCTAAATACGACGACTTTGTAACGCTGACAGTTACGCCTGCTACAGGCTACGAGTTGGAGCAACTCCGTGTCATGGACGACGAGACGCCGATAACCGTATGGAGTGAAGAAGGCGGGTACGTATTTAATATGCCTGCCAATGGGGTGACTGTAACGGCTACCTTCAAGGCTATTGACTACATCATTAACATCGTATCTTCTGAAAACGGTACGGTAACTGCCGACAAGGCGACAGCCAATATGGGCGAGACCGTAACGCTGACCATCACACCTGACGAGGGATATGAGTTAGAGTCCCTTCGTGTCATCTATGACGATGCAATAGTGCCACTAACCGAGGGTAATACATTCGTCATGCGCGCATGTAATGCAGCAATCATAGCCACCTTCAAGATGACAGACTACACCGTCACCATTCAGCCTGCCGAGAACGGCACCGTAACCGCCGACAAAGCAACGGCAAACATGGGCGAGACGGTAACGCTGACCATTACGCCCAACGAGGGTTATGAGTTCGACCAACTGACTGTAATGAATGGCACAACCCAAGTGGCTGTAGAAATAACCACCGACGGCAAATACACCTTTGTCATGCCCGCCGGCAACGTGGAAGTCTCTGCCACCTACAAGGCAATCGACTACACCATTACCATCGAGCCTGCCGAGAACGGCACTGTAACTGCCGACAAACAGACGGCACACATCGGCGAGACGGTAACGCTGACCGTAACCCCGGACAAGGGCTATGAGTTGGACGAAATCCATGTGCTGAATGGCACAACGCAAGTGGCGGTAACACCGGCAGAAGAGGGCAAATACACCTTTGTCATGCCCGCAGGCAACGTGGTAATATCCACCCTGTTCAAGATGGTTGACTACACCATCACCATCACGCCTGCCGAGAACGGCACCGTAACCGCCGACAAACAGACGGCACACATCGGCGAGACCGTAACGCTGACCATTACGCCCGACGAGGGCTACGAGTTAGACCAACTGACTGTAATGGATGGTGAAACCCAAGTGGCTGTAACAATAACCACCGACGGCAAATACACCTTTGTCATGCCCGCCGGCAATCTGAAAGTGCAAGCAACATTCAAGGCAATAGACTACACCATTACCATCGAGCCGGCCGAGAACGGCACCGTAACCGCCGACAAACAGACGGCACACACGGGCGAGACGGTAACGCTGACCATTACGCCCAACGAGGGCTACGAGTTGGACCAACTGACTGTGATGAGTGGCACAACGCGCCTGACAACGGTTTCGGAGAGCGAAGGCAACCATACCTTTGTCATGCCGGCAAACAATGTGGTCATTTCCACTCTGTTCAAGGAAACAAGCGGTACCGGTGTCCATGATGCAACGGCAACGGATATTCTTCCCCGCAAAGTCCTCCGCGACGGACAAGTCTATATCCTCCGTGCCGGCAAGACCTACACCGCAACAGGCATAGAAGTGAAGTAAGAATACCTCCGCTGTCCCATAAACAGAGACAGCGGAGGTATTGTCTTTGTAAGACTATGATGTGCCTACGGTCAGAATTGCTTTATCAACCATGTAAGTCTCGTTTCTTAATTCTTCTTAATGGCAACAAATCAGCAAGGGATAAGCAACCTATAAGCAACCTATAACGAAAGGTTGTACCATAGATAACGAACCAATAGTATAAAATAACTTAACAAAATTATTATGAACAAACGTTTACTCACTATGTTTTCGGCATTGGTGCCGCTGACGCTTGCTATAGCACAAGCCCCCGAAGACGTACAAGCCGTTGACCTTGGTCTGCCGAGTGGCATCAGATGGGCATCATGCAACGTCGGTGCCACCACGCCCGAAGGCTATGGCTACTATTTCGCTTGGGGCGAGACGGAGAGCAAAAAGGACTACTCGTGGACGACCTACAAGTATGCCAATGTGGGGGAGAGGTACCACTATAAATTCACCAAGTACTGCACTGATGCAAGTAGTGGCGACAACGGCTTCATTGACAATAAGACAGTCTTGGAGCCGGAAGACGATGCCGCTACTGCCAATTGGGGCGATGTATGGCGTATGCCCACCGATGCCGAATGGACGGAGTTGCGCGAACAATGTACGTGGACTTATACTACACTGAACGGGGTGTACGGTTACCAAGTGGCAAGCAAGACCAACGGTAACTCCATTTTCCTTCCTGTTGCGGGGTTTCGCAACGGTACGAGCCTCTACCTCCAAGGGACACGCGGCTACTATAGTTCTTCATCGCTTCTTGAAAACTACTCGGACAACGTCTGGATTGTAACCTTTAACCATGAGGAGGTGTACAGGCACAGCAACAACCGCAACAACGGTCTGTCTGTCCGCCCCGTGCAGGACAAACAGGAAGAAGTAGTAGAGCCTGCCTATACGCCCAAGCCGTTCACGGTAGCCGAAGGCAAGCAAATCACCTTCTCCGGCGGCAACCTGCAATACACCCAAAGCACACAGACATGGGCATTTGCCGAACATCAGTATGATATGTTGGGTACGGATAATGTGGATGGCGGTGGTAAGGTTTACGATGCTACATACGGATACGACAAGACTGGTAGTGCTTTGGCAGACAAGATAGACTTGTTCGGTTGGAGCGGTAGCACAGGCAGTGCCAAGTGGGGTATCGGTACATCCACAGATAACAGCGATTATAGTGGTGATTTTGTGGATTGGGGTACGAATATGGATGACGGCAGCACGTGGTACACCTTGACTGCGGATGAATGGGATTACCTACTCGATGAGCGTTCCGATGCCAACCAATTAGTAGGTGTGGCACGTATTCAGTTAGGCGAAAAAATATATGCGAATGGTCTTGTTTTGCTCCCTGACGATTGGACATGTCCTGCAGGCGTAACGTTCAAGTCGGGCTTCTCTAATACCCATAGTGTTCAGGCTTACGCTGATTACCAGACTTTCACGCTTGCCGATTGGCAGCAGTTGGAGGCAGCAGGTGCTGTGTTCCTTCCCGCTTCCGGTTTCCGCGAAGGGTCGTTTGTGGGCTACGTGCAGAGTAGCGGCTACTATTGGTCTGCTACGCCGGACGGCTCGGACAAAGCGTACTATATGTACTTCATCTCGGATTCATATTTCTCGTACAACTACAGCCGCAATCGCAACTACGGGCTCGCAGTCCGCCTTGTGAAGAACTATTCCAATGTAAGTACAGACGCAGCCACCCCCTCTGCTGCCAACACCGCCATCGTCCGCAAAGTCCTCTACAACGGACAAATATTCATACTCCGCAACGGCGTTTGCTACGACCTCCACGGCAGAATACTGAACCCGTAAACTCACAAACAACATGAACGTAACGCGAAACAAATCTGTATTCCCCCTCTTTGAGGGGGTTCGGGGGAGTCTCTTATTGCTTTTTCTATTCTTTGCCCTCTCCCTCCACGCCCAAGTGTCCGCTGATGCTATTGCGGGCAGGTTCTCTGTCTCGGACGGAAAACAGGTATATTTCGCCAAAGGCAACCTGCAATACACCCGCTCCACAGGCACATGGTCGTTTGCCAAGCAACAGACCGACTGTCTCGGCGATGCCAACATCACCACCGACACCAATGGCAATACCGTTCTTGCCGACACGATTGACCTCTTTGGCTGGGGTACGGGCAACAATCCCGCTGATACAAGCACCAACATCCACAACTATCCGACTTTCAACGACTGGGGTACGAATGTTGTCGGCACCGATGCCGCCTACACGTGGCGCACGCTGTCGAAAGCCGAGTGGAAGTACCTGTTCTGTACCCGCACCGATGCAGACCAACTCTTTGGTTTCGCCACGGTCGGTAGCACCAAGGGACTTGTCATCCTCCCCGACGATTGGATACTCCCCGCAGGAGTCGCTTTCACTCCAAGCACTGCAAAAGGGCTGACCAAGAGCGGCTGCTTTTATTCCAATGACAATGGCGATAACTATACGCACAATGTCTATACGCCTGCTGATTGGCTGAGCATGGAGTCAGCGGGGGCCGTCTTTCTCCCTGCCGCAGGCAGCCGTTATCGGACGGACATCAACTGGGTGCAGAGTGCCGGCAATTATTGGTCAAGCACTACGTCTTCCGATAGTCTGGTTTCTTATCTGCATTTTAACAACCAATACCTCATTCCCGACAGTTACAACCGGCGAAGCAACGCTTTCTCGGTCCGCCTCGTACAGGATTGTGTAACGTTTGTACCAAAGCCGTTCACGGTAGCCCAAGGCAGGCAAGTCACGTTCTCGCAGGGCAATTTATGGCATCATATCCGCAAAGGAGTGTGGCGTTTCGCGCCTCATCAATACGACTACATCGGTAAGGCAAACATCACCTACGTTAACTTCGAAGCCACCCTTGCCGACTCAATAGACCTCTTTGCTCGGAGCAGCAACAACCCCAAAACGGCCTTTGGTCTAACAGTAGGCTGGGACTCCAACTGTGAAGACTATTTGGGCGACTTCTTGGATTGGGGCACCAATGTCATCAACGGTGAGCCTGCCGGTACGTGGCGCACATTGTCAGAAAGCGAGTGGACGTATCTGTTATTCTCCCGTACCGATGCCGACAAACTCTTTGGCTTCACCACGGTTGGCGATACCACGGTTGGCGGCATCACGGGACTTGTCGTATTGCCCGATGGTTGGACTACACCACAGGGAGTTACTTTTACTCCGAGTACAGAGCATGGTCTGAAATACTACAAAGATGGCTATTATAAGGCTGACAACTATGATTTCTCTACCCGCAATGTTTACACTTTCGCCGATTGGCTGAAGATGGAGGCTGCAGGAGCGGTTTTCCTCCCTGCCGCAGGCTATCGTACACATGTGGCTGTGGATGATTCTCCTGCTTATGTAGGCTATTATTGGTCGAGTTCTATTAAGGAGATACAGGGTATTATAGACTTCTACCATATGGAATTCTGGCTGGCTCCTTATAGTGAAGATGCTTATTTCCGGACAAAAATTACTATTCAGAGTTGTAGAGATGGTTATTCCGTCCGCCTCGTGAAGAACTATTCCAACGTAAGCACAGACATCTCCCACCCCTCTGCTGCAGAGACCGCCACTCCTGCCCGCAAAGTACTCCGCAACGGACAAATCTTCATCGAAAAAGGCGGCAAGACCTACACCCCCACGGGAATGGAGGTGGAGTAACCGTATTTGGCAGTAAAATACTATGATTATGTATGTTATATTTGCACATATCGGGAATTAGCAGTACCTTTGCAGCGTGTCCGTTACAAAGGACACAAAAGTAGCAAATGTGTCCGCTTCAAAGGACACGAAACGGCAAAGTGTGCCCGCCGCAAAGGACACGATAATTCGGTAATATGTAATCATAGTATCTACAAGATATATGGATAAGTTGTTTGAAAAGCAAAGCAGATTATTGGCTCTCACATCGCTTAAGATAGTGAGACAGTGTGCATTATCTATCAATTGGGATGCGCCGATGTTGGCTATCCGTGGTCCGAAGGGTGTAGGAAAGACCACTATCATGCTGCAATACATCAAGCAGCACTACTCGCTGCAAGACCAATCGGTGCTCTATTGCTCGTTGGATAGTGCGTATTTCGCGAATCACACTTTGCTTGACCTTGTGGACAAGTTCTACAAGAACGGCGGCAAGCACCTCTTTCTGGACGAGGTACACAAGTATCCCAACTGGGCAAAAGAGGTGAAAGAGACGTATGACTCTTACCCCGATATGCAGGTAGTACTCAGCGGTTCTTCTCTGCTGGATATGATGTCCGGCGACGCGGACTTGTCAAGGCGGTGTATCAACCACGACATACAAGGCTTGTCTTTCCGCGAGTATTTGCAGTTCTACAAGAATATCAACCTGCCGCCTTGCTCTTTGGAGGACCTGTTGCATGACCCGATGCAGGTATGCCTGCAGGTGAACGACCTGTGCCGTCCGTTGGCATTCTTCCGTGAGTATCTGCAATACGGCTACTACCCCTACTATATCAAGAACAGGATTGACTACTACTCTGCCGTGGAGCAGGTGACATTCCATATTATTGACGACGAGATGCCGCGTATATGCGGTGTAGAGGTGGCGAATACGCGCAAGATAAAGGCACTGATGAATGTGTTGGCATCTGCCGAACCCTTTGAGGTGGACATCAAGAAACTGTCCGCACAGACTGCCATGAAGCGGGAGACCCTCTTGGGCTATCTCAACTACATGCAGAAAGCCAAACTGCTCAACTTGCTCTATTGTGACAACACCGGTATCAAGAAACTGCAAAAGCCGGACAAGATATACATGGAGAACACCAACCTCCTGTATGCTTTGGCGGACAATCCTGTCAAGCAGGGCAACCTGCGCGAGACGTTTGCCGTCAACCAGTTGTTGCACAGCCATCAGGTGGAGTACAAGAAGACCAACGGGGACTTCCTTGTGGACGGCAAGTACACGTTTGAGGTCGGTGGCAGCAGCAAGGACTATACACAGATTGCTGACCTGCCCGACTCCTACATCTTGGCGGACGACATCGAACTGCCTGTCGGGCACAAACTGCCTCTGTGGCTCATCGGCTTCACCTACTAACAGTTCAACCCATCAACATATTAACCGCATAAACTAAAATCAACGCATTATGAACAAATCAATCCTCACCATCGCCCTTGCAGTCTTGGCTGCAATAGGCGCAGGCACACGGGCAAGCGCACAAGCCCCTGCCAATGTACAAGCCGTAGACCTCGGTTTGCCGAGCGGACTCTACTGGGCGTCATGCAACATCGGTGCCACTACGCCTGAAGGCTATGGCGACTACTACGCTTGGGGCGAGACGGAAACCAAAGCCGACTACTCGTGGGCAACCTACAAGTATGCCAATGGTGATTACAACAAACTCACCAAGTACTGCTCTTATAATGGCAACGATGGTTTTACTGACGACAAAACTACGTTAGATCCCGAGGACGATGCCGCTCACGTGAATTGGGGTGGCGATTGGCGTATGCCTACTCGCGCAGAGGTGGACGAACTTCTCAATAACTGCACATGGACGTGGACAACGCAGAACGGTGTGAACGGTTACCAAGTATCAAGCAAGACCAATGGCAACTCTATCTTCCTCCCTGCTGCAGGCTGTCGCGACGCGGACCTCAACAATGCCGGTTCCGTCGGCTACTACTGGTCTGCATCGCTCAACGACTACTATCCTGGCAACACATGGTGCATCGACTTCGGTTCGGACTACCACGATCGCGGCTACAACAGTCGCTATTTTGGCTTCTCTGTGCGCCCCGTTAGGGAAGCGACAGCAGGTCCCGCTAATGTACAAGCCACGCAGGGCGACACCACAGGCGTTACCGTCACATGGGATGCCGTGCCCGGTGCCGTCGGTTACGAGATAACGGCAGAGTCGTGGGACGTTGCCATCAACAGGACCGTGCGCACCTTGACGGCAAACGAGGCACAGATAAAAGACACCATCCCCGTGCGCCCTGCATTAGGTCGCTACACGGTGAAAGCCGTCTTTGCAGACGGCACCAAGAGCAAGGCATCCGAACCCGCTATCGGCTGGGCGGTACTCGAAACTGTGCGGATACTCGGTGTATCCACACGCTGGCCGTGGAACGGCAAAGTGGATATCGATGTCGAGTACAAGACGATGCGTCCCCGTTTCCGCGAACTATTCAGATTGGAAAACCCGCCGTACCCGGACAGCGTTAGCATCACCGCGCAGACAGCGGACGGCGAGTTGCTCCCCGTGAGGTCGCTTACGAAAGAATCACCTCTTGACCACGGCACCTATACGGTCAATCGCAAAACGGTACAGAACGGCACGACTCTATTCTCGGGATCGGGGCAGCAGCGGCTGGTATGGGACGCAGACACGGCTGAGGTCAAGGCACCGAATACGATTATTACGATTACAATCGCCGACAAGGGCAATATATATGCGCAAACGACTGTTTCCGACACCGTTGACATCAATACCACGAGGCCCTATACTATTATGATAGGCAAGAATGACACGCTGATGCCTATCCCGTGGGCGGCACGTTGGGCGGATGAGGCAAGCACGTCCCTCAACATGCAGGACGGCTCGGACTTCAAACTGGTTGCATATACAAAGTATGCCACAGTGATTGATACGATTCACAGGGAGACGATGCTCGCCGACGAGGAAGGTACTTTTATATGGAAACCGGATTATGGTGTTACCGTCTTGCAAGGTCTGTTCAGCAACCGTGCAACGCATGCGAAAACAACCTATCAAAGTATGGTGCTGCGTTCGCCCGAGATACCTCCCACGGTGGAACATATACCGAGGGCGCTTAAGGTAACGTGGACGGTGGTTGCCGGATGCACTTACTACCAGATTGTTCGTCGCACGCTGAAACCTGACGGAACACGCGGCGCATGGAAAAATATGATGGGGGTATCGCCTTCTGCTGATTCGGGCGCATACCCCGATATTAGTGTGGCACCTGGAACAACCTACGAATATGCTGTCTGTCCCAAGTATAACGACCCTATGAAATATATCGACCCCGACGCTGTACAAGGTGAAGGCACTTACATCACAGCAAAGCCTGTTGTTTGGGCAATGGGCAGAATGCCTATTGGCATTGTGCTTGACGCACAGGCTGTCGGGCAGAACAGCATTTGTCTCACGTGGACGTGTGTCCCGGACGCATACCGTTACGACGTATATCGGGATAACGGCGACGGGCAATACCAAAAGATAGGCAGTGTCCCTTATACGGAAGGACTAACTTTTACGGATACACGGGTCGAACCCGGCAGACGCTACACCTACAAGGCTGTGGCACTCAACTGGGAGAACAACACATTGGAGACCAGTGACCCCGTTGACTCCTACGCCCGCTTGGACGCGCTCTATCTTCATAATCTGCAGCCGCGCTTTCCGTGGAACGGACTGGTGGACATCTTTGTCGCATACCGCTCGGCACGCGAGGTGCAGACGGACGGCACGCCGCATTTCCAACTTGTAGCCGTGAGCGGCAAGGACACCCTTGCCATCAAGACCCTGACGCTGGCTTCCGACCAAACACTTGACCCGGGCGATTTCACACTGCCCGCTGACGGCACGCCGCAACGCCTCGTGTGGGACGCACGCACTGATCTCGGAGAGCATTACTATCCCAATGGCCTCACCATAACCGCCACTTGTGCGAGTGTTGAACCGTATCAAGGTAAGAATACCGCCACGGCATTTGAGGGAGGTGCAATATCCGGCAACATCGCCAATCTCGATACCCGCTCCGTTCCTGAAATAATACTTGGTATGCCCACGACCATATTTGCCGACCTCGGTTGGGTTGAGGGTGCCACGCGGTTGGAGGTCTTTGTCAATGGCAGCAGCGTATTCTCCACCACTACCGAGGACAACTATTCTTTCTCCGTCGGCAAAGAGCAACTGAATATATGGGGACTCAACACGCTCCGACTGAAATCCGACAATGGCATAGAGCAGACGGCGCAAATCAAGTACCCCGACTTTGTTTTCACCGCCACACAAGGCCACCGCGACAGTATCATCGTGGAGTGGAACAGCCTTTCTGATGTACGCGCCTATTCTATTCGCCGTCGTGCGGCAAACACCGCTGACGCCTTTGCCGAGATGGCTCTTGTGAACGATACCACCCGTTGGGCAGACACTTCGGAAGAGACCTTTATCGGCGAGTTCGAGTACACCATTATGCCGCTGTTGGCTTCCGATGAAGACGCCGGTCCGCAACCTGCCGCCGTAACCGGCTATCGTGCATTGGATATAGCACATACCATTACTATCACACTTGCCGGAAACGGAAGCGTGATAGCCGACAAAGCGACAGCCCACTATGGTGAAACGGTCACGCTGACTGTTACTCCTGCTACGGGCTACGAGTTAGACCAACTGCGTGTATTGGAGGGCGAAACAGAAGTAGTGGTAACATCTGCAGCGGATAATCAGCACAAGTTATTTATAATGCCGGCGAACAATGTCGTAGTATCTGCTACGTTCAAAGTGAAAACCAGTGTTGAAAATATAACTACATCAGATATTATTCCGCGCAAAGTTCTCCATAACGGACTACTTATTATCGTCCGCGATGGCGTTTCCTATGATGCCAATGGCAGGATAGGAACCCTTCAACCCGCGATAGACCCGCGACAGACCCGCGACACGGACAAGAAATAACATAGGATTTGCATTTGCAAGAAAATTGTTGTATCTTTGCAAACTTTTAGACAAAGTGCGATTAAGGTACAACAAACTATGAATGAGCAACAAAATAAGTGCGGAGCCACCTTCCTGCATGCAATCAAAAAGACTTTGATTGTGATAGGGATTGTGTTGGCTTCGCTGCTTGTTTTGGGCGGAACAGGAGTGTTTTTACTCAAGCAAAGCAAGGTGCAAACCTATATCGTGCATGTGATTGCCAACAAGTTGTCCGCTTATTTGGATGCGGATGTCAGCATTGCACATTTCCATTACCAGCCATTGTCACGGTTATCGATAGACAGCGTATATCTCAGCGACCAACAACGGGATACGTTGGCGTATATCGAACGTGTACAATTGCGTTTCCATCCTCTAAGGATACGGCAAAAACGACTGGATATCAGCGAGATAGTGCTGCAAGAACCCTATATAAATGTGCAGCGATTGAATGACTCTACATTCAACTACGATTTCCTAACAGACAAGTTCCATTCTGATTCATCAAACTTTGCACTACGGGTAAACATTGACCACTTGAACCTTATAAACACGCGTGTGCGATATGATGAGTTGCTGGTGGATAGACTGAACTTGGACTTCTCCATGCCTGTGTTCAGCAGCGATTCCATCGACTTCAATGTACAATCGTTGACATTGCGAGCACAGTTAGACCATTTGGATGCCAGTTTTGAAGCCAACCTTCACGGCAATTCGGACTCCATTTGTGCCGATGAAATGCAGTTGGTGTACCGCGGGAAACGTATGTTTGCAGGCGATATAGCCGTTTTTCATCCCACGCGGTTGGATTCATTGTATGTGCACGCCGATTGTGAAGACCTGTTCTGTAACCATGCGTTGTTGCAGGATATGCTATCGCAGTTGTTGTCACGCCCTATGCACCTCCCCAAACCTGTAGCGGCATTGGGACAGATACACTATAAGGGCGAAGTGGACGGAAGATTGGAGAACGTGACACTGCGCGGTGCTTTCTCAACGGCTTTGGGTACGCTCACCGTGAACGGAAATGCACAAGCGGATACCACTTTCCGAGATATTGCTTTCTGCGGACGAGTGTCCACCAAACGTTTTCATTTAGGGCGTCTTTTGAACCAGCCGAACTTAGGAGTGATAGCCCTTGGGGCACATGTGGACGGTAAGTGGAATAGTGAGACGGACTTCTCATGTGTGGCTGACGCCAACATACAAAAGATTGAATATAAGGGATATACGTACAATGACATACATTTCGACGGAGAGTTTAAGGATAAGATGATAGGCGGCGCATTGAGCATTGAGGATAAAAATGTAAGGCTGCATTTGGACGGGTTGGTAGATCTGTCGGAGAAAGACACACGCTTGGACTTCCGTATGCGTTTGGAGGACTTTCGTCCCGCTGCCATTCACTTGACGGATAAGTATCCCCAGATGGAGATTAGCGCAATGACTTACTGCAGTTTATACACCTCAGGGCGTCCATCACAGATGTTGGATAACCTGAAGGGATCTGTGGTGATAGATACATTAGATGTGCGTAACGGGGAGAGACAAGTGGTGATGGACGAGATGAAACTCATCATCAACAGCGAGCAACGGGAGAAACGCAATGTGCATCAAGTGCGCGTACAATCTGACTTTCTGACAGCCAGCATACAAGGTCCGTTCTACTACACGACGCTACCATCTACATTCCGAAGTCTGTTGCGACAGTATGTGCCATCGCTGATAGGAGAGTCGAAACGAACTACCAAAAGATTACCCAATGACTTGGATTTCTATGCGTATTTCCGTAATATAGAGCAAATTACGCAGTTGTTGGAGTTAGGCATAGATGTACCGTTGTATCCGACATTGAAAGGGTATGTGCACGAATCAAACAACCGAATCGGCTTACAAGCCTACGTACCACGGGTGATGACCTCGGGGACATGGATGGAAGATGTGACGGTGTCGTTGGATAATGAGAACGACAAACTCGGTTTGTCGGTGTACGTGATGAACCATTTGCCGAAAAACAACCCGACCACAGCCAAGATAGGAGATGTGAAAGCGTATGTGGATTTGGCAGCAAAGGATGACAACATTGATTTGACGGTGAAGTTGGACAATACCGACAGCGTGCGCAATGCCGGCGTGATAAAGGTCTCATCGGAGTTTCAACGTTATGCCGACAAACCATTGGTGGACGTGCATGTGCACCCGTCCAATATCATACTGAACGACTCGGCATGGAGCATCGGCGATGCACACGTGGTGTACACAGCCGCAGAAAAGACCCTCGGGGTGGAACATTTCAGCCTGACGACACAACACCAGTCTATCAAAGCACACGGTATGGCATCGGCAAGCACCGAGGACTCTATCTATGTGGAACTGAAGAACATAGATGTCAATTACCTGCTGAGTTACACGGGTGTGGCGCATGCGCTGTCGGTGGACGGTCTATTAACAGGTTGGGCCACGATATACGGTTTGTTCTCGCAACCGATGTTTGAGGCACAAGCCACCATACCGAATGCCGGACTGAACGGTGTGCCTTTGGGAGACGCCATAGCCGAGGCTCACTTGAACCGCGAAGAGAAAACGGTGGTTATCACGGGCGATGTGGTGGACTCTACTGCTCATGTGCTGGCGCATGTGGACGGATTGGTGAAACCTGAACGGCGGTGGGAGTTGGATATATTGTGCGACAGCGTGAACCTCGCGATAGTGAATTTCTGGACAAAGGGAATCCTTACTGACCTCGGAGGGTTGGGATACGGCAACCTACATATTGACGGAAACGGCAATACGCGCGAGACATACATCACGGCAGGCTTGTTCGGCAAAGACGCAAGGCTGACGGTACCGCAGATTGGTGCTACATTCACGTTCTCCGATTCAGTGTTCCTGGATTCGGCAGCCATACGTTTCCCACATATCGCGCTGCGCGATATGGAAGGGCACAAAGGTACATTCAATGGCATTCTGACACACAATCAGTTTGATGATTTCCGTTATAACATGACCGCAAACGTAGAAAAGATGCAGGTGATGAACCTGCCATACGATCCGCAATCGATGTTCTACGGGAAAGTGTACGGCACCGGCGGCGTGGATATACGAGGCGACCAACACGAATGCCGCATCTCGGTGAATGCCCGCACGGAACCCAAGACGAAGTTTTATCTGAGCATAGCCACGGCAAGCACTGCCAGTTCGACATCGTTCATCAATTTTGTAGAAGCAGATACCACATCGCACCAGTTGCTGCGGCTGCTGCAACGCGAGAATGTACAGGACAAGAAAATCAGTACCAAACGCGGGACACGCATCATCCTTTCTTTGATGGTGGACGTTACTCCTACCGCCGAGATAAACCTCCGCATGGGCGGTGACGACGGGTTGAAAGGACGCGGGGAAGGCAGTTTGCGGTTCGATTATGACGATGGTACAGGGAATATCCAGTTATTGGGTCCCTATACACTACAGTCAGGCACATTCGCTTTCTCGCTTGGCAATATCGTGCGACGTAACTTCGACATTGCAGAGGGAAGCCGTGTGATATGGACAGGCGACCCGACCTCACCCACAGTGGATGTGACGGGACGCTATCACCTGACGGCATCGCTACGTGACCTCTATGGCAGCGAGATTTCCCAGTTGGCCACCAACCGGACATCCGTGCCCGTGAACTGCGTGCTGCACATGACCGACCAGTTGTTCAATCCCATTATATCATTCGCCGTAGAGTTGCCTCAGTCGGACGAGTCGGTGCAGAGCCAAGTGCGTTCGCTGATTAACACCAACGAGATGCTGATGCGCCAAATCATCTATCTGTTGGTATTCAACAGATTCTACACGCCCGATTATCTGCAAAACACTAAGAATGTGGGGTTGAACGAGACCTATTCGCTGTTGTCTTCGACCATCACCGGACAGATTAACTCATGGTTGAGCAAACTGACCGATGTGTTTACGATGGGCTTTAATGTGCGCACCGACGGAGAGGGCGCAAACGCCAGTCAAGAGTATGAAGCGAACTTCCAGTTGCACCCTATCAACCAGTTGCTCATCAACGGCAACTTCGGATACCGCTACAACGACTTGAGCAACCGTCCGTTCTTTGGCGACCTCGACATAGAGTATATGCTTACAGAAAACGGCAAGTTGCGTGCAAAGGCATATACGCATACGGTGGACAAATATTCACTGAGGCAAGCCAATACCGTGCAAGGCGTCGGCTTTGTATTCAAACATGATTTCAACTGGACTCCGCCACGCAAGAAAGACAAGGTGCAGAATGATACGACGGCGGTGTCACAAGACATGGTGCAAACTATCGTACGCGACAGTGCAGAAATAAAATAAAGAACAACAACCATCCAATACCCAATATTCGCAATGCTGATAAAGTGCTATGGAGCCGCCCTGCTGGGCATAGATGCCGTGGTGGTGACCATTGAAGTGCACGCCGTACCCGGCTACGATTTCACGTTGGTGGGACTGCCCGATAGTGCGGTGAAGGAGAGCAGGGAACGCATCGTCTCTGCGCTGACCGTCAACGGTTTTCGCAAACCCCATCACACACTGACCATTAACATGGCGCCAGCCGATATAAAGAAGGAAGGTACGGCATACGACCTGCCTTTGGCAATAGGTATGTTGGCTGCGGAAGAAGAAGTGCGCACCAAACTATTAGCACACTATATGATAATGGGTGAGTTGTCGTTGGACGGTTCGTTGCATCCCATACAAGGCGTACTCCCTATTGCCATGGCTGCACGAGAAGCCGGTTTCCAAGGCCTGATAGTGCCGGAAGAGAATGCCCGAGAAGCGGCCGTGGTAGAAGGATTAGAGGTGTACGGTTTGGCACACCTGATGGATGTGGTGCGTATGCTGAACGGAACACAGGTGTTCGAACCAGTAAGGGTGGACACAGAGGCTGAGTTCCGTATGTATGCCTTTCCGTCAGACTTGGATTTTGCCGATGTACGCGGTCAAGAGAATGTGCGGCGGGCTATGGAAGTGGCAGCAGCAGGCGGGCATAATATGCTGATGGTAGGTCCTCCCGGGGCCGGCAAGAGTATGATGGCTAAACGGTTGCCGTCTATCCTTCCTCCCCTAACATTGGAGGAAGCATTGGAAACGACCAAGGTGTATTCGGTGGCAGGTATGATGACCAACCGCAAAGAACGTAACGGAATGAACAGTGCGCTGATAGTGCAACGTCCGTTTCGCAGTCCGCACCATACGGTGACCGATGTGGCAATCGTCGGCGGCGGTTCAAACCCGCATCCCGGAGAGATTAGTCTGGCACACAACGGGGTGCTGTTTTTAGACGAACTGCCTGAATACAAACGTTCTACCTTAGAGGTGATGCGCCAACCATTGGAAGACAGGAAGATTTGCATCACACGCACAAAACGCAGCGTGGAATATCCCGCATCGTTTATGTTGGTAGCAGCCATGAACCCATGTCCGTGCGGACACTTCGGAGAGAATAATCCTGCCCATCCATGCACGTGTACGCCTGCCCAAATACACCGTTATTTGGGGAGAATATCGGGGCCGCTGTTAGACAGAATAGATATTCAATGTGATATCCAAGCGGTTCCGTATGCCCAATTGAAAGACGTGCAACCGGGTGAAAGCAGTGCCGCCATGCGTATGCGTGTGGTACGTGCACGCGATGTACAAAAGGTACGTTTTGCCGCACACAATGCCCATGCCGCCACACCCGTACATTGCAATGCCCAAATGACACCCAAGATGTTGCGCCAATACTGCGTACTGGACGGCGAGTGCGACCGTCTGTTGGACTATGCCATGAACAAAATGGGACTCAGCGCACGAGCCTACGACAGGATATTGAAAGTGGCGCGAACCATTGCCGACCTTGACGGCAGCGAGAACATACGACCTCAGCATATCAGCGAGGCCATTTCCTATAGAAATTTAGACAGAGAGACCCAATTCCTGTAATGCCATCAGAGTAAAGTCAGCCATCTTTGCAGGAGAGAAAGGGCAAAAGCGCACAGGGTGTCGGTGTAGGCGAGGACGAGGTAGGTGGCGAACAGGCAACTGCTACCACCCAAAATCAACCACCGTACGGCATTGGTGCGGAAAGCAAAGCATTCACGCCATGAATAGGTACGGAGCAGTTCCTGTTCGGGACTATGCGGCTCGGGCAGAAGGTTGATTTGGCGAATGGTATCATTCATAAATGTCTGATTGTCAGACGGCACGGGGGCAGTCTGACGGAGGCGGCGGGATATGCGTTGGTTGGTGGTCATAGGGCTAACGGGTATAGTCAGATAAATTCAACAACAGATAAAAACAATGGTAATTATTGCGATGCGTCCGGAGAAGCGGAGAGCAACTGCTTGAGATGTTTGCGGGCACGGAAAAGGTGCGATGTGACAGTGCCAAGGCTGAGGTTGGTGATGGCATGTATCTCGCGCAGGCTTTTCTCTTCCAAATAAAAAAGGAGGACTACGGCTTTCTCTTGCGGGGGCAGGGCATCAATGGCGCGATAGAGCGGATCGTACAGGAAAGCACGGTCGGGAGAGTCGTCAGAAGGTACAGAAAGGGCAGATTCGGAGTCGTCTATGGCATCGCGATGCTGCGTCCAATAGGACTTTTGGTGATCGAGATAGAGGTTGTAGGCAATGCGGTAAATCCATGTAGATAATGCAGACTCCTCTTGGAACGTACTGCAATGAAGATAGGCACGGAGCATAGCCTCCTGCGCGAGGTCATCGGCAAGGTCGCTGTCGCCATGGGTAAGCACCCGCAAGAACCGCCGAAGCGGCTCTTGAAGAGTGGTGATTTGAGAGACAAACGACTGCTTATCCATGGAGAACAGGAACGTAATTATTTGATTTTCTGTGCGTTCTTCTCCTCTTGCTCTATCTCGATACGCAGGTTGCGTTTGGCAATGAAATAGTAGATAATGAGCGTAATACCACACGCAAGCAGAATGGCGGCTGCGATGTAGAACGTGCTTGCCTCCAAGAACTTATAAGCATCGGGATTAATGCTGCCCATAATGCCAAGAATCAGCATGGCAACGCCCAAAGCCGAGGTGATGATACCACTACGGACGGTATTGAGCAGGGATTGCTTGATACTCTTTTGCGGGTTGAACGCTGATGCAATAGCACCAAGGTCAAGGTTCTCGGTGGTCCCCCTTTCGATGATTTGAAAGAGCAGTTCCGACTGCTTTTGCATCTTGAACTTCTCGTTTGCCGCCCTTTTGATGATGGCTACGAGCAAAACGATGAGCGGCGAGAGCAGTACGACTGCCCAGGCGAGGACACTGATAATTTTTGTTATTTCTCCCATAATTATAATACTTTTAATTTGTTATACATTGTTGTCCGTTTGCGAATCCGATGCATCTTGGTTGATTCATCTATTAGACGAGTGAGGAAAGAGTTATATTGCAGATGAAATAAAAATTGCCGAAAGATATTGGAATCTCCTATTAATCACATACTCTTAACCCGACAAGGTCACGAGGAAGCATGGCGAGCATAAGAGAAAGGGCGAGGGGAGAGAAAAGCGGGAGAAATATACATACAACAAAGAGGTTGCCAGAAACTTGCCGGACAACCTCTTGTTTGTATGATGTGCCATTCAGATGCGTTCGAGGGTGGTGAGGGGAATCCAGCCGATGTTGTTGCCGACGTGGATATTGCACCAGTTGCCGAGTTGCTCTTTGATGACGACCTTGGTGCCCTCGTGGAGCGTGAAGAGGTCCGTACCCGAGCGGTCGGGTGAGGACTTGGCATTGACAATGCCCTGCGTGATAACGGCTTCGGCACGGAGCGTGTCGCGCTTGTGCAGGCTACCCGCATTGGCACACGCCGCAATGGAAATCACAAGGGCTACAATGGCTGTGTAGAATGCCGTCTTACGAAGCCACACCACACGGCTGAAAGCAAACAGCATGGCTCCCGTGAGGGTGAGCAAAAAGAGCGCGACGGACAGCCACATCCATGTCTGCTCACTGAGCAGGTTGCGGACAGCCTTCAGCCAGTTGGACACAAAGAACGAGTTGGTGTCCTCGATGTTATCGACAATGCGCGACTGTGCGAACTTCAGATTATACTGCGCGTCTTTGTAGAGCGGGCGCAGGCGCAAGGCACGCTCGTAGGCAAGGATGGACTGGGAGAGTTCACCCTGCTTGAAACAGGCGTTGCCGAGATTGTAATAGACTTCAGCAGAGGGTTGCTCTGCCAGCACCTGCCTGTACGATTCCGCCGCTTCGGCATAGTTGCCCTCGGCGTATTGGGCGTTCGCCTCCGCGAAGAGGGAAGCGAGAAATATCAACAGAAGTTTCATAACCGTTTGTTCTCTAATTGGTCGATGATTCGTGTGGTTGCGTTGTAGATGTCCGCCATAGCGTGGTCGGATACGGGCGCGTATCGGGCAAACTCGGCGGTGGAGAGCACGTCGTTCACCTCAGCGATGAGGGTGTCGTCGATGCCCTTCTCACGCAGGATTTGGGCGATATTCTCCTTGTTGAGTTGCGCGGTCGGTATGGAGAGCCGGTCGCTGAGGTAGGTCCATGCGGCACGCTCTATTTCCTCGTAGAACGCCTCTTTGTTGTTCTCGGAGAGGAGTGCCTTGGCTTTCTTGAGGCGTTTCTGTGCTACCTTGTTCGCCTTCTTGTAGCGTACGCGGGTGATGTCGGCGTTCTCGCGGATTTGCTTGCGGAAGACAATAAACAGCACCACGGCGAGCAGCAGCGGGATAAGGTAACAGAGCCAGAACTGCCAACTGCCGAATGTGAGCCGTGCACCGACCGACTGCGTGCGGGTAGCGGGCAGGGGTGCGGTGGATATGTAGCGGATATCCTCGCCTAACTGCTTGATATCCTCTTTGTTAACGTAGTTGTTCACCACCGGTGTGCCTGCGGCTTCCGCAGACCCACGCGCGATATGAAGGGTGTATTCGGGGGTGGTCAGCACCTTGTAGGTGTCTTCCTGCGTATCGTAGTAGGCAAGGCGCACGGCGGGTATGGTATATTCGCCTGCGGCACGCGGAATAGCCAGATACTCAATGGTTTTGGTGCCGCTGACGCCTGCGGTGGTGTTCTTGAAATTGTTGGTGACCTTCGGGTCATAGACCTCGAATCCTTCTGGCCAATCGACGGCAGGGGTCTTGAGCAACTTCATGTTGCCTGCGCCCTGTATCGTGAGCGTGAGCGTAATGGCTTCGTTAGCAGGCAGTTCCGTGCCCGATATGCGGCTGGTGAGGGTAAAGGTACCCACGCCTCCGCTGAAATCAGCGGGTTTGCCTTTGGGCAGGCTCTCTACGTGAATGGTTACGCCCGGCGCGCTGATAGGTTTGGTGACGTTGGTGTAACTGCCGAAGAAGTCGTCGAAAATGCTGCGCACCTGTGCGCGGTTCTGTACGCGGAGGATAGCCTCGAACTGCGCGGGGTCGATGGTGATGTCGCCGCTGCGCTGCGGGAAGAGCAGGGTACGATAGAGAACGGCGGTCTGGTAGTTGCGGCCGTTGTAGTGCTCGAGTTCGGTCTGGATTTCGCCCATCTCCAGTTCCTGTTTGAGGAAACCTTTGAACTCCGGCAGGCGGGTATTGTTGGTGAATTGGGCCACGTCCACGCCGGCAAAGTAGAGTTTGTAGGACAGGAGTATCACTTCCTGCTCGTGCACTCGGGTTTTGCTGACGAGGGTACGGATAAAGATATTCTCGTTGGTGGCACCGCTTGACTGGCTGCTTGCGCTCTCGCTCTGACGGGACGGCTGTGCCTGCTGGTTGCCGCCCGAGGTAACATTCACAGGCTCCTGGTCAGGCGGCAGTACGGTGATACGCACGCCGTTGGAGGTGTAGGTGTCGCCGTCGATACGGATAGTGGCGGGCTGGAGGGTGAATGTGCCTTCCTTGTTCGCCATGAGGGTGTAGGTGTAGGTGAGGTTGAACGACGAGGTGCGCTTGCCGTTGACGAAGGACGTGGACGAGGACTGGGAGGTGTAGGGACCTGCCAGGTAGTCGAAGTCGGTGAATTCGGGGGCACGTAGGTCTTTGGCGCGCCGGTTGACGGTATAGGTGAGTTGAAAGGGCTTGCCCGCAATCACCTGCGCAGGCGCTTGTGCGCGGAACTGCACGTCGTCCGCCGCACGGAGTTGCCCGAGAGGCAGCAGGGCGCATAGCGCGAAGAGGATTATCCGTATTGTATGTTTCATCAGTCTTTGCTGTTTGGTCGTTTTTTGGTCTTTTTCGGGGTTCGTTTTTGGCGTTTTTGGGGGTGCTTTTGGGTTGCCTATCCCTTGCTCATCCCTTGCGTATCCCTTGCTGTTTTGCCCGACAAATTCCCGACCCTTTTTCGCGGGTCTGTCGCGGGTCGGTCAGGGGTCGCCGGTGAGGAGTGTTACCACTCCTTCTCCACACGCCGTTTCTTGCCCTGCTGGCGTTGCAGTTTCTCCTGCGTCTCCTGCTCGTCCTGCTCGAGGGCTTGCAGAATCTGCTCGGCAGTCTCCTTGTCCATCTGCTGGTCCTGCTCCTGCTGTTGCTGCTCCTGATTCTGCTGGTTGTCAGGCTGTTGCTCCTGTTGCTGCGGCTGCTGTTGTTGCTGCTGCGTGGAGTCGTTCTGCTGTTGCTGGTCCTGCTTCTGGTCTTGGTTCTGCTGCTGTTGCTGCTGTTGCAACTGCTGCATCGCCTTGACGAGGTTGTAGCGCGTGTCGTTGTCCTTTGGGTTGCGGCGCAGGGACTCCTGATAAGCGGCTACCGCCTTGTCATACTGCTGCTGGGCGTAGCAGGCGTTGCCGATATTGTGGTAGGTGGAGGCGAGACGCTCCTTGACTTTGCGGCTGTCTTCGCCGTCTTTGCCCTTCAACTGCTTCTCGGCAAGAGTGTATTGCTCCAACGCCTCGGGGTACTTCTCCTGACGGAAGAGTGCGTCGCCGAGGTTGTAGTGCGCCTCAAAGGACTGGTCGTTCTTGTCGAGTCCGCGGCGGTAGTCCACCTCGGCTTCGCTGAAATTGCCCTGCTCGTACTGCTTGTTGCCGCGGCGCACGTCGCTGCTCTCCTTCTGCGCCATCGCGGCAGGCGCGGCGAGGAGCGCGGAGGCTATGAGTAGAATGGTGTATATCGGTTTCATGTTCATTTCTCGTTGAATATGTCCATCTTTGCCAGACGGTGGTTCTTGCGCTCGAGGATGAAGAAGTCGATGACGAGGAGGAGCAGCGCGATGAGCACGAAGGACTGGTACTGCTCGTTGTAGTCGGCATAGACCTTGGTCTCGAGTTCGGCGGTGGCGATGCGGTCGAGTTCCTGCTGGAGGGCGCGCATGGCGGTGTTGGTGTTGTCGCAACGGACGTAGATGCCGTTGCCCGCCTGTGCGATTTGCTGGCACATGTCCTCGTTGAGACGGCTGACCACCACCTGTCCGGAGCGGTCTTTGATGTAGTTGTTGGTGCCCGCAATGGGTATGGGCGAGCCTTCGGGCTTGCCGATGCCCACGACGAAGACCTGTATGCCCAGTTCGCGGGCGTGCTTGGCAGCGGCGATGGCATCGTCCTCGTGGTTCTCACCGTCGGTGATAAGGATGATGGCGCGCCCTGCGTCACTCTCCTGCGAGCCGAAAGAGCGTATGGAGGTCTCGAGGGCGGCTCCGATAGCCGTGCCTTGGGTGGGTATGAGGGCCGGCGTGATGGTATTGAGGAACATCTTCGCCGACACGTAGTCGCACGTGATGGGCAGTTGGGTGTATGCCTCGCCAGCGAAGACCACCAGCCCGACCTTGTCGTCCACCATGCGGTCAATCATCTTACTGAGCATCTGTTTGGCGCGGTCGAGACGGTTGGGTGCCACGTCCTCCGCCATCATGGAGTTGGAGATGTCGAGGGCAATCATCACCTCGATGCCCTGCCGCTTGACGGTCTTCTCTTTCTGCCCGTACTGCGGGCGTGCGGCTGCCATGATGAGCAGCGCGAGTGCCACCATGAGGAGGCTGAACTTGACAACGGGACGCGCCTTGGAGGCATCGGGCATCAACTCCGACACCAGTTCGGGGTCACCGAACTCCGCCAACTGACGGCGTTTGCGGCGGGTATAGAGGATGTAGCCGATGATGAAGACGGGTATCGTCAGCAGCCACCAAAGCATTTCTATATTAGCAAATCGAAACATATTGTTGGGTCTATTATTCAGTGACGGTGCGCAGGACGAAGAAACGCAGGATTATCTCCAAGAGCAGGCACGCCAAGGCTGCCAGCAGGAAGGGAGCGAAGTTCTCGGTGCGTTTGGAGTACTCGCGGACACGTATCTTGGTCTTCTCGAGTTGGTCAATCTGGTTGTAAATCGCCTTGAGACTGCTGTTGTCGGTGGCGCGGAAGTACTCGCCGCCCGTGGTCTGGGCGATGTTGCGGAGCGTCTGCTCGTCGAACTCGGAGTCCATGGTGCCGTATTGGGTGCCGTAGGGCGTCTGGATGGGCACGCGCACCTTGCCGTAACTGCCCACGCCGATGGCATAGACACGTATGCCGTAGGTCTTGGCAATCTCGGCGGCGGTCTGCGGGTCAATCTCGCCGCGGTTGTTGCTACCGTCGGTGAGGAGAATGATGACCTTGGACTTGGTGGGCGAGTCTTTCATGCGGTTGACGGCGTTGGCAAGCCCGAGACCGATGGCGGTACCGTCCTCAATCATGCCGAACTTGACGGACTGGAAGAGGTTGACCAGCACGGCGTGGTCGGTGGTGAGCGGACATTGTGTGAAACTCTCGCCCGCGAAGACAACGAGACCTATCTGGTCGTCAGGGCGCGCGATGACGAAGTCCGTCGCCACGGCTTTGGCAGCCTCCAGACGGTTGGGCTTGAAATCCTCGCCGAGCATGGTGCCCGAGACGTCGAGCGCCATCATGATGTCGATGCCCTCGGTGGACTCGGACTGCCAGCGGTTGCTGAGTTGCGGGCGCGCCAATGCAATAGTGAGCAGGATGATGACCGCTACACGCAAGGCGAAAGGCACATATATAAGGTACGCGCGTGCGCACGTGGGTTGCTGCTGCAAGGTGGCGGTGGAGGACAAGCGGACTGCGGCTTTGGGATTACGCAGTTTCCAAATGAACCACCCCACCACAGGAATGAGCAGTAGCAGTAAGAATAAATATCCCGGATTCGCAAAACTCATACTTCTTTCTCCTTCTGTTGTTTGTCGTCCTCGGCGGCTACGGGTGTGGTCTCGCGGACGAACTCGTAGGCGTTGCGCAGACTCTGTTCGTTCTCATCGGGCGTGGCAGTCCACTTGGCGAACTTGACGAGGTCAGCCAGCGTGAGCATCTTGCGCAGGTGCTCGTAGATGTCCTTCTGGTCTGCCAGCAGGGGCTTCATAGCGCGCAGGGTCTCGTCGGACGTCTGCTCGGTGCTGCTGACGCCAAAGCGGCGGGAGATGTACTCGCGAATGACATCGGTGAGTTGGGTGTGGTACTCCTTGACCTGCCCTACCTGCCAAATCTTCTCCTCTTTGATGCCGTCGAGTTTCTCCAAAGCCACCTCTTCGGCAGGGCGAAGCGGCTCTTTGGGTGCCTCGGGAACGTACTTGCCCGTGTACCGCCCTATGTGGCGGAGCAGGAAATACAAGCCCACGCCGATACCTGCGATGAGCAGTCCGCCGAGTATCCAGCGGAAGATGCCCCACCACCATATAGGAGCCTTATAGACGCCCTTGATGTCGGTGATGGCAATGTCGGCAGTGTCTATCTCAAACGGCTGTATCACGTTGAGCATCAGCGGTTCGCTCCACACGGTGTCGTCGCCCGAGGTGAATGCCAAGGGGCTGATGTAGAAGAGCGAATCGGTGAACGAGGTGATGGTGAGGTATTGGTTGTACTGCGTGCGCCCGTCCTGCAGGGTGGCTGTGTCCACGATGGTGCGGTCCACAATCTCAATGCCAGGAATCAGGTTGTCGCCCAGCACAGGCATAGCTACCTGCTCGCCCGCCCCGCAAGTGGCTTGCAGGTGGAGGTCGGTCTGGTCGCCGATAAACAAGGTGGTACTATCAATTGCGGCACTTACCACCAATGCCAATATCGTCATCAACATTTGAATAGATGCATTAAGGCTTTCACATAATCTTCGTCCGTCCGCACGGCTATATGGTTGATTCCCAACTTGGTAAGCAGTGTGTCCCACTCCGCCTCGCTCTGCCTCCACGCCTCGGCGTAGGCGTTGCGCACGCTCGCAAGGGCGGTGTCCGCCCACACGTCTTTGCCCATCTCGGCATCGCGGAACTTCACCAGTCCGATGTTCGGCATCTCTGCCTCGCGGCGGTCGTAAATCTGTATAGCGTTGATTTCGTGACGGTTGCCGGCAATCATGAGCGGCTTGTCGAGACTCTTCTGTCCGATGAAGTCGGATATGAGGAATGCCGTGCAACGGCGTTTCTGTGCGCGGGCGAAATACTCCAACGCGCCTGCGATGTCCGTACCCGACGAGGTCGGCTCGAAACTGAGCAACTCGCGGATGATGTGCAGGACGTGCGTCTTGCCCTTCTGCGCGGGGATGTATTTCTCAATCTTGTCGGAGAAGAAGATGACGCCCACCTTGTCGTTGTTCTGGATGGTGGAGAACGCCAATGTAGCCGCCACTTCCGCCATCATCTCGCGTTTCATCTGGGTCAGCGTACCGAAATTGCGGCTGCCCGATACGTCCACGAGGAGCATCACCGTGAGTTCGCGTTCCTCTTCAAACACCTTGATATAGGGCTTGTTGAGGCGCGCGGTCACGTTCCAGTCGATAGAGCGCACGTCGTCCCCGGGCTGGTATTCGCGCACCTCCGAGAACGCCATACCGCGCCCTTTGAACTGGGAGTGGTATTCGCCCGCAAAGATGTTACGACTCAGCGACCGAGTCTTAATCTCAATCTTCCGAACCCGTTGTAGTAATTCTTCCGAAGTCATTTCTTTTGGATGAAGGACCGCTTGCTTGCGCGCGCTGAAAGAATACGGAATAAAGACAAATGGTGACGCTGCATTTCAGTCTTTCAGCGAACCGGTGAGCGGTCTTTATTCCTGATTCTTTTAGCAGCCAACGGCTGCGGTCTATTAAGGAACTTGTACGGCGTTAAGTACCTCAGTGATAACATCTTCGGTGGTGAGGTTGTTCGCCTCCGCCTCGTAGGTGAGCCCGATACGGTGACGCAACACATCGTAGCAAACGGCGCGCACGTCTTCAGGAATCACGTAGCCGCGGCGGTGGATAAACGCATACGCGCGGGCTGCCAACGCCAAATTGATGCTGGCACGGGGCGAGCCGCCGAACTGAATCATCGGTTTCAGTTTGTCCAAGCCATACGTCTCCGGCTGACGGGTGGCAAACACGATGTCCACGATATACTTCTCAATCTTCTCGTCGAGGTACACCTCACGCACAATCTGACGTGCCTTGATAATCTCCTCGGTGCTGAGGATTGGCGTTACGACGGCCTTCTCGCCTGTAATATTCTGACGGATAATCTGTTGCTCCTCCTCTTTCTTGGGGTAGCCGATGATGACCTTCAGCATAAAACGGTCGGTCTGCGCCTCCGGCAACGGATACGTACCTTCCTGTTCTATAGGGTTTTGCGTTGCCAGCACGAGGAACGGCTCGTCCAACTTGAACGTCTGCTCGCCAATGGTGATTTGACGCTCCTGCATCGCCTCGAGCAACGCGGACTGCACCTTGGCAGGTGCACGGTTTATCTCGTCGGCGAGTACAAAATTAGCGAAGATAGGACCTTTCTTTATGCGGAATTCCTCCGTCTTTTGCGAGTAGATTTGCGTACCGAGTACGTCAGCAGGCAGCAAGTCGGGGGTAAACTGAATACGACTGAAATCGGCTTTTACGAGTTGTGCCAAGGTTTTGATTGCCAGCGTCTTTGCCAAACCGGGCACACCTTCGAGGAGAATATGTCCGTCTGCCAGCAAACCAATCAACAGGCTCTCCACGAGGTGCTTCTGACCTACGATGACCTGGTTCATTCCCAACGTTAAGGCATCTACGAAAGAACTCTCGCGCTCAATGCGCTCCTGCAGTTCTCGAATATCAACAGTTGTTTGCATATATTTTTGTTTGATTATTTTCGGTATGCGATTTCAGCGTTATGTAACCATGATATTTTGTTTGCGTAGAGTAGTGCAATGCTGCCACTTTGATACTGCGAAAACAAATTTCATAGCCACCCATTCATATACAAATACCGTGCCAAAACGAAAATTAACCATGTGCAGTACTTGGCATGCAGGAAAATGCAGCGAGATGTTGCAGATGTACGAATTATTCGCTACCTTTGCTGCTAATTTGAGCAGAAAATAGTGTTTTTAGGATAGTATGATAGAAATTAAAGAATATATCAATCACGCCATTCTCGTGGGACTTATTACCCCTATGCAGGATGAGGAGCGCACGCGGGAATACCTGGACGAACTGGCGTTTCTAGCCGATACCAACCACATCGTGCCCGTGAAGCGGTTTGTGCAGCGGCTGGAGCAGCCCAATACAGCGACGTATGTGGGAGAGGGTAAGTTGCAGGAAATAAAAGAGTTCATTCGCAAACAAGACTGCAAGGACGGCACACCTATTGACCTTGTGATTTTTGATGATGAACTATCGCCAAGGCAACTGCGCAATATCGAAAAGGAACTGAATACCAACGAGCAAGGTGCTACGCCCGTCCGTATAATGGACCGCACCATCCTCATTCTGGAGATATTCCTGCAGCGGGCGCAGACCTCCTACGCCAAGACACAAGTGGAAATGGCGCACCTGCAATATATGCTCCCGCGTCTGACACGAATGTGGTCACACCTTGACAGACAACGCGGTGGCGGGACCACGAGTCGTGGTATGGGTGAGACACAGATTGAGGCGGACAAACGGATTATCGGCCAGCGTATTGCGCTGTTACGTGAAGACCTCAAAAAGATTGACAAACAGATGGCTACGCAGCGGCAGAACCGTGGCAAGATGGTGCGTGTAGCACTGGTGGGCTACACCAATGTGGGAAAATCGACGCTGATGAACCTGCTGAGCAAGTCGGAGGTATTTGCCGAGAACAAACTGTTTGCGACCCTCGACACCACCGTCCGCAAGGTGACTATCGAGAACCTGCCGTTTCTGCTGTCGGACACGGTGGGGTTCATCCGCAAACTACCGCACAACCTGATTGAGAGTTTCAAGTCCACGTTAGACGAGGTGCGCGAGGCGGATTTATTAGTGCATGTAGTGGACATATCGCACCCGAACTTCGAGGAACAATACGAGGTGGTGGAACGCACAATCAGCGAATTGTTGGAACACGAAGAGGAGATGCCAGAACATCAGCCGTGGCAGGCACGCAAAGGTGGGAATGCAACTGCGCAGAAAGGGAAACGCACCACACGAGCAATACCTACCATTGTGGTATTCAACAAGATAGACGCATTTACTTATACCCCGAAAGAGGAGGACGACCTTACCCCTATGCGGCGTGAAAATATATCGCTGGAAGAGTTGCAACGCACATGGATGGCGAAATTGCACGATGACTGCATCTTCATTTCGGCGGCAAACAAGACCAATATCGATGCCCTCAAATCGCTGCTTTACGACCGCATCAAGGCCATTCATATCCAACGGTATCCGTACAACGACTTCCTGTTTCAGAAATACGAATGACCTTAATATATTAAGGAATCAAAGAGATACTTAGTGTTCTTTGTGAACAATGGCAAGGGCGGCATTGATACCGTCAAGGGCAGAAGAGGTAATGCCGCCTGCATAGCCCGCACCCTCTCCACAAGGATAGAGGTTAGGGGTGGAAACAGATTGGAGTGTATCGGGGTCACGCGGTATGCGGACAGCACTACTACTGCGGCTCTCGACGCCAAGGATAACGGCATCGTTGGTGAGGAAACCACGGTACTTGCGGTCGAAATCACGGAAACCCTGTTGCAGGCGTGCGCCAATCATCGGCGGCAACCACTCATCCAATCGGCTGCTACGTACCCCGGGCAGGTAACTGCATGGGGGCAAGTCGTGGCTCTCCCGCCCTTCCACAAAGTCACGCAGGCGTTGGGCAGGTGCTACAGATGCAGGTGCTCCGTGCAAGAACGCCTCATGTTCCAACCATTCCTGAAACTCCAATGTAGGGAGAGGTGTATTACGTACTGCCCATTGTGCATTACGCATTGTACATTGCGCATTGATGATGTCTTCGGGGCGTATCTCTACCACAATGCCAGAATTGGCATAAGGTGAGTTGCGGTGGCTAGCAGACATACCATTGACTACACAACTTTCAGCACTACTCCCCGCAGGGACAATATGTCCGCCCGGGCACATACAGAAAGAATACACACCCCGTCCCTGTACCTGCGTGACCAACGAGTAGGACGCATTGCCCACCAACCTGATAATCTCAGGCGAAGGGTTGTGGTACATCAAGCGATTGACAAGGGCTTGCGGGTGCTCCACACGCACACCCATAGCAAAGCCTTTTGGCTCCAACAGCACACCCTCGGACACCAGCATACGGTAGGTGTCGTGAGCGGAGTGCCCTATAGCGAGAATGATGGGCTCCTCCTGCCCCCTCTTCAAAGAGGGGGTATGCAGTAAATGGTAGAAGAGGTCGGCATCTACGCAGGTGTTGAAGTGTATTTCACCGCCATACTCAAGGATACACTCGCGCATGGCACGTATAATAGCAGGCAGGCGGTCGCTGCCGATATGGGCATGGGCTTCGTAGAGTACGCCGTCGTTGGCACCAAAATAATGGAACAACTCCATCACCCGCTGCATATTGCCGCGCTTCTTGCTACGCGAAAATAGTTTACCGTCCGAGAACGTACCCGCACCGCCTTCGCCAAAGCAGTAGTTTGATTCGGTATTCAAGCCCAAGTTGCGGTTAAGGGTGGCGATATCCACCTTGCGGGCACTGACATCCTTGCCGCGCTCGAAGATAATGGGACGGATACCATGCTCCAACAAAGTGAGTGCGGCAAAGAGACCTGCAGGTCCAGCCCCAATGATATATGCCTGACGGTCAGCGTGATGTACGTCTTGGAAGACGGGTGGGGTGTACAACGGGACAGGCGCCTCTTTGGGCACGGGTCGCCCTTGTTCGTCCGCCAAAAGAGTAAGATGCACCTTCAACTCGCGCTGACGTGCATCTACCGACCGCTTGACTATGCGGTATCGCTCCTCCGCCTCATAGGCTTCACGAGGCGACAATGTCCTTATTAACAACGAGTTGTTAATAGTAATGGTTAATAATTAATGATTAATATCACTTTTTTGCCTTGATGGCCTCCATGATTTTTGCCTCAATCTCGTCGGCGAGGTCCGGGTTGTCACGGAGAATGTTTTTGGCAGCATCGCGCCCCTGTGCAAGTTTCTTGTCGTTGTAACTGTACCACGACCCCGACTTCTGCAGGATACCATTCTCTACTCCGAGGTCCACGAGTTCGCCCACTTTGGAGATGCCCTCGTTGAACATCAAGTCGAACTCCGCTTTCTTGAACGGAGGCGCCACCTTGTTCTTCACGACCTTGACACGCACTTGATTACCAATGATTTCATCACCATCTTTGAGTGCTCC
This sequence comes from uncultured Bacteroidales bacterium, assembly GCA_934667275.1. GTDB lineage: Bacteria > Bacteroidota > Bacteroidia > Bacteroidales > Paludibacteraceae > Colicola. The sequence goes on along the minus strand of CAKULK010000016.1, from coordinate 4,559 downwards.
GATTTTGCGGATATCCAATCGCACAGAGGCATAGAACTTCAATGCGTTACCACCCGTAGTGGTCTCGGGATTACCGAACATGACGCCGATTTTCTCACGCAACTGGTTGATAAAGATACAAGTAGTCTGTGTCTTGTTGATAGTGGCGGTCAGTTTGCGAAGTGCCTGAGACATCAGTCGAGCTTGCAAACCGACCTTGTTGTCGCCCATATCGCCTTCGATTTCGGCTTTGGGTGTAAGCGCTGCCACAGAGTCAATGACGACAAGGTCCACCGCTGCGGAACGTATGAGTTCGTCGGCAATCTCCAGTGCCTGTTCGCCGCAGTCGGGTTGCGCAATGAGGAGATTGTCGGTATCTACACCGAGTTTTTCGGCATAGAAACGGTCGAAAGCGTGCTCGGCATCGATGATGGCAGCGATACCGCCCTGGCGTTGCACCTCCGCCATAGCGTGAATGGCGAGAGTGGTCTTACCCGAGGATTCGGGACCGTATATCTCAATCACGCGCCCGCGCGGGTAACCGCCTACGCCCAATGCCAGATTGAGCCCCACAGAACCTGTGGAGATAACGGGAACATCCTCAATACGGTCGTCGCCGAGTTTCATGATGGCTCCCTTGCCAAAGTCTTTATCAATCTTCGCCATAGCCAACTGAAGTGCTTTCAACTTCTCGGGCGACGGCATTTTCTTTTCTTCTGCCATAAAATTGTAATTGATTTAGTTGTGAACTGATATAGCCGTTAGCCAACTATTTAGGGTGCAAAGATACTGCTTTTTTATTATATTTGCAAATAATTTCCACGCGAAAAAAGGAGCATCTTATTGAAATGGCCAAATAACGGTATGGATAGAATGATATTACACCAGTTCGGAGACGAGGACGTTGTCGAGGGAAGGGTGCGCAAGGACGATGCGGCGGTACTGCTCCCAGAAGTGCTGCATCTCGGGGGGCGTGTTGCGGAGGAACTGCTCGGTGCCCTGCGCGGAAACACGGTCGAGCACCATGCCGATGGTGATGCGGTGGGTATCAAGTGCGGGTACATAGGTGGTGTCCTCCTTGTCCTCGACATAGACCTCGCGGACGATGTGCGTCTCCTCAAGGCGCGAGAGCAACTGACTCACAAGGCGAATAGGCAGTTGGTTCTGTTGCGCCAGTTCGTGTGCCGTGAGGGGTACCTCATCCTGCTCAAAACGGCGTATGATGATGGTCAGGAGGTAGAGCATGACGTAGTCCTTGTAGCGGCGGGACATGTGCTGCAGGTCGCGCTCGTAGGCAAACATCTCGTTGTTCTGGATAGCGAAACCCAGTTCCGCGCCCACGATAAGGAGCAGGCAACTGATATGTAACCAAATGAGAACCAACGGGATAGCAGCAAAAGCGCCATAGACAACGCTGGTTCGGGTGAAGAACATCATAAGGTAGGTGCTGAGCATCTGTATCAGTTGGAACAGCACGCCGACCAGCACGCCGGGCACTACGGCGGCGATGAAACGCACTTTGGTGTTCGGAATGGCGATGTACATCCACGTGAAGATGCCCGACGCCACAATGAACGGCAGTATGCGGAGCGTCCAGCGGCGGAGGGGTTCGATAGCCTGTATCAGCGGGTTGGATGCCGCCGAACCCAGCAACAGCGACAAGCCCGAAGTGACGATAATCAGCACCGGCACGAGGAAAAGGATGGCGAGATAGTTGGCGAACTGCCGTCCGAAAGAGCGCGACTGGCGCACATTCCAGATGCCGTTGAAGGAGGTCTCCACCATACGGAAGAACGAATACACCGCCCACAGCAGCACCAGCAGCCCGATGCCGAGGAATACCCCACCCTGCGCGGTCTGGAGGTATCGGTCCACCCACTCCATGATGGTCGGCACGAGGTTGGTCTCGCCGAGAAAAGACTCGTTGAGTTTCATTTCTATCACCTGCTCGAAGCCGAAACCGCGTGCGATGGCAAGAATGACGGCGATGATAGGAACGATGGCGAACAGCAGCGAATAGGTAAGGGCGTTGGCGCGGACGTTCAGGTCCTTGTCGCGGAAGCCCCTGACAACCAATATGATAGTCTGCAAAAGTTTGTACCGCACACGCTTGTGGCGGTCGCTGAAATCAGTACGGCTGTGTCGCCACAGGTCGTACTGAATAAAGTCCCGTATGCGCTGCAGGCGGCTACTCATAGAGGGTGCTTACGGCTTTGCGGGTGATGTCGTCGTCGCGCTCGAAGAGGGGGAAGAAGCCCTCGTCGTTGAGGATATTGCGGACGATGTAGGCATTGATGAGCCGCTCCAGCAGGGGGCGCGACTTGGCTATCTGCTCTTGCTCGGGCTCCACACCTTTCTCCTTGGCGAAGGCCACAAACTCGGGCATCCAATTCGCCTGCTTGAGGTGCTTTTCGAGGGACTGCCAGTCGGTGTAGCGACTCAATTCCTTGCGGTGTTTGTCGGTGTATTGGTACGCGAACTGGTAGGTGTAGGCGCGGTTTGCCACCTGATTGAAATAGGGTGTGAAGCGCGTGGTGTCGCGTCCGACAAAGACATCGGGCATGATACCGCCGCCACCGTGTACGATGCGTCCGTGCTTGGTGAGATATACCGTAGTGTCCTGATAATGAACACTATCCGCCGAGAAGAACTCACCATGTTCGTAGCGGTTGACGATGTCCATCTCGTAGTCGTCCTGGTCGCCGAGGGTGTACGGCTTCTGGATGCAACGCCCCGACGGGGTATAGTAGCGTGCCACCGTAAGGCGGATAGCACTACCGTCGGAGAATGGCAGTTGCTGCTGCACAAGCCCCTTACCGAAGGAACGGCGACCGATAATGGTGGCACGGTCATTGTCCTGCATAGCCCCCGCGAATATCTCGCTTGCCGATGCCGAGAAGTTGTCAATCAGCACCACCAGGGGTTCGCGCTGGAAACGCCCTGCACCGTTGGCACGTGCCTCATAGCGCGGGTAGGAACGCCCTTCGGCATAGACAATCATGTCGCCCCTGCTCAGGAACTCGTTTGCCATCTTGATGGCCTGGTCCATAAAGCCGCCCACGTTCTCGCGCAGGTCCACGATATAGGAGGTCGCCCCCTGCCCTTTGAGGGAGGCAAGTGCCGCGATAAACTCGTCGTAGGTATTCTCGCCGAACCGGTTAACGCGCACGAAACCAATCTTTTCACCCGGGCGCTTTGCCTGCTCGGGCGTGATGATGAACTTGGCATCCACCGAATGGATAGGCACATCGCCGCGGGTGACGGTGAAGTTGAGCACCTCAGGGGTACCTTTACGTTGTACGCCGACATTCACCTGCGTGCCCTTCGGACCGCGGAGGGTATGCAGAACACGCTCATTATTAATGCCTTTGCCTGCGAAAGCAGAGTCGTTGACCGTCACAATCCTGTCGCCTGCCATCAGCCCTACCCCCTCGGAGGGTCCGCCTGGGACAATGGCAACAATCTGCACGGTGTCGTTCATGATGGAGAACTGCACGCCGATGCCTGAGAATGAGGACGACAACTCCTCGTTCACCGCCTGCAAATCCTTCTTGGGGATATAGGCAGAGTGCGGGTCGAGGTGCTTGACGAGGTCCACCATCACGTCTTCGGTGATGCTGTCCACGTCGATATCCTCCACATAGGCGGTCTTCATAAGTTCCAGCAACTGGTCCACCTTCGACTCGGGCTGTTGGAATAGTTTGCCGTTCTGTATATAGAAACGCTGGGCGTTCACTTTGTTGGACACCGCATTGCCAATCAGGAATCCGATGAGCAACGCCACAATAGTCAGGGTAGGGAAAATATATTTCTTCATAGTTTTTATTACCGGGGTTCTATATAAATAAGGTGTGCGTTTTACTTGTCGGGCATATAGTCCACCTGAATGCCTACGCGGCGGAGCAACTCGGTGCCGTCCATGATGCGGTACTCTTCGCCATAGACCACGCGCTTGATGCCCGCCTGTATAATCAGTTTCGAGCACTCCATACAGGGTGCGGCAGTCACATACAGCGTAGCCCCGTCGCTACTGTTGTGGCTGCGTGCCACTTTGGTAATGGCATTCGCCTCAGCATGTAATACATAGGGCTTCGACATTCCGCTGTCGTCTTCGCAGATGTTCTCGAATCCGCTCGGCGTGCCGTTGTAGCCGTCGGAGATAATCATCTGGTCTTTCACGAGAATGGCTCCCACCTGCCGGCGCTGGCAGTAACTGTTCTCCGACCATGTCCGCGCCATGCGCATATAGAGGTAATCACGTTTTGTCTGCTTGTCCATAGTTCTGCAAAAATACAACTTTTTCAAGACATATGCAAATCTCGTGCCAAAATCCATGTGCAGATAGTGTACACAAAAACAAAGGAGTCTTGAGAAAGTTATTCTCAAGACTCCTGAAACTGGCGGCTACCTACTCTCCCACATACGCAGTACCATCGGCGCGGCTGAGCTTAACGACCCTGTTCGGAATGGGAAGGGGTGGGACCTCAGCACTATAACCACCTTAATTATGGGGTTGACATATTGATGTAGAATCAATGACCTTTCAATGGCTTTACTTCCTTTCAGAAGTTATACCTCTT
>CAKULK010000015.1 GCA_934667275.1 uncultured Bacteroidales bacterium | reverse complement strand
TTGTTACCTATATAATATAGGCAAACGCCCAACTTCTTGATTTTCAATCAAAGTCCAATTTAGAGCGAGTTAGATTTGTTATCTATCCATATATGGAAATGATGTTGATATTCCAATATGCGGTGAAAACTATTGGGGAACTACAATGATAGATGGATATAATGTGTACGTATTTGGAGAGCAATCAGATATTTTTTTTCATCCTTTATTGGGCAGTCATTTAAAGAAATGCCCAAAGAATATGTACGATGGTTTTTATGACCCTCTTGAGTGGGTAATTGCAATACATAAACAGGATACATCTTTGTGCCCATTGAGAACAACAAAAGAAAATCTTTCTGACTCAATTCAAGATATAGAACAAGAGTGGTATTATTGCCATCATAGATGATACTGACATAATACAAATGCAATTAAGGGTTATTTGTAATATGATGAATAGTCTCTACCTCTCCTATTATGGCAACCAACTGCGAGAGGTCACGGACAACGGATATGGTCCCGCAGTCTATGACAGCAAATGTTATCATGATGTCAATGATTCGGGCGATGACTTTGCCTATGATGCCAATGGCAATATCCGCTACGATAAGGACCGTGGTATCGCGGCAATCCGTTACAACCTGCTCAATCTGCCCGACACCATTCAGTTCTCCAATGGCAACCAAATCATCCATACCTACGATGCGGCAGGCAACCGGCTGCGGACATCCTATTATACCCGCAAAGTAACCACTACTATTCCTCTTAGCAACCCCCTGCCCGTAGGTACTACTGCCAATTACTACACGATCCACGATATTTTCCACCGCAATTGTGTCTATCACGCGCCCACTGCCGCAAGCAAAGATTATGCTATTGAGTTTGTACATAATTCGGAAGGATATATACGATATTTGACAAGAGCGGAACATTACCATTTTTACTATATCAAAGACCACTTAGGCAATGTCCGTGAAACGTATGTGCATCCATCTTCCAACTACAAAGAGTGCATCCAACGTATGCAGTACTATCCGAGCGGACTGCCATGGAATACCAACTATGTTGCCAACGAACAGCCTTACAAGTATGGCGGCAAGGAGTTCGTGGAGATGCACGGCTTGGACGAGTACGACTCCCATGCCCGTTGGTACTATCCCGCCCTTGCCCGCACCACTACCATGGATCCGCATAGTGAAGATTACTATCCCATATCTCCTTATGCTTGGTGCGGAAATAACTTTGTAAATGCTACAGATCCGACAGGAATGGATTGGTATATGGATTCTTGTGGAAATGTGGCATGGTTTGAAGGAGGAGAAAATAGAGATGGATTTAAAAATATCGGCATTGAATATACTCAAGAAATAGGGAATGGAGTAAGTCTCAAATATTCTCAAAATACATTAACATCTATTTCTTATCAAACTATGTCAACAACCGATTTTATAGCACAAACGGGGAATACGGGTTGTAAAAGGGCATGTGATATGATGTTAGAAAAAATGGGACTGAATTCTATAGGGAAGAGAATAAATATGGCTATAGCAAATGATAACGGGGTTGTCATAGGAGCAAGTTCTGCATCTCCAAGCGGATTTTTAGCCGTCACTTCTGCATTGGAGCGCGGTATGCCAATAGAGGTCGGTGTTGATTATAAAAAAGTTCAAGTCAACAATATACCTCCGAATGGAGATGGAATGACAGACCATTTTGTGCTTATCACAGGTTTAACAGAAAATATTGTTAATGCAAACGTTATTTCTTGCCAATATAACTTTTTTGATCCAAGAACAACAAGCACTAAAAATGGAACAGCAAGTTCTAACTATTTTATATGGGATGGAACTTTGTTTCGAGGATATTTTTTAGGTAATACCCCTGCATCTATTCCATATGTAGTGACAACTATACGTTGTTCAAAATAAAACAAACTTATGAAGAATATAAAGAATAAATTGAGATTTCTGTTAGTACTTGTCTGTGTAATTTATAGTTCTTGTGTATTGGCAAACGACAATTTTATATGCTATGTATGGGGGAATTATGAGTATTATAAAACTTTGTTGCAAACCCATTCTATCCATATTGCCGACTCTTTGTTCCAAAATCGGATTCTGCAAATGCAAGTATGTGCGAATGATACACTGTTTTCAACTCCCATATCTATAGGAGGCTTCTCATATAGGGATATTTCATATCGCATTGACCGAATAGATTCAACAAATGTCGTGTTACAAGTGAATAACGGTAGTATAGCCTTAAATTATATTGACACGACTACTATGGTTGATGCTTATTCTATTGCTAAAAACTATTATATATATCGTTGGTTCTGTGGTGATTATCAAGTAAAAGAGACGGGAAGCAAAACTGCATTTATAGTGCATTTTACAAATGATGGACGTATTGTGAAAGATAGCCGTGTGATATGCACTTATGGTCTTGATTCTGATATTGCGGGACAAGATTATTTATGGGTACGAGATAGTCTTTCCTCCTCTTTATCATTCTTTCTAATACACAAAGAAGGAAGTTCATTTCAACTATATCATTCAGATGTGATAGATGTTGTAGATTCTGTTTTTCCAAAGGGGAATCTTACTTATACATTAACCAAACTATGATTTCATATTTACATAAAACGGTGTCTCATACACTATTCGTATTGCTTTTGAGTGCGTGTAGCAATGCGCCACAATCCTACACTTATCCCCTAACCTCAGAGGATTTTGTGGATGAATACCATGATTTCGATTGGGCAAAGAGTAATCTTGTAGATAACTATCAAGTGGAGATTTGGGACTATAGGGAGTACAAATACTCTATTCAGTTCTTTTATGAGAAAGACACTTTAAGGTGTGGACATCGATTTCATAAGGGGGATAAAGATTTATGGTTCCAAGATATTTGGGGAAATACCAAATCTGATACCCTTATGATGGAGCAATGGGGATTGACTGCAAAAGAATACAATAAGAAACTGATAGATGCATGTTTCTTTGCTCTTAATCTGCATATGAAATATCAGGTTGTCCGTTTTGGTCATCGCAAGTATCAGGAATATGATGACATATATGTAAATCGTGCTCCTTGCTTTATGTGTAATCACCACAACTTATTCATATACAAAGAACTGCGCCCTATTACGCCCCAAATGTTAGAGAAACGAAAGCAATGTAATCGCAAATATGATGCGTGGTTCTATACAGAACAAAGGGCTGATGATAAAAACAAAGAGTAGGCTATTAATTTGAAAATAAATGGAAAAAGTATTAGTTATATGAAAATAAAGTTGGCAATATGGTTGGTACCATTATTTGTAATTTGTTGCGTGTGTTCTTGTGATTTTACTCGTTCAAAGAAATTACAAGGAACGAATTTTGAGTTAAATGATGTAACAGGGTTGAATGTGGGACTATATTATCGTATGAAATATCCTTCTGTAAAGGAGGTATTCCCTGAATATAGTTGCATCAACGATATTAACTCGGTGTTTTGGAACAAACAATACATTCTTGCGTATTCTTTCAATAAAGAAACAAATACAATTGGGGCATACTACATTGTTGAACAACTCTCCACGGATACGTTGGTTGAAGGTGTTCCTTGGACGACTTATAGCGAACTACCCTATACGTATGAGGAATATACGGATTATAATACTTTTTGCCAAAGAATGGAGCAGTTGCACATAGACACATTAAATATGCGCCATTTTTCGTGGAATATATTTTTCTGAATTGTGCGTAATACGAAAGTCTTGTATAATCTTCTAAAAGCATTACAAAACAAATGTAGGTTTGGTTTTATACTATAATGAAAAAATCATATGAGAAGAAAATATTATAATGTATTGGTGATACTGATATGTATATTTAGTTCATGTCGCAATGCAAATGTATATTTGTCAGAGCGTGCGAATGACATCATTCAATTATACATAAAGAATTATGAGCATAAGTGTTATGATCCGATAAATGGAATAGTTATGAGCGTTCAATCGGATAGTTTGCATTATTATTTATCCATATATGGAAATGATGTTGATATTCCAATATGCGGAGAAAACTATTGGGGAACTACAATGATAGATGGATATAATGTGTACATATTTGGAGAACAATCAGATATTTTCTTTCACCCCTTATCTGGATGTCATGCAAAAAAATGCCCAAAGAATATGTACAATGGCTTTTATGACCCTCCAGAGTGGATAATCGCAGTACACAAGAGGGATACATCTTTGTGCCAAATGAAGACAACAAAAGAAAATCTTTCTGACTCAATTCAAGATATAGAACAAGAATGGTATTATTACCATCTTAGATGATACTGACATAATACAAAATGCAATGTTCTCTACATAAAACAAATACTATGAGAAAATATATTCTTTTTCTGTTCTTTATGGTGATGGTCTCTGCATTATGGGCAGATGATTCCTACGCGTACATCAAGCAGCAAGTACAGTATCAAGACCCAGGTGCTTATGGCAAAGACCTGATATGGGATTTCAGTATGTTGCGCCCTATCAATGATGAATATACTATTGCGTTCTCTATACCCGATAGCAACTACATGCACCATTGGTGCGGCACCGAGCACCGCACACGTTATTATTATGCCGTTAGCGGCGACACGGTGTGGCAAACGGGCTACGAGAATCCAACTACGTATATCCGCTACACCCGCCCCGAAGCACTACTGCACTTCCCGTTGCACTATGGCGATACGCTCTGTTCTGCATTTGAAGCGCAGGGTGAGTATGGACACCGTATTCCAATGCACATCGTTGGCACACGTAGGGTCGTGGTGGATGCCGAGGGGGAACTGCGTTTGCCGGACATCACCCATAAGCACACTATCCGCACTTGCTCGCGCCGAGAGTATGTGGAGAGCGGATTGGATAGTACTATAATGAGCGTGGAGCATTATCAGTGGTTCGTGTCAAGTTCTTATATCCCTGTGTTTGAAAGCATTAGCACCTATGAGATGAAGGATGACTCTTTGCAACTTGCATTCCAAACATCGTTCTACTACCTGGCAGAAGATTCCACTATGCAATCGCTCTTGTCATTACCGCCCGTGTGGCAGGAGCAAGACACTTCTTCTGCAACTTGTGCCATCGGCAGTGTGCAATGTTTGCCCAATCCTGTTATCACGGATATGAAGGTGCAATATACGTTGGTGCGCGATGCCACCGTGTCTCTGGCATTGCACAACGCCTCGGGTTTCTGTATGTACACAACCCTTGCCGCCATGCAATTAGCGGGTGAATATACCACGCATATCGCCATGTCCCACTTCCCGCAAGGCGGCTACACCCTGTACGTCTATGCCGATGACCAAGTTATTCAACAAGTTGTCATCAAACAATAATATGTGTAGTAGTATCTATCCTATAACTAACATATAACTATCCTATAACAAAATGCGGCATTTTAATGAAAAAACAAAAATAAATTTGGATTTCGGACGATTTTGTATTATCTTTGTACTCTAATTTGAGAAGTGTATGTATATTTTGTTGACAGTATTGCTGGTAGTGTTTGGCGTGGTGCTGATAGTGGCGGAGTTGTTTCTGTTGCCCGGGTTTGGCATAGCGGGCGTGTGCGGGTTTGCGAGTTTGGCGGGGAGTGTGGTGGTGGCATACCTGAAGTTGGCACCCGTGTATCCGTGGGCAGGGCACGTGACCTTGGCGGCGTGCATCGTGCTGACGGCGGTGGCGATATACGCCTTTGTCAAAAGCCATGCGATTGAAAAGATGGCATTAGACACCACTATCGACTCCAAGGTCAATTTGGCGGACCCTGGCAAGAAAATCGAAAACCTTGAGAAAGCCGCTGAGGATATAGAGAATAAATCAGAAAAATAAGAATATTATTAACCCTTAAATTGATAGAAAACTATGGATCCGATTACGATTGTGGTGATTGCGATTATCGCTGTACTGCTGGCGATATTTTTCTACTATGTGCCTTTCATGCTGTGGATTAACGCGGGCGTGAGCGGCGTGCATATCTCGCTGGTGCAGTTGTTCCTGATGCGTATCCGCAAGGTGCCGCCAACGAAGATTGTGAACTGTATGATTGAGGCGCACAAGGCCGGTCTGACTGATGTGAAACGCGACGGACTGGAAGCGCACTATCTGGCAGGCGGGCATATCGAGCGCGTGGTGCATGCGCTGGTGAGCGCGAGCAAGGCCAATATCCCGCTGTCGTTCCAGATGGCGACCGCGATAGACTTGGCGGGGCGCGATGTGTTCGAGGCCGTGCAGATGTCGGTGAACCCGCGTGTGATTGACACGCCGCCCGTGGCTGCGGTCGCCAAAGACGGTATTCAGTTGATTGCGAAGGCGCGTGTGACCGTGCGCGCGAATATCCATCAGTTGGTGGGCGGTGCCGGTGAGGACACCGTGTTGGCACGTGTGGGCGAGGGTATCGTGAGTTCGATTGGTTCGGCGGACAGTCACAAGCAGGTATTAGAGAACCCCGACAGCATATCCAAGTTGGTGCTGTCCAAGGGGTTGGATGCAGGTACGGCATTCGAGATTCTGAGTATCGATATTGCCGACATTGACGTGGGCAAGAACATCGGTGCGCAGTTGCAGATGGACCAAGCCGAGGCGGACAAGAATATCGCGCAGGCGAAGGCCGAGGAACGCCGTGCAATGGCGATTGCCAACGAGCAGGAGATGAAGGCAAAGGCTCAGGAGGCGCGTGCGAAAGTGATTGAGGCTGAGGCACTTGTGCCACAAGCGATGGCAGAGGCGTTCCGCAACGGCAACCTCGGCATCATGGACTACTACCGCATGCAGAATATCCAAGCCGACACGACAATGCGCGAGGCGATTGGCAAACCTGCGGAGGGTAAGAAGAAATGAGGGTAGCGCTTTTGCAATACCCCATCGCGTGGGCGGACAAAGAGACGAACCTGCGCGAGACGACCAAGCGCATTGCCACATTGGCGGGAAAAGCCGATGTGGCATTGCTGCCTGAGATGTTCTCGACGGGCTTCTGCACAGACCGTCCCGAACTTGCCGAGATGATGGACGGAGAGACAATGAAGACGCTGCAAGCGGCTGCCAATCAGTATGATATAGCCATTGCGGGGTCGTTTATCTGCCGTGACGAAGAGGGGCTGAAGAATCGCGGTTTTCTGGTGAGACCGCACACAACGGTACAGGTGCAAGACAAGCGGCATTTGTATGCCCATGGCGGAGAGGACAGGTTCTTTACGGCAGGGCAGGCGCGACAAGTGTTTGAATACAAGGGCGTCAGAATGCAGATGCTGGTGTGTTACGACCTGCGGTTTCCCGCTTGGGCGCGCAATCATTCGGGGAATGACTACGACATATTGCTGGTTTGTGCCAACTGGCCTGAGATACGTATTCAGTATTGGGACGCATTGGTAGCGGCGCGAGCCATTGAAAATCAATGCTATATCGCTGCGGTGAACCCTGTGGGCGATGATGCGCTGGGGCTGCACTACAACGGACATTCGGTGGCGTATAACACTCGTTTGCAGGCGATTGCGCGGTTTGAAGACAATGAGGCAGGCACACGGATAGCCGAGTTTGACATCGATGCGCTGCACCATTTCCGTGAGGCTTTGCCGCTGTGGAAGGACGTGGACGCATTTGAAATACACACGGAGGGGGAGAGATAAACATTAATTACCACGAATTAGCCATTAATTTTCGGAATGGTGCATGTGGTGATGCGAACAGGTACAAATGGTTGAATATCAATGGAGTATAACGACTCTCACGCCTGAGCAACAGGATGCGCAGGCGCGATTGGAACGTGAACTGAACATCAGCGCGGCATCGGCGCGAATGTTGGTGGTGCGGGGTGTGGAGACTGCGGAGGCGGCGCGCGAGTTTGTGCGCCCGTCGTTGGACCGGTTGCCCGACCCGATGCTGATGTGCGATATGGACAAGGCAGTGGAACGCCTGACGCGCGCTGTTGCCGAGGGGGAGAATATCCTCGTCTACGGGGATTATGATGTGGACGGCACTACGGCGGTGGCGTTGATGTACCGGTTTCTGCGCCCATTGACCGAGCATATCGATTACTATATACCCGACAGATATACAGAGGGATACGGCATCTCGTTCCGCGGGATAGACTATGCCGCGGAGCACCATTGCAGTCTGATTGTTGCACTGGATTGCGGCATCAAGGCAGTGGATAAGGTGGCGTATGCCAACGGCAAGGGCATTGATTTCATCATCTGCGACCACCATACGCCCGGGGATACGCTGCCTCAGGCGGTGGCTGTGCTGAACATGAAGCGTGCCGATTGTGCGTACCCCTACAAGGAGTTGTCGGGGTGCGGCGTGGGATTCAAGTTGGCACAGGCATACACGCACAGGCATCACCTGCCGCAAGAACACTTGGTGCCGCTGCTCCAACTGTTGGCTATGTCCATAGCCTCTGATATTGTGCCGATTACAGGCGAAAACCGTATCTTGGCTTACTTCGGCATCCGACAACTGAACCGGCACCCGTTTGCGGGGCTCACGGCACTGATGGAGGTGGCGGGCATCGAGCAAGGGCGGCTGAATATCAATGACTTGGTATATAAAATAGGTCCGCGTATCAATGCCAGCGGACGCATGAAGTCGGGCAGCGAGGCGGTGAGCCTGCTCATCACCGATGACCTTGTGCAGGCTCGCCAACAGGCCAGCGACATCAACACCTACAATACCGAGCGGCACGACTGCGACACCGAGACCACACGCCAAGCCCTTGACATGCTTGCCGCCGACCCCGACAATGCGCAGAAGCGGTCCACGGTGGTCTATTCGCCGGAGTGGCACAAGGGTGTGGTAGGCATTGTGGCATCGCGCCTGACGGAATCGTACTACCGTCCGACCATCGTGCTGACGGCAGGCGAGAACGGTATCATCTCCGGCTCGGCGCGTTCGGTGGGGGGCTTCGACATCTACTCTGCTATCGACTCGTGCCGCGACCTGCTGACGAACTTCGGAGGGCATGTGTTCGCTGCGGGGCTGAGCATGAAAGCCGAAAACCTGAATGAGTTCCGCCGGCGCTTTGAGGAGTACGTGCGCACGCATATCCGCGAGGACCAGTTGCACCCCACGCTGCATATCGAAGCCGAGATACAACTGGCTGACATCGATACGCAGTTCTTCAATATCCTGCGGCACTTGGAGCCCTTCGGTCCGGGCAATCCGCGTCCCGTGTTCGTGACACGCCGACTTATCAACAACCGCAGCACCCGCGCAGTGGGCAAGAACAACGAGCACCTGCGTCTGGACGTGACAGACCGTACCGCCGCCATCACGGGCATCGCCTTCGGGCGTGCCGACATGGAGATGCACCTGCGCAACGGGCTGCCTGTCGATATCTGTTACGAATTGGATGAGAATACATTTCACCACAAAACGACCATCCAAATGATGGCACAAGACATTAAATTATGTTCAACGAACGTGACACACAAGGACCTCGTTTGAGACGAGGCAGCATCGAAGTCGTATGCGGCAGCATGTTCTCGGGCAAGACCGAGGAGTTGATTCGCCGTATGAAGCGCGCCCAGTTCGCACACCTCAATGTGGAGATATTCAAGCCCGCGATAGATGTGCGGTATAGTGAGGAGGACGTGGTGAGCCACGACCACAACTCGATTCCGTCCACGCCCGTGGACTCGTCGCAGAATATCCTGCTGCTTGCCAATGATGTGGACGTGGTGGGCATCGACGAGGCGCAGTTCTTCGATATGGGTATCGTGGACGTGTGCAACGAGTTGGCGCGCCGTGGCATACGCGTTATCTGTGCGGGTCTGGATATGGACTTCAAGGGTGTGCCTTTTGGTCCGATGCCTGCGCTGATGGCTATTGCCGACGATGTCTATAAGACCCATGCCATCTGCGTGCGCTGCGGCGACCTCGCGTATGTGAGCCACCGCACGGTGAACAGCGACAAGCGCGTATTGCTCGGCGAGACAGAGAGTTACGAGCCCCTTTGCCGCGCATGCTACGAGAAAGCCATCGCCGCCGAACAGGCACAGCAGTCCTAACCCCCATCGCATACATAGACGTCATATTGCCGTTGGCTATCGCCGACACCTATATATATAGTGTCCCCGACAGCATGCAGTGCCCGCCCGTTGGAGTGCGGGTACTGGTGCCTTTGGGCAAGAAGAGCATCACGGGTGTGGTGTACCGCCCCCACGACGGCGCAGCCCCTGAGGGCGTGAAAGTGCGTGATATACTGCAGGTTCTGGACGTTGCACCCGTGGTGACGGCACAGCAGATTGCCCTGTGGGAGTGGATTGCGCGCTACTATCTGTGCACCCTCGGCGAAGTGCTGGCTGCGGCATTGCCGGCGGGTATCATCGATGACGACTACTCTGCCGCCACGGCGCACTACGTGGTGCTGGCACCTCCGTATGCTGCTGGCGACCGCCTGCAGGAGGTGCTGGATAGTCTGCGCCGCGCACCCAAACAGGAGCACCTGCTGCTCACTTTCCTTAGCCTGAGTGCTGATAATCAGAACGCTTACAAGCCCGTAGAGCGTCGCCTGCTGCTGGAGACAAGTGGCGAGAGCGGTGCCGTACTGCGGGCGTTGATGGACAAGCACATCTTGCAAGACCAGGAGCAGACCATCTCACGCCTGCGCCAATATACAGGCAACGTCACTCCGCCGCATTCCCTTGATATTCAGCAGCAAAAGGCATTGGATGCCATACGGAAGGCATGGCAGAGCCACGAGGTGACGCTGCTGCACGGCGTGACTTCCAGCGGCAAGACGGAAGTGTATATCCACTTGATTGCCAACCTGCTGCAAGAGGGGCGGAGCGTTCTCTATCTGGTGCCCGAAATAGCCCTCACCACGCAACTGACCGACCGCTTGCGCAGTGTGTTCGGGCAACAGTTAGTAGTCTATCATTCGCGTTTCAGCAACGCCGAGAGGGTGGAGATATACTATCAGGTGGCACGGAGCCAAACGCCGCTCGTCATCATCGGTGCGCGGTCGGCTGTCTTTCTGCCTTTCAACAACTTGGGAATGATTATCGTGGACGAGGAGCACGAGTCGTCGTACAAACAGCAAGACCCTGCGCCCCGCTACCATGCCCGTTCCGCAGCCATCATCATGGCGCGTCTGTTCGGGGCGAAAGTGCTGCTCGGCACCGCCACGCCGTCTGTCGAGACCTACCACAACGCCTTGACGGGCAAATACGGACTGGTGCAGATGCGCGAGCGGTACCAGGGGCTGCAACTGCCCCGCATCACGATGATTGACCTCCAACGCCAGTACCATCGTAAGGAGATGTACGGGCATTTCTCCGACCCGCTGGTCCTGCGCATGCGCGAAGAGATTGCCCGCGGTAAGCAAATCATCCTCTTTCAGAACCGCCGTGGCTACGCACCTTTTCTGCAATGTCCCGAATGCGGTGAGGTGCCGCGTTGCGTGAACTGCGATGTCAGCATGACGTACCACAAGCACACCCGCACTCTCGTCTGCCACAGTTGCGGCTACACCATTGCCGCCCCTGCGCTTTGCCCCAACTGCCACACCCCCTACCACGAGCACGGCTTCGGCACCGAACGTCTGGAAGAAGAGATACAGCAGTACTTCCCCACCGCGCGGGTGGCGCGGATGGACCTTGACACCACGCGAAACAAGGACGGCTACCAGCGCATCATCGACGACTTTGCTGCCCATCGGGTCGATATACTGATTGGTACGCAGATGGTTACGAAAGGGCTGCACTTCAACGACGTCAGCCTCGTGGCGGTGCTTCAAGCCGATACGCTGCTCAACCAACCTGACTTCCGCAGTTACGAGCGTGCCTTCCAGATGTTGGAACAGGTCAGCGGCCGTGCGGGACGCACAGGCAGTCAGGGCGAGGTGCTGATACAGACCTTCGACCCTGCTAACTTTGTCTATGCGCTGCTCCGCAACCACGACTACGAGGGGCTTTACCGCCAACAGATACAGGAGCGCGGGCAGTTCCGCTACCCGCCGTTCTACAGGCTGATAATCATCACCCTCAAGCACCACGATTATGCGCGGCTGGATGCCGCATCGCGCCTGCTGCAATCGCGGCTGAGCGGCACATTCGGCAAGCGTTGCACGGGCATCATCGTGCCATCGGTGGCGCGTGTGCAGAACTACCACGTGCGGCAGATACGCCTGTCCGTAGAGGCTACCGCCAACATCACCCTCGCCAAACGCCTGCTCATGGAGCATATCCGCTTCGTGCAGGTGCAACCCGACTGCCGCGGCACCATCATACTCCCCGACGTGGATCCGCAATAGTTGTCACAAACGGCTGGGACTTATTTCTGTCCGATTAATTCGCGTGCGAAAGAAGGAATATCAATGCCATCAAAAGTGCCGCTGGTCATCATCAACAGGGCTGTATTGCGGTATTCAATTTCGCGCAGCCGTTGTTGCAGGGCGAGACTATCGGTGAAAACTTCCACATTATCAGTAGCGAAAGCCGCACGCACTTCCTCTGCCGTGATGGGTGTCAGGTGCTTGTGTTCAATCACTTTCGGATTGAAATACACCAATGCCACATCGGCATCCTGCATACAATTTTTGTACTGTGGCAAGAAATCCGCCATTAGGCTGGAGAAGGTGTGCAACTCCATACATGCCACTAATTTCTTGTCTGGATAACGCTCGCGCACGGCATTGACGGTGGCGCGCAGTTTGCTTGGGGAATGGGCGAAGTCCTTATATGCCACATTGTCGAGGGTTTCTCCAATCTTTTCAAGCCGGTTGCTTGCTCCTGTGAAAGAGGCAATGGAATGATAGAAGTCGTCGGTGTTTACCCCAATGGCGTGGCACGCAAGACATGCCGCCTGCAGATTCTGCATATTGTGGCGGCCGAAGACCTGCATGGGTACGTTGCCTTCATAGGCATCGTAGGGTACACGTGTTATATCCGTGCGCGCCTCTTTGGCAATAGTGCTCAGGTTTTCATCGCCCTCGTAGTAGATAAAGGTGCCGTTAGGCTCGATGCCGTCCACGAACTTGCGGAAGGTGTCCACATATTGCGGGAAAGTGGGAAAGACATTGATATGGTCCCACGCAATGCCTGTGAGAATGGCGATATGAGGGTGGTACCACAAGAACTTGGAACGCAAATCAAGTGGTGAAGTGAGGTATTCATCCCCTTCGAATACCGCGTATCTGGCTGTATCGGAGAGGCGTACCATACGTTCGAAACCTTCTATTTGCGCACCGACCATATAGTCGGCTTCGATGCCTAATTGACGTAAGACATAGAGAATCATCGCCGTCGTGGTAGTCTTGCCGTGGCTGCCTCCCACTACGATGCGTATCTTATCTTTGGTTTGCTCGTAGAGATACTCGGGGAACGAGTAGATACGCAATCCGAGTTCCTTGGCGCGAAGCAGTTCGGGATTGTCTTCGCGTGCATGCATACCCAAGATGATGGCATCTATGTCCTTGGTAATCAATTCGGGATGCCATCCCATTTGCTTCGGGAGCAGTCCTGCATCGCGCAGGTGCGTAAAGGCAGGGTCAAAGATTTCGTCGTCGGAACCAGTGACTACATAGCCCGCTTTCTGCGCTACCGCCATAGCAAGATTGTGCATGGCGGCACCGCCGATTGCGATGAAATGAATTCTCATATTGCGTCAGATAGAGAGAATTTGCATAGCCGACCATTTATCGGCTTTGATGTCCTTCTTTTCTTTGATGGCTTTGGTGAGCGGCACATACACGATTTCATCATCTTTGATGCCGACCATGATGCTGCGTTGCTCCTCCAACAATGCCTGAATGGCCGCGATACCCATACGCGATGCCAGTATACGGTCGTTGGCAGTTGGTGAACCGCCTCTCTGAAGGTGTCCCAAAATAGTCACACGTGCAGAATATTCGGGGTGTGCAGCCTCCACCATTTTGGCTACTGCCTGTGCGCCGCCCTCAATGGCATGCTCTTGTACAAGCACGATACTGGAGTTCTTGTCTTTTCTGCGCCCTTGCAAAATGGCAGCCTCAATCTGGTCCATCACCGTGGCACGTTCAGGAATGATTGCCGCCTCTGCACCTGCTGCAATAGCGGCATTCAGCGTGAGGAAGCCGGCATCACGCCCCATGACCTCAACGAGGAACACTCGCTCGTGGCTGGTGGCTGTATCACGCAGTATATCCACGCAATTCATGATGGTGTTGAGTGATGTGTCGTAGCCAATGGTTACGTCCGTACCCCAAAGGTCATTGTCAATTGTGCCAGGGATACCGACCACGGGGATGTTGTATTCTTGTGCGAACAAACGTCCGCCAGTGAACGAACCGTCACCGCCAATCACTATCAAAGCGTCTATTTTCTCTTTTTTGATAGTTTCGAATGCCTGCTTACGCCCCTCTTCAGTCTTAAATTCAGGGCAACGCGCTGTCTTGATGATGGTGCCGCCGCGCTGGATGATACCACTTACGTCCTGCGACGTAAACTCTTTGACTTCATCTTCAATCAGGCCCCGGTAACCACGATAGATGGCCTTTACCTTAATGCCATTGGTTATAGCGGCACGTGTCACCGCACGCAAAGCCGCATTCATACCCGGGGCATCACCACCCGAGGTGAGCACACCGATTGTCTTAATCTTATATTCCATCTTTTTAGTTGTTGGTTGTCAAATGTTTTCAATAGCCGCTTTGCACCGCTCCATCAGCCACAGCGGGGTGGACGTCGCTCCGCATATTCCCACCCGCTCCACCTCGCGACACGCTGACAAGATGTCAGGCGCCAGTTCATTCTCACTACTAACAAAAACCGTGCGAGGATTCACCTCTTGGCAGTTTTGGAACAGAACTTTGGCGTTTGAGGACTTTTTGCCGCCTACAAATACTACAATATCATTCTCTCGGGCGAACTTCTGCAACTTATCCACACGGTTTGCGACATTCCGGCAGATGGTATCGTGCCACTCAAACACCACACTTTCTTTTGCGCGCGCGCGTATTACCTCTACCAAATTGTGGAATTCCTCCACTGACTTCGTTGTCTGCGAAAAGAGATAAACAGGCCGTGTGTAGTCCAACTTATCCAAATCGTTCATGCCTTCCACTACGATGGCGGTATTGTTTGTTTGTCCCTGCAAACCAATCACTTCCGCATGCCCAATCTTACCGAATATCACTATCTGCGCCCGTGGCTCCTGCCCTTGCGTCTGCCGATAGGTATCACGGATGCGCTTCTGCAGATGCAGCACCACAGGGCAACTGGCATCAATGATGGTGATGTTGTTTTGTTCTGCTATGCGATAGGTGCTCGGCGGTTCGCCGTGTGCACGCAGCAGCACCCGCACATTGTGTAGCGTCCTGAGGTCGTCGTAATCAATAGTTTCCAAGCCCAAGGCTGCCAACCGGTCTACTTCCTGCCCGTTGTGCACAATATCCCCCAAGCAGAACAACGGTCCTGCCTTCAGTTCCTCTTCAGCTTTCCGTATTGCCCCCGTCACGCCAAAGCAGAAACCGGAGTCTTTGTCAATCGTAACGGTCATATAATCTGTGGATTAAAAGATGTGTTATGCCTCTTCAATAGCGTGGTTGAACAGGGCAATGATATGTTGCATCTGTTCCTCTCGAGTCATCAGGCTATTGTCCACCACTATGGCATCTTTTGCTTGCCGCAACGGACTCTCGGCTCTGTGCGTGTCGCGATAATCGCGGTCGTTCACATCGCGCAAGACATCGTTCATATCGGGCTGTTCACCTTTTGCCTGCAACTCAAGAAAACGGCGTTTGGCGCGCACTTCGGGTGAAGCGGTAAGGAATAGTTTGAGTTCCGCGTCGGGGAATACCACGGTTCCAATGTCCCTCCCGTCCATTACGATACCTTTGTTCTTGCCCATAGCCTGCTGTTGCGCCACCAGATAGGTGCGGACAGGCTTCAATGTAGAGATACGCGATGCCATATTCCCCACTTCCAAGGTGCGGATTTGGTGTTCCACATCCTTGCCGTTGAGGGTGACATGTTGCCCATCGGGAGTCTGCAAGAAACCGATGTGTATTTTGGGTAACAATGATGTTATTTCTTCTTCAATATGCTGCAAATGAGCCTGATGCGCATATAACGCCACGGCGCGGTACATTGCACCTGTATCCACATAGGTGTACCCCGCATAGTGTGCGAGCGCCTTGGCAATGGTGGATTTGCCGCATGAAGAATAGCCGTCTATGGCAACGATGATTCTTTTCATTTCAAGAAACTGTTGATGTCGGTGGATAGTGATACCTGATAGGTGAAATTGCTGCGAGTGTACTGGCTCATAGCAAATCCCAAACGGAATTTATAGATGTTCACACCCGCGCCAATACTAAATCCTGACAGGCTGCGTATGTTTGCTATTTTCATATCCTGGCGCAGGCGGTGATTGTAGGCAACGGTGACATAATACTTATCGCTTTTGGGTACAATGTCCAATGCCCAAATGGTATGCCGAAAAGCCATATCGTACCATTTAATCCCCTCGTTTGCAGAAATATACCATTTCTGTATATTGTGTATGGTGAGGGAGAATCGCAAGGGGGCGTGTTTGAGACGGTAACTGAGTCCCAACTCTAAGTTCAGCGGAAGCATTTCGGTATGCTGACCCGATTCTTCGGTGTAAAATGAAGCCAACTGCCAACCGATATTGCGCAACGCCAGTCCGACATGCAGGGTGGAATCAGGCATCTGATAATGCCCTCCTATATCCGCCCCCAAAGCAAAACTATGATATGCTTCGTAGATGCTATAAATAGGTTTGAGATTGACGCCCACTGTGAAGTACGGACCTAACTGCCGTGCATACAAAACGTTGATACACATGTCTTTTGCCGTGAATGTGCCACCCGTGAGATTGCCGTTTTCATCAGCGTAGGGCATTTGACCATAGTCCAAATAGTGAATGCCGACCGCGAAATAGTTAGGCTTATCCGGTTCTCCTTCACCCGAATAGGGTCTCTCTATTTTTGAACGCCCAAAATTATGCCCGTACAATGCGCTACCGAACATGGTGCCAGCCAAATAGTAGGCATAGTTGAGTTGCAGCACCTTGTCCGTGTTGGCAGTCAGCAGGGCAGGGTTGACAAAAGCCATACTCACATCTCCGTCTGCGATTGCCACGTTCTCCCCCCCCAACGCGTTCAGCCGCGACGAAACGGGCAAGTTCAGGAAGTGAAAAACACTACTTCCCGCACCTTGTATTTGCGCTTGCGCCACTACGGCCAATGTGCACAATATGGCTGTGATAATATGTTTTGTACGGTTCACGCTGTGAACAGACTTACTAATCCAATCTGCAAAGATACAACTTTTTTCCGAAATACCAAAACTGCATTTCCTGAATTTGGAATTACGGAAAAAAAATCGTACCTTTGCACCGCCTAATAGAGGAAATTATGTCGGTACGCATTGAGCATCTTGATAAACACATCGGCAAACAACACGTGTTGTGCGATGTGAGCCTTGCCATTACAGATGGTGAGGTAGTGGGACTATTGGGACCCAATGGTGCGGGGAAGTCCACACTGATGAAGATATTAGTAGAGGTGTGGGAGGCAGACAAACAAAAGGCTGTGGCGGAAGTGCCGAAGTGTATCGGCTATTTGCCAGAACAGAATCCGCTGTATGAAGAAATGTACGTGCGTGAGTATCTGCGTTTTTTTGCCGAGTTGCGACATGCTTGTCCGCGCAAACAAACAGCCCAATATGCAGAGCAATTGGTTGAAAAAGTGGGACTTGCGCCGGAAGCCAACAAGCGTATCGGAGAACTGAGCAAGGGATACCGGCAGCGTGTGGGATTGGCACAGGCACTGATAGGCGAACCCGAACTATTGATATTAGACGAGCCGACCACAGGTCTGGACCCCAATCAGTTGGAGGATATCCGCGCTTTGATACGCACTATCGGAAAGAATCGCATGGTGATTCTATCGACCCATATCCTGCAAGAGGTGGCTCAGATGTGTAATCGCGTGATAATCATAGACTATGGGCATATCCGTGCCGACAAGAAAATGTCGGATATAGGAGGCGTGGAGGAGTTGGAAGCCCTCTTTCATGAAGTGACCCAATAAGCACATAGAAAAAAGTACATCAACGTGGAAAACGATTTCGATATCCGTGAGCAGATGCAAGAGAAGGAACAGGATAATGCCCTGCGCCCCTTGCGATTTGCCGACTTTGCAGGGCAGAGCAAGATTGTGAGTAACCTGCGTATCTTCGTGGAGGCTGCCCGATTGCGCCACGAGAGTTTGGACCATGTGCTACTGTTCGGTCCTCCCGGATTGGGAAAGACAACGCTGAGCAATATCATAGCCAATGAGTTGGGTGTGGGATTCAAAGTGACATCCGGTCCGGTGCTTGACAAACCCGGAGACTTGGCCGGACTGCTGACATCGCTGGACGAAAATGATGTACTCTTTATTGACGAGATACACCGTTTGTCGCCCGTGGTGGAGGAGTATCTGTATTCTGCGATGGAGGATTACCGCATTGACATAATGATAGACAAGGGTCCGTCGGCGCGTACGATACAAATAGATTTGAACCATTTCACCCTTATCGGTGCCACCACCCGCAGCGGTCTGCTGACCAGTCCGTTGCGTGCGCGTTTTGGCATCAACTGCCACTTGGAATACTACGATGCAGATATTCTGTCGGGCATCGTGGCACGCAGTGCACGGCTGTTAGGTGTGGACATTGACAGCAAAGCCGCCGGAGAGATTGCCCGCCGCAGCCGCGGTACGCCGCGTATTGCCAATGCGCTGTTGCGCCGTGTGCGCGACTTTGCACAAGTGAAAGGTGACGGATCGATAGATTTGGGTATTGCGCAATATGCCTTGGAGGCGTTGAATATCGACACATTCGGACTGGACGAGATAGACAACAAGTTGCTGAACACGATTATAGACAAGTTCCGCGGTGGTCCTGTGGGATTGAATACCATCGCCACGGCTATGGGTGAGGATGCGGGGACGATAGAAGATGTGTATGAACCCTATTTGATAAAAGAGGGTTTTATCAAACGAACCCCGCGCGGGCGAGAGGTAACGGAGTTGGCATACCGGCACTTGGGCAAGACTCCGTATATGCAAAGTGACCAGCAGACATTGTTCTGATGCCCCGAAAGGGTAGGGAAAAGACGGCACATTCTCATGGCAAGCATACGGTATCCCCTACGCGAAGTACCGATGAAGTACCGATGAAGTTCCGATGAAGTACCGATGGGGACAGCCGGCGAACCCGAGGGAGAATGTGGGATTCAGGAAGCGTAATTGACAAACAGCGTGAAGAAATACAAGGCAGTTTTTATAGATTGGGACGACACAATAGGCGATTTCGCGCAGGCGGCACATGTCTCGCTGACGGAGATGTATGAGAAGTACCGCTTGAGCGAGTTTTTCGAGTCGTTTGATGCATTTTTTACCTTGTACAAGTCGCACAATATCGAACTTTGGCAACGCTACGGAGAAGACGAGGTGACCAAAGAGTTTTTGCGTGTGGACAGGTTTTTGTGGCCGATAGTACAAGGTTTGGGCGGCGGGGAACCGTTGATGCAATCGCCGCATCTGAAGCACTTGGCAGAGCAGATGAGCGAGGATTTTTTGCGATTAACGACGGAACATTTCTCGTTGCTGCCCGGTGCGGAGGAGATGGTGCGCTATTTGGCAGCCAGATATCCGCTGACGATTGTGAGCAACGGTTTTTGCGAGGTGCAATACGAAAAGATTGAGCGCAGCGGGTTGAAAGACTTGTTTGCGCATGTGGTTTTGAGTGAGGAGGTGGGATGCCAGAAACCTAATCCTTATATCTATGAAGTGGCGTTGGAGAGGAACCAACTGGCTGCAGATGAGGTGGTGATGGTGGGTGATTCGTGGTTTTCGGATATTCAGGGCGCCCAACGTGCCGGCATAGACCAGTTGTGGATACGACAGGACGAGGGTCCGTTGCCCGATGGGCAGACGGCGACCTATATTGTGCACAGCAACCAAGATGTGCAGGATATTCTTTGACCTGCCATTTTGGCATAAAAAGAGCCGTTTGGCATAGAATATGTACCTATGTATCGGGCAGTTCGGAATGTGAGAACTGCAAGAGAAAGCAGATTGTGAAAAAGTAAATTAAGTATTTGTATGTCGAAGAACAAACATAAAAACGAGGCTGAAATGCCTGAAAAAGAGAAAGTTGAAGCAGCAGCAACCCCTCAGGAGGAGACGGCAATAGAAGAGCCTACGCCTCAGGAGGAAAAAGAAGAAGGTGCCGAGTGGCAAGCCAAAGTGGCAGAATTGGAGAAGCGTGTGGCAGAGTTGGAGGACCTGAAACTGCGCCAGATGGCAGAGTTCGACAACTATCGCCGTCGCACGAACAAAGAGAAATTGGACCTCATGGAGACCGCCGGCGAGCGTATATTCAAAGATATGCTGCCGCTGGTGGACGACTTTGAGCGCGCAAAGGATGCAATGCAGAAGACGGATGACGTGGCCGCTATCCGAGACGGTATTGATTTGATTTACAACAAGTTTATGAAGTTCCTCGGCGACAACAACGTGCACCCGATAGAGACAAAGGACACGGAGTTTTCGACCGATGAGCATGAGGCGATAACCACTTTCGCAGCAGGCGAGGACAAGAAAGGCAAGATAATCGATTGCACGCAAAAAGGTTACAAATTGGGCGACAAGGTGATTCGTTTTGCCAAAGTGGTAGTGGGAGAGTAAAATTATGGCAGAGAAAAGAGATTACTATGAGGTGCTGGGCGTGGACAAGAACGCGTCGGCAGATGAGATAAAAAAGGCGTACCGCAAAAAGGCGATCCAATACCACCCCGACAAGAACCCCGGGGACAAAGAGGCAGAGGAGAAGTTCAAGGAGGCTGCGGAGGCCTACGAGGTGCTGTCAGACCCTCAGAAACGTCAGCGTTATGACCAGTTCGGCTTTGCTGGAATGGGCGGTGCAGGCGGTTTCAACGGCGGGCAGGGCATGAACATGGAGGATATATTCTCGCAGTTCGGAGACCTGTTCGAGTCGTGGGGTATGGGCGGCGGAGGACATTTCTCGTCGTTCTTCGGCGGACAACGCGGTGGCGGCGGTCAGCGCGTGCGCCGCGGTTCAGACCTCCGTGTGCGCGTGCACGTGACATTAGAGGAGATAGCCACGGGCGTGGACAAGAAGATAAAAGTGAAGAAGTTGGTGCCCTGTCAGGACTGCCACGGTATGGGCAGCGCGGACGGCAGTCAAGGTGAAGTATGCCCGACCTGTAAGGGTACGGGGCGCATCGTGAGGACACAGCGCGGTATCTTCGGCATGATGCAGGTTCAGGACGAGTGCCCGACCTGCCACGGCGAGGGAAGAATCATCAAGAACAAATGCCCGAAGTGCAACGGCGAAGGTGTGGTTCGTGCAGAGGAAGTGATTGATATTCACATACCTGCAGGCGTGACGGGTGGTATGCAGATACCTGTTCACGGCAAAGGCAATGCCGCTCCGAATGGCGGTGTGCCAGGTGATTTGCTGGTACTGATTGAGGAGGAGGAACACAAGGATTTTGTCCGTGACGGGAATGACTTGGTATATAATCTGTTGCTTGATATGCCGACCGCGATATTGGGCGGGCAAGTGGTGATTCCGACCTTGCAAGGAGAGGCCAAGATTACCATTACCCCGGGTACGCAACCCGGTAAGGTGCTGAGAATGAGGGGAAAAGGTCTGCCTATCATTGACCAGTACGCACGCCAATACGGTACGGGCGATATGCTGATAAATGTGGGCGTGTATATTCCCGAACACCTGAACCGCGACGAGAAGAAGATGATAGAGCAGTTGAAGACGAGCGAGAACGTGAAACCGGGTAGCAGCGACAGAAAGAACTTCTTTAAGAACCTGTTTGGATGAAACAACGACAGATGACTCCACGTTGTGTGGTGACGATGATTTTGGTATGCCTCAGTGCGATTGCTCGCGCCGAGGCATTTCCCGTTTTTGGGGTGGATAGCGTGCGGAGTGACTTCTTCCGCGAATGGTATTTGACTACCGACCTCGGGCACTACTTGGACAACTATTCCGACTACGTGGTGTATGAGTCGGAGACCACCGGCGAGTGGAATCTCGGAGACCAAAACGTGTTCTCGATAGCAGGCAACTCGTTCCGCCAGAACAAGTATTGGTTGAACGGCATGCGCATTGACAGCCGTTTTCTGGTGGGCAGCACCTCGTTGCATACCGATATGGGGCGCATGGGCTACACGCTCAACTACCACGAGGGCGTGATGCGCTTTGAGGACGACAGCGTGCAGCGGCAGATGATTGCATTGACAGGAAATGCCGGCAACTTGGGCGGCATATCCCCTGGTACCCGCCAGTTAATCAATCTGTTCCACTCTTCGGGCGAGGAGCGCACTATGGACCGTCGTCCCGTGGAAAACCGCAATCACATTATAGGTGCGGGTACGGTGGATGCCACAGTGGCTATTCCTGCATACGGCAAACGCTACTACCAACATGTGTATGCCAACTTCGGGTGGCGCAGTCAGACCGCCTTTGACCCGACGGGTATTTCGGGTATGTACACAAAGCCTTACTACACGGCGCAGTTGGACGGCGAACTGCCTATGAAGAGCAATGCCGTGTTGGATAAGTTAAACTACTATTTGGTGGCGCAAGGGCGCGGGGATTTGTACTCGGAGTTTTTGTACAACCGTAATGAAATTGCTGATTTTCAATCCTATACAGCAGGTGTGTATGGCACCAAACGTTTCGATAACGGTGGCACATTAGTGACGGGACTCAGTTGGGCGTTAAGTCATGTCCGCCATGATACACTGGATTTTGCGCGTAACATTCTTGACCAAGACGGTGAGGCTTTTGAGCCGTGGTACGCGGATGGCAACACCAACGAGTTGAACTGGTCGGTGCAATATGACCAGCAGTTGCTACCGTGGCTCCGGGTGCACGCGGAGGGATTCAACTCGTTTGTGCATTTCAATCCGACTACCACGCAGTGGAGCAACGCGGTGTATGCACAAAGCATCGCCGATGCGGCACGAACACCGCTGTATGTTTACGATTGGACCTCATCGGCTTTCGGCACAGGACTGCTTGAGAATGAGGCACTTATCATTGCGGAGAAACAACTGGCTCGCGGATTGACCATGCAAGGGCACGTGGGTGTGTCGTTGGACGGTCTTCTGCTCGGCGACGGCAAATCGGTGGTCAGTCCGAATTGGCTTGCCAAGGTGGGCATACACTATCGCCCATGCTACTGGTTTGAGTTCGGCGTTGTATTGTCGCACAACCGTATGAGTTACACGCTGGATGAGGCTAAGTGTCTAAGCAACAGGTATTTGAATGGAGAAATCCGCTACACGGACGGCACGTTGCTTGCCACTACGGGCGGCAAGTATCATGCGGAAGATAAGAATTTGTGGATGCACCAACCTTCGTATGCGGTGCTGGATATCCCAGTCCGATTCACTTTCGACAAGGCGGGGCGGCACCAGTTTTCGCTGCTCTCAAGTATTCGCAAGTACTACAATATGTGGTTCACAGCCTATCCCGACGGCGTGGATGCCAATATGATAGAGGAAGACGGGCTGTACTATTGGCGCGAGGGCGAGAAACAATACACTGTGGGCGTGCAACCGATGGATTTGATGAGCGGGCGCATAGGGGGCAAGACACCTTATTATATGTCGAATGTTGCCAAATACACCTATACGGGTAAGAAGTGGTTTGTCTGCCTCAGTTGGCAGAGTTACCTGATGGCTGGATTATCCACGCTCGGCAATGGTCCGCTCCACAACAATATCGGCGTGTTGTCCGAATCAAGTGCCAACCCCAATATTTATAAGGTGAGGGGAGAGGGAACGTCGCCCTATCAGGCGAACTGCCGATTGAATCAGGATAAGTCGTTTATTGCGCGTATTCAGGTGACATATAATGCCTGCAAGTATTTCTCCGTCAGCCTGAATGGCAAGTTCAAGGACGGTCAGCCGTTCTCCAACTACATCGCCTCCATACGCACAGACGGTGTGCATCGCCAAGCGCAAATCTACTACAACGACGCCAAGGGCATCAATATGGCAAACCAAGCGTTTGGCAAACGTGAGGACGCCTTTTTCAACATCGATTTGCGTCTTACTGGGCGTTGGTGGGTACGCGATATTCCTTTCCGTTTGGATGTGACCTGCTACAATATCTACGATTTCGGTACGGCACTCACGGAATATACCTTTGACGATTACGACCATCCCACCTACCCGCATTGGACAGAAGAATTGGGACACGCATCCATGCACGACAGCCGCACATCGATGTCGCTGTGCATTCCGCGGGGGCTGCTCGTGAAGTTGACGATAGGTCTGGAAAAGGATAAATAGGAGAGCCTATGGCTTGGGCAATGTCTTCGCTGACTGATATTGCTGTAATGCCAGCAATACGACCAGGAAGACGTAGAGGGTGGTGAGAGGGTCGAAACGCTCAAAGACATCGTCGGTGAGCATATTGATGAGGTACATCAGACTGAACAACAGTCCGATACGGCGGGCTCTGCCTGT
The DNA here is from genome assembly GCA_934667275.1 of uncultured Bacteroidales bacterium. Classification (GTDB taxonomy): domain Bacteria; phylum Bacteroidota; class Bacteroidia; order Bacteroidales; family Paludibacteraceae; genus Colicola. The sequence goes on along the minus strand of CAKULK010000015.1, from coordinate 32,681 downwards.
AAAGCAGAAAGGTATGCTGATGAAGGCTGCCAACAAGAGAAGAAGTCCGATGATGCCCAATTCAAAGTACGTGCCGATATACTGGTTGTGCGTGTTGAAGCCCCGTTGGAGTCCCAGTTGGTAGTTGTCGTCCTCGTAGTTGTCGAGCATAAACCTGTGCTGTTGTCCTATGCCCAGTCCGAAGAAAGGTATCTCGGAGGCGTGCATAGCAGCCGATTTGTAGATAGCGACACGCGGGTCGGTAGCGACATCACGCATACGGGGTTGGCATTTGGTTACTACAAACAAGGCAGCAATCAGCCCGAGGGCAACCAACAATATCACCCACCAATGGCGCCGGTTGGCATAGCGTGAGAGCAGGGCTACGGCAAACAATACAGCCCCCGTGAGCAGTGATGCGCGGGAGCCCGTGAAATAGATGCCCACCAGAATGACAACGGCCGCCACACCCAACGTGAGCAGGCGCGACCAGCGTGCGTAGCGGTCGGCGGTACGCCCGTAGATAGTCGGGATGCAGATAAGTCCGAGTGTGAGCACCATACAGAAGAACAAGCGGTGCTTGATAGCAGAGGAATAGCCGTGGTCGAACACCAGTTGGAACGGGGGTACGGGTTCACCTTGCGAATAGAGCACGATATTGTGGTGAACGGCGCAATGCACTGCGAAATAGTAAACAGGAATGATGAAGACACATGCCTTGAGGAAAGTCTCCAAGAAACGCGTATCACGGTAATTGTCATTGAGCCCGAAACAGAAAACCAGCAGAAGGAAAGGCATCGAGGCGTAGCGGGTGACGGTATGGATAGCACTATCCGTACAAGGTGCCCATGCTACCGACAGCAATGCCCATGCGAGATAGATGACCAACAGCAAGACCGGTATAACGGATTTGTCCGCGCGCAGATTTGTCCGTTGCAGCCAACGCCCCTCCAAGAGCCACGAGAACAGCCATAACAGCCATAGCATATTGCCATAGTGGGGCGGCAGTACCAAGCCGACGAGTGCGCAAAAGAAAAGGGCGTAGTTGATTTTACCGATGATATTCCTATAGGTAGTGGTCATGATTCTATAAGTTCGTGATTCCTTGTTGTATATGTTTGTACCAACGATGTGTGATGATATATTCAGCGGCATAGGCAGAGTCAATCTCCATAGCCTTGGCATAAGCCACCGCCATAGTGCGCAGGGCTTCGCGGTCGATATTGAGCCGCTCGAAGTTGCGCAGCCCAAGGTCGCGTGAGATATAGCGGCGGAAACGGATGCGGTTGAGGTCAATTACCTGTATGCGGCTGCCATCGTCGTTGAAAAGGATATTGCCTCCCGAATAGTCGGCGTGCCATACCCCTTGGCGGTGCAGCGTGGCGGTGAAAGTGCCTATTGCCGTCAAGATTTTCTCCCTGTTCGGGAAGTCAGGATTCCCTATTAACTCGTTGAATGTGTGTCTGCACTCCGATTCGCGGCACACATACCAACTCTCGCGCAAGACACCCGCATAGCGGACTTCGCGGTAGGCTATGGGTTCGGGTGTGAGTGCGCGCAGGCGCACGGCGTATTCGTAAGACCGACGGGCTTTGGACTTGGAGAATAGCCCATAGACAATGCCCCGCCACAGAGAGGGCGTGGCGAACTGTTTGGAAACCAATCCGTTGTACTGCCGCAGGGTGTTGCGCCCTTGGTGAATAATGTCACCATCCTGCCAATGGGTGTAATCGCCTACTATATGGTCGGTGCGGAAGAAGTTGATGAAGCGTGACCAAGAACGATGGTAGTGCAACGGTCCGCCAAGATAACGCTGCATATATGCGGGGTGCCGGCTATTGACAGCGTCCACAATAGCGCGTTTGCGCTGTTTGGCATCCGCACGGCGTGAGCCGCGGCGGACACGGTAGAAGAGTCCGACTTCGTCCAACAAGTGATAAGTACCGCCCAACTCCATCATACCCAACCAGAAATCCCAGTCCTCGCGATAGATATCCTGCTCACAGAAGCCGCCTGCACGTTCCCAATCCGCTTTTCGGAACAGGGAAGTGACAGGTATCATATTCTTCCGCGCCAAGAGGGCGTGTGAGAAACGCGGCAGTTTCCAAGGCTTGTCCACATCGCCGAACATCCGTGCGTGGCAACCTACTACACGTACATCCGACTGCTGCTCAAGTACTTGCACGGCGTGTTCGATATAGGTTGTACCGATTTTGTCGTCCGCGTCCACGGGCAGGATATAGGTGCCGTGCGCTTCGCGGATAGCATGGTTGCGTGCCGCTGATACCCCTGCATTGGTTTGATGGAAGACACGGCAGTTATCGTGTTGGCGGGCATAAGCGGTGATGATGGCCAGACTATCGTCGGTGCTGGCATCGTCCACCATCACAATTTCCAAAGGGCGATAGGTGGACGCCTGCACACTATCCAGTGTCTCACGGATAAAGGGTGCTGCGTTATATACAGGTATTATGACGCTGACGAGTGGCTTCATATCCGGTCTTTGTGTTGGGTGAGTTTGCGCCAGTAATAGAGAAGGGGATTCTTGTATTTGAGCAACTTCCACGGACGCGATGAATGTGGTCGGTGCAAGACGGGGTTGTTGGTCATCAGGCGGTTTTCCAACCCGATCGCAGTGGACTGGTGGGTGATAAAGACATCGTACCAATTCTTGGTCGGGTCGAGTTGCATGAAGTTGTAAGCATACAGGAACTCGTTGGTAATCAGTGTGCAGCAGAAACTGAACCGTTTTTTGGTAGCATGCACACCACAGCTCCAACGGTGGGCGTAGTCGTAGGGATAGTTGATGTCGCCCTGTTCGTTCACCGTCACGGCGGCAACCATTCCCACGCCCGACTCCACCTGTTCGGCAAGTAATCGGAACGTGTCAGGACGCACTACCACATCGCTCTCCACAATTACCAAGTGCGCTTGATTAGCCAACGCCGTCTGCTGCGCACGCTGCAGGACAAGCAAGTAGTTGGGCGAGGGGTGCGCGGTCAGGTCGCTGAGGTTGACCAAGGTGAATGGCAGCGTGGCTGACAACTCTGCCAAGCGTTGCGTATTCTCCGGCGTGGAGTAATCATTGTAAACGGTGAGCGTCTGCCCTGTAGCCAATACGGCACGGATAGCCTCCTCTGTGCGATTGACAGAGTCCTTGACGGGCATGATGATATGTAGGCGGGATGTTACCATGAGGTGATGAGTCCTGTTTTCGTGATAGTAAGAAGGGCACCGAACTGGTTGCCGAATTGTGTGCCGAAGTCGGCGGCGAGGCTCAGACTGAAATCCAATCCCCATGCTTTCTCCACGTGTTTGGTGACCTCGAGAAGGCACGCCGTATTGGCAGACTGAAGGCGCAAGAAGCGGCAGTCGTTGCCGTAGTTGCGGGCATAGGAGCACAAGGCACGGTAGCGGAAATCGCAGATGTCGCCGCGCAGTCCTATATGGTGAACGCGCACACGGCTATTGAGCGTATAGACGGTGCCGTTGATGTTGTAGAGGGGTGAGGTGATGAAGGGCGTGCCCATGGAACGGTACCAATAGTTCCAACCGTTGACATAGACACCGTTGCGGTAGTAACTGTCGTTGCCTGCGTAGCAGAGTCCGTCGCGGTCGTGCCACGGTCCCGACTGGGATGTGGTGTTCAACAGTTCGTAGGTGACACCCTCTATATATCGCCAGCGGGTTTGCGTGAGAGAGATACCCCACAGCCCGTCGGTGAGGTTCTTTCCGAGACCGAGAAAGGCAAAGTTGTCTTCCAGGAAGTTCTGCCAATATGCCGTGATACGCCACCCATGACCTTTGGCAATAAGGCTGAGTTGCTGGCTACCGACATGGTTGCCCTGTGCGTTGAGTTGGTCGTTGCGCATAGTGCCTCCCGCGCGGGCGAAGAAGACGTTTTTGTAGGACTGCCAGTCGTTTCCGAGGTCTCCATAGACGGGTGAGGTGCCGCCCCACTGCGCCGCATGGTGGAACTCGTACGCGACATTCACAGGCAGACGACCGCCAAAGCGCACGCCCGCGAACTTGTGATGCAGAAAGGCGCGGCTGACATAGACATTGTCCGCCAACCATGCGTGCGTGAGTCCGCCTTTGATTTCGAAATAGCCGTAGCACCCCGGGAAGGGGGTATAATGGTCGATGCCTATGGTGACGCGCGGCAGGGGTTGGCTGTTGCCTGAGAAGACCATACTGCCCGTGGACAGTTGTTCGTCCACTGTCTCATAGACCATAGGCAGTACGCCCGCGGTGATGTCAACAATATAGAGACGCGCGTGCGCGTAGAGCAGATTGAAATAGCCCGTCAAGGGGCGGCGTTGCGTGCTCCATGGGGAGTCGGCAATGGCCGATTGTGCACGCCCCGTGAGTTGAACACCGAAGTCGTAGTCGAACCACCGCTGCGGCGAGGTGGCGGGTTTAATGATGCCTGCGGTGAGGTTGCCGCTGTACGGCGAAGCGGAGATGTTGCCATTGCGGTTGCTTTGCAGCCAGAAAGGGGCGAACCTGCCCGAGGAGGCGACACCCAATGCCTGCACTTGGTAGAGCAGCGTGTCGCGGGTGACTACGCTGTCGGTGATAGGCAGCCCCCACCAGTCCCAGCCGCCCGCCATAAGCGGCGGGAGGGACAAGAGAAAGGTCAATATGGCGAGCAACCTACTTTTCATGGATACAATAGAGGTGATTGCACATCTGTTCGTCGGTGGTCTCGCCAATGCCGACAAAGACGCGGTTGCCAACGGCAAAGGCGAGGTGGTTCATCAGCGGGGTCGGCAGGTTGCCTGCGTATTGCCAGCGGTCGGCTTGCGGGTCGTAGCGGCGGATGTCGGAAAGCACTTGTCCGTCGGTGCCAATGCCGCCGTAATGAAATCCGCCGATGACATAAGCATATTGCGGGGTGGCAGCCGATGCCGCAAGGGTGCGTGTCTGCCCCGGTACGGGGGCGCACTCCACCCATTTGCCTTCGGGCAGGAACTCTGCCCACCAGTCAAGGCTCTTGCTCTTGTAACCTGTGCCTGCGAAATACCGCCCGCCATACGTGCAGCCGCAGCCGCCAAAGGAACGCGGAGGGTAGCCGTGCGAGGAGACATGCACATCGATAGTATCCCAGTGGTCGGACGCGATGTCGTAGCGGAACATATCGCGTGCATAGGTCCAGCAGAAGCCGTAGCCCACGTAGAGTTCACCGTTACCCGCGAAAGCGACGGCGTTGTCGGTGTTGTGGTTGGGATAGTCGGCAAGGCGTGTCCATTGCCCGTCGGCGAGGTTGAGCCGCCACCAGTCGCGCAGGTAGGTGCTGTCGGCACCATATCGGCCATTGAAACCGAGTCCGAGGTAGATGTTTTTGTTGGCATCCACGCACGCTGTGGCATTGACGCGTCCCGCCAAGGGCGTGATGGCGGCATACTGCGTCCATTGGTTGGTGGCGGGGTCGTACTGCCACAGGTCGTTCATATAGGTGCCTGCGCTGTCCCGACCGCCGAAGATGTAGCCCTTACCTGCATACGTAAAGGCAGTCGCCGAGACGCGGGGCGAAGGCATGTCCGCACAGCGCGTTATAGGCACCTCAATATCCAAGGTGCGGTGGCAGGCAGTGAGGACAAGCGTCGCCAAGAGGAATATGTAGGTCTTTGTTCTAATATGCTGTTTGTTTAGGGGGGCTGTCGCGGGTCGTCGGTCAATCTACACGGGTCTTTTTCTTGAGTTCGAAGTCGCGTCCGAGGTAGTTTTTGCGGACAATCGGGTTGGCTGCGAGTTCCTCGGGCGTACCGTGAAAGAGGATTTTGCCTTCGAAAAGCAGGTAGGCGCGGTCGGTAATCATAAGCGTCTCGTCCACGTTGTGGTCGGTGATGAGAATACCGATGTTCTTGTCCTTCAAGCGCCACACCACGTCCTGGATTTCCTGCACCGCGATGGGGTCAACGCCCGCGAAGGGTTCGTCCAGCATCACGAATTTCGGTTCGATAGCCAGGCAGCGGGCTATCTCGGTGCGTCGGCGTTCCCCGCCCGAAAGGCGGTCACCGAGGTTCTTGCGTACGTGCCCGAGGTTGAACTCGGTGATGAGTTGCTCCAACTTCTGCTTCTGGTACTCCTTGGTGAACTTGGTCATCTCGAGGACGGAGGCGATGTTGTCCTCCACGGTCATCTTGCGGAAGACGGACGCCTCCTGCGGCAGGTAACCGATGCCCCGTTTGGCGCGCTCGTACATGGGGAGGCGGGTGATGTCCTCGTCGTTGAGGAAAATCTTGCCGTTGTTGGCGGTGATGAGCCCCGTGGTCATGTAGAACGTTGTGGTCTTGCCCGCGCCGTTTGGACCAAGCAGACCGACAATCTCGCCCTGCTCAAGGTAGATGCTCACATCGTTGACCACGGTGCGTTTGCCGTATTTCTTGATTAAATGTTCGGTACGTAAAATGTCCATTCGCCGAAAGTTGGATATTTACTTTTGTTAATATTTGTATGGGTTGCCTATCCCTTGCGCATCCCTTGCGTATCCCTTGCTGTTTGACACGATGAAGACGGGGGTGAATAGGGGCTAATTTTGGTTATCAATTGTTAATTCCACGGGGCAATGGTCGGAGTGGACGGCGTCCTGCAAGATACGTGCACCTGTGATGCGCGGGCGGAGAGGTTCGCTGACCCAGTGGTAGTCGATACGCCAGCCGGCGTTGCGCTCGCGGGCACCAAAGCGGTAACTCCACCAACTGTACTGCTCGGGGCGGGTGTCGAAGAGGCGGAACGAGTCAATCATGCCGCTGTCCTGCCATCGGTCCATCCATTCGCGCTCTTCGGGAAGGAAGCCGCTGACGCCGACCTGCCGCTCGGGGTGGTTGATGTCGATGGGCTTGTGGCAGATATTGTAGTCGCCGCAGACGATGATGTTGGGGCGCGTCTGGCGCAGCAGGAGCGTCCATTTGAGGAAGGCTTCGAGGAAGTCCATCTTGAACTCCTGACGGACGCCGCCCGTGGTGCCGCTGGGGATATAGACGCAGACCACCGTGATGTCGCCGAAATCGGCGCGGAGCACGCGCCCTTCGCAGTCGTAGCGGGGGTTACCCATGCCCGCGATGACGCGGTCGGGCTGCGTCTTGCTGAAGATTGCCACGCCCGAATAGCCCTTCTTCTCGGCGGAGTGGACGTAACTGTAGTAGCCGAGTTCCTGCATGGCAAGGGTGTCAATCTGCTCGGGCTGCGCCTTGCTCTCCTGTATGCAGAAGACATCGGGGCTCTCCTGACGGAGCCAGTCGAGGAGCCCTTTGCCAATGGCGGCACGGATGCCGTTGAGGTTGTAGGAGATAATCTTCATTGGCATCAGGGGATGACGATTTTACGGCTGCCGCCGGTGGTTTGCAGGATGTAGGTGCCACGCGGGAGGTCGGCGGTGGAGGTGGTGTTCATGCGCGCGCCGAGGACGTTGTAGATAGCGAGGATAGCGGCATCGGGAACGACGGAGACGTTGGTGGTCGGGGTGGCACTGCCGAAAGTGAAGGTGATGATGCCGTCTGTTTCTTGGATATTGCTTATGGTATGGTTGCCCAGTCCGCTGTAGGCTGTCGCGCCTGCAGGGAAGAGGTCTGTGGCTTTGCCCCAATAGCCATTCTGGAGGTTATAGTTACTTTGATTGGGGGCTTTGCCATCTGCCTCAATGAGATCCACGCCCATGCTGCTCGAGGTATTGTTGACGGTGTTGTAAAGCCACTTGCTGTAAGAGTAGTTTATCTTGGTGAGCATCAGCCCATGCCCGGGGAGGTATGTGTCGAGCCCTGTCTGCTGGCGGTTCTCGAGGATATAGAACGTGGAAGGCGACGGGTCGTTGCCTATGAGGTTGTGATTGTCGGTTTCGGAGATGAGAAGTATCTCGTTGGCGGAGGCAAGGTCGTGGAGCACCACTTCCTCGTCTTCGGCAAGGACGCGCGGCGTAGCCCAGCCCATGAAGAAACGCTCGTAGCCCGAGTAGTTGGGCGGAGTGTTGCCGTCGTTGTTGTAGGGTCCATAGTCCATAACATCCCATGCGCCAAGGGTCTTATGGGTAGTACGTACCTCGGATGTGATGTAGAGGTCGGGCAAGCCCAGAACATGGCTGAACTCATGGCAGAAGGTGCCTATGCCGTCGTGTACCTCGGAGATGCTGCTCATCTCGTTGCTGCAGGCGTAACTGTCCACCTGTTTGTCGTCGATAATACATGTCGTATTGGCTGCTGTCAGGCTGTAGGCATGGGGCCATATCGTGTTCGCACCGCCGCCGTCCGCCTCGCCGTAGCCTGCGTAGAAGACATAGACGAAGTCCACGTAGTCGTCGTTGTCATTGTCATAAAGGGTGAAATCCACATTGTATTCACTCTTGGCCAGTTCGCACGCCTCTTGAATCATTTTCTCGGGGTTCTTGTCGTTGCCATTCCTGTCGTTGGCGCCGTAGTATGACATCCTTTGGCTGACAGTAACGGGTCCGACCACATCGAACTGCGGGTGGTACTGGCGGTTGGACGCCTCGTAGAAATACTCGCGTGCAGAACCTTTGGAGGTGATGTCAAGACGCTCACCGCCGTAGGTGTAGGAGTATGCGCGCGTGTAGTTCTGCCCGTTGATCATGCTGTCCATTTCGGCTTTGGTAGTGGTGAAAGCCTTATCCTGGAAGTTGACCAATATGATAAGTCCGCGGGGAGCGATATTGAGGGGCGTGGCTTTGGTGGTCTGCTGCGGCAGGCGACGAGGGGAATGGGCACGGCGTGCCTGTATCTGCTCGTCGGTAAGGGCAGGAATGACCTCGTAGTTGCCTTGGGCATTGAGGGCTACCCACTCGCCCTGCCTGTTGGTCAGCCAGTGGAAATGCTCATCGCCGTGAGCAAATACGGTGAGGGTGGTGCCGTCGGCTTGCGTGACAGTGCGCCCCGTGCGGCGGGCAGGAACTGCATATATACAAAGTGCTGTAGCACAGCAGATTACTAATGATACTATCTTCTTCATCGGGTTTGTTTTTTTTTAGGGTTATACTCTTTTCCTTAGGTAAATCTCTGTCAATACAATATCACCTCTTTCTTCACGCCATGCTTCTCCAGCCATGCCGTTTCGCGGGCTGTACGCTGCTCTTTGTTGTGTGCCTGTTTGCGGGAGGAAATTACTTTGCCCGTGCAGTTGGTGGTGGCATAGCAAAGGCGTCCGTGCCTGTCCTCTATCACCTGCCAACCGTCCAAGGTCATAGTCCAGTGCATGCGCTCATCGCCACGCAGATAAGTTTGCAGCGTGTCGCCATCGGGTTGCACGCGCTCTATCACGCCCGGGTAGGCGGGTACTCCGCGGTGGGGTGGTACCTTGGCATAACATATTGTCAGTGAGGCACATAGTGCCAATAGGATACTTATCTTTTTCATATCAGTCTTTGTTGGCTTCTTTTACCTTCTTGAACAGGTTGCTGGCAAATACGAAGTCGTTAAGTGCTTCGTTATCAGCATGGAAGATGTCGTGCCGGCTACCCTGCCACTCCTTGACACCGTTCTTGAGAAAGACGATATTGTCACCTATCTCCATGATGGAGTTCATATCGTGGCTGTTCACCACCGTGCAGATGCCATACTCACGGGTGATGTCCTGTATCAGGGCGTCAATGATAAGGCTCGTCTTGGGGTCGAGACCCGAGTTGGGCTCGTCGCAGAACAGGTACTTGGGGTTCAGCGCAATGGCACGCGCTATCGCCACACGCTTCTGCATACCGCCGCTTATCTCGCTGGGCATCAAGGAGAAAGCCCTCTCGGGCATGTTCACACGGGTCAGGCAGAAACGCGCGCGCTCCACCATCTCGTCGTGGGACATCTGCGAGAACATCTCCAGCGGGAACATCACATTCTCCTGCACGGTCAGGCTGTCGAACAACGCCGATCCCTGGAACAGCATACCCACTTCACGGTGCAGCATACGCACCTCTTTCTCCTTCATCTCGGCGATGTTGCGCTGTCCACGGGTGGGGTAAGTGGTGTCGTAGATTATCTGCCCTTCATCAATTGTGTGCAAGCCAATCATCGACTTCATCAGCACCGTCTTACCCGAGCCCGACTGACCGATAATCATATTCACTTCGCCGTCGTGAAAGTCCGCGGAGATATGGTTCAGCACCATGTTTCCGTCGAAACTCTTGACGATATCCTTCACTTGTATCATGTCAATTCAGCATTAAATTGGTGAGAACCACATCCATCAAAAGTATCACAATACTGCTGTTAACCACGGCTTTCGTACTTGCCTTGCCCACTTCCAGCGCGCCGCCGTAGGCGTAGTAGCCATAGTATGAAGACATGCTCGCGATGATGAACGCGAACACCACCGTCTTGATGAACGAATACCACACATAGAACGGTATGAACGCATACTGGATACCTATCAAGTACTCGTCCACCGTCAGCACGTCGGTCAGTGCGCTGATAGCGTAGCCGCCACACAGACCGGTGAACATTGACAACGTCACCAGCAGCGGCATCATCACCATAAACGCCACTATCTTTGGCAATATCAGGTAGTTAGCAGAGTTAACACCCATGATTTCCATGGCATCTATCTGCTCCGTGATGCGCATAGTGCCTATCTCCGATGCGATGTTCGACCCCACTTTGCCTGCCAACAGCAGGCACAAAATCGTACTCGAGAACTCCAACAATATACAATCGCGCGTCACAAGCCCCGTAGTGTAGGTGGGCAGGAGCGGGTTCTCGGTGTTCAGTTTGGTCTGCATGGTCATAATCGCACCCATAAACACACTGACAATCAGCGTGATGAGTATCGACTGCAACCCTTGCTTCTCCATCTCACGGCTGGTCTGCCGCCAGAACATCCGCTGCCGGTCGGGCAAACGGAACACCCGTCCCATCAGCAGGCAATATTCGCCTATGTGCTCAATTATCTTCATACCTCACACAATTCATATTACTTTCAAGCCCGCAAAGATACAACTTTTTTCTGATATTTCCAAACCCTCTGCTCTGAATTTGCTGATTCAGCAAAAATGGCATATGATTTGTATATGTGTGAAAAAAGTAGTATATTTGCAGGTCAAATCGGGCCTTGTGCCCTCAATTCGAAAGAACCTATGAAGGAAATAGTGTTGCAGACGCAAGTGTCTGTTTGTCAAGAGAATGAACTCAACGAACAGCAACGTCAATTGGTGGAGGCGGCAAAGCGCAAGACGCAGGATGCCTATTGCCCGTATTCGCATTTTGGTGTAGGAGCGGCTGCTTTATTGGCTGATGGTCAGGTGGTTACGGGGTGTAATCAGGAGAATGCCGCTTACCCGAGTGGCTTGTGTGCCGAGCGTACCACGCTTTTTGCTGCCAATGCCAATCATCCCGATACGGCGGTCGTGAAGTTGGCGATTGCGTGTTTCACCAACGGGCATTTCACCCGCGAAACGGCAAGTCCGTGTGGCGCATGCCGGCAAGTGATGCTTGAAACAGAGTACCGGTATGGGGTACCAATGGAGGTAATCCTCTATGGCACAGATGGTTGCTACATCTTCCATAGTGCATCAGACTTGTTGCCAATCAATTTTGTTTCCGACAATCTAAAAGGCTGATATTGATGGTATCTGTTTGATAACCTCCGAGTTACCACGTGCGACTAATCAAGAAAATAGACCTTTATCTCATCAGGAATTTCCTTACATTATTCTTGATGACATTCTTGATTTGTATCTTCATTCTGCTGATGCAGTTTGTGTGGATGCATGTCAATGATTTGGTTGGTAAGGGCGTGGAAATCAAAGTATTGGCAGAGTTTTTCGTTTATGCGGCGGCTTCGGTGGTACCGTTGGCATTACCGCTTGCCATCTTGTTGGCGTCGTTGATTTCCTTTGGGAACTTGGGTGAGAAATTCGAACTCACAGCCATGAAGGCGGCAGGCATCAGTCTTTTCCGCATCATGCGACCGCTAACTGTTTGTATAGCATTCATTTGCGTAGGTGCGTTCTATTTTTCCAATTCTGTTCTGCCGGTTTCGCAGGTCAAACTCTGGACGCTCATCTTCTCGTTGCGTCAGAAATCGCCCGAGTTGGATATCCCGCAAGGTGAGTTTTACGATGGTATTGATGGCTACAATATCTATGTCCGTCACAAGGATACACGCAGCGGAATGCTCTATGACTTAATGATTTACGACTACTCCGATGGTTTCCAGAATGCTACGGTGATGGTGGCGGATTCTGGCAAAATCTATTTCACGGACGACAAGAAATACCTTCTTTTGAGGCTATATAGTGGCGAGTCTTTTGAGAATCTCGACCGCAAGCAACAGCGCGCTACGCGCTCCGAGCAGAGCGTCCCGTATCGTCGTGAGTCTTTCGCGGAGAAACAGTTGCTTATTGATTTCGACACCGAGTTCAATCGCTATAGTGAAGATATTTTGAGCGACCAGCATGTCTCCAAAAATGTGACACAACTAGTCCATTCCATTGATTCTGTGCAAGTATTGGCGCATAGCCGCAGTTCGGAGCAGAGTCAGAGTATGGTTGAAAATCGCTATTTCGGGCGCGAAAGGCAGGCCAATCGCAAGGTGGATGTCGCGGGTCTGTCGCGGGTCTGTCGCGGGTTTGACGTGGATTCGCTCTATGCCCGTTTCACCACCGACGAACGTCTGCGGGCCCTCACCGTGGCATTGGAAAAAGCCAAGGCGCAACGCGACCAAATCGACTATAATGCCCTGATGTTGGACGATTACCAGCGTTATATCCGCAAGCATGAGATAGAACTCCATCGTAAGTTCACGCTGGCGTTTGCCTGTCTCATCTTTTTCTTTATTGGCGCGCCGTTGGGGGCTATCACGCGCAAGGGGGGATTGGGGGCGCCTGTGGTGATTTCGGTGGTGATGTTTATCATCTACTATATAATCGACAATTCAGGATACAAGATGGCGCGCGAGGCGCTCTGGCCGTGTTGGGCAGGTATGTGGCTCAGTTCGTTTGTGCTGTTGCCCATCGGCATTTTTCTCACCTACAAGGCTGCCACCGACTCTGCTCTCTTCAACCCTGAGGCGTGGTTCAAAATCTGGGAACATCTGAAAAATAAATACAAACATATATGGATACAATTGAACAAGCGATTCAAGACATTCACGAAGGTAAATTCGTCATTGTCGTGGATGATGAAGACCGTGAAAACGAAGGTGATTTCATCATCGCCGCGGAAAAAATAACTCCCGAAAAGGTGAATTTTATGCTTCAACACGGGCGTGGCGTGCTGTGCGCTCCGCTTACTGAGGCGCGTTGTGCCGAGTTGGGACTCACTCATCAGGTGGCAAACAATACATCCATGCTGGGTACGCCGTTCACCGTCACGGTGGACAAGTTGGAGGGGTGCACCACGGGCGTCAGCACGGCGGACCGTGCAGCCACCATCCGCGCGTTGGCAGACCCCAAGTCAACTCCTGCCACGTTTGGTCGTCCGGGACATATCAACCCTCTCTATGCGCGTGAGCGTGGGGTGCTGCAGCGTGCGGGACACACGGAGGCGGCTGTCGATTTGGCACGTTTGGCAGGGTTGCAACCGGCGGCAGCGTTGATTGAAATCATGAACGAAGATGGTACAATGGCGCGTCTGCCACAATTGGAAAAGGTGGCTGCGGAGTATGGGCTGCATCTCGTTTCCATCAAAGACCTCATCTCCTATCGACTCAAACTGGCAGGACTTACGGAGGCTGCTCCCGACAACCATGCGCCCGAAAGTGTTCTTGTCGAGCGTGGCGAGACGGTCTTCCTTCCTACTGAGTATGGCGAGTTTATGCTCACGCCGTTCCGCCAACTCAACACGGGGCTGGAGCATGTGGTACTGACCAAAGGCACATGGAATTCCGACGAACCTGTCCTTTGCCGTGTCCATTCGTCATGCATGACAGGTGATATTTTTGGCTCCAAACGTTGTGAATGTGGCGAGCAACTCCACCGCGCTATGCAGATGATAGAAAAGGAGGGCAAAGGTATCCTTGTTTATATGAACCAGGAAGGGCGCGGCATCGGGCTGATGAACAAGATTCGCGCCTACAAACTCCAGGAACAGGGCGATGACACTGTGGATGCCAACATCCACCTCGGCTTCCAACCCGATGAACGTGACTACGGTGTCGGAGCGCAAATCTTGCGACAAATGGGTGCCAAAAGGCTCCGTTTGCTGACAAATAATCCGGTCAAACGTGTCGGACTCGAGAGTTATGGCATAGAAATTGTAGAGAATATACCAATAGAGATTGCACCTAATCCTTACAATATCCGCTATATGCGTACCAAAAAGGAGAAGATGCATCATAATTTGAATTTGGTTTAATCTTAAAGGAGGTCTAATATGAAAGCGAGAATGTTTCTTTTGATGGCTTGTTTGGCGTTCACGTCTTGGACGGTTCGCGCAGATGAGACCGTGACGGTGACAGCCACCTCTACGGATATTTCTGAAAATCTTGATTTGAAAACAGTTGCCACGCTCTTGGGTCAGGCAAAAGACTTGGAAGAGTTTGAGGCGATGCTCAATAATCCGGATTCTGCATTCTCGAATCTTGACTTGAACGGGGATGGGCAGGTGGACTACTTGCGTGTCATCGAGACTGCAGATGGCAATCGCCATCTCGTGGTCCTGCAAGCGGTGCTCGCAAAGGATGTGTATCAGGATGTGGCATCTATCTACGTAGAGAAAGACCCTGAAACAGAGAGCGTTACTGTGCAGGTTATCGGCGATGAGTACATCTATGGCACCAACTACATCATTGAGCCTGTATATGTCTATCGCCCCTACATCTACGATTGGTTTTGGGGACCCGATTGGGTTTGCTGGTATTCACCTTACTACTGGGATTATTGGCCTGGTTGGTGGCATCCCTACTATTGCGTGGCACCTCATATATATTGGGACCATTGTTATTGGCATCACCATTGGCATCCGGTTTGCTCCTATCGTACGGGGCATCATCCGCATGACCACTATTATCCGATGTACGACCCGATTCGTCGTTCCGACTATGCGGTACGTCATCCGGAACGCTCGTTTGCTACGCGAAATGCCAATCGTAATGTGACCAATGCTCGCTCTTTTGAGGTGGAGCGTCGTACATCTACACGTTCCGCTATGGCTAATGGCAATCTATCTTCAAACAGAAACAATGTTGCTGCTTCGCGCAATGTCTCGGAAGGAAGTGCGGCATCTCGCTCTTTTGGCAGTAGTAATATCCGCACAAGCACTTCGTCTGCAACACGTACACAGGCTTCGGCAAGTGGTCGTACTGCCTCTTCTTCTCGCAATGCCGCGCAGAGTCGCGTAGCCGATGGCAACTCACGTTCAACGGCAACATCTGCCTCGCGGACGTCATCGGTCACCACTCGCACCGCTGCCACGCCCGCATCACGTAGTGTTTCTTCTACGCCCACGCGTTCTGCATCGTCATCTGTTAATAGTCGCGTGTCTGATACAGGGTCGCGCTCTTCGGTCAATAGTACCTCTGTGCGTACTCAGCCGAGTACCAATATGCGTTCTTCATCTGCGTCAATGCGATCTTCGTCATCATCGGCTCCTGCGCGTTCTTCGGGTGCAACCATGCAGTCTTCCATGGGCGGAGGTATGCGTTCGTCGGGAGGTAGTATGTCTGGTGGAATGTCGGGTGGCAGTCGTTCAAGTGGTGGCAGTTCCTCGCGCTCGGGGGGCGGTTCTCGAAGATAAATCGGTTAAGGACAAAAATAACATACAAACGTTTTTTCATGATATAGGATTTTATGGTTACATGTAAATGTAACTGAAGGTTAACAAAGGTATTAGTCTTAGGGAGGCTTTCACGGGAGTGACGGTCTCCCTTCTTTGTAACATCTTTCTCACTCCTTCCCGCTGTAAATTACGGCAACGAGACGGCAACGACACGGCAACGGGATTTGTGTTTGCAAGGAGGATACAAGGATGTTGCCGTGTTTGTGGAATCCTCTTCGGCCATATTGTCAAGTCCTGCAACGCAAGCGAGCCGACCTTATATGGGTCGGCTCGCTAAGAATAATAAGGGTAGTGGCAAAATCAGAGTGCCGCCATATTCTTCTCGTTGAACAAATCCTTGCCTTCCGCCGTGTAGGCGTACTCGATGCGGTCTTTGTAGTATTCCTCCACCTTCCCGCGCACAATCTTCATCGTCGAGTTCACCATATGGTTCTGCTCCGTAAACGCCTCCGGCAGCACTGCGATGGCTTTCGGCAGCCACATCTCGGGGAACATACCTGCAAACTTGCCGTTCTTG
The DNA here is from genome assembly GCA_934667275.1 of uncultured Bacteroidales bacterium. Lineage (GTDB taxonomy): Bacteria > Bacteroidota > Bacteroidia > Bacteroidales > Paludibacteraceae > Colicola. The sequence goes on along the minus strand of CAKULK010000015.1, from coordinate 16,469 downwards.
TATTCGTCTGCTTCGGCTTGAATCTTCTGCAGCATAGCGCGCTTGCCCTCATACGATGCGGGGTCAATACTCTTGCCCTTCACGTACTCGCGCAACGCCTCTTTGTTCGGCACAATCAGCACAATCGTGTAGGGGTCTTGGTTGTTGTGCAGCACTACCTGCTCGATATATTTGCTGCCGTCAGTCAGACTATCCTCATAACCTTCTGGACTGTATTTCTCTCCGTCCGAACTGATTAGCAGCGACTTGAAGCGACCTACCACCCACAGATACCCGGGATGGTCCTTGCGCACATAGCCCATATCGCCCGTGTGCAACCAGCCGTCTACTATCGTCTTGGCGGTCGATTCGGGGTTCTTCCAATAGCCTGCCATCACGTTCTCGCCGCGAATCACTATCTCGCCTTTCTGTCCTGCGGGCACCTCCTTACCCTCGTCGTCGCATATCTTCAAATCTAAATCCGACACTATGCGTCCGCTTGAGCCGAAGATAGCGTGTCCCGTCGAGTTGGCACAGATAATCGGCGTCGCCTCACTCAGTCCGTAGCCTTGGAACATCGGCATGCCCACTGCGCAGAAGTAGCGTTGCAACTCGATGTCTAATAGCGCACCGCCGCCTACAAAGAATTTCATCCGCCCGCCGAATCCCTCACGCACAGCCTTGAATATCAGTTTGTCGAACAAATCCACCAGCGGCTTTCTCCAGAAGTCTTTGCCGCCGCGGTTCCAGTACTCCTTATTATATTTAATGGCGTTGTTGAGGGCGAAGTTGTAGAGTTTCTCCACCGTCGCGCCCTTTTGCTTGATACTTGTCTCAATGCTCTTGCGGAAGTTACGCGCCAGTGCGGGCACCGACAGCATCACCATCGGACGTACTTCCTTGATAGACAGTGGGATATTCTTCAGCGTTGCGATAGCGGTCTTGCCCACGGGCACGGTGGCTATGCTGCCGCAGTACGACATCATCGTGTAGAATCCCGCCACGTGCGCGAAGCAGTGGTCCAACGGCAATATAATCAGCATCACATCATCGGGCTCCACGCCGATAATCGAGCGTGCCTGCTCCACATTCGCCGTGTAGTTGCGGTGTGTCAGCAGGATACCCTTCGGGTCGGCCGTTGTACCTGATGTGTAACTGATATTCGCGTAGTCGTCAGGTCCCACCGACTTGTATCGCTCCTCAAAGTCCTTTCCGTTGTGCGCGAGGAACGACTCGCCCTTGGCAATCACCTGGTCGATACCAATCTCTTTGTCCTCGTATTTGTCCAACTTGTCGAACACTATCACGTACTTCACGTTGGGACATTCGGGCAGTATCTTGCGAATCTTCGGCAGTTGTTGCTCGGATGTCATAATGTATTGTGCATCAGAGTGTTGGATACGGAACAGCAAATCGCTTGCTTCTGCCAACTTGATGCTCAGCGGCACGTTCACGCCGCCCGCATACAGGATACCCAGTTCGCCCGTCACCCATAGGTTGCGCCCTTGGGACAGCAACGCCGCCCGCTCGCCTTTCTGCATACCCAATGCCATCAGTCCGGCACCTATTAGGTGTGCCTGCTCGCGTGTCTGCGCGTATGTGGTCTCGGTCCACACATTATCTATCTTCTCGCGCAGAAACACATGGTCGGCATACATCGCCGTATATTTCTCCACAAAGTCAATGATAGTCAATCTTTCTTTCATGCTTATCCAATTTTCAATTTACGCTGCAAAGTTACTAATTTATTCCCGAATATACAAATTAGGGTTCTGCCCGAAGACTTAGGCTTGTTGGATAATCTGTACTATCTCAGTTGGCGTATGCACCAAGTAGTCAGGCTCTGCTTTGCGCAATTCTTCTTTGTTGCAAAAGCCCCATGCACACGCTATTACGGGCAAATTGGCATTGTGGGCGGTATTGACATCCACCAACGAGTCGCCGATATAAAATATACTTCCCGAATAAGTATGCACACCTATCGCATCCAAGATGTCGTACACAATTTGTGGCTCTGGTTTACGGGGCACATTCGGGCGTTCACCCAACACCGCGTCAAACGTATTGGGAAAGAAATATTCCACCAAACGTGCTGTGGCGGCTTGATATTTGTTGGATGCCACTCCTAACTTAACCCCCTGTTGCTTAAGTGTTTGCAACAACTCTGGTATGCCGTCGTATGGGTGCGTATGCACGCAGTTATGCGTGTCGTAGTAGGGAATAAATGCTTCACGCAGACGCAATATGGTGCTTTCATCTTTGTGTCCTTCCGGCAGGGCGCGTTCTATCAGTTTGTTTACACCATTGCCCACCAGATGAGGATACTCGTCCGCCTCATGTGTCGGAAAACCGAATGCCTCCAATGCATGGTTGCACGCCAATCCCAAATCGGCTATTGAATTTATAAGGGTGCCGTCCAAGTCAAAAATGGCAACCTTTTCCGTACATTCTTCCATCGTGTTCAATCACTTGTTGCGCTGACGGACAGCCTCATACAGCATCACACCTGCTGCCACGCTCACATTTAGGCTTTCTATCGGCCCGTGCATCGGTATGCGCACTTGGTCAGTACAAAGACGGAGGTTGGGCTCGTAGATACCCCTGTCTTCGCTGCCCATCACGATGGCAAGTGGGGCCGTCATATCGGCATCGGTATAGTTGTGTTCGGCATGTTCGGTCGCCGCCACGATGTGGATACCGGAGTCGCGCAGGTATTGCAGGCATTGTTGCAGGTTGTCCACTTTGCATACGGGCAGTGAGTGCAGGGCTCCCGCCGAAGTCTTCATTGCATCGCCGTTAATGCTCACGCTGCCGTATGCACCTATTAATAACGCGTGTACGCCCGCGCATGCGCACGTGCGCGCGATGGCACCGAAGTTACGCACATCGGTAATGCCGTCAAGTACCATTAGCAACGGTGTCTCGCCTTGTTCAAACAAAGCGGGTACGACATCTTCCACGCGATAGAACTCTATCGGACTCAGGAATGCAATCACGCCTTGGTGGTTCTTGTCGGTGTATTGGTTCAGTTTCTCCACGGGCACTTTTTGCACTGGGGTGGTGGTTCCCTGCAGATGTTTCAGCAGTTCACGCCCTGTGGCGGAGGTCATATCGCGGCGCAGCAGGATTTTGTCGATGGTCTTTCCTGCTTCGATGGCTTCAATCACGGCACGTGTGCCGAAAATCATCTCTTTCTCGGGTACGCGGCGCGTCTCATATTTGGGTTTGTCGTGAGTAAACATATATCTGATTTTAGTATTTCAACCAATGCAAAAAGTCTTCCGGTGAGGTGGAAAAAGCGTAGGGTTCGCTGACAGGCGTGCCTTGCGGAGATAGTTGCACAAAGTAAGGTTGTGCGTTCGACCCATATTGTTCACGCTGAATGCGCGAGTTATAGTCGCCGATGCTCTCCTTTTTGGTCTCTGTGGGCTGTGTATTATCGCCAAAGGCAAATGCACCTGTTGTTATTTTTGCCTCTCGTGGTTGCTTGTCATCCACGAACAGGGTGATAACCACATAGTTGCGCAGTCTCGCTTTCACCGAATCGTCGTCTAACACATATGCTTCCATCTTGCGGCAATTCACGCACCCGTAGCCCGAAAAGTCCAATAGTACCGGTTTCCCGGTTTGTAATGCATATTGCAAACCTTCCTCGTAGTCATTGAATACCTCGCGGTCCTCAATCGGCATAGGGGGCGCAAAGGCGGAAATTGCCTTCACGGGGGCACCCCATAATCCGGGTACGAGGTAGGCGGTGAATAGCCATGACGTGATTATCACCACCGTGCGAATCACTTTGCGCGTAGTGGAAACCTTTCTGATACCCCATATCAGGTACAGTCCGATGCCGAAGAAACATGCCACCCATACGGCAATAAACAGCCATCTTGGCAGTATCCCCCAACCGTATGCAAGGTCGGCAACGCTCAGGAATTTCAGCGACAAGGCCAGTTCCACAAATGCCAGTACCACTTTCAACGATTGCATCCATCCGCCCGATTTCGGCATTTGTTTCATCCATTTAGGGAACATCGCAAACAGCGAGAAAGGCAATGCCAACGCAATGGCGAAGCCCAACATCCCTATCGCGGGGGCGAGCAGGCTATGTCCTGCCGCCTCCACTAATAACGTGCCAATGATAGGACCCGTGCATGAAAACGACACTATCACCAATGTCAGTGCCATCATCAGGATACTCAGCATACCGCCGGTGCTACGGGCCTTTTCGTCCAATTTGGTGGACCACGACGAAGGCAGTTGTATCTCAAACAATCCGAAGAACGATAGCGCGAAAACAACCAATAGCGCAAAGAAGAATAAGTTTACTATCGCATTGGTAGCCAACGCGTTAAGTGCTGACGCGCCAAATATCACGGTAATCAGCAGACCCAATCCGACGTATGTCACGATAATCGCTAACCCGTACAATAAGGCGTCCCGTACACCATGTTCCTCCGACCGCTTCAGGAAAAACGACACCGTCATCGGAATAATCGGCCATACGCATGGTGTGAATATCGCCAGCAGACCGCCCAACAATCCCATCAGAAACACCCACCATAGGTCGGTACTATGCTCTTTAACTGGTTCAGTTACAGGCGTTTCTGTAATAACGGACGGAGAGTATTCCCACACCACAGGGGCGGTGCACATGCGGTCGTTGCACGTGTTGTAGCGGACTGCAATATCTCCTGTCGGGCACACAATGGTATAGGTGTCGCTATATTCTGCGCCAATCGCCGAGTCGTTGATGCTAATCAGCGTCATATGCCACCCTGCGTCAATAGTAGCGGTAAGTATCACACTGTCACCTGTTTGCGTACCATTCCAGTGTACGGCATCCACTATCTGTGCTTGCAATGCACCCACTGCCAGCACCACACTCATCATGCTAATCCAAATCCGCTTCTTCATCCCGTTTCCAATCTTTTATTATCAAATGCTCACATCGCTTGGCATGCGCCAATCGCCTCGTGGTGAGAGACTTATGCCTACCACTTTTGGCCCGTCTGGCAGGCAACTGCGTTTGAATTGTTGCGTATAGAATCTGTGCATAAACACTTGCAGCCAATGGTTTATCACCTCTTCGCTGTACTGGTCTTCAAAGGCGAGTGACGCCATGTAGGCAATCTTCTCCTGCGTGAACCCGAATCTTAAAAAGTAGTACAGGAAAAAGTCGTGCAACTCGTAGGGCCCCACCTTGTCTTCTGTAATCTGTGCGATATTTCCCTCTTTGTCGGGCGGCAGCAACTCCGGCGAAACGGGGGTGTCAATAATGTCAAGCAGAATCTTCCTCGTCTCTTCCCCGAACACGTTTTCTGCCGCATGGCGCACCATACAGCGCACCAAGGTCTTGGGGATACCGGCGTTCACGCCGTACATCGACATCTGGTCGCCGCAGTAGGTCGCCCAACCCAATGCCAATTCGCTCAAATCGCCTGTCCCTACCACCAATCCGTTGTATTTGTTCGCCATATCCATTAATATGAGCGTGCGTATGCGCGCCTGCGCGTTCTCGTAGGTCACGTCATGCACATTCATATCGTGGTCTATGTCATGCAGATGCTGGGTGGTCATATCGCGGATGGGCACCTCGTGGATGCTCACGCCCAATTGCTCCATCAGCGCGATGGCGTTGTGGTAGGTGCGGTCGCTGGTGCCGAAGCCGGGCATCGTCACGCCTATCACTTGCGACCGCTTGTAGCCCAAACGGTCTGCGGTCAGCACGCACACCAATAAGGCCAACGTCGAGTCCAAACCGCCCGAAATGCCTACTACCACGCTTTCTGCGTGGGTGTGTTGCCAGCGCCGAAACAATCCGCAGGTCTGAATGCTGAATACATCCTCGCAGTAACTCAGTTTGTCTTCCTCCCGCGGCACGAATGGGGTGGGGCAGAAATGGCGGTGAATCGGCTCCACAAAACCGTCTTCAGGGTCAATCGGAGCCACGTTTATCTTTCTGTAATGCCCGTGTTGGTCTTTCGTGAAATTCGTATTTCGCTGACGGTCAATACGTAAACGCTCAATATCTATCTCCGAAATCACCATGGTGCTGTCCATCTGGAATCGCTCCCCCATCTCCAAAAGGTCGCCGTTTTCGGCAATGTAAGTGCTTCCGGAGAATACAAGGTCGGTGGTTGATTCGCCGATGCCCGACGAGGTATAGACGTATCCGCAATGCACACGTGCTGACTGTTGCGTAATCATCTGGCGGCGGAATGCGTGCTTGCCCGTCACGCAGTTGCTGCTCGACAGGTTGAAGATGATTTCCGCACCTTGTATCGCTAATTGCGTACTCACTGGCAGTGGCGACCAAAGGTCCTCGCACAACTCGATTCCAAAGCAGTAATCGCGCGTAACAAACAGTAAATCAGGACCAAACGGTACATCGCCGCCCCATAGTTCGATGGTCGGAATGCGCGGCTGCAAACCGTTGGCGGCATGCTCCATCGCCGCGCGTCCCGAGGTGAACCAACGCTTCTCGTAAAACTCACCCGTATTCGGCAGATTCACCTTCGGCACCACGCCTATCACCTCGCCATCTGTCATCACGAACGCGCAGTTGTACAGGTTGTTATCCACTTTCAGCGGACCGCCCACTAATACCACTATCGGCTGGTTTCTGGTGCTTGCACATATCTCCTCCAAGCATTTAAGGGTGTCCTGCTGCAACTGTTGTGTAAAAAACAAATCGGCGCAGGTGTACCCCGTCACGCTCAACTCGGGAAAGCATATCACTTGCACGCCTTCATCTATGGCTTCGGCTATCTGTTGCTTGATTTCATGGGTGTTGTAATGGCAGTCGGCTACGCGCATTTGAGGTACGGCAGCGGCTACGCGGACAAATCCTAAGTTCTTTTTCATCGGGTTAAGTCTTTTCTATTTTAGTTTGCAAAGATACTTATTTTCTATGAAATAGCAAAAAAAATCATGTTTTTCCGGTTTTTATTTGCGTATGTCGAAAATTAGCAGTACCTTTGCACCCGCTTTCGAGAAAAGCAATAGGGTGCTATCGTCTAGTGGCCTAGGACAACGGCCTCTCACGCCGTAAACCCCGGTTCGAGTCCGGGTAGCACTACCAAGAGATTGTCTAATGATTAGGCAATCTCTTTTTTTGTCCTTTCTTCTGCCGACTACGGTACAATATACGGTAGATAACTGCTACCTTGCCGTACTTTTGCCGGTGCTTTTGACCATATTGTTTGCACGATTGGGAAAACTTTTTTAACTTTATGCCAAAAACACATGGTATATGGTTACATCCGCGTAAGTTCCGACAAGCAGACGGTTGAGAATCAGCGATTTGAGATTGAACGATTCTGCGAGCAGCAACACCTTTCGGTCGATGGTTGGATAGAGGAAACAATTTCAGGGGTCAAGAATTACAATGAGCGCGAACTCGGACGCCTCCTCAAGCGGGTGGGGAAGGGCGACACTATCATCTGCAGCGAATTGTCGCGTTTGGGGCGTAGTCTGTATATGATTATGGAGATTCTCGGCTATTGTATGAGCCATGAGTGTCGTGTGTGGACTATCAAAGAGGGCTACCGTCTTGGCGACGATATTCAAAGTAAAGTTTTGGCGTTTGCTTTTGGCCTCTCGGCGGAGATTGAACGCAATCTTATCTCGCAGCGCACCAAAGAGGCGTTGGCGCGGTTGCGTGCCGAGGGCAAGCCGGTTGGGCGTCCGCATGGCAGTCTGATGTCGCAGGACCTTCACCGTCTGGCGCGGCATGACGCGTATATACGCCAAGCCTTGCAACGGGGTATGCGTCCCGCAGAGATAGCGCGCCGGCTTCACACCAATCGTGCCACGCTTCGCCGCTACACGCGCCGCTATATCCTGCCGCAGCAGGATGCGCACAAGATGCAATCCGGAGACTAAGACCGTGAGGTAGATGGTTGGCCGCCATCGTCCAAGTATTCCAAGTCGTGTCGTTCCATCAGTTTCTTGTGGAAAACCAACACGTAGATGGCAATCACCAGACCGCCCAGGAAGTCCAATGTCAGGTCGGTCATAGTGTCGCGCAGGGCCTCGTGACCTTGCAGGGGAATATCTTCCGGAGTAATCATCGAACCGGAAGTGGTCTCCATAAACTGTTGGGTGTTGGTTCCGAAGAGGTCATCAAATGTATATTCGCATATCTCCCACAGCCCGCCCACGGCTAATGTGAACATCAGCAGGTAGAGGGCCATAAAGTATTTGTTGCGGAATACTATCCTGTAGGATTCGGGCATCACGGCATGCATCACCCATAGCGCGATAAACGACAGCACCACGCCCGACAGCATGTGCAATAGCGAGTCCCACCATGGATACTTGCCGTAGAAGTCCAATCCGTCACCTAATATCAGTGCGGTGAAAGCGAATACGGCAATTGCCACTACTAATACCAATGGTATGTTGAGCAAAAATCGCTTTCTCAGCACAATGGGCGCAGTCAGCAGGGCTAACATCAGCACGTATTGCAGCCCCCGAAACAGTACTGTTTCCAAGTCGGATGAGGGCTGGAACAATAGGTATATGATATTGGCGAGACATATCACTACGGTTAAAATGAAGATGCCTGCATATAGCCGCTTCAAGTGTTGATGAGGATCCGTCATAAGTTTGTTGTTTTGTGGTGGATGTTATCCTGTTATTTTACTTTTTGTATCATCTTCCGCAAACCCTGTACCGAGCCCCCTGTTCGTGCGTGTTTTGAATAATCATTCACTCCTTTTGGACTATTTAATATGATAAAATGCACACAACGAGTGTTAAATGTGAAGTTTGTAGTTGGTGCGTTGTTAATTTTCTGTTATTTCTTATGGGTGCTATTGTGTGTTTCCGTAAAAAGTAGTACCTTTGTGCGTCCAATCAAATGAACAACGGTTAAGACACTCTTTTGATGACAACGACATTGCCTGCGGGCGTATCTGCATCTAATATCTTGCCTTTGTTTTTATTGATTGCCTGTAATCTCTTGCAGACGGTGTGTCAAATAAAGGACCCTTTTTTTGATACCTTTTTTGTGTCTATTCCATTCTCTTTCCCGCTTTTATAACTCCTTTTAAGTAAAGGACTTACCTCTTTATGCTCTTACGACATTTATGGTATCAAAAAAAGGGTCGTTTTTGTGTTACTATTATGCAATCAAAGAATCAAAACAACAAGGCAAACAAGAATGGATTATTCACCAACAACGACTACACCTTTCATGTCGAAGTCTATGTACTCGGACGCATTTGCTCTTGAAAATATGTCCTATCACATGACATCCACATCCTATAGGTTGTTTCCTGCAAGTCAAGGTGCTCAGTATGAAGAAGTTGCCGCTTCCACCTCTCACACCTATTCCCCTTTTGCATCACAGTGGAACGCGCCCATTTGGCGCATAGATGGGGAGGTGGCAAGCGGCATTTTGGATTTATTCAATAGCGAAAACAACACCTACCACGAGGAGTATTGGGATAATGACGAACGCCCCGACCGTCCGCCTGTAGGGCAATATACACCTGTTGGTGATACCCTGTTGCCAATGTTGGCGTTAGCACTATGTTGGATAGCGCACATATTTATCAAGAATAGGAAACGATTGATTAACAAATAAATAGAATACAATATACTAAAAACGATAGACTTATGAAACTCTCCATTCAATATATCTTCTCACTTTACACCGCTCGTTGGTGCATGGCTTTGATGGTATGCCTCACCATAACAACTCTGCAATCCGTTGAGGCACAGACTTTTCCCGCCGATGGTGACACCATCAGCATTGGATATCCATACACTAATAACTGGAACAATACGATAACTTACTACATGAGTGCCTCAACAAACTCCTTGTCTTATTCTACGTCAGTTGATGTGGATGGATTGTGGCAAGTAATATATGAAACGAACAGCACAACCGATTTCCGATTATATAATGTTAGTAGCCAAAAATGGCTGCGGATTTCAACAACAAGGAATACTTTTTCACTTGAGAATACTCAATCACAAAGTTCTATATTTAGTTTTGGTGAATATGCTTATTCTGATTGGAATGAAACTGACAGTCGCACCAAAAAATATCTTCAACACAAGAATGGAACCACAACTTATTATGTTTACCTCGCATATAATTGGCGCAACAATTATTATTGGTATGCAAACACAAATGTCTCCTCTCCCATGCAAATTGAGCGTTGGAGCAAGACTACTGCCACCTCAGTATCCATTGTCTCCGACCCCGACTCACACACATTCCAATGGAAAACACAGAACGAAAACCCCGACATAGCGAATGTAACCTATAACGTACAACTAATCTCCGACACCTACATCTACAACGTGCCGGGCACTAACTTGGGCTACAACACCTACAAACTCTCTCAGACCACTACGACCACCTACAACCCCACCGACTTGGAACAAGCAGGCTATATGCTTTCTTGGTATTGGAAATCGCGACAAGATGAGGAAAAACAAGACACATCTTATCTTACCGCAGACTTGATTAACAACTCCATAGAGAACACATCCTACAAATACGAGGAAAAACCACGAGCTATGATGTTCTTATCTGGCATTACCTCTGCCAATCAAGCGAACAACTACACCCTCTCACTTACCACCGTAGGGGCTTCACCATTCAACGTCATGACAACGAACAATCGTGAAAACACCCCACAATATGCAGATTTCTCCGATGAACTGATACTTTCTGTCACACACGACGGACAGCAAGTAGCAACACATAGCGTAGGCGTCATGCGCACAGCATATCACTATGTATATTTTGATGACATGACAGCCAACTTGGAACCGCCTACTTACTACTTCCCCGCACAGGCTTCCTCGTCGCAACCGCTTCAGAAACAATTTGCTATCACGTTGCAGCATACACAAGGGGAGGTATTGTTCGACAAGGATGGCAATGTGGCACAAGATAATAACGGACAAACCATATACGACAACAGGGAGCAGACCATATTGGATCGGAATGACGTGGACAACAAGAGTGTCACCTTTCTGAATGCTGATGGTTCAAAGGCTGATTGGCTCAGTTGTTACTTGGACGAGAACACCCCTCTTATCGTAACTGCAAAGCCGAACAACACACAGAGTCTGCGCAGGGCAACTCTGCATGGGTCATTCGCTTACAAGCATCACCACAAGATATTCTACGCCACTATCTTCCAATACAGCACCAACGAAACCGGTGGAGTGGCATTCCGTGCCTACAAGGGCATTGCCAACGACAACCTTGACACAGACGGACGACAACGCGTGCATCAATTGGAGAAGACTATCTACTACCATGCAGGCGAAGAAATACTCCTGCAACTCAACGAGACTAAGTTCCTCGGCTATATGCGCTGGTACGATTACAAGACTGGTAAAGCCCCACAATACAACAGCGACGGTACTGAGGTTACAAACTTTTTTGTGGAACGTCCGCAGGTAGTAGTGGGCAACAATGTGTACAATTTTACGGCTATCAATTCTGATGGTGAAACTTCGCATGGTTTGTATGCCACCTACACATCGGCACTCAGCCAGCAACAGGGACAAAACGGCAACTATATCAGGTGCCCGAAATTCCGCGGTTGGGATGACCAACAGGAACGCCTGATTGCCTGTGACGTAAGTGCTTATACTGATTATGAAATCACCGACACCTACGTACAGGAACCGACTTTGTCCTACCGACAAATTTTCCACCTCATACCTGCAGACAGAATGGCAGATAGTCTCAGCCGGTTCACCACGGACCAAGACCGTGCATTTGAGGAGTATTACTACATTGCCCCTGCGGGCAAAGATGTGCTGCTTGAGACCCGCTTTGCTTATAATCACTACATCGACCATGCCTCGGAGTTGTGCTACTACTTCTACGGCAAAAACAATCAACTCACGCAGTTCGGTTCCCCCGATGCCCCCAATGCACAATGGTACACCCGCAAGTCCACCGAGACAACATACACCCCGCTCACTATCAATGATATAAATGGCTACGCCAACGTGGAGCACGACAATACCGTAGAAACGGTTATCTATGAATTGCGCATTCCAGGCACCTATACACAGTCGGGCAAAGATATTCGCGTGGCTCGTTTCACGGTAGAGTATATGGACCGCAGCCTGTGTGGTCCCCGCGACGATAGTACCCATATCATCACCGACCGGAAGATAGCGCGCAACTACACCAATGTGATCAAGCAGGATTTCAACTTCGGCAAGAAACCCGCCAGTGCTGCGGTGGAATATCTCGACCAACACCTCAATTGGGACGAGGCTTCCTATGGCTACACCTACGTGAGCGGCAAGTTACCTTACCAACGTGTAGTCAATAATCCTTTCCCCTACTATGGTGAATACTGCCTTACCAATCGGGTAGGAACAACAGCGCAGGACTATTGGTTGGACGATACTCCCCAGCATGGAGGTGCTGCCAATGGTTATTGTATGTATGTGGATGGTGGACGTCGCCCCGGATTAGTGGCAAGTATCTCCACTGAACAGCGTATATGTTCGGGGCAGCAGTTGTATTGCTATGCGTGGATATGCAATCCTTCTAAAGATGCTGCAGGTATCACAGCCAACTCACCTATCTTCCGTTTCAACGTACAAGGACGCAACAAAGATGCCGACGGCAACTACGGCGATTGGGAGGATATTGGTGTCTTCTTTGCGGGTTCTCTGCCTTATGCAGGTGGCGAAGCGGGCTGGCGACAGGTGTTCTTCCCCCTTGTCAGTGCCAACGACTACGACGAGTCGCGTGTGTCAATCTACAACTTTGCCAACAGCAATCAGGGCAACGACTTCCTCATCGATGACATCTGCCTCTTTGCCTCCAAACTTCCCTTAGCGGCCTATCAGGTAATGACCTCCTGCGCATCCGAAAACCGCGAAGCCGCTATAGCGCGTGTCGATTATACCCGCCTGACAGGCGACTGGGGCTGCCAACCTATCTACTACCAACTCTACGACCTCACAGCAAACACCCCTGTTCCTACCAACTACTACAACCGTTTTGCAGACGAGGAATCTGACACAACCCGACACGGTTGTATCATCATTCCCCAAAGCGACTATGATCCTGCCAAAACCCGTGACCCCGATTATCGCCAAGACCATACTTGTATGAAAAACGTGGATGAAAGCCGTATGGTGTTCCCGTCTATTACGGCCTTCGTGGATTCTATGGGTAGGCGTTTCACCGAACTCAACGAAGAGGGTGGTACTGTCATCAACGAGGTGACTATGAAAGCCTACGTCCCCACGATGGAGAATGGCGATACGCGCTACGTACTCTACGTAGGGCATATTCTCAGCAACTCCAAGTTAGATGCCGCCCACACCTACGAAATACGTATGGCACGCGACACCAACGAACTCAGCAACCCTGATTGCGCCCTCCGGACACCGTTGCCCGTCTATGACAAAACAGCCCTCAATATCAACAATCAGACCTCACCTGTGGTAGGTGCTTGTGCCAACGACCTCTATCCTGTAGAGGTGCGCGTCACCAATACGATTGATGACAACAAGACCATCTTCGCCAATGCCAAAGCCGATTGGCTGCTGGCGTATAGTTTCGACGACATCTTCGATGGGCACACATTGGAGTATGGCAGCAAGTTCCTCCCTACTTCAACGGAAAAAGAGACAGCAAATGCCCTTTTCCTCAGCAAATACGGGCACGACCGAGGTAAAGTGGAAGATGCTATCAAGGACATGCGGCGTCTCCCTACCGACACGGTGGATAATCCCAACTACTACGCTACTGATGTCTCCCAACTCGACCCGCGTGCTTTCCACAACGAAGATGCCTACCCCATCATCAAAGACCTTTGCGACCGGGGATTATTGCGTCTGAACATTGAGTCCGAATCATTCTATATGGCTGCAGCCGATACGGTACGCTACTGGATTTACCCCATTCTCGGAACGGCTGTCTACACCGACCCCGACACGGGCAAAAAGACCAAACTCACCGACTGCGACGAACCCGTCTATCTCTACATCTCCACCGACACGACTAAATATGTGCTCAACCTCAGTCCTATCCCCTACGACCGGATGACCGAGCACCAGCGTGCCCAACTGCCCAATGTGCGCGTATCGGCATCTATGGCGAATACCTTGTTCTGCGTACCTGTCAGCGACATCGACTCTGTTTCCCTCGGCTGGGACAGTTGTCAGGTGGTGGGTACCACCGACCCCGTCATCGCCCCACTCATCGGCACTTCCGATTTCAGCATGCACTACACACAGGACAAGATTTGGCAACTCTTGCAAGACAACACCAAATACTATCAATCAGGCGACACCATACGTTTCAGACCCGTGGACCAGGCACACGTCGATGAGATGATGCGGTTGCACGAGACCGGTTCTTACCCCGACCACCAGCCCGGTCTCTGGCATACCAACACCCACACCATGCGCCCGGGCTACGAATACACCATGCGTCTCCAACTCTTGGACCGTGCCACCTCGCTCACCCAAACCAATGAAAGTACTTGCAAAGTCGGCTTTGCCTATTTCAACGTCTTGGTCATTCCCGACACCATGGTTTGGCGACCCGCCTACGGCAACGAGTGGGGCGACGACCGTAACTGGCGGGCTGTCGTCAACGGCAAGGAGCAGGACTACGGCTTTGCACCTCTGCCGCAGACTCTGGTCATCATCCCGCAGTTGGAAAGCGAGAATGTCACCGACTATCCGCACATCACCACCTCCAACCTCTACCCTATGGATGCCAACTATGTGCCCAACCGGTGCCGCAAAATCCACTTCAACCCCCTCACGCGGCTCCTCAACCAGCACATGCTCACCTACGACTCCGCCTTTGTCGATATGACCCTCCCGCAAAGCCGCACGTACTTCGTCTCCGCCCCTATGCAGGATATGTACTCGGGCGACATCTTCGTGCCCCATTCGGGCGATATGTCCAGTGGCTCCATAATCCCCGAAAACGACCACTTTGAGGTCAGTCCTTTCAAAGGCACACGCTCCGGCACTGCCGCCTACGCCTTCTATCCGTCCTACTACAACCATACCGTCAGCATCATCCACAACCGCGACAACGAGTCCACCGTCACGGGCACTGCTGCTTTCAACTGGTCTAACAATCTGGACGAACCTCTCACCCCGGGCATGGGTTATGCTATCTCCGGCTATGGTCCCTCCAACGATAAAGATAAAACAGACCTCAACATCCGCCTGCCCAAACCCGACAAGCAGTATTTCTATTTCGACGAGAATGGCGACATCGACACCTCGCACCCGGTCAACCTTTCTCGTACCAACGCCTACAAACTGGCATATCCGCTCAACGGCAACTACACCTTCACCATCACCAATACGGAGGCGGACACCACCTTCTTCTTTGGCAATCCCACCATGGCATATATTGATATGCAACGGTTTGTGCAGGATAACACCTCGCTCCGCGACCATTTCCGCACCCTCACGGCTTCCGAATGGCACACCGTCTCGCTCAAAGCGATGTCCGACCCCACACAGCGTTTCATCGCCCCTATGCAATCGGTGATCCTCACCACTACGACACTGGCTACAGAACTCACCCTCAATCTCCGTCCCGAGCATCTCACGATTAGCCTGTCCGACGACGCTGCCTATGGCACACCTGATTCCAAAGCACAACCTACCCGTCGGGCGCCTGCTGACGGGCATATCGTGCAAAGCGAAGTCATGGACATCATCGCCTACTATCGCGGCAGGGCGGCGTATGCCACACTCGCCAAACTTGATTTTGCTGCCAACGGCTACGATGCTGATGAGGATGTGCCTTTCATCTCATCGGGCGTGGAGGACAAAGGCAATGCCGTCACCACCCCTATTAATATCTACACCGTGGCAGGTTCCCAAGCCCTTATGGCGGATATTCGCAGCGGCATAGGCGTAGTGCCTATCGGCTTCCTCCTCAAGTCGCGGATGGATAGTATCTATATCTCCTTCCATACCACGGTGAATTGGACTTCCGAGTGTTACTTCTGCGATGCAGTTACAGGCACCAAGTTCCCCATTTACAACGACTCCCGTTTCCATATCGCCACACCCGCTGACCACGAGTTGCGCTATTATATACAAGGTCCGTATCGTGAAACGCCCGACACTCCTACTGATAATGGCACTTCTCTCGGCAATGCAAACAACATCCGCGCATTCTCCAATGCACCGGGCAGCATCACCGTAGTGGCAGCGGATAATATCCGCGAGATACACATCTACGATATGTTAGGTCGCCTGCAAACAGAAATACACCCTTCCGTCGCAACCGCACTTTGCACGCTCAGTGCCCCCGCGGGTATTGTCATTGTGGAAGTGATACTGCACAATGGCACAAAGGCATGCTTTTCAGTCTTTGTCGGGTAAAGAGTGGGTGATTAGTAGGTGATTAGTGGGTGATTAGTAGGTGATTAGTAGGTGATTAGTAGGTGATTAGTAGGTGATTAGTAGGTGATTAGTAGGTGATTAGTAGGTGATTAGTA
>CAKULK010000014.1 GCA_934667275.1 uncultured Bacteroidales bacterium | reverse complement strand
CTCTTGAAGTGCCAAAATGTCCTGTTTTTCTTCTGACCTCATGTCGGTTTCGGATTCTTCTTGCGGCAAAGATACATTGTAACCATCACTATTGGGATGGATAATCGGCTGATGACGGACTTGTTGAACGGCATCATCGGTCAGAACCCCGAAGCGGAAATATCCATCTCGTATGGTCTGAACGACACAACGGTTGTCAAAGACGAGTTGCTGGCAGAAGCAATCCGAAATGCTCATCGTCAAGCCGTTTGTATGACAACGGCAGCGGGATGCAAGTTGGGTAAAGTACTCCAAATATCAGACGGGATCCACTCCTCCGATGAAAGCCGCTTGGGGACATCTATATTACCTGACGGACTTGGACTGAGTGCTTCAATGCGTGTCTTTGACGAACCTCTCGAAGCCAATCCTCGTTCCATCACACTATCCCAATCGATAACGGTTATATGGAAACTGGAGGAATAAATTATGATAGTTCTTTATATGTTTGCATATACGCGCAAAATGCAGTATTTTTGTTTCGAATAAGAAACATTACAAGTTAGTACCCTCTTTGTTTTGCGTAAATTGCGGCGTCCATTAAGCAGAAAATACATAAAACTGCGTGGCGGACCAAGCAATTTCTTGCATGTGTTAGGGATAAGTTGTACCTTGGGCGTATTGAAGATAAGCGATATGAATGTTTTGGGGAAACTATCTGCATTGTTCGGCAGACGGTATGGACAGCGTAGAGAGAGTAACGACAAGATGATTGTCTCGACAAGAGCCACCGAGCAGCCGCTTTCGAGCCAAGCGGAAGTGGACGACCTATTGTTGTTACGCTTCTTTCTGGACGAAGAAGATGTCTGTATTCCTTATCGCCACAAGGAGATTGTGAGGTTTACGGATGACGAGATAGAGAGGTACCACGACTTCATTCAATGGATATTCCCAACATCGCAACCGAGCCGTTTCAATGGAGAGGCACCGACGATAGATGAGCATTTTGTCTCAATGTTTCACGGCAACCAATGTGCATTACAGAACTATTGCAAATCGTGCCGTCGTTACCTGCACTATATGGATTTTGACTGCAATGGCGATGGAAATATCCGCGTGTACCATGGAGACAGACCATTCTACAGACTGCCCTATCATAATTTCTTACGTATGACACGTATGCTGCAATCATTGCGCGAGACAGGGCACCCGCAATGCTCTGCCAACCTGTTCGCACAGATGATGGACATTCTTCATCGCACCCGCAATCATCACGTAAGCAGTACCACTATCGCATATTGGAAGAATACGCAAAAGGGCAATAAAAACAGAACCGCATTCACGTATAACCACAAATAATAACCAACTAAAACCATCATCAGTTATGTTAGGCGCACTTATTGGCGACACCGTAGGCAGTATCTACGAGTTTTGTAATATCAAGACAACCGAGTTCCCGTTATTCTCGGACGGCAGTTCTTTCACAGACGATTCCGTGATGACCATCGCCATGGCGGATTGGCTGCTTCATAACCCTGTCCGGTCGCAGCAAGGATTGGAAGAATGTCTTGTCAAATGGGGGCACAAGTATCCTGATGCCGATTATGGTAGTGCATTTTCTCGTTGGCTTTTTATGCCGGAGTTCCTTATCACGCTCCGTGACAAATCCACAGATACGGTTGATGGTATTCCGCATGGAGTCCGCCACCCGTATAACTCGTGGGGCAACGGCTCGGCAATGCGTGCTGCGGCGTGTGGCTGGTTGGCGCAGTCTGTGGAGGATGCATTGGACCTTGGCAGGCGTTCTGCTATGATTACCCACAACCATCCCGAAGGCATCAAAGGAGCGCAGGCGGTGGCAACAGCCATATATCTGGCGCGTACTGGAAGTCCTAAAGCGGAAATCTACCAATATATAGAGGAGACATTCGGCTATGACCTCAGTTGCGATTGCGATGATATTCGCCCTACGTATCATTTTGATGTGTCTTGTCAAGGTACGTTGCCTGCAGCCTTGGCGGCATTCTTTGACAGCCATGATTTCGAGTCGGCTATTCGTCTGGCAGTGTCATTAGGCGGAGATAGTGACACCATTGCCTGCATCACGGGGGCTATTGCAGAGGCGTTCTACCACGAAATACCATCAGCAATTGTAGAGGAGATGCACCATCGCTTGCCGAAAGAGTTTTGGACAATTATCACCGAAATGTACGCCGCGGTATCTAACAACTACGAAAACAGTGCAAAGGACGCAACCAACCATAACACTCAACCTCGTATCACCCCCGAGTACATATCGGAATTGCGACCCAACGAGGTCTTTGTCTTTGGCAGCAATGCGCGTGGTATGCACTATGGCGGTGCAGCAGCGTTTGCTGTCGGGCGGTTTGGCGCGATTATGGGACAAGGCGAGGGTTTGCAAGGGCAGAGTTATGCCATCCCTACTTATGGAAGGAATGGAGAATATGCAGGCGGCAGTGGACAGGTTCATCGCCTTTGCCAAAGAGCACACTGAACTCACATTCCTGGTTACGCCCATCGGCTGCGGCATTGCGGGCTATACTCCCGCGGAAATCGCCCCGTTGTTTGCAGCGGCGAAAACCTTGGACAACGTACATCTGCCCAACTCATTTTGGAACTGCCTAAGCACAAAGTGACGCTCTAATTGTGGGCTTTTATTATCCGTGCAGTATCCCTGTCTCTATCAGCACCATAGTAATCATACAACCTGCCACGCCTATGAGCCACCACCAGTGCACGCGGTCACCGCGCATCATCAGCAGGGCGCAGACGATGGCTCCGTAGAGTAGGAATACTGACGGGGTGCTGATGGTAATCTGTGTGGTGGAGTAGGGGAGGCTCTCTATCCACTCTACGTATCGCCTCAGCAGCCATGCGCAGCCCTGTACAGCACTCCCTATCCACGTTCCCACTACGCACCACGAGAGGGCTAATGCACAGAGGCACAGGGCAAAAAGCACAAACGCTATGGGTATGACGGCGATATTGGTGAGGGCAAAGTAGTTGCTTGTTTGCCCAAAATAGTAGAGCGTCAAAGGGGCGGTGCCTATCTGTGCTGCCACCGAAGTCAGTAGCAGACCACCTATATAAATAAGGAGTCCCCCTCGCAACATCACCCGCTGCTGCAGGCGTCGGGCTACGAACAGCAGTCCTGCCATGGCTGCAAAACTGAGTTGGAAACTAACGCTCCATAGTGCTAATGGGTTGATAAGCAAAATAATGACTGCCGCTGCGGACAGGCAGTTGATACTCGATAGCGGGCGGCGCAACAGGTAACTGACTTCCAACAGCGTCACCATCAATGCGCTACGCATTACCGACGGGCTCAAACCCGTGACGAAAGCATACACCCACAACGCCGTTATCCCTGCCAAGGCGATTGCCCAACGTCTGCCACGCTCTTCGTAGAGGGGTTTGGAAAGTCCGCCTAACGTCAGCAACCACATAATCACGCCCCACATCACGCCTGTATGCAGACCGCTGACCGCCAGGATGTGCATTGCCCCCGCGGCGGAGAAACTCTGCTGCACCTGCTTGTCCAACTCTTCGCGGTAGCCTAATGTGAGTGCGCTCACGATACCCAACTCCTGCCCGTGGATACCCAATGCCCGATAGCGTTCATGCAGTGCATATTGGCACCGCTCCGCTATGGCACGCGGTCCGCGCAACGGCTGATGACCAATCACTTGCCAGTTGCCCCGATGTGCCCAACCGCTACCTGCCAGCCCCTGCAGGCGCAGGTAACGACCATAATCGAAATCGCCTAACACGCCCCCGCGCCGCACGGTGGTTTGCACCAACAATACATCACCCAACTCGGGGTAACGGAGACTGTCTTTCTTGAGGTAAAGCAGCACCTTGCTGCCGTCCTCCACCTGTGCGGTATAACGGATGGTCTTGGCGCGCTCCTGCCCCTCGCTGAGGAGGTGCATACAGAGCACCGTATCACGGTCAAGATACGGTACTTCGCTGTCAGACAACAGATTAACGGGGAATGCCGTGTAGTAGCACAGCACCAATACAGTCACCAGCGGCACCAACGCAAGCAGCCACGTATGTGCCGCCAGCCATCTCATTCCTGCTTCAGCATATCGATGGCAGCCAACGGGTCTTTGGCTTGGAACACCGCACTGCCCGCTACCAGCACATCGGCACCGGCACGCCACAACTCGGGTGCCCACTTGCGGTTCACGCCCCCGTCCACCTCAATCAGGGTCGGCAGCCCGCGCGCATCTATCGCCTGACGCAGGTAGCGCACTTTATCCAATGCTTCGGGAATGAACGACTGCCCTCCGAAACCCGCATACACCGACATGATGAGCAGCATATCCACCTTGTCTATATACGGGTCGAGGCGGTGCACGTCAATATCGGGGTTGATGGTGAGGCACGTGCGCGCCCCTTTGGCACGAATCAGGTCGAGGATGGCATCGGCTTGGTCGGTGGCTTCGAGATGGAACCCCACGCTCCACGCCCCCGCATCGCAGAAACGCTCCACGTATTTCTCGGGGTGTGTAATCATCAGGTGCACGTCCAAGGGCTTGGTACAATGCTGTTTGAGCGTCTTCATGACGGGGAAGCCGAAAGAGATGTTCGGCACAAACACGCCGTCCATCACGTCCACGTGCAGGTATTCCGCGTTGCTGCGGTTAATCATCTCGCATTCGCGTTGCAGGTTTCCGAAGTCCGCCGCCAAGAGACTCGGCGATATTTGATGGGGTCGGTTGTTGCTATTTCCGTTCATACTATTCGTAATGAGTTATTTTTTCACTCTCTGCGGACAAAGGTACTGCTTTTTTCTGATATGTGCAAAGAGAGGTAGTAAAAAACAAAGGAGCGCGATCTCACATCGAACTCCTTTTCCTATGAAAAACACTATTTATTAAATAACACAATTACTTGCGCTTTCTCTAATGCATTCTTTCTTATTCATTCATTATCACCAATTTATATCCCTTACCATGTACGCTCATAATCTTTACGGGACTGCCTTCCCCGAGATAATTGCGCAAATGGTTTACATACACACTCAACGAGCGAGAGTTGAAATAGGTGTCGCTGCCCCACAAACTCATCAGTATGCGGTTGCGCTCCACCAAGTTGTTCATATTTTGGCAAAGCATCAAGAGCAGTTCGTTTTCGCGTGAACTCAAATGCTTGGTGCCCAATGTCTGACGAATGCCATCGTAGTGAACACCTGCCAAATCAAACTCCATTTCTCCATCGCGTTGACCGGCACGATAGCGGCGCATCACAGCCTCAATCTTACCAATCAAAACCTCCATTGCCAACGGCTTCGTGAGATAATCGTCACAACCCAGCGAATAACTCTTTACGATATCGTCTTTGTCGGACTTCTCACTAATCATGATTACCGGAATGGCGTTGTTGCTATCGCGAAGCAACTTGAGCAACTGCCAACCATCCATTCGTGGCATCACAATATCAGTGACGAGCAAATCGTAGTGCTTTGAGGAAAGCAACTCCCAACCTTCTTGACCGTCGGCACCTGCATCCACCACGTAACCGCGACTGCGGAGGTAGTCTGCCAATACCGAACTCAGGTTGATGTCGTCGTCCAATAATAATATGTGTGTTGTCGTTGCCATAATTTGTACTTAACGTGTACTAAACATTACACTACCCCCCCATCAAATATCGTGCCAAAAATTATAATGCGTAAGAAAAAGATGCAGAATTGTGCATTTTCTTGTGTTTTTGTGTTTCAAATTCTCAATTTTTGCAATTTTGAAACAAGAAATAGAATCGTATTTCTTATGCAGGTGTGTTTGAGAGGGGGTGTGTGGATGTCTGGTGTCTGTGCGGATAATACTCTCTGCTTTTCCTTTATTTGTGGGCTTTTCAGGGATGTTGATAGTGTGAAAATGAGGTGTGAATATTATGTTTACTTACTTGTGGAGGAGCGGAAAATACTGATGCAGCCGATGTGATTTTTATTTAGATTGCGTTGCCGCCCCGCGACAGACCCGCGATAGACCCGCGACACTCACGCTATATGGCAGTGATGCTTCTTGCAGGTGTTTTGTGATAACCTGATGAACTCTTGCTAAATACTTGATAAATTGTGTTTATGGTGCACTTGTCATAATGACAAAAAAGATGCTATGCTATTGCACATTTCGGGAAATAGTTGTAACTTTGTGGCCAAATAAATTTGATACGATGAAAGTTTTGCTCATTTTCACAGGAGGCACTATATCTATGGTGCGCGACCCTCAGACGGGGGCTCTGCATCCTGCGGATTTACAGACCTTCAAGGCGTTTGTTCCCGAATTGTTTGCCAGTCATATCCATGTAGATATGTTGCCTTTCGACCCGTTGATTGACTCGTCGGACATCAACCCTGCCAGTTGGGCGAAAATGGCGCATATGGTTTATGACCATTATGAGGAATACGATGGATTCGTGATATTGCATGGCACGGATACCATGTCCTATTCGGCTTCGGCGTTGAGTTTCATGCTGGAGAATTTGGGCAAACCTGTTGTTTTTACTGGTAGCCAGTTGCCTGTGGGCGTGCTGCGTTCCGATGCCAAAGAGAATCTGCTGACAGCCATTGAGATAGCCGCCGCCAAGGACGAAGAGGGCAAAGCCATCGTGCCGGAGGTGTGCCTGTTTATGGCAGACCAGTTGTTCCGCGGCAACCGCACCACCAAACGTAACGCGGAGCATTTTGCGGCGTTCAATTCGTACAACTATCCCGCCCTCGCGCGCGCGGGCGTCCATATTAATTATAGCAAACGGCTGATACATTATCCCGAAGACCCGAACAAACCGTTGTGTTTGTGGGACAGGTTGGATTGCAATGTGGCGATACTGAAACTTTTCCCCGGCATCACGGAGTCTGTGGTGCACAATATCCTCTCCACGCCCGGGCTGCGCGGCGTGGTATTAGAGACCTACGGGGCGGGCAACGCGCCGTCGTGCCAGTGGCTGTACGACGAGTTGCACAATGCGGTGGAGCGCGGCATCGTGATTGTGAACAAGACCCAGTGCAACACGGGGTCGGTGACGATGGGGCAGTATGCGGTGAGCCTCAACCTGATGAAGGCGGGCGTGCTGTCCGGCTACGACATCACCACAGAGGCGCTGCTGACCAAGATGATGTATCTGCTGGGCGAGTACCCGACTGATACAGAGGAAGTTAAACGACTATTACAAATACCGCTGTGCGGTGAACTAACCAACTAAGAATATGAAGAATTTACAACCGAAGAGCCTGTGGGAGAACTTCTACAGCCTCACCCAAATCCCTCGCCCGTCGGGCAAGAAAGAAGAGATTTCCGCCTTCTTGGCGAACTACGGCCGCTCGCTCGGTCTGGAGACCATCGTGGACGAGATTGGCAACGTGATTATCCGCAAGCCCGCAAGTGCAGGCTACGAGAACCACCCTGGTGTCATCCTGCAAGGGCACATGGATATGGTGCCGCAGAAGAACTCGAACAAGGTGTTCGACTTCGAGAAAGACCCCATTGAGGCGTACGTGGAGGACAACGGCGAGTGGGTGACCGCCAACGGCACCACCCTCGGCGCGGACAACGGCATCGGCGTGGCTACCGCAATGGCTATTCTGGCAGACAAGAACGTGGTACACCCGCCGTTGGAGGCGTTCTTCACGGTGGACGAAGAAACGGGTATGTACGGTGCTTTCGCCCTCAAGGGCGGGCTGCTGCAGGGCAAGACGCTGCTGAACCTCGACTCGGAGAGCGAGGGCGAACTCTATATGGGCTGCGCCGGTGGCGTGGACACCACGGCACGTTTTGACTTCGAGCCCGTGGAGACGGAGGAAGGCGACGTGGCACTGCGCGTCAGCATCAAGGGCTGCAAGGGCGGTCACTCGGGTTGTGACATCAACCTGCAACGCGCCAATGCCATCAAGTTGCTGTTCCGCTTCCTGAAAGACGCGGTGGCTAACTACGAGGCACGCCTGGCATACGTGGAGGGCGGCAGCCTGCGCAACGCTATCCCGCGCGAGGCATCGGCTATCATCACCATCCCCGCTGACGGGCTGGACGAGATGAAGCAGTTGGTGGCTGACTACGAGGACCTCTTTATCCGCGAATTTGACGGCGTGGAGGACAACATCAGTTTCACCGCCGAGGACGTGGAGTGCCCGAAGACCGAGTTGCCCGAGGACACGCAAGACTTTCTTATTCACGCCATTACGCTCTGCCCGCACGGCGTATACCGTATGATTCCCGAGATGCCCGACATCGTCGAGACCAGCAACAACCTCGCCATGATTGGCATGGAGAACAACCGCATCACGGTGATGTGCCTCACCCGCTCGTCGGTGGAGTCGCGCAAGGAGGAACTGCGCCAGATTATCCAGTCGGCATTCGCTTTGGCAGGTGCCGAGACCGAGTTCACGGGTTCCTACCCGGGTTGGAAGCCTAACCTGCACAGCCATATCCTCGAAGTGATGAAGGGCGTCTATCAGAAGGAGTTCGGCAACACGCCGCGTATCATCACCATCCACGCGGGCTTGGAGTGCGGTATCATTGGCCGCAACTACCCGGGCATGGATATGATTTCCTTCGGACCGACCATCGAGCACCCGCACTCGCCCGATGAACGCGTGAACATCGCTACCGTACAGAAGTTCTACCACTTCCTCCTCGCCACGCTGAAAGAGTTGTAAGTGGCTGATAGTAAATAATCCATCGCTCATATCTGCGTGCAACGGCTGCCTGAAGTTGCACGGCATAGATAAAATCGAGGCTGTCCGACAAGTGCGGGCAGTCTCGATTTTATAGTCAAGTACGAATACAACGAACTCACATTAAGAAAATATTGCCTATTTTTCATATTTTGCAGCATATAGTTGCGTATATCGAAATAAAGCACTACCTTTGCCACCGAAATCAACATACAATTTAGGCATGCGCAGATACTCATACCTCACAATCCTCACTGCAGCCTTCCATTCTATGGAAGACACAAAGGCGTGCCATTGTATGGAAGGAGCGCACCGCTCCAGCATAACTGCTTGTATATCAACAGTTTTCACCCCCCCCCATTTGCTTGTCTGACGGCTGCAAAGAACAGCATTGGCAATGGCAGTTACAGTGCAACTTGTGGTATGTATTGGTCCACTTCGGTGCACCCGGGTCAGATATCCAATGTGGACGCTGTATATATACAGCAAGGCTCGGTGTCAATACGTTCCAATGGGTTGTACCGCAGTACAGCAGCCACCGTCCGTTTAGTGCAGGACTATGTGGAAGGCGTCGAGGTAGTGGAGCACGAGGCGTTGCCTGCCAAGTTCCATGTCAGCGACGACAAACAGGTGCGGTTCTCGGGCGGCAACCTGCAGTATCTCACCGAGACGGAGCAATGGATATTCGCCCCCACGCAGTACAATATCCGCGGCAACGCCAACCTGCGCGTGACGGCGGCGGGCGATACGGTCTTCGGCAAGGCACTCGACCTCTTCGGCTGGAGCACCCGATACAGGCGTGCTGCCTTCGGCATATCGCTCTACGACCAAAGCCTCTACCAAGACACCACCTTTGTGGACTGGGGCGGCAACGCTATCATCAACAGCGGCAACCAGCCCGACCAGTGGCGCACGCTGACCCAAGACGAATGGCTCTACCTCTTCCGGCACACCCCATGGACGATAGCCTGCGTGGAGGACGTATGGGGATGTATGCTGGTGCCCGACGAGGACGCCTTGCCGCAGAAGATTGCCGTGGACATCATCCCCAACGGCACCTCCGACGCTACGTCATGGAAATATACACCCGCCGACTACCAACTCAACACCTACACTGCCGAGCAGTTTGAGCAGATGGAAGTCGCAGGCGTGGTATTCCTGCCTTTTGCGGGTACACGCAGCCTGCAGAACCAAGTAAGGAATGCAGGCGCGGAAGGGATATACTGGTCGTCCACCTATACGGGTGGCACCTCCAAGAGGGCACAGAGGATGTGCTTCGACCACCGGTCGGCGGCTGTTGTCGGTGGTGCTTTCAACAATGCGTACAGTGTCCGTCTGGTGCAGGATGTCGCACCCGAAACGGCAGTCCCTGCCACAACGTCAGCCCCCGAAACCGATGTGCGCAAGGTGCTCCGCAACGGGCAAGTGCTCATCGAAAGGAACGGCAAGACATACACTCTCACCGGCGTAGAGGTGAAGTAAGTTGCCCGATTGTACACCCAAAAGAATCAAATTATTAACAAACTAAGTTCAATACAAATGAAAAAAAATCTTCTTTCTCTCGCAGTGGCAATCGTTGCCATTGCCGCAGCCGGTGCCAATGCACAGGCGCAGGACTTCACAGTCGGTAACCTCAAGTACACCATTGATGATGGTAGTGCCAACGTATCGGGCTACGTGGAAGGCATCACCGATGCCGTTATCCCCGCCACGGTAAAGCACGAGAGTACCACATACCCCGTGAAGGAAATCAATGCGATGGCTTTTAACACATGTAAGACATTGACCTCCGTTACCATTGAAGAGGGCAATATGACCCAGATTGGTATGGCAGTCTTTGATAACTGTTCTAAATTGGAAACCGTCACGCTGTGCAGCACGGTCAATTATGTGGGGCAAAAAGCCTTTGATGGATGTACAGCCCTCAAGACGATTACGTGCCATGCCGTCAATACGCCTTGGGCAATGTATAATACATTTGCGGGAATCACACCGGCGGACATCACCATGTTTGTACCTGTCGGGTCGGTAGAGGCATACAAAGCGCACGAGGCGTGGGGGTTATGCAATGTGCAACCCATCAAGGGCACGGAAACGGGCATTGGCGCACCTGCTCTCACCCCGTCTGCCACCGATGTGCGCAAGGTGCTCCGCAACGGGCAAGTGCTCATCGAAAGGAACGGCAAGACATACACCCTCACCGGTATGGAGGTGAAGTAAAGGCAAATAACTAACCACCCGAATGGGGCAGCCTGTGCAGTATATACGCAATACAGGCTGCCCTTTATTGTTTTTCTAAAAAGATATTGCCCATATGCAAAAAAAAACGTACCTTTGCACCCGAAAAATAGAAACGATATGGAAGTAAAAACAACCCCCATCAAAGGGCTTCTGGTCATCGAACCGCAGGTTTTCCGCGACGCGCGCGGCTATTTCGTGGAGACGTACAACGAGGAGCGGTATCGCGCTGCGGGCGTGGACGCCACTTTTGTGCAGGACAACCAATCCTGTTCGTCGTATGGTGTGGTACGCGGTCTGCACTTTCAGCGACCGCCCTACACACAGGCTAAGTTGGTCAGTTGTGCCGTTGGGCGTGTGTTGGACGTGGCAGTTGATTTGCGTAAGGACAGCCCCACGTTTGGGCAGTGGTACGCCGTCGAACTGGACGCGGAGAGCCATCGTCAGTTCTATATCCCCCGCGGCTTCGCGCACGGGTTCTCGGTGCTGAGCGAGGTGGCGGTATTCACGTACAAGTGTGATAACCTCTACCACCCTGAGGCGGACGGCGGCTTGCTCTTGTCGGACCCGGACCTGTCTATCGATTGGCAAGTGCCTGAGGATAAGCGCATTCTGAGCGAGAAAGACCAGAAGCACCCGCTGCTCCGTGACTTCGACAACCCGTTCTAAATCGTAATTCAATGCTGTCTTTCTCGGGGTAATTACGGCAACGACACGGCAACGGGACGGCAACGAAAGCCGACTATGCCGAGCGCATACAAGGTTTTCACCCCAAATATACTAATAAGTCTTTATTCTTTACTCCTTATTCTTTATTCCCTTATGAACATTCTTATCACAGGCTGCAACGGACAATTAGGCACCGAGATGCGTGTACAATCGGCTGAACATCAGCAACATACCTATTTCTTCACCGACGTGGCGGAATTGGATATCACCAACCGCGAGGCGGTGCTTGCTTTCGTCAAAGACCACGCCATCGACCTTATCGTCAACTGTGCCGCCTACACCAATGTGGACCGTGCGGAGGCGGACGAAGCCACTGCGCGCCTTATCAATGCGCAAGCCGTTGAGAACCTGGCACTTGCGGGTACCCGTATCATACATATCAGCACCGATTATGTGTTCTCCGGCGAAGGCTGGATACCCTGTCGCGAAGACGACCCCGTAGCCCCGCGCACGGCATACGGGCGCACCAAGTTGGAAGGGGAACAACTGTTGCAAGCCGTTAATCCACAGGCGGTTATCTTCCGTACTGCTTGGCTGTATTCCGCGTATGGGAACAACTTTGTGAAGACGATGCTCCGCTTGGGACAAGAGCGTGACAATCTTGGAGTGGTGTTCGACCAAGTGGGCACGCCCACCTATGCCGCCGACCTCGCCACGGCTATCTATGCTGCTATCAATGCGCCCGAATGGCACGCGGGTGTCTATCATTTCACCAACGAAGGCGTATGCTCGTGGTATGATTTCACCCACGAAATCTTTGCCCAAGCCGCACCCATGCTGCCCGCTGACGCAGCAAATAAGGTACGTGCTTGCAACTTGCGCCCCATCTTGTCGAGCGAATACCAATACCAAACGCCCCGCCCGCACTACAGTGTCTTGGACAAAACCAAAATCAAGCGCACTTTCGGCATCACCATTCCCTACTGGACCGACGCCCTTCACCGCTGCCTGCAGTTGCTGTTGCAAAAATAATCCCCGCTTCTTGGGGCGGGGACGCGCGTCTTATCGCTTGTCGGGAAACTCGCCGTACTCCTCGAATGTGTAGTTGAGGAAGTCGTTCAGCGGTTTGGCTGCCGTAGCGATATCCAGCACATGGTCAAGGAAATCGGGAGCACACACCTGCTCATCGCTAATCGGTGTGGAGAAGGTGAACGCCTTGCGCTTCAGCCAGTCGGCATGCTCAAAGTCGGCAGGGAAACCCTGTGGCACTTTCTTCAGCATCTGGTCGGTATCGAAGTCGCGGAAGTACTTGTGTGTCTGCGGATTGGCAAAGATATCTTCCACCTCGTCATAGTTTGCCAATATCTCAGAGCGCAGCGCATGCAGCAAATCCTTGTTCGGACACCAGATACCGCCCGCGAACAGGCAATGCCCGGGTTGCAGGTGCACATAGTAGCCGCCGCGGTCACTCTTCTTGCCCCCTTTGGCTGCGGGGAACACGCCGAACCACTCCTTATACGGACGTTTGTCCGCCGAGAAACGCACATCACGGTAGATGCGCCAGATACAGTCTTTGGGCTGCAAACCCGCCAATGCGGGGTCTATCTCGCTCAGACGGCGAAGGTATTCCGCACTGAACTCCTCAAACTGCTTGCGGCAACGGGTATAGGTGTCCTTGTGTGCCTCAAACCATTCGCGGTTGTTGTTGCACGCCAACTGACCAAGAAAATCAAGTATTTCTTTCATATCTCAAAAAAATGTAGTACCTTTGCAGCCGCAATGTGGCTCGCTTGCGCTCCTTATAAAAGCGGTTCCCGCCGTTGATGAGGGCGTTTTCCGCAATGGTTCCATAGTTCAATGGATAGAATACGGGTTTCCTAAACCTTAGATCCGAGTTCGATTCTCGGTGGAACTACCAAAGTGGGCCGATGGCGCGGCTAACAGCGCACAAAGTTACTGCTTTTTCTTGAGATGGCAAAACCGAAATCCAAGTTTTACGTTGTTTGGCAGGGGCGCACCCCTGGCGTCTATGACTCGTGGCATGACTGCGAGGCGCAGGTCAAGGGCACGGATGCCAAGTACAAGGGGTTTGCCACGCGTGCCGAAGCCGAACAAGCCCTTTCGGACGGCTGGAAAGCACATATATCTTTCTCTCCCGCAACGCAATCCAAACCGGTTCCATCTCGTTCTAGTGCCGCTACGCAGCCTGTTTTGCCCGCTTTGGCGGTGGATGCTGCGTGTTCGGGCAACCCTGGCGTACTGGAGTTCAGGGGTGTGATTGCCGATACGGGCACCCAAGTCTTCCATCGTGGACCCTATCAGCGGGGTACCAACAACATCGGCGAGTTCCTGGCCATCGTACTCGGTTTGGCATACCTCAAGGCACACAATCTGCCGTGGGTGCTTTATTCGGACAGCAAGACAGCCATTTCGTGGATACGCCAAAAGCAATGCAAGACCAAACTCGACTGGAACGACAAAAATCAGGACCTTTTGCTTGCGGTTCGCGCTGCAGAAAAGTGGCTCATTGAAAACACGTACACCACACCTATATATAAATGGGACACTGATGCGTGGGGGGAAATACCGGCTGACTTCGGGCGTAAATAGGGGGTACGCAATTTGCTGCTGTAAAACATAAAATGCAAACCGAATTTGTCAAATGTGAGAAACATTTGTGTATATTTGGGAAAAAGAGTAATTTTGCAACCCGAAAAGAGACAGAACGTAATTTAACTCATAAAAATATTACAACTATGACAAAAGTAGGTATTAATGGTTTCGGACGTATCGGACGTTTTGTGTTCCGTGCTGCCCAAACACGTAACGACATTGAGATTGTGGGTATCAACGACTTGTGCCCTGTTGACTATTTGGCTTACATGCTGAAATACGATACTATGCACGGCCAGTTCAATGGAACTATTGAGGCTGATGTAGAGAACAGCAAACTGATTGTGAATGGCAAGGCTATCCGCGTTACCGCATGCAAGGATCCTAACGAACTCGCTTGGAACGAGGTAGGTGCTGAATACGTTGTAGAGTCTACCGGTTTGTTCCTGACCAAGGAGAAGGCTCAGGCACATATCAACGCTGGTGCAAAGTACGTAGTGATGTCGGCTCCTTCAAAGGACGATACACCTATGTTTGTTTGCGGCGTGAACTTCGACAAGTATGTTAAGGGTACTCAGTTCGTATCGAACGCATCTTGCACAACCAACTGTTTGGCTCCTATTGCCAAAGTGCTGAACGATAAGTTCGGTATCGTAAACGGTTTGATGACCACCGTTCACTCTACCACTGCTACCCAGAAGACTGTTGACGGTCCTTCGATGAAGGATTGGCGTGGCGGCCGTGCTGCAAGCGGCAACATTATCCCTTCTTCTACGGGTGCTGCTAAGGCTGTCGGCAAAGTTATTCCTGAACTCAACGGCAAACTCACCGGTATCTCTATGCGTGTTCCGACATTGGATGTCAGTGTTGTTGACTTGACTGTTAACTTGGCTAAACCCGCTTCCAAAGAGGCTATCTGTGCTGCTATGAAAGAGGCAAGCGAAGGTGAATTGAAGGGTGTACTAGGCTACACGGAGGATGCAGTGGTATCCAGCGATTTCCTCGGCTGCACGCTGACTTCTATCTTTGATGCTAATGCAGGCGTTTATCTCACCGATACATTTGTAAAGGTTGTCAGTTGGTACGACAATGAGATTGGCTACTCCAACAAAGTGCTTGACCTCATTGCCCACATGGCAAAGGTAAACGGCTGATTTCTTCATAAATTAGTTATTGAAAGCCATCCGACCTTGTGTCGGATGGCTTTTGTTGTTATAGAGAATGGCTCCCTTTTTTAGAAATGCCGACCGTGCATGTCGGGTAAAAAGTAGGTGATTCGTTATAGGATAGTTATAGGATGGTTGCAGGATAAAAGGTGGTGACAAAGTGGATGGTTTTTAATCGGGAAAAGTTGTAAGACCATAGAAGTTGCCATAGGAATCTAATGCTCCGTAAATTCCAATGCAATAGTATTCTTCTACTGATAGATGATACATATACACGTTTATAGAGTAAAACGTAACTTTTGTATCGGGGGCATCTTTCACAAACACGGGCGGATAACTAACATATACACGACTGGTATCCCAATCTTTACTACTCCAATCTGATTTCCGCATTTCTGCGTATGCGTTTATTTGAGAAGAGAGTGCATCTTGTGCTGTAGCAAAGTCTGCCCCATAATTAGCCTCATAACACAAGGTCCCTATTTCAGAAGTATAGCACTTGTCGGTTGTGTTATTTGTTTGGCATGATAAAGCACAAAGTGCGATGAATAATAACATTATTTTTCTCATTGTTATCTTTGAATAAGTACTTTTTGTATATATTTTTGTTCATTGACTTGAGCCTCTACAAAATAGAGACCGGCAGCGAAAGTTTCATCTATTGTGTAGGCTTGTATATACTCACTTGTTGTTACTTTCTGGCTTTTAACCATTATTTTCTGCGTATGTCCATATATATCAAAAATGCGGATTGATAAGTTTGCATTATCAGGTATCCTCTCTAAGGTCACGTTTAGTATGTCAGAAGCAGGATTTGGAGTGACGGAAAAATGTACTTTTGCTTGAAATATTGGTTCATGTGAATTATGCTTGACAATACTACGCGGTGCAAAGCGAGGATAGTCAATGCTGGACGATTCTGTGCCAATAAATGCATGAAATCTAGTGCCTTCTTTTATATGCGTTCCCGAAGATAAGCGAATCAACTTCGAAGCCATTACTTCTGTGATTTGTCCGTTTCCTGTGGTCGTGCGGTTTAGACAAATACTATCGTATGCGGTGAAATTTTCGTATTTTGTCATTTCATAACAAGTTCCACCAATAGTCATTTTAACGGGTGTCTGGTAATAGTTACTAACTTTATATGAATTCTCGTTCCATACTCTGGCATTATTGCAAGAGGTCGCATTGCCTGTTGGAACTCCTTGAAATTCCACATTAGGATTGGACCAATAAGGTATTCGCCTACATTTATTCTCGCTATTATCACAAGCATTTGCGTAGGCCATCATAGTTCTCCAAGAACTGGAATTATCATTTTTTACGTAGTTTACATAACCATGACCATATTTGTAGGGAGATCCCGTTGTGACGTTTACATCGTGATCACATCCGATGACATGTCCTATTTCATGCGCGAATGTGAATTTGGAAAAACAACTAGTTCCTGGATGGACAGTCACAAATGCATATTCTTGGGAGGCGTTAAGGTAACCCAATCCGCAGTATTTGTAATTCTCAACCAATAGTACGCAAACATCAGCGGAATATAACAACCGTAATGCATGAACTTCGTCCATATAGCCATCACCTACTTGCATATATTTTGATAATAAGTCGTCAAAAGAGAGAGACCCTTCGGCGTCCTTTGTTTCACCAATATATGCCAACTGTAGTCTTGCATTGATATTACTATTTGCTAAACTTGTATTCCCATTATTTATATCCATATAAACTCTGTTAACGATGTCAAATGTCGCTGCAGAGGCTACATCTGGAGTGTACATTACCAAAACTCGAATATATGCTATTCCATTTTCGATATTATTGGATTGTTGAGAGACTTGAGGAGAAAGAGTTTCCAAAGAACTTGAAGATGTGATAACAGGATTAGGTTCTTCAATAGAATCATCTATCTCAATCTTAATCAAGACATATTCATTCTCACCCCATGTCTCAATATTGTAGACACCGGAGGGCGCATATATGAGCCCTTGAATATCAGAACCTAATTTTGACACGCTCACATCAACGTTTGCAGACGTATAGTATCTATAAATATACTCATCAGAACTTTCAGATGGGTAATTATTTAGAGTTACAATAACGCTTTCGCCATCAAGATGTAAAATAACATCTTTTTCTTGAAGCAGAACGTCGGTATCAATATTTATCTTCTGCACGAAGATAACATCAGATTGTTCCGCTTTTGCTGCAAGTTTTCCTTGTACATTGGTAGAAAATGGTTCTATGGAAAGACTAAATAAGGCAGGAATTTCTTGCCCCATTATTGTACCGCCTGTAATAAAGAGCAACAATAGGGGTAATATGTATTGTCTCATATCTATTTTTTTAATTGTTCTATTTGTTGTTTCAAGTCTTGGATGGTTTGTTCCTGTTGAATGAGATAAAGCGTGAGTTCCTCTATCTTTTGGAGGAGTTGGATTTGCAATTCATTGACACTAACGCCATTTTTCTCCATTTGTTCCGCAGATTGGATTTCGGGCAAGTGCTTGTGTTCTTGGATAAACTGCTGTACTTCACTTAGCGAACGCAAATTGTAGTCCTCGGCAAAGACAAAGTCCGCAGAACCCGAAGTGACAAGTATTTCATTTGCGCGAATAGCGCCGTTCACATCTAATGCATAATCTGACTGGTTGGTGCCAATGCAAATTTGGTCGGTAGCATAAAGCCGTGGTGAGCGTATTGTTCCGCTTACGTCTAATTTGTATTCAGGTGCAGTGATTCCGATACCGATATTACCATTGTTCCTCAGGATGGTTAAGCGAGGGGTGAAATTGGTTTGCAACGTAAGATTTGTGCCATTGCTTGCACTATACACACCTGAATTGTTGAAGATAGGTTTGTCGAAAACGTAGCGGTTTAAGTCTGTATTGAAATTCATAGAGGTTTCGCTGGTTGGACCTACATATACATACCCATAGTTGGTTTTAATCTTTAATTGCCCGGCAGTTCCATCGCCACGTATGGCACCCATGATGTGCAGTTTCTCTTTTGGATCGTCAGTTCCGATACCTACTTTGCCAGAACTTGCAGTCATAATCACATTGGCACTTGGTGTATAACGGTTGATGTAAACATTCTGATTACCATAGCCATTGGGATTACCTGAAATGACCAAATATCCTTCATTGCTACCGCGTATCATACCTCCCCGCGGAGAACCAAAACAGGTGTATTGATTGTAGTCATCACCAAGGACTGCCGTTACTTTGGTTCCCATATACTCTTCGTATCCTGATGTATAGAATGCACCAGATGCAACTTCTACATCACCATTGAAATAGATTGTCTCTGAAGACGGATATTCATCTATCACGGCGAAACGAATGGTGATAGCAGGGTCTTTAGGGACAAAAGCATAGTCTTGCGTAAAACCCTGAATAACCAAAGTGAGATTTGAGGCATTGCTTATGGTATCCACATAGACACCCTTCGTGAAAGCCGTGTTTTCATCTGTTATAAGGTCGATGTTTTCGTTTACTAACAATAACACATGATTGCTACTTGTGCGCTTGAAGTGTGTGCTGTTGATACGAGTTACTTTGATGCGTTTGTCACTTGGCAGTGTGATTTGCCAAAAGTGTTCTGTACCGTCAAAATCAGCAGAATACACTTTCAATTCGCCACTCATACGGTCTTCTGCATAGACAACTTGTGATACATTGGCTGCAAACAACGAATGACTACCTAATATGGCGAGGCACACCATGGAGAATAAAAATTTCTTCATAATGTATTATAATGATATGGTTGATATTACTTAGTTGTGAACCACCCTTCCACGGCAGTGTCTGCAGATTGATGCATGATGTTTTATACTTAGGAGGTTGTACATTTGGGGTCTTGCATAATTGATGTGTGGATTTCGGACGCAAAGATACTGTTTTTCTAAAAGATACACAATAATTACAATGTAAAATTTTCCATGTTATAGAATCAAGTTCGAACAATGAAGACACATGGTTAATTGGTTTTTGCCACTTGGAAACTATAAAAATGCAAAAAGTTTCCAAGTGTATGTATATTGGCACGGAAATTGTATGGGGAAGTGTGTTGAGTGCTGAGAGATGAGTGTTGAGTGCAGTTGAGAGAAGATAGCAGAAAGAAGTTGATAGGGATGAGAGAAGTAGGGAAAGAGAATGAAAGGAGAATGAGAGGAGTAAAGGAAGGGAGAGAGATATATAAGAAAGATGTAAGGAGAGAATAAGAGGGGAGAAAGAAAAAAGACAGGAAAAAGTTGTGAAAAAGATGCAGCAACAAGAGAGAATGGCTGAACAAGATATAAATATGAGCAAGGAGCAACCGCAAGGAAGCATTGACACAGGACAACGTGCCGATGCAGATGCTCGTTGTGCAGAGAAGAGTGAGGGTACAGAGGGGGATGTCGTTGGCAAAGGAAACAGTGCGGAAGATGCTACTACCGGAAACGGCGGTAGTGCGGACGCTGTCAATGTGGGGGCTGACAGCAATGCAAATGCTGCAAATGTAGGGGTGAATAATGGTGCGGACGCTGTTGAGACGGATGGGAATGGCAATGCGGATGCGGTGTGCGGGGAGATACTGGAGGTGGCGACGGAGAAGATGAGGAGCGTGGGAATCCGGTCGGTGAGTATCGATGATATTTGCAGGCAACTGGGGATAAGCAAGAAGACTTTCTACGTATATTTTGAATCCAAAGACCAACTCGTAAAGGAAATGCTTCTGTTGCATGAGCAGAAAATGGAGGAGAAGATGCTCCGTGAGGTGGAAGGGAAAAGCGTAGTCCAAATCCTGCACGAGTGGGCGGATATGGCAAAGAACAACGAAAAAGACCTCGAACAACCGCCCCCATTGATGTATGACCTGCAGAAGTACTACCCTGCCCTATGCAATATGCACAAGGAACATCTGTGCGAGATGCTGTGCAGAAACCTCAAGCGGTTTATCTGCAAAGGACAACAAGAGGGCGTCTTCCGCGCAGAGTTGGACGCAGACCTGACGGCACAGTTGTTTGCCTATTCGCATTACCTGATGATGGAGCAACTGCAACAATACCCCAAAGAGCGCGAAGCAATCGCCAACATCGCCGTACACGGCTTCAAAGTCATGGGACGAGGTATTATGACCGAGCAAGGACTACAAGCAGTCGCCGCGCTGCAACCACAGAAACCTACAACCTAACAAACCGTTAGCGAAAGGACATACAAAATATGGATTCGTGGATTATGTACGATTTACGAATTTACGATGTACGTGGGTCTGCAACCGACAACAACAGGCTGAAATAATGGGGAAAAGGAACATGAATTACCGTGTAATTGACCATTAATTCAAAGCAGGGACAGGAATTCAGGTCAACAACTGACAACAACAAACCAACAACTATAACAGTGGGGGAAGAATGGGGTGAAGATGTAACATTAAACCGACAACATATAAGAAAAAGAAAATCAATGTACAAGATGAAGAAACTACTTTCATTGATGGTTGCCGCGCTTGTGATAAGCGGCGGTGCCACGGCAGAAGACCATGTGATGGCTGCAACAAAGAAAGCCCCGCAACGGAATGTGCCGAAGACTCTCAGTCTGAGTCTGGAAGAGGCGCAAGACTATGCCATCGAATCCAACCGTAGCCTCCGCAACGCAGACCTCGCTGTACAACAAGCCTACGCACAACGCTGGCAGACCATTGCTGCCATGTTACCACAGGCTGACTTGAGTTGGAGTTATCAGAACCTGCGCGACTCGGCATTCAATGACTACCAACTGAATTTCGGTGGTATGGGCGGTGGCTTTGAGATGTCCGATAATTCATTAGGTATATCGGCTTCTATCGGCATCAACGGGCAGGCTATTGTGGGTGCACTGCTGAACAATATCGCCATCGATATGCAGAAGATAAACAAAGAGCAGTCGGAGGTTAATCTGCGTGCCAGTGTGAAGACCTCGTATGCTTCGGTGTTGGTGCTGCAAGATGTAGTAGCATTGTTGGATTCATCGTTGGCGAATGTGGAGCAGTTGGCAGAAATGACGCAACGGAGTGTGGACGTGGGTGCTGCCGAGCAGACTACGGCTGACCAGATAAAAGTGCGTGTGAATACGTTGCGCAACAATATCAACTCGAACAAGCGTTCCACGCTGTTGGCATTGAACTCGCTGAAGGTACTCTTGGATGTACCTGTGGAAACAGAACTGACGCTGACGACTTCGTTGGACGATATGCTGTCGGCTGATGCAGTATTGAAGTTACTCGGCGAAGACTTTATTCCGCAACGCAACTTGAGTTACCAGACGTTGGAGAAGAATGTGGAGTTGGCAAAGACAAACGTTCACATGGCAGGCTGGGCGTATGGTCCGACTGTGGGATTGGCATACAATTATACCAAGCAAGGTCGTATGGACGGTTCGCCATTCTTTTCTATGAATCCTCCACACACTATTGCCGTATCCGTGTCGATGCCGCTGTGGTCGTCGGGTAAGCGTGCTGCGGGTGTGGTAGAGAAAAAGATTGCGTTGGAAGAGGCACGCAACACCTTTGCCGAGACCGCTGACAACCTCGACATACAGAACCAGCAACTCAGGTTCAACCTTCAGAACTCCTTTGAGACATACACTACCGAGAAAGAGAACATGGATGTTACTCAGC
The DNA here is from genome assembly GCA_934667275.1 of uncultured Bacteroidales bacterium. Classification (GTDB taxonomy): domain Bacteria; phylum Bacteroidota; class Bacteroidia; order Bacteroidales; family Paludibacteraceae; genus Colicola. The sequence continues at coordinate 39,771 of CAKULK010000014.1, read as the reverse complement.
GCGTGTTCCAATCGACAACCAATAAGTTCAACCAAGGCGCAACAAGCAACTTGGAATTAGTAAACGCCAGCAACGACCTCATCACCGCTCAGTCCACCTACGTGCAGGCTGTGCTGACCCTGGTGAATGCGCAGGCGGAACTTGAAAAATTCTTAAACAACAAGTAGCCTATCCATAGCCCAAGGGTTGCGCATCCCTTGCGTATCCCTTGCTGTTTGACACGGCAAAGACCATATTAAAAAGGTATAATCTACAGAATAAAACGAAAAAGATATATGAAGAAATCAGTGATTTTCGCAGTGGCTGCCTTGAGCGTGTTGGCAGGCTGCCAGAAAAAGACCGCAGACAATCAGAACGCAGAGACCGAGCGCGTGGAGGTGGTGAAGACCATGACGCTGCAACCCCGTGAGATAGAGCGCGTTATCAATGTATCAACCAACCTGCAAGGGTATCAGACACTGAACGTGGCTCCGTCGGTGACGGGTAAGATTGAGCATATCTACGTAGAGGTGGGCGACAAGCGCAACGTGGGCGATATGCTGGTGCGCATGGACCAGAACCAGTACAACACCTCGAAGATACAACTGACGAACCTCAAAACGGAGTTAGACCGCGCCGAGGCATTGCTGGCATCGGGGTCGGTGAGCCAACAGACCTACGACCAGGCGAAGACGCAATACGACCAGTTGAAAGAGAACCTGGCGTTCTTGGAGAAGAACACCTACGTGAAGGCTCCGTTTGCGGGCGTGATATCGGCGAAGAACTACGAGGACGGTGAGTTGTACGGCGGTCAGGCCATCGTGGTGCTGACCCAGATAAACAAACTGAAAGCACTGATAGCCATTCCCGAGACCTATTTCCCGATGGTAAAAGAGGGTATGAAACTGACGGTGAAGAGCGATATATACCCCGACCAGGAGTTCCCCGCAACCATCGAGGTGGTGTATCCGACGATTGACGCAAGTTCGCATACGTTCCAGTGCAAAGTGATGATACCCAATGCGAAAGAGAAGTTGCGCCCGGGTATGTACGTGACGACCACCCTCGGATTAGGCAAGGACGAGACGATTGTGGTGCCTTACCAGTCGGTGGAGAAACTTGTGGGCGCCAACGACCGCTATGTGTTCATCAATGAGAACGGCCGCGCAAAGCGTGTGGCAGTGACCATGGGACAACGCTTCGACGAAGACGTGGAGATATTTGCTCCGGAGATAAAAGCCGGCGTGGAGTACGTCTATGTGGGTCAGCACAAGTTGGTGGACGGCGTGAAACTCAACGTGGTGGAATAAGTAATGGGTAATAATTAATAGGTAATACTAACTATGTCAATTTATCAAACAGCCATAAACAGACCGGTGACGACGGTGCTGATATTCGTCGCCGTGATAATCATAGGCTTGTTCTGCTATATGCAGTTGCCTGTGGACCAGTTCCCCGAGATGGACCCGCCTTATGTGACGGTGATGACCACCTACCCGGGCGCGTCGGCGTCGGAAATGGAGACCAACGTGAGCAAGGTGATGGAGAATGCCTTGAACTCGGTGGACCACCTGAAACACCTGTATTCGACCTCGAAGGACAATATCTCGATGGTGACGTTGGAGATGGAATGGGGTAGCGACATCGATGAGGCGGTGAACGATATACGGTCGTACGTGGATATGGTGCGGGACAACCTGCCCGACAACTGCGGTACGCCCGTGGTGTTCAAGTTCTCGTCGTCGTCCATGCCTATCTGCCAGTACTCCTTCACCGCCGACGAGACGTATGCGGGGTTGGACAAGTTGCTGAACGACGAGATTGTGCCGCAACTGAACCACATCGACGGTATCGGTAACATATCGCTGTCGGGTTCGCCTGACCGCTATGTGTATGTGGACCTTGACCAACAGAAACTGGACGCCTACGGACTGACCCTCGAGCAAGTGGGCAACGTGGTGAGCGCCAACAACCTGAACCTGAGTTCGGGTACGGTGAAGATGGTGAAGGAGCAGTACCAGATGCAGGTGCGTTCGGAGTTCATCGAGTCGAGCGAGATAGGCGATTTGATGGTGACCATGACGCCCCAAGGGCAGCAAGTGTTCATCCGCGACATCGCTACGGTGCGCGATACCATCAAGGACCTCACGCTGGACGAGAAGACCAACGGGCGTGAGGCGGTGCGTTTGATTGTGGCAAAGCAGACGGGCGCGAACACCGTGCAGGTGTGCCGCGATGTGAAGAAAGAGTTGGACAAGATACAGAAGCAGTTGCCTTCGGACGTGAAGATTCAGCAGATTTACGACTCGTCGGAGAACATCCAGAACTCTATCAATTCGTTGGAGGAGTCGGTGCTGTACGCGCTGCTGTTCGTGGTGCTGGTGGTGCTGTTCTTCCTCGGCAAATGGCGTGCGACACTCATCATCTCGCTCACCATTCCTATTGCGCTGATTGTGGCGTTCATCTATCTGAAGATGGCGGACACCAGTCTGAACATCATCTCGCTCTGCTCACTGACCATTGCGATTGGTATGGTGGTGGACGATGCGATTGTGGTGCTGGAGAATATCACCCGTCACGTGGAGCGCGGCGAGAACCCGCGTGAGGCGGCTATCTACGCGACCAACGAGGTGTGGGTCAGCGTCATTGCGACGACCCTCGTGCTGGTGGCTGTGTTTGTGCCGCTGACGATGCTGAGCGGTATGGCGGGTATCATGTTCAAGTCGCTGGGCTGGATTGTGACGATTGTCTGCTGTACCTCCACGCTGGTGGCTATCACGCTGACGCCTATGCTCGCATCGCGCCTGCTGAAGCCGCGCAAGGTGCATGTGGACGAGAACGGCGACCTCGTGGACGAGGGCGAGAAGAAGACGTGGTACGACCGTACCGTGGTGCGTTTCCTCGATAAGGTGGACCACCTCTATGCGCAGTCCCTGGGCTGGTGCTTGCGTCACAAGTTGGTGACGGTGGGCATACTGCTGGCGTTCTTCGTGCTGTCGCTCATGCCTGTCTTCCTCGGCAAAGTGGGAACCGACTTCATGCAGCAGCAGGATAACGGACGGCTGTCCGTGACGGTGGAGTTGCAACGCGGTACACGTATCGAGGAGACCCTCAAGACCGCACGCCGTCTGGAGACGCGCTTCCAGGAGTTGGTGCCTGAGATTGAGTTGATTAGCACCTCGGCAGGTAGCAACGACGACGCCACCATCTCGGCGATGTTCTCTTCCACGATGAACAATAAGATTTCGATGACCATCCGTTGCAACAAGAAATGGCAGCGTGACCGCTCTATCTGGGAGATAGCCGAAGTGTTGCGTCAGGAGATGGCTACCTATCCGGAAATCACTGACTACCAGGCTGCCGTCAGCGGCGGTATGGGCGGTGGCGGCGGTACTACGGTGGATGTGGAGATATACGGCTACGACTTCGACCTCACCAACCAATTGGCACAGCAGACCAAGGAACTGTGCAAGGAACTGCCGGGTGCGCGCGACATCAACATCTCGCGTGAGGACGACCGTCCCGAAATCAAGATAACCGTGGACAAGGAGAAGGCTTCGCGTCTCGGCTTGACCTCGGCAACCATCTCCAACTACCTGCGCAACCGCGTGAACGGTATGGCGTGCGGCTACCTGAAGGAGGACGGTTCGGAGTACGACATCAAGGTGCGCCTCAAAGAGGACGACCGCAACTCTATCTCCGATATTCTCGACCTGTCTATCCCGACCGCCACGGGCAGCACCGTCAAACTGTCGGAGGTCTGCTCCATCGGCGAGTATTGGGCACCGCCTACCATCGAGCGCAAGTCGCGTCAGCGTATTGTGACAGTGAAAGTGACGCCGTACGATGTCTCTATGGGTGAGTTGGCGCAACAGATTGAGGCACAGGTGCTTCCGCAACTCGACCTGCCTACGGGCTACAGCACACGCATCGCGGGTGACTACGAAGACCAGCAGGAGACGTTCGGCAACATGATTATGCTTGGATTGCTGATTATCATTCTCGTCTATATCGTCATGGCAAGTCAGTTCGAGTCCTTCTCCAAACCCGCTATCATCATGATGACCGTGCCGTTTGCACTGTCGGGTGTGGTGCTGGCATTGTGGATGACACACACGTCACTGGATATGATTGGTGCCCTCGGATTGGTGCTGCTGGTGGGTATCGTGGTGAAGAACGGTATCGTGCTGGTGGACTATATCAACCTCATGCGCGAGCGTGGCTACGAACTCAACGAGGCTATCCAACTCTCCGGTCGCAGCCGTATCCGCCCTGTCCTGATGACCGCCTTCACCACCATTCTCGGTATGGTGCCTATGGCAGTCAGTTCGGGTGAGGGTGCCGAGATGTGGCAACCGCTGGGTATCGTCGTTATCGGCGGTCTCACCGTCTCCACGTTCCTGACGCTCTACATCGTGCCCGTGCTGTATGGCTCAATCTCACGGCACGACGACCGCAACAAACTCAAGAAAGTGCGCGAGAACTTTATCTTCATGGATATCAAAGTGAAGAAAGAGGAAAATAATAAGTCTCTCAACCAATAATTTGTAATCGTATGAAAGCAGTAATGATAGTGTTCAATCAAGCCAACACGGAGCGTGTTGAGTATATGCTTGATGTGTTGGAAATACGTGGTTTCACGATGTTCGAGCAGGTACAGGGGCGCGGCTCCATGGACGGTGAACCCCGCCGCGGCACGCACACATGGCCGGAGATGAACTCCTGCGTCATCACCATCGTGCCCGATGACAAGGTGGACGTGCTTCTCGAGTCCGTCGAGAAACTCGACCTCCGCAACAAGGAGGTCGGCGTCCGCGCCTTCACGTGGAACGTGGAGAAAACGGTGTAAATCAGAGTATTATACCTTGCGAATAAAATTGTTAGGGCTGCTCAATGTGAGTAGCCCTAATGTTTTGTATAGGGGACTATGGTTCGAAAAATGAGAAAAATGCATGAAAAATATCATTTTTTTACGGAAACATTTGGTTGGTTCAAAAAAAAGCAGTACCTTTGCACCCGCTTTCGAGAAAGCAACTACCTTGGTGCGGTAGTTCAGTTGGTTAGAATACCGGCCTGTCACGCCGTAGGTCGCGAGTTCGAGTCTCGTCCGCACCGCAAGTCTGCAAGCAATGAATGTTGCTTGCAGACTTTGCTTTTTGTTAGTGGATAGTTATAGGATAGGAGGATAGTGTAATGCTTCTTCCTGTCAATTTGGCAGTTGTGGTGCCTTTGGCAAAGAATTTGTATTGGTTTCGGCGTGCGGCTGTGCGATGCAACCGCTTTGAGTCAAGTAAAAATCAATGCAATATGAACAACAAAGGTAATATCGGGGTTACGTCGGACAACATCTTCCCCGTCATCAAAAAGTTCCTGTATTCAGACCATGAGATATTCCTCCGTGAGTTGATTAGCAACGCCGTGGACGCCACGCAAAAGTTGAAAACCCTCTCCAGCGTGGGCGAAGCCAAAGGCGACCTCGGCGATACACGTGTGCGCGTGCTGATAGACAAAGACAAGCACACCCTCACCGTGCGCGACCATGGTATCGGTATGACCGCCGAAGAGGTGGACAAGTACATCAACCAAATCGCCTTTTCGGGCGCGGAGGAGTTCGTCAATAAGTACAAAGACAAGGCGGAAGCCATCATCGGGCATTTCGGACTGGGCTTCTACAGCGCATTCATGGTTGCCGACAAGGTGGAGATATTCTCGCAATCGTACAAGGAGGACGCCAAAGCAGTTCACTGGAGTTGCGACGGCACGCCCGAATACACGATGGAGGAGACCATCAAAGCCGACCGCGGAACGGACATCGTACTGCATATCAATGACGAGTTCCAACAGTATCTGGAAGACGCCACCATCGAGGGGCTGCTGAAGAAATACTGCAAGTTCCTGCCCGTGGAGATTGCCTTCGGCAAGAAGAAAGAGTGGAAAGACGGCAAGCAGGTGGAGACCGGCGAGGACAATATCATCAACGATGTGAACCCCGCATGGACCCGCAAGCCGTCGGAACTGACGGACGAGGACTACGACAAGTTCTACCACGAGTTGTACCCCGACCTGATGGACGAACCGCTGTTCCATATCCACCTGAACGTGGACTATCCTTTCCACCTCACGGGTATATTGTATTTCCCCAAGATTAAGAACAACCTCGACATTCACCGCAACAAGATTCAACTCTATTGCAACCAGGTGTTCGTAACCGACGAGGTAGAAAACATTGTGCCTCAGTATCTTACGTTGCTGCATGGCGTAATAGACTCGCCGGATATTCCGCTGAACGTCAGCCGCTCTTACCTGCAGAGTGACAACAACGTGAAGAAGATTTCCAACCACATCACTAAGAAAGTGGCTGACAAATTGGCAGAGATATTCAAGAACAACCGTGAGGACTTCGAGAAGAAGTGGGACGATATCAAACTCTTCATCCAGTACGGTATGCTTTCCGATGACAAATTCTACGACCGCGCTGTGGGCTTCGCACTGATGAAGAACATTGAGGGCAAGTATTTCACGTTGGACGAATACAAAGAGAAAGTCAAAGACAACCAGACGGATAAGAACGGCGACCTCATTCTCCTCTATGCCCAAGACGCCGACGCTTCATACGCCTACATCAAGCCCGCGAAAGAGAAAGGCTACGATGTGCTGTTGATGGACGGCGAGTTGGACGTACACGCGATGAGCCAGTTCGAACAGAAGAGTTACGGCGACGGCACAGACGAGAGCAAGAAAGGCGTTATCCGCTTTGTGCGCGTGGACTCCGATGTGATTGAAAATCTTATTAGCAAGGCCGACAAAGCCGCTGTCAACCTGTCCGCAGCCGACGAAGATGCGCTGCGATACACCTTCGAAACTCTGTTGCCAAAAACCGATAAAACCAACTATGTAGTCAGCCTTGAGGCTGTTTCGGCAGATGCTCTGCCTGTTTTCCTGACGCAGAACGAGTTTATGCGCAGGATGAAAGAGATGTCCGCGCACCAGCAAGGTATGTCGTTCTACGGGCAGATGCCCGACCAATACAATCTGGTCATCAACACCGCCAACTCGAAAGTGGCAGCCCTGTTGCAGGACATCAACACCATCTGTGCCGGCAAGACCACACCGCTGCTTGAGCAAATCACAGCCAAACAGCAGGAGGAGAACGACCTCCGCGCTGCCCAAAAGGACAAGAAAGAGGCGGACCTCACACAAGAGGAGAAAAATGCCGTCACCAATGTCACCAAGGAGTTAGCTGCCTTGCGCCAACAACTTAAAGAGCAGTACGGCGAGTATGCCAAGGCCTCTGACAAGGTGCACCAACTTATTGATATCGCCATGCTGGCAAGCGGTCAGTTGAAAGGCGAGGCATTGGCTAAGTTCGTGACCCGAAGCGTTGAGATGCTGTAAATATCGCGGGTCTGTAGCAGGTCTATCGCGGGTCTCTAAGGAGTGTCTGACACTGGTCAGGCACTCCTTTTTCGTGGAAAATGCGAAAATGCAACATGGATGTTGCAAAAATGAAAAAAAAATACTACCTTTGCGGCACAAAAATAGGTGCAGTATGTTAGAGGCATTTTATAAGACACATGACTACTTGGTGGAGCACGTGCAGGTGCCCATTCGTCGTGTATTGATGGACGAAATCAATTGGAACGACCGCTTGATAGCCATCAAAGGTGGGCGCGGTGTCGGCAAAACGGACTTTTTGCTGAATTATGCCAAGGAAATTCGCAACGCTGCACCTGCGGATAGCAAGAAGACGCTATATGTGAATTTTAATGACTTCTATTTTACGGAGCATACGCTGATGGAGTTGGCGGGTGAGTTTGTGGCGGCTGGCGGCAAGACGCTCTTGATAGACCAGGCGTTCAAGTATCCGAACTGGTCGCGCGAACTGAGCCAATGCTACTATCGCTATCCGAATCTGCATATTGTGTTCACGGCCTCGCCGGTGATGCGTCTGATAGAGGATAACTACGACATCGGCTCGCTGGTGCATATCTATAATTTGCGTGGCTTTAGTTTTCGTGAGTATTTGAATGTGGCATTGGGGCTGAAATTGCCGGTGTTCTCGTTGGAGGATATTCTGCAGCATCATGTGGATATTGCACACGCGGTTTGCAAACAGGTGCATCCGCTGGAGCATTTTGACAACTATTTGCACCACGGCTATTATCCGCTGTTCTTGGAGCCACACGACTTCTCGGAGTCGCTGCTGAAGATGATGAACATGATTCTGGAGGTGGATGTGCTGTTGATAAAGCAGATAGAGGTGAGTTCGTTGAGCAAACTGCGCAAATTGTTGTACTTGATGTTGCAGGAGACGCCTTGTGGATTGAATGTCAGCACGTTGTCGCAGGCGATTGATTGTTCGCGTTCAACCACGATGAACTACATCAAGTATCTCAAAGATGCTCGTTTGTTGAATTTGCTGTACCCCGAGAGCAAGCAATTCCCCTTGAAACCGGCAAAGGTGTATATGCAGAATACCAACCTCTGCTATGCCACTTCAACACGCGATTTGGACAGCCAGTCGGTGGCAGAAACGTTCTTCTATGCAGCATTGCATGGCAACCACAAGATAAATGCCACAGACCGTAGCGCGATGTTTATTGTGGATGGCAAATATTACATGGATGCGTGTGCCACTACGCCTTCTAAAACGGGCATTCGCTATTGTGCCATTGGCGATATTGAGGTGGGGCAGATGAAGAATATCCCGCTGTGGTTGTTCGGATTTTTGTATTGATATTTGCTGAAACTGAGACGCAAAAATAAAAAAGTTGGGGAAAATGGAGAGTTTGGAACGGAAATTGTTGTGACATTGGCAACTATGAGTTAGTCGTGCACTATGGATTACGAATCGTATGATTTCGTAATTCATGGTTTTCATGCAATTATTTGCGAGAGAGGGATTTAGAGGGACTTGAGAAAGAAGATTTAAGGTATTAGTTATAAAAAAGATGAAAGAAAAAAAGTTTATTACTTGTGATGGTAACGCTGCTGCGGCGCATATCGCGTATATGTTCACCGAGGTAGCGGCTATCTATCCTATCACGCCATCTTCGCCTATGGCAGAGAACGTAGACGAGTGGGCTGCTGCCGGGCGCAAGAACATGTTCGGCGAGACAGTGATGGTTCAGGAGATGCAGTCAGAGGGCGGTGCTGCCGGTGCGGTACATGGTGCGCTGAATGCAGGCGCGCTGACCACTACGTTCACCGCTTCGCAGGGTCTGTTGTTGATGATTCCGAACATGTACAAGATTGCGGGCGAATTGATACCTACCGTATTCCACGTATCCGCCCGTACTTTGGCAAGCCATGTACTCTGTATCTTTGGTGACCACCAAGATGTGATGGCATGCCGTCAGACCGGTTTCGCTATGCTCGCCGAGGGCAGCGTACAGGAGGTGATGGACCTCGCCGGTGTGGCTCACCTGGCTACTATCAAGAGCCGCGTGCCGTTCCTCAATTTCTTCGACGGTTTCCGTACCAGCCACGAGTATCAGAAAGTGGAAGTGATGGATATGGAAGACTTGCGTCCGCTCGTAGATATGGAGGCTCTGCAAGAGTTCCGTGAGCGTGCGTTGTCGCCTATGCACCCCGTGATGAGAGGTATGGCAGAGAACCCCGATGTATTCTTCGCTCACCGCGAGAGTTGCAACCCGTATTATGAGGGTGTGGCAGACATCGTGAGCGACTATATGGATAAAATTTCGGAGATTACCGGTCGCAAATACCGTCCGTTCAGTTACTACGGTGCCGACGATGCCGAAAACATCATCATCTGTATGGGTTCGGCTTGCGAGGCTATCCGCGAAGTGATTGATTATGAGGCAGCCAAGGGCAACAACAAGTTGGGTATGATTAACGTACACCTGTATCGTCCGTTCAGTCTGAAATACCTGAAAGAGGCTCTGCCCGCTTCGGTGAAACGTGTCTGCGTACTTGACCGCACGAAAGAGCCCGGTGCTAACGGCGAACCGTTGTATTTAGACGTAAAAGACGCTCTCGATGAACTCGGATTGAACAATATCCTTGTTGTTGGTGGTCGCTATGGATTGGGCTCGAACGACACTACTCCGGCACAGATGCTTGCCGTTTATGAGAACCTCGCTCTGCCGTGTCCGAAGAACCACTTCACCGTAGGTATCAACGACGATGTAACCTTCACTTCGCTCCCGGTGGGTGAGGAAATCGCTATGGGCGGAAAGGGTATGTTCCAGGCTAAGTTCTACGGCTTGGGTGCTGACGGTACCGTGGGTGCTAACAAGAACTCGGTAAAGATTATTGGTGATACCACCGACAAATACTGCCAGGCATACTTCTCCTACGACTCGAAGAAATCGGGCGGTTTTACCTGCTCGCACCTCCGTTTCGGAGATGAACCCATTCACTCTACCTATCTCGTTACTACGCCTAACTTTGTGGCTTGCCACGTTCAGGCATACCTCCACATGTACGATGTTACACGCGGTTTGCAGAAGGGCGGTACGTTCCTCTTGAATACCATTTGGGAGGGCGACGAGTTGGCTAAGAACCTGCCGAACAAAGTGAAGAAATACTTCGCTGACAACAATATCAAGGTGTACTACATCAATGCTACAAAGATTGCGCAAGAGATTGGTCTGGGCAACCGTACCAATACTATTCTCCAATCGGCTTTCTTCCGTATTACGGGTGTTATCCCTGTAGAGAAGGCCGTTGAGGAGATGAAGCACTTCATCGTGAAGTCGTATGGCAAGAAAGGCGAAGATGTGGTTAATAAGAACTATGCAGCCGTTGATCGTGGTGGTGAGTACCACTTGCTTGACATCGACCCCGCTTGGTCGAACTTGGACGTTGCTGCTGATGTCGTTAAGCCTACCGATGGTGATGACTTCATCAACAATGTGGTTCGTCCTATCAATGGTCAGGATGGCGACTTGCTGCCCGTTTCCGCATTCAAGGGTATAGAGGACGGTACATGGCCGTCGGGTACCGCTAAGTACGAGAAACGCGGTGTATCGGCATTCGTGCCTGTATGGAATGCAGACAACTGTATCGAGTGCAACAAGTGTGCTTATGTCTGCCCTCACGCTTGTATCCGTCCGTTTGTGGCTGACGATGAGGAGGTTAAGGGTATCAACGGCGCAACACGCGAGATGAAGGCTCCGGCTGCGCTGAAAGGTATGCACTTCCGTATGCAAGTGGGCGTTATGGACTGCCTCGGCTGCGGCAACTGCGTGGACGTATGTCCGGGTAATCCGAAATTGGGCAAGGCACTGACGATGGTTCCGCTCGAGGGACAAGAGGCTGAGGCTGCCAACTGGAACTACTGCGTGGAGAACGTTAAGAGCAAGCAACATCTGGTTGATATCCAGTCGAATGTCAAGAACAGCCAGTTCGCTACTCCGCTGTTTGAGTTCTCGGGCGCATGCTCGGGCTGCGGTGAGACTCCGTACTTGAAACTCATCAGCCAACTCTTTGGCGACCGTGAGATTGCGGCTAACGCTACCGGTTGTACTTCTATCTACTCGGGTTCTGTACCTTCTACGCCTTACACTACCAACGAGAAGGGTCAAGGTCCTGCATGGTCGAACTCGCTGTTTGAGGACTTCTGCGAGTATGGTCTCGGTATGCAGATTGCACATCGCAAGATGCGCGAGCGTCTGGCTGCCTTGATGACCAAGGCGCAAGAGTGCACCTGCTGCTCCGATGAACTGAAGGCGATGTTCAAGGAATGGCTCGAGAACCAACAGAGCGCAGAGGTTACCAAGCGTCTCTATGAGCCGATGGTGGCTGCTATGGAGGCTTGCGGTTGCGACACCTGCAAAGAGATTCTGAAATACAAAGACCATATCGTTAAACGCAGCCAGTGGATTATCGGTGGTGATGGTGCTTCCTATGACATCGGATACGGAGGACTTGACCACGTCATCGCTTCGGGTGAGGATGTCAATATCCTCGTGCTTGATACCGAGGTGTATTCCAACACCGGCGGACAGGCTTCTAAATCAACACCTCTCGGTGCTATTGCCAAGTTTGCCGCTATGGGTAAGCGTGTACGCAAGAAAGACCTCGGTATGATTGCTACCACTTATGGTTATGTCTATGTAGCACAAATTGCTATGGGTGCAGACCAGGCACAGACCCTCAAGGCTATCCGCGAGGCTGAGGCATATCCCGGACCGTCGCTCGTTATCGCTTACGCACCGTGTATCAACCATGGTCTGAAAGCCGGTATGGGTAAGAGCCAAGCCGAGGAGGCAAAAGCCGTAGAATGCGGTTATTGGCACCTGTGGCGTTACAACCCCGAGTTGGAGAACGAGGGTAAGAATCCGTTCTCGCTCGACTCGAAGGAGCCGCAATGGGATAAGTTTGAGGACTACCTAAAGGGCGAGGTTCGTTTCGCTTCTGTGATGAAGCAGTACCCGACCGAGGCTGCTGACCTCTTCAAGGCTGCACGCGACAACGCACAATGGCGTTACCGTTCCTACCAGCGTATGCTCCAGACCTCGTGGCAACCTTTCAACGAGGAGTCGGAAGACAAATCCGCACAGAGCAAGTAAAATGGTATGTTCAAGCCTCCGGCTATCCGCCGAATGGACTTGAAAGAATATAGAAATCGGCTGCCTGACTCATTGTCAGGCAGCCGATTTTTTTACAATATTGTGTATGAAAAAAGTATAGTTTTCGGTGCAAAATTAACTTTCTCAGCAGGTTTTTCTGAAACATTTTTGCCTATGTCGTAAAAAAGTAGTAACTTTGCGACCGAACAAAGTAGCACAGGTTGTTAATTATGTCACAGAAAACGTTTTGGAAAATAGAGTATTTCGGTTTGTGCGTAAACGCATTTGCACGCAAGTTTCGATTGTCTCCGCAGTTGGCGTATAACTACCTGCAGAAATATGAAGGGCTTCAGTTCTTGAACGAATTTTATGATGTGGAGCATACTTTACCGTTGACTGACACACTTGAGTCCTTGCAGAAAATATGTGCACGTAATGGAGGTTCGCTATGATTTTATACCATGGTTCCAATACGGATTTTGACACGATTGAATTATCCAAGTGCCTGCCGAACAAGGATTTCGGGCAGGGGTTTTATCTCACTCCGTCCAAACACGATGCCTTGCAGCGCGCCAAAGATAAATGTAACAAGGAGCATGGAGGAGTGCCAACCGTCTTGCGTTATAAATGGGATGAGACGAACCCGCAAAAACTCTCTGTCAAGCATTTTGAAAAGATTGATGAGGAATGGGTAACGTTTATTTTCAATAATCGCAGACGAAAAAGTAAAAAGCATGGGTTTGACATTGTTATCGGACCTGTGGCAGACGATGGTGTTGTTCTATCGCTACAATTATTCGAGAATAATTATATTGATATGAAGGCTTTGATGGAGCGCTTGACGTATGCTCGGTCTTCCGTTCAGTATTGTTTCTGCACGCAACGTGCAATAGACCAACTGCAACGCATATGAAAAAGAAAGAATTTGATCTTGTTGTAGAAATGATTACCAACCGGTTGGTTAGTTTTCTAATGGAAGATTATAAATTGTCGTTGTTGGATGCAATGGATAAGGTGTACAAATCGCAGACCTTAGAGAAACTGCAAGACAAAGGTACAGGTCTTTATCTTCGCAGTGCAGCATATACGTACGAATATCTGAAGAAAGAATTGAATTCTGGTAAGGTTTAAGAATCAAAGACATCACGTGGTGTATAAGTTGATATGAGTAAAGTAACATATATATTTGGAGCTGGGGCAAGTTATGGAAGTCGAGGTGTTTTGCCTCTTTCTTCACAACCCGTTATGAGTTCTGATGAAACCGAACCTGAAACTGGAATTGTTCGTGGATTACCGATTCTTCAAGAATTTCCTAATGCAATTAGTCAATTAAAAGGAGAATTGGCAAGTATCACAGATTTCGTAGCGGAAAGGAAGTTTCTGTGTTCCGAAGTGTTGAATAACATTTTACAAATTAGCATTGAGTTTCCAACAATTGACATTTATGCTAAATTGTTATATGCTACTAAACACTATGAGGAGTACGAAAAATTTAAGGAACAGTTATCTTTATTCTTTCTCATTTGGCAAAAATATCATAAATATGACTTGCGCTATGATTCTTTTATTGCATCATTGATTGATGCAAAGACAGGTCAGTTACCATCGATGACAATTCTCTCATGGAATTATGATATGCAATTAGAATTGTCTTATGCTAACTATATCACCGAAGGACGTACTCTTTGGAAAATATGGGATCAACTAAATGTATATTGTAAATCAAATAGAACCTTAAATTATGACGATACCTATCCGTTTGCTTTTATCAAATTAAATGGTGCTGCCATGTTCCATGCGACAAAGCAAGATGAGCATTCTTTGCGATATACATTACAAGATGTTTTATGGTCAAAGGTTTCTGAAAAGTATTTTTGGGAGGATTTATGCAATATATATGATAAAGGACAGCATAAGAATCTATGGAATGTCCCTGAATATAAAAATGAGTTGTCTTATGCTTGGGATGATTTCGGTAAAGAACCCATGAAATCTATAATAAATCAGCGAATTAGTGATTGCGAGGTAGTTACTGTGATTGGTTATTCTTTTCCTTATGTAAATAGAGAAATTGACAGACATATCTTTGATAATATGCCAAATTTAAAACATATATACATTCAAGATAAACAAGCAAAAGGTATCGCAGAAAGAGTTAAAGCAATTTTTGATTTTATCAAAAAGCCTGTACCAATAATCGAACTAAAAGAAGATTTAAGTAGTTTCTTTATTCCGAATGAATTAGGATAATGTATATACGTCAATTGCCCAAGACGAAAAAATAGGGTGACATATTGAATTAACGAAGCGTTTGCTTTCGCTCTTAAGGAAAGAAAAATTGGGAACTTTTCAAATCTAAGGGCAACGAGAACGAATGTGAATAGTCTTCACGTACAGCGTGAAGTTCTATCTGCATACTTGTTGCTATTAGGTTTCCCAATACCTACTTTCCTTGAGTGTGTGGCATAGTAGCCTCACGCTTTTGTTTATAAAATAATTGTTTGAATGACAATTGTGTATTTTGTTTGCTATATATGATAATGATAGATGGGGTAGTTCGAACATTATGTATGGAGATACATAAATATTCTTATTATGCCGCTTGGATATGTAGATGTCGCATTGCGAAAGTTTGTAGAAGAAAAGTCACTTAACGATTTCTAATTTAAATTTCTTATGATATGAAAAAAGTATTATTTTTAGTTCTGACAGCATTGTTTGTGTTTCCTTTTAATATGGAAGCAAAAAAGCCAAAGTTAAAATTAACTGCGGACATTGAACTTGAATCAAAGCACGAAGGTGACGCAAGTAAAATCAAGTTCCAAATTGACGATTACATGTTTTTTAACTCATGTTATGTGGAAGGATTTAGGGTGTGGAATGGAACAGGTCAGCGTGTGTACATTCAATGGGAAGATGCTAGACTTGCTTATGGAAAAGTATGTTTCGATGGAGATACTCCCTTGACATATCAAAATCCTAAGGCAGACGAATCTGTGTTTAATAATAGTTTTTCTGTGAGTAGAAAACTATTCTCTGCTAGTTATATTAATTCTTTTGATAATAGTCTTAGGACTTTATATGATTCGCGTAGTTTGAAGAAAAGTGGAGGTTCTACAACAGTCCGTTTAGATTTACCCATAAAGTTCTCAGATAACCATTTGGAATTGTATAAGATTAAAATCATTTATAAGTATATCCCAGAAGAAGATAAGTAGTCATGCTATTTCTACTTTGAAGCAATGAATGAAACATTTATTATGTCCCCACTCTGTTACAAAAACATAGAGTGGGGACTTTTCTTGTTTTTATAGGTGTGGTAGGTCAATTCATACCTTTGCACACACGTGCGTATATGTATATGGTTTTAGCAATCCATCTACCCAACCTACCCGCCTTTCCTTCCAATAAAAATTTTCCCAGTTCTTTCCCCGCTCTTATCCTGTGGAGTGTCGTCCCCGGGGCTGCTGTGTTTGGCAACTCCTAAAAAAAGTATCAATCTTTAAGATTTCAATCCTCTGTCAAGCCACTAAAAAGAGTACTCAAAACAGCAAAGGAAGTGCAAGGGATATGCAAGGGACATGCAAGGGATACGCATAGGATAGACTACCGATAAAAAGTGTCGAATTTTAAGATAGGTAATTCATCGAATGGCTTTTCCCGACTTCATTGCTGCTGCAAGGCACAGCACGCTGCAGATTCCGTTTGTGGTAATGGAAATTGCCAGCAATTTCAGAGGTCCGAAAGCGTGCAGCCAAGCCAATACAGAACTTCCGGAACCTATTACAATAAAGCAGATTATCACAGCATATCGCAGCCTTGTATTCTGCAGTTTCCTACAACAAAGCCCCCCGAATAACAAGGCTAAAAGCGCATAAAATAAGGCATTCAGCAGGTGTATCACCACACAAAGCCATGTGTTATGCAGCACGCCATGTTGGAGGAATTGTTTTTGTAGTCCGCTTTCGAGTTGATTGGCGCGATAGCGCATATAGTTTGAGTATCTGCCACTCGCCTGCAAAGAGGAAAAGGTAAACAGTCTAACATCGGGAGACGATTGGCAATATGTCAATAAATCCCGCAAGTGTTGCCAGTCATCCTCCGTACTCAGGTCGTATGCGTGGAACATAATCACACAGATAGCGTTTGTTTCATGGCATCGGGAAATTGTTGTTTGTGCCGCCTCCCAAGTTCCCATTTGTTCCATCAAGTGCCCGAGCGTCTCTGGATAATACTGAATATCGCTACGAATACTATTAAACATATCCGCTGACAGTATATGTATGGAATCGCGTTGCAATGCCATCGGAACATAGGCATTGATGGCATTATATGGCGGAATAAACGTGTTTATCGTTTTGCCTGTTGCTGATTCCAATATTTGCTTCCCTTTGTGGATACGTCGACTGGTCTCTGTTTCATTCAATGCGCCAAACTCGCCTCGGTGTTGTAAGTCTTGGTGTGTCAAGCCGTGCAATGCAATCTCGAAATTGTCTCTTTGCAATAGAGTAAGTAGAGTGGAATCGGTCACGGGAATCTGCTTTTCGTTACTGTCACAAGGAATTACGGCAATAGAAAGAGGTACATTTAGTTCGCTAAAGAGTTCAACTACTTTTTTGTCGGTTTCATTGGGATTTAGAGTAAGGTCATCATAGCGGAATACCACATCCACACCCCATACAGGCGAATACACCAGCCACAATGTGGCAAAAAGCACAAGGGAACATTTTCGTGCCATAGATTGATAGATTTATGCAATGCTATCAATCTCGACGAGAACGGAAGCAGACACAAAAAAGTGCGAATCCTTTTCGCGTTCACGGGAAGTCCGGAATGAAAACCCGCCAAATGTACAAAGAATCCACACTTAGTGTGAAGCATATTTGTACATTTGTGGGCAGTCCTTACGAACCACCGTGAACTTGGACTATTTCCTTCAAGAAATTGTTTTCCGGACTTTTTCTTTGAACGCGAAACAATAGCCAATGCTGTTTATATGTCATTGTGCCGCCTGCCGGCACGCGGTTTTACATAAGCAATTTATTTTGTATAGTTGTTGCCGTTTTTATTGGTTTGTAGATCACACATTAATACAATACCCTTTACGCCCGCAAAGTTACTACTTTTTGGGCATTTGTACAAATTCCCTGTCCTTCCTTTGTCCATAGCCCTGTGATTAATCCCCTATGGAATCATTGTCAAATAATGGCACAAAAAGAGGTTGCCAGACTTCACTTGTCAGACAGCCTCTATGTTGTTCTGCGTTATATGTGCGAGGCTCTTGCCTTGTCATGCGGCGCAGACGAAAGAACTGCGATTAGTGCATCTCTGCACCAAGAGCATTGAATTTCTTGTTGCCTTGAACAATGATGAGTTTTCCGTTCTCCATGCGTTTGTAAGCCCCTGTATGTATGGTGGTTGGGTTGGATATGCCCTGAGGTTGTGCGGGGGCTACTGCCTCTTCCCATGTGGTGGCAACGCGAATGCCGTCAACGACTATCCAGTCGTCATTGGCAATGCCTCTTAGAACGACTTTGCTCGGATTAATATCGGACTTTGCCGCATCTGATAGGGGACCGATAATTGGTGTTTCCGGCTTTTCGGAAGGCATTTCTGCAAAAGCATAAAGCGACACTTTGTCATTGTTATCCCCTGGCACAATAGTGTAGCAGAGTACAATGAGATAGGTCAAATCGGGTGAAAGAGCGACGTTGCTGAAAAAAGCATTTTGCTTGTCGGCAAAGGTAAGTCCGAATTGGTAAGTGCTTGTGAGTAGGATGCGACCGTTGAAATTGTAGGAACCTGTAATGTTGTCGCTAAGGGAGAAGAAATAATCTTTCTCTTTAGTCACCATCTTTGGGTTGAGCATAAAAGCGACATAAACTTCGCCGTTGGTGACGGCAGAGGAGAAGTCGCGTTGTGGTTGGTCGTTGCCGCTTTTTGCATCAAGAAGAATGGCGTTGCCGATATCTGAACCGGCGTAGCCGTCGAAAGTCAGCCCGTCGGTGAGACTGAAATAGGAGTCACCGCCGTAGGGGATGGTCCACCCCTCGCAAGAGGTGATAGGCGTGCCGATAGAGGCTTTGAAATCCTCTACGAGAAGCACTTCTGCAGAGGCGGAAATACAGCACACAAGGGTGAGAAATAAAGTGAATCTTCGCATAATTGGTACTATTTAACAAAGGTGCCCGTGATATTATATTCGCGGTCTTTATATTTGATTATCAGTTGGTTGTCTCGAATCAACTTGAGGGTTTCGATTGCGGAAATCGGAGCGGTTGGTATGGCTGTGTCCGTTTCGTCAAGGGCAATGTATGGATAGTCTTCATCGTTGGCATCATAAGCCAGGACATCCACTGTGGCGTCAAACGTGTAGGTCTTGTTGTCGGAGTCTACAAAGGAGCCTTTGAGGTTGTATTCACCTTCATCATCGGTGTTTTGAATAGTGAGGGTGCCAACCGGCTCATATTCATCGGTTTCAATGGAATCTTTGGCAGATTTCCAATAGCCGGCATAGAGAATATCGTAGGTACCATTGATGGCTGTCTTCTTTTTGGCCTCAACGACGACATACACTTCGGGGAAAACAATATCGTAGTCGCTTGTGAGATTTTTGTAGAGGTCGAAGTCGTAGAAAGCATATCACCTTCTGTGTAGTAGTAGGCATCACAGAGATTGAGGTTGGTGATGTTGCCATCGTCAGCAGGGTCGGTGGTGCCGCCTTCTTTGCCCTCACCGGTGACGGTGAGTTCGATAATGCTGCGTTGACCTGTGGCACCCAGAGTGATGATGACAGATGCGGCTTCGCCCGTCCATGTGTCAGTCTTGTAGTCGTCTGTGGAGGTTGCCTCGCCGCCGGAAACGTATTCGCCTACATTGACAGACGCAGATGCGTAGTCTTTCTTATTGTTACCTTTGGCAAATTTGATGGAGAGTGAAGTGATGCTTTTGCCGGAAATGGTGATGGTGTTGTTGGCATAGAGGCGCGGTGCCGGCCAATTGCTTTGATAATTGGGAGCGGCAGTACCGCTGCCTTTGTCAAGAGAGACTGTGAAACCGTCTTGTGTTTGTGAATCCACCGATGAAAAGGTGAATGTAGTGGTTGCGGCAGAGACTGAAACTGCCAGAATTGCGACCATAAGGAAAGAGAAAAATTTCTTCATAGAGTATGTTGTTAGTAGTTTAATTATCGTAAATAAAACGTGGTGCCAACGGGTGGCAGCCCCTTATCAACAAAGGATACAAAAACCGTGCAAAATCGATGTTTTTTAGTGATATTTATAAAATAATTTGCTTTATTGACCGAAAAGTAGTACCTTTGCAGAAGAAAATAACCAAAAGCGGCGGAGATGGCTGCGCTGCGTAAAGCCCTGACTATTATGGCAAAAATACTTGTGATTGATGATGAGCGTGCAATACGTAACACGCTGAAAGAAGTTCTGGAATTTGAAGGTTACTCGGTGGACATAGCCTCGGATGGGCGTGACGGCTTGGAAAAAGCGTTAGGTGGCAGTTACAATCTGATTTTCTCGGATGTTAAGATGCCGGAGATGGACGGCTTGGAGTTCCTTACAGCCTACCATTCGGGTGTGCAACAAGCCGGTGGGGAGGATGCACCTGTGGTGATGATTTCTGGGCATGGCACAGTGGAGACGGCTGTGGAAGCCTTGAAAAACGGTGCATTTGATTTTATTGAGAAGCCGATTGATTTGAATCGTCTGTTGCTGACAACAAAACATGCGCTGGACCACAAATCGCTGGTGCAGGAGACAAAAGTCCTACGCAAGAAGGTGGGGAGCAAGAATCAGATGATTGGTGAGAGTCCGGCCATTATGCATGTGCGCGAAATTGTGGAAAAAGTGGGGCCGACGGAGGCACGGGTGCTGATAACGGGGGCGAATGGTACGGGAAAAGAGGTGGTGGCTCATCTCATCCATGAGAGTAGTGCGCGCGCGAAAGGTCCGATGGTGGAGGTTAATTGTGCTGCAATTCCGAGCGAACTGATTGAAAGTGAGTTGTTTGGACACATGAAAGGCAGTTTTACGGGGGCCGTGAAAGACCGCGCGGGTAAGTTTGAACAAGCCGACGGGGGAACATTGTTTTTGGACGAGATTGGCGATATGAGTTTGCCAGCACAGACAAAAGTGTTGCGTGCGTTGCAGGAGAACGAGATAACTCGTGTGGGGAGCGACAAAACCATCAAAGTGAATGTGCGTGTGATTGCTGCCACCAACAAGGACTTGCACAAAGAGATAGAGGCAGGGAACTTCCGCGAGGACCTGTTTCATCGCTTGAATGTGATACCGATTCATGTGCCTGATTTGGAAGACCGAAAAGAGGATATCCCCTTGTTGGTCAGTCATTTTTCGCAACTGATATGCAACGAGCAGGGGTGGAAAGTGAAGACTTTTTCTGACGATGCCATCAGCGCATTGCAGCAACATCATTGGCCAGGTAATATCCGCGAGTTGCGCAATGTAGTGGAACGGTTGATAATTCTATCGGGCGATGTGATTACGGCGGCGGATGTGGCTACATACGCGTGAGAGATAAATGGTATTGCGCGAACTGAGCATACTGAATTTCAAGAATATCCGGGAGGCGACACTGCGCTTCTCAGATAAATTGAATTGTTTTATTGGTCTGAACGGACAAGGGAAGACCAATATCTTGGACGCTGTTTATTATCTGAGTTTCACGAAATCGGCGTACAATATCATTGATAGCCAGAATATTACGCACGGTGAGAATATGGCAATGGTGCAGGGAGTGTACTCGGATTACCAAGATGATACTACTGCGGAGGATATTGTTATTTCCTGTGGCATCAAGCGTGGGCAGAAAAAGCAGTTTCGCCGAGGAAAGAAGGATTACGCGCGCATGATTGACCATATCGGGCTGATACCGCTGGTGATGGTGAGTCCGCAGGACGGCGAACTGATTAGCGATGGCAGCGATGAACGCAGGCGCTTTATGGATGGCGTGATTTCCCAATACAATCGCTTGTATTTGGAGCATCTGACCCGCTACAATGTGTTGCTGAAGCAGCGGAATGCCCTGTTGAAACAATATGAAGACACCCCTGCCGACTCTCTGCCAACGGACTTGTTTGAGGTGATTGAGGTGCAGATGGTGGAGCACGCCAACTATATTTTTGGGGAGCGTAGCCGTTTTATTGAGCGTTTCATGCCGTATTTTCAAAAGGTATATACTGCAGTTACAGGTGAGACACGGTCGGCTGGCGAGGAGGCTGTACTGACGTATGTGTCGCAGTTGCAAGACCGTGATTTGCAGGAAGCCTATGCGCGCACGCGCACGAGAGACCTTATATTAGGTTGGACTTCTCAAGGCATCCACAAAGACGAGTTGGAAATGCTGTTGGGGGAGTATCCGTTGAAGCGTGTGGGCAGCCAAGGGCAGCAGAAGACATTCTTGCTGGCGATGAAGTTGGGGCAGGCATTGTGCTTGGGCGAGTGGGGTGGAGCAATGAGCGGTAAGCCGATATTGCTGCTGGACGACATTTTCGACAAATTGGACAGCGATCGTGTGGAACGGATTGTTCAATTGGTTGGTAGTGAGCAGTTTGGACAGATATTTATCACCGACACCGACCGCCAGCACTTGGTGACGATATTGCAAAATCAGCAGCAGTTCTCTGTTTTTCACGTCAGGAACGGAGAAGTCACTTTGTAATCTTTATCCTTGTTGCATTTCAATCAATTTGCGGTAGTAACCGTTAATTTCCATTAGGTCGTCATGGCGACCGCGCTCGACGATGCGCCCCTCGTGGAGGACACAGATGAGGTCGGCGTTGCGGATGGTGGAGAGACGGTGCGCCACGACGAGCGTGGTGCGGTCCTTCATGAGGTTCTCCAGCGCCTCCTGCACGAGTTTCTCGGACTCGGTGTCGAGGGCGGAAGTCGCCTCGTCGAGAATGAGAATGGGCGGGTTCTTGAGGATGGCGCGGGCGATAGAGATACGCTGGCGCTGCCCGCCGCTGAGGCGCGAACCGCGGTCGCCGATGCAGGTGTCGTACTGCCCGGGCGTTGCCATGATGAAATCGTCGGCATTGGCGATACGTGCGGCACGGCGTACCTCATCGAGAGTGGCGTGGCTGACGCCGAAAGTGATGTTGTTGTAGAACGTGTCGTTGAAGAGAATCGCCTCCTGATTGACGTTGCCCATGAGGGCGCGGAGGTCGAAAGTGCGGAGGTCGCGGATGTCCACGCCGTCGATGGTGATGCGCCCGCCCGTGACATCGTAGAAACGCGGGAGGAGGTCCGCCATGGTGGTCTTGCCACTGCCCGACTGCCCCACGAGGGCGATGGTCTGCCCCTTGTGGATGTCGAGGTTAATATGCTGAAGGACAGGGCGTTCGGCGATATAGGAGAAGGACACGTCCTCGTAACGGATACAGGATTGGAAGTCGGGCAGCGCGCGCGGGGAGGCTACCTCGCGGATATTGGATTGGGTGTTGAGTATCTTGTCAATGCGCTCCAATGATGCCAGTCCGCGGCGGATGCCGTAGGACGCCTTGCTGAGGTCCTTGGCGGGGTTGATGATGGAGTAGAAAATGACGAGGTAGTAGATGAACGTCGCCGCGTCGATGGTGGCGTGGGCGGAGAGGATGAGCGTGCCGCCGTACCAGAGGAGAATGGCGATGAGTGCGGTGCCGAGGAACTCGGAGACGGGGTGCGCAAGGTAATAGCGGCGGTTGATGCGGTTGAAGGTACGGCGGGTGGCGTTGATGAGCGACATGAACCGCGCGATGAGTTTCTGCTCGGCATTGAACGCCTTGACCACGCGGAGCCCGCCGAGGGTCTCGTCAATCTGGGTGAGAATCTCGGCATTCTGCTCCTGCCCGAGTGAGGAGGCGCGCTTCAGCGACCGTCCGATACGCCCTATCAGCCAGCCCGCTACGGGCAGCAGCACAAGGACGAACAGGGTGAGTTGCCACGAGATGCAGAAGAGGGTGACGAGGTAAACGAGAATCATGATGGGGTCCTTGAAGAGCATGTCGAGGGTGGACATGATACTCGCCTCGACCTCGTTCACGTCGTTGGTCATGCGCGACATAACATCGCCCTTGCGCTCCTCGGTGAAAAAGCCGATGGGCAGGCTGACGACCTTGGTGTAGAGTTGGGCGCGCAGGTCACGCAACACGCCCGTGCGTATGGGGACCATGAAATAGTTGGCGAGCCACGCCGTGAGGCACTTGAGACCGGTCATAACTACCAGACAACCACCGAGTAAGAGCAATACCTGTTCGCCGCCGCGGGTCTCGATTTGGACTTGCAGATAGTAGTAGAGGTTGTTCTTGACGGCGTCGATGAACTGGTCCATGCCCTGCGTGGATGAGAGGGCGATGTAGTCGGTTTGCGTATCCGACAGCCCGAAAAGCAGTTGCAGGACGGGTATGATGGTGGCGAAAGAGAACAGCGACAGCACCGTGGAGAGGATGTTGAAGCAAAGGTTGAGTGCCACGAAACCGCAGTAGGGGGGTATGAAGCGATGCAATAATTTGATAATGTGCATAGTACGTCAATTAGAGGGGTGTATGGTGTGGCGGTTGTTTTCTGCCACGTAGAGCAGTATCTCGCGGTCGAAAGCCGCCTTGTCGCCACCAAGGTCGATATGAATGGGGAGCACCTGCAGTCGGTCGCCCAACCGCTCGGGCAAGGAGGTCTGCAGGAGACGCGCGTAGTCCTTTTCGGTGGTGAGGACGGTGTCGAAAGCAGCGGCTCGGGCGAGGATAGTCTCGATGTCGCCATCGGTGAACGCGTGGTGGTCGGGGAAGGTAAGCAGTTGAGCCTCAGGGTATTGCTGCTGTACATACTGAAGCATATACTCGGGGTGCGCGATGCCCGTGACGAGCAACGGTGTGCCTGTCAAATGAAGTGCCGGATAACTGATAGAGGCAAAACAGAGGTGCTGATAGGAGGGCAGACGGAGTGCGTTGCTCACTATGCGGCAGTCGATGGGGCGCATAGTAGGCGGGCACTTGGTGACCACCACGGTATTGGCACGCAGGCTCTGACTCGGCAGGTCGCGAAGCCGCCCGCAAGGCAACATCTGGTCATGCACATAGAGGCGGTCGTAGGGTGTGAGCAGCACATAGTAGCCACACCTGAGACGCCGATGCTGGAAGGCATCGTCGAGCACCACGCATTGCAAATCAGGGAACAGCGATTGCAGTCGGCGTACTCCCTGTACGCGGTCGGCACAGACTGCCATAGGTACCTCGGGGAAACGGCTATGCATCTGCGCAGGTTCGTCGCCAATGGTGAGGGCGGTGTCGTTGGCATTGGCAAGGCGGAAGCCCTTGGTGGTGCGCCCGTAGCCCCGCGAGAGTATGGCAACGTGGTAGCCGTGCGACACCAGCAGGGACACGATATACTCTGTCATCGGTGTCTTGCCCGTGCCACCCACTGCAAGATTGCCCACCCCGATGGTGGGTATCGGCACGGTGCGCGAGCGCAACACGTGGCTGTCGTACAACTCATTGCGTACCCACACGCCAAGCCCGTAGAGCCACGAGAGGGGCATCGCTAATATCTTGAGAATCTGATTGATACTTATTGTAGGATGGTTATCGGATAGTGACATTCGGCATCAATGCCATCACACGTGGTTTGGACGCAAACTCACGTACTTGCATTATCAGGCGCTCCTCGGGCGTGGTGTTGTCAAACATACGGAGCAGCGTCTCCATGGGGTCCTCCACCTCGGGGTAATAGGTGATGGCGTACTGTCCGAGTTCTGCCAGTTCGGCAGCCTTGCTGATGGCGTTGTCGATGTTACCGAGTTCGTCCACGAGCCCAATGTTTATCGCATCTTTGCCCAACCATACACGTCCTTCGCCAATGGCTTTGATGGCATCTTGTGTCATGCCGCGCCCTTCGGCACAACGGCGGGTGAAGAGGTCGTAACCGCGCTCCACCATGTTCTGCATCAGGCGGTATTCCTCAGGATTCATGCCTTTGTACACCATATTCACCTGCATGTCGGAGTGGCGGTTGGTGCCCACGCCGTCAATGTCTATGCCCACTTTGTCGCGCAACTTGCCGAGATTGGGCACGGTGCCAAAGATGCCAATAGAACCCGTCAGTGTAGTGGGTTCGGCGTAAATATAATCCGCCTCGCACGAGATGTAGTAGCCGCCCGACGCTGCATAGTCACCCATCGACACTACCACAGGCAGCCCTTTGGCTTGCAGCGTCTTCACCGCGTGCCAAATCTGCTCGCTGGCATTCGCACTGCCACCCGGGCTGTTCACGCGCAGTACCACAGCCTTCACATTGTCGTCCTTGGCAATCTTCTTGATGGTCTTTACCATCTTGGTGCCGACGATGCTACTGCCGCTGTCGTCGGTAATCTGCCCTTCGGCATAGAGCACGGCAATCTCGTCTTTCGCCTTCACGGATGCGCGTTTCACGGTCGCCATGCGCGAGGTGCTGAGTGTCTTGTAGTCCTTAGTACCCGCGTACGCGCGCAAGACGGAGTCCATGTCCTGGATGTACAACAGGGTATCCACCATGCCGTAGTCCACGTATTTCTGTTCGGGTTGCAGACTCATGCACTCGTCGGCATATGCGTTCAGTTGTGCTGCTGTCAAGTGCCTGCTTGCTGCTACGGAAGCGGTCATCTCGCCCCATATTCCGTTGATATACTGCTTGGTCTGCTCGCGGTCTGCGTCCGACATCGATGTGCGGAAGTACGGCTCTACGGCGGACTTGAAGGTACCTACTTTCAGTATTTGCATCTCCACGCCAATCTTCTCCAACAGGCGTGTGTAGTACATCTTTTGTGCGCTCAGTCCGTCCCAAGCCACACTGCCGACGGGGTTGAGGAAAATCTTGTCCGCCACCGATGCCACATAGTAGTTGGTCTGACCATAGTCGGCGGCATACGCGATAACGAACTTGCCCGACTCTTTGAAGTCTATCAGCGCATCGCGCAACGCCTTTGCAGACGCAGGTGCCATCTGCAGACTGCCGCCGCGCAGATAGATGCCCAACACCTTGTCGTTGTCCTTTGCCAGACGGATATTACTCAGCAGGTCGTCCAAGCCGACCGTGTTCTGACTATTGTAACCCGGCATATCGGACAACAGCGATGCCCACGGGTTGTCTATAGGTGCCTGCTCCACCAGAACGCCGTCCAAGTCAATACGATAGACAGTATTTGCCTCCAAAGTGGCAGTGGGGGTGGAAAACATATTCCCCATCATTGCGCCCACCACTCCGCACATCACCACATACAGCACGGCGCAAACGATAATCGTCCACAAACAACCATGTTTTTTACGAGGTTGCTCCTCCTGTTTCACATAAATTCCCATACTCTTATTTGTTTAATTTGAATGATTTCCTGTGATATTCCGTGACCCCGAACTGCCGAATCGCCTCATAATGCGCCCGTGTGGGGTAGCCCTTGTTCTCGTCCCAATGATACTGCGGGTACTCCTCGTGCAGGCGCAGCATGTAGTCGTCCCTGTACGTCTTCGCCAACACACTTGCTGCGGCTATTGACAAGTACTTCCCATCGCCTTTCACCACCGTACGCGCAGGCACCTCAAGCACCTGTCCGTCAGGGATATATGGCTTCCAACGGTTGCCGTCCACCAAGATATGCTGCGGCTGCACCTTCAGTTGCGCCAGCGCACGTTGCATACCGAGTATCGAGGCATTCAGGATGTTTATGCGGTCTATCTCCTCCGCCGTAACCTCTGCCACAGCCCATGCCAGCGCATATTTCTCTATCAGCGGACGCAGGTGGTACCGCTGATGCTCAGTCAGTTGCTTCGAGTCGTTGAGCAAAGCCAGGTCCTCATGCTCCCAATACCGCTCCTCGGGGCTCCACACCACCGCCGCGGCAAACACACTGCCTGCCAGCGGTCCGCGCCCTGCCTCGTCGCACCCCGCCTCCAACACGCCTTGTATATAATATGGCTCAAGCATTGGCTTTCGGCAATTTCAGAATGGATAGCCAATGGCAAAATGGAAACTCATATCGTCTTTCCAACTGAGTCCGTTGGCAACGGTACGCCACTGTGTGCCTGCCACATCGCCATAAAGACGGCTCGGGTCGTATAGTTTGACGCCAAAGTCCACGCGGAAGATGAAAAACGAGAAATCCAATCGCAAGCCGATGCCGTAGGCAAGGGCTATCTGTTTGTAGAATTCGGTTTTTATCTTGTCGCCTTCGTGCCAAAGAAATGCACCATGCGGTTGTGCATCATACTCATGAATCGTCCAGATGTTTCCTGCGTCCACAAAGGCGGCAAGGTTAATAAACGACCACACATTCACGCGGTACTCCACATTCAGGTTCAATCGGATATCACCCGCCTGGTTGTTGAAATCGATGAGTGACCCGTTACCGCGGTATCCTCCCGGACCTAAACTGCGGGCTGTCCAACCGCGCACACTATTGGCACCACCGGCAAAATATCGCTTCTCAAACGGTACTGTCTGTGAGTTGCCATACGGTATGGCAACACCCATATCGGCATGATACACAAGGCGATGCGCTTTGTTGAATATCTGATGATAAGTGAAGAATACATCTCCCTTGGCATACTGCGAGAAAGGTATGTTGAACAGGGTGTAGCCTGTAGAATCTTGTGGGAAATGGCATACTTTCGCCAGCCCCAACATCAAGTTTCCTGCCGTCTCAACGCTGTAATTAACGTTGTAGTACGACCTCAGCGGCTGCCTTTCGCTATAGGATGTGTACGAGCCGGCGTAGCCCCACCCCACGATAAAGTGGTTCTCGTAAGAGTATTTCAAGATATTGGTGGACTGAAGAAACTGTTTGCGGAAATCATCGCTAATCCACGGAAGATACACGTAACTGATGTCCAGCAACTGGAACTGATGCTGCGGTTTGGAAGAGCGGCGTCGCAATTTGTAGGTGAGTCCGGCATTGAAAATATAGCGTGTGAACTCATTGGGACGGTTCTGGTAGTTGAAACTCAAGTTTATGGCAGGCGCATTTGGAAAGGTAAGTCCTGCCGCCGCTTTGGCTTCGATGGCGCGTCCGCCGTTCTGACGCCATTCATAACTCCCGCGCCCGTCCAATGTAAACTCTTCCGCACCTCTGAACAGGTTCCGATTAGTATAGCCGACACCTGCCGCCACTCCCCAATCGCCAGCCGAGTAGGTGCCTTCCACTTCGGCGGAAACGGTATTCAGTTTGCCGCGCGAGAGTACAATATGACAATCCAATTCGTCTGCAGAAACGGGCTGAAAACTGATATCCACATACTTGACAGGCGACAACTGATTGAGGTTGGCATAAGCGCGCTCCACGTGGTGTTCGTTGTACATCTCCCCCGGCTCAATGGGGCAACTGTGCATCAGCACGCGTTCACGCAACAGCGGTCGTCCCACCCATGTGAATATGTAGCCATCGCGTGTTGATGTTTGAAGTGTCTCGCCCTTAGGAATATGGTCGGTGTCGTAGTCAATATGAAAGTACACATGGGCTATCTTGTATTGGCGAAAGATGCGTGCTTTCTCCTCTGGCGACATCTGCTCGATATAATCCTGCAGACACATCGTTACGCTCACCTGCCGAACACCGCGTGTGCTATCTGCTTGATATTGAATCATTTCTTTATCAAAGTAGAAACATCCTTTTTTGCGCATGGCACTTGCCACGCGTTGCCGCTCCTGGTCCATGATGTCGGCATCGAACTGCATTCCTTCTTGAATCATCGACCTGCGCTGGTCTTGCGCAATCTGTCGCAATTCGGGTTCGGCAAAGCGCACGGAATAGTTGCGGATGGTATAGGGCTCTCGTGCTGTGACATGGTAAGTCAGGTCCACTTTGCGTTTTCTCACCCTCATTGTGGTGTCCACAGTAGTGTGGAAATAGCCGCGATTTTGCATGGCTCGTTGCAGTTGCAGACGGCTGAGATCGGTCAGTTCGGGCGAGAATATCACGGGCGGTTCGCCCATCTTGTGCGCATTGCGTGCCAAGAAAGCATTGGTCTTGTTTGCAGTGTCTGCAGGGGCGGTGTTGTAGATATCCAACTGCAGTTTCCAAAAACCGAGTACCTCTGTATTTTGTTTCTGCTGCAGATAATCGGTCAAATCGGAGGTTTGTACACTTTTGTTGTCTTCCACTTTCACGCGCGCCTTGTCCAGCAGATATTCACCTTCGGGAACGAACTTTGTGGTGTTACAACCCGCAAGGCATAATGCCACGGGGAGCAGCAATTCCCGTCCGCACGCCCTCCAAGTTTGTTTGTTTGTGACAAACCGTTCATACGTGCAAGCGAGGAACCCCAACAGACTAAACCGTATTTTTTTGTACTTTTCCCGCATTTTAATTCAACCGACAAAGTTACAACAATTTTTGCACATCTGCAAGAGAGTTGCCGTTTTTGAGTTGATTGGACGCTATCCATACCCCGTCTAACATATAACCATCCTATAACTATCCTATAACAATATGGTGCGGTATGAATGAGGGTTTGTGTATTTTTATGTTTGGCATTTGTATATATCGTGATTTTTCATTATCTTTGCGCGTCTAATACAATATATGCATCCCGTTCGCCTTTATATAGCCGTTTTGCTTGTTATTCATTCTGCTGTCCTGTATGCCCAATCTTCCACGGCAGACCCTCTCTTATCTGCTATTGATACCAAGATGCAGGTCAAGCCGCCATCGGCGGAGGCGCAATCATTGGGCTCTTTCGCTGAAATACCTGTTGATTTATACACGGGTACGGTCAATATCAGCATACCCATCTATACCGTCACGCAGAACGATATCCAAGTCCCTGTCTCGCTCAGTTATCATGGTGGTGGTATCAAAGTGACCGATGAGTGTGGTCTGGTGGGTCTTGGCTGGACGCTCAATGTCGGCGGTGTTATCAGCCGCATTGTACGAGGTTTCCCTGACGAACTGAACGACTACGATGTAGCAGGATATGACAACCTGCGCTTTTTCAGATGGTCTTCACTCAATCGTTTTCCGGATTTCATTGGGGCTATCAAGAATCATAACGGGAAAGATAATCCTGCGCATCTGCAAGAACCGAAAACAGCAGAGGATTTTGAGATTGCCCGTTGGATAGAGCACTATGGCCCTCTCTATGATGACGGTCATTTCGACACCTCGCCGGACAATTATGTTTTCAGTGTTCAGGGATTGTCAGGGGCTTTTGTCGGTACGGAAGTCTCCTATGTGCAGTCCAATCAAGGTTGTCGTATCACGCGCAAAAATGACAGACTTTATCAGATAGAAGATGCCAATGGCTACACCTATTCTTTCGGTGCCGTGGAGCGGCAGTTGTATCCTTTCAAAGTCGGTCTGGGGCAGGGAATCACTGACTGGAATACAATACAGGAGCGGACTACTCGCTACAACTCGGCGTGGTGGCTCACTTCCATCTGCTCTCATACGGGAGATTCTGTTGTTTTCCGCTACTCACCTTTCAAACAACGCCATTTCCAGCCGCATCTATACGCTTTTGCGCAATGTGTCAGGGAAGACCCTGTCGTACATCATGAGGTGGATAGTTACTATTCTTACCCCAAAACAACCAGACAAGATACAACTTATCATCAACTATTGAGTGAAATAGAAACCACGCTGTGTCGTGTCCGGTTTCACTACACTATGCCTGCCGATGTTTCTGTGTCACCACGGTTGGACAGCATTTCCGTCTATTCCTTGACAGAACAGAATGCATTGCTGCAACGTTGTAAGTTTGTTTATTCGGGAAATGGCAGCCGTGCCAAACTAATAAAGGTGATACAGCAAGGTTCTTCCGGTACACAGCAACGCTATCATTTCAGATATAATCCGAGCAGTGCACGACCTGCCTTGGAGGTTAATGATGACAGGCGTGACCATTGGGGCTACTATGCCCCGCAATCCACAGGGTGGTTCGAAAAGAAAACTTACCTAAGCCTCTGTCCTGTGGGGCTTTCCAGCAACAAAGGAGCCAATCGCTATGCTTCGCGTTCCACGGCGGCTGAAGATATGCTCTGTACTATCACTTATCCATCGGGACTGACGAGTACCTTTGATTGGGAGCCTCATGACTTTTCCCTATGGGGTGAGTTGGGGCAAACTGCACACAAAGAAGATAACTTTTCTGTCAAGTACGAACCTGTCACCGAAGTTGTGGATAGTTTTGACCTCTGTGGTAAAGAGAATCAAGAATCGCTGTCTGTCACCAGACGAATCCGCAGCGGACAAACGATAACCATTGATATGTCCCAATACTACTACAATGAATATATCAAAAAATGGTTGCATTGTGTGGGAGATTGGCATGCCGACAGTGACTATCCTACCCCCTCTCGTCCAAAACTTGTTATTACTCGCAACGATAAAGAGATTCTTAGTCGCTTTATAGATACCACGACTTGTTTTTTCCCTGTCACGATTTCAGCATCCCGTTGCGGGGAGGGAACTTACAAATTTGAATTGCTCAACCCTCGTGGTACATTGAATGATGTTAAGGATGAGGGCGAATGTAGTTTTTATCGGTATATATTCAGCCAACCTGAGAGTGACTATGGGCGCATACATATCTCTATTTCCGAGACCAAGGACAAAGAGGTGGTCATAGGTGACAAGCAAGCCGCCAATGTCGGTGGCGTGCGCATCAAACGAATTACCTACCAATCCGGCGCAAATGATATGCTAATCAAGGAGTATCAGTATGTGAATGCAGATGGTACATCCAGCGGGGTGCTGACATATCCGCCACGGCACGCTTCGTCCTATCCGTATGTGTATAAGAGGATTTTGGTTCCAGGTGCTATGGACTTTATCATAGAGGCTCCGCATCTGCTGATGTTACGTTCCAATGGATTGCCGTTCTCGCTCAATGGAGGTAGCCATATAGAATATGCACGAGTGGTCGAAGCCTCAGTATCAGGCAAGGGAAATGGCAAAACATTTGTCCGTCCTGCAAACCTGACAGAGTATTGCTATGCCACTTCTGCCGATTTGGGCTGTGCCGATATAGATGACACAGACTATGGTACGCAAGTTCCTGCTGATATGCTGCAACTGACATCGCAGGCATATCGGCGCGGACACCTTGTCTCCAAACAGGAATACACAGATGAGCACAAGACAACCACTTATACTTATGATATTCGCGAGGAATCAGGTGTCAGCACTGTCACGGGAGCAATCTTCACCACAGCAGACTTTCGAGAGGTTGGTATTGGTTATGCAGATAACATACATGGAGGCACTGTGTATCCCTACAAGAATTTGGGTATTGTCAAGTATCGTGTTATTCCCTACAACAAGCGTTTGGTAAATCAAACCACTACGGGGGACAAGACGAATACTTTTCACTCCTACACCTATGCCAATGTATCTTATTATTCCGCGGCATTGAATGTCCACATGCCCGTCACGCATACTACATTGGATGCCGTAGGCGATACCATTACGCAGCATTTTACTTATCTGTCATCCACCAACAAGGTCACATCTTGTATCACCACCAAGCAGGGTTATATCATTGATGCCTATCGCTACGACTACGACAGTCGTTATCGCGTCATTGCCCGCTACACGCTGCCGATACCGTCCGAGGGCTTACCGATGACTTCCTCGCTGTCTTGGCAGCAGACAGATTCTTACACCTACGATTCTGTTGTCAACCAAATAGTGGAACATACCGACCATATTGCCAGCATCACCACCACCTATCTGTGGTCCTATCGTGGTTCTTATCCTGTTGCTAAAATTGTGAACGCTTCCTATGCTGATGTGGTGGCTATTGTGGGGACACAGAATCTGCGACAACTGACGATGGCGGACGCACCCGCAAGCCTTAGTATGTTGACTGCTATTGCCAACCGTCTTCCGCAATGTCATATCACAAAGATGAGGTACAAGCCTTTGGTAGGCGTTACTTCCATTACCGACCCTATGGGATATACCATCCAATATCTCTATGATGATTTCGGGCGGTTAGAGGAAATCTATGAGCCGAATGGACGAGGCAAACGTATCTTGCAACATATTGATTATCATTTAATAAATCCGTAGTAGCCTGATAGTATGAAACGCTTTTTCTTTTTATGGATTTGTTTGGTGCTTTGCACATTGGCATGTCATTCCACAGATTTTGTGGCAATCACCGAAGTGCTGTATGATACGCCATACAACGAAGATACCACCATAACGCCACACAATTTCGGTGAGTTCATCGAGTTGTACAATACACATGAAGAGATTGCGGATATCAGCGGCTGGACCCTGCAAACGCTCTCCCCTGCGCAGACTTTCACATTCCCTGCTCACACTATTATTCCTCCGCATAGCGTTATTGTGGTGGCGTATGGAGATTTATATCCGTACAATGAGGTCAGTGATGAACAATCAAGGCAGGAAGGCTGGACGGATTTCCATGACCTATATCTTATAGAACCGACTACCTGTCTTGTGCTTCATCAAACGGCATTGCTATTGCCCAATGTAGATGGAACCATATTGCTGCTTCGTGATAACAAGGGTGTTACGCGCGATTCTCTTGCTTATGGTTGGTTGCAGAATGTGGATGGTTTGTATGCGCCGAATAGGTCTGTTCCGAGTTATTCTTTCTACTCCGCACAACGTATGCATATTGATTTTGACAGCCAAGGTGTATCGTGCTTTGATTCGCATTATTGGGAGGGGTATTTTGAATCGAAAGCAGGAGAAATCTCCCAAAATTCCGTAGGGCGACTAACCGACCATTTTTCAGGCTGCAATATCCTTTCCCCCGCTTCGTCTGCCAATGGGCAGAATTACATTCAGTGCATCACCCCATTGGTTTCACTATCTGCTATTGACATGGCTGCCATATTACGTAACCCCTCGTTGGCGCAGGTGCAACGCGACTACTACGATGCGATGTACCGTCCCTATATGAATATCGTTTATCATAACACTCCCGAACGGCACAATACCGCCACACTTGCCGAATATGACTGCTACAACCGCCCTACACGCCAATGGCTGCCTATTGCAGTAGAGATGTCTCACCTCACACCCACTACGTTCAAAGGGAATGCCACGCAATTCTTCTCGGAAGATTCAAAACCTTATACCGAGACCTTGTACAGCACCACCACATGGAGCAATGATGCTATACGCAATGAACCTGTCGGAGTGCGACAGGCCGGCAAAGATATGGGCAGCCGTATGCAAGCCCTGTCATCACGAAGCAACCGGCGTAGTGAAGTCCGCCGGTTTAGCGTCACCTCTACGGGTACCTTGCGCTGCAACGGGTACTATCCGGATTCTACATTGTTGGTACAGCGAGTCACCGATGAAGACGGCAAATATCGCACAATCTACACATCACAACAAGGGCAAACCATCATGGAGCGGTACGGCGACGATGCTGATACCTACTATGTTTATAATCTTCTCGGACAATTATCTTTTGTCCTACCGCCATTGGCTGCCGATGCACTGTCCGATGGCACATATCCCGATACTGTCGAAGTGCTTCGGCAGTATGCCTATGTCTATCGCTACGACGAGCGTGGCAATCTCATCTACAAGCGACTGCCTGGTTGCGAACCCGTACTCATGGTTTATGACAGAACCAACTGCCTCGTTCTCTCGCAAGACGGAAACCAGCGTGTACGGGGTACCTATTGGACATCCTATAAGTACGACTATCTGCGACGATTGATTTATACCGCAGAGGTCAATACGGGCAGCAATGATTATCAAGACAATCTCAACTCTTTCCGTAATTGGTATGTCATAGAGCGTTTCTCTGCAGAGTCACTGAAGAATCTGCTATCCAATACAGGCTATTCACGTAATTTCTACCATATACATCCTACTCGCCTGCTTACGGTAAACTATTACGACAACTATGATTTTCTCACACTCCTGCCCGATAGTATCCGCACTCACTTTGAATACATTTCCATTCCAAACGTCTCTCGGTGCTCCAAGACTATGGGGCTGCTCACGGGTACACGCACCTATTATTTAGATGGTTCAGGAGACTATTCCACCACCGTTTATTATTACGACTACCGAGGGCGTGAGATAGAACGCTTGTCGTCTAATCACCTCGGCGGCTACGATATTACAAAGACCACCTACAACTTCTCTGATAATATCGTGGATACATGGGCATCCCAATCCACTGCCAATGGCGTGCAGACAGACGAGCACTATCATTACACCTACGACCACGCCAATCGCCTGTTGACCACCACCTACACTTACAACAACGAAGCCCCAATCGTTCTCCAATCATTCTCTTACGATGAACTGGGACGGGTACGCAAACGCGCCATACATGATGCCATCGACAGCATTTGCTTTTCCTATAATATCCGCAACCAACTCACGCAGATACGTTCTACAGGCTACACACAGAACTATTACTACACCACTGATTGTCCGCAGGACCAATACCAGACTATGCGCGCCTGCTACAATGGCAATATCGCCGCTACCACGTGGACGTATGGTGACAAAACAAATGGCTATATCTACTATTATGATAGTTTAAATCGTCTCAAGGACAACTATAGCATTCTCAATGGAGAGTGGAACGACTATTATTACTCCGAAAGTTTTGATTACGACAAACATAGTAATATCACCACACTAACCCGCTGGGACCACCGTGACATCATGGATTGGCTGCATATTACGTACCAAGGCAACCAAGCCATAGAGGTGGAGAATACCTATAATGTTCCATCATTCACCTATGATTGCAAACGCTATCAGGATGCCAATGATTCGGGCGATGACTTTGCCTACGATGCCAATGGCAATATCCGCTATGACAAGGACCGTGGCATTGCGGCAATTCGTTACAATCTGCTCAATCTGCCCGATACTATTCAGTTCTCCAATGGTAATCAAATCATCCATACCTACGATGCAGCAGGCAACCGGTTGCGTACTTCCTACTACACCCGCAAGGTGACGACCACCGTCCCCCTCGGCAATACCCTGCCCGTAGGCACCACAGCCAACTATTACGCGACCCATGATATCTTCCATCGAAATTGCGTCTATCACGCGCCCACTGCCGCAAGCAAGGATTATGCTATCGAGTTTGTACATAATTCGGAAGGATATATACGATATTTGACGAAAGCGGAACATTATCATTTCTACTATATCAAAGATCACTTGGGCAATGTCCGTGAAACGTATGTGCGTCCCTCTGCAAACTACAAACAGTGTATCCAACGTATGCAGTACTATCCGAGCGGACTGCCGTGGAATACGAACTACGTCGCCAACGAGCAACCTTACAAATACAACGGCAAAGAGTTCGTAGAGATGCATGGCTTGGACGAGTACGACTCTCACGCCCGTTGGTACTATCCTGCCCTTGCCCGCACCACAACCATGGACCCGCACAGTGAGGACTACTATCCCACGTCTCCTTATGCTTGGTGCGGAAATAACTTTGTGAATGCAATAGACCCGACAGGTATGGATTGGTATAGTGATAGCAATGATAGTACTATCATAAGATGGACAGATTTTTCGAGCCAAAAAGAGATGGATGAAAATGGTATTGCTGGCAAATATATAGGAGAAGCGTATGTCGTATTTAATGGCTCTCGAAATGAAAAATTAGGTATTAAAGAGGGGAAATGGGGATATATTGATGGCGAAGGGGCCGTTACTGCTAGTGTAACCTTATATGGTCCACAGAATAAAAATGATGTACATAAACTGACGGGATACACAATGACTTCCAATCCTGATTTATTTGCTCCCATAGCAGAAGGAACTTATACCGTAAACTATGATGAGGCTGGTAAAAGTGGTTCTATCAAATCACATTGGGCTATCAATGAACGTAAAAGGGTGCCTACAATGGATGGAAGAATTAATTTTAGCCCATTTGCAACTGAAAGTACTTATGGGACACCATATGCGGATGGCGTTTTTATTCATCGAACAAATTTGGATGGTGGTGCAGGATATAGCAAAACTGCGGCTGTGTCGTCAGCGTGTTTATTATTAACGCCGAAAGATTTTATAATATATGATACTGTACTTAAAGGGGTATAACAGTATAAATTAACATTATATCGGGGGCGATAATATGATGCGCATTGTGCTGAAATATATTTTGTATGTTGTCATTTTTTGTAGCATTCTTATAGTGGTATGTGGTAACCCCGAAACGGACTCAAAAACTAGTTATATGAATTCGAACGGAAGCCATCTTAAAAATAATATACATCAAGAGTTGTCTTGGAAAATGCAGATCGGTGATACATCCACTTATTTCCTTCCTTATCCTATCATTTTTACCTATAACCAAGACACAGTAATTGTCTATGATGTAGACGGCATGTGTGCTGCAAAATTATCGAACGATACTCTAAACGAGATATATGTTATCTTGGAGGTATTATCACGGAATGATTCAATGTTTTATG
This sequence comes from uncultured Bacteroidales bacterium, assembly GCA_934667275.1. Lineage (GTDB taxonomy): Bacteria > Bacteroidota > Bacteroidia > Bacteroidales > Paludibacteraceae > Colicola. The sequence goes on along the minus strand of CAKULK010000014.1, from coordinate 1,829 downwards.
TCAATGCTGGGTATTCAAATGCAGACACTCCTGTATGTGTAGGTTTTGTGCATAAACGTGGACTATGTACGTATGTGAACTATTCTCAAAATGGCAACATTGCTTTATATTGTCATCCATTAGAGGAAGGAGTTTGTTATTCTTTGAAATATATTTCATCTCCGATAGAAGTGTTGGATGTATTTAATGGATGGGTTAGGGTGAAATTGATACAAAATAATATAGTGTATGAGGGGTGGTTGAGTCCTGCAGAGCAATACAAGAATGTGTATTGATTTGTGTCACAATCTCCAGAAAAAAGATAGGACTGATATGAATAAAAACCGATACCATTTGGGCGATACTTATATTAATGGTAATCAAATCATTCATACCTATGATGCGGTAGGCAACCGGCTGCGTACCTCCTACTACACCCGCAAAGTGACCACCACCGTTCCTCTTGGTAATATCCTCTCCGTAGGTACTGCCAACTATTACGCGACCCATGATATTTTTCATCGGAATTGCGTCTATCACGTGCCTTCTGCCACCAGCACAGATTACGCTATTGAGTTTGTTCATAATTCGGAAGGGTATATACGCTATCTGACAAGAGCGGAGCATTACCATTTCTACTATATCAAAGACCACTTGGGCAATGTCCGTGAGACGTATGTGCATCCATCGGCGAACTACAAAGAGTGCATCCAACGTATGCAGTACTACCCGAGCGGACTGCCGTGGAATACGAACTTTGTAGCCAATGAGCAACCTTACAAGTATGGTGGCAAAGAGTTCGTCGAGATGCACGGCTTGGATGAGTACGACTCCCATGCTCGTTGGTATTACCCCGCCATTGCCCGTACCACTACCGTGGACCCGCATTGTGAAGAATACTATCCCTCTTCTCCCTATGCTTGGTGCGGGAATAATTTCGTGAATGTGACGGATCCGACAGGGATGGATATCTGGGAATTGGATAGTGCGGGTAACGTATCTTCTCATATTCAAAACAAAGATATGGATGCTTTTCGGATGAATGAGAAGCAACTTTCTTTTAAGTATGGCGTGATAACAAAATCTTCTGATAAAAATGGAACGATTTCATTTGAATTTAATCAACCAGATGCTGCGGCAGAGTCTTTTAAGTTTTTCGCTGACAATTCCATTGTTGAGTATGGATTGATAACGACTGCTTCGACATCTATTGTTCAAACACAGCATCATAAGAAGAAAGTGAATGTTGTACAAACTATATGCGATTTCTCTGATAATGGTAAAATTATCAATTCTATAGTACATAATCATCCTAATGGAACCGCTCCTTCTGGTTTTAGAGAAGATAGTAAAAAGGGAGATAAATTCACATACCAAACTATAACCAATATAGCAGGAAAAGCCATAGATAATTACGTATATCTTCCTCGTTCTCAAGTGTTGATACCTTTTGATGATAAAAATATCTATGGTGCTATTCCTTGGTATGGAGTATTCAATCAATATGGAAAGTATTATGTTTTGGGTAATTGGCACACAAGAACAAGAGTCGGTTTGATACCTCAATAGAGAAAAATTATATGAGAAAAAGGTACTATAATATATTGATGTTACTAGTATGTATATTTGCGTTTAGTTCATGCCATAATACAAGTGTATATTTAACGGAATGTGCAGATGGTATCATTCGATTATACATAAAGGATTATGAATATGCATATCATGATCCGATAAATGGAATAGTTATGAGTGTTCAATCGGATAGTTTGCATTATTAACATAAAGCTCTAAAGCAGCCAAAGGAGAATAAGAGAGGTTGGAACGTAAACAGTTGGGAATGAGTAGATTTG
>CAKULK010000013.1 GCA_934667275.1 uncultured Bacteroidales bacterium | reverse complement strand
AAATTGAATTTTATGACACCTCTTGATTGCTTTTTCAAATATTTTCACTAACTTTGCACTTGCTTGTTGAATCTACGTTCGCCTAAAAAAATCCCAGTGCTTGCACATGCCGTTTTTTTTTATTAACTTTGCTGCGGTAATGTGAGTGCCAGTTTTGGGGATTTTAGGGAAAAAACATCACCCGATAATGTTTCAATGAACATTAACGGAGAAAGTGAATTAACGATAATTTAACGGCAATTAAAGGAGAATGATATTTGTAAATATTTTATAGACATGATACTTTCAAGAATAGAATTGGTGAATTGGAAAAACTTCTACCATTGTGATGTCAGCCTGTCAGAACGAACATTCGTTGTTGGTGCGAATGCTTCCGGTAAATCCAATTTTTTAGATGCATTTCGTTTTTTGCATGATTTGGCGAAAGCAGGGGGTGGTTTGCAAACTGCTGTTGCGTCACGTGGAGGTATGACTAAGATACGATGTTTGGCAGCAAGAAAACGTACGGATATTGAGTTTGTGGTTCATCTGAAGGAAGATGGTGGAGATTCGGATGTATGGAAATATGTTTTAGATTTTAAAAATGTAGGTGGCGGAATCCTTAAGAATGAGGTCTCTATAATAAAAGAGGAGGTTTGGTATGGTGCAAAGCAATTGTTATGTAGAACACCACAATCTCCAAATGAAGATAGCGACACGTTGAAATATACTCATCTGGAGCAGGTTACTTCGAATAAGGAGTTCCGTGAACTGAGAATTTTCTTCAATAATATAGACTATCTTAATGTCGTTCCGCAATTGGTGCGAGAGTCTGGTTCTATGCTGTTATCCTTTGACAAAGAAGATTTTTATGGACGCAATTTCTTGCAGCGATTGGCAAAAATGAACAAGACTACGAGTGCGGCTTATTTTCGGAGAATAAACGAAATTTTGAAATTGGCTGTTCCACAGTTGGATAAACTAACATTGACCAATGATGAAATGGGTGTCCCACACCTTGAAGCGAGATATGAGCATTGGCGGGCTAAAGGAAGTAAGCAGCAGGAAGAACAGTTCTCTGATGGAACTTTGCGACTTATTGGTTTTCTTTTCGCATTATTGGATAGTAGAGGTGTTGTACTATTGGAGGAACCGGAAATAAATTTGCATTCGGCAATAGTCGCGCAGTTACCGGAATTCATATCTAAACTTCAGCGTAGTAAAAAAGAAACGAGGCAGGTCTTTATTACTACGCATAGTTACGATATGCTGTCTAATCATGGTATTGGAGGAGATGAGGTAATTTTGCTGAAACCATCGCCAGAGGGGACTAAAGTGATTAATGCTGCAACCTTGGCAGATGTGATGGCAGAGCTGAATGCAGGATTCTCTGTCGCTGATGCAGTAATGCCCTATACACGTCCAGATCATATTGATTCAATTGCAGAAATCAAATGGTAAATATAAATATGGGAGATATTTGGGTGTATATATCAGCAGAAGATCCTGTAACTAAAGCCGTTATAGAACGATTATTGGCATATTGTTCACCACGGCTAAAAGTTTTTAAGGAGATGCCTGCAAGGGGTGGAGAAATTAAGTCAAAGATAGCACAACTGAATGCCCTTGCTTCTTCAAAGCCTGTGATTTTGCTTATGGATTTGGACACGGACGATTGCGCTCCCTTACTTAAAAGTAAACTTCTAAATGGTATTTCTCAATCGCCTAATTTTTTGATGAGTATTGCTGTTGATGAGGCAGAGGCGTGGTTGATGGCAGATAGGGAAGGTTTTGCTAATTATATGGGACTTCCTCTGGATATAATTCCTTCCGCCTCTATGCAAAAGATGGGTAGTATGAAACAAGTTGTAGAGATGGACTTCCGATGCAAATCCTCTTATGATCTGACGCACAGAATTATACAGCAATCATCAAAAAGCGAATTGAAAATGCAGATAGCGGCTAAGGGAAAGGCTTGCAAAGGAGCAGAATATAATACGGCGATGCTTCCTTTTATCAGAAATGTGTGGAATATAGATGTTGCAATGTGTAATTCTGATAGTTTATCAAGGATGGTACGCAGATTGCAAAAATTAGAACAAACAATGTAATTAATAATACTCAATGATGTTTTAATGGTCTTTTAATGGGCATTAATGGAGCAAAAGAAAATACAATGGCTAATTGGTGGAAAATTATATGTTTATTTTAGCAGAGAACAATGGCAACCGCAATAGAATTTAATCACGTCAGCAAACAATACCGCTTGGGGCTTGTCTCTACGCGCACTTTGAGCCACGACCTCGACCGTTGGTTCCAGACCTCTATCCTCCGTCGCGAGGACCCGTATCTGAAGATAGGCGAGGTGAATGACCGCGCGTCGAAAGGCAGTTCCGAATATGTATGGGCATTGCGCGACATTGATTTCAAAGTGGAGCAGGGCGATGTGGTAGGCATCATCGGCAAGAACGGTGCCGGCAAGTCCACGTTGCTCAAACTCCTCAGCAAGGTTACGGCACCTACCACAGGCTCTATCCGCGCCCGCGGACGTATCGCCTCTTTGTTGGAGGTAGGCACGGGCTTCCATCAGGAGATGACCGGCCGTGAGAACATCTATATGAACGGAGCCATCCTCGGTATGACCAAACAGGAGATTACCTCCAAACTCGATGAAATCGTTGCTTTCTCAGGCTGCGAGCGCTATTTGGATACTCCTGTAAAGCGTTATAGCAGTGGTATGATGGTTCGTCTTGGTTTCGCCGTTGCTGCCCATCTCGACCCCGAAATCCTCGTTGTGGACGAAGTCCTCGCCGTAGGCGATGCCGAGTTCCAAAAGAAAGCCATCGGCAAGATGCAAGACATCTCCCACGGCGAAGGCCGCACCGTCCTCTTCGTTAGTCATAATATGTATAGTATAAAACAATTGTGTAATAGTGGCGTTGTTTTGAAAAATGGGATAGTTGATTACATTGGTACAGCCAATAATGCAGTTGATTATTATGTGGGTAATAGCCTGCAAAATACGGATGTATTGTATTTCGCAGATTTGGATAAAGCCCCTGGCAATTCTAAAATACGTATTCGCTCAATGGAAGTTAAGGCTGCTAATGGCGATCAAATAACTATGGATGAGGATATCAATGTGGGATTGCAGTTTTATAATTATGTACCAAATGCAATGATAGATTGTACATTTGAACTTAGAACTGCAGACGATATATGTGTATTTCATCGGTGGTGCAATTTTTCTCCCAATAGGGATTCACGAGTAGGCGAACAGCGTATTGATTTTACTATTCCTGGTCATATATTGAATTCAGGTCGTTATTATTTTCGAGTATTCTTTGGTGAGAATGAGTCGCATCTAATGTGGGGGGAACTTATATACAATTTTGAAATTAAATATACCAATGAAATAATGGAAGGTTTTGATAAAAACTTTATGTTTCAGCGCAAACCCGGCATTATTCGTCCTGGCTTAAATTTTGTCCATAAAATGTTATAGTAGAACAATATGAGATAATGTTTTTTGAATGCTATGGCGATTTAGCAAGTGACACAATACGATGAAATAATAATGTTGTAAATGAAACAACCACAACTAATACAATTGCCAAAGTTTCTTGATGATAGAGGGAACTTGTCGTTCTTTGAGAATAATGCTCAAATACCTTTTGCTATTAAACGGGTGCATTGGATTTATGATGTGCCTGGTGGAGAAGTACGTGGAGGATTGGCATATAAGGAGACCGAGGAGTTTATTGTAGCAATGTCCGGCTCCTTTGACGTGCTTGTGGACGATGGGTTACATCAATATAAATTCACACTCAATCGTTCTTATATGGGTGTTTATGTTCCGGCAGGAACGTGGCGTACTATTGAAAACTATAGCACTAATTCAATTGCAGTTATTGCGGCAAGTACGCACTATAATCCTCAAGATACTATCCGTGATTATGATGAGTTTTTGCATTACACATTGCAGCAAGATAAAAAACAAAATGTAAATGCTGTATCTTGTATTGTAGAAGATGTGCATACAGCAAAAGATATCTTCAATGCTGCACAAAAAGAGGGTAATTATTCTGTATATGATTGTGGTATCATAGAATTGGATAGGCATCATAGTTCGCGTAAAGGCGATATTAGCGTGGTAGAAAACGGATATACAGTGCCTTTTGATGTTAAACGTTTATATTACCTTTATGATGTCCCTGGTGGAGTGAGCCGCGGGGGGCATGCTCATAAGAATCTGCATCAGTTGATTATTGCTGCCAGCGGTTCTTTTTCCGTAACACTCAACGATGGTAATGTAAAACGCACGTTTATCCTCAACCGCCCATATCAAGGTCTGCTGGTAACACCTGGTATCTGGCGTGATTTGGATGATTTCTCCAGCGGTAGCGTTTGCCTTGTCCTCGCTAGTGAGAAATACGATACAGAAGATTATATTAGAAATAGGGATGATTTCGTGGAGTGGAGAGCAATGTCTGATTATTGTAACCTATAAGTGTGGCAATTTTATAAGAATGTATTATGGAAGTTTATTCTGTACTGAAGGCAATATCTTTTACCCTATCATCAATAGATGCGGCAATTTACTCTTTCTGGTTATCTGGTGTTGTGCTATTGCTAGTTTATATTGTGAAATATAAATTAATCCGTTGTTATATCCTTGGTGCTGATTTTTTAGCTGCAGTGATGGATTTTCCTATAGATGTATTAGTTATTCAAGTTCCAATTGTGCTTCTATCATCTTGTGAGTCAGGTAATATTCGTTTTGGAATACTGATATTATTTACAACTTTAATAACAATTACACTTTCGTATTTGTTAAGGAAAGGAGCGTTAGATGCTTTCAATCTCCATAAATTTTGTAGTTTCAGACTTTGGATCTTTTGTTTAGGCGAGTTATTGTTATCTGCTTTTATAATATTTATAAACTATTCTTTAATTAGAAATATATGGATTGGGCATTAATTCTTTTGCTAACAAGTATTTTGGTTACTATTTTAGCACTGTCAGTCTTATTATTTGTTCTAATAACAAATAGACATCACAAAGAGTATTTGGAAAGTGCTAAAAAACAAATACTTTTGTCGCCAGATAGAGCACGAATGGAGAATGAAATTTATAGTATGGTAGATGTGATGACGTCTAGTCCTTTACGTTTTCAACAGACTAATCATCTTTTTTTATCTCCATCATACAAAAAAATAAAATTGAGTGAAGAAGTTGTATCTGACAATTTTTTTTCGGAGGTTGGTATTTCTTTGGGAACGATTAAAGTAGAGAAAGACTTTGTGATGTGTCTTATGCCTTTTCATAAGAATTATAACTTATTGAGGGACACAATAAAAAGGGCATGTTCAAAATCAATGTTTGTTTTTCATCGTAGTGATGAGAAATTTGTGAGTGCAGGAATACTCAAATATACAGTAGAACAAATCTTGAGTTCGCAAATCGTTATTGCAGTTTTGGATGGACGTAATGCAAATGTTTTTTATGAGATAGGTATTGCACATGCGATAGGGAAACCAGTATTGTTATTAGCCAGTAAACAAAAAATGGGAGAACTACCATTTGATGTACAATCCAATAGAATTATTTTATATAGTTCCTATTCTGATTTAGAAAATCAATTAACAAATATTTTAATGTTGTATCGTTTATGATGACTCCAGAGAATAAAGATGAAATTGTGCAGAAATTGATGGAACGTATAGGGACGTTGGAGTGTCCTATGTGCAAAAAGCATCATTTTACTTTGGTAGATGGCTATGCTGCACATTATGTTCAGAAAGATTTGAAAACGTTTAGTATTGGCGGTGGAAATGTTCTTCCGACTATAATTATGGTGTGTAATAATTGTGGTTTTGTTAGTCAGTATGCACTAGGGGCACTTGGATTATTAAATGATACACAAGATTCTGTCAACACTGAAGAAAAACATAATGGCATTAATTGAAAATAAGAGCCATAATTTTAGTTAATTTCATATCTCTTTCATTCTAACAAATAATGCAAGTCCCTTTTCTTTCGTTACACGATGTGACGGCTAAATATAAAGAAGAAATACATGAGGCGGTGCTTCGTGTGGTTGATAGTGGTTGGTATCTCCAAGGCAATGAGAATGAACAGTTTGAACGCCATTATGCCGACTATATAGGTACCGAATATTGCATTGGTTGTGCCAATGGCTTGGATGCCCTTATTTGGATATTCCGTGCTTATATCGAACTCGGAGTGATGCAACCAGGTGATGAGGTCATAGTCCCCGCCAATACTTATATCGCGACTATCTTGGCAATTACTGAAAATGGTCTCAAACCGGTATTGATTGAACCCAATCCAGAAACACTTGAAATTGATGGTACATTGATAGAGTGTGCCATAACTCCTATAACAAAAGCAGTCTGCATTGTTCACCTATATGGTCGCAATGCTTGCACACAGCATATTCTTGACATTTGTCGTAAGTATAATCTCAAACTCGTTGAAGACAATGCACAAGCACATGGCTGTGAGTTCAACGGAAAGAAAACAGGCTCATTGGGCGATGCTGCGGGGCATTCTTTTTATCCGGGTAAGAACCTTGGTGCTCTCGGTGATGCAGGTGCAGTAACAACCAATGATGAAGACTTGGCAAAAGCCATCCGTGCTTTGGCTAACTATGGCTCGCAACGCAAGTACGTATTCAAGTATGCAGGACGCAATAGCCGTTTGGATGAGATACAGGCAGCCATTCTTGATGTGAAATTAAAGCATTTGGATGATGATGTCAAACTCCGTCAGCAAGTTGCCGAGTATTATTACGAGCATATCAATAATTCCTTGATTACTTTGCCAAAGCGTTTGCCTGATATGGAAAATGTATACCATTTGTTCCCTATTATAGTCGCCGAGAGCAAGCGCGATGCACTGCACGATTATATGGAACAGAACGGAGTAAGTAGCGTGATTCATTATCCCATCCCTCCGCATAAGCAGGAATGTTATGCCAAAGAATATTGGAATATTCCACAACTTAGTTTGCCCATTACAGAACGATTGGCAAATGAAGAGTTGTCAATCCCTATGTCTCCTTGCTTGACACAAGAACAAGTGAAATATGTCGTAAATTTGATAAATGAGTTCAAATAAGTGAATCTATACGATAAGGAAATAATACGCGGATATGAGGCTATTAAGCAAAAAGCAATAGCGGCATATCATAAAGGGAATACTTCGCAGTCTATTCTTTGGGTAGAACGGGCAACTAATGTGGCTAACCAATTGAATTGGAAATACAGTGATGAGCAACTTGATAATCTTATGGATGATTTGTCTGCACAGATGATATCACCGCGGGAATCTGAATCTAAGAATAAGGGGAAGCGAGTTGTGTTTTACGATCAATATGGAAAGTCGTTTATATTAGCATTGCAATACATTTATGCATTGGTGTCCTATGGGTATGATATACTTTACATCCTCAGCGATTATGTAAAGGCAAATCAGGAAACCTTTATAATAGATGAATTGAGCGGTATGGAGAATATGACTGTGAAAGTCGTATCTTCAAAATTAACTTACCAGCAGCGGGCGGAGTATATTTACCGACTGACAGTGGAGTATGCTCCCGAAATGATTTTCTTGCATGTAAAGGCGTTTTCTGTTTTTAATTTGGTGCTGCCATCTTTGCCCCAAAACATTACAAAGTATTATATAGATTTGCAAGATCATGCTTTCTGGATAAAAAATAACAATATTGACTATGTTTTACCTTATAGAGATTGGGGGGCGACTATTGACATAGAAAAACGAGGTTTTAAGGAAACGCAAGTGTTGAAAGTTCCATATTATCCTATTGTAGGAAAAACGGAGTTTCAGGGTTTTCCAAAAGAAACGGCAGGAAGTGTTATCATATTTACAGGAGGTAATTATTATAAAACTATAGATCTGGAGAATACGTATTGGAATTTAATAGTGAGGCTATTAGCAGAGAATCCCAATGCGGTAATCTTGTATGCGGGTAAGGAAAAGTCCGATGAACAAAATGTGGCGTTACATCGATTCGCAAAGGGAAATGATATATATAAGCGTCTTATCCCGTTAGGCTTTAGGACTGATATTAATGAGGTGTTTGCCCATTGTGATATTTATATGGGAACAACTCCAATGTCTGGTGGTTTAATGTGTCAATATGCAGCCTATAATAACAAGCCTATTTTGCAGTATTATTGTCAAGATATGGCAGCCAATAATGAAACGGAGCAAGTGATAAATTATAATGGCTCTACAAAAATATCTTATACAGACATTACTGATTTTCTGTGTGAGGCTAAACGGTTGATAGAAGATGAGGCATATCGCCTACATCGGGGAAAAGAATTATACGATTGCTTAATAAGAAAAGAACAATTCCATCAACTATTAAAACAGACCATTGATACTCACAAAACTCAAGTGCAGATTCAAAAGCAAATTATTAATTATAAGGTATTTACCAATTGGTGGTTTTATTTGGAAAAAAGAGGTATTTCGAAAAGTAGAGATTATTTGTTATCGCTACTAAAACGGCGGAAGTATTTTGTTATGCCATTATCTTCTATATGGAAAATCGTGAACAAATAAAAAGCGGTTGGTTCATAGACATACACGATTGTTGTGGATGTGGAGCATGTGAGCAGATTTGTCCGAAAGCCTGCATTACGATGTTACGGGATTCGGAAGGTTTTGAAATCCCTCAAAAGGAGTTGAGTGGTTGCATACAATGTAACAGATGCCAAGATGTATGTCCTGTATTCAATCAGTGGCAAGTTAATATCGAAAATAAGGAGTGCTATGCTTGTAGAACTTTAGATGAGGATTTGTTGGAAAATAGTTCTTCTGGAGGTGTCTTTACGCATTTGGCAGAGGTGGTATTGGAGTATGGTGGTATTGTATTGGGGGCTGCTTTTGATGAGAACTGGAATGTAAAACTTCTTGCGATAAAGAATAAAACTGATATTTATCGGCTACGCGGCTCTAAATATGTAGCAGCGTCTGTCAGACATACATATCAAGAAACAAAAAAAGCATTACAGGAAGAAAAATGGGTTCTGTACAGTGGGACTCCATGCCAAATAGCAGGCTTAAAGCATTATTTGGGTGGTAAGAATTATGAAACCTTGATAACGGTAGATATTATGTGTCATGGTGTTCCTTCACCTAAAGTATGGAATAAATATTTAGAAGAAATTGCACAAAACAAGATAATAAAGCAAATTAACTTTCGCAGTAAGGTGTTTGGTTGGGATCGATACGCACTGCAGATTACAGATAATGAAAATAGTATTTTAGTATTAGAACCAAATAGTAAAAATATCTATATGCGTGGTTTTCTGAACAACTTATACAACCGAATGAGTTGCTCCAAATGTCCGGCACGTGGATTTAATAATGGTAGTGATATAACTATAGGAGATTATTGGGAACTTGAAAACAAGAGTGATTCAGCAAACGACAATAAAGGTATGTCGCTGATAATTATACACACACCGATGGGCAAATCCTGGATTGAGCGGATACAAGACAAAATCGAAATGCAGGAAGTTGATTATAATGATATATTGTCATCTGGATACCATAGAACTTTGTTATATTCTGCCACAATTCATCCTAATAGATCAGATTTTTTTTATCATTTGGAGAATACAGATATAGTATCTTCTCTCATTGATTTCGAACTACAAAAGCCAGCACATAAGATGAATGTTATAAAGGCTATATGGGCAGTGTTGCATAAACAATATCATAAAGTATTATACAAATGGAGAAAAAGATAGCACTTGTGGCTCCATACACAAGTACTAATTATGGTACTATGCTACAAGCATATGCATTATCTCGCAAAATTAACGAGTGGGGATATGAGTGTGAATATATCAATTACACACCATATTACAAATTGTCTGTTTTTGAACGAACAATAAGAAAAATCAAAAGATTATTCCATACTGAAAGTGTGAAAAAACTCACATATGAGGGGGTGGATGACTTTCGATATATATTTAGCGAACAATTCGCACCATTAAGAGAGAGTTGTTTGTTGTTCTCAGAACACAATATTCCACATAGTAAAGTATGCTACACACCTAAAAATATACAAAAAAGTACCCAAATATATAATCGTTTTATTGTAGGCAGCGATCAAACTTGGAGTATGGAACGTTATATAAGTATGAACGGCTTTTATTTGCTACCATTTCTAAAAAGAAATGTGAAGTGTTATGCTTATGCTCCCAGTATTGGTACAACAACCATTGCCCCAGAATACGCTCGGATATTACTACAGCAATTGAGTAAGTTTGAAACGATTTCTTGTAGAGAAAAAACAAATAGTAGAACTCTTGGTAAATTAATGAGAAGAGAAGTGGTTACGGTCGTAGATCCTACAATGTTGTTCACTGGGGAAGAATGGAGGAATATAGAAAAAAGTGTAGAGTTGCCTTCAAAGTACATCTTGGCTTATATATTGGGAGAAAAAGAATGTATTAGTGTATATGCGGAAGAATTGGGGGAGAAACTAAAACTACCTGTATATTACGTGTGTACTCGTCCTAAATATACGGAAAAATTATATCACCTACCTATAGGGTTGACTCCTGAACAATGGCTATGGGCAGTAGATAATGCATATTGTATTGTTACAGATTCATTTCATGGTTGTTTGTTCAGTATTAACTTTAATAAAGACTTTTATGTGTTTACAAAACGTGAAAAGGCAGTGAATGACTTTAATGATAACGATAGAATAATGGAGTTGTTAGAAACATATGGTTTGGAGGAACGTTTTGTACATGATGACTATGAAAAGATGAGTTATCATTCTATTTCATACGAAACCAAACAAAGCCAAATCAACAAATTGCGTGCAAAATCTATAGTATATTTACAAAGTATTATTGGATGATTATGCAGATAATGGATAAATATATACGATCACTATTAAGTGTATTAGGCTATTACAAGATTAAACGTGTGCTAAAGATGCATTTTTATCTACAACATCTAAAAAAAGAAGATGTGGCTAAACGCAGAAAGATAGAGGAAGCAATTTGGCAAATTCCGGACAATGTTTTGAAAGGAGATAATGAATTGATTGTTTCTTTGACGAGTTATGGCGCCCGGATTGTAGACACACTGCCTTACGCCTTGTATTCATTGTTAATGCAAGACTTTCTTCCTGGGCGGATTGTTGTATATCTTAGTAAAGAGGAGATTAGCGAGAAAACACTACCTCCGATTTTAAGGAAAATAGAGAAGTGCGGAGTGAAATTTTATTATTCAGAAGACATCAAAAGTTATAAGAAACTCATTCCAACTCTTAATATGTTTCCTGATAATCCTATATTGACTGTGGATGATGATATGTATTATGCGTCAACATTCCTTAGAGCATATTGGAATTCCTACGAACAATCCGATAAGAGAACCGTATTTGGGGCTGTTGGGAGATGGGTAACAAGAGATGAGAATGGAAATCTTTTACCATATTTGAGTTGGCGTAATATTGGAGATGGAAATCCGTTGATAGATCAAATTTCCTTTTTTGGCTGTGGTGGTTGTTTGTATCCTCCCCATATATTTGACGATGAAATATCGAAAACAGATATCTTTATGCGGTTTGCTCCTTCGGCAGATGATATTTGGTTTTGGGTTATGGAATACCGTGCGGGAGTGAAGACTCAACTGATATCTGAATACAAAGAATGCTTATATGTTCCTGTTGATAGAACTACTTGGTTTGATATGGATAGAGATGATTGCTTAACTACGATAAATGATGTGGCAGGCTTAAATAATCAGCAATTAAAATCACTACAGATATATTATGGAATCAGGTAATATTGTCGCGAATAGAAATGTTTCACTTGATATACTTCGTATATTGGCATGTATAGGTGTGATAACTATACATTCGGCAGGTAGCGTGGATTTCCATCATTTAGCAGAGGTGGGGACACTATATTGGAATATAGGTATGGCTATGAATGTACTTTGCCGTTGGTCTGTACCTGTATTTTGTATGCTGACAGGTTTCTTCTTTTTGAATCCGTTAAAGAGACTTTCTAAGAAGAACTTGTACTGCAAATATATTATGCACATCGTGATAGTTCTTATTGTGTGGTCACTATTTTACGCAATAACATTCCATCAGAGGTTGTATCCATTTGGAAAACAGAGTGTACATTTTTGGTATTTGAGTATGTGCATAGGATTGTATATGGCAATGCCTGTATTGCGTTGGATAGCAGGCAATAAGGACATTCTTGCATATTTTTGTTGGGTTTGGTTAGGCTGCAAGATATATGATTTTATAGGGAATTTCATACCAGTCCCTATCACGATAATAGATCATCTGTTTGTGGATTATGTTGGATATTGTTTATGGGGATATTATTTGTCGCTCATCCAATTAACGCATCGCAGAAAGTTTTGGGTTTATATAACAGGTATAGTCTGTGCTGCTATTTCTGTTCTTGGATATCTGTTCTCCAAGGATGCCGAGTCTTGTTGGGCATCCTATGTATCTATTCCTAATATCCTTACCTCATTATCTCTATTTTTTGTGTTTTTGCATTGGCATCCTCATATCTCCGATTGGGGTGTGAAACTTATATCGGGTTTATCTTCTTGTACTTTAGGAATCTATATGGTGCATATCTGGATATTAACTCAAATATTTTTCCGAATTTATCGTTTTGTCCCCAATTTATTATTAACAATAGTATTGTCAATTATAATCACCTTTATCACGGGGGGGGTAATCGTACTGATTATCAGGCAAATACCTGTTTTGAAGAGATGGATTGTATAAGGTCATAACTATTGAAATACTTCCCCTTATATTTCGTGCTAACAACAATAGGTGATTAATAGGTGATTCCCTAGAGGATACCGAATATTCTCCGTTCTTTTTGCCCGAATTCCTCATACAAACCACCTCACACCCAGCAAAAACATCTCTTCCCTTGTACAATCCAAATCTTTTTTTTACCTTTGTAGGCATAATAATTGGTAATAATGCACGAACTATAAAACGCAGATATTCAGTAGAGATATAATGGATGATAAAGGACAAATACTGCTTTACCAAACAGCCAATGGCACAAGTCGCATAGAGGTGCGTCTGCAGAATGAGACCGTTTGGCTCACGCTCGACCAAATGGCGGAACTCTTTCAGCGCAACAAATCCACCATCTCGCGCCACATTAAAAACATCTTAGAAATTGGCGAACTAAACGAAGAAGTGGTAGTTGCATTTTTTGCAACAACCACCCCGCACGGTGCTATGGCAGAAAAGACACAGACACATAATGTGGCTTTCTACAACCTCGATATGATTATCTCTGTCGGCTATCGAGTTAATTCTCTTCGTGGTGTGCAGTTCCGTCAATGGGCGACATCTGTTTTGCGTGAATATCTGATAAAAGGTTTTGCTCTCAATGATGACTTGCTCAAAAATGCAGGCAATGGCAACTATTTCGATGAACTCTTGTCGCGCATACGGGACATACGTTCTTCGGAAAAGGTCTTTTACCGTAAGATATTAGAGATATATGCCCTCAGCATAGATTATGACCCGCGCTCCGAGACCACGCAACGTTTCTTCCAAACGGTGCAAAACAAGATGCACTTCTCTGCTCACGGACATACCGCTGCCGAGTTGATATATGCGCGTGCTGATGCTGACAAAGACTTTATGGGGCTTACTTCGTGGACAGGAACAATGCCACAGCGGCACGATGCCGAGGTTGCGAAGAATTATCTGACTATGGAAGAGTTGGATACCCTCAATCGGATAGTGAGCCTCTATTTGGACTTTGCCGAATTGCAGGCGCAAAACCATACCCCGATGTATATGGGCGATTGGATTCGGAAACTGGATGATTTCCTCAAACTGTCAGGCAAACAACTGCTTACCCATGCCGGTAATATCTCTGCAGAAGTGGCAAAGGCAAAAGCCGATGCCGAATATAATAAGTTCCATACTCGCATACAGCAGCAACTTTCGCCTGTAGAACTCCATTTCTTGGATTCTCTCGAAGCCGAACAAAAACAACTGCAGCAACATAAACAATCAAAGACACCAACTAATTAACCAACTTTTTTTGTACAGTTGGGGAGAGCGGAACATTGGGGTACGGGTATTAGAAATGTTTACCACTATGCACCTTTGTGTTTTGGAAAAGAATCTATACTCATGGATGAGGATATGTATCAGGTACAATTCCCTATATCCCGAGATATGCAACTACTCATAGACGGAACATTGAAAGGTAATGAACCCATAAATGAACCCATAAATAAATTATTGAATGAACGGCAACGAAGTATTGTTGCACTGATATCGCAAAACCGATACATATCAAAAGAAGAACTAAAGGATAAACATAATGTATCTATCTCAACCATCAAACGTGATATAAAACTAATTGGGTATGAATGGGTAGAAACTCCTCGTTCCGGATTTTGGCAAAAGAAATAGCGTCTATGTTTAATACTCCGATATTGCTAATTACCTTCAATCGTCCTACTCACACTCGTTGTGTGTTAGAGCGTATTCTTGAGGCAAAACCTCAGGAATTGTATGTGTTTCAAGATGGGGCACGGGCGGGTAATGAAAACGATGTACAGAAATGTACAGAGGTCTGTCAAACTGTTGAAGAATTATGGGATAACTATATATCCAAAGTCAAAGAGCAAAATGCTCCAACTATACATCGCTATTATAGCGACACCAATCTTGGCTGTGGTCCCGGTCCTGCGGCGGCTATCAGTTGGTTCTTCTCACAAGTGGAGCGAGGTATAATCATCGAGGATGATGCTGTACCGCATCTTGATTTCTTCCCCTATTGCGAGGAACTGCTTAGTAAATACAGAGATGACAATTCCATACGTGCCATTGCGAGTATGAATGTGGATATGCAAAGGTGGGGTGATGGTAGTTACTATTTCTCTATGATGAATCGTAATCTTTGTGCGTGGGCAACCTGGCGGCGGGCATGGAATGATTTTGACCTCTATCTGCGGAATGTTAGTTGGTGTACGTTGGATAAAACATTAAAGCAGTATGGTTGTGGTTTTTACGAGCGGGAGTATTGGCTTGACCGGCTTAAAGAGGCGCAAACTGACGGACAAGGGGGAAGAAGTTGGGATATGCAGTTTTTTATGTCAATATGGTTGCATAAAGGAAAGGGTATCATCCCGAATGTCAATCTTAGCAGTAATATCGGTACTGTAGGTGAAGCCACCCATCAAATGGCTGCGGGGAATATCATAGATAATGTACCTGCTCAACCTATACTTCCTTTAGTGCATCCAAGCACCACCAATATACAAAACAAGGCGGATCGTGAGTTTCATCATCGGTATTTTGAACCGCAAGAAAAGAATTTTATGCGCTTTGTTGCCAAATTGAATAAACGCATAAAACGTATTGTAGGACATGAAGGTTCATGGATAAGAAGTAAATAAATATGAATATCAAGCGTTTAATACAATTATGGTTGGCTAAATGGCTTGCCGAACCGGAGATACCCAATGGAAAAACAACGGGGTATTCGTTGGTACGTTCTGAGAGAAGTGATTGCCAATTCGGGCAGGAAGCGTATGCTGTTGCTCCATACTTGTTGCAACATGTGGAGTTGGGGGCGTATTCTTATTTTGCTCGTAATGCCCAAGCCGCCTATTTGATAGTGGGAAAATACTGCTCTATTGGTCCGAATTTTTGCTGTGGTTTAGGTGTTCATCCGACAAATCTAATGAGTACTTCGCCTTATTTCTATCGTGGAAAAATAGAAGAACACAAGCACACGACTATTGGTAATGATGTCTTTATCGGTGCCAATGTTACGGTCTTGGATGGCGTAACGATTGCTGATGGTGCCGTCATAGGTGCAGGGGCAGTAGTAACAAAAGATATTCCTCCTTACGCTATTGCCGTAGGTGTTCCCGCAAAGGTTATTAAATATCGTTTTGATAAGAAGACGATAAAGGAACTTCTCTGCGAACAGTGGTGGAACAAAAAGGAAAATGAGAAAAGCGAATACATCAAAAGCAAGCAGATGTCTGTATGTTAACAAACAAAGAGTGAAAGCGATTATTCCTCCCACTCTTTGTTGAATTACCAACATACGTTGTTGCATTCCATTATAATAAGCAATACTATAAAATGCTACTCATTTACAGGAACTAACAAACTTGCATCCACTTCAAATGAAGTGTTTGCTTGATTGCAGCCACGACAAATAGGAACTATGTACCAATGTCTATCATAGTACCAACTTGCTTTTTGTACATGTGCACCTACAGCATCAGTAAGCAGTTTGTTGCATTTGGGGCAATATTGTGGTATATTTTTTCCGCTGTTTGCCTTCCAAAATCCAATCCAACTATCATATGGTGCACGTGCAGGATTGTCTGCTGTTCCGTTAAGATTTCGTACTAACATATTTTTCAATAGTATTAGAGACTTTATCCTTTCACCATTTCTTGATGGCTCAACTTGCAATCCGCTTCTTTATACAGGTATTGCAAGTTCCTGTCTTTTATTTATTGCTCTATATTTGTTTGTCAAATCAATAATTTGAAATGCTACTTCATATTGTAGATTTCTATGTAGAAGCGAAATAAACAACATAAATTGTTACACAAATAATATGCCAATATGTAAATTAAATTGCACTAATTGTATATAATTTGTCAAAATGGCAGAAAATTGTTGTAAAATGAATCAAATAATCATTGTGCTATGTAAAAACAAAATTCACTTTTGCTGCATTTTTGTCAGTCATTGCTTATGTTTGCAATAAGTTGTTATTTGCCCAATACTTCTGATACTATTTTGTAGACCTCTCAGTCTTGGTCGTTAAATGTTGTTTTGATGAATAAATAAAGGCTTTCTATATGAGCAATGCTATTACAAAAATGAAAGTTCAAAGTTCAAGGGGGCTTGAACTTTGAACCGGAGGCGTGGAACCTTGGAGGGTTTGCGCCTTGAGGCTACACGAGGTAGTGGAAACTAATAGCAATGGTTGGAACTATCATAGAACTATCCTTTAGATTATCCTTGATAGTCAGACCACTCCTGATTGAAGACGTATTGGTACAAAGTGCGGTACACGCTTTGTGACTTAAAGGCTTGGAGGTCCTGCTGCATCTTGGAGGCATCCTGCAACCTTTTGCGAGTAGCCGTTACCACCATTTTGAATCGGGTATGCATATTCACTTCGGATTGAGAATAAGGTGTGGTTCTTGTACCTACTACAGCACATCTTCTGGGGTGCTGGCTGGATTGCCTGTACACAGAGGTGAAATTGTACTTCTTGCCATATATCTTGCCAGATGTGTAATCGATTGGCGGTAGATAAAAAATTTTTCCAGCCATAGTCGTCAATCTGTTAGTTTCGCATACTCCTGCGCAAACATAAAGCCACGCAGGGTGGTGTACTTGGATTTCTTCTGTGCAAGCCATTGCTTTTCATACGCCTGAATCTGTTCTGTGGTAAGCGATTTGAGTGCTTCTGTTGCTTGCTTGTACCGTTGCTGAACTTTCAGTTCGTTTTCCGAGTAAGGGTTCTTGCCCAAATCTCTGGGGTTGCACATTCTGCCGGAATAGCCGGTTTTTCCTCGCGTGGCGAGGTAGAAGTCGGAGTGCTCACAAATTTTTCCGCTCCAACTTGTAACTAAATCTATTGGCTTATACTTTGCCATATTCGTAAAAATTTATCATTGTTAAAAACTGTTTGTTGTTGTTTGTTTAGTCATCTCTCGATAGACGACTTTGTGGGTGGTAAGCGCACAGCGGTGGCGCATGTATAGATGTGATACTCATATTCGTATAGATTAGAGTTGTTTGCAGATATATCCGTTATGTGGTGTCGGCTATGCCGTCCGATTTGTCGGGGGGCGTAGGTCGGGGTGGTTGTATAATAGGTTTGGCTGCCGCAGGTTTGCCCGTCGTGGGAGTTGGTACAGCAGTGGTGGGACGGGTTGGCGTAGCAGTATGTGCGCTGTTGCGCTCCATGTATTGTTGTACGCTTTGTTTTCCTTGCATGATACCCCGTATCTGCTTTTTGGGGAGTGTCTGCATACGCAGAACCCGTTTCGACCGATTTCCCGGATAATGATGTCTGCCTGCGTACAGGCGAGCAAACTGTTTGTTCCATGCCTTTTGTTTCTCCGATAGCCGTCGGGGACAACGCTGTACGAACACTTTGCCGTATTTGTTGCGCCGGAAATAGAATTCCGACTTCATGGATACTTTGCCTATGCAATAATCGATTGGTGGTATAAATGCAACTTTCATATAAAATGCAATCTTTTAAGTATTTTGGTTGTTCAATGGGTACTATAAAAAAAGCACTCGAATTGATTTTTTCGAGTGCAAAGGTACGGCAAATCTGCCGATTAAAAATTAGACGTACTTTTTAGGTAAAAGAAAAATAAATCAGAAGTTGTTGATTATCAGTTGTTTCCGTCTTTCTTGGTTCTAACTTTTTGTATGCAGGTCAAATTGTTCAAAGCATCGTCCAACTGCAATGTTATCGTGTTTTGGAGGTCATGTTTGAGGTTTTCCAAATTACCTCCATTGCGAACATAGGTACTAACCAACTGCGGTTCACTCTTGGTGGAATAGTTGAAACCGTGTTTGAGAATATGTGTTACCGCTTGGTCTTTGTCGGATAGGTTTACGCCGTGGAAATAGTTGGCATAGTACATGGCCGACAAAATGGCAGCAACTTTTGATTTACACTTGCTTTCTATTTGTATATAGCCCTCTACCGATTTGGCGGTGGTCTCTATTTCTTCGCGCAGAGCCGCTATTTCTTCGTCTTTCTGCTGCAATGATTCTTCGAGTGTCTTGATTTGTGCTCGAAGTTGTTCCAACTCCTTGTTGTTCTTCTCCGTTTGTCCTATATGGTGGTCCCCTTCGCTATGATTCAGAGCCGACAGGTTGGCGATTTCCTCCGAAATCCGTTGTGGTGATAGCATATACTTTTGTACATAGTCAATCAGATGTGTTTCGTCGGTTTCGCAATAATCGGTGCTTTGCATAATCTGGGCACTCCGTTGGTAGATGGGGGATTCTTTGGTCAATGTGTTCATAATATCATTGTAGATAGAGAAATACGATCGTTCCAACAGGGTTTTCCTCATGAGATATTCCGTATCTTGTTCCAAATATCGGGCTAATGTGGCGGCTTCGTCGGTTTCGAGCATACACAATAATGTGTGTAAGGTGAATATTGCAAACATTCTTTCTGACGCACAGTAATAACTATTGTCATATATACTTTCCGGTATAAGCCGTTCTATTTCATAGGGAACACATTGCATCTCGCTTTGTACCTGACAATCTGTAAGGTCATCGCATTGCTTCAAGGTGTCCAACAACCGGAAACAGATGTAGAACAAACTCTCTTGCGACAATACTTTTGAGTTTTTGCCGCAAATCAAACATGGTCGTTTGAGCCACTGAAAGACAATGTTCTCTTTGTACTCTTGTTGAATGAAACTTTTTTGAACAGCATTAGACACAACGTCCATACTGAAGTCTATGTAATTTTTCATAAACTATATAAATTATTTGTATCCCGCAAAGTTACGAAAAAAAGTGCGTATATGCAACAATGTATAAAAAGAGGCCGCCTACGCTTGTTAGACAGCCTCTTATAAATCGGTAGGTGTGTATGATTAGTGAGCGAAAAAGTCGGTGATGATTTGGCAGATAGTATGTACTTCGTCTTCGGTGAGGTCGTAGTACATAGGCAGACGTACCAAGCAATCGGCATAGCGGTCGCACTCGGGCAGGGCACGCCCATCGTGTTTTGGTGCATAGTATGGGCTGCTATGGAGGCTCAGATAGTGGAATACTGCCAGAACGCCGTTTTCTTTGAGCCGTTTAATCAATGCGGTACGCTCTTCGAGATTACGACACACAAGGTAGAACATGTGTGCATTGTTGGTGGCATACGAGGGGAGATCGGGTAAAACTCCCCCAACACCCTCAAGACAGCACCCCATTGCGCCAACTGGCTTATGGGGACCCCGCACGAGGGGGGATAGGCACTCATAGTATATTTGCCACAGGTGCTTGCGCTTGTTTTGGATGTTATCCATATCTTCGAGTTGTGCCCACAGGAACGCAGACACCACCTCGCTTGGCAGGAACGAAGAACCTGTATCCACCCAACCGTATTTGTTTACTTCGCCACGGAAGAACTCGGCGCGGTTGGTGCCTTTTTCCCAAATGATTTCTGCACGGCGGATAAAACGTTCGTCATTGATACCCAGCATACCCCCCTCGCCGGAGATGATATTCTTTGTCTCGTGGAACGAGAATGCTGACAAATGACCGATGGTACCCAATGCACGTTTCTCCCCTGTACGGGGCGAAATATAGTAACTATCAATCGCCTGTGCCGCATCTTCTACCACAATGAGATTGTGGCGATTGGCAATATCCATAATACGATCCATATCGCACGCTACACCCGCATAATGGACGGGTACGATGACTTTTGTACGCGGGGTAATAAGGGATTCCAATTGTTCTGCATCGATATTCGGGTTGCGCTTCATAGAGTCAGCAAAGACAATCTTTGCGCCTTCGCGTACAAATGCCAGCGCCGAAGAAACAAAGGTATAACTCGGTACGATGACCTCGTCACCCGGGTGCAGTTCGCACAGCAATGCCGCCATCTCGAGTGCGTCGGTGCAGGAGGTGGTAAGCAAGCACTTACGGAAACCATATTTTTGCTCCATAAAGTGCTGACAGCGTTTAGTAAACTCACCGTTGCCCGATAACTTGCCATCGAACACAGCCTGATACATATAATGGGCTTCTTTGCCCGTAAGATGCGGTTTATTAAAAGGGATATTCATACTACAACCTATTTAAATTATTCTATACGTTTTATTGTACCATACATGGTTAGTTCCTTTGATATAAAAATAGTTCACCATTGTCCAGTACAAGATGATACTCTGCCAAATCTTGATTATCTCCCAGCAAGATATATTGTGATTGATATGCAGAGACAGGCTTACTATCCATAATTGAAATGCCAATCCCTGCAGGAATGTTCATAACAATATCTGATGTCAGTTTATCAAAAGGCATCAGTAGTGTATTATCAAAATTATTATCAGTATTCTTATTAAAGGGTATTTGTTGCAACAATGGTATTTCTGCTATTGTAGCAAAGCGCCCCGCCTGATTGCAAATCATTCCTTTATACAAATAGTAAGGAACCATCATACTACAATAAAGTAATACTCCTACATTCAATACATTCTTCAATGCATTTTTGTATGTGGTATGTTTTTCGCTCAAGAAAGACAATATAACAGCGATATACGGCAGCGGGGCTAATACACGATAGTCTCTCATAGCAAACACATCGTACGCTCCTATAATTACCAATAAAAAACTACCTAACAGCAGTGCAAGACATACGTGTATTGTAGAATGCGCTTTGATACCTCTATAGAGCATATACCCTAATACCCCTAAATAGAACCACCTCTGTAATTGCTCTATATGGGCAGCATCAGGGGCATACATAAAATGTCCTATATTATTCACGGTGTGCACACATAAGGCTTTTAGCACAGAAGCGATATTGCCTTGGAATATATTTACTAAAAAGCCATAGGGGTATGGAGCAGTTAAAGCGGACACTACCGCAAACACAAATATACAATATACACAATAGCATAAGACGTAGAGACATCTCATTTTCCAGTTCTTCGTTTTGCATAGTAAAAACAAAAAAGGAACCAGCAATATGATATAATAGACACGCACAAAGGCTATCAGACTAACATAAATAAGGGTTATTACAAAACATTTTGCGGACGGACACTTTATATATTTGTATAACAGAATGCCATACCCAATGCACAGTGCATATTGTGCGACTTCTGTCATTAATGTTGATAAATATAAAAATAGGGGGGGGGTAAATCGCGGTTAATGTTATTATAAATAAAAAATCAATCTTTGAAGCGAGATGTCTGCTAAAGAAAAAAAGTGCCAATGTCAGCAATAATAAATTCGTTATAGTGATAAAATCATAATTTGCGCCACATAACATTGCCATCGGAGTATAGAGTAATGTAGCCCCTATGCCGTGGGGTCCGAAACAACTCCATGCCGGTATATGTTCAGAAAACGTAGAGTATCCCATTTTCAAACCGACTGAAGCAAACGATAAACTCTCGTGCCAATAACACAATTCATCGCTCCATAATGGTATTGCTTCATAAAAATGGTGTCCAAATGTCAGCCACGTTATGAGTTCACAAACGCCCCACGGCGTGACCATCAACAATATTATCCAAAATAGTTTAGGAATGCGCATATTTATATCGATTTATTAATCAATGCTGTAGTACTATATCAAAGTCCCAGCCATACAACTTGCGCAGATGCGAAGCATATTCGTTAGGAGTAGTATTTGTATCCGATTCGTAGTAAATATGTTGTTGGGCAGTTTTCTTTCCAAAGGCTTTCAACACTATGTATTTTGCATCTATTGTGGCTGTTGACGGATAGGGAGTTACAGCCACTTCTTTCGTATGTCCCTCTTGTTGGAGAGTATTAAGGTAGTCTATACGCTCTATATGAGCACGATTATATTTGCGGGCAATAGGGAAGTCGGTATGTATATTTACGCACATTACTGCTATCAAAAACAGTGTAACAACTGATGTGGACCGTTGTACCCATATTGTGTACGTTTTTCTTTGATTGCCCCACACATAACCAATGGCAAACCACATCAAGATGTAGAAGAATGCAATCTGTGTATAATTACGTTGGATGCCAAAACCATTTGACAAATATGCGAGCGGAATAACCGCAATACATATATATACTGCAAATGCTATCATTATCCATATTACACACTGCCAACGCTGTTGAATTACCGTTTTTGCTTGTGTCCCTGCAAGATACCCGAATAATATCGCCAACAAATGATATGGAAAATAGAACAGCATCATATATAAAAACATTACTATACATTTTGTCCAAGCCATGGCAAATTGTGAGATATTAGCAGGATGCTCCATATCATCTCCTGCTGATAATCGTGCAAAATTACCAGGTGCAATAAACATAATGGCATATATCACGAACATCCCTAATGCCACAAACACAATCCTACGTATTGCATAATTAGTCCATGCCCTACGAACATTCCATTGTGCTTGACGTAACTGCCAAATTCCATTCGCCAACATTAACACCCACACCATAGGTGTAAGCGGCACATTGGTTCCTGATAAAAATAGTGCTAACAAACACAAGATAATCCATCCGCCAATATGTATTACAGGTTTGTTCAGTAGGCGCAATAATAGACATATAGCAGGACCATAAAGAAAATAACTCATAGCACAAAGCCATGTAAATACTGCATAGTCAGGTACTGTTAAAACATACACGTTGTAAATAGCCAAAACCCCAATAAATACTTTCCAATGTGCAATATTATGAAAACAGTCCTTAATCGAAAAGTATGTCATTGCCACGCCTAAAGTATAGAACAACATCGACCACCAATGATAATCTCCTATCCGATTGGATAGAGAAAAGACAATACCATTGATTCCATAACCCACAAAATTTCCCCCTCTGCTCATATACATCTCACGCACATATTTAAAGATAGAATATTCACGCAATTTCCACATAAAGTGTACATCGTCATAGTGTAAGCAATAGTTCATAGATAGTCCTATCCAATACACCAAGAAGAGCACATTCAAGGTTATCAGTAATCCCCAAAAGAGTAATGAAAGCCATGAGATTTGCTTAGTATTTACCACCTTATTCATATAAAAAAATTATTACTCCAACCATTATAGTCCCAATAGCACATATTTTGCGCCATGTAATACGTTCACGAAAGATGCAGAATGAAAGCACCGGCACGAAAAGGTAACTCAGTGATTCGATGGTACTTACTTCTTTTGCTTGAACACTATGGCTCATGCAAAAGATGTTCAGCACCAAACAGCCTGCCATAACCGCATAACCGCTGATGACCCATATATTCAGGTACTGCCGCCACCACGGGGTATAGTTTTTTCTTGCTCCCTGCTTGAGAAGCATCTGTGCGCAGGCTGCGGCAAAAACGGATAATATGACTAAAACGATGTACATATTATTTCTCAGCATACAGGACAATTCCCACAATGATGACGCACGCCCCGATGATGTTATTGAGCGTGATTTGCTCGCCAAAAAGAGCAAAGGCGAACAACATCACAAATATAAGGCTTGTGCCTTTGAACATATAGGCGGTGCTGAGTTCAACTCGCCGGAGTATCTGTTGCCAACACACGGCATATATACCCATCACACCGACTGCACCACACAACCCCAGCAGGTATTTGGCAGACATAAAAACATGCTGCGATGCGTACTTTGTGAAAATAGTAACACACGCGTACAGCAGGTTGACTGCCACAAGGGAACTATATGTAGCAAATTTGGTCATAGGTATCAATAAAAACTCTTCGTAACCAGAAATTTACCCAGATATACAAACCCCATTATCACGTGCAATCCGAATATAATGAGTGTAACTCTCCGCGAATGCCCCCCCCCATTGAAGCGAAGGTGATACTTCGCTATTAATGACAGTCTTGAGCATATAGAAATAGACGAACCACATTGTTGCAATGGTTTGCCAACCGAAGTTACCGTGTGTGGCTCGCGGTCCCGTTTCCCGACAGCACCACATAATGCCCAAACCGCATACCAACATAATCAGGACGAACCAAAATTCCGGGTCTCGAACAATAGTGCGACCATACAAGCAGAGGAATAAGAGCGGCAAAGAGAGGGATACCACCAAATACAAGATATGGGATTGCCAAAAATCAAGCGTAAAGAGTTGCGCAATGTCTATGACGACACTACTCCCGTCGTTCACTCCGCTATAATATATGGTTACGTACTCATAAACAAGGCAGATTCCACCGGCTAACAATGGCAGCAAGGATTTAGAGAATGTTTTACTCAGCCCGTAGTGACTCAGCATTATAATCGGGTAGGCAATAACATACACGAAAAAGAAACTCGGTTTGACGAGGACGCTTAATACGAGAAATAGGGATATATACTTGTTGCGCCGGTCGGTGTACTGTTTGAACTGCTTGACGGACAGCAAATAGCAGGCTATGGCAAAAGGCATCATACACAGTATGGTGGAATTGTGCCAAACATTGGGGACGTAGTAGCCCATATACATATTATCTGCCGAGAGGAAAATACCCAACGGCTTCAGAAAATACATCAGCGGTATGATGTACACGAAAAGCATAGAGAAAGATGCCAATTTAGCCGTTTTAGAGGATGTCCATTCGCGAAAGGCTTCCCGCACTATGGTGTATTTGGCGGTGTTGGCGGCAGCCAGAAGCAGCACCAGTACTGCCCTCATCGGATATTTAGCACCGGTAAAGAAAGTGAGCAGGTTGATTAGAAAATACATTAGGAAGTTGGTTGAAAACAACCGATGTTCCTCAAGCATCTGTTGTGCGATGCGTGCATGGGCGGGTAGGTCGCTATTCCATTTTATCACAAACATGATATACGCAAAAATGCTCACCATCAGTGCAAAGATACCGATGACATCTCTATTTTCCCGTACTATATTTCGAATTGATTCTTTCATTTCTATTTTGGTTCATAGCCACTATGTAGTTTTGTATTCTTTCGCATCTATTGTACATCCACTATGCGGGTCATTTGGTCTATCAGATTATAGCCATCCCACACAAAAGAGAAAGCCGTTGTTTCACCGACAGGAACGATACGATCTATACCGGACAGCCGTTGTAAGCGTACAAATTGTTTCAAGTCCGCTCTCTCCAATCCGTAGTACGATAATGTTTGATACCGACCATCGACAATCTGCGCTATATCCTCTATGTGTTGCGTTGCATATTCCGTAAAATAGCCGCCCAAGCAACGATATTTCTCTATGTCGGGTGTTAGGTTCTCTGTTTCTACACGCAGAATATAATTGTCTTGCGTTTCTACTCGATATATATCCATTCCGATGGCTTGGCGGCACATAGCAGTCCATTTATCGACCGCGAGCACTTCTTGGAAGTTGTGATAATGTGTGGCTACATAGCCATGCACTGCTGTCCAGAACTTGTCTTTCGCTTGCTGAATGGTCGTTGCATCGCCAATCCATACAATCAAGTGCGGCGAGGTGCAGGCATTTTGGTCGAACAGATAGGTGTCGTTGTAGAACTTCTCCGCCAATGCCGACAGGTTATTTTCTTGGAGCAATGCATCTGCTCCGATAGCTGCAATAGAGTATCTATCGGCAAAGCATATCTCCGTCGTGCGAGACGGAATAGGATAGGAACGCAGTGTGGCGATAGTTTTATCTCCACCCCATATCACACGCAGGTTGCACAGTGCCGAAAATATCTCGTTTGCATTGCTCTCGTGCTCATACCGCACAATCATGATACGCTGTGCTATATCCGGATATTGCGCTGCCGTTTGCTCAATATGGCGCACTATTATATTCACTTGCGGGAATGGCTTGGAAGATACACGCACGATATTGTAGTTGCCCGCCACCAATCCTGTTACTAACGAGTAGGCAAAGTTGACCGGCACATTCGATGGCGCTATATGGAATACCAATCCTTTGCCCATACGTATCTTGTCGGAATGAAACAGTTCTTTCTGTTTTAGCATATTGGCACGGCGGCAGAAGAAAGCAAAAGTAACTACATCGGGATACATTCTGCATGCCGTATCGTGCAACAGCGACTGCGACAGACTGTTTAGGAAGTCCACCACCTCATCGCTAAAAGGCATATCAACCGATTGGTGCAGCCACTGTGCGATGTCTATCTGCCGAGGGAAAAGATATTCTATTTGCGAGAGTTCTTCCATATCAGTTGTGCTTAAGTGTATAGGTATCGGAACAACCTCTTACTTCTGCATTGCGAAGCCGCCCTTCTATCTTGAAATACTTTCCTTTGCGCCCGCAAGGGCAGTCGTCTATACCCAATATCGTCCCCTTATCTTCTGTGAGCAATATATGTCCGGGATAACTCTTGGGTAGCACACTGACTACCTCAATCACTCCCGTTTCACCTATGGCCGCCAACGACCAATCTTTTGGGCGGCGCACCACCACATCCGAGAATATAGAAGTATGTAAATGCCCGCATTCGCACTCCATATAAATAGACCCCGTCTGCTCTACCATGCCATAATAGTCGTGTATATTTTCGGGCAGTATGCCGCATACCTCGTGCAGGCGTTGTTTGTATTCGGCAGGCGATACCTGTTCCGTAGCCATTTTCTTCCAACCGCCGCCGTGTATGAGTATGCCAAGGCTCAAATCGGGACGATAGCCTGTTTCTATCAGTTTCTTATAGAAATGCTGCCATATCATAAAGGTAAAGCCGAAAAGGAATATCGTCTCGCCTTGGTGTTTCTCCAAAAATGTCTTTATTCCCTCTATGTCGAGTTCCATATTTTCGTTAAGGGCATATTGCCGTTGGCTGCCGAATATGGAGAACCCTAATATGCCAGCTCCTCGGGCGGAGAACATGGCACGATTCTTTATGATAGCAGATGTGTCTAATATCAACAAGGG
Organism: uncultured Bacteroidales bacterium; assembly: GCA_934667275.1. Lineage (GTDB taxonomy): Bacteria > Bacteroidota > Bacteroidia > Bacteroidales > Paludibacteraceae > Colicola. The sequence goes on along the minus strand of CAKULK010000013.1, from coordinate 42,028 downwards.
GACACGCTTGGTTCCTAAGAAAGACGACACAATTTTTGTCAGGCATTTCGTCTGTAGACTCGATGTCTCCCTGTCTAAATAGATACGGCTTACTTGTTGCCCCGTAGTACCTGACGAGGTCATCGTTTTTACCACTTCTTCCTGCCCGCACGAACGCAAGTCAAACTCTTTGAATAGTCGAACCGGCAGGAACGGCAGTTGCTCGTAGTCCGGCAGTTGCTCTATATCCACACCGAGTGCATCTAAAATACGGGAATATGCCGGGCAATGCGTATAGTGGTAACGAGTCAGTTCGTGCAGCCTCTCATTGAGTAGTGCACGCTTGTCTTTTTCGCACAACGAATAGGGTGCAATATCTAAAACCTTTTCTGTTGTCATAGAGTTGCTTGTAGTTTGGGATAATCTATCTTCCCATTTGTTTGGACAGGTATTTCTGCAATCTGTCGCACCGCAAATGCTCGGATATTCAGTCCCGTTTTCTGACTTAATACTGTGCGAATAGTGTCTTCTAATCCGCCTTCAGTTACAAATATGGTAATCGAATCATCCACACCCACACAGGCGCAATTGGGCGTAATGGATTTTACTAACTGTTCTATTTGGTCAAGGCTGCAGCGATTGCCCCATATTTTTACAAAGCGTTTCTTTCGTCCGACTATATAGTAGAAGCCATCCTCATCTTTTTGTGCTATGTCGCCCGTAAACAAACAACCCTTGTTCTCGTCGCCCTTAAGCAAGTCTTCAGCACACTCTGCATATCCCATTGATACATTCGGACCATAGTATATCAGTTCTCCGTCATCGGCTATCTCGAATCGCCCCTGTGGGATTGCCACACCTATCGAAGCATATTTCTCTTTGGCATTCTCCCATGGGAGATACGCCATACGAGCGGTAGCCTCTGTCTGCCCGTACATTACAATAAAGCGTTTGCCGCCGGCGTCTGCTTGTTCGATGTATTCTTTGGCAATGTCTGCATTCAGTTTCCCGCCTGCTTGGGTCATGGTACGAACCGACGGCAAGTCCATCCGGAAGAAACGCAGTCGGCGGAGCATTTCCCATGTATATGGTACTCCTGCCATTGATGTGGCTTGGTTCTCTTTGAGAAAAGTCCAAAATTCGCGTTGTGCGTAGGTCTTGTTGGTTAACAGCAGCGTGGCTCCGCTTACCAAGTGGCTGTTGATTATGCTCAAACCATACGAGTAGTGCATAGGTAGCATAGTGATAGCGCGCTCCTGCTCATCAATATGGAGATACTCGGCTATTGATTGTGCATTGGAAAGCAGGTTCTTTGCGGTGAGCCGCACCAGTTTTGGGCTGCCTGTACTTCCCGATGTGGTAAGACACGCGGCAAGTGCATTGTGGCAGAGGGTCTGTCCGGGGTGATAGATGGTACGTAGGTGGTCTATCAGTTCGGGGTCTTTGTGTTTGTCGAGCAGCACGACAGGGGCTTTTGCTTCCAAGCACGCCAAATAGAACACCAACGACTCTACCGAATTGTCGCAAAGGCAGAATTGCAGAATATGCGGTTGCAACCGGCTTGCCACCTGTTGAATGCGCTCGTACAATGCTTGATACGACAATATCTCTCCCGTATCGGTAATGACGGCAGTATTCGATTGATATGTAAGATAATCAAACATTCAGTATATCTTCTACTATTAAATCCGGTGTCAATCTATTTTGCAGTAGCAGTCCCTCGTAATCGCCGGCGACATCAAACGAATCATGTATGCCCAAACGTAACAAACGGGCATGAGTAGGCAATGTGGTGAGTACCTCCGCAATAATAGCACCTAATCCACCCATGCGATTATGTTCCTCGATACTGACTAATAGTTTTGCGCCGGCACATTCTTTAATTCTCTCTACATCAGCGGGCTTAAGCGAATACATATCCACCACCGTTGTTTCTTTTCCCTGTTGTTCTAATATTTCAGCGGCTTTTATTCCCAAGTTCACCATTGTTCCGCAAGCCATTATGACAATATCTTTTGGAGCGTTCCCGTATACCAAATGGCTTCCGCCTTGCTCAAAATCAACATCATTGTTGTAGACAATAGGGCAATTCAAATTTCCCGTTAATCGTATGTAGGTCGGGCGTTGCCGCTCAACTGCCATCTTGAATATTCCCACCGCACTCGCAGCATCCGCCGGAGAATATATACTCAAATTGGGTATTGCCCGCATCATAGAAATATCCTCTATGGTATAGTGTGTATTGCCCGCAAAGCCCTGACATAATCCTGCTCCCCCTCCGATAGCAACTATTGGCAACGACATATACCCCATATAGTGCCTTATTTGTTCACAGGCTCTCATTGTCAAGAAAGTGGCGTATGTAGTAACTATAGGGTGAAATCCTTCTGCACAAAGTCCGGCTGCAATACCCAACATGTTTTGTTCGGCAATACCTATATTCAGAAATTGTTGAGGGTACAACCTTTGATAACGCTCTAATCCGGAAAGAGTTGCCAAATCAGCAGTTAACACAATGAACCGGTCATCCTTTTCTGCGATATTGGTGACTCCCATTCCAAATATGGCTCCTCTTTGCCCCAACCGACTGTATATGTGAGCTGTTTTGGTATTCAGTTGCATAACAATACCTCCTTTTGTGCTTGTTCGTACTGCTCTTTATTGAGTGTTGCGTGGTGCCATTCTTTCTTACCCTCCATAAAACTAACCCCTTTCCCTTTTATCGTTTTAGCAATTATGCACTGTGGTCTATCGGATAAGTATTGTAACGCTTTGGATAGTTCTTCACAATTATGTCCATCCACTTCTGTGGTATCAAATCCAAATGCTTTGAATTTCTCCGATAAGGATAGTTGGTTCATTACTGTTTGAGTCAACCCATCGTATTGTAACTGATTTTGGTCAACGATTACGATAAGATTATTCAATCGGAAATTGGCAGCCGCCATGGCTGCTTCCCAAATCAGTCCCTCATCACATTCACCATCACCCACTACAACAAATACCCGATTTTTCAGTCCTTTTTGTTTACAAGCCAATGCTTCACCTACTGCAAACGACATTCCCATACTTAGGCTTCCTCCCGAGAACTCAACTCCACGCTGTATATTTCGTGTTGCATGTCCGTGCAGAAATGAACCATTTATCTCAAAATGTCGTAAATCCTCCTCCGATAAAAATCCGGCTTTACACAATGCCGTGTAATAGGCTAATACACAATGTCCCTTGCTTACTACTAATCTATCCCGTTCTTCATCATACGGGTTGGCACTATCTATATGCATTACTTCTCCATATAGCGTGGCAAATATCTCAATAGCCGAAAGCCCACCACCTAAGTGGGAACCGTTTTTACCGCTCTGATACGCCATCTGTAATGCCATTAGACGCATTTCTTTTGCTAACTGAGTACACTTATTCATAGAGAAGAAAACCTTGAAATCCGACTTACTTAATGGTTGAAACGAAGTTTGTACCCCCCCCGTCTATACGAATCACTTGCGAGGTAATGTAAGAAGACTGTTCGCACGATAAAAACGCACAAAGGTCTGCAACTTCAATAGGAAGCCCCTTCCGGTGCATTGTGTTTCTTTCTATCATTTCCGTTGTCACCTTGTCTTCCATCGTATCAATCATTTTGGTTTCTATCAGTCCGGGGGCAATAGCATTGACCCGGACTCCGTAGCGTCCCCATTCGTAAGCCATTTTTTTTGTAGCACAAATCAGTGCTGCTTTGCTGGCGGCATACTCTAATTGGGCGTAGTCACCATCCAAGCCGGCAATAGATGCAATATTCACTATACAGCCTTCTTTTTGACGACACATGACACGACTTACTAATTGGCACGTTTGAACAGCAGCAAAGAAATTAACTTGCATAACTTTGCGCATATCCTCCATAGGAGTCATTTGAATCAGTCGATTGGGACTGAGTACGCCTGCCGCATTGACTAATATATGGACAGGCTTTTTTTCTTGTACGATTTGCTTTATTCCGCTTGATATACTGCTTTCCTCGTTCAAGTCTATATACACCACCTTAATCCAAATAGGATACTGTTCCATTAGCGTATGAATACGCTGTTTGAACTCATCGTCTTCACGATGTACAACAGCCCATACATTTACTCCCAAGGAAGCAAATTTCTCTACAATGGCGAAACCTATCCCTGTACGAGCACCTGTTACTATGGCATTTCTGCAGTCAAGCATCAAAACTCAATGTGATAATTCATAGTTAATATCTCTTTTCCTTTTTCGTAGGAATTAAGGTCTATTATGTCGTCTGTTTCCAACATAATATCAAAAGCGTCTTCCAAATTAGCCACCAAAGTCATGTGCCCGACAGAATCCCAGAGGTCTATCTGTTGATATTTCAGTCCTACCAATTTATCTTTTGTGATTTCAAAAGATTCGCAAAATGCCTGGTCGTATTTTTCTACATTTGTCATATTACTATTTATTTAGTTAGTTTGTTTGTTCCACTTTGCTATAAATCGAATTCTGTTTTTGTTGTTCAAATAATCTGTCGCACTCAACCGGTATGCTATTGTTTGGGGTGTTGTTAATTTCTCATCGGGAACACATCCCAAAAACTCTGCAAACCGATAGGCTTTCGGGTTACCGTGCAAAATATGCGAGTAGGTATAGTCTAGCCCCACAACCTCGTAAATAAAATCAAACAGCACCAAATGCGCTCGATAGGCGATGTCGGTTGCCAAGTACTTGTCTTCGTAGATGAATACACCACTCTCTCCGCATTTTTGGGTGTAGTCGATGTCCTTTACATTGATTAGCCCTATCTTTTCGCCTCTGTATTCCACTACGAAATAGTAGTTCTGCGCATTGTTTATTCTCCCAAACCACGCCTTTTGCATTTCGGGGGTGATATAGTCCCGATACTGCATAGTGGCTTGTATCTTCGGGGCATTACGCCAATTCCGCACCATCTCGATTTCGTTCTCCGTCAATCGGTTGAGTGCTACCCCGTAGTTGGTTAATACTAAATTCCCGCTCATTCTTCAATGTTTATTTTGTCGCGTACCACATAGAGAGGTCTTCCTTTTACTTGGTCGAAGATATGTCCTATATACAGCCCCAAAATACCCATTACAAACAGTTGCAATCCCCCAACAAACCAAATAGAAAAGACGGTTGTTGTATAGCCCGCTACGGATATAATTCCTACCAACCGTGCAATCACATTGTAGAGTGCCAGCAGTAGCGATACTGCCGACATCACAAACCCAACCCCAACGGCTATGCGTAGGGGTTTATTACTATTCGATATGATTACATCGAAACTGAGTTTGAATAATTTGTGCAGGCTGTAACTGCTTTTGCCTTCTGCTCGAGCGGCGTGCTGCACATCTACCGTCGTTGTGCGGAAACCCAGGTACTGCACAAGCGAACCAAAAGAGCGTGCCCGCTCCGGTATCTTGTTATATTCGTCTATGACGCATTTTTTGTAGACACCGAAATTGGCAATGGTTTTATCGTGGTGCATACCGCTGAACCAATCGAAGACTGCCGAAAATAGAGTAGAGGAAAAGCGTTTGAGCCACTTGTCCTGTCGATGTACACGGCGGGCGTAGACAATATCATACCCTTCTTGTGCTTTGTTGTATAGATTGGGAATTTCTTCCGGGCGGTCCTGCAGGTCGCAGTCCATCACCACCACATAGTCTCCCTTGGCATAGTGCAGACCGGCGGTGATGGCATAGTGCTGCCCGAAATTGCGCGAAAGGTTAATGCCTTTGACGCACGGATGCAATGCACATTGCTTCTCTATTTCCTCCCATGAGCGGTCGGGCGAAGCATCATTGACAAGAATGATTTCGTAGGCGAATACGCTTCCTGAAGACGCGGGGGGGGGGGGCGCGGAGGATTCCGCTATATCGGAAAACAATTCATCCATAGTGTGCATAATACGTGCTACCAATTCAGCAACCATCTTCTCCCCTCGATAGACGGGAGATACTATGGATATATGACAAGGATGTGTCGGCGTAGTCATCATAAAAAAGGTGAATTATTCATTCGGCTTGCAAAGTTAGTATATTTCGAGGGATTATGCAAATAAATTTTAATTTTAATCAAGGCAGTGGTCTTTTGTAATGGGAGATAAACATATAATGACCATGTAATTAGCCATTAATTTCGATGTCTTTGTCGTGCGTGCACCGTTGATGAGAGAGGGCAATGGGAGATTTTGAGGGTGAAAACAAAGATATACAAGAGTGGTATAAGAGCAGGTAGTGGTAGGGTAGTGGTAGGGCGATAGATGCGACAAGGGAGGGGGAGAAAGGCTCATGAGATAGCCGTTTGTAGGATTGCATGGCTTGCATATTTTCGTATGCGGGACTTGCATATATTCGGGAAATGTTGTAATTTTGCAGCGTTTTAGAAATAAATCAAGATGACGTATCTGCAGTTTTATAATCAGTGGCATCCGTTTGCTTGTTTCAGTACGCAACAGGTAAAGGCGATATATCCTACATTTAACCGTAGTAACTATACTATGTGGCTGCGCAAGGGATATATCATTTCTTTGCGCCAAGGTTGGTATACTTTTGCGGATTATCGGCAGCAGCCCGATTATGCGCGTTACTTCGCAGGACAAATTTATGCGCCATCCTATATCAGTCTGCACTCGGCTTTATCATTTTATGGAATTATTCCGGAACAGGTGGTTGAGATAACAAGTGTAACTACCCAAAAGACGTCACGTTTTATAAATGATTGTGCTACATATAGTTACCAAACTATTCGCCCCAATTTATTCTGGGGATATACTATGATGAATATGCAAGATGGTAAAGTATATCCCATGGCAACTCCCGAAAAGGCAATATTGGATTTGTTATATTTATATCCTCAATATCAAACCGAAGCACAAATGTTAGACCTGCGGTTGGACGAGGATTGGTTGGATAATGAGTTGAATCACGATCGTTTGCAAGAATATATGGTACGCATTGATAGTCCGGCGTTAACCAAACGGTTTGATTTACTGAAAAAAGCATACAAAATATGATAGACTTGACATATATTCGGGGGTTTTATCCTCCGACAATCGCCAACAATGCCGTCTTTCAAAAGCATATACTCAAAGAGTATGTTGAGTTGTTGGCTTTGGAGTGGTTGTCGCGTTCTGCTTATGCCGAAAAACTCACTTTTATAGGAGGGACGAATCTTCGTTTGGTACAAGGTATAGACCGTTTTTCGGAAGATTTGGATTTCGATTGTAAGCAGTTGACAGAAAGCGATTTCGTGGCTATGACGGATGGGGTAATCCGTTATCTCCAACTGCAAGGCTTACAGGCTGTAGCCAAAGACAAAGACGGAGGTGTTCTCAAAGCATATCGGAGAAATGTTTATTTCCCCGAACTGCTGTTCTCTTTACAATTAACAGGGCATCGTGAGGAACGGTTTCTGATGAAGATTGAAGCGCAGGACCAAGGAATACAATATGAACGGGAGATGGCAACAATTCAACGATTAGGTTTCTTTTATCCCATAGCAGTTCCTTCATTATCGGTGCTTTTGTCAATGAAATTATCCGCTTTGCTTTCGCGTCAAAAGGGTAGGGACTTTTATGATACATTGTTTCTCTGGCAACGGACGAAACCGGATTTCGATTTTTTATATAAACGTTGTGGTATCGGGGACATGTCTGCGCTGATGATGGCATTACAAGACATAGTTACTCATACCAATCTGACGATGAAACAACGCGACTTTGAACATTTGTTGTTCGAACCGAGAAAAAGTGAGCAGATTCTGCATTTTATGGAAATTATATCACCGGATAATTGACGCTTAATTCTATGGACACATGAGACTCTCAATCATAACTATCACGTATAATAATTTTGTAGGATTGCGTAAGACTGCGGACTCCGTGCTGGAGCAGACTGTGAGCGATTTTGAATGGGTAATCATTGACGGGGCAAGTACGGACGGGACAAAGGAGTATTTGGCTGCAATGGCGGCTAAATTGCAAATTACAAATTGTAAATTACAAATTATCTCTGAGCCGGATAGGGGGATATATAACGCCATGAACAAGGGGATTCGGTTGGCGCAGGGGGAGTATATCCAGATTCTCAATGCGGGGGATTGTCTTGCGGCATCGGATGTTGCAGAACGTATGCTCAATGCCCTGACGGAACAGACGGCAAAGGCGGGACAACCAATAGACATCCTCTATGGCAATATGCTGAAGGTGGATGGCAAGGGGAAACTTATCGGCAAAAGCGGCTATACGGAATACTCCCTGCGGCAGTTCTACTCCTCTACACTCAATCACGATTGCGCCTATATCCGCCGTGCACTCTTCGATGACGACCACTATGGGCTCTACGACGAGAACCTGCGTATCGTCAGCGACTGGAAATGGTATTTGCAAGCCATCGGATTAGGGAAGGTCCGCCCCGTGTATGCGGATATAGATGTAACGATTTTTGACGGCGGGGGTATCAGCGAGACCAATCTTCCGCTGCGTGCGCAGGAACGCCGCCTCGTACTCGAAGAGGTATTGCCACCGGCTGTGTTGTGGGACTATGACCACCATGCTTTTGATATGGAACAGATGAACCGGCTGCGTCGCCACCACCTCTATCCGTTGGTGTACTTTATGGAAAGGGTGCTGTTTAAGTTGGAGAAATGGGGATGGTTATGAACGTTAATCTTCTCTTTGAAGATATAATTGACCCATTAATTTTTTCTTTTGGGGACGTTAATTGGCGTGTAATTGAACGTTAATTTTTCCTTTGAACATATAATTGACCGTGTAATTGAACCATTTTTTCTTTATCCAAATATAGACAAAAATGGATTGGTGAGGAACCGAAAGAAACAAAGTATGACTGATACTATCATAGAAACGAAAAAAGGATTGAAATACATAAAATACCCCATAGATGTTTTCCATTATTATCTCGCTATATAACAAGGCACAATATGTGCGCCGGACAATAGAATCCGTGCTGGCGCAGACATATACGGACTACGAGTGTATCATCATGGACGATGGTAGCACGGATGGCAGCCGGGCTACCGTGGAAGGTTGGTTGGCAGAGAACAATCCGCGCTGTGGCGGGCGTTTCCGCTTGCTGGGTCAGCCTAACCAAGGCGTGGCTGTGGCGCGTAATAATGCGGTACGGGCAGCATCGGGGGAGTATGTCTGTTTTTTGGATGCCGATGATTGGTGGGAACCGACGTTTTTGGAAGAAATGGCCCATTTGATACAAGTCTATCCGAAAGCGGGACTGTATGCCACCAACTATATCTACTACAAAACCGGCAAAACGTACGTGGCTTTGGATATGCCGACGGGGTATGTTGATTATCCGCAAGCGTACCTCCAGAGTACGGCAATGCCCGTGTGGACGGGGACTGTTGCTATGCCGCGGCGTGTGTTCCTCGAGATGGGAGGTTTTCCTGCGGGTGTCCGTTTGGGTGAGGATTTTCTGCTTTGGGCGAGGACAGCGATGCACTATCCGGTAGCCTTTCTGAACCGACCATTGGCGTACTACAACAACGATGTTCCTACTTGTCTCCGTGCTACGCGCCATCTGCATGCGCCGGAGTATCATATGACTTTTCTGTTAGAAACCATCGCTCCTGAAGCAAGTCTGAGCACCGAGTGGAAACGCCTTTTTGACCATCTGCGGGTTAATAGTTTGTTGGATTATTGGCTCAGTCCGCAATATCACGATGCCGCAAAAGCGGAACTCGGGAAAGTAGATTGGGCACAGCAACCGCGCTCCGTGATACGCACCTATCGCACACCGATTTTTCTTCTGCGTGCCAAACGCTGTATCCGACAAATAGGCAGTTGGTGCAAACAAAGACTATTGTTTGTTATTCTTAAGTTGCGTCACTGACTATTACGTGTGGCGTAGTAGCGGCAGACGGACTGCAGCCCGCAGGTCTCGCATTGGGGTTTGCGGGCTTGGCATGTGTAGCGGCCGTGAAGGAGCAGCCAATGGTGCGCCTTGGGGATAAGGTCGGCGGGAATGTACTTGATGAGTTGTTTTTCTGTGTCCAAGGGCGTCTTGGCGTGCGTGGTGAGTCCGATGCGCTCGGCAACACGGAAGATATGTGTATCAACCGCCATCGTGGGTTGGTTCCACCACACGGCGCAGACGACATTTGCTGTCTTTCGACCTACGCCTGCGAGAGTTTGCAGTTCTTCGCGTGTGGCAGGTATCTCGCCGCCATAGACCTCCATGACACGTTGCGCCATGCTGACGAGATGGGCGGCTTTGCTGTTCGGGTAACTGACTGAATGAATATAGGTCAGTACCTCTTCGGGCGTGGTATGGGACATGGCTTCCACCGTCGGGTAGGCGGCAAAGAGTGCGGGCGTGACGAGGTTGACGCGCTTGTCGGTGCACTGCGCAGAGAGCATGACCGCCACAAGGAGTTGGTAGGCATTGTCGAAAGTCAGTTCGCTCTCGGCAACGGGCATGTGGTTGGTGAACCATGCCAAGGTGCGGGTATAGCGTTCGCGGGTGGTCATTTCTGGTCGCGGTAGGTACGGCTGAGGTATTGGAGAACCTTGGTCGCCTGTTGCTGAACAGATGCCGTCTCGGGGTTGATGTCGCGCTTCTGCAGGCGTAGGAGCATAATTTGGTATAGCAATAGGAGACACGCCTCGATGTCGCTCATCTCGGGGCGGTCAGTCTTCGCCTTGAGCAGGCAAAGCGATGGCGTAAGTTGCAGCATAGCAGCACGATAGGTTGCTTCTTCGGCAAGCAAATCGCGGTGCAGGTCTTCGAGTTCGGAAAGTGCATTCTGCGCCAATTGCAGGTGCCCGTGGTCGAGGATATTCTCCTGGTGCATCATCTCGTTGAGGTCATGCAACTCTTGGTTGGCATCCGCCTGCTGCGGGAATGCGCGCAGGTAATCCTCTATCTGCCAAAGATATAGGATATATTCGGCAATGTTATTCTTCTTCTGTATCATCTTCTTCGTCTATCCAGTCGTAGTCGTCGGACATAAACATCTCTATCTCGCGGCGGTCCTTCTTGGTGGGACGCCCCGAACCACGGTCACGCCCGCTCTGTGCTGCCAGGCGTGCTAACTCTATGAGTTCCAGTTGGTCGGGCGTGGTGATGTCCTCCATATAATCGGGCACTAACTTCGCCCCGATGCGGTTTTGGCATAGTTGGAGTATGCGGTAGGTGAAGGTGGCGGGTCCCTTGCGCACGGTGAAAACATCGCCCACACGGAAAGTGCGGCTGGGCTTGAGTTCGGTGCCGTTCATCTTCACGCGCCCGCATTTGCAGGCTTCGGTGGCGATGTTGCGCGTCTTGTACAGACGCATGGCAAAGAGGTATTTATCGACGCGGACTTCCATTATCGGTTGGTTTGAATGATCATTCGGTTGGTGGTCAACCGGCTGATATACTGCTGTATATAGGCGCGCAGGTAGGTGAGCATACGCTGCACCTCCGGGGTATGCCCAAGGTCGGCAAGACGGTTGGTTTGCAGTAGCGGGTCGGCTGTGTAGTCGTAGATGGCAGTGAGGGTTTTCCCGTCGAATTGCAGGAGCAGGCTGTCGGAAAACATCTGATGCACAGGGTTGTTGTAGCAGATGGCGTAGGGGTGCGGCTTGGCAGTGGTGAGGGCGTCCTCGCCGAAAGCAAAGTACGGTGCGGGATAACCTACACGCGCCAAAATAGACGGCATGATGTCGGTCTGACTGATAGGTTGTGTGCGTATTTCTCCGTGATTATCAGCGGGATAGAAGAACGCAACAGGCACCTCGAATAGTCCTTTTGCCGTTGTGTATTCGGGGTGCGTGAGTTGGTTGGTGTGGTCGGCAGTGAGGACAAACAGCGTGTGGTCGTACCACGGTTGCGTCTTGGCGTAATTGAAGAACTGCCGCAGGGCGTTGTCGGAGTAACCGATGCACTGGTGAATAGGTTGCGTGCCCATCGGGTAAACACCTGTGTATCTGTCGGGTACGCGGAACGGGTGGTGGCTGGACGCTGTGAATACCGCCGTCATAAACGGCTCCTGCATGCGGCTCATCGTGCGCGCGTAGTAGAGCAGGAACTCCTCGTCCCATATCGCCCATGTGCCGTCAAATGCGTCAGGTCCGTCGTACTCGTCCATGCCGTAGTAGGCTTGGAACCCCGCGGAACGGGCATACGCCTGAAAACCCATACTGCCGTTGGGCGCACCATGGAAGAAAGCGGTGGTGTAGCCCTCGCGGTTGAGGCAGTCGGCGATAGACGAGACCTCGTCGGTGGAATAGGGCGTGACCACATACGGGTCGATGAGCATGGGGATGGACGACAGGATAGACGGCATAGCATCTATCGACTTGCGCCCCGAGGCAAACGAGTGCTCGTAGGTGATGCAATGTGTGAGCAGTGAGTCGAGAAACGGCGTGTAACCCTTATAGGTGCCATCGTCTAACCCACTGTTATAGAAGCCGATATACTCCTTGGAGAAGGATTCGAGGATAAGTACCACTACATTGAGCGATGGCGTGCCGATGCTGTCGGGTGCAGGATGCACAGGCGACATCAGAGCCTCCATTTCGTCATCCGCAAAGTAGTGTGGATTGACATAAACGCTGCCCTCTGTGGAGCGCATGAGGCTGAACGGCGTATTGAGTACGATGTTGGTCTCGGCGGGCGTGTTGGTGTACTGGAGCGCGTTGCTCAGCGTGATAGGACGGGTGTACTTGCCAAAGCCTCCGCGTATGCCGATAACGACAAAGTAGCAGGTTATCAGCATGATAGCCGTCTCGCGCACATAGTATATCCACGGCGTGCGGGTGGGGGTGTCCTCTTTGGGCAGTTGTCGGTAAAGCACCACCAACAGGGCTATCATTGCCACCGCGAACAGTGTGACATACCAGTACTGCACCACTGCCTGAAAGAAGATGTTCGCCAAGTTGCCGTCATGCTGAAACTCCGAGAAGAACGTGATGGTGGTACGGCGGTCGGTGAAGCGCGTATAGACCATGTCCACGCAGTTCACCGCTATGCCTAACGCATTGGGAATGAGGAAAAAGCACTTCGCCGTCGTCCTGTAGGCATAGGTGTGACGGCAGTGAAACGGCAGCAGTGCCAGCAGGATATACACGCTGCTCAGATAGAGTATGGCGGTGAGGTCGAAACGCATGCCGCCAAGTAGCATTTCCAGGAGGTGCGCCCCCGTCACATGGGGGTACATCTCCTGATTAACAAGGTAGAAAAACAGCCGCGACAACGTGTATATCGCCATGATTAGCAGGATATTACATCCTGCCACCACGATGGGCTGTTGCCATATATGTCGTAACCTTTCGCGCATCTATTTGCCGTTGTAGAGGTTCATAGTGCGGTCAATCCCTTGCAGGCAGAACGAGGGAATAATCTCGCTTGTCACTTTCAGCCGGTCGGGTAGGGCTTTCTCCTCTTCCTCCGTCCAGTGTCCGAGCACAAAGTTACATTGTGCGCCGCGCGTGAAAGCATTGCCAATACCAAAACGCACACGCGCATAGTTTTCAGTACCAAGCACTTGCTGGATATTGCCAAGTCCGTTGTGCCCGCCGTTGCTACCCTGTTTGCGTATACGGATAGTGCCAAAAGGGAGGTTCAAGTCGTCCACCAGCACAAGCATATTTTCCACCGCAATCTTCTCCTGCTGCAACCAGTAGCGCACCGCATTGCCGCTGAGGTTCATATACGTGGATGGCTTCAGTAGCACGAGTTCGGCGTTCTTCACGCGCCCGCGCCCCACGAAACCGTACCGCTTGTCTTCAAAGACAATGTTGGACGCTTTTGCAAAAGCGTCCAACATCTTAAATCCTATGTTGTGTCGGGTGTCTCGGTACTCATCGCCGATGTTACCCAACCCTACTATCAAGTACTTCATTATTGAGCGGTTGCGCTGGCGCGGGTAGCCTTAACCTGTGCTACACAAGCGTCTTTCGGGCTCATCATCTGGAGACCTTCTACGTGAATATCGTTAACAGCCAACTTCTTGCCGAGACCCAACTCGGTAACATCAACTACGATGCGGTTAGGAATAACGGTGTAGATACCATTGACTTTCAGTTTCTTCATCTCGAGCGACAACTTACCACCGGCTTTTACACCTTCTGCGTGACCAGTGAGTTGTACAGGAATCTCAATGGTAACAGGCTTTGTTTCGTTTACCTCAAGAAAATCAATGTGAAGAATATCTTCGCTAACAGGGTGTACTTGCAACTCTTTCACAACCGCCATCTTCTTAATATCGCCAATGGTGAGGGCTACAGCCAATGTATCCGGCGTGTAGATAAGTTTGCGTACATCATCCTTAGTCACGGTGAACGTGATGTTCTCGCCAAAACCATAGAGGTTGCAAGGAATGAGGTTCTGTTTGCGAAGAGCCTTGGTGGCTTTCTTTCCGTACTCGCTACGCGGAGTACCTACGAGTTCAAATGTTTTCATTTGTTTTGTTTGGTGTTACTCAATGTGGGGCAGAATATCCGATGTAGCATAGTGTACATCGCCGGTGTGGCTGCCCGTATCCCATCACACTTTATAAACAAGGAGCCGCGTTGCAGGCTCCTTGTTTACTATGTTGTCCAACCCGGAATCGAACCAGGATTTTCAGAACCAAAATCTGACGTAATAGCCTTTATACCATTGGACATCGTCGGAATTCGCTTGCGGCACGGAAATCTGCTATCGCAGATTTAAGCCGCCGCGATTCCTCCTCTTCGGCTTCGAAAACTGCGTTTTCTTACCGATTTTGAGGTGCTTTCGCTAATAAGGCATACTCGTTCCTCACGAAAGCGGGTGCAAAGGTACTGCTTTTTTCCGATACGTGCAAATGTTTATGCATTTTTCTGCAAAAAAGAGTGCGAATCCTATTGCCAAACGCTATTCCCGTTTATTTTGCCACTACCAAGTAGTAGTTTTTCTTTCCTTTTTGGAAGACAATGTATTTGTTGTTGAGGAGTGCAGCAGTGGTGACAGGTGTTTGCGCATCAGTAAGTTTCTCCTTATTCATAGAGAACCCATTGGCTTGTATCATCTTACGTGCCTCTCCCTTGCTGGGGAAGATGTGTGTCTTTTCTGCTAATAAATCCAAAGGCGCGATTCCTACCTCCAATTCTGCGCGGCTAATCTCATATTGCTCTACGCCCTCGAACACTTGCAAGAATGTCTCCTCGTCCAAACGGCAAAGGGCATCGTGCGTGGCATTACCGAACAAGATATTGCTGGCTTCGACAGCGGCATCGTAGTCCTCGCGGCTATGCACCATGACGGTGACCTCCTCAGCCAATCGTTTTTGCAACAGGCGCAAGTGCGGGGCTTGCTCGTGTTCGGCAATGAGCGCGTCAATCTCCGCCTTTTCCAGACATGTGAAAATCTTGATGTAGCGTTTGGCGTCTTCGTCACTGACATTGAGCCAGAACTGGTAGAAACGATAAGGGCTGGTGTAGCGGCGATCGAGCCAGATATTCCCGCTCTCGGTCTTGCCGAACTTACCGCCATCGGCTTTGGTGATGAGCGGGCAGGTGAGGGCATAGGCTTCGCCCCCGCCCATCTTTTTGATGAGTTCGGTGCCTGTGGTTATGTTGCCCCATTGGTCGGAACCGCCCATTTGGAGTTTGCAGTTCTTGTGCTTGTTAAGATACACATAATCATATCCTTGCAGCAACTGATAGGTGAACTCGGTGAACGACATCCCCTGACTGAACTCGCCGTTGAACCGCTTTTTCACACTATCTTTCGCCATCATGTAGTTGACGGTGATGAGTTTGCCGATGTCGCGTGCGAAATCGAGGAATTTATAGTCTTTCATCCAGTCGTAGTTGTTCACCAACTCGGCAGCGTTGTCACCCAGTCCGAAGTCAAGAAACTTCTCCAACTGTTTCTGTATGCACTCTTGATTATGGCGTAAGGTCTTCTCGTCCAGCAGGTTGCGTTCTGCTGACTTGCCGCTTGGGTCGCCAATCATACCCGTAGCCCCGCCAATAAGCGCGATGGGCTTATGCCCACAATGTTGCAAATGCTTGAGCATCATAATGCCGCACAAGTGTCCGATGTGCAGACTGTCAGCCGTAGGGTCGATGCCCACGTAAGCGGCGGTGGGCTCTTTCATGAGTTGTTCTTCCGTGCCGGGCATGATGTCCTGCAACATGCCTCTCCATCGTAGTTCTTCTACAAAATTCTTCATCGATTCAGTGAAACAAAATGTGATTGCAAAGGTATTGCTTTTTCTCAACATACGCAAATTTTTGGCGAAAAACCCGTGAAAATGGCGTGTTGATAGCCGATTCTAACAATATACTCGCGACATCCTCTACGCGAAGTACCGATGAGGTTCCGATGAAGTACCGATAGGAACAGCCGGCGAACACGAGGCGGAAGTCCGGAAGGTTTGAAGTGAATATTATCAAAAAAGCGGACTACCGATGAGAGTAGTCCGCCGAAAAGTTACTGTGTTCGGGAATTATCCGAGACGCTCGAGTTCTACGGTGAAGTGGCGCATGAGCGGAGCCTCTTTGGTGATTTTGAGTCCGCGGGTGATGGTCTCGCGACGGTCGTAAACGTTCTTCAATGCAGCAGCGATGACGTCCATGTGGTTGTCGGTGTAAACGCGGCGCGGGATGCAGAGACGTACGAAATCCAATCCGCCGAAGCGGTTCTCGCGTGTGACAGGGTCGCGGTCAGCCAGGATGTAGCCAATCTCGCAAGCGCGGATACCAGCCTCGAGGTAGAGTTCGCAGGTCAGCGTCTGTGCGGGGAACTCCTCTTTCGGCACGTGGGTGAGGACGCGGTCGGCATCCACGAAGATGGCGTGACCACCGGCAGGACGCTGGTAAGGAATGCCGTATTCGTCAAGTTTCTTAGCCAGATATTGCACCTGATGGATACGGGTTTCGAGCATGTCGAACTCGGTGTTCTCGTCCAGACCGACAGCAAGAGCCGCCATATCGCGGCCGTTCATACCGCCGTAGGTGAGAAAGCCTTCGAAAGGAATACAGAACTGCTTGCAGCCCTCGTACCAGTCCTCTTTGTTGGTGGCGATGAAGCCTCCCATGTTGACGAGGCCGTCTTTTTTGGCGGACATGGTCATACTATCGACATACGAGAACATCTCAAGTGCAATCTCTTTGATGGTCTTGTCGGCATAGCCCGGTTCGCGGGTCTTGATGAAATATGCGTTCTCGGCAAAGCGTGCGGAGTCCATATTTACAGGCACTCCGTAGCGGTGGCAGAGTTCAGCGGTCTCGCGGATATTCTGCATGGAAACGGGTTGACCGCCAACGGTGTTGTTGGTGACGGTGAGCACCATAAAAGGCACGTTGCCGGGGTTCTCTTTGAGCACTTTCTCCAGTTTCTCGAGACTGACATTGCCTTTGAAAGGAGCCTCGAGTTGGGTGTTTTTAGCCTCGTCCACGGTGACGTCGATGGCAAAAGCCTTGCGCGACTCGATGTGGCCTTTGGTGGTGTCGAAGTGTGCGTTGCCCGGGATGATTTGTCCTGGTTTAACGAGGTAGGAGAAGAGCACGTTCTCGGCAGCACGACCTTGGTGGGTGGGGATGACGTACTTGAAGCCGGTTAGGCGGGTGACGGTGTCCTTGAACTCGAAGAACGATCGGCTGCCCGAATAACTCTCGTCGCCCATCATGAGGGCTGCCCATTGGCGGTCGGACATGGAGCCCGTACCGGAGTCGGTGTTGAGGTCGATGTAAACCTGCTCGCTGCGGAGCATGAAGATGTTGTTTTTGGCCTCTTTGAGCCATTGTTCGCGCTCTGCGCGTGTGGATTTGCGGATGGGTTCAACCATCTTGATTTTCCACGATTCAGCAAATGGTAGTTCCATAATACTAGTTTGTTTTAGGGTTAATTATTTGGTTTATAATCAGTTGTCTTGTTCGTCGCCGAAGCGCGTTGTCTTGGCGATGCCGCACGTCCACCACAGCCAAAGCAGGAACTGCATGCCATAGAAGAGGTACTTGAATATATAGGTGTGCAGCAATTCAAACCATTCGGGGTGGTGCTCTATTGCCAAGGCGATGAGCGTGATGCGGAGGATGTTGAACGCATACACGCAGAGCAATCCGAGAGGTATAAACCACGCTTTTTTCCTCCAAGGTCCGCGCGCTACCAGCATGATTATCAGCCATATAAACGACTGCTTCAGTCCGGTACAACTCCATACGATGGTGGTGCCTGTGCCCGTGGCGGGGTAGCAAATTGTGCTGCCAATCAGTTCCACGCCGCTGTTCGTGAGGTGAATCAGCCCATAGACCACCTGCGAAATATGCGCCACCAGCCACGTGAAAGGGGCTGTGATGTCCAATCCGAACCATATCACTTGCTCGCTGCCTTCGTCGCCCACCACTGTGAACTTCCAGAAATAATTGGCAGCCAGCAACGCCACCACAAAGATGATTATATCTACATAAGGTGATATGTCAAATCTTCGTTTTGGCATACGGCACTGCGTCTATCGGGCAGAAATCGTGATCAAGGTACTTGAAATAGCCCGCTTGGCACACCATCGCCGCGTTGTCCGTGGTGAAAGAGAACGGCGGTATGAATACCTCCCAATGGTAGCGTTTGCCGTAGTCGATGAACGCCTGCCGCAGCCCGCTGTTGGCACTCACGCCGCCTGCCACCGCCACTTGGCGCACGTCCAAGTCGAGTGCGGCACGCTTGAGTTTGTTCATCAGAATATCAATCACTGTGGCTTGCAGCGAGGCGCACAAATCCGCTTTGTGTTGCTCGATGAAGTCGGGGGTGTCTTTGAGTTGGTCGCGCAGGAAATAGAGGAACGAGGTCTTGAGTCCCGAGAACGAGTAGTCGTAGCCCTGAATATGGGGCTTGGAGAATTGGTACGCCTGCGGGTTGCCCTCTTTTGCCAACTTGTCAATCCACGGACCGCCAGGGTAGGGTAGCCCCATCACCTTGGCGCATTTGTCGAACGCCTCGCCCGCGGCATCATCGATGGTCTGCCCGATGATTTCCATTTGGTTGTACGCTTTCACGAGGACGATTTGGCTGTTTCCGCCACTGACGAGCAGGCAGAGGAACGGAAATGACGGGTGTTTGATTTCCACGCCCGCCATACTCGGCGTGGCGGCTTTCAGTTCCGCCGACGGCTCCACAAAGTGTGCCAGCACGTGGCCTTGCAGGTGGTTGACCTCCACCAGTGGTATGCCGAGCGACAATGCCAAGCCCTTGGCAAAGCCCGTGCCGACCAGCAGACTGCCGAGCAATCCGGGGCCGCGTGTGAAGGCAATCGCACTCAATTCCCTATTGCCCACGCCCGCGCGACGCAAGGCTGCGTCCGCCACTGGCACGATGTTCAATTGGTGCGCGCGGCTCGCCAGTTCGGGAACCACGCCCCCGAACTCCTCATGCACGCGCTGCGATGCCGTCACGTTGCTCAGCAGTACGCCGTCGCGAATGACTGCCGCCGAGGTGTCGTCACAACTGGACTCTATTGCCAAGATAACTACACTTTCCATTGCGGCTGCAAAATTACGAAAAATATTTGGTCAATCCAATTTTTTTTTGTAATTTTGCAGGATAATTTAATTGCACGTGGTATGTACATGTACTTTTTTCTCGTACGCTTAGCCGCCCTCCTCGGGCACAAGAAAGCCAAGAAGTTGGTGGCGGGTCAGAAGCGTGCGTTGGACGAACTGAAGACGTTGGGCGGCAGCCCCGTGGTATGGTTTCATGCCGCATCGGTAGGTGAGTTCGAGCAGGCGCGCCCTGTCATCGAGCGTCTCCGTCAGGAGCAGCCCGACCGCTGCATACTGCTCACGTTTTTCTCGCCGTCGGGCTACGAACTGCGCAAGAATTACGACCTTGTGGACAAGGTGGTGTACCTGCCTTTTGCCACCAAGCGCAACGCGGAACGCTTTCTGAAGAACGTGAATGTGCAACTCGCCATCTTCGTCAAGTACGAGTTCTGGCCGGCGTACCTCCACGCTCTCAAGCATCACCACGTGCCTACTTATCTCATCTCCGCCATCTTCCGCCCGGGGCAACTGTTCTTTCTGCCGTGGGGCAAGCCGTATCTGCGTCTGCTAACCTGTTTCCAACACATCTTTGTGCAGGACGATGCCTCGCGTCTGCTGCTCAACAAGCACGGTATCAGCAACGTGGATGTCGCGGGTGATACACGGTTCGATCGCGTGTCGGAGGTGAAAGAACGTGCCAAAGACCTGCCCATCGTGGAGGGTTTCACCGCGGGTGCGGAGCGTGTACTCGTGGCGGGCAGCACATGGTGCCCCGACGAGCAACTGCTGGCGCGCTACATCGCCGAGCGGCCGAATACCAAACTGGTGCTGGTGCCTCACGAGATTGACGCCCAGCATCTCCACCATATCTTCCAGTTTTTCGAGGGACGCTACGTGCGTTACTCGGAGGCGACGCCGATGAGCCTCGACAAGTGCCGCGTGCTGCTGGTGGACACCATCGGCGTGCTGTCGTCTATCTACCGCTACGGGCACGTGGCATACATCGGCGGCGGTTTCGGCGAAGGCATACACAACACCCTTGAGGCGGCGGTCTATGGCATGCCCGTGGTCTTCGGACCCAAGTGGAAGAAGTTCCGCGAAGCCCGCGGGCTCCTTAATGCCGATGCGGCGCGCACCGTACGCAACTACACCGACCTCACCAACGCCATCGACGAAGCCTTCCTCCGTCAGCACGAGATGGGGCTGAAAGCCGCCGAATACGTGCAGTCGGAGTGCGGTGCCACCAGCCGTATCTTCCACGCAATCTTCAAATAGTAAATACAGCAAACATCATGATACAAAAGCCTTCCATACCTAAAGGTACCCGCGATTTCGGAGCCATTGAAATGGCGCGTCGCAACTATATTTTCGACACCATCAAGTCGGTCTTCCGCCTCTACGGCTTCCAGCAAATCGAAACCCCCGCCATGGAGAATATCTCCACCCTTATGGGCAAGTACGGCGAAGAGGGCGACAAACTGCTTTTCCGCATCCAGAACTCGGGCGAGAAGGCTG
This sequence comes from uncultured Bacteroidales bacterium, assembly GCA_934667275.1. Lineage (GTDB taxonomy): Bacteria > Bacteroidota > Bacteroidia > Bacteroidales > Paludibacteraceae > Colicola. The sequence goes on along the minus strand of CAKULK010000013.1, from coordinate 21,048 downwards.
CCGAAGTCCCCGAAAAGGGCTTGCGTTACGACCTCACCGTGCCTTTCGCGCGCTATGTCGTCCAACATCGCGACCAACTCCAGTTTCCTTTCCGCCGCTTCCAGATACAACCCGTATGGCGCGCCGACCGCCCGCAGAAAGGGCGTTACCGCGAATTCTACCAGTGTGACGTGGACATCATCGGCACCAACTCGCTGGTTAGTGAGGTCGAACTCATGCAGATTGTCGAGGAGGTGTACCGTCGTTTCGGCATTCGCGTCGCCCTCCATATCAACAACCGCAAGGTGCTTGCCGGCATCGCCGAGGTCATTGGCGCGCCCGACAAGATGATTGACATCACAATCGCCATCGACAAACTCGACAAAATCGGCGTGGATAAGGTCAACGACGAACTGCGCGAGCGCGGACTCTCCGACGCCGCCGTCGCAGCCTTGCAGCCCATCCTCAACCTCTCGGGCAGCAACTCCGACAAACTCAACCAACTCTCTGCCATTCTTGCCACATCCGAAATCGGCATGAAAGGCATCAGCGAACTCCGCACCATCTTCGACCTTTACGAATCCGCGAGCGGGTACGGTCACTCCGAGTCCCCCTCCTCCGAAGGAGGGGTTAGGGGAGGTCTTCCAGTCCTCCTCGACCTCTGCCTTGCCCGCGGCTTGAACTACTACACAGGTGCCATCTTCGAGGTTAAGGCACTTGACGTGCAGATGGGCAGCATTACGGGTGGCGGCCGCTACGACAACCTCACCGGCATCTTTGGTCTCCCCGATGTCAGCGGCGTGGGCATCTCGTTTGGTGCTGACCGCATTTACGATGTCCTCACCGAACTTGACCTCTACCCCGCGGACATGCTCCAGACCACGCAACTGCTCTTCGCCGCTTTCGGCGATGCCGAACTGCGCTACGCCCTCACGTGGGCAAAGACGCTCCGCGAACAGGACCTGCGCGTCGAGGTGTACCCCGAGCCTGCCAAGATGAAGAAGCAGATGGCGTATGCCGATGCCAAGCACATACCTTTCGTGGCTATCGTCGGAGGCGACGAGATGGCTGCCAACAAGGTTATGCTGAAAAATATGTTAACAGGCGAGCAAAAGCCGTGTACAACCGAAGAGGTCATCCATACAATCAGCAAGGGATAAGCAAGGGATGCGCAAGGGATAGGCTACCGATACTTACCTCTTGCGCACCCTTTTTTCTATCGATAATTGGGGCATTCCTGAGCCACGATTATTGTATATATTAAAATAATTCAATACGCAACAACAGCAGGAACAAACCACATTTATTAACTCCTCCAACCACATTGGCATGAAACGTTTCTTTACACTATTTATTATTGTGGTTATGGCAACGCTCACCTTTGCCAGCCCGCGCACCATGGAAGAGGCTATGCAAATCGCAGGACGCTTTGCCGCTGACAATCAGCCTTCTGTCTCTTCCGTCCAGCGTATCCGCCGCGCACTATCTGCCTCCCGACCGGCGCAGCCCATGCAACTGGCGTACACCCAGACGCAGACCGACACCGCTACCCCTGCGCTCTACGTCTTCAACACTACTTCCGATGATGGCGGCTTTGTCATTGTCTCTGCCGACGACCGTACGCGTGCCATTCTCGGCTATACGGACAACGGTCATTTCGATTCCGACAACATTCCCGACAACATGCATTTCTGGTTGCGCATGTATGCTTCCGAGATAGCCTCACTCTCCGACAACTCCGCCGCCAACCTCAAGGCAGCCGCTGCCAATTTCCACGCTGCTGCCGCCAATTCCTCCGCAACCGATGCCGCAACCACCTATCCCACCGTCGCACCCCTCCTCGGACAAACCGTCTGGGGTCAAGGTACTCCTTTCAACAACCTATGCCCTAAAGTCAATGGCGACCACTGCCCCACGGGCTGTGTTGCCACCGCCGCGGCGCAAATCATGTACCATCACAAGCACCCCGCCAAGGGAACCGGCTCGCACTCTTACCAATGGAACAACCAAACCCTCTCGGCAGACTTCGCCAACACTACTTTCGATTGGGCAAACATGCTCCCTTCCTATAAAGGCAATTACTCCGACACCCAAGCCACCGCGGTTGCTACCCTTATGGCAACCATCGGCATATCCTGCGACATGAACTACGGGCACGATGCTAGTGGCGCAGTAACGGCTGCCATGCTTGCTGCCTTACGTACATATTTCGGTTACGATGCCGCCATTCGGGCATTGCCCAAGGATTGCATGGACGAGACCGAGATGCTCACACTCATCGGGCAAGACCTCCAAGCCAATCACCCAATCCTTGTAAACGGGCGTACTACCCAAGATGAAGGGCATGCCTTTGTTCTCGATGGCATGCAGTCCAACGGCTATGTTCACATCAACTGGGGCTGGGATGGTTATTCCGACGGCTATTTCGCCATTTCCTCGCTCGATCCTTATTATCAGGGCACGGGTGGCGCAGCCAGCGGGCAAGGTTTCACGGAGCAGGTTACTGCTTATATAGGTATCCAACCTGACCGCGGCGGAGCACCCGTATCAACCTTGACGGCGGATGAAGTGACTATCACCTCTCCCTCGCGCATGCGACGGGGCGACCGTTTCGATTTCCGCATTTCCACATTCACGAACATCTCCGCGAACAACGCATCGGGAAACGTGGCTATCCTTATATATAAGGACAACGCACTCTATACCTCTGTCGTCACAGGACTTGAGTATGAACTTCTTTCTGGTTGGTATTTCGATGAGTACATTCTCAATCAGTATATCAATGACCTGAAGACAGGTGACTATGAGTTCTCCCTCGGCTACCAACCCCAAGGCACCACTTCGGTATATCCTATCCTTACCAAGATTGCCCGCGGCGAACGCCGGTTCCCTGTGACAATCACGGCGGACTCTGTCTTTGTCGGCAAAGGTACTGTCAACCATGATGGCATAGCGGATGTCGAATTCACACAGGCTATGATTCTTGACTATACCGATGGTGTGGGGCAGACCTTCCTGCACCTGACGCTGGCAACCTCCGACTATGCCTCTACCGATGGCAAACAAACAGCAGGCTCTATATGGGAATTTGGGGTAGTTCCTGACAACCGTACCTCTGTCGTCGGCACATACAGGCTCTCGGATATGGCAGAATATGGCAGCATGGTCAGCAACCCCTATTGGACTTCCCTCCAATATATGGTGGATGATGCACTGGTCTCTGCCGAACTCTCGGACGGCACCGTCACTGTCACGCTCGACAGCATCGGCAACTATGTTTTTGCCTTCAACATTGTGGCATACAACAAGTCCTATATCAACACCGTCACCATTTCTGCCGACCAGATGGCCATCAGCAAGTATGATGCCACCGACCGCAAACTCTACTACTCCACATTGGAAAACACCACCGTCACCGCCCTGTCCGCGTCCGATGCTCTTGCGCTCATTCAGTCATTTGCATCCACGCGCAAAACCAATATCCCGTATCTCGTACAGGGCACCATCTCCCAAATGGTGAACACTCCCTCTCAAATCCGTCAGCATGGCTCGGCACGGTTCTATATTTCCGATGATGGTACTACGAACAACCAACTCTATTCGTTCAACACACGTTGGCTCGACAACGAGGCTTTCTCTACGGGAACGGAAATAGAGTTAGGCGACCACGTGGTGATATTCGCGCCTTTGCAGAACTACAACGGTACCACACCCGAACTGCTATCGGGCTATGTCTATCAGCACAAGGAGGCACCCCATTTGCATGACATCACCATTCGCACACGCATGGTTTCGGACACCGTCTTCGACACCTCCCGCGGACTGTACTATTGGTGGTGGGAGCAGGGACAAGCCGGTCAAATCATTCAGGCGCAACTCTCCGAGGACGGTTGGTGGACCGCTACCGTTTCCACCATGGCGGACTCTGTTGCCTACCTCGTTGTCAACCAGGATGTGTCTGCCGCGGGTTGGAAAGGCTGCCAACAGACGTATGATTCACCTTTCTTTGCTTCCGACGCATGTTTCCAACTGGCTGCCATAATAGATGCTGACCAAGCGTGGAAACTCCTGCCCACTTTCTGCGACGCATTCACTGCCGCTTGGCAGCCTTATGACTTGCAAACCTTTGTCAAGGCAACAGGGGTGGAGTTTTCGTGGAAAACCGAGCAGCAGGCTCCCCACTACGAGTTCGTGTTGGAAGATGCACAAACAGGCGAAATATCAACCTACTACCGTGAAGAACCGAGAGTGGGACTGATATTCAACGGTGTCTATTCGTTCAACTGGCGCGTGCGTTCTCTCGATGAGAATGGTATGCCTGTTTCCGACTTTGTCGAAGGCACACCTGTCACCACGCGCGAGAATCCGTATCAGCCCGCCAATATGCAGGCTTCCACCACCGACAGCATCACCTATTACTTCACATGGGATTCGCAACTGCCTGCCGACCGCTATCTTATCACTGTTTATTCCAAAGGCTACACGTATGTGGCGTACGAGATATACGAACCCGTCTTTATCCATACTTTTGAGTTAGCGGGTACCTACACGTGGCGGGTGGATGCCTATGATGCAGATGACTATCGTATAGGTTACGACTTTGGTGAGGCTTTCGATGTGCCGCGCGTGCTGTCCTACAAAGTTACGGACCTGCAAGTCACCACCAATGGCAATAGTATCTCTGCCGCATGGACCAGCAATGCCGTTGTTTTCGAAGTAGGGCTATATGATACTGATACGCGAGATTTGCTGTATGAATCCATGACCTATGACTATCAGGTACAAATCACCAACATTCCGGATGGGCAGTACAACTTGAGTGTTCGTCCCGTGAATGAAGACGAAACCTTTTATATTGACGAAGCCACGGAGGTACCTTTCAGTATCAATTCCCAAGTGAATACCAACACCTACACGGTGGCTATCGCTGCAGGTGAGGGCGGCACGGTCAATACCGAGGTTAATGGTACGTATAACCATGGTGACATAGTTGTGATAAAAGCCACACCCGCTGCAGGCTATCGCTTTACCCGTTGGAGTGACGGCAGCACGCAATTCATGAGGACGCTCGTTGTCTCTGGCGACATTCGCCTCACCGCTGCTTTTGAGACTGTCAAGCAACATCAAGTCGTTATCGCACCCGTAGAAGGCGGCTACACTACCCCGAGCGCAGACTACTACACGGTAGATGACGGCACGGAGTTCACTATCTTTGCCGTACCCGAAGAGAACTACGACTTCACGGGCTGGACTGTCAATGGCGATACTGTTACGCAGAACCTCTATTCTTTCACCGTTACGCAACCCGTGCAGATTACGCCGCAGTTCACTGCCAAAGCCGCTCCTTTGGAGTACTACACCCTTACCGTCTCGGCGGGCGATGGCGGCGATGTCCATGTCTCGCCCCTGTTGGACCGTTACCCGAGGGGTTCTGAAGTGGTATTGGAGGCACTCCCCGACAAGGGTTATGTATTCAACTTCTGGAGTGATGCCAACACCAATCCTCTCCGCACCGTCATTATGACCGACAACTTAACGCTGACGGCTTTCTTTGCAAAGAGCACGGCACTCCCTGACACCCCTGCGGATGGTCTAACTATTTCCGTTGCGGACCGTACTGCCACCATCACCACATCCACCCCACAATCCCTCTATATTTACGACCTTATGGGCAACTTACTCCTCGCCACTCCTGCCACAACGCACACCACCTTTACCGCACCTGTTGCAGGAGTGTACCTCATTCGTTCTGCAAACCATACCACCAAGATACTAATTAATTCTTAATTGTCAATGAATACTTCCGAGCAATACGACGAAATCGTAGCCCGTTGTCGGCGCATCTACGAGTTGAAGATGCGCGACTACGGACCCAGTTGGCGCATCATGCGCCCGCAAACGGTGAATGACCAGTTGTTTATCAAAGCCAAGCGCGTGCGCGAGATAGAGATGACAGGTGTCAATCTGGTGGGCGAGAGCGTGGAGGGCGAGATGATGGCGATAGTGAACTACAGCATCATCGGACTCATACAGTTGCGCCAAGGCTTTGCCGACAGCGTGGATATGACACGCGAGCGGGCTATGGAACTCTACGATGACTACATGGCGGAAGCCAAAGCCCTCATGCTGCGCAAGAACCACGACTACGGCGAGGCATGGCGGGATATGTTCCCCTCGTCGCTGACCGACATTATTCTCACCAAAATCAACCGCAACAAGGCTATCGCCGCCAACGACAACAAGACCCTCATCTCCGAGGGCGCCGATGGCAACTATTTCGATATGCTCAACTATGCTGTGTTTTACCTCATCCAGATGACGCTCCATGAATAAGACCAAGACCATTATTGCCACCATTGCCCGCATGCTGCTGGGTGTGGTATTTATCTTCTCGGGACTCGTGAAAGCGATTGACCCTCTCGGCACCACCTACAAGATTGAGGACTACCTGAAAGCCTTCGGCGGCTTTTTCAACGAGTTGATGCCGCTGGCGGGAGCCGCTGCGGTGTGCCTGATTGTGCTGGAGTTCCTGCTGGGCGTGTGCCTGCTGTGCAACGTGCGCACGCAATGGACCTCGTGGATTACGCTGGCGTTCTATTGTGTGATGACGCCCCTTACCCTGTACATCGCTATAGCCAACCCTGTGAGCGACTGCGGGTGCTTCGGCGACGCACTTGTGATTACCAACTGGCAGACGTTCTGGAAGAACGTGGTGCTGATTATCCTTGCCATCGTGCTGGTGGTGCTGCGCCGCAACGTGCATACCTTCTGGCACTGGTATATGGAACTGGCTATCGCAGCCCTTGCGGTGGCAGCAGTGGCGGGACTGATGCTTTACACCAACCTGCACCTGCCCCTGCTTGACTTCCGTCCCTACAAGGTGAGCAACAATATCGTGGAACTGATGGAGTATCCCGAAGACGCTGCGCCCGACGAATACGAGGTTACGTTTGTCTATGCCAAAGACGGACACGAACAGACCTTTACCCTTGACAACTACCCCAAGGGCGACAGCACATGGGTGTTCGTGAGCCAGAACTCGCGACTGGTGAAGAAAGGCTACGAGCCGCCGATTCACGACTTTGAGATTATGAACGCCGACTACGAGGACATCACCTACGACATCCTGGAGAGCGAGCAGCCCGTGACGATGGTGGTGATGTACGACCTGTCGAAGTCCGATATGTCGCTTATGCCGCGTGTGGAGGCGTTGTATGAGCATTGCGCTTTCGAGGGCAACCCGTTCTATATCCTCACGGGTTCGGGTACGGACGACATCCTTGCCTTTGCGCTGGAGCACCCCGACCTGTCCGATGCCGTCTGCACCTGCGACCCCGTGACGCTCAAAACCATTGTGCGTGCCAATCCGGGTGTGTTTGTAGTCCAAAATGGCACGATTATTGATAAGTACAACCTGCGGAACAGATAGATTGTCGGGCTTGGAGTATTTGAAAATCAATCAATAAGAGAAAATCGTACATAAATTGTACATTGTAAATAAGTAAATCGTAAATGATATTTTAAGGTATGAGAACAAAAATGGTTGCAGGCAACTGGAAAATGAACAAGACCCTGCAAGAAGGTGTAGCCCTGGCTACCGAACTGAAAGAAGCAGTAAAGAATCCCTCGTGCGCTGTCGTTATCGGCACGCCGTTTATCCACTTGGCTACCGTTGCCGAACTGCTCAAAGACACCCCTATCAAAGTGGCTGCAGAGAACTGCGCTGACAAAGAGAAAGGTGCTTACACGGGCGAGGTAAGTGCCGAGATGGTGAAATCGACGGGTGCCGAGTACTGCATTCTCGGTCACTCGGAGCGTCGTGCTTACTACCACGAGGACTACGCTATCCTCAAAGAGAAAGTGCGCCTTGCGCTCGTTAACGGTCTGAAGGTCATCTTCTGCATCGGCGAAGTAAAAGAGGAGCGCGAATCGGGCAAGCAGAACGAGGTGGTTAAGGCACAACTCGAGGGCTCAGTATTCAACCTCACCGCAGAGGAATGGAAGAACATCACGCTGGCTTACGAACCCGTTTGGGCTATCGGTACAGGTCTGACCGCCACCCCCGCACAGGCACAGGAGATGCACGCTTACCTCCGCTCGCTCGTAGCCGCACAATACGGTCAGGCTGTGGCTGACGACACCACCATCCTCTATGGCGGCAGTTGCAACGACAAGAACGCTGCCGAGTTGTTCGCCAACCCCGATGTGGACGGCGGTCTGATTGGCGGTGCCGCCCTCGTAGCCGAGAAGTTCCTCGCTATCATCAACGCCCGCTAATTCATAATTAAGGAAATGGCTCTTATCAAAACTATCAACCGCAACGGGGAGATTCTTACTCCCCGTATTGCGGATGGTGTCATTATGATGGAGAACGCTACCGTGGTGGGCGATGTCACCATCGGCGAAGGCACCACCTTGTGGTTCAACTCCGTCCTGCGTGGCGATGTCAATACCATCACCATTGGCAAGCACACCAACATTCAGGACGGCTCTGTCCTCCATACGCTTTACCAGAAGTCCACTATCGAGATAGGCGACTATGTCTCTGTCGGACACAACGTCACTATCCATGGTGCCCATATCCATGACTATGCCCTTATCGGTATGGGCTCCACGCTCCTCGATGATGTCGAGGTCGGCGAAGGGGCTATCGTGGCGGCAGGTGCCTTGGTGCTCAAGGGCACGAAGATCGGAGCATACGAGGTGTGGGGCGGTGTGCCGGCGAAGTTTATCAAGAAAGCCGAAGCCGCACAGACCAACGAGATCAACCGCAAGATTGCCCACAACTATGCGATGTATGCGTCGTGGTACGAGCAACCTACGGAGTAGTAGATAATTCCGTTTGATTGTCATGTTAAAATAGATTGCCTACACAATGGGCAATCTATTTATTTTTATCCTCTATTGTCCTCGAAAACCCAATACAAGGTTCCCGAAGGTCGCTGTTATCAACCGTGTATCAACCGTATATCTACCGTAGTTTACGGATGGGGGAAGTAGGAAAACGTATATGGTTTGGTGTGTGTGTTAAATTATTGTATAATTAGTGTTTGTGTCTGTATTTTTAATAAATAATGATGAGCATTTGTCAGTAAAATATGGCTTATGTTTGCCGATATGGATTAATTGTTGTATCTTTGCGAAATAAAATGTTTCATGCGTAAAATCCTTTTTGTTTGTCACGGAAACATCTGCCGCAGCGTGATGGCAGAGATGATAATGCGGCAAATGTTGTCAGAGGTTGGTTTGGATGGTGAGGTGTTGGTGGATTCGTGTGCCACTTCCACAGAAGAGACAGGCAATGCCATCTACCCGCCTGCACGTCGTTGTTTGCAGGCGCACGGGGTGCCTGTCTTACCCCATACCGCACGCCAAATAACACGTGACGACTACGGCCGTTTCGACCTCATTCTATGTATGGAGAATTACAATATCCGCAACCTGCGTCGTGTACTTGGTGAAGATATAATGGCAGTCGATTCGGCTTTACCCGAGCCGAAGATACGGCGTTTGCTCAACCGTGATGTAGCCGACCCGTGGTACACTGGCGACTTCGAGACTACCTACCATGATGTCGTTGAAGGTTGTCAGCACATTTTGCAACAACTTGAATAACAAGAATATTATGAGATTACTTTACGCACTCCCATTGTTGCTGCTACCGGCAATAGTTGGGGCACAAACAACACCAGAAAAACGCAGTTGCAAAGAATGGTACGATGGATTTGTTGAGGCTTTAGACACCGTCCAACCGTTCTCCCAATTGGGTTATGTGGATACCATGCCGCTGATTCGTGAGTATTTGGAAGAATGGGAAAGAGAAAAACCGCAATGTGCCGATTGGTACACATGCAATTTCAACTATCATTATCGCCGTGCCGTCTTGTCTACCATAACAACATCTACGAAATTGCCGCCTTATGTAGATGAGGCAATGACCCTAACTGATTCTATTGGCAATACTGCGGGGTATTTATATCAGGGTTATTTTATCAATGATTCCGTGCAATTGGATGTGGCAATTGATTGGCTGGAGCAGGGTTTGTTGCACTACCCGGACCGTTTGGATATTTGGCAAGGAGAGATAATGGCGTTTCTGTACGCTGATAGTATAGGGGGGATGATGGTATTGTTTGACCGGTTGTTGGCATACAACAAACAGCATACCGGTGTGTGGCTTTATGCCAATGATACTCCTGGAGTGGAATTTACGGACCCTGTTGATGACCCCGTGACGACAACCGTGCAGGACAGAATGTATGATTTGTCTTTGAGCGGCTACCACGCGGAGGCTATGCAGTTGATAGATATTGCGTTGAAGCACTATCCGTCTTCGCCAATCTTTCTTAATGACAAAGGTGTGCTCTACTATCAAAATGGCGACTATGCCCAGGCACTTGTTTGGATACAAAAAGCATCTAAGGCAAACCCTAAAGATAAGTTGATAAAACAAAACATATCCTATCTTAAAAGAGAAATGAGGAAACAAAACCGTAAATGAGACTGAAAATGGTGCCTGCAAAAGCAATATGGGGGATAGTACAGATGGCGAAAGAGTTTATGTGCACAATTTTGGAGATAAGTTGTGCAATCCAAAACATTTACGTAACTTTGTAGCGAATTTGCCTGCGCTTGTGCAGACGGCATTGACATGAAATAATCAACAATAAAATACCAATATGAATACTACCAAACTTATGAATCGGGCAGCGGATAACATTCGTATCCTGGCTGCGGCGGCTGTAGAAAAAGCAAAAAGCGGACACCCCGGCGGGGCTATGGGTGGCGCGGATTTTATCAACGTGCTCTATTCTGAGTTTCTCGAATACGACCCCGAGAACCCCGCTTGGGAGGCGCGTGACCGTTTCTTCCTTGACCCCGGGCACATGGCACCGATGCTCTATGCGCAGTTGTGCCTCGCGGGCAAGTACTCATTAGCCGACCTGCAAACCCTGCGCCAGTGGGGAAGTATCGTACCTGGACACCCCGAACGCGACATCGAACACGGTATCGAGAACACCTCCGGTCCTCTCGGTCAGGGACATACATTCGCAGTGGGTGCAGCCATCGCCGCTAAGTGGTTCAACGCACGCTACGGAGCAATCCACAACCCGACAATTTACACTTTTATCTCCGATGGCGGTGTGCAAGAGGAGATTTCGCAGGGCGCAGGACGCATGGCCGGTTTCCTCGGATTGGACAACCTGATTATGTTCTACGACTCGAATGAGGTGCAACTCTCCACCGACTGCCACGACGTAACCAACGAGGACGTGGCAGCCAAATACGAGGCGTGGGGTTGGTTTGTACAGGAGATACCGGGCAACGACCCCGACGCAATACGCGAGGCATTAGTGCGCGCAAAAGAGGAGAAGAAACGCCCGAGTCTGATTATCGGACACACCACAATGGGCAAAGGTTGCGTTACCGCAGACGGGGCTAACTTCGAGGGCAAATGCTCGACCCACGGACAGCCGTTGAGCAAGTCGGGCGCATCGTTTGAGGCGACCGTCAAACACCTTGGCGGCGACCCCGAGAACCCGTTTGCTATCTTCCCCGAAGTGCAGGAATTGTACGACCAACGTGCGGCGCAACTGCGCGAAATGGCAAACCAACGCTACGAAAAATACTATGAATGGAAGCAGGCTAACCCGCTGGCTGCCAACGAATACGAGACGTTTATGAGCGGCGAGACACCGTGTATCGACTGGAGCGAGATTGTACAGAAACAAGGTGCTGCCACCCGCAACGCATCGGCTACCGTACTCGGTTATCTGGCTGAGAATGTGGGCAATATGATTGTCTCGTCTGCCGACCTGTCGAACTCCGACAAGACCGACGGTTTCCTCAAGAAGACCCACGCTATCCGTCGTGGAGACTTCACCGGACAGTTCCTGCAAGCAGGCGTGAGCGAACTGACTATGGCATGCGTGTGCATGGGTATGGCATTGCATGGTGGTATCATTCCCGCGTGTGGCACGTTCTTCGTGTTCAGCGATTATATGAAACCCGCCGTACGTATGGCTGCCTTGATGGAGATTCCTATGAAATTTATCTGGAGCCACGATGCATTCCGCGTAGGCGAGGACGGACCTACCCACGAACCTGTGGAGCAAGAGGCACAGATTCGCCTGATGGAGAAACTGCACAACCACTCCGGCAAGCCGTCGATGTTGGTTCTGCGCCCCGCCGATGCCGAGGAGACCACTATGGCATGGCGTCTGGCAATGGAGAACACCGACACTCCGACAGCACTCATCCTCTCGCGTCAAGATGTGGCAGCCGTGCCAAATACGAACCTCGAAGGTTTCCGCCGCGGTGCATATATCGTCAGCAAGGACGAGAACCCGCAAGTGGTGATGTTGGCATCGGGTAGCGAAGTCAGCACCCTGATGGCGGGCGCCGAACTTCTCCGCGCAGAGGGCATCCGCCTGCAAATCGTCAGCGTTCCGAGCGAAGGTCTCTTCCGCCAGCAGGATAAGGCTTATCAGGACGAAGTCCTCCAGAAAGGTATCAAGCGTTTCGGTTTGACTGCCGGTCTGCCATGCACCCTCGAAGGTCTCGTAGGCGAGAACGGCAGCATCTGGGGCTTACCCAGTTTCGGTTTCTCGGCGCCATATAAGGTTCTGGACGAGAAACTCGGCTTCACCGCCCAAAACGTCTACGACCAAGTGAAGAAGTTGGTGTAAGCATGACAAACGAGGTAGTGCCATACAACCCGAAAGAAGAGAGCGTAGTTGTCTATCGCACAGCGGACAATATGCTGCAGTTGGACGTGCAGTTAGCCGACAATACAGTATGGCTTACGCAACAACAAATGACCGTTCTGTTTGATACCAGCAAGCAGAATGTTAGTTTGCACATCAACAACATCTTCAAAGAGGGTGAACTGGACAAAAATTCAGTTGTCAAGGATTACTTGACTACTGCTGCAGACGGAAAGAGATACCGCACTTTATGCTATAACTTAGATGTTATCATATCAGTGGGGTATCGTGTAAAGTCCAAACGCGGGACTCAGTTTAGGCAATGGGCTACCAAGGTGCTCAACGAGTATATGCTTCGTGGTTATGCCGTTGACCAACGTATTTTTGCCGTTGAAGAACGAATGGACAAGCGTCTGCTGGCACACGAACGCAGGTTAGAAGCCGTAGAAGAAAAGATTGATTTTTTTGTCCGCACAAATGTACCGCCTGTAGAGCAGGTTTTCTTTGACGGTGAGTTCTTCGAGGCGCGTGTGTTGCTTGAGCGACTCATTAAGACAGCTACCAAACGTGTCATCATCATTGATGCCTATATTGATGCAGCCACTTTTGATATGCTTGACGTGCGTGCCAAAGGTGTTACGGCGGACATTTATTCCGACAGCGAGTACAAGTCTTTGCGCGATATGCACAATGCTGCGGCTGGTACGCAGCCCATCCATACGCACAAGTGGACTACTGCATCACATAACCGCTGGTTGATTATCGATGATAGTTTGTATCATTGCGGGCACTCGCTCAAAGACTTGGGCAAGAAACTATCGGCTATTATGCGGATGGATTTAAGTCCGGACGTAATACTGAAACAAATAAGGTAAGATTAATATGATATCCTAATAATCAATAGTTCGTTAAAAAAATGACTTTACCCAATAGCATAAGCCCTCTTTTAGTGCCCGCCAAACAGCAAGGGATACGCAAGGGATGAGCAAGGGATATAAAATAGAGATACAACGGAGATACAGGTCATAATGAAACATACGTTTTTCGTCATAATGCTGTGCCTGCTACCATTGACGGCGGCAGCGCAGCAAGCTGACCAGCGGGCGGCGACACTCATCAACCAAGCGGACTGGTTCACGCTACGGGGTGAGTTCCCCTCGTTGCGCGACTCAATGCAGTACGATTTCCTGCGCCTGATGGCGGAATCTATGCTCAACTATCATTTCGGGCAAGATACGGAAGCGGTTGCCAATATCGCCGAACTGCTCAACCATCACCAAGAGGAACTCGGCACAGCCACTTCGCTGAGTATGAACTACTTGCGACTGAGTATCCTCGGACGCATGGGGCAATACGCTGAAGCGGCTGACGGTGCAAAAAGCGTCATTGACCAATTAGCGGGCTTAGGTGCAGACGAATTGCTCGCGCCTGCGATACATCTCTACAACACCTACGCGCCTATGCGTGCGTACCCCGCACCGCAGTTGGTGCGTAGCGCACAAGATGTGGCTGTTCCGTTCAACCGCGTGGTTGTCAATGATGTCACGCGCGAAGAGCGGATGCGTACCGGCAAGATACAACGCCGCGACTCGCTGCTGTCTGTTCCCGTTGCGATACACGGCAAAACCTATCCGTTTATCTTTGATACGGGCGCTTCACAGACGATGATTGCCTTGCGCAAAGTGCAGGAGTTGGGGTTGCCTATTCTGACGGACACGCTGACTATCGGTTCGGCTGACGGACAGGAGAAAATATGCAGTTATGCCTTTATCGACAGCCTCTCCGTGGGCGGTATCACGTATCGGAATATGATGGCCCTGGTGGGGACTGACACCACGTTGGCGCACCATACCCAAAAACTTGATTTCATATTAGGTGTGGATTTTATCCGTGCTGTAGGTGAAGTGCAGATAGATATGGACAAGCAGGAAATGCTTTTTCCCGCAAAGCCTACTCCGCGTCCCGTCACGGGGAGCAACATCTACCTTGAGCAAGTACCCTATCTGTATGCATCGAAAGACGGGAGACCGCTGCTGTTCTGTCTCGATACCGGCTGTGCGGGGGCGACGCTGAGCAGCAACTACTATCAGAAATTCTCTGACGAAGTGAAGGCGACCGCCACGCCCGACACCATTACCACAATGGGCTACGGCACAATCGATACGCACGAAGTGTTGTACTTGCCGTCCGTGTCTTTTGCGATAAACGATATGTCTGTTACTATCCGCGAAATCCACCTCGACCCCACGGCAACGGGCAATACCGACGGACGCATGGGTACAGCCCTCCTCCGTCTATTCCGCCGCATAACCATCAATATGCAAGATATGTTCGTAGAATTTTAACAAAAATAGTTCTTAATGCAATATGAAAATAATACCTACACATACATTGATAAATGGAGATAGCAGAAATCTATCCCTTATAAAGGATAAATCTGTACATCTCATCATCACATCTCCTCCTTATTGGCAGTTAAAAGATTATGGCAATGAGGCTCAGATTGGTTTTCATGATAGTTATGAGGATTATATCAATAATTTGAATTTGGTATGGTCAGAATGCAACCGTGTTTTGCACGATGGTTGTCGTTTATGCATCAATATCGGAGATCAATTTGCCCGTTCTGTATACTATGGTCGTTACAAGGTTATACCTATTCGGACAGAAATAATCCGTTTCTGCGAGTCTATCGGAATGGACTATATGGGAGCCATCATTTGGCAAAAACAAACAACTATGCATACCACAGGCGGTGGAGCTGTAATGGGTAGTTTTCCATATCCCAGAAATGGTATTTTGAAAATAGATTATGAGTTTATTTTGATATTCAAAAAACAAGGGAAAGCACCAATTCCAACAGTAGAACAAAAAAATATGTCTGAAATATCCAAAGAGGAATGGAATAGTTATTTTGCATCGCATTGGACATTTGGAGGTGCCAAGCAAGATGGACATATTGCTGTATTTCCTGAAGAGTTACCACATCGTTTAATTAAAATGTTTTCATTTGTAGGAGAAACCGTTTTTGACCCATTTATGGGAAGTGGAACAACAGCATTAGCAGCCCAAAATTTGCAACGTAATTCTATCGGGTATGAAATAAACTCAGATTTCAAGCAATACTATGATGAAAAAGTTATATCACCCTCACTCTTTGGCGCAGCTAAATATGTGTATGGAAAAGACACATCAACATTCAATATTGAGACGAAGATAGCACAACTTCCTTATCGTTTTGTTGATCCACACAAAATGGTCAATAAGATAGATGTAAAGCAGCTGCAATTTGGCTCAAAAATCGACAAAGACAGCAAGGAACGCGAAGATTATTTCTATGTAAAAACCATCTTGTCCCCAAACAAAGTGGTTCTCAATAATGATTTAACGGTGCGGCTGATTGGGGTAAAAGAAAAGCCATCAGCTAATGGTAGTGCAACAAAGTTTCTTTCCGAGAAGACTAAAGGACATAAGGTCTTTTTGCGATATGATACAATAAAGTACGATAGCAGTAATACACTGCTATGTTACCTTTATTTAGAAAATAAGACGTTCATTAATGCACATCTTCTAAAGTACGGATTAGCGGAAATGGATGATTCTATTGATTTTAAGTACAAAAGCAAATTTGAAAAATTAACTACTAATCATTGAGAATTATGGACAAATATTCTATGGACTTCGGCAAAAAGGAACGTGTATTGAATTATGCGTGCCAAACCTATCAGTTGTCCCGACCTAACAAAGTAGGAGCGGTAATGGCTCTTATACGCGAATGTCAACCAGCTTCATTTGAAGAATGGAAAGATTGGTATTTTCAAAATGCTCATACCGATGGGAAAAACTCTACAAAGATTACCATAGATAGCCTCAAAGAGTTAGGTGAACGATTGTATGCAAAAATAACGGAGTTTGTCATCCCCGAATGGGAAGCTGCTTTTTGTGAACTTACAGAACAAGATTGCATAGACTATATTTACAATTTAACTATCAACCGCACGTATGATGGATATATGCGCGAAAAATCAGTCGTTAATGACGGATTAGCAAAAATCTTTCCTAATATCGTTTTTGAAGAAAGCGATCCTGAATTAGACCATGCAGGTGATATTGATTATATAGCCAAGGTCGGGGATAAGGCTTTTGGAATACAAGTGAAACCTATTACTGCAAGTGCTAATTTTGGCAGTTATTCATTAACTGAACGAATGAAAGCGAGTTTCACTGCTTTCAAAGAACAATATGGTGGGAATGTGTTTGTTGTATTTAGTTTGAAAGGAGAAATAGCTAATAAAGGTGTAGTAGATGATATCCGCGCAGAAATAGAAAAACTATCAAATTAATTGTATTTATCGCTTAATTTACTAATAAATTATTATGCCTACATGATATGAAACTAAATATAGAACAAAAGGAAAAACTTTTAAATACATTTACTCAAGCAGGATTATGTATTAGTGATTTTATATTTTCTGATAGATTTAATGAGATATTCTTTTACCACAAAATAGAAACATCTTATAGATTTCAACTTTTAGATTCTGTTGAAAATGCTCATTTTTGTGATACTTTTTGTGCTCCTTATACCTATCAAGATACCATATATAAGGGCTGTAATTCTTTTACAGAATGTTTAGAATTTGCAAAAACATGGGCTATTGTTACTAAATACAAACTTAATGGCAAACTATATTATAACAAAATTTTCATCAGCCATTCTTCCAAGGATCAACATATAATTGATGCATTTGTTGAAAGAATTTTAAGGATTTCATGTGGATATATTTTATCTGATATAGTTTATACATCAAAACAGATGACAGGGGTAGCACCTGGTGAAAAAATACCTACTTTTATCAAAGACAATATCTATACTTCAGATATAGTATTCTTTATGATTTCACAAAACTATAAACAAAGTGAAGTTTGTCTTAACGAAATGGGAATTGCATGGGCGTTAGACAGAAGAATTGTTCCAATACTACTGCCTGATGTATCTTTCAGTGATATAGGTTGGTTAACCTCATTAAATAAAGCAATAAGGATTAATGATAGAGAAGGATTGGATAGGTTGTTTTCTATGCTTCAACGGGACAATGCGAACATTATGGATTGGAATCTTCAAAAGGAACAATTTATAAAATATTGTTCAGAATTAAGATAATTATAGATTGAATATTATTCATTGAATTATTTATGGAATACAATTTTACGGAGATTGAGAAGAAATGGCAGGCTGAATGGGAAAAAGCCGGCACGTACCGAGTAAGCAACCACAGCACCAAGCCGCACTACTACGTGCTGGATATGTTCCCTTACCCGAGCGGGGCGGGACTGCATGTGGGGCATCCGCTCGGCTATATCGCCAGTGATATCTACAGTCGCTACAAGCGTCTGCAGGGTTTCAATGTGCTCCACCCGATGGGCTTCGACTCGTATGGTCTGCCCGCCGAGCAGTATGCCATCCAGACAGGGCAACACCCCGAAAAGACCACGATGGCAAATATCGCTCATTACGTGGAGCAACTGCGCAAGATAGGTTTCTGCTACGACTGGGACCGCGAAATCAAGACCTGCGACCCCTCGTTCTATCGTTGGACACAGTGGGCGTTCATTCAGATGTTCCACTCCTACTACGACACCACCTTGCAGAAAGCACAGCCTATCAGCAAGTTGATTGCCAAATGGGAGGCGGAAGACCCCACATGGGCAACGCTCACCGAGCAAGAGCAGCAGGAGCGGCTGATGCAATACCGCATTGCCTACCTCGCCGACACCAAGGTCAACTGGTGCCCCGAGTTGGGCTGTGTGTTGGCAAACGATGAGGTCAGCGAGGGCTTGAGCGTGCGCGGCGGTTATCCTGTCGAGCAGCGTGTGATGCGCCAGTGGAACCTGCGTGTCAGTGCCTACGCACCGCGTCTGTTGGAGGGGCTTGACCATATCGACTGGACCGACAGCCTCAAGGAGACCCAACGCAACTGGATTGGGCGCAGCGAGGGCGCGGAGATGCAATTCGCCATCAAGGGGCAGGACGAACCGTTCACTATCTTCACCACCCGCGCGGACACCGTCTTCGGCGTTACGTTTATGGTGCTCGCCCCAGAAAGCGAGTATGTGAGTCGTGTCATCACTGCGGAGCAACAAGCCGACGTGGACGCCTATCTCGATATGGTGAAACACCGCACTGAGCGTGAGCGTATCGCCGACCGCCGTGTAACCGGTGTCTTCACAGGCAGTTACGCCATCAACCCGCTCACCAACGCCGAGATTCCTATCTACATAAGTGATTATGTACTTGCAGGTTACGGCACGGGAGCCATTATGGCAGTGCCGGCGCACGATAGTCGCGACTATGCTTTCGCCAAGCATTTCAACCTGCCTATCGTGCCTCTGATTGAGGGTGCCGATGTCAGCGAACAGAGTTTCGACGCCAAAGAGGGCGTGATGATCAACTCCGGCTTCCTGAACGGCTTGCAGGTGAAAGAGGCGATTGCGAAGATGAAAGAATACATCACCAACACGGGCATCGGGCGCGTGAAAGTGAACTACCGTCTGCGCGACGCCGTCTTCAGTCGCCAACGCTACTGGGGCGAACCGTTCCCTATCTACTACAAGCACGGTATGCCCTACACGCTCCCGGAGGAGTCTTTGCCCTTGTGCCTGCCGGAGGTCAGCGATTTCAAACCCACCGCCACAGGCGAACCGCCATTGGGCAACGCACAGTGCTGGGCATGGGACGAGGCAAACGGCAAAGTGGTGGACAAGTCGCTCATTGACAACAAGACTGTCTTCCCCATCGAACTATGCACCATGCCGGGCTTCGCAGGCTCATCGGCATACTATCTCCGCTATATGGACAACCACAACGACCAAGCCCTCGTCAGCCACGAAGCCAACGACTATTGGCGTCAGGTGGACCTCTACCTCGGCGGTAGCGAGCATGCCACGGGACACCTTATATATAGTCGTTTCTGGAACAAGTTCCTCTACGACCTTGGCTATGTCTGCGAGGACGAACCGTTCAAGAAACTGATTAACCAGGGTATGATTCAGGGGCGGTCCAACTTTGTCTATCGTTACATCGGCGAGGGCGCAACGGGTAACTTGTATATCAGTTACAACCTCATCAACAACCCCGAGTACAAAGACAAGGTGCAGCCTATCCACGTGAATGTCAACCTCGTACACAACGACATCTTGGACGTACAGGCGTTCCGCGATTGGATGCCCGACTTCAAAAACGCCGAGTTCGTCTATAGCGACGGCACAACCGACAACGACAACCCGTACATCGGACAGCCCACCGAGAAGCAGTATATCTGCAGTTGGGCGATTGAGAAGATGTCTAAGTCGATGTTCAATGTGGTCAATCCAGACGATGTGGTGGCTAATTTCGGTGCCGACACACTCCGTCTCTACGAGATGTTCCTCGGTCCGCTGGAGATGTCCAAACCGTGGGACACCAATGGTATCGATGGCGTACACCGTTTCCTCCGTCGCTTGTGGAATATATATGAGACGATCTCCGACGACGCCCCCACGGCAGACGAATTGCGCAGCCTGCACAAACTGATCAAGAAGATTACGTGGGACATCGAGAACTTCTCGTTCAACACGTCTATCCCTGCTTTCATGATTGCGCAGAACGAACTCGCAGCCCTCAAGTGCAACAAACGCGCGGTGTTAGAGGTCTTCGCTATCCTGCTTGCCCCCTACGCACCGCACTTCGCCGAAGAGGCTTGGCACCGTTGCGGACACACGACCACGGTCTGCGATGCCGAGTGGCCCGAGTGCAACGAGGCATATCTGGTAGAAAGCACGCAGAAGTACCCCGTGCAGTTCAATGGCAAAGTGCGTTTCACCATCGAGGTTGCCAAAGATACACCGCGCGAAGAAGTCGAGAAGATAGTCCTCACCGACCCGCAAACGGCAAAACAACTCAACGGTACCACTCCCAAGAAAGTCATCGTTGTCCCCGGTCGCATCGTCAACATCGTGATGTAAATAGTCCCAAATAACCAAGGTAGAACCAAGAAAAAAATCAAGGAATACCTCGGCAAGAACTGAAGAAACAACAACAAACTAAGTCTCCGCAAGGGATGAGCAAGGGATTTCCCCGATGCTCATCCCTTGTCTCTTATTCCGCCTCACGTATTATCTCTTATCTCACCTTGTATATTGTCTCTTAGCCGGCGATACCATCGCCGACAAAGAGACAATACAGAGGTATCCATCTGACTTTTAATTATGAATTAGCACTGTTGCGATAAATTTTGATGCGGTTGGGCAAGTTCAACTTGGAAGTGCAAAAGTAGTGGTTCAAAGGAATATGTTTTATAAGTAGCATGGGTTCTCTCTTGTC
>CAKULK010000012.1 GCA_934667275.1 uncultured Bacteroidales bacterium | reverse complement strand
AATTGAATTTCATGACACCTCTTGATTGCTTTTTCAAATATTTTCACTAACTTTGCACTTGCTTGTTGAATCTACGCTTGACTATCGGCGAAGGCGGATTGGTAGTTGCCGAGCAAGCCAAAGTGATTGTGGAAGTAGGTGGTACACTGAAGGTTGGTCAGAATGGTGTAATTGCTCCCAAAGTCGAGAACATCTTGGTAAAAGCCAATGCCGAAGGCGCGGGTGAGTTCTTGGTTGCTCCCGAAGTAACTTTCAACCCCAAACCGTATGGCACAGTAGAGTTGTACACCGAAGTCGGCAAGAAAGCCGACGGCACCTATCAATGGCAACGTTTCGGCTCACCGGTTGAAGTTGTTAATGAATTAGGCAACAACAAATCCGATGTAAAAACAGCCATCTACAAGTGGGACAACAGCCTTGGCGATTGGGCATCATTAGGTGGTAAAATTGACGCAATATTACCATTTGCCGGATTTGCTATCACAAACAATCAAACCACTATCAGTCCTGTTACTTATTCTTTCTTGGGACAAATGGTAGGTAATGCAGATAGCAAAATCAACCTTGATGCAAAAGGTTACCATTATTTGGCAAACAGTTATACGGGCTACGTTCATACATACACAATGCTCAAGAGTGTAATGAATGAAAATGTTGAGGGTACGGTATGGTTACAAGATGGTGCTGAAGAACGTTGCTATGGTGTGTCAATGCTTGATTTGCAAGAGGGAGATGATGAGTATGCAGAAGTTGCACCATTACAAACTTTCATACTGCAAGTGATAGGAGAAGAAAAACAAGTTGTCGATATTAACTACACCGAGGCGGTATGGAATAATCCTTTGCGAAACAAACAAGCAGCCAAGGCTCCACAACAAATAGAAGAAACAGAAGATGCGTATGTTCGTATCACGGTGAAAGATGAGAAAAATAATACCGACCGTGTGAATCTGCGTGAAGGAGAACAATACTCTGATAATTTCGATAATGGAGCGGATGCTTCGAAATTGGAAGAAAAAGGGTATATTAATTTCTATGCAACCACCAACTATGGCAAACAATCGGCTGTGGCTTCAGATAAGATTTGCGGTACAAAATTGTCATTACAGACTTTGGAAGGTACACAATTCACAATGACATTCAGTAAGATACGTGGTACAAAATACGCCATCAAGGATATGGTTACCAACAAGGTAGTGCTGATGTCGGAGGGCAACACCTATCAGTTCACAGCCACTGCAAACAGTACAGAGCAAGACCGCTTTACGATTGTAGATGCTTCAGAAGTTCCTACAGATGCAGAGATGATAGAGGTCGAGAACACCAAGAATGGTATTTGGACTATGCTCGGACAATATGTAGGAGAGGCAGAAATGTGGAATACATTGCCTACAGGTGTATATATTGTAAATGGTCAGAAAGTAGTGAAATGAGATTGGAAATGAAGAAATATATTGTGCCGCAAACATCCGAAACGGCTATACAAACGGACATCTTGTGTGGCTCGGCAAATCCCGGACGCTATCCGTCAACAACAGACCCCGATTTCCATTGAGAAATTCAGTAAAAAAGGCTGCTTAACATCAAGGTTAAGCAGCCTTTTTATTTTATCAAATCAGGCTATATCTGACAAGAAAAAGGATAATTCATCAGCAACTGAGGTTGCTGATAGTGGCTATGCGTGCCGTGCAGCAGGTGGTGCCGGCAGTGTCTATCTGTTGATATTGAACAGACTGATTATCACGACGATAACGCGTGTACATCCGTTCTCCCAAATGCAATTCTTTCGCATAGTTAATGTCCAAGCGGAACGGTTGTGCCGTATTCTCCCACAAGCAAGTGTTGGACATCCATTCGAGGTAGCGGCAAGAGTTGCAATGGCGATTATAGTCCACATCGGCATATTGAATGGCATGCTCTGCCATACCAGTCAGCACACCCTCCTGCACTACATCGACATCAATGGGCAGCAAGCGTATCGGCTTCGCGATATTCAGCACCTCGCCATCCACCGCCCCTGCAAACATGGGCAAATCGAACACATTCACTATCTCGCGCTTCTCCAAGTCCAATACCGCCCACACCGACTTGGCACAACCAATCTGCACCTCTTTGCCATCCTCCTGATGCAAATAGATACGATAATCGCGCACCGAAAGCATGTGCACATTCTGCTCAATCCAAGTTTCGATAGTAAGCACCTCACCATGGCGCGGCATATACAACATCTCCAGATTGAGACGCGTTATAATCCAAGTGTAGCCCATTGGCAGCAAGTGGGGAATACCAAACCCCATCTCATCTGCCACATACCCCGCTACATTGAGCAGGCAGTTTTCAAACGTATGCAGACGGATACGGCGCGATACATCAACATCCTGATATTGAACGGTATAAGAGTATTTGTATTTCATCAGTTGAGAGTTGAGAGTTTAGCGTTGAAAGTAGTTTGGAAGTTAAAAGTAGAAAGTGAGCCTGTCTATTCCTCAATGGGGAAGACGCCTGTCGGACGCAAAATAGTGTAGTTGGTCATCTCCTGATTGGAACGAAACCCTACCCCTTTGATGATAGAGCGGGCTTTGGTGATGACGATGGACGAATCGGAATAGAGACTCTCCGACTTCTGGTCCCAATACAACAAAGGCGTTTCAAACTGCTCCCCGTCCACATTCACGGCACGGACGTTCCCGCGCAGCGTCCAGCGTTGGGCAGGTTCGTTGTAGTAGGCATAGTCGGCCTCTACAGTGGCATCCGACTCCAAACCGGCATTGAACTTCTCCAAGTAGATACCCGCCGGAAACTCCCAGTAGGGCGTATCCGCCTTGTCGAAGATAAGCCATTTGTTTGCCTTGATGCGGTAGCGCGTGATACCCGAGTCGGAAATGAGAGTGGTCACATCTTGCGCTTCAAGAGCGGGCATAGCGGCACGATCGCTGACAGCATCGGCCCGCAGACGCACATCGTGGCGTTGGCAAGCCACAGCCCCTGCCACAATCAACATCAAGAGAACCACTCGCGTGATTCTCTTGATGACAGATATGTGAAATTTTCTCACTCGAATAACCCGAAACGGGAGACTGAAATCAGTCTATCCTATAACTAACCTATAACTATCCTATAACAAATGGCAGTGGTTACTCAGCCTTCGGCGTGCAATAGGTGGTCTTGTTGATCCACCCTCCTACACGGAAAGGCTCGTTGAGGTTCAACTCTTTGTGGAAGAAGATATCCTCTTTGCTGGGGAAATACTGCGAATAGGTGGCTATCAACTTGTTGGCATCTGCCGCGCACGAAGAATCCACCTGTTTTGCCTTGCGGAACATATCCACAGCCACCCAGAAGACAGAACGACTCAGAATCGGGTCATCGTAAATCTTGGCATTGGCATAGCACAGACCCACCAAAATATAATAACGACCATCTTCCTTGTTGATTTCGGCAGCCTTGTAGGCATAATTGGCAGCCTGCTGGAAGTTCTTGAGGTTAGCGTAGTAAACAAGGGCGATATTGTAGAGATAATCAGCCTTATCTTCCTCAGTAGTAGCCAGTTGCAATGCCTGCTCGTAGTATTGTAGAGCCCCCTTCGGGTCCTCTTTCTTGAGGCACATCTTGGCACAACCGGCAGCCGACTCATCGGTAGGTTGCAGTTTGTGGGCAGCTTCAGCAGCAGCAAAATAAACATCACTCTCGGTGCACCCCAAACGGCGATAGAGTTTGATGATGGCATTCAGTTTGTCGAGGTCATCGGCGTGCGTCTGCACATCGTTGGCATACATCTGGTCCATCTGACCACAATCGGCCGCCCCCGAAGCGGCATAGAGACGATCCACATAGTTCTTCTGCGGCTGCACATCTGCCGCACGCTTGCCACCTCCTGCAATGATTTGATCCATCAAGCCCGAAACGGTCTGATAGTCTTTGAGGAACTGGTCGCTGTATTGGTCGGGGTTGGACTTGTAGATATTATAACTCAACTCCACCAACTTGCGAAGTACCAAAATCTGCGAGTTGGCACCTATGCCCGCAACCGACTGCTTCAACCAACCATACGCCGGCAAAGCCATTTCGTCTTCCGGATAGTACTTGAGGTAATCAATACCCTTGAGTCCCAACACATAATCATCCGGATACTTGGGATCATCGAAATACTTGATACGTTCGTCGTGCAACTTCATAATGAACTCACGCCAGAAATTCTTATCCTCTGGCGTTTGTGCATTATCGTACTTATACTCAAGGATTTTGCTACCATCGGTGTAAATCAACTTGTTGTAGTCGGGACGACTGTTAAAGAGGTCCAACCACGACGTATAGGCATCGTCGAACTGCTTGTTCCTGACAGACTCATGGAAAAGCGACATGAGGACATTGCACTCCTCATCGGTCAATACTTTCTGCTCCTCCACAACGGGTTGCTCTTCCCCTTTCTTCGGTTTTTTGGCAAAACTTGCCATCGGAATCGCTACACAAAGTGCGATAATCAATAACTTTTTCATATATTTGGTGTTAAATTTTACGATTTACAACTTACGTTTGAAGAACCAGTTCTCCGCAATCGCCGCATTGACAACAAAACGGAGATAATTCTCGTTCAACTGCCCCTGCCCGCCTTTATGACCATACTCAAAAGTGGTGTTGATGACAGTGCCCACATTGCGAAGCGGGAAGCCGAAACCCATCGTGACTCCAATGTCGGGACGGTCGGCATTGCCAGTATAAGCCGTGGAATAGTTGAAGCCCAATCGCCAATACATACGCTCGGCATAGTTCCTGCTGATGGGATTATGGCAATACTCGGCACCCGCCGTCCAGCGATGACGTGCCTTCAAGGTCTCTTCTCCATTGAAATACAAGGTCTTCGCCCAATCCTGACATTGATAATCGCAGGCTATGGTGAGCCGGTTGGCATAGGTGTAACTGATACCTCCACCATACACCATCGGCATCTCAAAGGCGTTGGACAAGGTACTCACCGTATCCAAGGTGGTGGTTTCGACCTGCATATATTCGCTACGCGAGAAACGTTGCCTGTTCTCAAAAACTCCACCCAACACAACAGTATGATTGCCCCACGTATGGAAGAACTGCAAGCCATAGCGCAGACGCAAACTATTGATTGTCAGATTATCCGATTGGGCAACCGTGTTCAGCGACGACTCGGTGAAAGACAGCGTGCGCGATTGGGTAATGCTGCCAAACATATAGTAAATATTCGCACCCAATGCCACCCAATCACATATATTAAAACTCAATCCGCCATATACCTGTGTGAAGCCACCTTCGCCGTTGTATGCCATAGAATAGTGGTAATCGGAGCCCAGCGAGTCCGCCAACGTAAACGTATAGCCTACAGCCGAATAGGGCATCACACCTGCCGAAAAAGCAATATATCTGCGCCAAATAGGAAACTGGAGCGTCACATATTCGAGGTTGCCGTTCGCACGATTGCGCGTGCCGAAAGCATCGCCGTAATTCGTGTAGAGCAACGAGCCCGCAATGTCGAACATAAAAGTCATAGAGTCGCATGCCGTATAGGACGCCGGTTGTGCAGGATTGATAGCCTTTCGGGAACGCATCCCCAACCCTACTCCACCCATAGCGCGGTATGCGCCGGGAAGATTGTCGTTCAGTTCACCATATCCGAAACGTGACGACGGCGACGACGTGGCATTCTGTGCCCACGCGCCCATTGCCATCAACGCTACCAATATGAATACGATACTTTTCTTCATATCTCGTTATGCTCCACTTTGTTATATTCCAATATACAATTCAGCCCTATCAACACCAAATGCGGTTCGAACTGCGCCTCCTCTTGCAGACTCCCTAATATATAAGGAGCATTGCCGCCCGTGACAAAAGTGACAAACGGTGTACCCTGCTCCGCCAATGTGCGCATATATCCTTTCACTTCAAAAATTATGCCACGCACAACACCAACCGCAATGGCTTCGCGCGTCGTCTTGCCAAAAAGCGGAATAAGAGTATTCTCCTCCACCTCAACCTTGGGCAGTTTCTTGGTCATCTGGCGCAGCACGGTCAGCCGCATCTTCACCCCCGGGGCGATGTTTCCGCCCAAGTACCCATCCTCGGCTGACACAAAGTCGTAGGTAATCGCCGACCCTGCGTCCACGATGAGCAGATTTTGCTTCGGGCAGATATACGATGCCCCCACTGCCGACGCTATGCGGTCCTGCCCCAAAGTATCGGGTGTCTGATAGCAGTTGCGCAAGGGCAAGGGTGTCTTGTGGTCAAACAAGATAAAACGTGTTGATAATCTGTGCAGTACATTCACCACGGCAGGGTCTATGTTCACCACCGACGACACAATGCTGTCCCGTATCGGGTACAGCGAGAACAACCGCTCCACATCCGCCG
The DNA here is from genome assembly GCA_934667275.1 of uncultured Bacteroidales bacterium. Lineage (GTDB taxonomy): Bacteria > Bacteroidota > Bacteroidia > Bacteroidales > Paludibacteraceae > Colicola. The sequence continues at coordinate 64,020 of CAKULK010000012.1, read as the reverse complement.
ATGTGAAACTCTTATACATCAAGTTCTTGGCGATACTTCCGTCTTCGCGGAATAACGCCACCTTGGTGCGCGAATTACCTTGGTCTATACACAGATTCATACTTTTCGCTATACCTCAATCGATGTATATAAGAATCGTTTGATACTCTTCTTGGGCGTCTTCTCGAACTCATGCGGGAACAGCCGCACCTTGTTAATCTGCTCATAAGCAGCCAGTTGTGCATTCAACTGTTTGCGGTTCTCCTCCATGGCAGCCTCCAACTGCTCTGCCGTCAGTTTGTCGGCGTCCGCCACCTCATAGTCGGGGCACACCAACGCCACCAGCCTGTTGTCCTGTTGCAGTACCAGCGACTCCAGCACGTATGGCATATTGTTCAGTTTTGCCTCAATCTCTTCGGGGTAGATATTCTGCCCGTTGGGTCCGAGGAGCATGGTCTTGTTGCGCCCTTTGATATAGAGGAATCCGTCCTTGTCCAGCACGCCGAGGTCACCCGTACGCAGCCAACCGTCGTCCGTAAACACCTCGCGCGTTGCCTCCTCGTTCTTGTAGTAGCCCAGCATCAGATGCTCGCCGCGAACCTGTATCTCCCCCACTCCTTCCGCGTTGGCGTTCACAATGCGAATCTCCATCAGCCCGGGAAACGCCTGACCGCACGAGTACGGCTTGAAGTCTTTCCAATAGGTGTAACTGATAATCGGTGCCGTCTCCGTCATGCCATAGCCCACCGTCACGGGGAAATGGATACGTTGCAAGAACGCCTCCACCTCGGCATTCAGCGGTGCCCCGCCAACGATTATCTGCGAGAACTCCCCGCCAAACGACTCTATCAGTTGGTCGTGAATCTTGTGCAGCACCACCTCGTCAAGCAGCGGCATCTTCAGCACCCAACTGATTGGTGCTTTGGATATTACGGGCGCAATCTGCTTGCGGTACACCTTCTCCAGTATCAGCGGCACTGACATTATCAGCGTCGGCTTCACCTCTTTGAATGCCTTCACCAGTATCTTCGGCGACGGCGTACGTCCGATAAACCACGTGTGCCCGCCTACCGACAATGCCCCGAGGAAGTCCACCGCGCACCCGAAAGCGTGTGCCAACGGCAGAAATGCCACTTGCCGGCAGCCTCTGAACACTTGTTTGCTGCGTTTCGAGAGCACGATATTGCCCGCCAACGCATTGGCAGGCGTCATCACGCCCTTCGAGAATCCCGTCGTGCCCGAGGTGTAGTTGATGGATGCCAATTCGGCATTACTCCTTTCTATATAGTGCACATCGTCGCGCGTGAAACTGTTCGGATATTTGGCTGCAAACAGACCATTGATAGCCTCTTTGTCAATATGCACATCTTCCGGCAAGCGGTTGATTATCACGCTCATATCATTCAGCGAGAACACCACCTTCACCATCGGAATCTGCTCGGCGTCGATGCTTTCCCATATCGCGTCTGCCACAAACAGCAGCGACGTCTCCGAGTGGTTGATGATATGTATCGCGTCATTTGCCTTGAAATCATGCAGTATCGGCACAATCACCGCGCCATACGTGATACTCGCCAAATAGACCAACGCCCAGTTGCACGAGTTCTTGCCCATCACAGCCACGCGGTCGCCTTCGCGCACACCACACTGCTCGAACAACAGGTGCAAGCGGGCTACTTGCTCCGCTACTTTGCTGTAAGTCAGCGTATTCTCTGTTCCATAGTCCGTCATCGCCTCCAACTCCCAGTTGTCGCGAAACGAATTCTCATAAATCTTTATCAGATTTTCTTCAGGTTTAGTCAGCATATCACATCCCTTATAGGGTTTAATTTTCAAATTTACACACGTACAAATTGTCTATTCCACCACTGGCGGCAACTCCCCCACGCCATCCTGCAGCGGGTCTGCGGGGGTCTGCGGTTTAATCGCTTTCACGGAAATTATCGAATCCACCACAAACTGGCTGTTTCCGCGCCACGGCAACGTGCCGAGGTAGCGTTTCCAATGCAGTTTTATCTGCCGTCCCGAGTTGTTGTCTATCTGCTGCGCCACGCGCTCGTCGGTCACCGAGAACTTGAACTCATTCGACTGTATCGTCGCACTCGTATTCTTCGAGTTGTAGCCCGTCTGTATCATCTTCCCCTCGTAGGTCTTGAAGATGAACCCTTCGCGCTGGAAGTAGTTTATATCGCCCTCGTTGGTCCCCTCGCTGTACACGAAGCAGAACTTGAAGAACACGAACCCCGCCAACGCGAGCACTACGATGCTCACCACACTCGTTATTACCTTACCTTTTGTTGTCATAACTCAATTGTTTAGTCAAACTTTTGGTGCGTTGGCAAAAACATGCCAAAATTTGCGCAAAGGTATAAAAAATAAACGGAATATACAAATCCGACTCACCAAAACTTGTTCGCCTGCGGATTATACTCAAAGCCCGCTGCGGCCAACCGTTTAACAAGGTCGTCTTTGTCCAAATTCAAATCATCGCACAAAGCATCCAACGAAACATATTCGTCACGCAGTTTCATGTTGATGACACTAAAGAGCATCATAGGGTCGTTAGGTAGTTCCATCTGTATATGTACGATTTACAATGTACGATTTATTTTATAATTGTAGCCATTGGGCTTTATTATCGCCTAACCACAAAAGAAAACGATTAGCAGTTGCCCCGCCATAACGCGAAGAAACATCGTAAGCGGATAGACAGTGGCGTAGGTGACGGAAGCCTCGTCGTTGTCGTCGGAAAGGCTCTGCGCATACGCCAAAGCAGGGGCTCCCGTCATGGCACCGGTAAGCAATCCAACCACACGGAAGTAATTGATATGCATTGCTTTGTAGGCGATACAACCAACGATTATCAGCGGAATAATCGTGATTAGGAAACCATATAAAATCCACATATAACCACCTGCAGCAATAGTCGGGACAAACTTCTCACCCACACTCAAACCAACTGCCGCGAGAAACAAAGCCAACCCCACCTGACGGAGCATCATGTTCGCCGAGGTTGTGGAGAAAGTGACCATATTATAATAAGGTCCGAAACGCCCAATCAGGATTGCCACAATCAGCGATCCGCCTGCCAAACCGAGTTTGAACGGCTGACTCATGCCAGGAATGGCAATGGGAAGCGAGCCCAAAATAACACCTAAGAAGATTCCTACAAAAATAGGCAAAAGATTGGGTAAGTCCAAGCGTTTCAATTCGTTACCAAACGTATCCGCCACGCGCTGCACATCATCACGATCGCCCACCACAACTATACGGTCGCCCAAGAAAATCACCAACTCAGGCGTTGCCAAAAGGTCCACACCAGCACGACTGACGCGTGTGATGGTGGCATGATAGCGATTGCGAATGTCAAATGAACTGATGCGTTTGCCATTACATTCCGGTTTGGTGACAGCAATTCGGCGCGAAACAAGATGAGTGGATTTCTCAGCACTCAGGAAACTATATTCCGACACAGTACCAAGCAGTCGAAGGGCATCCATGTGCTTTTTGTCAGTCAGCACACGAATGGTGTCGCCATTGCCAAACATCGTGTCCGCACTCACCAACTCGTCACTACCATCGGGACGCACCACTCGACTGACCACCATCTTCTCAATAGGGCAGAGACGTTGCAATTCACGCAAAGTGATACGCTCTATCTGCGGGTTGCGGAGAGTGATATCCACACAAACGGGCTCGTCTTCGTTGTCGTGCACTTCTGCACGCAAACGGTCGTTTTCCAATTTTGGATTAACACGGAAGACCCGCCGAATGATTTCAAAAGATAATATCAGTCCCACCACGCCCAAAGGATATGCTACTGCATAGCCAGTGGCAATATCGGGCGACACGACACCAAACAAATCGTGATATGCCTGCTCCGCGGCACCCAATGACGGTGTATTTACCACAGCACCGGACATGACACCCGTCATGGTACCCATATCAATGCCCGTAATATAGTGCAGAGCAATGGTACAGCCACAACCAATCAATACAATAGCAACCGCTAACATATTGAGTTTCAGGCTATTCTTACCAAAAGGAGAAAAAGAAGGCCCCATCTGCAAACCAATGCTGTAGATGAAAAGTATCAGTCCAAAATCCTTGGCAAAACGCGAGACATGGGTGTCGATGGTGATACCAAAAGCCGATAAAATAATGCCGGCAAACAAAATCCAAGTCACGCCCAATGAGAACTGCTTGATTCGAAGATGCTCGCCTAACCATAGCCCCAATGCCGCCACCAAAGTTAATATCAGAATGGATTGGGTGATACTCGGTTCGAGAAAAAGAGTTCGAAGAAAATCCATACTATACTATTTATCAGAAAGAAACGACAACAATCTAACCAAGGCAGTGTTGCAAGCACGTAACACAATTTGCTCGCGCAGTTTGCCCAAATGAAAACATTCCGCAAAAGTACCTTGCGGTGTCGCCCATGCCATCCAAACGGTGCCAACAGGCTTTTCGGGTGTACCTCCATCAGGACCTGCTATGCCCGAAGTGGCAATAGCGTAGTCTGTCTGCAAAAGATTGCGCACGCTTTCAGCCATTTGGTGAACAACAGGTTCACTGACCGCACCATATTGTTGCAAATCTTCCGTAGAAACACCTAATAAATTGCGTTTCACAGAGTTATCATAAGCAACCACACTACCGTAATAGAAAGCAGAAGAACCGGGATGCGCGTTGAGCAATGCCGCCAATCGTCCGCCTGTACAACTTTCCGCAGTAGCAATAGTCTGTCCTTTGCGCTTCAATGATTCCCCAACCAATACTTCAAGCGGCTTGTCTTCTGTAGCAAGTACATTATCATATATCAACGGCAAAAGGCTTTGGATTTGTGCGTCCACCTCCTCCGCGGCGACATTGTAGCCACTCAAACGCAGGCGAATTAGCCCATCTTTTGGAAGATATGCGAGGTGCATGGAAGAAGGTAATGCCGTTTCCCAGTTCTCAATACGTATTGCCAACGTCGACTCAGGGATACCATGCACCAGAATGGTCCGATGGGTGATTTGCTGCATTTCCTTGGGTAAGATATGTGCAGATAAAAATGGTATAATCTGCTCATCCATAGCGATTTGCATCTCGTACGGAACACCTGGCATTGATACAAGGCAATGTCCACCCTCAACCCACGCCATCAAAGGTGCCGAACCTACCCTATTAGGGAGAATCGTAGCATTTGCAGGCACCTGCCATTGCGTTTCAGTCAGGCGATTGAGCACATCGGGACGCTCCCTATATATATCGTGCACGTGCGCGCGCACGCGAGAGTCTTCCATTAAAGAGGTATGAAAATAGTCGCATAATACGCGTTTGGTGATGTCGTCCTTAGTAGGTCCCAATCCGCCGGTGAGCAAAACAATCGAGACTTTATTCATCGCATAATGCACGGCCTCTGCAATCTGCCGCGCATTGTCATGCACAGAAATATCCTCCAACACCTCAATGCCACAGCGATTCAAACAGGTTGCCATATAGGCAGAATTGGTGTCAATGACCTGACCGATAAGCAGTTCATCACCAATCGTTATGATAATGGCTTGTATATTCATTGTTGTTTGTTTTGCTTTTTCCACTCCTCTGCAGTAAGCGACAACTCGTCGTACCATGCCTGTCCGAAACGGCGCACTAATGGTTCTTTAAGAAATTGATAGACAGGAAGATGCAGTTTTTTACCAAGCAACCTCGCGCAATGGCAAATGTCCCAACGGTGGTACTCAACACCTACATAATCACCCACTTGTGTCAAACGTATCGGGTACAGGTGGCATGAAATCGGTTTCTTGAAGTCTATCCGCCCCGCATTGTATGCCTTTTCGATAAGGCAATAACACCATCCGTTGTGGTCAGTGCGCGAAAAAACGCAGTCTTTGTCATTGACAATAGAGGTGACACGCTCCCCAGAAGGGTCAAGGTAGGAGATGCCCTGCTGCGCCACTACGGTACGAGCCTCTTTAGTCATATCAGGCAGCAAAAGCGGTAATATCTCATTGATTTTCACGGCTTCCTCCTCAGTCAAAGGGGCACCGGCATCTCCTTCAATGCAGCAACAACCACGGCAAGTGTTCAAGTCGCAACAAAACTCCTTTTCGAGGACGTCCAAACTGACTAATGTATTCTGTATCAAAAACATACGACTATTCAAGCACTATACCTCATCGTCATCGATGTAGTAGTTGTGCATATCATTGGGCTCTTTCTTGGTCAGTTTGTAGTAGTAATGCGCATACCTGTTGTAACGTTTGCTACGTTTTTTGCCATACTTGCCGTAGCCATATCCGTATCCATAACCATAACCTGCTCCATAGCCGTAGCCATAGCCATAACTGCTGGCCGCACTGCTCTCTGAAGGTATGTCAGACAGGATAAGGTGAATCTTGTCCTTATGGTTAATCGCCAAAGTCTCAAGTGTCTGCTTGGCAAAGGCTTTGTTCGTTTTCAGACAGCGGACCACGAACAGGGTCAAGTCGGTCTGCTCGATAAGTGACAGTGCATCAGGTACTTGCCCGACAGGTGACGAGTCAATGACAATAAAATCGTAACGTTCACGCAGGATAGCCAAGAGTTCAGTGAGTTTATCACTGCGAATCAATTCCCCCGGATTGGGAGGAATGGTACCGGCAGGAATCACATCAAACCCAAACTGCTCATTGTGGATTATTATGTCGTCCAAAGTGCAATCACCTATCAAATAGTTGGTGACGCCTTCTTTTGCTTCAAGCCCCAATTTCTCATGCACATTCGGCTTGCGAATATCCATATCCAACAACAAGGTAGGGTGCCCCGTCATACCATACAAAGATGCCATATTGGTGCTGATAAACGTCTTACCATCACCCGATTGCGTAGACGTGATAGTCAATGCTATCTTTGTTTTCCGTTGAACAAGGAACTCTATCCGTGAACGGACTCCACGCAGCATCTCCGCATAACTGGAACGAGGACTCTTCTGCACAAAAGTAGGGTTCTGCGAACGCACATGACGCAAAACACCTACCAAATCAAAATTGCTCAAACGCTCCACTTCTTTCGCAGTACGCAATTTATTATTGAGCAACTCGGACAAAATAATCAACAGCAACGGGATAAGCAGACCGATTGCCATATAGGTAGTGGTATTTTTGCGCTTCTCTTTTGCGTTCATCGTACGCGTTGTGCGCGCACGATCCATAATCTCATTGTCCGGCGTATTGCTTGCCTTTTGAATTTCCGCCTCGGCACGTTTCTGAAGAAAGAAAGTGTAGTAATTGTCGTCAATGCGATAGTTGCGCTCAATAGCCACCATTTGCAATTCCTTTTGGGGCAGTTTCTTGATATCGTGCTCCACCTCTTCCAAACGGTTATTCAAGTCTTCTTTCTCTATTTCCAACGAAGTACGCATAGATTTCACCACTTCTGCAATAGCAGTTTTCACATTCTCGATGTCGTTGGAATACTTGGCGTAGTACACATTCTTACTGCTCAACTCACCACGTTGTATCTGTAAATCATTGAGTTGCTGCACCAACTGCATGAGCATCGGCTCGTTCAGCCCCAATGTGGCGGGAGCAATTACCGCCTCTTGCTCAATCTGACGATTCAAATAGTTGGCAAGATAATCCAGATACGTTTCCTTGAGACGCAACGCCATTTTCTGCTGGTCGTACTGACTGGCCTTGCTCATAAGCGTTCCCGCATAGGAGTTGACATCCACAAACTTGTTCTCCTGACGAAAATCCGTCATAGCACTCTCACTGACAGCAAGACTCTGCTGCAACACCTCAAGTTGCTGATTGATAAACCGGATGGACTTATCTGCCACCTCATTTTTGCGCTCCAGGTTTTGCAACAAATATATATCCGACAGTTTATTGATGAAATCCCTATCCCGTTCAGGCGTGACACCCACCAACTGAAGAGCCAGCACCGTGCTACCCTGCGTGACAAAATTCATACTTAAACGGCTTGAGAACTCAGAAGCCAAATCGTCGCGACTGCGGAAACGAAAATAAATATGCTGTCCCGCACTCATCATATTTTCCGTAGGCCAGACAACGGCCGTAAACAACGGAGTTTCAAGCGGTTCGCCATAATGAGCAGTGTAGGAGAAATTATAGTCTTCCCGAGTCGTGGTGATGAGCAAAGAACCATCGTTTTGCGAGGTACACTTGAACATAAACGAGTACACAAGCGGATCTAACCGACTATACTCCACCAAGATAGGAGTTTGCTGATAGATATTACGAGTTTTGAACCTACCATGCGTGATATACTCTACATTCAAGAACGGCAGCGAATCCACGGCACGCCCTATGAGGTCGTAACTGCCAAGGATAATCAGTTGATTGTTCACATTTTTGTAGCCTGCGTCCACACCAAATCCCTGCATCAATGCACTTGACCCCATACCTCCGTTGTACTCCTTGATAATCAAGGTGCCTGTAGTGAGGTAGGTTTCAATCACACGTTTATTTTTGAGGTATGCCAGTGAAAAGGCAATGATGGCAGCAATCACAAACAGATACCAATAATGCAGGATGCGAAACACCCATTCCATGATGTCGAAGTTGGACTTCTCTTCCTCGAGCATCACGCCATTTTGTACTGTATTCTCTTGTGTCATATTTGTATGTAATTCTGTCGTTGGTTTATTTATTTACTTACCAAATACCCGGTATGTAGTTCAACACCGTGATGAGCAAAGATACCGAACTGGTGATAAGTGCCAAGAACGAACTATAACTTGCCTGTTTGTAGAAACTACCCGGATCACGGCTCACATATATGAGGTCGTTAGGATAAACATAATAATACTTGGAGTCGATAATAGAGTTTGGACGAATATCAAAATCCAGCACCTCCGGTTCAGCGTTGCCATGAGGGCGAACAATACGCACATGGCGTCTGTCACCGGAATTCATCAAATCTCCTGACATAGCCAACGCTTGAAAAATAGTCATGCGCTCCTTATAAATCTGATATGTGCCGGAATTAGCATCTCCCAAAACGGTGAACTGTTTGTTGTAGAGTGCCAATTTAACATCAGCATCCGGAATGATTTCACGCATGGCGCGACGCAAAGTATCCTGCGCCTCCATTTCTGTAAGCCCCTCCAATTTAACAGGTTGCAGAAACGGGATGTCCACCGTTCCATCAGAATAGATACGATAGGAATTGGCATAACTGCCCGCATTGCCCGAATTGGCAGCCAAGGTCTTGGCAATCGTCTCGTCCATAGTGATGACACGATAAATGACTTCGTCGTTCACCTGCAAGCGATATGGCTCATAAGCCGCAGAGTCGTACTGCGGAAGCCCCTTGCGCTCTTGCAAGAGCCCAACTTGACGATAACTATAGCACCCCGTAAGACTGACAGCCAGCAAGATAACCACCCCTAATTGCTTCAAAACTTTCCTCATAGCCCTCTCATTTCTTGTGATTATCCACCGAATTCATGATACGCACTACCAATCCGTACACAAAACCGCCAAACGCCAAAGTGGTGGCAACAACGCTGATAGTGGTGGTAACGGAGTTGATACCAAAACTCTGCCCTTTTATTTTCTGTATGTAAATCACATCGTTAGGCTCGATGTAGTAGTACTCGGAATTGATGATGTCTTTGGAGCGCACATCAAACATCATCACCGATGTCTTGCCCTCTTTCTCGCGCACAATACGCACCTTGCTTCTGTCGCCAAAATCACCAATGTCACCCGCCATCGCCAAAGCCTCGAAGATATTTACTTTTTCTTTCTGAATAGAGAAAACACCACTACCACGATCACTAATCACACTGAAAGTACGGCGCACGATATTGACCTCAACCGATATCATTTGGTAGTCGCCATAACTCTTGATGAACGAACTTAACTCGCTCTCCAACAGGCGTTTCACTTCACGTGTAGTCTTTCCGCGCACCTCAACATGCCCCAACATCGGGAAATCAATGGTGCCATCGTCGAGTACCAAATACGTGTACAAATCGTAAGAACCATTGATGCTGCCCTGCTGTCTCATCTGCGCACTATTGACATTTCCCCCCGGATTGAACATACGCCCCACTCTCTCATCCACAGAATAGACATAGACATACAAGCGGTCGCCCGTCCGAATTTCGTAATCCTCGTAAGACAAAGTGTCGGCATAGTGAGGAATCCCATGTTTGCCCGACTCCTGCATAAGATTAACCTTTCCGCTCGTGACACACGAGGCACAGATGAAGGCACAAATAATGCACAATATGCTGTGTTTCAATTGCATAACAAGATATTATCTCTTTTCGTCCCAGCCAAACGGATGACGCGCCAACGGGAGTTTAGCCAACGGGTGATAGTCGCCAACCAAGCCAATCGGTTCGGCATGACGTATCTCGCTCACAATCTCAATACAAGGACGCGCCTCTAAAATACGGAAACCCTGCCCAGCAAGAATACGCTTGTAACTCTCGGTGTGCAACTCGGTGAACCCCTGGCTGAACTCAAACTCTTCGCCGTCAATACTGAGGGTGCGATAGGTGCGTTTCTCACCCTGCACTGCATTTTCAGGAAGACATTGTGCGTTGATACTCAAGAAATAGCGTACACGTGCACGCTTGAGTTCGAGGTATCCCGCCACACGATCGAAAGACATCACATGGACGATATTCTTCTGCACGGGACCAAATATCCACTGCAACATGTCGTAGAAATGCACACCGATATTAGTGGCAATACCACCCGATTTGTGTACATCGCCCTTCCATGAACTATAGTACCACTTGCCGCGGCTGGTGATGTAGGTGAGGTCCACATCATAAATCTTGTCTTCCGGCCCCTCCTCCACTTTCTTTTTGAGGGCCGCAATTTTCTCATGCAGGCGCAGTTGGAGAATCGTATATGCCTGATGCCCAAGTTCTTGCTCCAATTCAACAAGATTGTCAATATTGTAGGGATTGAGCACCAGCGGTTTCTCGCAAATGACATTGCACCCAAGGCGCAAGCCATATCGAATGAAAGCATCGTGAGTGTAATTGGGCGTGCAGATAGACACCCAAGAAAGGGGATTATCCGTGCGCATCTGTTTGGAACAGAAACGGTCAAACTGCTCATTCTCAGTAAAAAACGAGCAGTCGGGGAAACTGGAATCAAGACGTCCGACCGAATCAAATTTGTCGTAGGCAACCATCAAGTTGTTGCCTGTGTCAGCAATCGCTTTGATATGCCGCGGTGCAATATACCCCGCCGCCCCTATCAAGGCAAAATTGAGTGCTTTCGTATTCTGTTCCATATCAAGATTAAATTACATTATCAGCAAGAACCACCCTCTATCCTATAACTATCCTATAACCATCCTATAACGATTTCCCTTACCAATATGCGAAAATTTCACTGCGTTTTTGTAAAGAAAAACCGATTAGTTCTGCCTGCAAAGGTACTAAAAATATCCGAGATATACAAATGTATTTTAATCTTAGTCGGTAAAAGCATCAATCGTCGTACACGAGGCGGATATTGTCCACCCAAAGGATGTTTCCCTCATGTGCACGGAAGGCTCCGGAACAGCCCGAAGCAATCATCATGACCATGTGGGTGGGTTCGTCGAGGCTATAGCCCACCTCGTCAATCTTAACCATCTTCCCCTTGGAGTTGCGCGCCATCATAGTGGTGTAGTTGAGGGCCTCGTAGGGTTTGAAATCGGGGTCGGTAGTGATATTTCCATAACGGACCGGAATCTCATGATTATTAACCCATTCCGGAATAGACTCGCAAACACGCTCACACGCGGTGCCGACACGACGCGCATAGATGTCGCCCGTTTCGGGGTCTTCCCAACGATATTGCAAATAGATGTAGATTTCGGCGCAATCATGCTCCCCTTCCACAATGACAGGTTTGTCTTTGGCGGTGGACGTGATGAACCACGCGTCTTCAATATACGCCTTGTAGTCGAGCATCATAGCCACCGGATGCCCCGTGAAAGGCACTCCGAAATTGATGACCGTGTGGGGTTTGTATTTGCCAATAAGCCCAACAGGTTCGTATTTCTTGCCAAGAAAAATGGCTCCTGTGACAATGGCGTAGATGTCACCTATACGCACGTGCGTCATTTTGTTCTCCAAGCGACAGCAATAACCATTGCCCCGTTTCTCCGGAGTAACAGCCCCACCGGCAGCCGCTTCAACAATGACTTTAGCATAGGTTTCGCTACAAGCCCAAGGGTTGCCTTTGACCGGTTCGTATGCCAAGTTTTGGCGAATGGTATCATTGGGTCCGATGGCATGTAGCACCTTGGTGGCCCCTCCCAAAAGTCCTGATTCTTTGATGTAGCGAACCGTCCATGTATCCATATTGCCATAGGGCAACATCTCCACTCTTCGCGTTGCATTCACGATCAAGGCACCCATTGCAAATGCCCATAAAAATACTATCTTCTTCATACCTTATGTTTATAATTCTTCGTTATATTCCACTGGTTCTGTGTCCGTTACAATACCAAACGCCCATCGCAGGAAACAAGTGACAAACACCCTCCAATTGGCAAAAGTGTGACCTCCTTTGATTTCCATATAGACATGGTCAATCCCCTTCTTTTCCAAACGGCGCGCATAAGAACGGGCATCAGCGAGAAACATCCAATCGTTGGAACCACCACCAACCCAATACTTAGAATAGAGCGTTGTATCTTTTTGAACAGCAGGCTGTTGCTTGCATGAAACAACAGGCGAGAACATCCCTACATGACTATATATCCCAGGTTCCAGATTGACGATATTCGCCGCCTGACGCGCCCCACACGAGAGTCCAGCAATAGCATTGTCGCGCTGCCGGACAGAGTAGTGAGCAGAAATATAGCGTTCGATGTCAGGGAAACGCCGCTCAAAACGCCCTTTGAGAATCTCGCCATAGTTGAAGACATTAGTGGATTCCACATGGTCAAGGTGCTTAGGCTCGGACAACAAACAGCGCGGCATAACTGCTATAACAGGTTGAATTTCACCACGTTGTATCAGATTATCCAATATATTTCCAACACGTCCCTGCTCCAACCAATTGCGTTGATCACCATTGATGCCATGAAAAAGATAAAGCACCGGATAAACGAGTGTATCTTGGTAGTTGTGAGGCAAATACACCATCATACGAAAGCGTACGCCATCTTCGGCAATGAAAATAACGGACTCTACTTTCCCCTGTTGCACGGCAGGTTTGTAGAGGTTGGTTTGCTCGTCACCGTCCACCAAAAGCACACTTTTTCGTTGATTGCGCACCCAAATAGAATCGGGATTCAGCGGGTCGGTCTGACGATGCCCATCCACAATGATTTGATAGGTGTACAACTCGGGGGTAAGGCGTCGCAGCGTGCTACATTCCCACACTCCGGGGCGTGTTTCGTGCATGGTACGACGCATCTGCCTCCCCGCAAAACTCAAGTCCTCTTTTGGCAACATACAATTGCCAATCAGCACCACTTTCCGGGCTGTGGAATCAAGATATGTGAAAGTGATGGTGCTGTCTTCATTCCAACTATAGGAGATACGAAGGCTATCCAATTGGGCAAAAACGAACTCGCCAATGAGTAGCAAACACCCAAAAATTACACATTTTCGCATAGCCCACTACCGCTCATTGCGTTGTTCTATCGCACTGATAACCAACGAAATGACATCATCTGCCGAATGAGGATTCGTATTGTCGCGCTGTGCTTGAAGCATACGATTTCGCATCGTCTCGTCCTCACACAAACGTACTGCCAAAGCGGCTTGCTCCGCCACAGAAGGCGCAGTACACGACATACCATGCGATACAAAGAAATCCACATTATGGTCTTCCAATCCGGGAATGGGCGCAGTATGCACGATAGGGATACTCTTGATGCAGGCTTCGGTACTGGTAATGCCCCCAGGTTTGGTGAGCAAGACATTCGAAGCATCCATAAGCAACGAAATTTCATTTGTGAACGCCACCGGCACTACCCGTTTTTCACGTGCGAAATGTTTCGACAGCCCTCGGAAAGCATCTTTATTGCGCCCACAAACGCAAACGACTCTATCGTGCGGCGCACAACGCGCCAACAATTCGCGAATGATACCTTCCATATCGCCATGTCCCATAGAGCCCCCCATCATCAAAAACCAATGACTGTTATCGGGCGTCCCCCCCAGACAGAACTCCTTATTTATTCGCGCGCGCGCCTGTGCGCGAGGAAAACGGTTGGTGAACTTGGACTCAATGACAGGAATGCCCAACGGATAGAGTTTATCACCATCCACGTGCTTGCCCACATACTCTTCAATCAGGTCGCGGTGAGGAATAATGTAGCCATCCAACTCCGTTTCCGGAACAAAAGGAATGCACGTATAGTCGGTGGCGATATAAAATGACGGGATATTGAGGATATTGTGGCGACGAAGATAAGTGAGTGTCTCGGAAGGATAGAGATGCGGACAAATGACCGCATCGTAATGCTCAGACACTATCAAATCGTATAATCGCTTGGAATAAGTGGCATTGAACAAATAGATTGGAGATTTTTCACCATCCAATATCTTGTCCACTTTTCCACCCAAATTATATACCCACTTGAACAGGTTACTTTTGGCAGCAAAAAGATATGCACGCGTGGCAAAATTAGAGACCTTGTACCCCGCAAGTGCCAGAGTATCAATAATATCACTATCTATACCACGAGTCTCCAAAGCGGCTTGCATGGCCTTGGAACAATAGTTGTGACCCTCACCGGTATTGCTGGAGCAAATCAAAATCTTCATGTATACACGTATTTCGGTTCATACAAAGCAGGTGACAAAGATACAATTTATTTCCAACATACGCAAATTGCATCTGCATTTTCATAATCAAGTGTACAAAATACATAAATAATGTCATTCATAATTAAGAAAAACAAGCCGCTTCCCTCTGTGAAAGGAAGCGGCTCGAGAAGATTAACGACACCTACTCCTCCTGATTGAGACGAGCAGAGATGATATGCCAATTGAGAATAAGCCACAGATTTTTAATATAATCGGCTCTTTTATTCTGATAATCAAGATAATAGGCGTGTTCCCAAACATCAAAAGCAAGAATCGGACGCATACCATAACGCAACGGATTGTCAGCATTGGGCAAAGCCAAGATGTGAAGACGGGCATCATTGTCCATCGCCAAGAAAGCCCATCCCGAGCCAAAGAGAGTCAGTGCCGCTTTGTCCAACTGTTCGCGCATGGTGTCAAACGATCCAAAAGACTGCTCTATCAGAAAAAGCAACTCTCCAGAGGGTTCCTTGGCCTCTTCTGTGGGGCGAAACTGCTCGAAAAACAACTGATGGTTAAGGACTTGACCTGCATTGTTGGCGATAGGACCATCGGGGGCTTTACGCACCATATCCAAGAGCGTAAGTCCCTCAAATTCAGACCCATTGACAAGATTGTTGAGATTATCCACATAGGCGCGAAAATGCTTGCCGTAGTGGCAGGAGAGCGTTTCGGGTCCCATCATAGGGACCAAATCGGAGAACTCGTACCCAAGTTCGGGTAACTGAAACTGGTGCTTCATCATAAGGCATTTGGTTTAACTACGGTGCCACATGCACCGTAATAAAATTGCCACAAAAAATATGCCAATATGCCCTAATCCATTAATTTATTTAAGAATCAGCATACTGATGTGCCAATTCTTGCAGACATTTTTTGCACAAACAGTCATTGTAATTGGACGCCAAAAACGCATACGCAGCCGCATTTAACTTGACTTGAGCGCACTGGCAATGCCATTTATCTTCTGCATTGCACGAAAACTCCGCCCCACAACGAGGACAATGTTTCAAAACAGGCATAAAATTATTGTTTAACAAACTGATGGCAAAGTTACTATTTATTTGCGAGATATGCAAATTGGTGCCATGAAAAACCACTTTGAGAAAGAGGAGTTTGTGAGCAAAGGTTTCGGAAGAATTTATAAAAAAGGCTGTCTAAGAATCTATTAGACAGCCCATTACGTTAATTTATAGAAATATCTCACTATAACCGAACTTCCAATTTCGCACGGAGCCAATGGGTGGGCTGGAGAATGCCTCCGTAGTCGTAGTAGGTCTGGTTGGTCATGTTGGTGCACTCCAAAGACGCCTTCCACTTGGGTGCGTCGTAGAAAATGCTGCCATCCAACAGAAATACAGGCCGATAGGTCTGCACTACCCCATCGCGGTCGGCATAGGAGCCATTGCGCTGCTGGTAAGTGAGTTGCCATGACGCACCCAAACCGCGGTAGATGGTGTGCTCGATGGTGAGCGAGAGGCGGTGTTGGAGATAGTCGAGGGCGTACTTGCTGAGATAGTCGGTCTCCTGTTTGGTGGTGCCGCAATAAGCATAACTGAGGCGCGCCTGACGGAGAAAATGCCCCAGCGGTTGGCGTGCCGTGATGCCTATGGTGGCATTGCAGCCCCATGTCTGAAGGTGGGCGTAATTGCGTGACAACCACTGCGTTTCATCGGGTCGTTTGACCCAATCGATGACATCGGTGGCATAACGGTAATAGCCCTTGAGGTTCGCGTCGAGACGTATATTCGTCCACTGCTTTTGGTACTGCGTCCCGAGTTCGACCTTGTAGGCATGCTCGGCACGCAGGCTGTCGTTGCCAAGTTGGGTTGCCGAATGGTAGTAGAGGTCGGTGAAGGTGGGCAGGCGCAGGGCGCGGGCCGTATTGAGATAGAGCGAGAGCCCGTGCACTGGGCGATAGGAGAGGTCGAGGCTGTAGGACCAGTCGGCACGGAAAGCCGTGTTGTAGGTTCCACCAACGAGTGCCGAGAGGGAGACCTTGCTCCAATGGGCGGTCTGCTGGAGGTAGTAGTTGACAGTCAGGCGGTTATGCTCGCCGAGCGTGTTGGAGGTGATGTAGGCATCGCGCAGGGTGAGCCCCACGGAGGTGGTACCCCACGTCTCCATAAACGAGACCTTGGCATCGGCATCGGCGGTGTGCGTCCAATGGCGGTTGTGCCCCGTGTACCAAGCAGGCGTATCGGTGCCCTCGCGGAACAACTCAAAGCGGTCATAATGAGCACGATAGAGCGCCGAGGCATCCATCGTCCACCGCTCTGCCAACCTCCCGTGGTATGCCGCCGAGGCAAACGCCATGCGGGTGGCATCGAACTGGTCGGGATAGGAGAGGGCATAGAAAGCATTGGCACCCGCGTCCTTGTACTGCGCGCCAGCCTGCACCTCGAAGCCGCCTGTCGTAAGATGGGCGAAAGCATTGGCGATACGATAGTCGGTGTTGGAGGCGAAACCCGTTGACTGATTGTAACTTACGTTGGTTTCCCAATGCAGGTTTTCGCGGGCGTCACGGTAGGCAAGGCGGGGATTGAAGAGCCCGTATTCGCCTGCCGCGAGTGAGGCTTCGACCTCACAGGCAGTATCGCGCGCCTGCCGCGTGACGATGTTGATGACACCGGCATACGCGCCCAAGCCCTGCGGCGTGGCGTTGTACACCTCGATGCGCTCGATGTCCTGCGGTTCGACGGGCAGGTCCATGGAGTAGTGCCCCGTCTGCGGGTCAGTGACATTGACGCCGTTGAGGAAAATGAGCGTCTGGTCAGCCGTGCAGCCATTGAGGGCGATGTCGGCTTGCACGCCCGTGGCACCGCGCTGGCGCACATCGACCCCGGGCAAGCGCTGCAGCACCTCCGCCAGCGTGCTGACGGGCAACTGACGAATGTCGTCGCGGGAAAAGACAGTGACTTGTCGCACCGCCGAAGAGGCGAGGCGCGACGTTGTGGCAACTACGTCCAGTTGCTCCAAGGCAATCCGGTTTGCCACTTCCGTTTCGTCGGGAGAGAGAGTCTCCCCGGCACTTGCCGATACGCCGCAGATGAATGCCGCACACAGCGCCACAGCCTTGCCCGACTTGAGCATCTCCAAGTCGCAAATGCTACGCCCCACGCGACCGATGGTCACATGGCGGTGCATTGAAGCAAAAGCCGCATACGCTTTGCGCGAGAAACGGCGGAAACGAAACGAACGAGAAATACTATATAACTTGTTCATAACTAATCAATTGTAATACTTGGATTTGTCATCTGCCACACCACGGCATCCCCCTCCAATGTCCAACCACGGAGCGTTGCCGACGGCATGAATCCCAAATCCCGAAAGATACTACTGCACACGTAATTGGTTGTAACAACCACCGCATACAGCAATCTAAAATGCAGATAATCAAACGCATAGTGCATCACCTGCTCCACCGCCTGCTGCCCCAACCTTTGCCCACGCATCTCAGGCGCAATATAGATACCAACAGCCGCTTTACGATTGCGGGAATCCACATCAAACAAATCCACACATCCAATCGTAACTCCCTCATTTTCAATTATCAAGCGCAGTTGTCCGTCTTTATAAATATCGCCGGTAGTGGACGCTATATATTCACGTAAATCCTGTCTCGAGAGCGGATTATGGGTATCCGAATCCGCCCAAACAGACGAATCGTTCTCCCATTGATACAAAAACGGGAGGTCGGAAGGCTCTAATTTCCTCAAACGCACCATCTCTATCCTCCAACTATCCTATAACCATCCTATAACAAATCACCTACTTGAAAAAACCAAAGAGACCGCCTTTGCGCTGAGGTTCCGGCATATTCCCCACAGGTGCCTGTTTCAAGGCATTTCCACTATGAATCATCTGATAAATCACCCCCCAATCTGGCAATCCGCCCAAATTGCGGTCGTCGATAAAAAGGTCCGCCTCCAATTTTCGTGCACGAACAATCTCTGCCGTTTCCTCCGGAAAATTTGAATTAACCGCATAGAATTCCAGCCCTTTTGCAGCACAATAATCCACCGCCTCCTTCAACAAATCGCCTTCGCGACAACTCCAAAGGATAATCTGATGATGGTCCTCCTGCTGCAATTTCTTCAACGTCTCAATGGCAAACGGGATGGGCTTGCCGATATTCGGATATTCGTGAGTGACGATAGTTCCATCGAAATCAACTGCTATAGTCATGGAATTTACGATTTGACAATTTACAATTTACGAATTTGTGCAGAATGGCAGGTAATTCAGTAATTTTCCTGGTCTTTGTCTTGCGGCTGCAACTCCAACTCCATCTTGCGCTGGGTGGGCTTGGTAAAATACCAACCAATGGCAGCAATCGCCGTCACCCACAACATGGACTGGTAGCATCCCATCAAGTAAAACGCCACAATACCCAACACCATCGCATTGCTAACCAATAAGATACGTACTGCAGCAATTCGCTTATAGCCATTCAGTTTCTCATCTCCATCAGGCATTTGGCTCAACACTCTGCAGCGGCGTTTGAACCAATAAAGTCCCAACGGAATCGTGCACAATGCATCAACAATCACCACATATTGCAGCGTCTTGCCCAACACAGACATCCTGTCAATGAGACTCACATAACCTTTCATCACCAAAAAATACGCCAACGTACCCGCCAACAGAGCAAAAACCATCACCCCATAGTAGTACCAATTCAGCGAACGAATAATCTTTTTCTCCATACTCCTTATATTTAATTCTCACGCCTTGAAGTCAATCCGGTTGATAATCGAACGCCCCAACGTGATTTCATCGGTATATTCCAACTCGTTTCCGACCGCCACGCCACGCGCTATCTGACTGATTCGCAATCCATTATCCAGCACGCTGTTCTGCAACCGGCGGTAAATGTAGAAATTGGTTGTGTCGCCTTCCATAGTGGTCGGCAATGCCAAAATCACCTCTTTCACCTCCTCGGGAGCAATGCGCGCCACAAGGCTGTCTATCTCCAAATCCGATGGCCCCACCCCGTCCATAGGCGAAATGACACCGCCCAACACATGGTACAGACCGCGGTATTGCCCCGTGTTCTCAATCGACATCACGTCCTGCACATTCTCCACCACGCAAATCGTCTGCCGGTCGCGCGAGTGCGATTGGCAAATCGGGCACAGCTCCTGATCGGAAATAGTGTGGCAGATGCGACAATAATGCACATCGTGCTTGAGGGTGGTCAGCGCACCCGCAAATGTCTCCACCTCCTTGTCCGGCTGCCGCAAGAGGTGCAACACCAGTCGCAACGCCGTTTTGCGTCCCACTCCGGGCAGTGACGCAAACTGTTCCACCGCGTTGCCGAGCAATATCGACGGGTAATTGCTATTGTCCATCACTCTTCTTTTTTGCCCACCGCGCCGGAATCACACGATACGGATACCGCTCGCGCATGTGTTCGGCATTGGGGCAGTCGCACCGATGGATACGAATGCCCTTGGTAATACTGATAAAACCGAAAATCGGGTCAGACGGCTGAGGATTGCAACATTTGGCAAGGTTATAATCCACGTTCTTCACATTGATGTCCACCTCCAATGCCAATGCCTCCTGTGGAGCAGGTTGGTAGGCTGAAACAGTATGTATAACCTCGTGCGGAGCATCGAGGTTCTGGTAGATGTCCTTGATGCGCAAGATATCCTCCTTGCCAAGCGCGATGGACTGGTACAGGTCGCTCACCGCCTTGTATCCCAATTTCGCTGCCATGCGCGACACATTTGCCTCGTCGTACTCCAGTTTCCAGTTCTTGAACCGCCGCTCCAACATCTCACGCCCCTCGGCGGCATTGCGATACTCCACCTCTTTCAACGACTGGCGAATCTTGTTCTTAGCCCGCGTCGAGACCACCACATTCAGCCAATCCGCACTCGGACGCTGGTTGGGCGAGGTCATTATTTCCACTTGGTCGCCATTCTGCAATTTCTGCCGGATGCTCACATTCTGGTTGCGAATACGCCCGCCCACGCAATGGCATCCTACCTCGCTATGCACCGAGAACGCAAAATCCAGCACCGTCGCCCCCACAGGCAACCGTTTCAGGTCGCCCGTCGGCGTGAACACATACACACTCTGCCTGTCGGTGTTCAGTCTGTGTCCGTCCACACCTTTGTATGCCCAATGCGCTGCCACACCTTTCTCCGCCACTTCGTCCATGCGACGCGTGCGAATCTGCACCTCCACCCACTTGTCTTCGGGTCCGAGCACCGTCGTATGCAGGCTCTCGTAGCCGTTCTCCTTGGGCACGCTCAGCCAGTCGCGGAGCCGCTTCGGGTTGGGTTTGTACATGTCCGTGATGAGCGAATACACCTGCCAACAGTCCTGTTTCTCTCGCTCCAGCGGCGAGTCCAGAATGATGCGGATGGCGAACAGGTCGTAAATCCTATCCACATCGCAGTGTTGCACCTGCATCTTGTGGTAGATGCTGTGAATGGATTTCGGGCGGCCCTTGATGGTGCACGTAAAGCCCTCGTCCGCCAGTTTCTTCTCCAGTGGCGCGATAAACGCGGCAATATAGGCATCGCGCTGGGCTTTCTTCTCGTTCAGCGCGTGCGCTATATATTTATAGGTGTCGTAATCGGTGAACTTCAGCGCGAGGTCTTCCATCTCGGTTTTGATAGCATACAAGCCCAACCGGTGCGCCAACGGCGCATGCAACGTACTCGTCTCGCGCGCCACATGGCGACGATGATCCGAATCGCCCTCCTTGTCCAACTGCCGGAGCAACTCCAACCGCTCCGTCAGAATCGTGTACAACACCTTATTGCTATCCTCCATATTCACCGTCTGTTTCGGGCGCAAAATTACGAAAAAATTTGCATATATGAAAAACTATTTGTACTTTTGCAGCGGTTTTGTGCTATTTGCGCAAGGATTAAATACGGAAACTTATAAATGCAACATAAAATGAAGTCGTCTAAAATCATTATTCGTGTTCTGCTGGGTATTGCCGCTATTTTTATGGCGTACCTCTGCGTCAAGAGTGTCGTGACCCCGATTCGCTTCGAGGAACAACGTGCCGAGCGTGAAAAAGCGGTTATCAGCAATCTCATCAGCCTGCGTACGGCTGAGGCTCAGTTCCGTTTGGACAAGGGCTATTTCACCGCCGATTTGGACTCGCTGGTGCTCTATTTGCAGACTGCCCCCAAGAAAGAGGTGCTCAAAGAGGGTTCTCTCTCCGAGAAGCAACTTGAAGACGGTATGACCGAGAACAAGGCTGCCAAGATTCTGGAGCGCGCGCGCATCAAAGCACAACGCAAGATGAATTTTGAAGGTCCCGACAGTCTCAACCAACTCTATCAATACGTATGGGAAAACGACCGCGAAGTAGTGGCTGAAGGTCTGCAGGGTTTCCGCCGCGACACCATCCTCACCAATATGATTCAGTCGCTCTACAAGGGTCAATACACCGAGGCCAATATCGGTCAAATCATCTACATCCCTTATACCGACAAGGTGAAGTTTGAAGTTGAGACCAACAACAACTACACCACTTCGCAGGGTATCCGCGTGCCAATCTTCGAGATTCGTGCACACTATGACACCTATCTCCACGACTTGGATGCACAGGAGCGCGTAAACCTCGTTGACAAGGAGACGAAACTTGACCACTACCCCGGACTGAAAATTGGTTCTGTGGATGCTCCTAACAACAACGCAGGTAACTGGGAGTAATAAAAAGTGTCGTTTTTTAAGATTTCCTCCCGTCGGCACATCCTTGAAAAAGTCGTGTCAAACAGCAAGGGATACGCAAAGGATGAGCAAGGGATAGGCAACCTTTGAGCGGCATACAAAAAGGTACGATTTTTAAGATTCTATGAGAATCATATCCGGAACATTTAGGGGGCGCCGATTGACGCCCCCTAAAAATATAACCGCACGTCCAACCACCGACTTTGCCAAAGAAAGTCTTTTCAATCTCCTCAACAATCGTATGGATTTTGAGGGAGTGGATATGCTTGACCTTTT
This sequence comes from uncultured Bacteroidales bacterium, assembly GCA_934667275.1. Taxonomy (GTDB): domain Bacteria; phylum Bacteroidota; class Bacteroidia; order Bacteroidales; family Paludibacteraceae; genus Colicola. Next base: position 41,276 of record CAKULK010000012.1, on the reverse strand, counting down.
TGCAGGCACGGGCGGCATCGGATTGGAGTTTGTCAGTCGGGGTGCGCGTGATGTGACGGCAGTGGAGATGGCGCATACGCAACAAAACTTCATCATATCCACGTGCAAACAATTAGGAATCAGCAACCTGCGCGTAGTTCGCGGCGATGTCTTCCGTTTCATCAACGCCTGCTATGTGCAATACGACTTCATCTACGCCGATCCTCCTTACGCACTCGCAGAATTACCTACCCTACCCGACCTAATATTTGAGCATGAACTATTGAAAACCAACGGGTTATTTGTATTGGAACACTCCAAGACAAACGATTTCTCCACCCACCCGCATTTCGTAGAGCAGCGCACATACGGCAGCGTCAATTTCACTTTTTTCGAGTAGAAGACGTACAACAATTTTGGCATTCATCATTCACACATCAGCACATTGAATACACTCCGTTTTTGGCTTAAGAACAGCCGCAACATATCCCTTCCACAGTCTGCACTACCGTGTTTGACGGCGATTGTGCTTTGCATTGGGCAAAGTGGTTTTGTATGGTGGTTGGCATTGCCCGTACTATTGGGCGTATGCGCCGCACACCTCGGTATGAACCTTGCTGACGATTATTTTGATTATCGTCACGATTCGCGTTTACGCTCCGACCTGTCGTCTTCCAGTATTCGCGCACGTATGGATAAGTGCAGTTATATCCGCAGCGGCGAAACCACTGTCCATACCCTTGGTATGGCAGTAGTATGGTTTCTCCTTTTTGCAGCCTCCATGGGCTTAATCGCCTTTGTAGCGCAGTGGCTCTTGCATGGTTGGCAAGCCGCTATGGGCATCGTGCTGTACGCTTTTCTCGGATTGCTGGTTGGCATCAACTATTCGGGCAAACCGCTCGAATTGGGGTTCCATGGATTTGGAGAATTGGTTATCGGACTCATTTTCGGACCGCTCAATATGCTTGGTGTACAGGCAGCAATGACAGGCACCATCTTCTCGCTGCCAATGCTTTGTATGAGTATCGGCGTCGGTTGTCTGGTGATTAACATTGTATATGTGCATTCCGTGATGGAGGTGAATGCCGATGCGGAATTGGGGAAGATGACCTTTGCACGTCTGCTACGCAAACCGGCATGGATGATATTCTTTGTGGCAGTCTTCGCGCTGATGCCCTTCATCATGTTGGCAATAGGTATCGCACTCGGTTGGTGGAGTCCGTGGTATCTTCTCACACTTGCCACTCTCCCCATGTCTGTCTATCTCATCTATTCCACCCACCATTTCACACACGGTCTGCCATGTGCCGACACACCACGTTGGTGGATGGGACCAATGGGCAACTGGGACAACTATGTGAAAGCGGGAATTGACTGGTTTCTACTTCGTTGGCTCCTTGCACGCAATATCTGCACATTCTTTTGCCTTATCCTTATGATTGTGCATATTGCATTGCTGTTTCTCTGATACCTAAGAAGTCTTCTTTTTCTTTTTTGTTGTCCGACTGGCAGTCTTTCTGCTCTTGCGTTCCTCTGTGTAGATATGCAAGTCGGGCAGTTCAAGCGGACATGATTGTCGCGCACGGAAATAGTTGTTCACCGTGGGCGTTTGGGCTATATGTGATTGGATATATGTGGTGCGAATAAGGCTTGTATAGACATCCACCAGTCCTTGTCGCAAATACGAAGCATCCGTACGGTCATTGGAGCGCAAAGCGCATAGCGAGAGGTTACGCGTCAGTTGCTCCAATTTGGGCGAGAAATAGGAATCTGCAGCCTTCAAACGCTGTTTGAGTAATGATAAATCATTGTTATACAATATGTTGCGCAACTGATTCTGAAAACGCTCGCCTATCACTTGCAGCCCCACCAACGCCCCGATATTGAGCGTAAAGAACGCCGATGCGTCACCCTGTATGGAATCCATTTTGGTTGTTGCAGCCCGTAGCGAAGTCAGCAGGTTGATTGGCTCACGGAAATCAAAAAGCGCGCACAACAAAACAGTCAGATAGTCGTTTTGTGCGGCGGAGAGACTCTGCTCGGTTGCGTCCAAGGTCAGTTGGTGAGTGGTAAAGTCCACCACTTCGCGCGCATTGGTCAAAGCACGCTCAGGGATAGGTGTCAGCAGCACAATGCCTTCCAGTGAGCGGCATCGCGACAATGCCACGTACACTTGTCCCGCAGCAAAAGCATCCGCCGCATCAATCACTACGCGGTCAAAAGTAAGCCCTTGCGCTTTGTGAATGGTTACTGCCCACGCAAGACGCAAAGGGAAATGGCAAAAGGTGCCTATCACCTCCGACTCGATGGTTTCACTACCTGCTACTGCCGTGTAACGCAGGTTCTCCCATGTCTCTGTGTGTACCTCAATGCGCTCGTTGTCTTCGCATGTCACTTCGATGGCTTTGTCGTTGAGGGCGGTTACTATGCCAAGTTTGCCGTTATAGTATTGCTTTTCCGGCGAAGAGTCATTCTTGATAAACATCACGCGCGCACCCTCCTTTAACACAAGTGTCTCGTCCATGGGATACATCGTTTCGGGAAAAGTGTCCTGTATCTTGGCATGATAGGTGTATGCCCGTCCGCCAAGCGCGTCCATCTCACGACGATTGATGGCATCCACCTTGCGGTTGTGGGTGGAGAGGGTGATGTAATGCTCCCCTGTACTTTCGGGGTCAAAAGTAGGATTGTAACGTGAATTAAGGCGTTTCAACGACTCAGGAGACAGGGTGTTGTTGCGTACCTCGTTGAGGATATCAATGAAGGTTTGGTTTGTCTGCCGAAATACGTGGTCAAGTTCTATGTACACGGGACGTAATTCGCTGAACACACGTGCCTGAAAGAAATAAGGTCCCGTGTAGTAGTCACGCAGTATGCGCCAGTCTTCCTCGCGCGCCACCGGCGACAACTGGAACAAATCCCCGATAAACAGCACCTGCACACCGCCAAACGGGATACGCGGGCGGTGTTTGAAATGGCGCAACACGGCATCAATAGCGTCCAACAGGTCTGCGCGCACCATACTCACCTCATCAATCACCAAGAGTTCAAGGTTGCGCAATACACGCTGTTTCTGTCCGCGCATCTGCATCTCGGCAAAGAGTTGCCTACGGGCATCGTCGGTGGGCAGAAACACTTGCGGTGGCAACTGAAACAGCGAATGGATGGTCACGCCCTCGGCATTGATGGCAGCTACACCTGTTGGGGCAACCACCGCCATCTGCTTAGGGCACTCTACACGCAGGCGGCGCAGGAAAGTAGTCTTACCCGTGCCTGCCTTTCCCGTCAGGAAGATACACCGTCCGGTGTGCTGCACATATTCGTATGCAAGATCATAGGCGTTCATTGGCATCAACTAAGCATAAGCGTGCAACCCGCCGAGAAGGAAATTCACACCGAAATAGGTGAAAAGGACTGAAAGGAATGCCAGCAAACAATAGATATGGAACACACGCGGGCGACGGAAGAATGCCAACGACTGCGCATGCAACGGAGCGGCATAAACCAACAGGGTAATGAGTGCCCAAACCTCTTTGGGGTCCCACCCCCAGTAACGTCCCCACGACACATTTGCCCATACCGCGCCAAGGAAGATACCTATCGCCAAACAGCACACCGCAGGGCGCAAAAGAGTGCGCGAAAAGTGCATAAGGCGTAGTTGTTGGTCGGATTTTGAAAACAACGCCACCACGCTATTGAGCATTACAAATGCCAACAGGGCGTAACTAAGCATAATGATACTGACGTGCAGGCTCAAAAGCGGCGACTGGAGAACAGGTGTCAAGTGAGTAATCTGAGGATTAGAGGCTGACATCATACTCACCATCAAGGGCATTCCCGATAGCAACAGAGTGGACGATTGAAAGTTGAAAGAACCGGAATGTCTGGAATAGACAGCAGATAACAGTCCTATCAGCATAATAAACCATGCCAATGCCTGCATCGTCTCGTGACCATTGGCAAGAGGTATATGCCCACTGATATACCAACGCCATACCAGCATCGCAGTCAGAAACAGCCATATCGCTGCCAAACATATAGTATTCAGCATCTGCCACCAATGCGGCAAGGCATGTCCGCGCCCCTGTATGAGACAATATACCAAAAAGAACAACAAGCCCAATGTAATCGTCAGCATCGCCAACGGCTTCGTATAAGGAAACGCAGCCCATAGTTTTTCAGCACGAAAGTGAGTCTCTGACGGCAGGTTCTCTATACCTACATATTTCTGTTGGTAGAGACGTATCTTCTTCAGCGTTTCATTTGCCTCAATGTTCCGCCCCTGCATCAAATCGTATGCCACATACTGCATGGCATACATACGAAAATTCCACTCATCGTGCGACAGGCTGTCCGTTTCGCCTGCCGAATTGATGTCGCACCAACCATGTTCCGAAGGCCATATCTTGAGCAAAGAACCACCGGACACCATGCGGAACACCATTTCACGTTCACGATTCTGTATTGGTTTGCGCGAGTGCTTTAGCGGCACTTGTGCCCAATCGTCGTAATAGAACAAGATACCCGTCAGCACCTGATTTGCCGAATAACGGGTGCCGTCGTCTGCACGGTAATAATTGCGCCCGTATAGTTTGGTGCAGACATCATTTGCCAACACCGACATCGGACAAATACGCCCGTTGTATTCCACATACAGGTCGCCAAACGTCTCTGCCACAGGACGTTGCAGCGTCTTTGGAGCCGCCGACAGCGACAAAGGTAGGACCAGAAGCAAAACAGCCGCCTTGACTTTGGAGCCTCTAAAGCCATTACGTTTCCCAAGTATACTTTTAGGAATAAACAGATATGCCAACATACTGAGAAGCAGCAAGACATATCCCGTGTATGTCACCGCGATACCGGCAGTATCATGCGTAAGCAGCAATGTGCAACCGCCGGCATCCTCATCATAAGACGACTGGTAGAACCGCCAACCGCGATAGCGAAAGATATGATTCATTGACAATGCCGCCGTGACACAATTATCAGAGGAACCAATAGAGATTCGGCTCAAATAGTCTTCAGGAGTGGCAGTGCCTGCATAGTACTCCACTTGAAAATCGTCTAACGTAACCACAAAAGGCAGTGAAGCCTCTGTTCCTTCACGGGTCAGATAAGTATTGGTACTTTCACCAATACGGAGAGATATTGCCCCCTCCATGCCCAACGTATGCGTAAGCATGGCGCCAAGCAGTATCACCACAAAGGCAAGGTGAATACCGAAAACCGACCAGCGCATTGTACCTCGCCGAAAAGCACTGACTACGTACCAGCCGCCAAACAACACCGCCAATGCCCACAAGGCGATGGTCCATGGAGCGGTATAGAAATAGCGCACTGCCACCTCCGTACCGTATAGTTTCTCCATAAACGTAGCACTGATGAGTACTACCAAAATAGTACCCATCAGTGAAAACGCAATACTCTTAATCCATTTCTGCAGATTCATATTCTATTCGGATATACCACCGTTCATATGCACAATAACTATGCCAATAAGAACCATACAGACTACCTAAAAGGCGGGAAATTATTCTTCAGAAAGACGTTGCCCTGTGAGGCTATAACGCATACCATCTGCATTGATGATGTACAGATTTCCTTGCAAGAGGACAAGACGCGGCTTCGCAGCAGGTTCTATACATGTATCTTCCACGGCTGTACGTGCCTTAACCAACACAGCCATAGGCACATATACATCCACCGCACCACGTGAACGGATACGCAGATAAGCCTCGTGTACTCCTTCCAACTCCGATTTGAAACCGACTGCTACGGCACCGCCTTCTTTGGGCAAGGTAGAAGGAGCCGCTTGGAACTTGCTGCTGTTGCTACCCGCCACGGAAATACGAATGTCTTCCGTAAGATTCTTACCCGTCACCATTACGGGGAATACCATTTGTTCATTAGGTGCGGCAACTGCCGTTATCTGCACGGAATCCGCAGAGATAAGCGGCAAATCATCACGTCCCCACGATACATCATCAATAAGGTAGGTTGCGGCACCATTGCTGCCACTATATCCTGTGAACCGGAATGCCATAAAGAAAGTATTCGGAATCAACTCCTGTCCTGTCAGATTCACTTGGAAATCAAGCCAGTCACCCGCTTGGTCGGATGTGGAAGGCATTGCAATCTCCATATCCTGAAAGAAGATATCATCTGCAACAGAGGCATCGATAAAAAACAATTTGAGTGATGCAGACTGTCCCTCATACAGATAATCGCCACGCACACGGAAGGTAAACACTTGGTTTTGGGCATTCTTATAGTCCAATGCAGGTGTGACAAGCCACATCTCAGTCATGGCAGAGTCTTTCTCACCCCCTATGTATGCCGTGACTTTGGCACAATGTTCATTGTCGGATTTATCTATGTAGCCCCACCATGGGCGTGCGCCTTGGCGCACTACATTCTGCCAACCATTCAGTTTTAGCGTATTGTTGCTGACAACATCATCAAAACTCTCTCGCAGCAGAGAGAGAGGTTGCGTCATATCCCACGTGAAAGAAGTAGCCCAATCTGCTACGGTCGGGTCGCTTTCAGTGGCAACACCCGTGACACGTATTTGTTGCTTTTGCGCGCCTTTGGAAGCCCAATAGATAGTGGCGGAATAAGTACCCGCTTTGCGTGGTGCAAAAGTGATATAGGTTTTCGCTTCCATATTGCGCGGAATAAGTGTGGAATTGATAGAAAATGCATTAGCATCCCCATCGTTGAGACATGAGATAGATATATCCTCCGTACAGTTGAGGGTTGTCACCACCACCGAGTCACGCACCTGTGTACCTGCTTTAGCAGTAAACTGGGGCAGAGTATTGGGATTGATATGTATCTCCGGCTTGAGGGTAGAGTCTGAGGCTACACCGCTGAGAGAAAAGGTTTTGTTGTCGCTCAGAGCCTGCGAACAATCGGTAAAGAGCATCGCTTTGTGGTTACCAGCAACGGTAGGCGCATACCATAGTTTGACAGTCTCTTCGGATTGCGTCACCTCAGTCTTTTCAAGACGAAACATATCACGATTTGCACCTGAAATGTAGAGTTGGACAGGTGTAGTGATATTCCCTTGACGGATAGTGAGTGTGGTCATCAGTACCTCATCGCCGATATTGCAACGCGCAGGGGCAATCTTCTCAGGCATTACGGTGTACCATGGTTGTTTGTTCTCGGTACGAGAAAGACGGAAATCGTCAAATATCACTTTCACACCCTTTTTCACTCCCACACTAAACAGGAAAGAAGTGGCATCGGCGGGCTTGGTTGTTTTGACGGTAAGCGTCTGCCATCCCTCTCCAATAGCGAGAGGTTGGTTAAGAATGAGGCTGTCGTGCGGTGTACCTTCTTGCGGGTATCGGAAATTCCACTCACTATTCAAGAAAAGGTCACCAGCAACAGCAGAAACAACTTTGTAGTGGATGGTCATTTCAAACTCCTGCCCTGTGACTTCAGTCTGCATCTCCACCGTCTGCTGAAGGGAACGCTCTTGGGTGACATTCACGGTGCGAAACGCCTTCTCACCATGATAGACATCGGTAGTTTCAATAGCGACTTCACTACCGAAAGTCCAATCTTCGAAATCAGCACCAAAAAGGAAATTAGACTGTGCCGTTTCAAAATCACCATTGCTGAGCAGGTTGTCCGCCGCCGTTGCGGGTGCAAACAACAGTCCGCAACAGAGAATTACAGATAGTATTTTCTTCATACAACTAATCGTATTTTATTGCAAAACAAAGATAACATACCCCGATAGTGCGGGTACACTATCGGGGTATGTGAGGAAATTAGCGAACAACCTTATAGGTGTTGTTGCCCTGACGAATGATATTGACACCCGATTGGAGTTCGTTCACACGCTGACCGGAGATGGTGTAAATCTCATAGTCACCTGCCTGCCAATCGATTGCGATATTATCAACTGCCATCGGATTATCCTTTGAAATAATGTCAGATACGCCACGCACACGAATCACGCTACCTGCCGCATTGCTGGAGATACCGATAACATCTGCTTTCTTGGGCTTGGTAGTACCAATAAGGTCGTTGCCCTCTACCAAGTTGATAGTAGCAGTAATACCATCTTGCGTAAAGATGTCTGCAATAGGCGTGTTATCGTCATTTCTTTGCCCGAACTTTGCACTATTTTGGTCGAGCGTGACGTTCTCCACTTTCACCAACTCAAGCAAGTAGTCTGCAGCGTTTGCCTTGAGTTCTGCCAACGTAACCACTTGGGGAGCGACCTCATTGCCACTGCTAACCACAGTGACAGACGGATTGACAGGAACAAGCGGTTGTACGCCAAATGCAGGATAGCCCTCTTGCACCGTGAAGTTGGTGAGTTTGTCACCCATTTGGATGGTTGTAGGCCAATAATTGTCGCTGATGCTGACAGCAGCCGTAGCGTCTTGCAAATAAATGGTTGTGCCGGAAGCAAGACGAGTAACATAAGTGACAACGGCTTCGCCGGTGAACTTCAATGTAAGTGTTTCGCCTTCCCCTTTGGCAGCCTCTTTTTTGAGTTCCGCAATAGTAGCACATGTTGTGACTTGCGATGCCCACCACGAAGCGGAAACAGATGCAGTCGCACCTTCTGTGGTAAGCGAAATCACAACTTTGTTTGCAGGATAATCCAATGCAGTCGGGACCAAAGTCGCGGTAACCTCTACGCCCTTTTCGCTTTCCGCATCCGCTTTCGCAATAGTGGTTTTATCCAACGTGAGTTGTGCGTCATTGGTTGCCAAAGCGATGTCGCCCTTGAGGTTCTTTGCAGTAACGGTGAAAGTCTTGGTATAGGTCTCACCAACATAGACAGAGCCATATTCTCCGAACAACATACTCTTCGGAGCCGCCGTGAGTTCCACAGGATTTTCAACGGGAGTGTCACCGCCTTCGCCAAAAAGTTCATCCCAAGAAGTTGCGACTTTGATTTCGTCGATGAAAACCACTTGAGGAGTTCCTGCACCTTGACGTAAATTCACAGTAGAAAGAAATGCTGCATCTGCTTGTCCATTTGCGCCCTTACCAGTTTGTGTACCCTCTTGGTTGCATTGAGCCACCGGTACCTTGTTGGTTTTAGTAGGATTAACATACAGACGAACCGTATCATTTTTTTCTCCATCTACAAATTCATATTCAAGTACTACCAAATAGTTTGTTTTCGGAGTATATACCTCATCCGACCAACCACGGTTAACACTATTCTCGTTGTTTTTTGCAATACCTAATTTGAATCCTGTGAATTTGTCATCGGGCTTTACACTGCTTGAATACAAACGCGCATACATATTAGACATAGAAGCATCGCCTATTGACAGGAAATGGTCTTGAGTCCCGCTCTGTTTGAGACTATCCACATTAATAATGGCTGCCACATATACTTTACCTGATGTAATCTGTTGAAATTGACGAAAATCGTCTGCTCCAGAGCCATTGAATGCAACCTTATTACCTTTTCCTTCGTCCACATACCCCTGGTAAGATAAAGACCCTTCTGCTACTTGAATGAATTTGGAAGTACCGCTGAAAGTCCACCAATCTGCTGTATTAGAACCCATATCTGTATTTGCACCTTTGTTCAAGTCTCCCACAGCGCGATCAAAAGACTCGTGGAGGATGAGGTCGGCATGCACGCTACTGAGCGTGAAGAGTGCCACAATAAAGAGGAATAATTTTTTCATAACCACAATAAAATTAGAAATTAAACATCATATCATTTGAAATAAAACTGCATATTGAGTGTCGATTCTGTCAGCAACCCTACAGTATCCTATAAGGAATCACCTATCAATCACCTATCAATCACCTACTAATCACCTACTCTTAACACGACAAAGACACTATCGGATTCTGGTGCCGAGTATGTTGAACTTTTCGTCACCCCGACGGATAATCACCTGCCCATTCTCAATCACCTTGTTCGCACGAGAAGGTTCCGTTGCCACATTCGAAACCGGAGTCGGATTGCTGTTATAGATAATGTGAACAGAACGTCCATAGGAGTTGCGCGCATTCACCTCCACATACAAATAGCCATCACGGTTCTCCACCGACACGATGCCATCAACCATAAAATAAAGCGGCGGCACCACACGCCCGTCCATCCAAGTGCGGGCAAAGAAAGAGGGTGCCAGCACTTGGTTGCCCTGCTCGTCGGTGTCTAACCCACCAGCCAATACCGTGCCCAAACCGCGCGAGTAGTTGATAGGATAAACGCCTGTAGGTATAACAGTTACGGGGTCCATGGTGTTCGTATTGAAACGAATGAACGTATTATTAATAACCCCATACGCCACAGCATCAAAGAGAATCATACTGCTGTCTGCGAGATACGCTGTGTTGATGGTGACCTCATCTTGCGTGGTGTAGGTGAAATCCACCTGCCCTGACACAGAATCGTACTGCAACGGCATGGGAGCAGACATATTAACCCAGTAGAAGACGGTGTCTTTGCCCAAAATACCCCCTTGCACATTGAGGTAGCGTCCATGCACGGTAGATACGACCTCGCCATCGTAGAAATTGATGCGAGTGTAGGTGTCCTTAGCCGTGAACCGGGCGATATAAGAATACTTCTGATACATGTCAGACGGCTCGAAAGTGCCTTCCACTTGCGTGGCAAACGGTGTGATACTGAGATAGTAGGACGAGTCAGGCGTATAGCCATGCACTTGGTACGCCCCCTGCGAAAGGAGGTCGTTGTATTGCGCATTCGAAATCGTCAGTACCACCGTGTCTTTCGCCTCCGGCCGAACATAAAACATTGACAATTTGTAGAGTACCGCATTATCGCCAACCACGTCCGCCTTCATCAGCATGGTGTCCGCCCGCTGCGAAAGCGTGACCGATGCGTCCATCACACGCACAGCCAAAGTGTCGGAGGTACGGATGACCCCCAGGAAAGAATAGTACTTGTCGATATCATCGCCACGGAAAGTACCGCCGAGCGTATCGGTATGGATATCAATAGCGGCAATATATTGATTATCATGATTATAGAACTGATAATTACCTGCCGCCTTTGCGTGTGTCAGTTCCGCAGAACGGGCAAAATGAATCTCCACGGTGTCCTTGGTGGCGGGGATGATGTAGCCCATGTTGATGCGATAGCGCACGGTGTCCTTGCCCAAAATGTCCATTTGCGCATTGCGCCCCGAGGCTGTAGTGGTCAGCGTGAGGGTGGTGATGAGCCCCGTGACATTGCTACCAGATGCAGAAGTGATAGTGGTATTCACGCCGGAATGGAAAGTGCCATCGGCAATACTATCGGAAGTAACTTGCACAGAAACAGCATATTGGTCGTTGAATCCGTCCAAATAATAAACACCCTGCGTGACCGTGAGATTCTCGATGGTCATATTGTTGATGGCGATATCCACGGTGCGTTTGGGCTGCAAAGAGTGCGAAGTAAGCGTAACGAGATAGAAGACATCATCGTTGCCCAACATCTCTACGCGCGCGTGATATATATAGTCCTGCTGCGTGACCTGCAAACAATAGCGAACAGCATCCACCCACTTGTCACCAACACGAATACATGCGCCATAAGGAGCAATATCATCTTCCGTGTAAGTACCCTCGATGGTGGATTCGTAGTACACAATCGTGTTGAAATACACTTCCGGCTTGTCCTCTGTGTGTATCTGGAAAGAGATTTTTCCTACATTCAACTCCGCTTCGGGAAAATCATACACAACGGTGTCGGTTGGCACGACAGACTCATGCTGAGATGCCGCAACATCAGCAACCATCGGCAACGAAAAAAGCACTACTAACAGGGGTAAAATTTTCTTCATACACATATACCTTTCTTATAATCTTAAATCAGACAAACCACACTTGTTACAAGCACAAAGGTACAACATATATTCCACATACACAAATAAATGATACAAAACAAATGAAAAACATATATTTTTGGCAAAATCAATGCCAATTTTCCTTTCACCATGCACACTTGTTTGCGTCAAAACGGATACAAGTGCATAGATATTCAGTTGCGGATGTACCTCCAAAAGAATGATATTCATTCACATTAGTTGCACATATTGAAATTTTTGTGTACCTTTGCGGATAGGTTTTATTGCTATTTATGATACCTTGAAATGCTTGTTCCACATATTGATTGTTTGTTTTTGGGCGTTATTTGCCATTTCTTGTACCCCCTCGGTACAAGTACAAGAGGCGCAACGCATTGTGGCAGAGGCGGATAGCATGGACACAGCCTCTCGGCTCTATTCCGATACGACAGCACTACGCGTTGCCATTCAGACACTAAACACTCCCACAGGCAGGCTCTGCTATCGCAACGCCCTTGCCGATGCCTACTATTTCTTAGGACGATACTTAGAGGACAGTTGCACCCTCCCCGACCAAGCCGCGGCATACTATATCGCCTGCGACCGCCTGAAACCGAGCGACCCCATCCGCCGCGGGCGCGTGAACGCGTGCATGGCATATATCTGCTCCAACGCAGGGGAAGACAGCCTTGCGCTTATCTTCAATGAACGCTCCACCGAAGCCTTTCACGAGAGCGGCGACACCTTATATTATGCCTACGGGTTGCTCTATCTCAGCGAGAACCATAGCCAAATGCGGCATTATGCAGTGGCGGACAGTTTGTGGCGACAAGCACAATCTTTCCATTTGGGAAGTGCCTACTCCGCCCGCGTTGCAGAAGTGCGCGGTACGTATTTCCAGAACAGGCAAGCGTATGATTCCGCCCTCGTTTATTATATGCAAGCACTTGACAATCAGCGAGAAGGTGAGAGCCGCAGTTACACCTGCATGAAGATAATCCAGACATACGAAGGATTGCATACACCCGAAAAATCATATCCCTACGCCTACTATATCGCCACCCACTCCACCGACCCGACCTATATCTCGAATGCGTGCTACACATTGATAGAAGAAGCCGCGAAGACAAACAACGTGGAAATGGCAGCCTACTATGCCCACCTGCGCGAAGATGTGAGCCGCGAACGCGGCACCATACGCAGCCAATATAGCATAGCAGCCGTACAATGCGAGGAGTACCTCACCGATTCTGACCCTGAGCGCATATTGAAGATAGTAATCTACATTTTGATGGTGATACTTTGCACAGAATGTATCGTGCTATTGGTGTCAAGTTTCCGACACCGGCACCTCGTCACGCAAAAAGATGCCCTTTTGCAAAAACAAGATATACTCATTCAGCAACAAGCAGATACCTTGGAAAACAATCAACAAACCCTACAACAGATGAATGAGGCATTGTTCGCAGACCATACGGAAGATTTTATGCTACAAGTTCGCCACCTGCGTTCCGTCTATCCCGAACCGCGCAAAGAGTGGAACGACTATACCACACTCAAACACGACCTTCAACCGACTTTCCTGCCACTCTGTCATGCATTGGAACAGAAAAATCTGCAAGAATATGAGATAAAATTTTGCATTTATCTGCTCCTGTATGAAGATGCCACTTTGTCACAATTAGCAGAATATATTTACCACTCTTCCAACGGCATTCGCACCACCAAAGGAAGGATTGCCAACAAGTTAGGTTCCACAGCAGCCAATCTCCGCCAAACATTGCTCCAAATGTCCGTTTGATGCAAGTTCCTCTGCCTGAAAAACAGCATTTGTGTGCGTAACAAAATGATAATACATTCATAAACAGTAAGTTACGATTTTCGATTGTGTGCACACTTTTCTTGGCGCATCCACGCAAAAGCAGTAATTTTGCACTCGAAAATTAACGCGATATAAATCGTAACCAACAACTAAAACAAGTAATGCTTATGAAAAAGAATTTGCTACTGATTGCAATGTGCCTATTTGGCATTTGCAACATCTGCGCTCAACGCGCAGGCGGGACTGATGTCGTGTTGCGTATCGTACAAAGTCCGACAGGAGGGGATGACCCTGACCATGGCGGCACCCCACCCGACCCGCGCCGTTTTCGCGTGATACAATACGGGACAGCCATCACGGTGTTAGTGGGAACAGGTGAGGAAGCATCCGTCAAGGTGTATGAAGAGGCTACCGGTGCCGCTATCACTGCCCAACGATTCTCCGTATCGACTGCGCTGCATATCAAGGAGAATGGTACTTATACTATCCGTGTCAATTCAGCAGGCACAGAAGTGAGAGGGCAGTTTACAATTAACAAAAATGCCCAAACAGACCCTGTTGAAGACAACACCTTGTTCCCGATGTTACCCGGTTTATGCAGAACTATGTATGAGAAGTTGGAATACCATATTGAAGGACGAGATACAACAGACTATGAATATCATCTGTATCGAACTGAGGCACAGAAAGATACTATGATTAACGAAAAGCATTATCTGCAATATGAAAAGAACATCTTTTTGCGTGAGGAAGACAAGAAGGTTCTGCTCTATAGCGGCGATTGCACCAAGAAAGACCTGGTTCTGTACGATTTTAGCCTTAAAGTGGGAGACGGGCTCGCGTATATATATGAAGTGAACGACAGCGAGTGTTTTGCCAACACCAAAGAGGGGACATTGTCTGATTCTGTGCATGTTACAAAGATAGAAACCATCGTATTGCAAGACGGGAAAGAGTACAAGAAATGGGTGTTTGATAACGGTATGGAGTATGCGGAAGGCATAGGCACTTGTGGCAACAACCTATTTGCAGGTGATTTCTTTCAGTTGATTACGAGAACCACCCCCTTTAGCCTACGTGAGCGGAGCCTTGTTTGCGCATGCAAAAATGGCAAACTGCTGTATGAGATGAACCCCGAAGAACAATCGAGAAAGGGTGCTTGGTGCCTATGTGAACAGAAAGCAGATAAAGCCCAATGGTGTGACCAGTGGAATGTGTTCGAGTTTAGAGGAAGTGCCAACGGCGAGGAAACAGAACAACGTACGTGGCTTTATACATTGTCGGAAGATACCATTATCAATGCACAGAAATACAGGCAGATACTATGCCAACCGTCATGGAAAAGCGGTGACATTCAATATGTTGGAGCAATGCGCACCACAGAAGATGACAAAGTGTATTTCCATTATGAAGACAGCGAATATCTGCTATATGACTTTGGTGCCAAGACAGGTGACACATTGACGGTGTTCGCTGGGCTTAACAATGCGCCATCTATAAAGACACAGCGCGTGGTAGTGGACGCAACGGGTCCGTTAGACCCAAGCAGAATACATATGTGCATCCGCATTGTACCCGATGAGTATCGCCCTGAAGGTGACAGCACCAACTGGGTTTGGGGCGTAGGCACTCAACAAGGATTGTTGCAGACAGGCGGATATGGTCTCCCCGGCAGTTACTCATATGCCCTTTTGTGTGCCTACCAACAAGGAGAATGCGTATATACCGCAATGGGAGACTATCAACCATTCTACGCACGCTATAATTGCAAGTACAACAAAGAAGGGACCGGTGTTGAGAATGTGCTTACAAACAAATACTTCACGCTACAAGGACGCACCCTGACACTTGACGCGGGCGCAGAAGCAAAGTTGTATGACATGAGCGGAAGATGCCTGCTACAGACTACAGCCCCGACGATAGAATTAGATGCCCTGATGCGCGGGGTGTACGTACTGCAAGTGTCAGTCAACGGGAAAGCAGACACGTATAAGATGGCACTATAACGTATTTCCTATACAAAAAAGGCTCCTGAGTGATACTCAGGAGCCTTTTCTGTTGTTAGAATTTCCAACCAAGATAGTAGTTCAGTCCCCAATTGGTATCATCACGGAAACCGAACCCCGGCATATAATACGGGAGAGGACCGCCATTCTTATCGGTACGGGTGAAGAGAACTTTCATGCGGACATACCACCCCATTTGAAAACCGCGCCAAACCTGCACTTGACAGCCTGCCACGATTTCGCCCCATGCATCCCAATGCTGTTGGTTAAAGAACGAGACGGTGCCCGCCTGCCAATAATCTACATTCTGCACCACATCGGTCAGTTGATAGGATTGGTAGGAGGTTCCTACACGCAAACCAACCATAAGGCAATTCTCGGATACGCCTTTCTTTAATGCACTGATATCCAAACCTATGCGACCAAAGCCGCCCAATCCGGCATGGTGTCCGCCATCTGAAATGCAGTCTGCCTGCGAGTAGCCCAATTCCAACGTCGGGTACCACCGCTTGGCCAAGCGGACATTTATTGCAAGTTCGTAGTTTTGTACTTTTCCCCGCGAGCGCGCGGCCTCGATGATAGGTGTAGCCAAGTCTAATTTGATGCTAAGCCCCTGATAGACAGCCGTATCAGCATACTCACGCGCATTCGACACCATAGCGGTGCTACACAAAAACAATAATATGAGCAGGCGAATGCGTTTCACTCGTGCATATAAATTCGTAGG
This sequence comes from uncultured Bacteroidales bacterium, assembly GCA_934667275.1. Lineage (GTDB taxonomy): Bacteria > Bacteroidota > Bacteroidia > Bacteroidales > Paludibacteraceae > Colicola. The sequence goes on along the minus strand of CAKULK010000012.1, from coordinate 24,950 downwards.
TTTTCCTGCGCCACAGTTTCGACGGAGGCATTGATTATGGAAACGCTATCCACACGAAAGTCGGTGGAGTGTGCACCCGTAATAGTATGATACACAGCGCATCCACATGCCAAACTGACATACTGCGACCTCGGTGTATGGGCAATAATAAGAGTGTCTATTTGATTGTGATAGCGCATTAGATAGGCAGTCTCGGTGGTATCGGGGCGCAAAGTGAGCCCAATCTGTGCGATGCTACCCGAACTATACAGCACCGTTTCTGCGCCTACCCCAAGCACATACAGGCTATCCCAAGCCGCGTAGGTATGGACGTTTCCTTCAACATCCATAGAATCCGCGCGCAGAGTAACCACCATGGTTGTCGCCATATCCTGGTGACAAGTGGTTTCGGGTTCACAAGCCATCAACAAGAACACACAACCCAATGCTACGTATCCAAGTAACCTTTTCATTATCAATACTATAACAGAGAACGTGCTTCGTCTTTCAAAGCCTGAAGGGCTTTGTCGTTAGCCGTTTCGCCATTAGACGAATACGCCGTAATCAGCACTTTGGCATAGTCGAGCGCACTACTCCCCTGCGGCATCTGCTGCGCAATGCTATTCACAAATGCCACCATCTGCTCTTTGGCATTGGTGATTTGGTTCCACACCTCATCACTCACGTAAATTTGCTGGCTCAGGTTGTGGTCGTACTCCAATCGCAAGGTCTGCATCAAACGCTGCTGTACTTGCAAAATAGTCATCTCACCAAGATTCATATCCACCAACATGTGTTCGGGCGTGGTGCGCTCCAACAAGAGTGACAAACGCTCGTACGCACGCATGCGAATGGGCGAAATTTCCTTTTGCGAAAGGCGTTTCAGTTCCCAAAGTCGTTTCTGCTCTTCGTTTTTGAAGAGTTTGTGCATCACAATCCACGTTGCCAACAATACGGTGAGCGCGGGAATGGAATATTTCAAGACTTCTATCATAAGACAATCGTCAGAGATTAACTTTCGTTTACAACCGACAAACCTTACCTTGCAGGTGTTGTTCGATTATTCGGACTGCAAAGATACGATAAAAAAACGACATACACAACTTGGGCTTGCACATCGCATAACTCCTCAAAGAATACAAATACAGTCTCCTTCTATTTATTGAAGAATAGCAATCAAAGTAACTCTTTGAGGCTGTCGATGGGCAGAAGAGCTTGGGAGTACTCGGCGGGGAGTTCGTTGGCGGCTTTGTATGTGGCTACGCCCATGGGCTTGGTGGTATCACGAAGGGCGTATTCGACCGTCTTTTCGCTTTTGCCGCGGCAAAGGATGACTCCGATACTCGGATTCTCATTGGGTAAGCGGACCATATCGTCCAGAGCGGACAGGTAGAAATTGAGTTTGCCGACGTACTCGGGTTTGAAGTCGCCGTATTTGAGTTCGATAGCCACCAACGATTGCAAGCGGCGGTGATAGAACAGCAAATCGATAAAGTACTCTTTCTCGTCCACCACAAGGCGGTATTGGTTGCCCATAAAAGAGAACTCTCCGCCCAATGCCATAATAAACTTGCGGATATTGTGCACGATAGCGTCCTCTACCCGTTTCTCGTCGCAGGCATCGGGGTCGTCTATGGTAATGAAATCCAACAGGTATTCGTTGCGGAACGCCTGCAAAGCACGGCGTTGCTGCTCCTCCTGCGTAATAGTGCGGGCGAAATTGTTGGGCATGGACGCCTGCTTGTGGTACAAGTCCTCGCGGAGATTGTACTGCAGTTTCTCTACCGACCAGAACTCTTTGGCAGCCCGCTCTATGTAGTAGAGACGCTCTTGCAGAGAGGTAGTCTTGAGAATTAACTCATAATGCAGAGTAAAAGGTATAGCCAAGAAACGCTTTAACTCATCCTCCGTTAATTTAGCCGTTGTTAACGGCTGAATTATAATCTTCTCATTTACAGGCAATAACGGTCTTATTCCTAAATCAGCCGTCATCAACGGCTGATTTTCGACCATTGTCAATGGTCGAATTTCGTGCGTTGGTAACGCACAATCTTCAAAGACCTGTTGCCATGCTTCATAAAAGACACGCATCTTTCGCAGACTCGTCTCTGAGAAGCCTCGGAGACCAGGGAGTTCCTGTTGGAGTTGTTTGGAGATGGTAGCAATGGCACCTGTGCCCCATTGGTTGCGGCTGTGCTCGGAGATGTATTTGCCTACGTAATAGTCCAAGGATAATGCCTCGCGGTTGACACTACGGGCAGCGCGGTAACGGCTTTGAAGAATGGCATCCTTAATGGCACGGACTGCCTCAGTATAATTGGAAAGTGCGGATTGCTGGCTCATGGTATGTGGTTTTTAATTGTTGGTGATTGAGATGATATATTGAGGCTGCTGGCACTAATCGGATATGGCGGGGAAAGCAGTGCGGAGGTCAGAGCGGATTTGGTCGGTAAGGGCAGCCAAAGAGGAGAAACGATGCTCGGGACGGATAAAACGTTGGAAATGAATGGTTAAAGTATGGTCGTACAAAGAACCCGAAAAGTCTAACAAATGGGCTTCGACTGTGGTGCGGGTGTTGCCGACAGTGGGATTGGTACCGATATTGACAACTGCTTCAAAAACCATGGGACTCCCCCCAGCCCCCCTCATAGAGGGGGGGAGACTACCCCTAATCTCTCCATTAACCTTATCCATAGAACAGGAAGAACTCTCCCTACCCGATTCGGTATAGTGAGGAGAACTCCCCCTGCCCCCCTCAGAGAGGGGGAATAGATTTTGTATGGTGTTTGCTACGGGGGTAAGACAATCCTCTTTATTTGCGTCCGATGAGGAGGGTGTATCTTGAATATCTACGGTGGCGGAGTAAACGCCGGAGAGGGGAAGGAGTTTGGACGGGGAGTAGGAGATATTGGCAGTGGGAAAGCCAAGAGTGCTGCCGATGCCGTTACCGTGAACGACCACACCCGAGATGGCATACGGATAGCCAAGAAGGCGGTTGGCATCCTCTATCCGTCCCTGCTCGATAAGGTGACGGATACGTGAGGAACTGACCGGCAAGCCTTCGTCCAGACACTCCGTGGCGTGGCGCACTTGCAGTCCAACGCGGGCGGCAAGGCGTTGATAATCTGCGAAATCCGTCAGACGGTCGGAGCCAAAGCGATGGTCATAACCCATAAGAAGCGTTTGCACACCGTCCTCATCGTGAAGGCGGTGCATGAAATCCTCAGCGGTGAGGTGTTGCACCTCGCGGAAATCCAAAAGCCGGACCTCTGCGAACTGCCGCAACATGGCAACACGTTCCTCCATGGTGGTGAGCATGGCAGGTGCCTGTCCGCGGAGTACCTCCAACGGGTGCTGACGGAACGTGTAGATGACAGGCTGCACCCCTCCGGCGTGAGCCAAGGACTGCAGTTGCTCAAAGAGAAGGCGGTGTCCGCGATGGACACCGTCAAAGACGCCGATGGTCGCTATAAGACCCCCCAGCCCCCCTTCCGAGGGGGGTATAGGATTCCCCACTACCCCTTCAGAGAGGGGGGTGAGACTCCCCCCATCCCCCCTCAAAGAGGGGGGTACCATATCGGGTGTATGTGGAATGGAATGTTGCGTAGTGTGGTGATTATCTGGTGTTTACCTATTATGGATTACAACTTGATGTATATCTTCTTGCGGTAGAGGATATGGGCGATAAGCCACAGGACAAGGATGAGGCTGAGGGCTGATGCCAGCGAACCGCCCGTGTCACCGAAAAGGGGTTGCATACATACCTTGTACCAGAAACTCCAGACATTGTACACCTCGTCGCGGAACGTGAAACGGATATTGTTCATCGTGTTCACGAAGATGGCACTCAAACAGAATATGAAGAGCGGGTTTACGCCAAAACACTCGAAGAACTTGTACCAGCGGTTCGCAAAGCCGTGTTGGAAGCGTTGCAAGCGTGTGGCAGGCTCTACGGAATTGAGTTCGGGGAGACGTATATCGAGAATCCAAATCAAGATACCAAGCAGCAGAGAAGCAAGTCCGCAGGTTACAAAGACATACGATGCCGACCACATGCTCTTGTTGATGGGATACGCGTAGTCAAGGCAGAAGCCGAAAAGGAGCATGACAGCCCCTGCGAGGAGGACGCGGGTGACCTTGTCCCAGTTGTCGTGGCAGTGCATGATGAGCCGTCCGACCCATACGCCGATGAGCGCGTGCGCCACGGCAGGGATGGTGGAGAGGATGCCTTCGGGGTCGAAAGGAATGCCGCCGAGGTGGTAGATATGGTTGTCGCCCAATACGAGAAGGTCCACGACGGACTCCATGTTGGCTTCGTTGAGTTCAAAACTGTTGGTCACACTCTGCAGGATACAATAGACGACGAGCAGCCCGAGCGATACCCACAGGCAGTTGCGGGGTTTGCACGTCAGCATGAGCAGGGTGCCGAAGATTGTGATAAGTCCCAAACGCGGGAACACGCCGAGAAAACGCAGGTGTTCAATAGGATAGAACCAGATTGCGTAGGCGAAAGTGTGGTCGGTCGTGATTTGACGCATGAACATTCCATACCAACTGAGCGCCCATCCGATGAGGATAATCAGCAGACCGCGGGTGAGGAGTTTGGAGAATGTCTTGAGGTTGAGTTCGTAGTTGAACTTCCCATACGAGATGTACATCGCGATTCCCATACAGAATACGAAAAAGGGAAAGACGAGGTCGGTAGGGGTACAGCCGTTCCATGCCGCATGTCGCAGCGGGGCATAAATATGCGACCACGTGCCCGGGTTGTTGACAAGAATCATCCCTGCGATGGTGATACCACGCAAAACGTCCAACGAGAGGAGACGCTTCTTTGGCTTTGCAGCCGTGTTGGTTTGGGACATAATATCGTTGTTTATTAAATTAAGTGAATGTATTATTCGGGGTCGGCAAGGGTAGCCTATCCCTTGCGCATCCATTGCGTATCCCTTGCTGAATGGTTGCCGCTTGAAAGGGCGATTACACGAGGGGGATACGAGGACAACACGAAGGGAATGTTAAAATAATGGAACATGTAATTGACCATTCATTGAGAGGGTGGACATTGTTCTTGGGGTCAAAAACGTCCAACAACTATCCAACAACCCTCCAATATCTTCATATAGCCCCATCGGAAGCCCTTTTGCTCTCCATAAAAGCCCATGCAGAACCATTAAAAAACAGAGTATGGGCGGGAGGAGATATGTCGCGGGGCTATCGGGAGTCGGTCGCGGGTCTATCGCGGGTCAACAACGAGACCGCATGGGATTAAACAAAATAAGGCTGCCCAATGGTATATCGGACAGCCTCATTCGGTATAGCGGATTACTCCTCGTTGAGGGTGATGCGCTTGAAGTCGGTGATGGTGACGTTGTTCTTCTTGAGGACATCCTTGACGAGTTCTTTTGACTCGCTCATGATGTAAGCCTGCTCAACGAGCGTGCTCTCCTTGAGGAACTTGCCAAGACGACCTTGCGCAATCATCTCAATCTTCTTCATATTGAGTTGAGCCTCAGCCTCTGCGGGAACGGTGGCGCGTATGTCGCGTGCCTGCTGTGCCTGCTCGGGTGTGAGCCAGCCCTTGGCGGTGTTGGACTCGATGTGCTCTTCGCTGTCAGCGTGTGCGGGGTTGATGCCTGCCTTGCGGAGAGCGTTCTCCACAGCCTTGGCAATCTCGTCCTGCTTGGTCTTGTCGATAGCCACTGCAAGTTCGTGGTCTTTCACCTCTTGTGCCACATGGTCAGCATCGAGGGCGATAGGAGCCATGGAAGCGACCTGCATGGAGATGCCGTGAACGGTGGTCTGGTCAGCGTCAGCCGAGTCAGCGCCCACGAGGGCAGACAGTTTGTTGCCGAGGTGGTTGTAAGCGTCCACTTTTGGGGCAGCGAGGAAGACATAGTCGGAGAGTTCCATCTTCTCGCCCGTAACGCCGGAACGCTCCGTAACGAGGTCAGCCACAGTCAGTTTGCCGTCCACAACGGTGTTCTTGAGCGCCTCGAGGTTGGCAGGACGTTGGTCCATAGCGATGTCGAGGATGAGTTTGACCATAGCCACGAAGTCAGCGTTCTTAGCCACGAAGTCGGTCTCGCACTTCACAGCCACGATAGCGCCGTAGCCGTTCTCGGCACGCCCGAGGACACAACCCTCGGAAGCCTCGCGGTCGCTACGCTTGGCAGCAATAGCCTGACCACGTTTGCGAAGGAGGTCGCGAGCAATCTCGAAGTCGCCGTTGGCCTCTTCGAGGGCTTTCTTGACATCCATCATACCTGCGCCCGTAAGGTCACGCAGTTTTTTGATATCTGCTAATGTAACAGCCATAATTATTTACGATTTAGTTATTTACGATGTACGATTTTTGCATAGTCGGATGCCAGCGAACCGGCACCCGATTGTTGTATTCTGTACGAATGTTACTCAGCCTTAGCCTCTTCAGCAGGCGCCTCGGTAGCGGCTACCTTCTCGGCATCAGCCTTGGGAGCAGCCTTGCGCACGCGCTGGCGACGCTCTTTGGGTTGGGGAGCCTCTTCTGCAGCCTGTGCCTGAGCAGCCTCTTCGTCAGCCTTCTCTACCTTACGCTCCTCAAGACCTTCCTTGATAGCGTCGCATACGGCGTTGAGAATCACCTCGATAGACTTGGTGGCATCGTCGTTGGCGGGGATAACGTAGTCAATAGGATTCGGGTCGGAGTTGGTGTCCACGATACCGAAAACAGGGATACCCAGACGGTTAGCCTCAGCCACAGCGATGTGCTCTTTCATAACGTCCACTACGAAGAGTGCGCTCGGGAGACGGGTAAGGTCGGCAATAGAGCCGAGGTTCTTCTCCAGTTTCTCGCGCTGACGGGTGATTTGCAGTTTCTCACGCTTGGAGATGTTGTCGAAAGTGCCGTCGGTCATCATCTTGTCAATGGTGGTCATCTTCTTCACAGCCTTGCGGATAGTGGGGAAGTTGGTGAGCATACCGCCTGCCCAACGCTCGGTGATGTAAGGCATACCCACCTCTTGAGCCTTGAGGGCAACCACTTCCTGACCTTGTTTCTTGGTGGAAACGAAGAGGATTTTGCGACCCGACTTGGCGATAGCCTTCAGTGCCTCGGCAGCCTCATCAATCTTGATGGCGGTCTTGTTGAGGTCGATGATGTGGATACCGTTGCGCTCCATATATATATAAGGAGCCATAGCAGGATTCCACTTGCGTTTGAGGTGACCGAAATGGCAGCCAGCCTCAAGGAGTTGATCAAAATTTGTTCTCATTTTGTTTGATTAGTTTGAATTATTTGATATAATTTGTCCGTACCTCCCTCAAGCCGCAGAGAAACGCGGGAGAGAAGAACAGCAGAGTAATCCGCACCCTTTTCCGGGCGCGGAGTCTCCACCGTTTGGATTAACGTTTACTGAACTGGAAGTGCTTGCGAGCCTTGGGCTGACCGGGTTTCTTACGCTCAACCTCACGGGCGTCACGGGTCATGAAGCCTTCAGCCTTGAGAGCAGCCTTGTCTTCGGGGTTCATCTTCACCAACGCACGTGCGATAGCCAGACGCAGCGCCTCTGCCTGCCCCTTGAAACCGCCACCGTCAAGGTTCACCTTGATATCATACTTCTCAGCCACACCCAGTTTGTTAAGCGGCTGCTTAACAATGTATTGGAGGATAGGACTCGGGAAGTAAACCTCCAAATCACGACCGTTGACAGTGATTTTGCCGGTACCTTCTTGTGCATAAACGCGAGCAACTGCTGCTTTACGACGACCTAATGCATTAATCATTTCCATATCTCCAATTATTTAAGTGTGTTGATGTCAAGTTGTTTGGGTTGCTGTGCCTGCATGTTGTGCTCAGCACCTGCGAAGACGTAGAGGTTGTCGATGAGTTTGCGGCCAAGACGGTTCTTGGGGAGCATACCCTTAACAACCTTAATAATAAGGTGATCTGCACCTTTAGCCAGCAGTTGTGCGGGCGTCATCTCGCGCTGACCGCCAGGGAAACCCGTGTAGCGGATATAGATGCGGTCGTTCCATTTGTTGCCAGTGAGTTGCACTTTGTCAGCATTGATAATGATGACATTGTCGCCACAATCCACGTTGGGAGTGTAGTTAGGTTTGTACTTGCCGCGAAGGATTTTGGCAATCTTCGAGCACATACGGCCAAGAACTTGGCCTTCAGCATCAATCACAACCCACTCTTTCTGAGCGGTTGCCTTGTTTGCTGATACAGTCTTGTAACTTAACGTATCCATTAGTTTGTTTGTTTTGGCTATGCCGACAGACGACTTTACAGGCTCTGCGAGCCCAACTGCCCAGCATAACGGTTGTTAGTTAAATTTATTTACCCTTTTCGGTTTATCCCGAAAAAGCGTGCAAAAGTACTACTTTTTTATGAAGTGTGCAAATAAGAGTTGCATTTTCTTGCAAAAAAGGCATTTTCTTCAAGGATTAGCGCATTTTCCATCCTCAAAAACGCCATTATACCAATCCTCAAGATGGGCATTAAATGTGCGACGGTCGCAAGTGGCAGCCCATTCACGCACTTGGCCGGTCATCACCCCAAAATGCATATCCACCCGACGACGCAAACAAACATTTTTAGGACGCAACTTGCTCCAATAACTTTGCTCCAAACCACGTGTATTCACAAGTACAACCTCAACATTATCAGGAAGTTGCCGACATACTTCATACGCAAGGCGGCGATTACCGATGACTTCGCGGTCCACCAATTTGACATGTCCGGAAGGATAAAAGGCAATTTCCTTTCCCTCTGCGAGTGCATCCACAGCAATCTGCGTGAGCCGGCGCGCCTGCTCTACACCATATACACGATCATGCGTCTTCTCCAAATCGGGAACCAGCACGGCATCCGCCATAGCTAAAACTATACGGAACAACGGGTTACGAAAAAAACGCTCGTCCACCATCGGGCGCAAAGGAACATCACCACACTCGGAAAAAAGAATGAGCGGGTCGATAAAAGCGGGATGGTTGGGCATAACCAGATGCACACACCCGTCATGCATACACTCCATGCCAGAAAGATGCACATCGTAGTGGAGATGCAACACAAAACGGGCAATCCTGGCAAACACAAAACGATTCACAATACTCGATTTTGAAAGATTGAAGACTTTGCAAAGGTACAACAGATTTTTCAAATGCACAAATCCGCAAAAAGAATTTGCGCATCTGCCAAAAAAGCAGTAACTTTGCACGTAACAATCAACAAAAAGGATATGACACGAATTGCATTTTTCGGAACGAAGAAGTACGATCAACAGACATTTGACTGCGTCAATACCACACTAAACGAACAAGGCGAAATACGCTATGGCTTTGACATCAAGTATTTTAAGGCACACCCAAATATGGACAACGTGATGCTGGTGCAAGACGCAGAAGCGGTATGCTGTTTTGTGAATGATATTTTGACAGCCGACGTGATAGCCGAAATGGGACGCTTGGGCGTGAAATTAATCGCCCTACGTTGCGCAGGATACAATAATGTGGATTTGGCAGCCGCAAAAGCCGCCGACATACGAGTAGTACGCGTTCCCGCCTACTCTCCACACGCGATTGCAGAATTCACATTAGGGCTGATACTCGCCCTGAACCGGCATCTACCACGTGCCGCCACCCGCACCAGAGACGGAAACTTCTCACTACAAGGTCTCATGGGCTTTGACCTGTACGGGAAAACTATCGGCATCATCGGTACAGGTAAAATTGCAAAAGTACTGATAGAACTGCTGCAGGGATTCGGTATGCAGATTTTAGGTAATGACCTATATCCAGACGAGGCTTTTGCAGCAACGCACGGTCTGCGCTATGTATCTGTAGATGAATTGCTTAGAGAATCGGATATTATATCGTTGCACTGCCCGCTGACAAAAGAAAATCACCACCTGATAGACGCTGAGGCAATAGCCAAAATGAAAGAAGGCGTGATGATTATCAACACAGGACGTGGCGGACTGATTGATACAGAAGCCCTGATAGAAGGGCTGAAGAGCCGCCATGTGGGTTCAGCAGGATTAGACGTATATGAGGAAGAAGGCGGATATTTTTATGAAGACGTGTCAGACGCAATCATTGAAGACGATGTGCTGGCACGATTACTGAGTTTCAACAACGTACTATTGACCTCACACCAAGCATTTTTCACCCGTGAAGCACTGACCAATATCGCGACCACCACGCTGCAAAACGTGCAAGATTATTTGGATGGGAAGGAATTGGTGAATGAAGTGAAATAAGAAAAAAGGCGGCATTTGTATAAAATTATTATCAAAAACGCCCCACAACTTGCATATATCAAAAATAAGCAGTAATTTTGTCACGATTTTCGCGTCCGAAGTGAAGATAAGAACGCGTGATTGTATGTGTTAAGAACTTAATAATTAATCTATTAACAATAAAACGTTATGAAAAAAAGTATCTTTTTGGTTGCCGTTATGTTCGTTCTCGGCGTTACGACAGCAGTTGCACAGCCTCGTGCTATCGGTGCAAACATTGGTTACGGTATTTCTTTCTCGTACCAACACAACCTTGGTGCTGCCAATATGATTGACTTGGCAGTTGAAGTTCCTGCTTTCGCCGGTATCGGTGCAACCTGCACTTACGACTGGATTAACCCGTTCAACACCCAAATTCCTTGGAGTTACAAAGGTGAATGGAATTGGGCAATGGGTGTCGGCGGTGGTGCCGGTTACTATTGGCCAAGAGCAGGCTACGCAGGAGTGGTTGGTCACATTGGCGTAGGCTACGATTTCTGGTTCCCGCTGGAACTCTCTTTTGACTGGCGCCCCAACATCGGTGTCGGCTTCGGCGACTACGGCGATTATGGACACTGCTGGTTCAATGCGTGGGGTCTCTATAGCGGTATCACCCTTGGTGTTCGCTACAAATTCTAAGATACAAAAAATACACCTTATATATAACAGGGTGGCTTCGAAAGAAGTCACCCTATTATTTTGATGCCTATACAGCCCCACACCATTGGCAGAAAAACGGACTATTTGGCAGAGACAAAGAACCATATAGTCCGAAAAAGACAAAAGATGTTCAAAAACTCATGGTTATTAAACTATTTGCATAATTGGAACATTTTTTGTATCACATTTGATGAGGATATTTGATTGCATCCAACAACTATCCTACAACCATCCTATAACCATCCACCAACGATTGACAGGAGAAACAAGCGATAAAGAGAGAGAAATAAATTAACATAATAGCATATTGTTTAATATGCATATTGTTTAACAACCACATATCAACCAAAACTATGAAACAGCGATTTCTATCTTATTTGGCATTAGTGCTAGCATTTGTATTAGTCTCCCCTATCCTATCCGCCAAGGTGGATACCTTGGATAACTGCTTGAAAATGAGCAATGATACTGCCTCCGTGTACATCTACCACGGTGTGCCATACGCTCATGCAGAACGTTTTCACACACCGGAAATAGTGGATGGCATTGAGCCATACGATGATTATATCCACAACTATGTCACTTGTTATCAGCGACTTAACAAGGCGAACAAAGATATAAAATATGGTGAGTCGCACGTAGTGTTGAATGAGGGAGAAATGTCACCATTGAGCGAGAACTGCTTAGTGCTGACCATCAATTCACCCTATCCGTTAGATGAGGCAAAAACGGCAGAACTGCCTGTGTTTGTGTATATTCACGGCGGTAACTATTACGCAGGGGGTGGCGAAAAGAGCAATACACAATTGGCCGAATTTGCATTGCGCGAGCAGGTGGTAACGGTGACGGTGACCTATCGATTGGGGGTGTTCGGATATTTGTATCAACCTGATTCCATGTCCATTAACCTTGGTTTGCAAGACCAACTGACGGCACTTCGCTGGGTGCACGACAACATCAGCCGATTTGGCGGTGATGCCGCAAATATCACCTTGGCCGGTCAATCAGCAGGAGCACAAAGTGTAGTATATTGCCTTGCCGACACGGCGCGCGTGCCCATTCGCCGTGCCATTGTATTCTCGGCTCCCATGGGACTGACGACCGGCAAAAGTATTGCCAAAGAACGCACAAGATATATCCGTAAATACCTGAACGAAAGGGGATTGAACGCATGGACATGCCCCGCAGATTCATTGTTGACCGCCCAATTGGCATATATGGATTCGCACCCGCAACAATGGCATGCCCTACCTTTCTCACCCACCGATTTGCCACAAATGCCCAAATACGGAAACCGCGTGCAATGGCCTGAGCAAGTGATAGTTAGCGCACAGGCACAAGACGGAAGTATGTTCGGCCCCAAGGTGGCATGGGGTTTTGTGACACGAAATGTGTTTATTAATCCCGCGAAACGCTATGTCCGTTATCTTGACAAACAGGGAGTGCAAGCGCAATACCACTTATACACATGGCAACCTCGCGGGTCAGATTTGCAGGCGGCACATTGTGCAGAGTTGCCATTGTTCTTGGACGGCGTGGAGGACTATTGGATTGGTTCGTGGATTATGGGTGATGTGACTGCAGAGGAACTACGCCCCAAACGCGAGAAAGCCATGGACGATTTGGCACACTTTATGCGCACGGGCGAATGGATTATGGAATGACATTTTGGCAGATTTGACAGGCGATGTCCCTTTTGGCATAGAGTTTGCATAAAGGATTGCGGAGTCGGCAAAAAGCCGGTTCCGCAATTTTGATATTTTAAACAAATAAATACTATGAACAAGATTCAACCATTAGCAGACCGCGTGCTGGTAAAACCCGTGGCTGCAGAAGAAAAAACAATTAGCGGTATCATCATTCCTGACAGCGCAAAGGAGAAACCCCTTCGCGGCGAAGTGTTGGCAGTAGGCAAGGGTACAAAAGACGAAGAGATGGTACTCAAAGCCGGCGACCAAGTACTCTATGGCAAATATGCAGGCACGGAATTGGAATACGAAGGCGAAAAATTCCTGATTATGCGCCAAAGCGACGTGCTCGCAATACTCGGCTAATTCTAATTTATGAATTACGGATTGTATTCATTTTATAATCTACAACTTTTCTAATTTACAAATTGACTTACAACTATGGCAAAGGAAATCACATATAATACAGAGGCTCGCGAAGCCCTGAAGAAAGGCGTTGACCAGTTGGCTAATGCAGTAAAAGTAACGCTCGGTCCGAAGGGGCGCAACGTGATTATTGATAAGAAATACGGTGCACCACACATCACCAAAGACGGTGTAACAGTTGCCAAAGAAATTGAATTGGCTGACGCAGCCGAGAACTTGGGTGCACAATTAGTGAAAGAGGTAGCATCGAAGACCGGCGACCAGGCAGGTGATGGTACCACCACCGCAACCGTTTTGGCACAAGCCATCGTAGGTGTCGGACTGAAGAACGTAACTGCAGGCGCAAATCCGATGGATTTGAAACGCGGTATCGACAAGGCTGTCAGCACCGTAGTGGCTGAAATCAAAAAACAAAGCGAGGTAGTAGGTAACGATTTCGACAAGATTGAGCAAGTGGCTACAATCTCTGCCAACAACGATGCCGAAATTGGTAAACTGATTGCCGATGCTATGCGCAAAGTAAGCAAAGACGGTGTCATCACTATCGGCGAGGCTAAGGGCATGGATACCACTATCGATGTGGTACAAGGTATGCAATTCGACCGCGGATACATCAGTCCGTATTTTGTTACCAACACCGAGACTATGGAAGTGGAGATGGATAAGCCGTATATCCTCATCTACGACAAGAAAATATCGAACCTCAAAGAGTTGCTGCCCGTTCTCGAACCCGCAGTGCAGAGCGGTCGCCCGTTGCTGATTATTGCAGAGGATGTGGATAGCGAAGCACTTACTACATTGGTTGTCAACCGTTTGCGTGCGCAACTGAAGATATGTGCCGTCAAGGCTCCGGGCTTCGGCGACCGCAGAAAAGAAATGCTTGAGGACATCGCTATCCTGACCGGCGGTACAGTCATCAGCGAGGAAAAGGGTATCAAACTCGAGAACGCTACCATTGATATGCTCGGTACGGCAGAGAGCATCAACGTCAACAAAGAGAACACCACGATTGTGAACGGTGCGGGCGACAAAGACGCTATTGCAGCGCGTGTTGCACAAATCAAGGCACAGATCGAGGCTACCAAATCGACCTACGACAAAGAGAAACTCCAGGAGCGTCTCGCCAAACTCGCAGGCGGTGTGGCACAACTGAACGTAGGTGCAGCCAGCGAAGTGGAGATGAAAGAGAAGAAAGACCGTGTGGACGATGCACTGAGCGCAACGCGTGCGGCTATCGAAGAAGGTATCGTTGCCGGTGGTGGCGTGGCATATATCCGCGCACAAAAGGCTTTGGATTCACTCAAAGGCGAAAACGAGGATGAGCAGACAGGTATCGAGATTGTGCGCCGTGCGATTGAGGAACCGCTCCGTCAGATTGTTACCAACGCAGGCAAAGAGGGCGCAGTGGTAGTTGACAAGGTTCGCAACGGCGAAGGCGATTTCGGTTACAATGCACGCAAAGACACCTATGAGCACCTGCTCGCAGCCGGTGTGGTTGACCCCGCAAAGGTTACCCGTGTGGCATTGGAGAACGCCGCTTCTATCGCCGGTATGTTCCTCACCACCGAGTGCGTCATCGTGGACAAGAAAGAGGAGAATCCCGCTCCCGCCGCTATGCCCAACCCCGGTATGGGCGGAATGATGTAAACTCTATACAAAGAGAATAAAAAAGACAGAGTGTGCTGCTTGATAGTGCACTCTGTTTTTTATTTGTGTATCTATGTAAAAAGCAGTACCTTTGCAAAGGAAGTTGCAAAAAACATATGACTATGTACACAATACGGAAAGCGGAAATAACGGATTTGCCGCAGTTGGAACAGATATATGCTGTGGCAAGAGAGAAAATGCGGGCAGCGGGAAACCCAAACCAATGGGGAAATAACTACCCGTCCACAGAACTGATGACCAAAGATATACAACTCGGTTGCAATTATCTTGTATTGGATAACGGCAACATAGTCGGTACATTCGTAATGCTTACTGCCCCCGACCCGTCGTATAAGCAGATAGACTATCCACCCGACAATGGGTGTAAGCATGTTGGCGAGCATTGGCATACTGTGCCATTTCCCTGGCCATAGTTCTCCAAGTAGTTCTCTCGCTTTGATTTCGACCACAATACGCACATAATCGTCTTTGACAAAGAAATCGTGGCTCTGTGTGGTTTCTGCTTGTTGCGAATAGCGGAGCAAGTCGGTAAAGATATGCTCTTGCTGCTCCAATAGATTGTTCAGTTGCTGTTTGTTCTCTTGCCATTGGGCTTGAAGTGAATCGGATACATTTTTCATACGATTAGAATTTATGAAGTTAATAACAATACATGGAGGGATATTGTACATCCCTCACTTACAATATATAAACAGGATTGAATATATTGAGGTAGTCAAGCCCGAAAAAGAAATTTATATCACAGCCCGCAAAAGAAAAGCCGCCCCCTCATTACTGAAGGTGCGGCGTATATAGTACGAAAAATGCAAATACCAAAGAAAGGATTTTATCAATAGCGTCTCCCACGCTTTCGTGAATGTTTCATCGTTCAAATTTACAAGTATTTCAACTGGAAATACCCCCTCATAGAGCGGATAGGAAATACTTTCCTGCCCTTTGTCGAATACAGAGGAACAAAGTAAGACCAGCCTATTTTATCTGTCAGTAAGACCAACTCGTTGTCGGAATCTATGAAACTTGCCCAACGGGGACGGAACAATTCTTGTTCGGACGGATGGGATAAGTTACCTATCATAACGTGAATGCGAAATGGCGAAACCCTATAAAACAAAACGAACAAAATCTTTCTTATAGAGCAAGATGTGCCGCGATTTGGAAACAAATACACGAAAAATTAAGCCAAACATATTCAAATATGCAAGAGAACAACAACCCATGTCAATTATCAACAAAACTATTCGCGATAAGTATCTTATATCGAACTGACATTAAGTAGATGGTAATGTATGATAATACATAAAAGGAACTCCCTTAACGAGAGCGCAATCCTCAGGAGTTCCTTGCAAAATCCACGCCAGACTTAAGTTCCAAATTTAATCAATTCCAATTGAGTTCATGGAGACATGCTGGTAATTTTGTCCCCATAACTTTGTGATAGGCGACACAGGCACAGCAATGCCCGTGACGCGGACAGTCTTGGGGATAGGCACAATCTACGTGGTTATAATGGCATGACATTATAAAAGCCCCTGTTTCTGAAGTTGTTCTATAACACTGTTTTCGTCGTGATTGAAATACTGAGCAAGCTGATCTATCGACATTCCCGATTTGAAGAAGTTTGTTAACTCCTTAACCTCTTTCGTAGTCCATCGAGTGCGAATTTTTGTAGTTGGTGCAACTACCTCCTTTTCGACTTGTTCATCATCTAAAGATTCTAGTTCATCATCTTCTTCATTATTCACAACTGCAGCAAACGACAAAAACAATTCCATGAATGCGGTTTCGTTGTAGAAATAATTAGGGTTATCTATAAGTTTGTCTTCAATAAAATGAAAGCCCCAATTGCCATATTCTTCCATGGTTGTCATTAGCGCGTCAACAGCTTCGCGAATGGTTTTATCTCCTTTATCAAGAGCAATAAAATCGAAATCTGTTTTTGCTACTAATGCTGCAAATATGTATTCTCTTAATTTAGGGTAAGCTTTACGCCCATTCCTTACATCAATATTGCCCCAATATTGTATCTGTTGTCCAAATTCTTTTACCTTTGATTTATCGGGGTTAAGTGGTCTTCGTTGATCAAAGTACAAACCGATAAAAAATGCAACAATAAACATTTCATAGCCTGCACCAAACAACTTGCCACGTGCATCACGAAGACTGGTATTACCTTTACCATATTCGCAGAAGTTTTTAACAACAGAATCCTCATATCGTATCTCCCACTCTGGGTTTCTTCTTGCCCAAGCATCAAATAATCTATCCATAATTACTTAATTTTGCTAATTTTAGTTTGAATAGTTGATAGGTCTAGTACATCATATCCTTCTGCTTTTTGGATGCGATATACAGAGCATGTGAGTTCGTTGATTTTATCCTGATTTAGAACAGCTTTCTCCGTTACCGGATCGATAACAAGTAAATCTTTAGTGACGATAATACATTGTTTATCTATCTTATCAATAATGTTGTAGAAAACATTTTCTTTAATATCACCAAACGAGGACGTAGGAGCATCAAAAATCAATGGATAATCTTCTTCACGTTTAAGTGTGGTAATACTCGAAATCGCGAAAAGAACGGACATGTACATCGTGGTTTTCTGTGCTCCACCAGGCTTCAATATAGGTGAACCGTTAGAGCTGAAAAGACGAATTTCTGCTGTACCATTTAGTTTACGCACTATCTTAATCAAACCATGGAAATCGTTTTGGTTGAGAATCTCCATATAATGGTTTGCTTTCTCTTCAAGCATACTAAGAAAATCAACAATATTCTGCTCTTTTGCACGCGAAAATGCTTCCATGATTTTAAGCATGGCGGTATGAACTCTTTGATAAAGTTTTACACTTGTATTTTCGGTATCTAGAGAATTGTACTCATCTTCAATTTCCTTTTTACGTTTCTCAAGGTCATTTATATCACGAGTTAATTCTTGAACTTTCAATTCTGCTCGATTTCTTTGCTCCGAAAAGCCTTTAAAGTCGGAAAAACTTATTTCAAGTATATCTTCGGTAAGGTCCTGAGATTGAACCAACAAACGTGTCTTCTCATCCTCCGCCTCTTGCAATTCTTTCTTTATCTTCTCTAAATCTGCTTTTCGTTTTTGTATAAAGGATAGACGGTCAGCTATTTCTGTGGCAATTTGGTGAATCCATTTCTCATTGTCACCGCTCATTTGAATAGAACGAGTATGCAATTCATCGATATATTCATTAGTAAAGAGTGGCTTTTCTTCTTGTTTTGCTAAACGTTTTTTTGATTCTTCTTCTACTTTGTGCAAATAAGTATGTAGTTTTTGCACCATAAAGTTGTATGCATCTGACCCTTTAGGAGCCGGACGACCACAAACCTTGCATACCTCCTCGTCAATCATCTCCTGCATTGTATCTTTATCAGGGAGATGCCAAGGAAGTGGAGCTACACCATTAGCCAGTTGTTGAATTTCCGTAACAACATCTTGAGTCGCAGCTGCTTTGGCACGACTCTCAATATCTTGACGTTCTAATTTGCGTTTTTCTCTGCTTAACTTAGAAACTTTTTCTGTGTATTGATCTAGAATGGGAGCAAAAGAACGCAGAATCCAATAGTCATCCAACAAACTTGCGTTATAGTCAACGTCTATATAGACCTTTGTGCGAAGTATTTCCGCTTTTTTGCTCTCAATTCGTTTCTTGATATCCTGATATTGCTCACAGGCACCTTGGTTGCGTTCGAGGACTTCCAAACGCGTTGTAAAATCTTGAATGGCTTGAGTTTGAGTTTTAAGGTCAGACTGAGCATCTCGGATACTATCTTTTACCTTTCGTAATTCGCTTTCTAATTCTTTTGCACGACGAGCCGCTTTACGGTCATGAGTCATTTCTTTTTCTACAACCGATTGTGATTTTGCCTCAAAATCAGTTGTCAAATCAACATATTCCTTAAATTTCCGGACGTCCGAAAACGTGTCAACCAAAGAATTGATAGCTGCCTCACCATTAAAAATGTTCAGTTCGGACTCTCCTTTGAAAAGACAATATTTGCGGATAACAGTATCAAAACAACGTTCAAGGAGACGTTTACCGTTCTGAGGTATACGTTCAGAAGCAACGGTTTCTATACCCACAAACTTGTAATCATAAGTAGTATATCCACCACTTGGGAGTTTTTTAAAATGAAAACTCTTAATCAACTCCTTCTCTCCATCATGATCAAATTTAATTGAGACAGAGCAGACATCAGACTCGTCTGTATCCATCTCACTTTTGCGTTTTTCTGAAACGTTAGATTCTGTTTTGTCCTCAGAAGCAGTATAGAACAACCATTCCAATGCTTCAAGGAATGTGGTTTTACCATCACCATTATCACCAAGGATTAGTGTAAGTCCAGGAGATAACTTGAAGGTGTTATCATGACCATAATAACTCCGAAAATTATGGATTTCTATCTCTTTTAAAATCATATATTGCTCTTTAAGAAGTTATTCACATCATTATAAATTTCCTTGTCAGATTGTTTCTGCTCCTTATCGTAAATAATTTTTGCAACTGCTTGGACACAAAAGTTTTCAGAGATAAGGGCGTCATCAACACTCGCATAGTCATCAGGATTGTACCCACCATACTCAACGAGTTTCGCGTCGGCCAATACAGACTTCAACAGACGGTCTGCATTAGTTAATTGTTTAGCCATGATATTTATGAATTAAAAATTGATATTTCGTATTTTTGTAAATATGGATTGAGTATATTGATTGATTCATTTGCATTTTTAGAAAGAAGTGCAAACTCGCGTACTCGTTTTAGTTCGTTAAGAACGAGGTTCTTTTCTAACTGAAATGTTTCTTCACTAATATAATCAGGAACAACTATCAAATCGTGAATAACTGCAAACTTTTTATCTTTATGTAGACGAAGTACACGACCTCGGCGCTGGATAAACTGACGAGGATTTCCTGTACTTGAACAAAAAACTGCAAATTCACTACGTGGTACATCTACACCTTCATCTAAGCACTTCATTGATGTAAGCACATCGATTCGACCTGCAGCGTAATCATTCAATATTGTTTCACGTTCCTTTGATTCAGACGTAAACTGTCGAACGGTAACACGTGAGTTGGTGTCTCGTACTATTGCTGTATATTCATCAATTAGATGTTCGTCTTCTGTATCAATAACAACCTCTTCTTTCGTCTCAAAAACATCCTCATCCTCATCATATATATCCACCTTTCTCTTATTTGGTTTTAATCCTTCCGGCACATATATCAGCGAGTACTTAAGATTGCCACACTCGTTTAATCGTTCTTCAATAATTTGTTTGAAAACTTCTTTTTTGTTAGCTGCTTTATGAATGATCCGCTTACGATTGAGTAACAGACGTTTTAATATCTCCTCACTTTCTGGGTCGTCAAAATTCATAAGTTTGACAATCTTCTTGGAAATATCAATATACTCCAGCATTTCAAGGTCTGTCAAATGTACAATATGAGGATAATAATAGTATCCACACAATGCAGGAGGATCTTCTTCTATTGCGGCCTGCATAGTGTAGGAAAAGGTATATTCATCAGGACAGCCAAAGAACTCTCGTAAGGCTTCATTACCAGCATCATCGTACTGACGTTCAGGAGTTGCCGACAAACCAATGCGACGTTTGTAGGGTATTAAATCTAATTTTTTGCGAAGAGTTCCACTACCCATATTGTGTGCCTCGTCTGCAATCAGAAGCAGTTTGTTTTTAGGAAACCCGTTAAGGTCTTGAAATACTGTAGAACGGCCATAAGAAGCATATGTAGATATAATAATGTATGATAAAGGTTCGTCCTTAGGAGCAGTCAATTCCATCATTTTAATGTTGGAAACATTATGTTGCCAGCCCGCATTTTTAGAACTTACTTTATAAATGTTCTTAAAGTTAAACTTTGCGCACTCTCTTTCCCATTGCTCTACGAGCGCAATGGTTGGTACAAGAATAAGCGCCTTGTAGTAGCCAAAGTGTTTGTATATCTCCAATAAGCAATTTAGTGAGGTGATTGTTTTACCTGTACCGGTCGCCATCGCAAACAACCCCTGTTGTGTACGTTTCCAACGATTATATGCCAAAACTTGATAGTCCTTAGGGGATGGGTATGGGAAATGTGGCTCATCCTGAGCTATCAACAAGGCATCATCATCTTCTTCCTTCTTATGGATAATATCTTCAACTTTTTTGAATGCCTTATCCAAAATTCTATGGATGGTTTCTGGAAGTGCTCCAGTGTGAGCGTGGGAGAGCAGTTCCTTTTCATCTTTCAGCAGTTGAGGGAGTTCTTTATCAGGAAACTTGTCACAAATCTGCGTCTTAATACTATCCGGTGATATATAAATAACATCTTCATTGGCACCAGAAAAGGTCTTATTGAAAGTTGCCTCAATATCAGCTACACGAGCTTTGTCTTTAGGACTATCCCATTCGCAATATGCAGATATACTCTCCAAATTATCTATGAGTGCAGTTTTTGAGAAATTACAAGAACCATCAAATGCAACTTTGTTTAGCCCATCGGAGAATAGCCCGCATTTCGTATGAGAGATTCCAATAGAGTTTTTAGGTGCAATGACTTTAATCTCGATACGATTGTTACGGATGAGCCAAGCTAAACATTCAAAGAAATGCTGATCTCGCTCTGATAAGGTTTTCTGGAGAGCAGACAGATTCGAAAGGTCAAACGCAGAAATCTCTTTGGTCGAAAAACCGGTATTGATTGCATCCTTATCTTCCTCAGATAAAATGTCATTGATGATAAGACGCATCTTACCTCCATTATATAGGAATGCGGCAAAGCCCGACGAGAGCACAGAGATTGCAGACGAAGCAAAGAATCCAAGCAGCAAATCAAACTGCGTGGAATTACATAGCCCCTCGGAGAAGAAACCTATTGGCTTCCAATCTGAGTCGGACGAATATCGCCCACTTTCTGGCCATTCCATATCAGACTTTAACATATTGCAGTATTATTAAAGGAAACAACTTGCGCAGAAGGCATCGTTATCGTCATCGCTACCTAGGGAGTCAATGAGGCGGCAGCTGGCACCTTGGGCACGTTTGGCTTCTTGTTTTTTTGCAGCATCTAATTTAATTTGGCGGATACGTTCCGGCTTTATTAGGTCAGCAAGACTCTCGTTTTGGTTCCATGTGTAACCATCCTTTTCAAATTCCATGGCCTTGGCATAAAGGTCAGGATGCTGTTCATAGAGCCAAACCCATTCGAGTTTTTGTTGGAAGAAGCAGAAGTAGCAACCAGATCGACTACGATTATATGTCCCCTTATGACCATCTACCTCAAAAGGAATCGGGTCGTAGTATGCAGGAATACCGACACCGCTATCCTCCAGAATACGGAAGATGTCGGCCTTAACAAGCACGTCATCATTATCAATCAGTGGGAACTCATCAAGCATACCTACAGGGCAGTCCGTCCCTTTGAGACATTCAAATACCACCTTGTTGAATAGTTTTGTGTCGAAGTCCAATAAGGCATTGGCTTTCTTACCATAAAAGAACTCTTTAGTAATGGAAACTTCGACAATCTTCAATACAGCATCCAATTGAGATGCTGGAGTGAATTCACGGTATTTCTCAATCAGCTTTGGTAAATTAGCATTTCCTAGAACACGATTGATGACATCTACACTCCAGATGTTTTTTCGGAATGGGAAGATGGATTGAATGTTCGGTTTTGTAGACACATAGCCCTCTCGATCCTCATCGCCACGAATACCAACATACGATATCGTCGGGATATCACCAACAAACTTCTCCATCTCCTGAAGTTTCATCTTTTGAGTACACCAACGTTGCTGAGGAGAGGGCAGAAAATTTCCTGCAGCCTTCAAGAAATGTTCAAAGGGAGTTGGCTCTGGGCTTCCTTCTGCGGCACGAAGTCGTTTGATACCACCTAGATAGGTTTCCAGACGATTGATGAGAAGGTCGGTCTCTGCCAACTCGCAACCGGTATCGGAGTTGTAATACTCCACCTTTAGATGAGGGTATTTATTCTTCATATAGATAGCAAGTGCTGCGCTATCCTTACCACCTGATATACCTAATACGTGACGAACTTTCATTAGTTTATTCTATCGTTTAAGAGTTTCAAAAGTATGCACACATCCATTTCGTTGTCACCAGAGAGGAGTGTGGCGAGTTTGTCGGCTACGGCTTGGGCATCAGCCTTCTTGGAGTCAGGGAGACGGAAGGTCTTCTTGGCTACGCTGGTGCCTGTTGTTGAAACAAAGTCTATATTATATGCTTCATCAGTTGAGGAGATGGCTGCATCCGAAAGTTCGGTAAAGTGTTCCAACTCGCTAAATAGGTGCAACATGTTCTTGATGAATAGAGCCTCCTCAGCATCCTTGATATTCTCTACACGACGGTCAAAAATGACAAGACCAATCTTTGCGTAGAACTCGGTCTTATTTTCAGAAAGAGCCAGCAGACGATCGAGAAATGACTTGGTTTTAGCAGTCAGAATATCTTTGTTTATACTCTTGTAACGAGCATTTAACAGAGGCTTGTACTCTTCATAATCGGACGGTAAACCAAGGTGATTTACAACCGCTTTCTCTATACGGCATATAAAGTTATAATAGCAGTTGTTTAGTTCCTGACATGATTGCTTGATAAGTACCAGATACTGGTCTAAGAATTCCTCTTTATTGAGGTCTTTATAACCGAATGCTATAGGGAGATCTTCAAGGAAAGTCTTTTGCGGGTCGGTAGCATTCATGAGTACGTCACGGAACTTAGCCGTGAAAGGCGAGTCGAACTTATAGGTTGCCTTGGCATAGTCATTCAACCCACGGATATACTGGAAGAACGGCTTGGCAATACCGATGAGGCTTCCCCTCTGTATTTGAATATCGCCGTCCTTATGGAAGAACTGACGATACTTATTGAAGAAGTCTACCTTGACGCCCGATACATCGTAGCACTTAATGCTGAAATCACCCGGATGTTTTTGGAGAATCTCAAAAACCTCTTTGTTGATGTTGAGTACGAAGTGACCGTTCTCATAGAGAGCAAAGTCCTGCTGCTTGATATAGAGGAAAATAGGAAGCCAATACTCGATGACACCTTGTTTGAGTTTGAAGGGAGCGGTTTTGAGTGTGGCAATAAGTTCCGATAGTTTGCGCGGTTTCTCAATGCTACCGTTCATGAATTCACAACAAGCGTTCCAAAGGGCACGCACATTGTCGTTTTGGGGCTCGCATAGGAAGTAGCAGCCATCGTCGCCCCTGCGATGCATACCAGTTTCTTTGAGTAATGTGTAATAGATGGTCTTTTCGGGCGGGAAGGCATTTTTTTCAAACCCAAGATCCTCCTTGTCGCAGTTATCGAGAATTGCCTGCAGGAGGTTGACGCGTGCAGCAGAAATAACGGAGTTGACCTTGTGGCGGTTGAATAATTCGTTACGAAGGATAGGTGTAGATGCATATACCTCGTCACAAATGAGCGAGAGGCGATGGTTGAGGTCGCGCTGGCTCTTGATCTCAACCTGCTTTGCGTCATAAATCCATACGACAGATTTTTGGTCAAAGAGCGTATCGTTGAGCGCAGAGTTGAGTTGCTCGGTCTCATAGTTGAGGATATTCTCCACCTCGTTGGCTGCTACGCGATCATCAAACACTACTTTTTCCAAAAGATATTTGAGTTTCTTAATCTCATAGAGATGCTTGATTATGTCCTCTGTATTGCGGAAATATGCATAGAGTATAGCTTTTCCATTTCCGTTAGAAGCCTGCTTCACATCGTTCAAAGAGATGCCTGTGGGGAATATCAGATTGATATAGCCATCGGTATCGTCTTTGGGGTCAAGTACAATAGGTGTGTTAGAGATATGGAGCTGGAAGTAACGCGGAGTTCCAGTTTTATAGTACGAAGCCAATGCTAATATGGCTTTTTGATGCATGTATTCTGAGATATTCTCTACTGTCAAGACTGGGCGAGGCACAACAGAACTAGCATGATAAAGTTCTGCCTCAATATCTATATCAGTTCCTTCAAAGAGAATATATTGTGATTTGTAGGCAGCATAGCGGATAACTTTGAGAGCTTGCAGCCTCCGTATATATTGTTCTGCATTCTCAATACCTAACGCTTTTTCTGCATATGTAATAAGCAAATTGTTGTCAATCGTGATAGATTTGCAGAACAAACTAAGCAGGCGGCAAGTTCAACTTGGAAGTGCAAAAGTAGTGGTTCAAAGGAATATGTTTTATAAGTAGCATGGGTTCTCTCTTGT
>CAKULK010000011.1 GCA_934667275.1 uncultured Bacteroidales bacterium | reverse complement strand
TTTATCCCAGATGTTAGGAGCCTACGAGAGTATGCTATAGAAGCGCATAATTATTTATTTTTGCGAGAAGTATCTGTGGGAACATTAAACTATGCAGAGCAAAAATCAGGAGCCATTTTAAGTATAGTACCCGAGATACAGAAGATGCAGGCTCTGCACCCCGAACTGAAAGTGTTGCTCTCTCTCGAAGAGAAGCACCGCCGTATGGAATACCCTGCAGACTGGATACTCTTGCAGGAACCCGTCAAAGACATCCACTCCCTAATATATTATAGTGCAGGTCTTATTTCGTCCGGCGATAGTATGGCACGCGAGGCGGCTCTGTTGGGTGTACCCGCTTACTATCTCGGTATTCGCTACGATATGCCTGCCAATGCTGCCGCCGCCAAGGTCGCCCAACTCCAAAATCAAAAGACGCAACTTATTGCCGACTGGCTACACGATATACTATCAGTTGACATACAGACCGCAGAGGAGAAACAGCAGCAACTGCGCAATCATATCAACGCCACCTTCATCGACATCAATGCCTATATGCTTTCATTGATAGAAGGCGTAAAGAACAAGACAAATGGAAAATAAAAAAATCCTTGGTGTGTGCAAAATTTGCACATACCAAGAATGGATAGGGTATATGCGTTTTTATATGGGTTGTGGTGAGTAAAAAAAGTGTAACATCATTAAGAATAGAAATACACATTATTGTCAGTAGAATGCAACGTGCATTTTTTGCACGTTCCTATACGGAACATAACTTTGTGATTAGTGTGAAAAGGCAATTGTAGTACAAATGCAAAATTTGCATTCGTACTCTATATAGATAAAAAACAGAATTTGAATTATAAAGATATGACGGCAAGGCAGTTAGAAATGCGAGAAAAGTTTATGTCTTTTGCAGTACGTATAGTGAATTTGAATAAGTATTTGAATGAGCAGAGACACGAATTCAATATGTCAAAGCAAATACTGCGTTCTGGTACGGCCATCAGAGCACTACAACGAGAGGCACATTATGCCGAGAGCAATGTGGATATGATCCACAAATTACGTATTGCACTAAAAGAAGCAAATGAAACGGGCTTTTGGCTTGAATTGCTTTGCAAAACAGAATATATAACCAAAGAGGAGTACGAATCGTTAAATAATGAGTTAGTGGAATTGTGCAAAATTTTAGTTTCAAGTGTTGCAACTTTAAATAAACGTAATGCAGGTAAAAATCCTGTAGATTAATTCTATTTTTCTATCATTCTATTTTTCTATCATTTTATGAATATAAGTATTTTCGGTTTGGGATATGTCGGCTGTGTGGGCGCAGCGTGCTTGGCGAAGTTGGGGCATCATGTTATCGGCGTGGATGTCAATGAGAACAAAGTGCGTCTTATGCAAGAGGGCAAACCTACTATTATCGAGGAGGGCATTGCCGAACTCTGTCAGGAAGCACACAATGCAGGGCGCATGACGGCTACCACCGATGTCAATGAGGCTGTGCAGAACACCGATGTATCGTTTATCGTTGTAGGTACCCCCTCAAGCAAAGAGGGGCATCTCAATCTGAACTACATCTACGCCGTGGCAAAGCAGATAGGCGAAGCCCTAAAACACAAGACGACCTTCCATATCGTGGCTATCCGCTCCACGGTGCTGCCCGGTACAAATGAAAAAGTAGGCGAAATTATTGCCGAGGCGTCGGGCAAAGAGCGCGACAAAGACTTTACCATTGTCAGCAATCCCGAGTTTCTGCGTGAAGGTACGTCAGTGAAAGACTATTTTAATCCTCCTTTGACGCTTGTCGGCACCGATAATCCGTATGCCGAACAGGTATTCCGTGAGATTTACAAGGATATAGATGCCGAGTTTATCTGTACGGACATTCGCGTGGCGGAGATGATGAAATACGTGAACAATACCTACCATGCGCTGAAGATTGTATTTGGCAACGAGGTGGGCAATATCTGCAAGGGACTGAATATCGACAGCCACAAGGTGATGGAGATCTTCTGCAAGGATAAGCAACTGAATATCAGTCCTTACTATTTCAAACCTGGTTTTGCTTATGGCGGGTCGTGTCTGCCCAAGGATATGAAAGCCCTCCGCACGTTGGCGCACGACATGTATATTGATGTGCCCGTTATTGAGAGTATCCATGCCTCCAATGAGGCACAGAAACGCAATGCCGTGCAACTGATTATGGCGCAAGGACACCGCAAAGTGGGCATTCTCGGCTTATCCTTCAAGGCGGGTACCGATGACTTGCGTTGCTCGCCTATCGTGGATGTCGTGGAAAGTCTGCTCGGTAAAGGCTTTGAGATACGTATCTATGACAAGAACGTGAAAATCAGCGAACTGACGGGTACCAACAAGGATTTTATCATGGCAAAGATACCTCACTTGCAGCACTTTGTCAGCGATAATTTGGATGCCGTATGTTCCAACAGCGATGTACTTGTCGTAACCAACAAGGAGAAAGACTTCGCCGATGTACTCCAATGCTATCCCAACAAGGTCATTGTGGACTTGGTGCGTCAGTGGAAGGAAGTGGACTACGCAGGACACTACGAAGGTCTCTCATGGGGCGATATCAACACCAACCATACTGCTCAAACATCCAAAGATAATGCCAAAGACTTCAAGCAAACAGAATTTTAGTTTCTTGTGTAACTTAACAAAACGGACTTGCTAATGTACATTAGCAAGTCCGTTTTGTTATTTGTTCTTACAGCCTTTGAATGCGTTTTTTCCAACGATGGCAGAGGCAGGGTAGTAAGGTACAATCAGGCTTTCGCAGTCTTTGAAAGCGGATGCGCCAATTTTTTTCAATCCCTCTGGCAAAACGACTTTGCGCAGATTCTTGCAATTCATAAACGCTTCTTCACCAATCGTTTGAACGCTATCAGGCAATGTAATTTCTCTCAATTGGCGGCATTCATAGAAAGCGCCGTCCTCAATGGTTTGCAAGTGTTCATTGAAACGTATTTGATGCAAATTGATACACTGTGCAAAAGCACCTTTCTCCAGAACCTTCAAATTTGCCGGCAATGCAACCTCTTCCAACATTTTACACTCTTGAAACGCCCCCTCTTCTATCAAATGAATATGGTCCACAAGGTATATTTTACGCAATTGTTGGCAATTTTGAAAAGCATGTTTCCCTATTCGGAAAGTGGAAACAGGAATATTTATATTCTCCAATGCAACACATCCCATAAATGCTTCATCACCAACAGCATACGTACCATCAGGAAGCGTCACCTTACGCAAATGAGTACATCCAGAAAAGACACCCTCGCTCAAACTGGATACTCCCACAGGAATAGCAATCTCTGTAAAATTCACACATTCAGCAAAAGCCTGTTTTCCTATCTCTTTAAGGGTTGATGGCAGAACAATATCCTGCAATGAAGAACATCCGGCGAAAGCCGCCTCGTCTATCTTGCAAAGATGCTCCGGCAATGTAAGAAACTCAATAGAACGGCAAAAACCAAAACACCCGCGCGGAATAATAGTAAGTTTCGAAGACAATGTCTGCCCCTCCAATTGGTCGCATTCATAGAAAGCACCTACTCCAATAGATTGTAAATCAGAAGGTAGCACGGCCTCTTGCAGCGCATAACAACCATAAAAAGCGAAGTTCCCTACCCTCTTGACAGAAGACGGAATGGTGACCCGCACAAGATTTATGCACTTATAGAAAGCAGCCGCAGGAATCTCCGTAATACCTTCGGGCAGCACCACCGATTTGATTGTCTGATTGTTGGCAAATGCGCCGCTCGCAATAAGCCGCGTCGGAACTTTAGTCTTGAAAACAAAGTTCGGAGATGCCTGATTGCTCACAGAAATCAGGCAACCATCTATAAACAGAGCGCCACGACGCCATTTCTGTTCTTCATTCCAAATACCCGAATTAACGAACGCATCTTCACCTATCTCACTGATAGTCTGAGGAATAGTGACACGCATCAAGTTCTTGCAATCGCGAAAAGTATCATAATCAATACGGCGCACCGACGCAGGCAAATCAACACGTGTCACAACTTTATTACCTTGGAAAGCACCTGCCGCAATCACACGCGTACCTTCCTGGACAACAAACTTTGGCTTAATCGTCTTGTCCACAGCAATCAGACAACTATCAATATACAGCGCACCATCTCTCCAATAATCTCGATTAAGCACAATCCCCGTACCATCGAAAGCAGAACGATACACGCGTTCTATCGAAGATGGCAACACAATAGCATTCAACGATTTACAACCGCGAAAAGCATTTTCTCCAATAGAAGTAACTCGATAAGTTTCCTGCCCGACAGGTATATCTGCTGGAATGAACAATTCACCGCTCGCATAGGGATTCTCTGCTACTTCCGCCGTACGTGTATCGGCATCAATGATGTAGTTAACATCTTGGTAAACAGCATTTTCTGCCTGCGTTATCACGGCAATGCCAAGAGCAAAAATCAAGCAGGCATAGTGCTTGACTATGGTATAATTTCGCATTGTATTAAGGTATTTGTTTGCAAAGGTACAATTTTTTATTCACATCTACAAAGACTTTTTCAAAGATTGCTCATAAAAAACAGAGACTGCCTGACCTCAAAAGTGTCAAGCAGTCCTTGTTGCATATATAACTAAAAAACTCAGTTACTTGGCATAAGAGATGGCACGTGTCTCACGAATGACCGTAATCTTGATTTGACCGGGATAGGTCATCTCATCTTGAATCTTTTTCGCCAAATCGAACGAGAGCAATTCGGTGTCCTTGTCACTAATCTTATCAGCGCCAACAATGACACGCAACTCACGACCTGCCTGAAGGGCAAAAGTCTTCGTCACACCCGGATAAGATAGTGCAATTTGCTCAAGATCATTCAAACGCTTTGTATATGCCTCTACAATCTCGCGGCGTGCACCAGGACGTGCACCTGAAATAGCATCGCAGGCTTGTACCACTGGTGCTATAAGACTCTCCATCTCTATCTCATCGTGGTGAGCACCAACAGCATTGCAGATATCCGGTTTCTCACCATATTTCTCACAAAGTTTCATACCCAGTTGTGCGTGCGGCATCTCAAGGTCCTCA
Organism: uncultured Bacteroidales bacterium; assembly: GCA_934667275.1. GTDB lineage: Bacteria > Bacteroidota > Bacteroidia > Bacteroidales > Paludibacteraceae > Colicola. The sequence continues at coordinate 70,179 of CAKULK010000011.1, read as the reverse complement.
TCGCTCACCTTTCCGATATCATGCAGCAAACCGGCACGACGTGCTTTTTTGACATTCAAACCCAACTCTGCCGCCATAGCCGCACATAGATTTGCCGTCTCGCGCGAGTGCATCAGCAAGTTCTGACCATAACTGCTGCGGTACTTCATTTTGCCTATCAAGCGCACCAACTCGGGGTGCAAACCGTGAATACCGAGGTCAATCGTGGTACGTTTACCGGTCTCAATAATCTCGTCTTCCACTTGTTTGGTAACTTTAGCCACCACCTCTTCAATACGCGCAGGGTGAATACGTCCGTCCTGAACCAATTGATGGAGCGACAAACGTGCTATCTCGCGGCGCACGGGATCGAAAGCCGACAATGTGATAGCCTCGGGAGTGTCATCCACCACAATTTCAACACCCGTGGCTGCCTCCAAAGCGCGGATATTACGTCCCTCTCGGCCAATGATGCGTCCCTTAACTTCATCATTATCAATATGAAACACAGTAACAGCATTCTCTACTGTGGTCTCGGATGCAATACGTTGGATGGATTGAATGATAATTTTCTTGGCCTCTTTGTTTGCCGTGAGACGAGCCTCATCCATTGTCTCATTCACATACGCCATCGCGGCTGTTTTCGCCTCATCGCGCAGAGCCTCAACCAATTGCTTTTTGGCTTCCTCTGCCGAGAGCCCTGATATTTGCTCCAACTGCACCTCTGCCTGATGTTGCATACGCTCCACTTCTTGCGTCTTGAACTCAATGGCTTTCTGCTGTTGCTCAAGTTGCTGCTCAAAATTACGTTTGTTCTGATTCAGTTCGTTTTGTGCACGTTGCACTTCGCCTTGACGCTGATTAAGTTGCTGTTCGCGCTGCTGAAGACGTTGCTCTTGTTGTTGCTGCTTTTGCTCTGCTTGACGAACTTGGTTCTCATGTTCCAACTTAAGCGCAATAAATTTCTCTTTCGCCTCAATAATTTTGTTCTTCTTGATTACTTCGGCTTCTTCCTCCGCCTTGTGGAGGATTCCGGCACTATGGTAACGGAAAATCAGGAAACACACAAGGGCTCCCAATCCCATTGACACAAGTGCTATCAGAATGATAATCCAAACTGGCATAAATAAATTCTTGTTGTTTTTGTTGATATTATTGTTTACTCAACTCTTTCAATATCAATTGATTGAGTTCATTTATTTTTTCTTCTATCGGTTGCAGGCTGTTCGCGCTTGCATTGGCATGCAGGTTCACAGCCATATCCAATGCCACATACACCCATACTTGCTCTGCCGATTTTGTGGGCATCTTGCGCAGATAGTTGCGATACCGTTCATTGAGCATCTCCGCCGCCCGCCGATAAAGATATTCTTTGTCAGAAGGCACATTGAGCGAGATGTGGTGGGCATCCAACTGAAGGGTAATATGCTGAATATATGGCTCGCTCATTTTTTCAGCACTTCAATGGCGCGATCTATCTTGGCAATGATATTGTTGATTTGCTGTTTCGCACGCTCTTTGTCCGCTTCCTGTGCTTCATCAGACACCAATGCATAGGCAGTACGCAAACTGGTGTAGTCGGCTCGAATCTTGGCTAAATCGGCATGAGTACGCACTATTTCTTCACGTTGGTGTCGATTTTCATCTTGGAGCATAGCAATCTGCTGTTGCTGAGTCTCATAGCGGCTCAACAACTCACACAGGTTTTGTTCCAAAGTCACCATCGATTCTATCATACCATTCAAAATCCGTCCAATGTGTGTGTCGCGGGTCTATCGCGGGTCTGTCGCGGGTTGTTAGAACGAATATCCGATGCCTACACCGATAACGCCCTTAAATTGGACGCGTTCCGCCGAACCCAAAGAAAGACCTTCTTTGTCAAACTTCTCGATTTTCACTCCGTTGTAGTACTTCAACGATGTCGTGACAGACACCTGTAAGCACTTGAGGAATTGATAGGAAATGGAAGTATCCCAATCCACATCAAAATTACCGAAACGACGGTTGTTGTCTTGATAACCGTTATACGTAAACTTCTCGGAATCAGAGAAATCCAATCCTGCTTGTCCTTTATCGGCATACATCACACCTGTAGCATTATCGGTGTAAATCTTGGTTTTGTTCCATGCATACGGAGTATAAAGGCCTAATGTCGTAATGATTTTCAAGTCTTTGTAGGTGTAGTTGATACCTCCTTTGAGCGACAGACCCAACTCGCAACGGATATTGCTTGCATAACTTTTGGTAACCTCATTGGTGGTCTCATCCACAGTATATTTCCAAACGGAATACTTATCCTTGAGCGTATATTCCAATCCTGTGGCACCATACTTGGCTAATTGCTCCTCGTCAATGGGATAAACAGCAGTACCCTCAAAATTCTCATACTTGTCGCGCAATGCTTGGCTCACATACGCCGTAGTCAAACGCCCGGCAACCGGTGAAAGATACACTGTAAAAATATCATTGGGTTTCCAGTCAATACCGACAGAGATGTCAGTATAGGAAGGTGCAAGAAACTTGGAAATAATAGGGTCAAAATCCGCAGTACCATTGTAATTGCGACCAAGGTCAAACTGACTTTGGAAACCGCCCAATATTGTCAGATACCATGATTTCTCAAATTCCCAACCGAACTTTGTGGTAAAATTGATTCGGTCGCTTGATTTTTGCAGTTTATCGAAATCCTGGTCTATCCACGAAAGACCATATTCGAGGTCAAGATTGGTATCCCATGCCACCGAGTTTTGATGATAAAGCAGGCGCAACTTGGAAGAAGCCACGGCATTCACATTATTATTACCACCGGCAGCCCAATCAAAAAGCCCTGTAGCAGCGGCATTGAGCCCGACAACACCTGTGAACTTCCATGCCTTCTCGCCGGTATCCACTTTCTTGAGATCGTCTTTCGCTTTCTGTGCAGCCGTTGCCTGATTTTGAACTGTAGCCTTGTTAACCTCCTGCGCGTTTATTGCCAACGCACTAATGAGACAAAGAGAGAGAGTAAAGATTTTTGATTTCATCTTTTTCGGAACTAATAAAACTATTCGTTATAAAATTTGTCTTGTTTATTTTTTCTATACCTTATTATATATTGTTGTTTCAAATACTCGTTTCCACTAAGAATCTGCACCCTTAATATTGTGCTGCATCATACACTTGATCTGCCACATCACTACCCTTTAGTTTCTCGATAATGCAGAATGCAAAATCGCTGCTCAAACCGGGACCTTTCGCTGTAATGATATTCTTCGACTCCACTACCAATCCTCCCACATAACTTTCCCCCAAGTACGACTCAAAACCCGGATAGCAAGTGGCCTGTTTGCCGTGCAACAAGCCCAACTGTCCAAGCACTGAGGGTGCTGCACAAATGGCTGCAATCAGTTTGCCTGCAGCATTGTGCTGTACCAATAGTTCGCAGAGGTCGGAGCGTTTGCCTAACTGCGTAGCACCACCGGGGAGAATCAACATCTCGGCATCCGAGAAATCCACATCTGCAAAAAGTGCATCTGCCTTTACGGCGATGTTGTGTACCCCCAACACGGATTCTATACCCGACACCGACACGGTGGTCAACGGGATGTCTGCACGACGCAACAAATCAATGGTAGTGATGGCCTCTATCTCTTCGAAACCATTGTCCAAGAAGATGTAGTTCATAATCTGAGCATTTAATTGATTCTAAATGTATAAATTATATTGCCTCGTTGAGGCGTATCCCCTTTCGAAAACTGCGCTTTACGCGCAGCGTCCAATGCTAATTGTTGGGTAGGACGGTCAGAAATGGTAGTACCGTCACCAATGCTGGCAGAAATCACATTACCCGCTTCATTCACCACGATATTCACTACCACACGCCCCTGCTGGTTGAAATTGGAAGAAGGCTTAGGCAATGCCTTGCAATCACGTCCTTTGAGTGTCCATGTGTTACTATTCATGGAGCCGAATCCTTTCCCCACGGGGTTCCCTTTAACGCCCGAAGACTCGGTGGTGACAGCATTGTCCCCATTGGCTCCGACGGCGGAATTGGTATTGCCAAAGCCCGCCATAGCCTGCTGTGCTTTGGCAATAGCCTCTTGTTCACGGGCACGTTTCTCAGCCAAGGCTTGCTCTTTTGCCAATCGTTCCGCCTCGGCTCTTGCTTCTGCTTCGCGCCGTTGGCGAATGAGTTCCTGCTCCTCAGCATGCCGCTTGGCATCCTCCTCGCGCTGCTTGGCCAGTGCTAACGTATTCTCATCCTCTTGCACCATCAAATCGTTGTCCGATGGGCGCGCGGGTTTGGAGGAAGCAGGATTATGCTCCGCCATCGGTTGCGGCTCAATAGGAGCAAAATCGGGTTTGCCACCTCCGTCATCGGCATTGCCGAAAGTGATTTCAATCCCTTCTTCCTCTTCCTGAATCGGCGCACTAATCTGCAAATAGAACATCAATAAGAACAATAGTGCCATAGCGACTACCGTTCCTATTGCGGCTTCGATATGAGGTTTTATTGAGGTCACTTCTTGGTAGCGATAACGATTTTCATCTTGTGCTGGTTGGCGATATCCAACACATTCACTACATCGCGGTAAGGAATATCTTGGTCTGCATGCAATGCGATACACATAGTACTGTCCTGTTGTTGAATGGTACAAAGATAAGCCTCGAGGTTCTCAGGGTCTATCGCAATCGGTTTCTGACGTCCTATCGCCACAAAATAATTGCCCAGATTATCAATACTGACCTTTGCTACCACTTGTTTGGTGGCAGTCTTGGCACGCGACTGAGGTAGATTAATCTTAATATCATTGGGCGACGACATCGTGCTCACCATCACAAAGAACAGCAAGAGCAAAAAGATGAGGTCTGTCATTGACGACATTGCAAATGTCGCCTCCACCTTATTTCTACGCTTTAATGCCATAAGCGGATTATGCGGGTTCGTTCAACAAGTCCATAAACTCCATGGTACGCGACTCCAACTGACGCACTACGCGGTCGATACGCGATACCAGCAAGTTGTAAGCAAACATTGCCAGAATACCGACTATAAGACCGCCCACCGTGGTAACCATCGCTTGATACATACCCGATGAAAGTGTGGAAATCTCAATTACTCCGCCTGCATCTTGCGCCATATTGTAGAAAGTCTGCACCATACCGAGTACCGTACCCAAGAAACCGAGCATCGGAGCCCCTGCGGCGATAGTAGCCATCAGCACAAGCCCTTTTTCCAACTTGCTAACCTCCAGGTTGCCCACATTTTCAATAGCCACTTGCACATCCTGCATCGGGCGACCGATACGCGAAACTCCTTTCTCTATCATTCTCGCGGAAGGAGTGTCCTCTTTTTTGCAGAGTTTGACAGCGGAATCAATCTTTCCTTCTTTGATATAATCGCGAATACGGTCCATAAACGATTTGTCTTCTTTCGTGGCACTATGCAGCACCACCAAACGCTCAATAAACAGATAGATGGCAAATGCCAACATCAACGCCAGCACAATCATAATCCACCCGCCATAGGTAGCCATCGTGAGCCAGTTGATGGACTCTTGTGCCTGCGGAACCGCTGCTGCATCTTGTGCAGCAATCACCATTGTATCAATTTGAAAGAGCATATCTGTATTGTTTAATTGTTTCTTCTATTCCTAAATAAAGTGCATCAGAGATGAGTGCATGTCCGATACTAACCTCATCAACCCACGGGAAAGCCTGTACGAAAGCACGCAGGTTTCGGAGATTCAAATCATGCCCTGCATTAAGCCCCAACCCCAACTCATGTGCTTTTTCCGCAGCAGGACGATACATTGCCAATGCCGCTTCGGGATTGGAATCATAGAGTTCTGCATACGGACCCGTGTAAAGTTCCACTCGGTCCGCCCCTGTCTTCTTGGCATACTCCACCATCTCAGGGTCTGCATCCACAAATATCGACACACGAATACCCGATTCCTTTAAGCGACGAACAATATCAGTCAATTTGCTGAGGTTCGCACGTGTATCCCAGCCATGATTGCTGGTGAGTTGGCTAATAGCATCCGGCACCAAAGTCGCCTGCGTAGGACGAATCTCCGTAACGAGGTCCATAAAAGCAGACTCCGGATTACCCTCGATATTGAACTCCGTAGTCACTAATTGCTTGAGTGCAAAGACATCGGAACGGCGAATGTGCCGTTCATCCGGACGAGGATGCACTGTAATACCATGTGCGCCGAAACGCTCACAATCAACAGCGAACTTTTCCACATCGGGCAGGTTTCCGCCACGCGCATTACGCAACGTTGCCACCTTATTGATATTTACACTTAATCGCGTCATATTCGCCGCAAAGGTACAACTTTTTTACCATTTATGCAATAGTTTCCGTTTTTTCCACCCACATTGGCAGAAATCCCCTACTCCACCTGTTCTGCAACCGGAGTTGTGGACAAATCTTCTCCCATCAGGGCAACCATCGCCTCCCAGCGCATAATGGCATCATGCCCGTATTTCCAAAGACTTTTACGTATCTTGCTCACCGTCAGTTCTTTGCCAAGATGAGTCTTCGAGTAGAAGCGGTCGGAGTAACAGATAATCTTCTCCTCCAAGGTGCGCGGGCAGTAGTCTTTGACGGGCAACGGGAGGTCCTCGCGTATGATTTGGTCGATGGTGATACCACTGCCAGTATGCCTCTCCGCCACATCCGCATGACGGGGCAAGCCCTCACGCCGCAGCAGTTCGGCACCCAGATAACCATGCTCGATATACTGGTGAGGGCCTGTGCAGAATATCTTCGGGGCATTGCAAAAGATGATGCCAATGTCGTGCAACATCGATGCCTCCTCCACAAAACGCCTGTCCACCAGCCCTTGTTTTACCCATTCGGGGTGGGCGTCCACGATACGCAGAACACGGTCACGCACCTGCATGGAGTGAGTGACCAACACATGCCGCAGGTCGGGGTTGGAGGCGTAGTACTTGTCTATAAGTGCAATATAATCAACCATTTGCTTATTATTTCCCCCAACAAAGTTTGTCTTTCAGCGACTGCATGAAGCCGCACTCTCCCACTTGCACCAACTTGATGGTGCGCTGTGAACGCTCCACGTGCAGGCTGACCGCGTCGCTGAACACCTGACTCCGCCCGTCAATGCTCACCATGTAGTTGGCATTGCGGCTGCTGATGTGCAGGTCTATCTTGCTGTCGTCGGGCACCACCAGCGGGCGCACATTCAGGCTGTGCGTTGCCACGGGCGCAAGGATAATGGCATGGGTGTGCGGGTCCATGAGGGGACCTCCCACACTCAGGTTGTAGGCTGTGGAGCCTGTGGGCGTAGCCATCAGCATGCCGTCCGCCTTGTAGGTGTGCAGCAGTTCGCCGTTGAGGTAGGTCTCTACGGAAATCATGCTGCTCAGCCCCTGTTTGAGCACCGCCACCTCGTTGAGGGCGTATGGCGAAGCAATATACCCCCCTGCGCTGCACGTGACTTCCAGCATGCTGCGCTGCTCGATAGTGTATTGATTATGAATCAGTTGGTCGAGAATGGCGTCCACATTAGCCGTCTGCACTTCTGCCAGGAACCCGAGGTGCCCGCAGTTGATGCCCAAGATGGGTATGTTGAGGTGCCCGATAGTGGCTGCGGTGGTGAGGAAAGTGCCGTCACCGCCCACCGACAGGGCAAAGTCGATGGGTTCGCCCGTATGCAGGGTGTAGTCGTCCACCAGCGGAAACCTCCGCATGTCCGACTCCTGACGCAGTTCCTGTGAGAGGGCGATGTCTATCCCCCTAAGTTGCAGAAACTCAATGATATGTGCCACCTCGCTCTGCGTCTCCGAGCGCATGGTGTTGCCAAAAAGTGCTATGGTCATAGTCGTAGTCCGTTGAGTAGGGCTTGCGCGGTCATGCGCTTCTTGCCTGGCAGTTGGAGTTCCAGAATGTCAATATACCCGTCGGCACAGGGGAAGATGATGTGCCCCTTCTGCTCGGCAAAGCATGTGGGTGCCACCTTATATACTTTCGCCCCCTCCAACATCGCCGCCAATGGGTGCGAGGGCAAGGGAGCACCTATCCATGCTGCGGGGTAGGGACTGAGTCCGCGCACGTGGTTGCGAATATGCTCTGCGGTCTGGCAGAAATCGATTCGGCAGGTGTCCTTGAATATCTTTGGGGCGGGTCGCAAGTCGGGCAGATCGGGCTGCGGCACCAATGGCAGGGGCTTGCCCGATGCCTCGCAGTCGAGTATCAAATCCATAGTACGGAGCACTAATCGGGCTCCCATTACCATCAGGCGGTCGTGCACGGACCCTACGTCCTCGTTGTCGCCGATGGGCAGGCGTTCCTGCAGGAGCATGTCGCCCGTGTCAATGTCATGTCGGAGCATGAATGTGGTGGCTCCCGTCTCGTGGTCGCCGTTCATCACCGCCCAGTTGATGGGGGCTGCGCCACGGTACTGCGGCAGGAGTGCCGCGTGGAGGTTGAAGGTGCCCAATCGGGGCATAGCCCATACCACTTCGGGCAACATGCGGAAGGCGACAACTATCTGTATGTCAGCACGATAACTGCGTAGTTCGTTCAAGAAGGCAGGGTCTTTCAACCGCTCGGGTTGCAACACGGGCAGCCCTACTGACAGGGCATATTGCTTCACGGCAGAGTACTGCACCTGATGCCCCCGCCCTGCGGGCTTGTCGGGCATCGTGACGACCGCCACCACGTTGTAGCCGCCCTCCACCAGCGCGCGGAGACTCTCCACCGCGAACTCGGGCGTGCCCATATAGATGATGCGTATTGACTGTTTATCCATATTCATTCACATATATCTTGTACCTTAAATTATATACGGCTTATCGGAACGTATGTGAGAATCCGACACTAATCAACTCCTTAAATTGGATTTTGGACTTGCGCCCCTCTTTGACCTCAGTGGTGCTGTCGTAGCGCGGGTGGAGCATCACCTTCGCCGAGAGGTAGCGGTTGATGATAAAGTTGAAATCCAATTCCAATTCCGTTTCCACACGGTGGTAGTTGGTGAAGAAATAGAACTTCGTTTCCATCTCTATCTCACGGAGCGGTTTCCACTTCCAATCCACACGAATCGAACTACCAAATTCATTAAGCAAATTTTTACCCTCCTCAATACCATACTCTGTGACATCCACCAATTCGGGGTCGTAGCGCAGGGCATAAACCATCTTGTACGCAGCAGGTGAGAAGTTGATATTCAAGCCTTTAAGCGGTTGGTAGTCCACACCGAGACCGAGCGTAAATCGAATTGGCGTGAGGAAGGACGAAGTGAACGAGCGTGTGTTCTTGCGGTAAGTAGTCCAGAAGTTGGTACGAAACTCGCCAAAGAACGACACATACCATTGTTTGTGCACCTGATAACCGAATTTGCTGTAAAGGCGGAATATATCATCGGTAGTATTGACATGCCGCATCGTGTCGCCGCTGACAGTGCTAAAACCCGTTCGCCATTCCCCTGTATTCTCCCACTTGAGGTTATCGCGCTTGTAGTTGATAAAACCTTTCACATTGGTGAGCATCGCAAACGAGTTCACCGCACCCTGATACCAGTTGTCGGTGGCATAGTTTTGGGTTATTTGCGCCGACAGGTTGAGTTCTTTGCGCCAATAGGTCTTGCGGTCGCGCAATGCCCGTGCAATGTCCAATTTATCTTCTTCCAAGTCCTGTACAATGGCGCGCTGAATCTGTATCGGTTCATCGTCCAGCACCTCTCTTTTGGACGGATCGTGCACCGCCACATAAAGGTCCGCACAATGGGTAGTGACATACCGCCGTGCATTCATGCGAATGGACGACAGCGAAGTTCGGTCCTGCATCGTATCGGAAAGTGTACGGAGGGGCTCCGGAATATACACCAACGGCAAGCACAAGGGTGAAACATACTGCTTCCATAGCGTGTCGTTCGCGTGTATCTCGCGACTTTGTCGCGCCACCAACTCCAACAATACCGCATCATCGCTCACCGTCTGTGCAGACACAAAAGTTGCCATACAGGCGACCAATACCAATATCAATAAACGCAATCGTCTCACAATCCTATCTTTATTTTAGAGGACAAAGGTAGCAAATAAATCGCACACCTGCAAATAAAATCAACCGGAGTGCAAAGATAATACACAAAACCACTTTTTGCAAGGACTGCTGTCCATAAAATGTACCCTAATGCAAAAAATATGGACAATTGTCCATACCCAGAATCATAGTGATGAGTTTTTTATTGTACTGAACAATAAGGGTCTTTAGAGACGTAAGACCTTAAAGTCCTCAACATCCTTAAAGACCCTTAAAAACTCTTTCCGCTATTATCTTACATCAGGGCAACGCAGGGCGTTTGTAGGCTCTGATAATGAGATATACACCCCAGATGATGAACGGGATAGAGAGCCACTGACCCATGTTGAGCAGGTGGTTAGCCTCAAAGGCTTCCTGGTCGTTCTTGATAAACTCCAACAGGAATCGTGTGAAGAAGACTATCTCAAGGAATACGCCGAGGAGCAGTCCCTCACGCTTGTACGCCTTGCCGCGCCAGTACATCAGCCACGTGACAACAAACGCCACAATGCAGTACAGCATTTCATAGATTTGCGTGGGGTGGCATGGCACCGTCTCTCCGTTGCGCACAAAGACAAAGCCCCATGGCAGGTCGGTCGGGCAACCGTAAATCTCGGAGTTCATCAGGTTGCCGAGACGGATAAGGGTGGCTGTGACACACACACCTACTACGAGTCTGTCCATAATCCACAGGAGCGAAGTATGGAACTCAGGGCGTTTGGAAAACACCTTTTTATTGAGGAGATACGCCGCCAACAGCAGTCCGATAGCACCGCCATGGCTTGCCAATCCGCCTTCCCATACTTTGAGCAGTTTCAGCGGATGCTCAATGTACGGGTTGCGATACTTGATAGTCCACCCGAAGATTTGTACGGGGTCGGTAGAAATACCCATGGCTTGACAGTAGCCCGCCATTCCGGGCAGCGTTACATCGTGCCACTCGTAGAACCAGCAATGCCCTACGCGCGCACCAACAATCACGCCAACCACCATCCAGATAAACAATTTGTCTATCCAGTCCTCAGGGCAGTTCTCATTCTTGTAGAGTTTGCGCTCCACAAGGTAGGCAAGGTAGATACCTACGGCCCACAATAGTCCGTACCAACGAATGCCCCCGTCGCCGATGTGAATCAGAATGGGGTCAACATTCCACGTGATGAAGTCGAGAATCATGCTTCCAGCCTACCGTGACACTGTTTGTATTTCTTGCCCGAACCGCACGGACACGGGTCGTTGGGGCGCGGTTTCTTCTCCACATGGATTGGTTCGGGGCGTTGCATCTCGCGTGTGTCGCGTCCTGCTGCTGCCGATTGCCCGCTGGCAGCGGCTGCACGGCTGACGGCATCCTTCTGCGTACGGTAGCGGGAGTAGTCCTGACGCTGCTCCTGTGCCTGACGTACCTCTTGCGGGTCGCGGGTAGGTATCTGTCCGCGCAGCAAGATAGCGATAGCGCGTCGGTTGAAGCGGTCCAACATCTGCTTGAAGATATTGAAAGACTCCAATTTATATATAAGGAGCGGGTCTTTCTGCTCGTAGGAGGCGTTCTGAACCGACTGCTTGAGGTCGTCCAACTGGCGGAGATGCTCTTTCCACTCGTCGTCGATGACATAGAGCACCATACGCTTCTCGAACTCGCGCACTACCTCACGGCTGTCGCTTTCGGCTGCCGCCTTGAGGTTAACGGCAATGTTATAGACGCGCTTGCCGTCGGTGATAGGAATAAGAATGTTCTCGTACATCGCGCCGCGCTCCTCATACACCTTCTTTATCACAGGGTCAGCCACCTTCTGCAGCGTCTCCATACGGCGTTTGAAGGTGTCCATAGCGGCTTCTGCCAGTTGCTCCGCCAATGCGTTCTCGCGTGCGCTCTTGAAGGTATCCTCGTCGAAAGGCACCTCCATGGCGAACACCTGCATCACGTCGAACTGCAGTCCTTCATAATCCATTGCCTCACGCGCGTCGGCAATGATTGCCTCGGCGGTGTCGTAAATCATGTTGGTGATATCCACACCTATACGCTCGCCCATGAGGGCGTGGTGACGCTTGGCATAGATGACATTGCGCTGCTGGTTCATCACATCATCGTACTCGATAAGGCGCTTGCGGATACCGAAATTGTTTTCTTCCACTTTCTTCTGCGCACGCTCGATGGAGTTGGAAATCATGGAGTGCTCAATCATCTCGCCGTCCTTGAAGCCCATTTTGTCCATCACACCTGCCAGACGGTCGGAGCCGAACATACGCATCAGGTCGTCCTCCATACTGACATAGAAGACGCTGCTACCCGGGTCTCCCTGACGTCCTGCACGTCCGCGCAACTGGCGGTCCACACGACGGCTCTCGTGACGCTCGGTGCCGATGATGGCAAGACCACCCGCCTCTTTGACTTCGGGCGTCAGTTTGATATCGGTACCACGACCTGCCATGTTGGTGGCAATAGTCACTACGCCGGAGCGACCTGCCTGTGCCACAATCTCTGCCTCACGCTGGTGCAACTTGGCGTTCAACACATTGTGCGGTATATGGCGGAGATTGAGCATGCGGCTCAGCAACTCACTGATTTCCACGCTGGTAGTACCTACGAGTACCGGTCTGCCCTGCCCTACGAGAGACACAATCTCGTCGATGACGGCGTTGTACTTCTCGCGCTTGGTGCGGTAGATACGGTCGTTCATATCGATACGCGCAATGGGGCGGTTGGTAGGGATAACCACCACATCCAGTTTGTAGATGTTCCAGAATTCGCCTGCCTCCGTCTCGGCGGTACCGGTCATACCTGCCAACTTCTTGTACATGCGGAAGTAGTTCTGCAGCGTGATAGTGGCAAAGGTCTGTGTGGCACCCTCCACCTTCACGTTCTCTTTTGCCTCCACAGCCTGATGCAAGCCGTCGGACCAGCGACGGCCTTCCATCACACGGCCTGTCTGCTCATCGACAATCTTCACTTGGTTGTCATCGATGATGTAATCCACATCTTTCTCGAACAGCGTGTATGCCTTCAGCAACTGGTGTACGGTGTGTACGCGCTCGGACTTGATGCTGTAGTTGGTCAGCACCTCGTCTTTCTTTGCCTGCTTTTCCTCGGCGGAGACAGGCATCTTCTCTATCTCGGCTATCTCGCTGCCGACGTCGGGCAGTACAAAGAACTGCGGGTCCTCGGTGTTACCCGTCAGCGTGTCTATACCCTTGTCTGTCAGTTCGATAGTCTTGTTCTTCTCGTCAATCACGAAGTAGAGTTCGTCGGTTGCCACGTGCATATTACGCTCGTTGTCCTGCATGTAGAACTCCTCCGTCTTTTGCAGACGCACCTTGATGCCCGGCTCGCTGAGATACTTGATGAGTGCCTTGTTTTTGGGCATACCTTTGAACGAGCGGAACAACGCCAACTCACCCGCTTCACGCTCTTTGGCATCGGTGCTGCCCATCTTCGACTTTGCCTCTGTCAGCAGTTTGGTGGTCAGCGTCTGTTGGGTGCGTACCAGCAACTCCACGCGATGCTTGTACTCGTCGTACATCTGGTCCTCGCCTTTGGGTATGGGACCGCTGATAATCAACGGCGTACGGGCATCGTCAATCAAGACGGAGTCCACCTCGTCCACGATGGCGTAGTTGTGCCCGCGTTGCACAAGGTCGGCGGGATTGGTAGCCATATTGTCGCGGAGGTAGTCGAAACCGAACTCGTTGTTGGTACCAAACGTAATATCACACGCGTATGCGCGACGCCGCTCGTCGCTGTTGGGCTTGTACTTGTCGATGCAATCCACCGTCAGACCGTGGAACATATAGAGCGGACCCATCCACTCGGAGTCACGCTTGGCGAGGTAATCGTTCACCGTGACCATGTGCACGCCCTCGTGCGTGAGTGCGTTGAGGAACACGGGCAGCGTAGCCACCAGTGTCTTACCCTCACCCGTCGCCATCTCGGCAATCTTGCCTTGGTGCAGCACCACGCCGCCGATGAGTTGGACGTCATAGTGCACCATATCCCATACAATTTCGTTGCCGCCCGCGGTCCAGTGGTTGTGGTAAACAGCCTTGTCACCGTCTATCTCCACGAAGTCGAAGCGCGGGTCAGCCGCGAGGTCACGGTCCATCTGCGTAGCGGTCACCACTATCTGCTCGTTTCCGGCAAAGCGGTGTGCGGTGCTCTTGACGATGGCAAACGCCTCGGGCAGGATGTCCGTGAGGGTCTTGGCGTAGTCGTCCTGGATGTCCTTCTCCAACTTGTCCACCTCGTTGTAAATCTTCTCGCGCTGGTCTATCTCGAGCCCCTCGATGCCTGCTTTCAACTCCTTGATACGGGCTTTTTTGTCCGCCACCTGGTCTTGGATACGCTGCATCAGCGCCCCGCTGCGCGCACGCAACTCGTCGTTGGAAAGCGCGTCAATCTCCGTGTAGGCGGCTTTTATCTTCTCCACGTACGGCGCAATGGCGCGCATGTCTTTCTGCGCCTTGTTGCCGAACAGTTTCGTAATGATTTCAATAAAATTCATATCGTCAGTTTAATTTATTCCACAATTAGCCTGCAAATGTACAACTTTTTTCGCACATATGCAAATAAAAACCACAATTACCACAAAAAAGAAGAACCTGACCGATACACTATCCATCAGATTCTCCTTTTATTATCGCTTTGCGGAAGAGGGGGGATTCGAACCCCCGGTACAGTTACCCGTACGACAGTTTAGCAAACTGTTGGTTTCAGCCACTCACCCACCCTTCCCCGCGCCGTAGCGCGATGCTATGAGTTGAAAGCGGGTGCAAAGGTAGTGCTTTAATTTGAATTGTGCAAATTTTTCGATAAAAAATTGCCAATGTTGCATTTTTTTCATAACTTTGCAGTCTCATTAGTTTGGCAGTATTTGCGAAATAAATAAACAATTATGCGAAATAAATTCCTCTACATTCTACTTGTATTGGCATCAGCATTAAGTGCTTGTGCCAACGAGGTTGAACAAAAGCCGGTTGTCAGACCCGGTATCGAAGTGCTTAAGAGTCAGAACTTTGCGCCATTGGAAGGCAAGCGTGTCGGGCTGTGTACCAACCCCACAGGCGTGGACCTGCAGATGCATTCGACCATTGATATCCTGTGGCAGGCAGAGAATGTGAACTTAGTAGCGTTGTATGGTCCCGAACATGGCGTAAGGGGTAACGTACATGCGGGCGATCATGTTGGTAATGAGACAGATAAGCGCACCGGACTGCGCATGTACTCGCTGTATGGGGCTACGCGCAAGCCGACAAAGGAAATGATGGACGAGATAGACGTGATGGTGTATGATATTCAGGACATCGGTTGCCGCAGTTTCACGTATATCTCCACGATGGGCATGCTGATGGAGGCGTGTGCCGAATACGACAAGGAACTGGTGGTATTGGACCGCCCGAACCCGCTGGGGGGCAAGAAGATAGAAGGCAATCTGGTGGAGGACGGCTACGTGTCGTTCGTCAGCCAGTTCAAGATACCTTATATATATGGTCAGACGCCCGGCGAGTTGGCGTTGTACCTGAATGCGCAAGCCGAGCACCCGTGCCGCCTGACGGTGGTGCCGATGGAGGGCTGGACCCGCGACATGACATGGGATGAGACGGGCTTGGAATGGGTAGTGGCTTCGCCTCATGTGCCGCAGGGTAAGACCGCGCTTTTCTATCCCGTGACGGGCATCTTCGGCGAGTTCGGGTACGTGAATATCGGCGTGGGCTATACGCTGCCTTTCGAGTTGATGGGCGCGCCGTGGATTAACGCCGACAGCCTCGCGGACGCTATGAATGCCTTGGATTTGCCCGGGCTGTACTTCCGTCCGATATACTACAAGCCCTACTACAGCGTGTTCAAAGGCGAGCAGATTCAGGGCGTGCAGATTCACATCATGGATTACGAGAAAGCCCGATTGAGTGATGTGCAATTCCTTATCGTTCAAGAACTTATGCGGTTGTACCCTGACAAGGACTGGTTCAGCCTGTGCGACCAGAACCGCTTCGGGATGTTTGACAAAGTGTGCGGCACCAACAAGATTCGCGAGATGTTCGGGCAGCGGTACCGCTGGGAGGACGTACAGGACTACTGGTACAAGGACGTGGATGCATACAGGGAGGCGTCGAGTAAGTACTACCTATATAAATAAGGTGTCCCAAACACCCCCAAGACTCCCCATGCCCCCTCAAAGAGGGGGTGTATAGAGTGCCTATCCCTTGCTCATCCCTTGCGTATCCCTTGCTGAATCACCTATTCTTGACACGACATTGTGTCGGGGGTTTCTCGGGGGTCGGTCGCGGGTCTATCGGGGGTTGTCTGGTATAAAAAAGACAGATTGTGAATAAAGTTTCGCGGGACTGCCGCGGAAAGACAAGAATGAAACGATATATAGAGCGTTTAGCGTGGGGAACGGACGCGGGTTTCTACCGCCTGATTCCCGAAGAGGTGCTACACCCCGCCACCGAGGAGGACGTGCAAGCCATTATGCAGCGTGCGCACAAAGAGGGCAAGCATGTCACGTTCCGTGCGGCAGGCACCAGTCTGAGCGGGCAGGCGATAAGCGACAGCCTGCTGGTGGTGTGCGGCAAGAAGTGGGAGAAATACAGTTTAGGCAAAGACAATCAGACGATTACGCTGCAACCCGGCATCATCGGGCAGCGTGTGAACGAGATACTGAAGCCCTACGGCAAGCACTTCACGCCCGACCCCGCCAGCATCAAATCGGCGATGGTGGGCGGGATTGTGATGAACAACGCCTCGGGAATGTGCTGCGGTACCCACGCCAACAGTTACCGCATGCTGGAGTCGGTGCGCATCGTGCTGCCCGACGGGTGCGTGCTGGATACGGGCGACCAACGGAGCCGCTCCGACTTCCTGATGTCGCACGCGCGGTTCGTCCGTAAGATTGACGACCTGCGGTTGCAGGTGCGTAAGAACAAGAACCTCAGCGAGTTAATACGCAAAAAGTACCAAATAAAGAACGTGACGGGCTTGACCATCCTGCCGTTTGTGGAATTCGACGACCCATTTGACATCATCGCCCACTTGATGGTGGGCAGCGAAGGCACACTGGCGTTCCTGTCGTCCGTGACCATGCGCACGGCAGACCTGCTGCCCTGCTCGGCATCGGCACTGCTGTTGTTCCCGACCACGCAGTCGGCGTGTGAGGCGGTGACGGAGATGAAGCAGACGCAGATGCTGTCCGCCGCGGAGTTCTTCGACCGCAAAGCCATGCGCACCGTGGAGCAGGACTTCCCCGAACTGCAGGGGCTGCCCGAGGACGCGGGGGCGGTGCTGATAAAGACGGAAGCCGCTACTGCTGAGGAACTTACGCAGAAGAACAACGTCGTTCTGGAGGTGCTGAGGCACTACACGCTCTGCCAGCCTGCGATGTTCACGTCCGACCCCGTGCAGGTGGGCAAATACTGGGCGATGCGCTCGGGCATCTTCCCCGCCGTGGGCGGCACGCGCGAGATAGGCACCACGTGTCTGATTGAGGACATCGCGTTCCCCATCGAGCACCTCGCCGAGGCGACATTGGACCTGCAACGGCTGTTCCGCGAGCACCACTATCCCGATGCCGTGATTTACGGGCACGCGCTGGAGGGGAACTACCATTTCATTCTCAATCAGCGGTTTGACACGCCCGAAGCCGTTGCGCAATACGACAGGATGATGCACGCCGTGGTGGACCTCGTGGTGGACAAATACCACGGGAGCCTGAAGGCGGAGCACGGTACGGGGCGCAACATGGCGCCGTTTGTGCGCCGCGAGTGGGGTGACGAGGCGTATGCCCTTATGCGCGAGGTGAAGACCTTGTTCGACCCTGACAACATCATGAACCCGGGGGTGATTTTCAACGAGGACGAACACTCGTATCTGGAGCATATCAAACCATTGCCCGAGGTGAACGCGCTGATAGACAGGTGTATAGAGTGCGGGTTCTGCGAGGTGAACTGCGTGAGTTGCGGGTTTGCGTTGTCAAGCCGCCAACGGATTGTGGTGCAGCGTGAGTTGCATCGGTTGCAGCACTCGGACAATCATGCAGACCATCTGACTGCCAAGCAGTTGGAGAAAGATTTCCGCCATATAGGTCGTGCGCTGTGTGCGGGCGACGGGCTGTGCTCCACCTCGTGTCCCGTGGGCATCAATGTGGGCGATTATATCCACCTCTTGCGCGAACAGGCACTCACCAAAAGCGAGAAACGCTTCGGCTATTGGGCGGGCGAACACCTGTCCGACATAGGCGGTATGCTGACGAATGTGCTGGGCGTGGCGCACGCGGCGAAGACCGTGCTGGGCGACAAGATGACCACCGTCGTGGGCAAAGGGCTGTACTACGGCAGCGGCAAGAATATCCCGCTGTGGACGCCTTCGCTGCCGCGACCCGTGCGCGCAAAAGCCATCAGGATTGCACGCGAATATGGTGTGGTGCATGGGTTGAAAGGATTAAGTGACAAGCGGGTAGTCTATTTCCCGTCGTGCCTCAACCAGCGTCTGAGCAGCGGCAAGACACCCCTCATCAACGATATGACCGAGGTGCTGAACAAGGCAGGATTCGAGGTGATTTTCCCCGGGAATATGGAGAATCTCTGCTGCGGCACCATCTGGGAGAGCAAGGGCATGCCCGACGAGGCGATGCGCAAGACGCGCGAATTGGAGGCGGCGTTGCGCCGCGCGAGTGAGGACGGGCGTTGGCCTATCCTCTGCGACCAGAGTCCGTGTCTGCATCGTATGCGCGAGACCATGCCCCATCTGCGGTTGTACGAACCTGCGGAGTTTATCGACAAGTTTGTGCTTGACGAATTGGAAATCACGCCGTTAGACACGTGCGTGGCGGTGCATGTCACCTGTTCGACGCGCAAGATGAACGTCACGCAGCACCTGCTCCATGTGGCGCAGGCGTGTGCTACGCAAGTGCTTGTGCCTGAGGAGATTGGCTGCTGTGCTTTCGCCGGCGACAAGGGTTTCACGCACCCCGAACTGAACGCGTGGGCACTCCGCAAACTGCGCGGACAGGTGGAGAAGGCGCACGCCACGATGGGCGTCAGCAACTCCCGCACCTGCGAGATTGGACTTACCACCCATTCGGGCATCGAGTACTACGGCATCGCGCACCTGGTGAATATCACCTCGCGCCGCAAGACGAACTAACCCTCTCAGCGTCACTCAAAACGTTATGGGATAGTTACAAAATAAATTATGCATAATCTCGAAATTGAACGGAAGTTCCTCGTCACCGACGACAGTTACAAGCAGCTGTCCGTTTGCCGCTACGACATCGTGCAGGGCTACATCTGCAAAGAGGCTGGGCGTACCGTCCGCGTGCGCATACGGACAGAAAAATCGTTGGCAGGCGGAGCGTCTGCCGTACAGGCTTTCCTCACTATCAAATCCAAACCCGCTGGCGATGGGTTGGCGCGCTTCGAATGGGAACGCGAGATTGATGTGAGCGATGCCAAACAGTTGCTGCAGATGTGCCTGCCCGGATTGTTGGAAAAGACACGTTGGATAGTTCCTTGTGCCGACAGTTCCCTCAAGTGGGAAGTGGACGAGTTCCACGGACGCAAAGAGGGGCTCGTGATGGCGGAAATAGAGTTGGAACACGAAGACCAGACTTTCATCAAGCCCTCATTCATTGGCAATGAAGTGACAGGCAACCCGCACTACTATAACGCCAACATGTAGCCGCCACGCCCTCAAAGTGGGGACTGCACTTGCATATTCAGGAAAAAAAGCGTAACTTTGCAGACCTAAAAACCATTAGTTGCATGACACATTCACCAAAGTTCGCACATATTTTTTTGCTGTTTTTCTGCGTATGCAGCAGCACGTTGTGGGGACAAATAAACGTGAGCATTGGCAATCCCGATATATGGAAGAACTCCGATTTGAGCAAATATCAGGGGCAAACCATTCGTTTCACTACCCCGTTCTACGTCACCAACAACTACAACAGCGGCAGCCTCACCATCTCTCCACGCAGAACCTATTCGCCTACCAATCAGGCGATTCCGCTTTCTGCGGAGTATAACGACATCCTCTCTGCTAACCGGACGGGCGAAGTCACGCTGACGGGCGTGAGCGGCTACCACCGTATGGGCGAGCGCCTGGTGGACCTTGTGGTGTACGTCGGCAGCACAGGCAGTGTACAATGGAAATCCTGCACATGGGCGGGTAACACGCGTGCTGACCTCGAGCAGGGCTACGACAAAGACGCCGTCAATATGCGCGGGCAGCATACATTGCTGGTTTGCGCCATGAACTGCGAATACTACCTTACCCAGGCATACGGCTCTGGTTCAAGCACTATGGGACCGGGCAACAATGCCGAGCACCAGAAGCAACGTGCCAAGATTAGTGCGGCATTGTCTAAAATCAACGCTGACATCTATGGCCTTGTGGAGGTGCAACAGGGTTCGGATGCCATGAATGAGATTGCCGCCGACCTTTCGCGTCTGACAGGGCGGACTTTCCGTGCCATTGATGACGGAACCTCTGTCAACGGCACTTACACCAAATCCGGATATGTCTATTGCACCCAAACGGTGACTCCCTATGGCGCTCTCCGTAGCACCGACTCCTACCTCCCCACGCGCAAGAAAGCGCAGGTGTTCACCGAGAATGCCACCGGCGAGCGGTTTATTTTTTCTATCAACCATTTCAAGTCGAAAAGCGGAGCCTACAACGCTACCGGTGATGACCGCGACCAAGGTGACGGACAGGGTGCCTACAATGCCAAGCGCGTGCAGGAAGCCAAAGCCGTGCTGGCTTCCTACGACCGCGACCGTCTCAGTTTTCATGACGATGACATTCTCATCATGGGCGACCTCAACGCCTATGCCAAGGAGGACCCCATTACTGCTCTCCGCGATGGCGGAATGATTGACCTCCATCGTGCCTTCCATGCCGACAGCAGTTATAGTTACACTTTCCGCGGCCAGGCGGGCTACCTCGACCATGCCCTCTGCAACTCCACCCTGTACCCGCAGGTCACGGGCATGGTGGCGTACCACATCAACTCTGACGAGCACGACCGCTACACCTACGACAGTTCCGATGACCTCACTATGTTCCGCTGCAGCGACCATGACCCTATACTGGTCGGACTGCGATTGGATAGCAGCACTTCCACCCGCCACACCGAACCCTCGCTCAACAACTACGAGGTTTTCTACGAGGGGGCCACGCCCTGCATACGTAATGCCGAAGGCGGCTATTATATAGTCTATCGCATTGATGGACAAATTGTTACGCAAAGCAAGATAACTTCCGTCGAGCAGAATATCGACGGTCTCTCGCAGGGCATCTACATCCTTAATATATATGGTCAGGGCACCTGCCTGTCCACCAAACTGATAGTCCGTTAATCCCAAACCACATGGACCTTTTCGACCAGATAGACCAGCCCGATCGCGACGAAATCCTCGCCCTGCGCCGCGATTTGGAGGACAGCAACTACAAGTACTACGTCCTCAACGCCCCCACGATGTCCGACGAGGAGTTCGACCACAAGATGCGTCGCCTACAGGACCTTGAGGCTCTCCATCCCGAGATGGCAGACCCCAATTCGCCCACCCAGCACGTAGGCTCCGACCTTGCTGCCAAGAAGGGCTTCGAACAAATCCTCCACCGCTATCCCATGCTCTCCCTCGCCAACACCTATTCGCGCGAGGAGGTCGAGGATTGGGTGCGCAAACTACCTGATAATGTGGAGATTATATGCGAACTCAAGTTCGACGGGCTCAGCATCTCCCTCTGGTATGAGCACGGCATTCTCACCCACGCCGTCACGCGCGGCGACGGCATACGCGGCGATGACGTACTCAGTAACATCAAGACCATTCCGTCTATCCCATGGCAAATCAACCGTCCCGATATACCCGACTTCTTCGAGTTGCGTGGTGAGGTCTTGCTTCCGTGGACGGCTTTTGACCGACTCAACCACGAGCGCGAGGAACAAGAAGAACCCCTCTTCGCCAATCCCCGCAACGCTGCCTCGGGTACCCTCAAACTACAGGACCCGCGTGAGGTAGCACGGCGCGGGCTGACCGCATACCTATATTATATGTTGGGCGACAATCTCCCGGGCACCACTCACTGCGAGCGTCTGCAACTCGCGCGCCAATGGGGCTTCCAGGTCAGCGATGCCATTCGCGTCTGCCACAGCGTCGAGGAGGTCATGCAGTACATCGCCTATTGGGACACCGAGCGCAAGAACCTGCCTGTTGCCACCGACGGCATCGTATTGAAAGTGAATAACCTGGCACAGCAGCAGGACCTCGGCTACACAGCCAAAACCCCCCGTTGGGCTATCGCATACAAGTTCCCTGCCGAGCGCCAACTCACCCGTCTCCGCCGCATCACCTATCAGGTCGGACGCACAGGGGTGGTTACGCCCGTCGCTAACCTCGACCCCGTGCAACTGTCGGGCACCGTTGTCCAACGCGCCACGCTTCACAATGAGGATTTCATCCGTTCCCTCGGCATCCGCGAAGGCGACATGGTCTGGGTCGAAAAGGGTGGTGAAATCATACCGAAGATAGTCGGCAAAGATGCAGATGCAAGCCCCTCCTTGCAAGGAGGGGTTGGGGAGGTCTTTCCGAGTCTCTGCCCCGAATGCGGCACTCCTCTTGTGCGCGTAGAGGGTGAAGCCGCATGGCGTTGCCCAAACGAGCAAGGTTGTCCCCCACAAATCAAGGGAAAGATAGAGCACTTCGTTTCCCGCCGTGCCATGAACATTGACGGTCTCGGCGAAGAGACTATTGACCTCCTTTATTCACAGGGGCTCCTGCATAACATTGCCGATATATATGACCTGACACTCAATGACTTGTCCCGTCAGGAACGTCTCGGTGTCAAGTCGGCACAGAATATACTTGCGGGTATCGAAGCCAGCAAACAAGTACCGTGGAGCCGCGTACTGTTCGCCCTCGGCATTCGCATGGTCGGCGAGACGACCGCAAAGAAAATCGCCCGTCGCTACCGCTCCATTGACGAACTCCAGTGGGCGACACACGAACAACTTACGTCCATCGAGGACATAGGTGACCAAATAGCCGACAACATCACCGCATACTTCAACGACCTCCGTAACATCGAGATAGTCAACCGCTTGCGTCTTGCCGGTGTGCAGATGGCGAGCACAGAAGATGCTACCCCTGTCACAGACCTGCTTGCAGGCAAGAGCATCGTCATCTCTGGTGTATTCGCACACCATAGCCGCGACGAGTACAAGGCAATGATTGAGACAAACGGCGGAAAGAATGTCGGTTCGGTCAGCAAGAAGACCTCATTCATTCTCGCGGGCGACAACATGGGTCCCGAGAAACGCAAGAAAGCCGAAGACCTTGGCATCCCGCTCATTTCCGAGGACGACTTCCTCCGAATGCTCACACCCGCCGCCGAGTAGTCTCAACCCCTCAACTTTTTCAACCCATTCAACCACATATCAACTCATCAACCCATAAACGTATAAACCGCCAATGTCACTTAAAGAGCATATATTCAACTACATACTGCAGCATCAGTCTCCCCGTCGTGTCGTGATGCCGCGTTGGGAGAAGGTGCATCGTATCGCCGTTCTCCACGATGGTGGCGACATCTCCGCACTCACCCGCCAACTCGCCAACCACGGCAACGCCGCCACACCAAGGCAAATCGACACCTTCACCATTCCCGACAAAAGGCAGGTCTGCGCCTTGCTCTCCCGCCCGAAAAAGGAGGTCCTCCGCGCCCTCACGGCTAACGAATACGACCTCTTCATCGACCTCACCCAACACCCCACGTTGGTCTCGCTCTACATGGCGCTTTACGTCCGCGCGGCGTTCAAGGTCGGCCGTTACACCCGCGACGGCATCTACGACCTCACCATCAACACCCCCGCACAGGACACACCCGACTACCTCTTCACCCAAATCATCAAGTACCTCGACATGTTTACAACCCATGAATAATCCTTCATTAAAAGGCTTGGGCACCGCCCTTATCACTCCGTTTTGCGAAGACGGGAGTGTGGACTACGCTGCTCTTACCCGTCTGATAGACAAACAACTGAACAGCCGCACCCCTGCCGCACCCACCGCGGGCGTTGACTACCTCGTTGTGCTGGGTACTACGGGCGAAACCGCAACCCTTACCCTTGCCGAACAGGACGCTGTCCGCGAACATATCGTCCGCCAAGTGGCAGGTCGCGTGCCTCTTGTCCTCGGCTTGGGCGGCAACTGCACAGCCGCTGTCATTGCCCGTATCAACGAACTCCGCGACACATTGCAATCCGACTTTGCGGCTATCCTATCCGTCTGCCCATACTACAACAAACCATCGCAAGATGGTCTCTATCAGCACTTTACGGCTATCGCCAAGGCGAGTCCTGTCCCCGTTATCCTGTACAATGTCCCCGGGCGTACGGGCGTCAACCTGCTCCCAGAGACTGTCATACGCATCTATGATGCCTACCCCGACCGTATCTTGGGTATCAAGGAAGCCAGCGGTAACATTCAGCAAATCACCGAGTTGATAGACCTTGCCAATGGCAGACTCCTCGTCATCAGTGGCGACGACGGTATCGCTTGCGAACTCATGAACGCGGGAGCCGACGGGCTTATCAGCGTGGCAAGTAACGCATTCCCCGAGGACATCGGGCGTTTGGTACACGAACACAGTATGGCACTCCAGCAACGCTATGCCCACATCATTCATTTGCTTTTCGTGGAGGGCAACCCTTCGGGTATCAAAACCGTCCTCGCGGAACAAGGTCTGATTAAGAACATCCTCCGTCTCCCTCTTGTACCCAATACCCTCAACACGCAAATGGTTATCCGTCGCGCGCTGAATCAATAATCATAAAGATACATACACAAAATAATAGAGACACATATACAAAATAAAGGCTGCTTGAACAAGCAGCCTTTATTTCTGTCAATTAATATGTATTACCACCAATCGCTTTACTTCACCTCTGTGCCAAGGATATTGTACTCAACACCATCCTTTACGATGTAGATTTGTCCGTTACGTACAACCTTAACGGCTTTGTCGCCTGTGTTGCTGATAACGTTTTCTACAGCAGATTCAGTAACAATAGTATAAGTAGCACCCGCATTCATCTGGTATGCATGCTTCTCAGCCTTTTCGTCTGTTGCTGCCTGGTAATAGTGCATCACGTTGCCTTTAACGGCTACCTTGTCACCCACCTTGAGGTCTGCACCACCCTTTACGCGGTATGCTTGGAACTCATAAGCAGGTGCTTTGAGGTCGTCGCACATGTAGAAAGAGATGTTCTTATACTGGTCGCTGTATGCAGACGAGATGCTGTCAATGTAACCCGTAACGACATACACATCCTGGCTAATCTTGCCGTTTTCCAATGCCTTTGCTGCTGCCAATGCTTCTGCTACAGTAGCTTGGATAGTGTCAATCTTTACGTTGCCCTTCTCCAAAACAACGCCGTCACCTACCAACTCAAGGGTAGAACCATACCTTTTGAGTTTACCGGTCAAACGTACTTTGTCACCAATAGCAGCATAACCGTCTTTCATGGTTACATTGTAGGCTTGAAGGTCTTTATCGTTGTCTTCGCAAGTAACATTGAACTTCTGCGTATTGTAGTTGTCGTTCTGCTCGAGAACTGATGTAACAACAGCCTCTACGATGAATACATCTTGTGTGTTGTCGCCGTCAGCCAAAGCCTCGCACTCCTCAACAGCCTCACATACTGTAGCCTTGATAGTATCAACCTTTACAATAGCACGCTCCAAGATAGTAATGTCACCATTCTTCATTTCATAAGTGCTGTTATAGCGCATCAAGAAACCTTTGATGACTACCTTGTCACCTACATTCAATGCAGCCTCACCTTTAGGCATGTTGCACCAATAACCATTGAAAGTCTTTTTGCTGCCTTTCTCGTCGTCCATCCAAAATGTCTGTTGGTTCTTGCTGATTTTACCATCAGTGTTAGTCACATAGCCCGTAACTGCTACGGAGTCCGTACCGGTTTGACCACTTTGCAGTAGTGCTGCAGCAGCGGCTGCCTCAGCGCAGGTCATGTTCTTGACTTCTGCACTCATACTCATTGCAGCAACAAGGGCTGCACAAAGAGTTAAAATCTTTTTCATACTGATTTTGTTTTTAGAAGTGAATAATTTGTTGTTTCTATACTAACGTCCCCGCACCCGCAAGTGCGGGGACATATATGTTTGTTGTTTCTCTGTTACAGTTTATTCCTCAGTGGCTTCCGCTTCCGGCTCATAGACAAGGAGGTTCTGTATCTCCCATGTGGGTGCGGAAGTCAGTTCGCCCGTAGTGGTATTGTATTGGAATGCAATAACAATGCTCTGGTTGTTGTAGTTGCTCAGGTCGAAGTCGCCGGTGGCAAGGAACATCCAATTGGAACCATCGGGTATGGAGTCGGGGAACTGCAAGTGCTCCCATTCGGTGGTGGTGACATCGCCCGTATAGTTGTTGGTTACCATCACTTTGAGCCACTCCTTGTTATAGGCTTGGTTTCCATAGCGCACTGCGTGGTCGAAGTGCATCTTTGGTGCCACACTTTTCTTCAGACGAATAGTAGGACTTACAAGCCAATCCTCTACAGGGTGATTGGTACCGCTCACGTAAGCAGATGCTGTCATTCCGTACGACGCCTGATAACGCCATACGTAACTAAGCCCGTCGAGATTGACATGCTGTATGGTGAAGTCGGCTTGCCCGTTGTTTACGAAAGGTGTTGTGTAGTAGGTGGAGATGTCTGCTATCCAACTATCGGAACGTACGAAATTCATTTCCTCGGTGGTATAGCCCGTGTTCATAACGAAATCTGTGCCATCGTAGGTAAATTCGTCGGCGGTCATACCCTTGCTGCCATTGTATGCGACAAGATAAATGTCTTTCTCAGCCGCATACGGATAGGTCAGACGAAGATACTTGCCGATGGTCTCCTGCGGGTTGGCAACGGAAGTGTTGCCCAATGCATCGTAGATGGTCTTGGGCAAAGCAAAATATGCCTTTACCTGATCGTTGGTGTAAAGCGTCCATGAACCTTGGCTTAACTGATAGATAACCGACTTATAGACAGTATCTTGGATTAGTGGCTCTTTAGCCGCCATACGCTGACGAAGAGCCTTGCCTGCGGGTGTATGGTTCACATAAACGGCATCGGTGAACAGCGGTTCACCGCTATCGTTGCTGTATTTACCGCGTACCGTGATTTGGTCGCCTTGGTTAATACCCTTTGCCTTCCACACTTTGTCACCATTCTCGTCGGACAAACCATAGACATAAATAGAGTCTGCCCCATCCACGAGATAGAAACGGCCAGAGATAGAGGACTTTATGGCACCCACAATGCCTGTCAACTGGTGCTCTACGGTTTCCTTAGCCTCCAACAATTCTGCCACTGTACACTCATAAGGAAGAGGCGGATAGATGGTGTCTGGGTCGGTGTTGAGGGTCTTGTAGGTGAGTACAAGAATCTGACCTTCGGAAGCCGTCGTGAATTTCAGAGACAAAAAGGCCGGTATGTTCGGCTCTGACGTTGCAGTCAGATAGTCTGCGCCACGTCCTCCCCAAATAGTTTTATAGTCATCATCGGTCAGCGAGTAACCTACAGCACTCATAAACGGCAATACCCGATTAGTCTTTCCTTTATAATAAGGATAATACACTTTGCAGATAGTACCTTTGTCCAAATAGGGAAACGTATTTGCCATAAATGCAGGCACGTAGATGTCAGCATCGGCATTCTCGTTGAATGCCTTGAGTGTGGCAATATCTTTCCATGCCTGATAGGCACTTGAATCTGTCTCCGTACATAAAGCCAAAGCACGTTGCTCATACTCAGAACCTTTCTTTGTGATTTGCCCCATATCGTCCACGGTGAGCGTATAGGTCATATCCGTCCGGATATGCGAAGGTTGGTAATCAACATTGCCAAGTTGTTTTTCATCAAAGAAATCGGCACATGATACCATGAGCAATGCTATAGCAGGAAGAATATATTTTGTTGTCTTCATATTCGTAAATATTTATCCGTTAAACCATTAGAATGACACTTTCAATCGAAGATTCCATTGGCGGCCTTTGTTGTAGAAGAAATAGATATTGTCAATCGTATTCTCTACAATAGATTGTGATACTGCGTTCGCACTCCAAGCCTTCTCAATATAGTGTTGGTCGAGAATGTTAGTCACATTGGCAGACAAAGTAGCACGTAGCGCACCAATCTCAAAGGAATAACTTGCACGCATATCCAACGCTCCGCCTACCGGACAACGATACGGCTCGATGATATTCACCGTCTTGCCCACGGTGAGGTTAGAACCCGAGAAAGAGTAATAGGAGTAGTTACGGTCGTACAACGTATAGTCCGCGCCTATACGGAAACCCTTAAATGGTTTGAACAACAAGCCAAGACTTGCCGTGGTTTGTGCCTGACCACCGACATGGATATTCTCGAGGTTCACTTTTGCCCAAGCATGCTCTTTGCCTTCGTCAGTGCAGCCCGGGGTTGTAGTCTCGCCTGTGGAAGTGACAGCATTGCCGTGTTCATCGTAGATATATCCAATGACATCTTGTCCCTTCCAACGCCAGTCTCCCAATGAGAACATTGCGTTAATTTCCATCCACTTCACAGGGCGTGCTTTGAGTTCAAACTCCAATCCCATGTGCTGCGCATTGACACCCGTCATGTTGATATAACCCGTCTGCTGATTATCCAAAGAGGTAGATTTAGACATTGTTTTATCCATCCAACGGGTATAGTAGCCATTGAATACGAGATTCACATACTCATTATGGAAACCGTATCCCGCTTCCACAGATGCAATCTTCTCGTTTGCTGCGTTACGGTTGAAAGCATGGCTGGTGTTAGAGGTCATAAAAGCACCATTGAATTTCGGCGCACGACTAATGAAACCGGCATTAACAAAGAGGTTGTTATGGTTATTGATATTGTAGTTCACACCACCTTTGATAGTACCGCCTGCAAAACCGATAGTCTCGGAACGCTGATGCTCTTCGTCGTAGTAGAAGCGATCTACACGCCAATAACTGGTATAAGAAAAAGAGCCGTTGAGGAAAGCAGACAAGCGGTCTTGGTTCCACTCAAGTGTGGCAAAAGCCCCCTCTTGCATCACATGTCCTGTATAATCACGATAAACCACATCCCCTACCGTTTGCTTTGCATACGTCCAATTTGGGTCATTACGATGTATATTATTGCTTGCTGAAACGCTGTTGGCACGTGTGGCATCAATGAAATAGTCGCCACTCATAAGGTCACTGATAACCGCCGTATGAATACCCTCGTAGTAACGCAGGTCAACGCCCGCCGTAAGGTCAAGACGGTCGTCAAGGAACTTGTTGTTATAGGAACTTACAAGACCATACCAGTTGTGGTAGTTTCTATTCTCACAGATAACAAGTTGCGAACCATTCTCGCTGGCAGCATTGAGATCTTCGATAGCCCCATAATCGAAAGTACCGTCCTCGCGACGGAAAGTGGTACAGAGTACACCATTGTAGGCACCGCGTGTGAGGTCGGAATAGGCGTATTGCGAATAAGGACTCGGTTCGCCCGTGTTTCCAAAACCACGGCCGATAGAAGTGTACAATGATGTAGAAAGGCTGGACTTATGGTCGATTTGCCACACGTGATTCAAACTGATTTGCGGTTTGTGGTATGAATTGTAGTTGCATCCTTTTTGCTTGCCGTTGTTGCCATAGCCGTAAGCGGGATTGTAACGGCGATAATCCATACCATCGGTCATATACTTCTTGACATTGTTCCACTCGGCAAGAGTAAGCGCACCGCTTGAACCCGACGGGCGTGTCCAGTGCCATTGAGGAGCACCAAAGCCAGTAAGGCTGAGTTGATGGTTTTCGTTAATGCGCTTTGCGATATTAGCAAAATAACTATAGCCTTGATAGCCCGTACCCTGAATATATCCGTCGCCCCAACTACGCGAACCGAGTACGGTGATTGCCCAACCATTCTTCATAAGACCTGTGGAAACGGAAAAGGCAATTTTGTTGGCACCATCGTTGCCCATTGAGTAAGTCATGAAACCACCTTTCTTGGCATCAATGCCTTTGGTGACGATGTTGATAGTACCCCCCACGGAAGGTGCGCTGACCTTGCTGGCACCCATACCGCGTTGGGTTTGCATGACAGAGGTAACGTCGCTAAGTCCTTGCCAGTTAGACCAATAGACGGTTCCGCCCTCCATATCGTTCATTGGCACACCGTTAATCATAGTGGCTACGTTGGTATTGTCGAAGCCTCGCATCCATATCTCACTGTCTCCCCAGCCGCCGCCTTGTCCGTTGGCGTGCACACCCGGGGTGTTCTTGAGTACCTCTACGAACTCACCACCGCCAAGACGCTCTTCGATGTCCAACGCACTGACTTGGCTGACTGCCACCGGTGTCTTCTGTTGGCGCGCCATCTGACCGGTGATAGTGACATCCTCGAGGCCGACAGCCTCAGGGTCCAGTTTGATAGTGCCGAGGTTGGCGGACTTCGCCGTTATCTCCGCGTTGGCGTAGCCCACATAGGAGAGTTGCAACTTGGCACCCTGTGCGACCGACAACTTGAAGTTTCCGTCAAGGTCAGTCACCACGCCGTTGGTGGTACCCTTCTCAAGAACGGAGACACCAATCAGCGGTTCGCCATTGGCGGCATCCAGTACCGTACCCGTGACGGTGACCGATTGAGCATAGATGGCGATGGTCGCCATCATGCTGAGTAAGAGAGTAAAGATTTTTTGCATATTGACCATATTTGGTGGTTACTATTGTCGCTATTTGGCTTTTTTCGGGATGCGGATGGGGCGATTTTGGGATGTCTAACGGTTGCCTATCCCTTGCTCATCCCTTGCGTATCCCTTGCTGTTTGCCTCGACTTTGAAGAGACGGGGTCTCGATCAAGTTGCGGGGCATTTGCAATTATTAACGATTGGACTTCTTGTTGGTCTTTTTCGCCTTTACGTTTTGCTCCTGGGCGGTGGCTTGGGCGTTCAGCATTCGGGCGGTGTGTGCATCAATCAACGCCTGCGCGATGTAGTCTTCCACTATATCCGCGTATGCGCGGAAGCCGAGGTCGGTGAGATGAATGCCGTCCACCGTACCCTCCATGTCCTCGCCCACGAGTCCGTCGGTGGGTACATAGTACAAGCCCACGGGGTTCTCCGCCTTCAGACGCTCGTAGTTGCGGCGGAAGGCAGCGTTCTTCTTGGGCAGGTAGTCGCGGAAGAAAGCGTTGTGGCGCGCATACGGATAGGTGATGCCCTCCACCATGATGACGGGCACATCGGGACGCAGGCGGCGCAGGATGGATACGAATTCGTAGGTGAGCGTGTCGCACATCATCTCGGTGCAGTTGGGCACGGGGTCCACCACATAGCAGAGCACATCGTCAATGGTTGCCATAGCGCGGGCGATGTAAAAGTCCATCTTGCCCTCGCCCGAGGTCGCCAGATTCACACACTCGATGCCGAGGTCGCGCTGAATCATTGAGGTCGCCCCCATACCCGTACGGCTGGCGCAACCGCCCTGCAAGATACTGGTGCCGTAGAATACCACCTTGCCACGGCGGGGGTTATCCACGCGGGGTTGGATGAGCGTGGCAGCAGAATCGATGCCAATCTGCACCCAGTTCACGCCGTCATAGAGCGGGAGGTAGAGCATATAGTCGTGCATCTCGCCGTCCAAATTCTCCACGTACATCTTGGATTGGATGGAGTCCGCCTTACCGTCTTTCTCCTGCGGGCGGGCGGTGTTGACGTACTCCCAACGGTTGGTCTGCTCGTTGAGGAAGTAGAGGTCGGTGCCCTTGATGCCCGTCATCGCCATGTGCTGCATGTGGAAGTTGTTGATGAGGTTGTACTGCGCGGCGATGCGCTTGCTGTTGGTGGCGAAGCGCACAGCGATGCCTGCGGAGTGCTGGTAGAGCCACCACTGGTTCTGGCGGCAACTGTCCTGCATGTACGCGGGCATGCGGGTGTATGGAGTGGCGGTGTTGTCCCAACCGCGGTTGATGATTCGGAAATTAGTGGCGTCCTCATAGCGGAAGCCCGGCAACTCTGCGGCTTGGGCAATGGCGGTGCCGAGCAGCAGGAACGACAATATGTAAGTCTTAATCGGTTTCATGGGTACAATTACTTGTCTGCAAGTGGTTTTATTCTCAAAGTGTCAGTCAGGTTTTTCGGTAAAAACGAAATAAGGTGCTTCCCCTTGCGGAGACACACCTTATTTGTTTCGAGTCGCATCATTCTCAGATGGATTTCTTTGCTTGTTCTACGATGGCCTTAAACGCTTGGGGTTGATTCATTGCAAGGTCTGCAAGGACTTTGCGGTTGATTTCGATACCCGCTTTCTTCAACGCGCCCATCAGTTGGCTGTAACTGTAGCCCTCGAGACGAGCGGCTGCGTTGATACGCTGAATCCAGAGTGCGCGGAAGGTACGTTTCTTGTTCTTACGATCGCGATAAGCGTACTGGAGACCCTTCTCCCAGGTGTTTTTGGCAACAGTCCAGACGTTGGCACGGCCACCAAAATTGCCTCGTGTGAGGCTCATGATCTTCTTACGACGGTTGCGCGAAGCAACGTGATTTACTGATCTTGGCATAGTTCTTTACTACAAATGTTTGGTGGTTAATAACTTAGCGGAGCAACAACATCTCGCGTACGGAACGCATGTTTGTCTGGTCCACCATTGCAACGTGAGTCAAGTTGCGTTTCTGTTTCTTGGTCTTCTTCGTCAGAATGTGACTCTTGTAAGCGTGTTTACGCTTCACTTTACCCGTTCCGGTAAGAGCGAATCTTTTTTTAGCACCGGAATTAGTCTTTACCTTTGGCATTTTGTTTATAATTTAGTTTGTTTATATTTAAGGTCTCGGGCAGCCATTGGTGGCCCTGGGACCATAGTTATTTACGATTTACGAATGTACGATTTATTTTTTGGGTGCGATATTTACAATCATACGCTTGCCCTCCAACTTGGGCATTGCTTCCACCTTGCCGTATTCTTCGAGGTCGTTCGCAAAGCGTGCCAACAGCAGTTCGCCTTGCTCCTTAAACAGGATACTGCGCCCGCGGAAGAACACATACGCCTTCACCTTGTTGCCTTCTTTCAAGAACTCCTGCGCGTGCTTGAGTTTGAAATTATAGTCATGTTCGTCGGTCTGCGGTCCGAAACGTATCTCTTTGATTATCACTTTCGCCGAGTTCGCTTTCTGCTCTTTCTCCTTGCGCTTCTTCTGATAGAGGAACTTCTGATAGTCCAGCACACGGCAAACGGGCGGTGCCGCGTTTGGCGAAATCTCTACGAGATCCAAGTTCTGCTCATCCGCTATGCGCATGGCCTGCTCATACGAATAGATTCCCTGCTCTACATTGTCGCCTACAAGGCGCACTTCCCTCACCCCGCGAATCTTGTCATTGATGCGGTTGGGCATTTCTTTCTCTTGGCGGCCACGGCGTTGCGGGCCATTCTGTGGATTTGCTATAGTTGTATCCTCCTGCTAATATTTCGGGCTGCAAAATTACTCTTTTTTTTGCAATCCACAAAATAAAACAATAAAAAACGCTCATTTTTTGCACATTCAGAAAACTTTCCGTATTTTTGCGACCCAAAATAAAATGGGGAGGTATCCCCGCAACGCAAAAAAAACGTAACTAAAAACAATAAGACAATGAAATTCAACAAAATCCTTTCAGCAGCCATGCTGACCTTTGCCGTTGCTTTTGCAGCGTGCAACGGAAACGGACCTATCGTAGGTCCCACCCCCAATCCACCGACCCCCAACCCGGGAGACACAACCGTCACCACTCCTGCAGACACCACCGGTTGGAACATCCCTGCCGAAGCCATCACTATAGCACAGGCACGCGAGATTGCCGGAGCCTTGGCAAGCGAGGCAACCACCGGCACCAAGTACTACGTAATGGGATATGTCAAAAAACTGCATAGTAAGAATGCAGATGGCATTTCGCAATACGGAAACGCTTCATTCTATATGGAAGATGTGAAAGGTGCCAACTCGAGTGATGATTTCCTGGCTTACCAAGTAAAAGGTATTAATGGTGCAGAAATCAAGAATGCAGATGCTGTGGCAGTGGGCGATTTCGTAGTTATCTACGGTGAACTCACCAACTATAACGGCACTCTCGAAACTGTAGGCAAAGGGGCTGCTTATATTTGGAAAAGCACAAACCCCAATGTTCAAGGCGGCGACCAACCCAATCCGGGCGATGTAACAGGCGACGGCTCAGAGGAAAATCCTTTCACCGCTGCTGATGTAATTGCGCTCAACAACGCCAAAACAGGGAAATACTACGTTAAAGCATATATCGTGGGGCAATCAAAAGGAGGTTCCACTTCGCTAACCCCAGAGTTTTCCGCGCCATTTACTGCTAATGAAAATGGGACGAACACCAACATCCTCGTCGCTGCTGCCACCACCGCTTCCGACAAAGCAGAAGTGGTACCCGTACAACTCCCCACCGGTGCATTACGAGACGGCCTAAACTTAATCCAAAACGAGGACCTTCTCGGACAAGAAGTAATCATCTACGGTTCGTTGGAGAAGTACTTTGGTCAAGCAGGTATCAAAACTCCTACTTATGCCAAAATCGGAGAACAGGAATTGGGAACCAAACCCGTACCTTCCACCGGTAACGAGATTCTCAACGAAACATTACTGACACAAGCAAGTTTCGACAAATTTACAACCATAGACATCAAAGGTGATTCCACTTGGAAATTCGACAGCAGATACGGAGCCACAATGTCCGGTTTCAACAACAGAACAAAGGCTACAGAAGAAAACGAGGATTGGTTCATCTCTCCCGCCATGGATTTGACCGGCAAAACCGCTGCCACACTCACGTTCAACCACGCTTTTGGTCCTAAAAACTCACTGCCGGTTGATGAAACGCAATACACCATTTGGGTTTCAAACGATTTCAATGGCGATGTAACCGCTGCATCTTGGACACAAATCACGGGGCTCACTTTTGGTGAAACCGCTTGGAGTTATATCTCTGCTGGCAACTTGACAATCCCCGCCGAGAACCTCAAGGCCAACTGCCGCATCGCATGGAAATACACCTGCACAACCGTTTCTGCAACATGGGAAATTAAAGAGGTTATCGTAAAATAACGTCGCTTCACAGGAGTCCAAACGCTCCATAACCACTTAAAAGAGGTTGCCTGAGTCTTTAGGCAACCTCGTTTTCATTCAACTTCTTGTTGTTCTTTCAACACACAGACTTTACCTGCGTAAATGTTGAGCAAAACACGGCAACGACACGGCAACGGGACGGCAACGAGATTCGAGGATGTAAGGAGGATACTGATAGGACACAAAGCGGATGCCATGACTTCATTTGCATTTTTAGCACAAAATTCGCCTTTCGTTTGTACATATCAAAAAAATATAGTAACTTTGCGGGCTTTTTGTAGAAAAGCGAAATAACTACTTATTGAAAATAATAAAACTAAACAGAATATGGCAACATTACAAAAGATTAGGAATCATGGCGTTCTCCTGCTCGTCATCGTGGGATTGGCCATGTTGGCGTTCATTATGGGCGACTTCATCAATTCGGGAAGCAGTTTCTTCAACCGCAACCGCGAATATGTAGGTGAAATTGCAGGACATAAAGTGCACTACACCGACTACGAAGCCGCTAAAGACCAACTGACAGAGGTTTATAAAATCGAGACAGGGCGCACTGACATTGACGAGGATTTCAGCGCACAAATCCGCAACCAAGTATGGCAAATGATGCTGATGGACTACTCGCTCCGTCAACAGGCAGAGGAAATTGGTATGGATGTCACCGCTGAAGAACTCAGCAATCTATGCATCGGAGAAAATCCTCACCAACTGATTCGTCAACGCCGTGCGTTCTATGATGAGACTGGCAATTTCAACCGTTTTGCACTTATCAATTTCCTCAACTCCATCAATCGCGAGCCGGAAGATGCAGAGCAGGCTGCCAATCTCAAGCAGGCAAAGACCTATTGGATGTATTGGGAAAAGGCCGTACGTCTCACCTATATGCAGGAGAAATATACGGGTCTGCTTTCCAAGATGGTCACAGCCAATCCGATAGATGCAAAATATGCCTTTGCAGCACGTCAGACCACAGTGGACGTACAATATGTGGAGCAGCCATATTTCGCTATTGCCGATTCATTGGTTAAAGTCACCAACGGCGATATCAAAAAACTCTACAACGAGCGCAAAGAACAATACAAGCAAACCCCTAACCGCACCATCGAATATGTTACATTCCCCATAAATCCTTCTGAGGAGGATTTTGCTGAGGTTGAGCATATTATGAAAGGTCTTGAACAAGACTTCCGCACCAGAGAGGATGTAAGCCTTGTTGTAAACGGAAACTCCGATGTACTTTACGATGGCCGCGACTATTCGATAGAGACTATCCCTGCCGAATACAAAGATTTCGCTTTCGGCAAAAATGCAAAGAAAGACGACTGCACCGACCTCCTGTTTGCAGACAACACCTATTCTATCGCGCGTATTATGGATTGCGGCTATAGCAAATCCGACTCTGTTCAACTCCGTCTGCTCGCTAATGGAGAAGGCGCTGAAGACGTAGAGTTGGGTTGGTTCCAAGCCAACGAACTGCAGAAAAATGTAGCAGACCCCGCTTTCAATGGAAAAAAGGGAGACAAGTTCACTGTTTCATCAGGCATGGGCGAGCAGACATTCCAAATTGTGGATAAAAGCGCACCAACTCCAAAGGTTAAGTTGGCTATCCTTGCCCGCACCGTGGGAGCAAGCAGCAAGACCTACAGCCGTCTCTACAATCAAGCCAAGCAATTTATTGTTGCCAACAGCACTGAAGATAAATTCCAAACGGCTGCTAATGAACAAAGATTAAGTATCACTCCGGCTTATGCGCTCAATGCCAATAGCGACAAGGTGACGGACCTCAAAAACAGCCGTCAGATTGTTCGCTGGGCTTTTGAAGCAAAAGAGGGTCAAGTAAGTGATGTATTCGAATGCAATGACCGTTTTGTTGTGGCAGTACTCACAGAGGTACACGATGGTGACTATCGCACAATGGATGAAGTTCGTGCAGAACTTGCCATGGAGATTATGAACGACAAGAAAGCGGATTATATCATCAACCAACTGAAGGGCGTGAATACACTTGACGAGGCTGCCAAAGTTCTTGACACTGATATTAAGACGGCAGAGGGTGTATCATTGGCAACTTACCGTTTTGGCTCTGCCGGCATGGAACCTGCCATTATTGGTACCGCTCTCGCAATGAACGACAACAGCGTTTCGTCCCCTGTAAAAGGTAATATGGGTGTTTACATGCTCCAAATAGGGCAGAAACGTACTGCAGACGGCGAAGTGAATGCCGAGCAAGAAATTCAGCAACTGAACATGCGCACCTCATATAGCCTCCCCTATCAAGCAATCAATATGTTGGAGGAAAAGGCTGAAGTCACCGACAACCGTGCACGTTTCCAATAAGCAGGTACAAAAAACAGCATATTTATTATCATTCAGATACGACTTGATGCACGTCAAGTCGTATCTTTTTTTATCCCCCAATGTATCCTTGTGGAATATTCACTCCCTTTCCCTACCACATCGGAAGTGTTTGAGGAAAATGCAGTCGGATTTGCATATTCCAAAAATTAGTAGTACCTTTGTGGACTTAATTTTAGGTATATGCAAAAAATCTACACATTATTTCTTATCATGTTGAGCACACAAGTCTTTGCGCAACATGGCACCATCAACATTCAGGCCAATCAAGATAGTACTGAAATCTTGCAATATGCCATTGATACATTGGAGAGTTATCAAGTTGGTCCGGGTATCACCTACACTCGTTTTAACATCACCAATTCCGCCAGCACCCGTCACTGCTACATCTACGAAGTGGATCTCAAAAACCAATACAATACGGTAGAAGAGAGCCACAGCACCACACTTGGTGTCACAGAACGTATGGTGGAAACACATACACGTTTGGACTCGGCAATGCACCGCACCATTGGTTCTGTCAACTGCAATTTCTGGTATGTGTCCGACAGTGAAAACCTATTGGGAGTCGGAGCCACGGGGCAAATACGCAATGGCAAAGTGGGTGCCAGCATTACAAGTTGGAACGTGGCATACAACGATGTACGCCAATCTGTTGGCTACTTGATGTTGGACAGTGAAAAGCACGCTTTTGTGGACCAATACTCTTGGGATGCCAAGGTGACTATTGGAGAAAGTTCCTATCCCATTAGTGAGAGCAACCGCAACCGTAATAATCCTGCTGACAATGAATTAGTGCTTTTCAACTCCGACCTCGGCACTAAGGCAACGCTCACTAAAGAGGAAATTGACAACAAGCTCGGCAGACAAGTGGACTTATTGGAGGTCGTAGTGAAAATGCAAAGCAATTGGTCTGTTAACCATAATTTGGCAGCCGTTGTAGTAAGTACCAACACCATAGGCGGCACCAAAATAGAAGATGGCTACGCGGTTCTTCGCGGACGCGGCACTGGTAAAGATTTCTTGCAGAATCTCAAAGAAGGTGACGCGCTTACCATTCATATAGGTATCTACAATTCTCTCACGGGTGAACGTCCCGACATCATGCAACTCACAGCAGGCAATTGTCTTGTAATGAAAGAAGGTCGTCTCACGCCACGTAACTGGAATGAAGATTACAACAACAGGAACTACCCTCGTACTGGTTTTGCAACTAACGCCACACACGACAAGTTATGGCTGATGGTGATGGAAAAACCCGGTATGTTTACCCACGAAATGTGCTCAATCTTCCGTCATTTCGGGGCCACAGATGCAGGTGGCGCAGACGGTGGCGGCAGTGCACAATTCAACCTCGGAGGCAAGATTCTCAATCCCACTACTGAAGGTTCTCCTCGTGCTGTCAGCAACGGAATCTTCTTGTTCTCCACCGCACCTGATGATTCTGTTATCACCGAGATGCGTAGCGCATCCACATTCCTCCGCTTGCCCAAATACGCCATGCTTCGCCCTACTTTCTTGGGTTACAACCAATATGGTATGCTGATTGACAAAGACGTGCAAGGTGTTAGCCTTAGTTGTGACGAGAACGCGGGTTATATCACAAAAGATGGTCAATTTGTATGTCTCGGGAATGGTGTACTCACAGCCAAATACGACAAGGCTGAATTACCTATTACTATCGTCTTGGCAGACGATGCCGATATGGCTCTGCGCTTGGATAGTGTTCTCATTTCCAATGCAATACCCTACTCCATTGAAGTCAATGGCAGCGTAAACGAGAAGTCATTCCGCATCTTGCCTGCAGCCCTACATTGGGAAGTGGACGATGCCGCAGTCTGCTCTGTTTCGGAAGAAGGAATTTTGACGGGACTTAGCAACGGACGAACGCTAATTCACGGGACTTTAGGTGACACCACTCTGCACCAAATTGTACGTGTTGAGATTCCGGTCGCGAACCCTCTGCCATGGGAAAATATGGTGGAGGTTGACAAACGTTGGACGCTCAAAGCCTCATCTTCTTCATGGAAAACGGCTTTCCAAACCAACGGCGAGGGCAAAGCTGAAATGTACCTCAACTACACGGCAGGCCGTCAGCCAAGTATCAAACTGACAGCCGACACCTTATTATATGCCACTCCGAAAGCATTGGAACTCAAGTTCACCCCGCAAGATGACCTCATTGAGCGCATCACTATTGGCATGCGCGCGAACCATGAGAATCAAAACCACATGGCGGCTTTCACTGAGTTTGTGCCTAACGAACAGAATACTATTCACATTGACATAGATGATTTCTTCGAGGTACAAAACGACTTCATCATCTATCCCGTCACATTGGAATTTATCACATTTGCCCTCAACACAAAAGCAGAGAAAAAAGAATATCATATTCCTTTCGATGGTATCTACTTGATTTACAATGAACAAGACACTGCCATTGACGATACACCCACACAAGATTCTCGCGACAACGCACGTAAAGTGCTGCTCAATGGGCAATTGCTTATCATTAAAGACGGACATATTTACAATTTATTAGGTAATGAAATCGCATACTAACCTTAGTCCCTGGTTCTGGGTCCCGACGCTGTATTTTGCCGAGGGTATTCCGTATTTTTTAGTCAACAACATATCCGTGATGATGTTCGCCAAGATGGGCGTTCCCAACGATCAATTGGCATTCTTCACCACCCTACTCTATTTTCCATGGTTCTTAAAAGGAATTTGGAGTCCGATCGTAGATGTTGTTAAAACCAAACGTTGGTGGATTATCAGTATGCAGGTACTGCTCACAGCCCTTTGTATTCTGCTCACTATTTCTCTGCCTCAGCCGGATGCTGCAATGATTGCATCCAAAAGCACATCCGTCAGTATATTTTGGCTCACTTTGGTGCTGTTCATCATCGCAGCCTTTGCTTCTGCCACCCACGACATAGCAGCCGATGGCTACTATATGCTGGCGCATAGCCAAAGCAGTCAGGCAAAATTCATTGGTATTCGTTCCACTTTTTACCGCATTGCCTCTGTCTTCGGACAAGGTGTTTTGGTACTTATCGCAGGTACCATCGAGCGCAAAACAGGCGATATTCCTCACTCTTGGCAAATCACATTGGGTGTTACGGCTATCGTCATGTTTGCCATCTCGCTCTACCACATCTTCATGCTGCCCAAGGCAAAAGATGATGCACCCCGCCAGACGGAAGCGGCTACAGGTTCTTTCAAAGAATTAGGAAACTCATTCTCCACGTTTTTCACCAAGAAAGGAGTTTGGTTGGCTATTCTCTTCATGTTGCTATACCGTTTGCCGGAAGGTTTCCTCATCAAGTTATGCCAACCTTTCTTGGTGGATGCACGCGAGGTCACTATCAATGAAGCAGGCAAAATCATCGGCGGAGGATTAGGTTTAGGCACCGATATGGTAGGCTTCCTCTACGGCACAATTGGTGTTATCTTCCTGCTTTTGGGCGGTATTATGGGTGGTATCTACATCTCCAAACGCGGTCTGAAACGCTCTCTATGGCTGATGGCAGCCTGTATGACCCTGCCATGTCTCACCTTTGTTTACCTCAGCAGTTGCCTACCGGATAACCCATGGCTAATCGGGTTGGCCATCTCTATCGAGCAATTGGGTTATGGTTTCGGTTTCACAGCCTATATGATGTACATGATGTATTTCTCCGAAGGTGAGTTCAAGACCTCCCACTATGCTATCTGTACTGCTTTTATGGCTTTGAGTATGATGTTGCCTGGATTCATCGCTGGTAGCATTGAAATGGCTATCGGCTACAAAGCATTCTTCTGGATGGTAATGGCATGTAGTGTGGCTACTCTATTGGTTACTTTCTTGGCATATCGCCGTCTTGATGAAGACTATGGGAAGAAATAATGCTATGAACATCAAACGTTTAGTACCGGATTCGCTAACGTGCTGCAATCTTCTTTGTGGCGCAGTAGCAACCTATATGGCAACACAGCAGGAATTCCTCTTTGCCTTTCTGCTCATCTTGACAGGCGCAGTCTTCGACTTTTTCGATGGTGCCTCTGCCCGTTTGTTAAAAGTGCCGTCACCTATTGGCGTGGAATTAGACTCCCTTGCTGATGACATCACGTTCGGGCTTGCACCATCTATGATGCTCTGCTGCTACCTCCATCCTCTCATTGGCTGGTGGAGCCTATTGGCATTGCTGATGGCGGCTTTCTCAGCGTTGCGATTGGCCAAATTCAACCTCGACAAGCGTCAGACATCGTCTTTTATCGGACTTGCCACCCCGCCAAACGCTATTTTTTGGGCTTCGCTCACTTGTATACCGGATCCGGCAGCAATGCCCTCGTGGATACCATGGACTCTAATTGCTATTAGTTTCGTCAGTTGTTTCCTTCTCATCTGCGAGATTCCTTTTTTCGGACTCAAGTTTCATAGTCTCAAGTGGCAAGACAATAAACGTGCCTACCTTTTTCTTATAGGTTGCATTATTATTATCGTTTTCTGCATAGTACGTGCATGCCAACTCGGGCATCCGCGTTTGGCAGCAATGGCAGGATGTGCATGTATTCTGTGGTATGTACTCTACAATGTCATCACTCAACCTCGACGGAATGAAAACAACTAATCAAGAGGACCTTGCAGCCACTAACATCTGGCCGTTTTTGCTGCCCACTTTGATTCTTCTCATCGCCCTGTGTACTGCACTACTGGCAGTACCCAAGGGCGATTTGCATTTGTGGCTGTGCAACCACCACACCCCATGGCTGGATGCCATTATTCCCACCTACTCCGACCTTGTCAACTGGCTCCCCTATGTCACCATAGCAGCACTCCTTTTTTATAAAGCGGGGTGGGCAACTTTCCTCGCCTCCGACTTACTGTTCACAACCATTATTGTCCAACCCATCAAGCATTGGGTGCATGCCCTCCGTCCCCTCACGTGGTTTGCAGATACAATCCCCAACACAACGCTGCCGTTGGTTGATGGTGTCAGAATGCACCATTGGCTCTCTTTTCCATCTGGACATACCACAACTTTCTTTGTCTTGTTCTTCACTTTGAGTCTTATTTTGTCAAGTCGGATTGGCAAAACAAAGTATTTTTGGTCATTCCTTCTTTTTCTAATGGCTGCTTTCGGGGCCTATTCACGCATTTATCTCAGTCAGCATTTTGCATTGGATGTTTTTGCGGGAATAATTATTGCTGTTCTTTGCACCCTTTTTCTCTACTTTTTCTATGTTCCAAAAGTTAGAAACACCCGTTTTTGGGGGTGGAACATACGATTTTCAAAAAAACAACAAAAAAGTGCACTTTTTTTACTCTAAAATTTGCACGGTTCAGAAAAAAGCAGTACCTTTGCACTCGCTTTCGGGAAGGAACTACTGATAAAGAAATTCCGACCACAAAAGGGCGTTTAGCTCAGCTGGTTTAGAGCATCTGCCTTACAAGCAGAGGGTCTGCGGTTCGAATCCGTAAACGCCCACGAAAGAGAGGATTGGTAAATGCTAATCCTCTTTTTTCTATATATCCTAACCTCCAATTCATTATAATCATATATATTGATTCATAATTTGTTGTTAAAACAATTTATCTACTATGTCAAACATTATTCTTGAAAGACTTGCTAATATTAAATAATTTACGTATCTTTGCGACACAAAATGAAAATGCGAATTAACCATTCTATACTATGCGCTATGGCAACAAAAAAAATTCTCGGATTAGACTTAGGCACCGACAGCATCGGTTGGGCACTCATTGAAACGGAAAATAATAAACCAAAGTCACTTCTGGCATTGGGCAGTCGCATTGTACCATTGAGTACAGATGACAGCACGCAATTCCAAAAGGGACAGGCAATTACCAAGAATGCTGACCGCACTCAAAAGCGTACCGCTCGCAAAGGGCTCAATCGCTATCAAATGCGCCGTGCACTACTAACCGAAGAATTGAGACGCAATGGTATGTTGCCCAACAGGACTGACGAGAACATCATCGACCTTTGGCGTTTGCGTAGCGATGCTGCCACGGAAGGCAAACAACTTTCTTTGCCGCAGATAGGTCGCGTCTTGTACCATATCAACCAAAAACGTGGCTACAAACATTCAAAGGCTGATGTTTCTGCTGACACCAAGCAAACCAAATATGTAGAGGCTGTCAATCAGCGCTATCGCGATATACAAGCCCTCCACCGGACTATTGGACAATACTTCTACGAACGATTGTTGTCAAGTGCTGTCCAAGCACCTTCTGGACCATATTATACATATCGCATCAAGGACAAAGTATTGCCACGCGAGGCATACATTGCTGAGTTTGACCAGATTATGAAGACGCAGCGGGTGTTCTACCCTGATGTGCTTACAGATGAGTTGATTGACACGCTCCGCAATCGCATTATCTTCTACCAGCGTCCGCTAAAGTCTTGCAAGCATTTGGTAGGTCTGTGCGAATTTGAGAAACGTCCTTACAAGCGGGAGGATGGGCAAATTATCTATAGTGGTCCCAAATGTGCACCGCGCACCTCACCATTGGCGCAACTCTGTACCGTGTGGGAGATGGTCAATAATATCACCCTCACCAATCGGCAAAACGAAACCTTCGAAATCACGCAAGCCCAACGCAATGCCATGGCAGATTTTCTCAGCACGCACGACAAAATGGGCGTGAAGGATTTGCAGAAGATACTCGGTATCTCCCCAAAGGATGGTTGGTGGGCTGGCAAAGCCATTGGCAAGGGGCTGAAAGGCAACACCACGTTCAAACAACTGCGTGATGCACTGGGCAATCTGCCTAATGCCGAACACCTGTTGGAGATGAAGTTGCCTTTGGTGGACGCCGCAGTAGATACCACTACGGGGGAACTCATCCGACAGATCTCACCCCAAGTGGAGGAAGAGCCTTTGTTCCGCTTGTGGCATGTGGTTTATTCTGTACAGAATGAGGAAGAACTGCGCAAGGCTCTGCACAAGCAGTTTGGCATTGATGATGAAGAAATCATTGCCCGATTGAGCAAAATAGACTTTGTGAAACCCGGTTATGCGAACAAGTCCTACAAGTTCATACGCAAACTATTGCCTTACTTGATGGAAGGTTACCAATACCATGAGGCTTGCGCGCATATCGGTGTCAATCACTCGAATAGCCTTACTTTGGAGCAAAACGCGGCGCGCCCGCTGTTAGACAAAATACCTCTCTTGGAGAAGAACGAATTGCGCCAACCCGTCATCGAAAAGATTCTCAATCAGATGATTAACGTGGTCAATGCCCTCAAAGCGGAATATGGCGACATCGACGATGTGCGTATTGAGTTGGCTCGCGAACTGAAATCTTCCAAAGACGAGCGTGAGGCGGCATTCAAGCGCAATAGCGAG
This sequence comes from uncultured Bacteroidales bacterium, assembly GCA_934667275.1. Lineage (GTDB taxonomy): Bacteria > Bacteroidota > Bacteroidia > Bacteroidales > Paludibacteraceae > Colicola. Next base: position 25,286 of record CAKULK010000011.1, on the reverse strand, counting down.
AATGAACGGCAAAACAAGGCTTACGAGGACAGAATACGCGAATATGGCATACGGCCGTCCCGCTCGCGCATTCAGAAATACAAACTGTGGGAGGAAAGCAATCGCTTGTGTTTTTATTGTGGTAAAACGGTGAATGTCAAGGATTTCCTTGCAGGCGCTGAAGTGGAAATAGAGCACATTATCCCGCAAAGTGTGCTTTTCGATGATAGTTACAGCAACAAAGTCTGCGCCTGTCGTGCTTGCAATCAAGCCAAGGGGAACATGACGGCGCGCGAGTTTATGGAGACACACACCAAAACAGAATACGAATCCTATCTCCTGCGCGTGGACGATGCTTTCAACAAACACAGCATCAGCAAAACCAAACGCGACCATCTCTTGTGGCGCAAAGAGGACATTCCGCAGGATTTTATCGACCGCCAACTCCGTCAAAGCCAATATATTGCAAAGAAAGCGGCAGAAATCCTGCGTCAAGGCTACCGCAATGTATATGCCACCAGTGGCAGTGTAACCGATTTCTTGCGCCACCTGTGGGGATACGATGAAATCCTGCATTACCTCAATTTGCCACGTTACCGGCAGGTTGAAGGGCTTACGGAAGTGGTTACCTACGACCATTGCGGGCAAGAGCACCAACAAGAACGCATTAAAGGTTGGACGAAACGCCTCGACCATCGCCATCACGCCATTGATGCTCTGACTATCGCGCTCACGCAACAAAGTGTCATTCAGCGACTGAATACGCTCAACACCTCCCGCGAACAAATGTTTGATGATTTAGGCAAACGCATTGATACTCCCGAATACACGGAAAAGCGTTCTTTGTTGGAGAGATGGGTTGATGCTCAGCCGCACTTCTCTGTACAGGATGTGACGAATAAAGTGGACGGCATCTTGATTTCCTTCCGTGCAGGAAAGCGTGCGACTACGCCTGCTAAACGTGCTGTCTATCAGAATGGCAAGCGGCATATTGTGCAAACGGGGCTGCAAGTGCCGCGTGGCGCGCTCTCCGAAGAAACCGTATATGGCAAATTGGGCAATAAGTATGTGGTGAAATACCCGCTTGGTCACCCGAGTATGAAAGTGGAAGACATCGTGGACCCCACCATCCGCGAGATTGTCCGCACACGTCTCAACGCCTTTGGCGGCAAGGCAAAAGACGCTTTTGCAAAATCCATCTATTCGGATGCCGCACACCAAATGCAAATCAGAACCGTTCGCTGCTACACGGGATTGCAGGATAAGGCGGTCTCGCCGGTACGCTTCAACGGACAAGGTGAGCCCATCGCCTTTGTCAAGATGGGAAATAACCACCATATTGCCATCTACCGCGATGCCAAGGGGCAATATCAGGAGTCGGTGGTTTCGTTCTGGCAGGCGGTGGAGCGCAAACGTTATGGCATACCCGTGGTGATAGAGCACCCGCACGAAGTGTGGGATAAACTGATAAATTCAGAGGGCATTCCGCAGGAATTCTTGGAAACGCTCCCGCATGATGATTGGGAGTTTGTCGTGTCGTTGCAGCAAAACGAGATGTTCATCCTCGGCATGGATGACGCTGATTTTGAGGCGGCTATGGAGCAAAAAGACTATCGCACACTCAACAAGTATCTGTATCGCGTTCAAAAGATAGCAAATAGAATATATTATTTTCGTTACCACACAGAGACATCTGTAGATGATAAATATGATGGTGTCAAGAATGAAAATTTGAGTCTTCAAATGAGAAAAATGCTTCGCCCAAGTAGCTTTGGGGCATTTTTTGCACTGCACCCCCACAAAGTCCGTATTAACCTCTTAGGCGAAATCTCTGCATTATGATTAAGCGCGTCCTTTGTTTCACCAACCCCGCCTATTTGAGCCTGCGCCTCAAACAGATGGTCGTCGAAATCCCCGAGGTCGTCTATGGCAAGGGGCTGCTCGACTCGCTCCGCCAACAAGGTGTGCGCACCATCCCCATCGAGGACATCGGCGTCGTGGTACTTGACCACAAGCAAATCACTATCACACAGGCACTTATGGCAACGCTCCTCGACAACAATGTCGCCATCGTCACCTGCGACGACCGCCATCACCCCGTCGGGCTCTTCCTCCCCTTGGACGGGCACAACCTCCAAAACGAGCGTTTCCGCGAGCAACTCAACGCCTCCGAGCCCCTCCGCAAGCAGATGTGGCAGCAGACCGTCACCGCCAAAATCCTCGGACAAGCCTTCGTCCTCCGCACGCAACACATTGAGAATCAGAACCTCCTCGCGTGGTCAAAGTCCGTCCGTTCCGGCGACGCCGACAATCTCGAAGGGCGTGCTGCCGCCTACTATTGGCGCAACGTCTTCGGCGACACCTCTTTCGTCCGCGGACAGGAGGGCGACCCGCCCAACAACCTCCTCAACTACGGCTACGCTATTGTCCGCGCCATGGTGGCACGCGCGTTGGTCGCCGCAGGCTTGCTCCCCACGCTCGGCATTCACCACCACAACCGCTACAACGCCTACTGCCTTGCCGACGACATCATGGAGCCCTACCGCCCCTACGTGGACTTGACCGTGCTTGATATCCGCCAACGCTACCCTGACATCTCCCAACTCACCACCGACATCAAGCGTGACCTCCTGAGTATCAGCACCATGGACGTCCTTATTGAGGGCAAGCGCAGCCCGATGATGATTGCCGTTCAGACCACAGCAAACAGCGTCCAACGTTGTTTCTCGGGCGAATCTCGCAAAATCATTTACCCGGATTGGTAAATACAGAAACTGTTACAACACCATAACCGCATCATGACACACTCCTTATTATATCGTATCTTCCTCGAGCCAATTACGGCAACGACACGGCAACGAGACGGCAACGACAGCCGAGTATTACGAATATTTGGTGCGACTATATCGAATGAATTTTATAAATAATATGTGGCAATACGGCGTAGCCGTCCGTTTTATAAAAGCCCCTAACGATATATTTTTCAACATCTTAAATCAACAATTCTATGGCAAAAGCAGATTTGGAAGTCCCCTTTGCGGGCATTCACGGCAGAATCGGGCACGATAGTGAAATCTACTACACGCAACGATACGGCAAGACTGTCGTTTCCAACTACCCCAAACACCGCAACCCGAAGACCATTTCCGACCACCAGAAGGCGCTAAACGCCAATTTCCAGGCAGCAGTACAGCGTGCCGGTGCCGAACTCTCCGACCCTGTCCGCCGTACCCATTGGCAGACGCTTTTCGACCAACAGCCCGCCCCGCCCAAATACAAAGTCCTCCGCAACTTTGTCATTGCCCAACTCACCAAAAAATGAACATACATATCCAAATAAATCGTACATCGTAAATTTGCAAATCGTACATATTTGATGAACCGGTTTAGCGAATATCGAATTATGTGGGTATTGGTATTTTTTGATTTGCCGACGGACACGAAGAAGGAGCGCAAGGCGGCAGCCAAGTTCCGCAAGCAGTTGTTGGAGGATGGTTTCACGATGTTTCAGTTCTCCATTTACTTGCGCCATTGCCCGAGCGCGGAGAATGCCGACGTGCACATACGGCGTGTGAAAAGCGCCTTGCCCGAGTTCGGTAAAGTAGGCATCATGCGTATTACGGACAAGCAGTTCGCGGATATGCTCTTGTTCGACTGCCGGCACACCGCCCCCTTGAGCCAACCCGTCCAGCAACTGGAACTATTTTGACGCCCCCGTCACTTGCACTTTGCACCTACAAGACTAATGGCTACGACTACAATGTTAATGGAGATGCGAATGTTAATATGTGTGGGGACGACGCGTCTCGCGTCGTAATGTAAGTACGTCGCCGGGGACGCGGACGCCCTCGCGGGGTCCCCGTAAGCCCGTGGACGAAACGGGGTGCTCTCCTCGTCCGCGGGTATGTAACCACAAGACTAATAAAAAGAGAATACTGAATTAAATAGATATAAATACTGAATCCACATCACAAAAACCGGATACTGATACAGAAAAAAGTAGGTCTTCCGACCTACTTTTTTCTTTCCTATACTTGTGTATAAATTATTGATACTCATCAACTTCCTGATACTAAGTTGTATAGGAATGTATCAATTGCAAAATTTGAAGGATATACACAACAGCTCTTGTTGATAGTCCTATTGTTTTCAAGTTGTATAGGAATGTATCAATTGCAAAATTTGAAGGATATACACAACTATTGACGGCAAGCATGATATTTACGTCGTGTTGTATAGGAATGTATCAATTGCAAAATTTGAAGGATATACACAACTAGAAATTCATACATTTGTCAAAGCAATCGGTTGTATAGGAATGTATCAATTGCAAAATTTGAAGGATATACACAACAAATTAGATACAAAATATCCAAGATTCAGTATTTCAAAGAACAATTTTAGACTTTGTATTCCTTATTATAAGCATACAATTTTGTATGTATATCGCCACAAAATCCACGGCAAAGTTACTATTTCCTTTTATCATCTGCAAGTTTCTAGTGAAAATTACGCAGAAAGTCATATTCTATTTGCATAATTCTGCAAAATGTAGTATCTTTGTGGCGTAAATATTTGAAGGATATACACAATAAGGATTATTCCGTTGTGTAAACATTCAGGGAGGGACATTGTCTCGCCCTTTTTTATGGACGCAAGTGCAAATGCGACAGATAGAAACAGAAATATATGAACATACTGAAAAGCCCAAAGCACTATTGCCCATATCGCTGATTTTGTGTAACTTTGCAGGCGGAAAGTCTAATCACGTGAAATAAAGATATGATTACATTTATAGCAGCATTAGTGGCTTTGGTGCTCGGATTTTTGGTCTATGGCACCTTGGTGGAACGCCTGTTCGGCATTGATACACAGGCGAAAACACCCGCACTCACAAAGACAGACGGCGTGGACTATGTCCCTATGAAACCGTGGAGGATATTCCTCGTTCAGTTCCTCAATATCGCAGGGTTGGGACCAATCTTCGGTGCCATTATGGGCATATTCTATGGTCCTGCGGCATTCCTGTGGATAGTGTTCGGAACTATCTTTGCAGGTGGTGTACACGACTACCTCAGCGGAATGATGTCCGTTCGGAAAGGGGGCGCGTCGCTGCCCGATATTATAGGCAGTGAACTCGGGAATGGTATCAAACTCTTTATGCGCGTGCTGTCGCTGGTGTTGCTTATCCTGCTGACAACCACGTTCTTGAGTGGCCCTGCCACTTTGCTACAGGGGCTGGCGGCTTTGGATACCATGACTTTTCGGGCGCACTTGATTCCGATAGTGTGGGTGCTGATAATCTTTGCATATTACGTATTGGCGACCATCCTTCCCGTGGACAAACTGATAGGGCGTTTCTATCCTATCTTCGGGGCGGTGCTGCTGTTTATGGGATTGGGCATTATGTTTGTGATGCTCGGTTGGCATAGCGGCGAGATGCCCGAACTGACGGACGGACTGCACAACCGCCAAACCAACGGACTGCCGCTGTTTCCGATGATGTTTGTCAGCATAGCCTGCGGGGCTATCTCGGGTTTCCATGGCACACAGTCGCCGCTTATGGCGCGGTGCATTACCAACGAGCGTCAGGGACGATGGATATTCTATGGCGCAATGGTTGCCGAAGGTATTCTGGCACTTATCTGGGCGGCTGCCGCGGGGACGTTCTTCGCTGACCCCGAGCAAGGGCTGTATGGCATAGACGGTTTGCAAGCCTTCGCCGCACAGCACCCCGGGGAAAACATAGCCGCATTGGTAGTGGACAGAATCTCGCGCTCATGGTTGGGCACGGTGGGCGGTATCCTTGCCATTATCGGTGTGATTGCCGCGCCTATCACTTCGGGCGACACCGCTTTGCGCTCCGCACGACTGATAGTAGCCGACTTCCTGCACCTCGACCAACGTCCCGTTAAGCACCGCCTGATGATTGCTATCCCGTTGTTTGTCTGCGTGTTCGGTATGGTGTTCGTGGACTTTGACATCGTGTGGCGATACTTTGCCTGGACCAATCAGACGCTGGCGGTATTCACGCTGTGGGCGGGAACCATCTTCCTTTGTAAGAACGCGCGCACGCGGGGGAAGGACAAGTTCAGTTTTGTGGTTGCCATGGTGCCTGCGCTGTTTATGACTATGGTTAGCATCAGTTACATCTTCATTGCCCCGGAGGGTTTCCGATTTGCCAAGATGGGGCTCAGTTGGGTAGCGTATCTGATTGCTGCCGTTGTCACAATCTCCTGTCTGACAGGCTTTTGCCTTTGGTACAAGAAACAGAACACACAACCATTAACGCGCTGATTTGTATGATAACTTCTGCCTCTTTTGTCGTGTCGAGTCCCGATGTGGTGTCGTGCCCGCAAAGCACGCTGCCCGAATATGCTTTCATTGGTCGGAGCAACGTGGGCAAGTCGAGTCTCATCAATATGCTCACCCATAACCCACGTTTGGCAAAGACCAGCCAGAAGCCGGGGAAGACGTTGCTAATCAACCATTTCATCATCAACGCCGACACGCCGCAAGCATGGCATCTGGTTGACCTGCCCGGTTACGGATATGCGCAGGCAGGTCAGAAACAACGTGAGCAACTGCGTGCGATGATTGAGCGATACTGCCTGTTGCGGCAGCCGTTGGTCAGTATGTTTGTACTCATTGACTGCCGCCACGAACCGCAAGCGATTGACTTGCAGTTCATGGAGTGGCTCGGAGAGAATGAGATGCCGTTTGCTATCGTCTTTACGAAAGCAGACAAACTGAGCAAAAACCGTCTTATGCTCAATGTAGAGGCGTACCGCCGGAAGATGCTGGAGACATGGGTGGAATTGCCGCCCATCTTCGTGACTTCTGCCGAAAAAGGAACAGGTGAAAGCGAACTGCTGGCGTATATTGAAGGGATAAATAATGATTTGGGACGATAACGAGGATATATGTGTGGCGCATTGTAAGGCAAAACGCCGAGTAGTGCAAGAGCAGTTGGATGCACTCCGTGAGGAACGGCGTCCATACCTGTTTCTGACCGATAAGATGCAGAACGTGAGCGAGTTGCGCCGAATCCTCGTGCCTGTAACTATGCTGGAAGAAGAGGTGTACAAAGCGGAAATATGCACCTATCTGGCTCGTAAGACAGGTGCAACGATTGTGCTACTGCGCGCTAACGATTACGGCTCCCATGCCCGCCAAAACACCCAACGCATCATCACGCATATCCAAACCGTGGCTGAACGAACCGGCGAACAGATACATTATGAAGAACTCATCGGGCAAAAGGATAGTTTTCACCTCAATCAAGAATCCGCCCAACGCTGTAACACCATAGCGAATGGATGTTGTGGTGGCACTTCCTGTTCCTGCGGAGAGACGAGTTCCGATACCAACCTTGATTGTCAGTTATTGCTTCTCACTGCCAGTCGCGAATATGGCTTGGACGATTGGTTGTTTGGTCCGCCCGAGCGCTACGCCATACTGCACAGCCCCGTGCCTGTAATGCTCATCAACCCGCGTGCTGACCTGTTCTCCCTCTGCGACTAACGGGAGGAGGTCCCTATTCTATTTGCCATGCTATTCTTCTTGCGGCAATAGAGTTTGCGGCACTCCATTTCGAGGTTATAAACAACAGAACTGCTTTCGTCTTTAGGGGTGCCGACATAATAGACATCAAAATCTTCCGGCCTGCCCCACGGCATCTTGGGGACGGAACATTAATTCCTGCTTTCTATGATAGGTTCTTCTCAGTCTTGCTCCACATTTTGATTTTAAATTTTTTGCAAAGTTTCAAACGATTATTTTAATACGCAACGTCTCCCCCTCTTGTTAAATTATCTCTCCCTATTTCTTGTGCATATTAGATATTTTATGTATCTTTGCGGCGTTAAATCCGTAGAGATACGTGTTGTCATTATCCAATGGGGTGTTGCCAAGGCGTGTTGTTGTATGTGTATTATTAACCGTTTAAACAACGATATTATGAAAACAAGATTACTGTCTTTGTTTGTGGCGCTCCTTGCCACCACCGCCCTTTGGTCGTACGACCTTAAGTTCGGCAACCTGTATTACAACATCCTGACTGATAGTACTGTTGGAGTAGTACGGGATGATAGTTATGCTTCTCTCACAACCGTAACCATTCCCTCTACATTTTCCCACAACGGCACGGTCTATACAGTAACAGAGATAAAATATTGGGCTTTCGAGGAATGTGCAGAACTTACCTCCGTTACTATTCCGGGCAGCGTAACGTATATAGGAGGTTCTGCTTTCTCTGGTTGCACGGGACTGACTTCGGTTAATATCTCCCATGGTCTAACTACTATAGGAGGTGGTGCTTTCTACAATTGCACGAGTCTTACTTCTGTTACTATTCCGAGCAGCGTAACGTATATAGAAGGTTCTGCTTTCGCCGGTTGCAGCAGTCTTGCCACTATCACTATACCCAATAGTGTAACAAATATCGGACAGGATGCCTTCGAAGGTACGCCTTGGTATGAAAACCAACCGGATGGCGCAATCTATATTAATAATATGTTGTACAACTACAAAGGTACCATGCCGAGTAACACCTCTATCACGGTGAAAGAGGGGACGGTTAGTATTTGTCAGTATGCTTTCTATGAACAAATAACACTTGTCTCTATCACCTTCCCCAATAGCCTGAAAAGTATTGGAAAATGTGCTTTCGTTCGTTGTAATGGGCTTACTTCTATCACCATTCCCAATGGTGTAACGACTATCGGAGAGCAGGCTTTCCGCTCTTGCGGCTTTCTTACCTCTATCACCATTCCCAATAGTGTAACAAGTATTGAGGAGGAGGCTTTCTATTCTTGCCGTAGTCTTACCTCTATCACTATCCCAAATAGCATAACTACTATTGGAATACGTGTCTTCGAAGATTGCAGAAAACTTACCTCTGTCAGCATACCCAAAGCGTAACGAGTATAGGAAGTACGGCTTTTGGGAATTGCACAGGGCTGACTTCCATCGTCATCCCAAGCAGCGTAACAAGTATCGGGAATTGGGCGTTCAAAGAGTGCACGAGTCTTGCCTCTGTCTCCATACCAAGTAGCGTAACAAGTGTTGGGGAGTATGCTTTCAAAGGTACTCCTTGGCTTGAAAACCACCCCACCGGAGTGGTCTATATCAATAATATGCTGTATACCTACAATGGCACGATGCCGAGCAATACCTCTATCGCCGTGAAAGCAGGAACAGTCAGTATCTGTCAGGGTGCCTTCCGTGGGTGCACGGGGCTCACTTCTATCACCATCCCCAATGGTGTAACGACTATTGGAGTTTGGGCGTTCCGCGATTGCAAGGGGCTTGAATCTATCACCATCGCCAATACTGTAACGAGTATTGGAAATTGGGCGTTCTTAAATTGCACGGGGCTTACTTCTGTTACTATCCCCAATGGTATGAAGAGTATTGGAAATAATATTTTCGATGGTTGCACGGGGCTGACATCTGTTACCATTCCCAATAGTGTAACAAGTATTGGCATTGCTGCATTTTCCGGTTGCAGGAGACTCACATCTCTTACCCTCCCCGATAGTTTAATATGGATAGGAGGTGGGGCGTTCTCCGGTTGCACGGGGCTCACATCTCTTACCATTCCCGATAGTGTAACATGGATAGGAAGTTCTGCGTTCTCCGGTTGCACGGGACTCACATCTGTTACCTTCCCAAATAGTTTAATATGGATAGAAGATGGGGCGTTCAGTAAATGCACAGGGCTGACTTCTATCACCATTCCGAGCAAAGTAACAAATATAGGAAATCGGGCTTTCGCCGATTGCACGGGGCTCACCTCCTTCACCATTTGTGCGGAGACACCGCCCACTATATATTCAGAAACATATAAGAATGTGCCTACCAATGTCGTTATGTATATCCCTTGCGGCAAACGGAAGACCTATGCAGCGGCAGAGTGGTGGAATCTGTTAAGCAACTATACCGAAACAATGACTGCAATAGTGAGCCTAAAGAGCCAAGACAACGACCAAGGTACCGTCGTGATGAAAAAACAGGCTACTACTTGTGAGGACAACACCGCCATCATTGAAGCCATCGCCAAAGAGAATTACCGTTTTGCACGTTGGAGCGACGGCAACACCGACAACCCTCGCACCATCATTGTAACGGGTGATACCACCTATACGGCAGAGTTCGGGTCTAATCTGTGTACCATTACAGTGATATACGACAACATGAAGGGTGCTGTAACCGGCACCGGCAACTACACAATCGGCACACAGGTATGCCTCGAGGCAACCCCCAATAGCGGATATGAATTTGTGAAATGGAGCGACGGCAAAACCTACAATCCATATAAGTTCCCTGCCACAGGGGACCTGACCCTCGAAGCCGAGTTCCGTTCCACCACTGCCGTGGAGAACGTCTCCGCCGACACCCCCGCACCACGCAAAATCTTCCGCAACGGACAAGTGCTTATCCTCCGCGACGGCAAGACCTTCACCACCACCGGCGTGGAAGTGAAATAAATAGATGATAGTAAAATAAATAGGTGGAAGTAAAGAAACAATTCATAATTCGTAATTTATAATTAGAAACAGTATGAAGACAAGACTACTTTCTTTGTTAGTGGTGCTCTTTGCCACCACCGCCCTTTGGGCGCACACTTTCAAGTCCGGCAACCTGTACTACAACACCCTGAGTGATAGTACTGTGGAAGTGATACAGGATGATAGTTATGCTTCTCTCACTACCGTAACCATTCCCTCTACGGTTTCTGACAACAGCACTATCTATACCATAACGGAGATAGGAGCTTGGGCTTTCAGAGGATGTGCAAAACTAACCTCTGTTACTATCCCCAATACTATAACGAGTATTGGAAGGAGTGCTTTCTATGCTTGCACGAAACTTTCCGCTATCACCATACCCAATAGCGTAACAAGTATTGGAGAGTCTGCATTATATGGAACTCCTTGGTATAATAATCAAGCGGATGGCGTAATCTATATTAATAATACGCTGTATCAATACAAAGGTATCATGCCGAGCAACACCTCTATCACAGTGAAAGAGGGAACGGTCAGCATCTGTCCGTATGCGTTCAACAATTGCATGGAACTTACCTCTATCACTATTCCCAATAGCGTAACAAGTATTGGAGAGTCTGCGTTCTCCAATTGCATGGGCATGACTTCTATCACTATCTCCAATAGCATAACGAGTATCGAAGCAAGTGTTTTCTTTGGTTGCGAAAAACTAACCTCTATCATTATCCCGAATAGCGTAACGAGTATTGGACAAGGGGCTTTCTCCGGTTGCACGGAACTTACCTCTATCACCATCCCAAGTAGCGTAACAAGTATTGGAGGGTATGCTTTCGAAGGTACTCCTTGGTTTAACAATCAACCGCTCGGAGTAGTCTATATCAATAATATGCTATATGCGTACAACGGCACTATGCCGAGCAATACTTCTATCACAGTGCAAGAGGGAACGGTCAGTATCTGTCCGTATGCTTTCAACGAATGTTCGCATCTTGCCTCTATCACCATCCCAAGTAGCATAACAAGTATTGGAGAGTTTGCGTTCTGGTATTGTAAGGGGCTGACCTCTATTACCATCCCCAATCGTGTAACGAGTATTGGAAGTGGTGCTTTCGCCGGTTGCTGGCAGCTTACCTCTATCGCCATCCCGGATGGTGTAACGAGTATTGAAACGAAGACTTTCCTTGATTGCAAAGGGCTTACATCTGTCAGCATACCCAATAGCGTAACAAGTATTGGACAGGATGCTTTCGCCGGTTGCACGAGTCTTGCCTCTATCACTATTCCAAGTAAAGTAACAAGTATAGAAGATGGTGCTTTCAAGGATTGCACAGGGCTGACCTCCATGACCATTTGTGCGGAAACACCGCCCACCATATATTCAGACACCTATAAAAATGTGCCTACCGATATCGTTGTGTATGTCCCCTGCAACAAACAGAATACCTATGCTATGGCAGAGTGGTGGTACGCGTTTGGCAATTATAACGAGACAATGGCCGCAATGGTAAACCTGAAGAGCATAGACGACCAAGGTACCGTCGTGATGAAAAAACAGGCTACCTGTGAGGACAACACCGCCATCATTGAAGCCATCGCCAAAGAGAATTTCCGTTTTGCACGCTGGAGCGACGGCAACACCGACAATCCCCGCACCATCACTATAACGGGTGATACCACCTATACGGCAGAGTTCAAGTCTAATCTGTGTACCATTACAGTGATATACGACACCCAAAAAGGCTGCGTGTCTGGTGGTGGCAACTACACCTATGGCACACAAGTGCGCCTCGAGGCAAGTGCCAACAGCGGGTATGAGTTCGTGAAATGGAGCGACGGCAAGACCTACAACCCTTACATCTTCACTGCCACCAAGGACCTGACTCTCGAAGCCGAGTTCCGTTCCACCACTGCCGTGGAGAACGTCTCCACCGACACACCCGCCCCCCGCAAAATCCTCCGCAACGGACAAGTGCTTATCCTCCGCGACGGCAAAATCTTCACCCCCACTGGCGTGGAAGTGCGGTAAAGGGTAACGTTAATTGGCGTGTAATTGGACGTTAATTTTTGTATTGAGCATGTAATTTGTAGTTAGTCGCTGAGTAGTAGTCGTTGTTGAGTTGATAGTCAGCGGGATATATTTCCATAACGTAGCGTCAGGAGTGCCGTTGGGGATAATATCCACGGCAATCTTCTGCGGCAAGGCGTCCTTGATAAAGAACGCGTCAGAGTTGTTATTCTTCGACCACGGTTGGTAAATTCGGCACCGCTGTTCCTGCCGCTGGTGCCCCACGCGAAAGTTCTGAACCACTCGGTACCATCGGCACAACGGTGCCTGCCAGTGGTTCGGAACTGCAGGTTGCCCTGCGAGAAATAGCCCCGTCTGGTGTCCGACACGCGGAACACGCCGCCCGCTGCACCTGCGAATGTCATCGCCGCGAGTGCCAAAGTGAGTAAGGTTTTCTTCTTATTCTGTTGATTTATTTTATATTATTCTGTTGTTATCGTGGTGCAACCGTTTGTTATATGTTGCGTATGGATTGCTTATCCCTTGCTGAATGGTTGCAATTAAGAATGATTAAGAATCGGAGTCTACCCGACCTTTGCGGACACCTCTTTCTGGAGCGGAGAGGTCTTTGCACAACAATAATAGCGTCTGCAAGACACATTGTGCCCGATAGACTCTATGAGCTCCCCCTGGCCTGTGCTGCCCTTCGCAGCCGTCAGATAAACAAAATATAGATGGGGATGGTAAATATATGGATATTCAACAAGTTATACAAATACACACGCTCAATATCTCCCACACGCCATAGAATATACCGCAATTCATAGACAACAGCACCATTTTCCTAACAAATGATTAATCACCAACATGCTTTCAGCAGACAAAATGCACCTGACTTTTGCATATTTCGCACAGAAAACGTACCTTTGCAACAAAAAAATGAAAACAGGTCTTGTATTGGAAGGTGGCGGTATGCGTGGGATTTACACCTGCGGGGTATTGGACATCATGATGGACAAAGGATTTGAGCCCGACGTCCTCTGTGGTACATCCGCAGGGGCTTTGTTTGGCGTCAACCTGCCCTCCAAGCAGCGCGGCAGGGCGTTCAACTACAATTTCCGCTACTGCGACAACCCCAACTACGTATCCCTGCGTTCCCTCATCCGCACGGGCAATATGGTGAATGTGGACTTCTCCTACCGCCGTATCCCGCTGGAGTTGGCGCCCTTTGATGAAGCCGCCTACGAGGCCTCAAAAACCAAGGTTTTCGCCACAGTCACCAACGTCCGCACGGGTAAAGCCGAGTACAAGCAGATTGACAACTGTCTCAAACAGGTGGACTGGCTCCGCGCATCGGGCACGCTGCCGTTCATCTCGCACCGTGTGCATATCGGTGACAACGAGTATTTGGATGGTGGATTGGTGGACAATATCCCGTTGGATAAGGCGTTTGAAGAGGGTTGCGACAAAGTGATTGTGGTGCTGACGCGCCCGATTGAGTTCCGCCTCAACGAGCACATGTATTGGCTCAGCAAAATCTTTTATCCGCTGGAAAAGAACCTGCAACAAGCCCTTCGCGTGCGCAGCAGCAACTACAACAAACGTATGCAACAAGTCCGCCGCCTGCGGGAAGAGGGCAAGATTTTCGTATTCTCGCCCGAGACACTTCTTCCCGTACGCCGTTTGGAGCGCAATCCGCTCCACTTGAAGCAGGTCTATCACCTCGGTCTCCGCGATGCCACCCGCCAATGGGATAAATTGGAGGCTTATCTGCAGGCCTGAACTCTCCCGTATTTTCTCAGAACAGATGTCGGGTTAAGAGTAGGTGATTAGTGGGTGATTAGTAGGTGATTCCTTATAGGATATCGGGAGGTTGGCAGGCCTTTACTTGAGTTCCATAAAGATATTTCGCTCTCCGTTTCGTCTTTCAAATTCACACAACTCATCTTTTTCAATATCATATTCCATAAACCAAATATTCTCTGTCATATCTTCTCCCGTCCGCGCGTTAATCAGTTTGATAGTATCTATGCCACTCTCTGCCCTGCCCAATTCATACTTTCCGCCGCCGACAAGCCAAGCACCCGCTACATATTGTCCATCATCACCGAAAGCCATAATTGCGCATACTTCATCTTTTTCGTCATACTGCACGAATATCCTCCCTGCCAAAGGCGATTTTTTCGCACACGACACACAGCATACTGACAAAACCACTGCACCCAATAGTGCAAACATTACCTTTTTCATAACGATTTTTCCTTTCTTATTAATGATTTGTTATCATCGGTTTATTCTAATCAGCCTGAGATAAGAAACGTTGAAAATCAGCCGCTTGCTCGTTCATTGTCTTGGGCTTCCCCACCCCGTTCTTCTGCTGTGCCTGTATGCTCGCCAAGTACCGCGCATACTCCTCGTACAACTTGCGGAACGATTTCATAGGGATTGCGGTATCAGGCACTTGCGTTACCGTTTTCGCGATGGGACTTGTCTCCGTCTCGGGCACTACGGGTTTCTGTCTCCACGGCTGCACTATCGCCATGCCGACGATGACTACCACGGCCACTCCTGCTACATTCCGCCACACTCTCCGCGAAGTCAATCGCACCGCTTGTTGCGACTTCCCTATCGGATTTTCTGCCTTCACACACGGCTTCGCCATCCCTTCCACCTGTTTTCTGCGCCCCACCGACGCCCGCAACTGGTCCTCAAAGGTTGCTCTATTTATATCTGACTTATTCATATTCGTATATTTATCTATATTCATAAGGTTTCATACGTGTCCGTAGTTTTTGTGTTAGGGCATATAATCGTGATTTTATTGTCCCCTCGGGTACACCCACCACCTGGGCTATCTCTGCCACCGACAACTCCTCCCAAAACCGCAAGTCAAACAACACCTGTTCCACTTCGGATAGTTGCGCCAACACTTGCCTGAGTACCTCGTCAAACCGGCTTTCGTCCATGCGCAGGGCAGTCATATCTTCCGCCGCCTCTTCACCGGTTTGCAGCACTTCATCTGCATAAAGTATCTGATAATCAACGCTCTTGTAGTAATCCTTCAACCTATTGTACACAATGGTAAACAACCACGATCGCACTTGTTGCCCCTGCCGCCAACCTTGACATTTGCTCCAAATCACGAGGAAAATATCTTGTGTCAAATCAGCCGCCACCTCATCATCCCCGTTCACTCGCCTGCTGAAAAACGACTGTACCGCACCCGCATACCTGTCAAACAGCACCCTGAACGCTGCCTCGTCCCTGTTCTGCACCAGACGCATCAAATCCTCATCCGTGTGCCTGCTGTAGGTATGTCGTTGAAATATTCTCATGTCACTAATGCATACGATTAATCCGCCCAAACGTTCATTTTTGCCACAAAAATACTGCTTTTTTACCATACGGACAAATTTCACCATGTTGCAAAAAACAAAAACAATCATTTGCACAATCAAAAAATATCGGGAAGAATAGTACCCCGACAGGATGAGAATTGGGTGTGGTATGTTTTCATATCTGCGCAGGTTTCCCTATTGTTTGTTTGACTTTGTTAGGCAATGCGAAGGCCTATTTCTTTGTGTACCTATGCTATTTATAACACGATGCTTTTATAAACACAACTACGCAATATCATGGACACAAGTATAACAATGATAAATACATTAAAATGGACACAATTTTGAAAATCCTCGCTTATTTAGTTCTCAGGGTAATCATTTTGGGAGTACTGAAAGCACTCTTGTCAGCATTATTTTAGGCATTCTCATGGCTCAAGTATGTATGATATTCTGCATAACAGGAGTGAAAGCCATGAATTAATTATGGATGTAAACATCACAGAGAAAGGTGCTTGAAGCATAATCTGCGAGGCAGGTAAAGGTGTGGCTTGGGAAGGTATTCCCACTTCTTTGAAAATAACACTCGGGAAGTGGGTACAAAACGACCAATAATCAACTCCATAGCCTTTGATGACTTGGGACATTGGGCGGTAGTGGGTATGGCAACCCGTTTCGAGGCATCCGACAATGCCATCCGGACGTGGCAGGAAGAGGGAGAAACACAATATGGTGCACTCCGCAGTGTACACATGACCAATGACGCTATGGTAGCAGTCTATTCCAACGGTTATAAGTTTTCGGGCAATGTTCCTCAAAAAGATGCTGTTTATAACACTCAGCGCATAAAACATCAACAAAACAAACAATACTGACAATCATACAATTATGGCAAAAGACAATGATGATTTTATCGGATTTCTGTTGAATAATGGGCTTGGCAACAGGACTACCCGTTGCAGTACTACTTTTCCATCACCACCAACGGCACCTTGCTCAACGACAACATCGAAGGCAGTATCGCGATGGGTGTGAGGTGGACAAAAGAAGATGCACAGACATACAAACGCGAGTTAGAGAAGATTGCCAACTACTATTTAGAACAACCCATCGGTAGTCCCCATGCACATCTTCAACCAGCCCTTGGCACGTGTGTTCACACCTCAAGACGAGTTTCCACAAATCAACTGCGGCATAGGCAGGACCTCCGTACTCTACAACTACGACGGCACGGAATATCCATACCACATGCTACTGCCCGTCACCACAGGCGATGCACATACCATCGACAAAATCAAGGACATCGACAGGACGGACAACGAGCGGGGTGACGTCGCCCATCGGGACAAGGGGCTGTAAACCAAAAGATTTCGTCGATTGGTTGCAGTTGGTGCGGTATGGGCTGTGACGGTATCGTAGGCTAATGCACAGAACCCCGGTAACGTAATGGAAGAGGGGTGCTTTCGCCATGAAAGCACCCCTCTCTTGTATGCCATAGAAATCACTTTACTTGCGTGCGGCAAGGGAAGTCAGAGGCTTGTGCAGAAGTTTAGCGGCATATGCGGAAGCCTTCGCCTGCAATTTCTTGGAGAGAGCGGCAGGAGACTCCTCGGTGTCGTCGTCGGTTTGCCAAGCGTAGGCCCCCTCATAGGAGAAGGTGACGGTGGAGCCATAGTAGGATGTAGCGGAGCCTGCAATAGCGATTTTGCCATCCTCAGGATAGGATACAACCACCTGACCATCCACGAAATAATAGGTTGCATCATAATGTCCGTCGGCATCGGTGTAAACACCCAGGAACGAAGGCGTGTCGTACTCGTAATCTGCATTGAAACCCTCGGAAGCCACGGCAGTACCCACCTCGTCGGTGTTGCAGACAGGATAGGTGCCAGCAGGAAGTGCCTCGTTTGCCAAGAGTTCGAGTGAGACAAAGGTCTCCTCGTTCTCCAAGAAGATGCTTACCGTCTGATAATCAGCGGTGTAGTCGATACCATCGAAAGCCGTGTAGGTCTGGTTGATGGTAGTGGCAGTGGTCGGCTCGTATTGCCATGCGGGGTCAATAGCCGAGAGGTTGACAGCCGACAAGGCATAGGTGACACCGGCATAAACGATTTCCGCCTTGATGTCATAGTTGCCGCCATTCGCCGTGACGGTGACAGACATGGTGTCGGGAGCAACAAGGTCGTCTTGCGTGGAGTTGTCGGTGTAGTTGATGAGGAATGCCGAATACTCGCTGCCCATCGTCTTGGCAGCCAGCGAATAGGTGCCGAGAATGGTAGCGGTCTCCGGCAAGATGTCGAACTGAGCATAGTAAACAACATTATTGTCGTCAGAGCCGAGGAAAATGAGCGTATAGTCGCCCTCTTCTTCAAAATAGTCTTCCACCGTGAAAGCGTTGAGCGTTACATTCACCACGTTCTCAGTAGGTTGTGGTTCTGGATCAGGTACGGGTTCGGGCGTCTTTTCGCACGATGCAAGGGTGACACTGATGAGTGCAGCCGATGCGAAATACAAATACTTTTTCATTGTCATTTATTTTTAATATAAAACATTACTTACCATATAGTATGGTTGTTGTATCCTCCTTACGAAGTACCGATGAAGTTCCGATGAAGTACCGATGAAGTACCGATGGGGACAGCAGGGAACCCCGAGGGGGAAATGCGGACTCAACGGCGAATATGCACGAGCGATATGCGATTGAGATGCGCCTTTCCGCAGATGGTCAGACCACGTGTGGAGAGAAGAGTGCGGTCGCTACACCAAGGCAAGGCACGCGGGGCGGAAGCGGTGGCGGCGGGAATGAGGGTGAAGTTGCTCATGCCACCGTAGATTTTCTCGTCGGCTTCGCAATAGATGGCGAAACCGTCCGCCTCGGAGAGGGGCGAGAGTTCGATGATACCGCGGAGCGACATCTCGAGAAGCAGGGGTGCATCCGTCTCTTCGCCGCCCATGGTGGTGAGGAGCGACATCTTCTTGAACTGACCATTCACTTTCTGCGTTGCCAAAGTCTGTGCGCTGACAGTAAGGAAATTAGCCGATTCATTGTACTGAGCAAGGACACTTTTGGCGTACGGAATGCCCGTGATGGCGAATGTGCCGTCAGCCTCACCAATCTCCACAGGGAGTGAGGTTGCATCTTCCTCTACAAAAGGCGTGCCATTCAAGGTGAAGGCACCCGTGTAATCGGCTGATGTGAAGCGGATTGCATTGGCGGCAAAGAGGTAGGTCTCGGTGTAGGAGCCGATGAGATTGCCGTCGGCAGTCTGTACGGAAAGCGGGAAGATGAGTTCGGTGACAGTTTCGCCCTGCACGCTGTAGGTGTTCGCCACCGCCGTGCCTGCAGAGGAGATGACTATCTGCTTGTCGAAGAGCGTCTTGCCTGTGGGCTGGTTGGCTGGGACGGAGATGCTGCCGTCTTCGGGGTTCCAGTAGAACGCGAAGCCGTAGCCGTCGGCGTAGAGCGAGGGGAGATAGTAGAGATTGAGGAACTCGGAGGAGGTGCCATGCTCGGGGTCAAGGTCAACGGCGGCACAAAGCGGCTGGTCTTGCCAACGGACGCCAAAGAGTTGAGACTCGTACTGCGTGGTGGCGTTGGCGAGTGTGTCCCATTGCCATTGCGGGTCGTTGAAATCGGTGATGTGGACAGCCGAGACGGCACTCCGGTACGCCGCCGCAGAGAGCCAGATGCTCATCTCGCCTGCCGAATAGACGTCGTCCTCGTAGATGTAGAGGTCGCCCGCCGCAAAGGTGATGACCCCGTCGGCGAGTGTGCCCGGATTGTAGGAGTCAGACTCGCCAAGGGCTGCATAGTTGCCAATGACGGAGCCGCCGTACTCCACGCCGTAGCCGAGGTCCGCGCCGATGAGGAAGTTGGCGATGGTGACATTGTGGTCGTTGTCCACCGAGACCACCATGTTGCCGTTGGCGTCGGGGTCCACGACATCACCGTCCTCAAAGAGGGGCCACACGGGGAAGATGCCGTACTCGTCGGGCTCGCAATCGGAAGGCGCCACGACATTGTAGGGGTTGAGGAAGCGGTAGCGCGTGGAGCCGTCGGGGAGTGTGGCGGTCTGGTAGGCGCAATAGAAGGGGTAGTCCTTGCCGTTGATGCCGTACATGGAGAAGAAGCCATCGATGATGACCGCCTGCTCGGGCGCGTCTGTCCACGAGATGAGGGTCATGGAGAGTTGGTAGGTAGCCTGCGCGGTGAGGTAGGGGTTGGTGTGCCCGTCGTCCACGGAGAGGGTAAGGAAGTACTCCTTGCCGAGTTCGGCATCGGGGAAAGCGACCTCAAAGGTGGCAGTGGCGGCGTTGTCCTCAAAAGTGACCGTGGATGGGACGGTGAAGATGTCGTCGGTGTTCTCGAGGACGGTGAGCGGAACAGTCAGAGAACCAGCGGTTTGCGTACGCTCGATAGTGACGGTGTGGGTGGTGATACCCTGCGTGGGGTCCGCCTCGGAACCCGTCTCGTCGGGGGCGGAGAAATAGACTGCCGCGGTGTCGGACGGGAAGACGGGGGAGTCGGTCCGCTGTATGTTGTCGGTGCAGCCCGCCAAGAGTAGGGCGGCTGCAAGATATAGAATGTATTTCATTGTTGTTCAGTTAGTTGGATGGTTGAACTATGCAGCGGGAGAGGCTGCTTTGGGGTTGTTGTCCGCCTCGGAGATGCCGTCGTTGGCCTCAATTTCGCTCTGCGGAATCATCCAGAGGAGGATGGGCGAGTTGGCGGGAATGGTGTACTGCCAAGCCACAGGATAGTAGCCCGCGCCCTCGCCTTTTTCGCGGACAATGGGCTTTTGGAGCCGCATGAGGTCGAAGAAGGCAAAGCCTTCGCCCCACAACTCGATACGGCGCTGGAGCCAAATCTCGTCCTGCAGTTCATCGGGGGAGTTCGCGCGGCAGGTGTAGCCCGCGTAGCGGTAGTTCTGCACGAACTGCTCGAGGACGGCTTTGCCCTCGGCGGTGTTGCCCGACATGGTGAGACCTTCCGCCTGGATGAGCAGCATCTCCTCGGCACGCATAAGCAGCCAGTCGGCGGCTGCGGAGAGGGTGGAGGTGTTGTCGTCGCGCACGCCGAACTTGACATTAGTGTAGGCGTTGGCGGCAGAGAAGGAGGACTTGTAGGACTGATAGTTGGCGTTGTTGAGGAGCGCGGACTCGCCGTTGGCGTTGAGCCACCAGCCCTTGCGCACATCGCCATTAGGAATCTTGGCGTAGAGTGCCTTGGGGATAGAGCGCGTGGCACCGACACCCGTGTAACCGTCTGTGTAGAAGGTGGATAGGTGAGAGGGCCAGTTGACGATGCTTGACTTGACGATGTCGTTGGACTCGCTGATGAGGTTCGCCCAGATGACGCTGTTGGCGTCGGCGGAACAGAAATTGGGCTTGCTGACTTCGACGAGAGTGTAGGGTGTGGCACCCGAGAGGGTGAGGCACTGCTCGGCATCGGAAGCCGCAGCGGCATAGTTCTTCATCGCAAGGTTGGCGCGGGCACGCAAGCCGTACGCCACCGCCTGATTGATATGCCCCTTGTCGGCACGGTTGTAGCCGTCGAGGGCAGTAATGGCGGTGCTCAAGTCGCTGAGTATCAGACTATAGACGGAATCCAGAGAAGCACGCGGGTTGGCGAGTTGCTGCTCGGTGGAAGTGTGTTCGGTGATAACGGGGACACACGGAAGGGTCTTGTTCTGCTCGCTGTAGGTGAACTGATAGATTTGCGCCATGTTGAGGTAGGCAAAGGCGCGTGCGGCACGGGCTTGCCCGTAGTTGTACATCGCTTCGCCGCTAATCACTTCAGGGTCAAGCGATTGCAAAGCGTTGTTGGCTGCAAAGATAATCTTGTAGAAGACCGACCACATCTGCAAAGCATCGGAGGACGTGTAGTCGCGGTCCTTGAAATCGTAGTCGTAACTGAACCAGTTGTAGCCGATATTGGGCGCGATGAAATCCTGCCCATTCGACTCGAGGGCAATGAGTTGCGCCGCCAGACCAAAGTCGTTGTGGTTGCTGGCGTCCTCACCCAAGCCCGCAAAGAGGGCTATCATCTGGGCATAGATGCCGTTGATGTCGGCGGAAGATGTGGAGGAATTGCTGCTGAACGCCTCGGACTTCTGGTCGGAGGTTTTGATGTCCCCCTCGGGGAACGTGTTGAACATATCGCACGCCGCGAGGCACAGGGATATGGCAACACCTATATATATATGTAGTTTGTTCATTGTTGTACGAATAATAGGTTAGAATGTGATGGTCAGTCCGCCGCTGATGGAGCGGATGGGCGAGTAGGAGGCACCTGCATCTGAGGTGGCGAAGCCCTGGCGCGGGTCCAAGCCCTTGCGCGCCGACCAAAGAGCCACATTGTCCGCCACGGCATAGACGCGGAGCGACTGCATGTGGAGACGCTTCATCCACTTGGAGGGCAGCGTGTAGCCGATGGTGATGTTCTGCAGACTGAGGTAGTTGGAGGACGTGAGCCACCGCGTGGAGAGGGCGTTGGTGTACTGGTCCGAGGTGTTGACACGCGGGATGTCGGTGTCGGTGTTGTCGGGCGTCCACGAGCGGAGGATGTCGGTGTGCCAGTTCTCGCCCGCATGGTTATAGGCGGAGTGCATGAGGTCCATGTAGGTGTAGTCGAGCAGGCGACCGCCGAGTTGGTAGGCGAATGCCACCGAGAAGTCCAGCCCATACGCGCTGAGCGTGGTGCCGAAACCGCCATAGACCTTGGGGAGAATGTCGCCCGTGGCGTAACGGGAGGCGTCGGTCCAGTCGTTGGTGGTGGCTTTGTTGCCTGTGGGGTTGCCGTCGGCATCGGTCTCGTCTTTGTACCAGAGAGACTCGCCAGTGGTCTTGTCCACGCCCGCATAGTCACGCAGATAGAGGTTATACATGCTCTCGCCCTCCTGGTAGAGGTAGTTGCCGCTTATCCACGAGCCGTTGAGTTCGGGGGAGAGTTGGAGAATCTTGTTCTTGAAATAGGTGAGATTGGCGTAGAGCGTCCACGTGACGTGGCTGGTGCTGACGACATCGCCGTGCAGTTCGAGGTCCAAGCCCGCGTTGCTGACCGAGCCGATGTTGACGGGATAACTGCTGTAGCCCATGGAGGTAGGCACGGGTTTGTAGTAGAGCATATCCACGGTGCGGCGGCGGAAGCCCTCGATGGTGCCGCCGAGACGCTCGTCGAAGAGCGAGAAATCGACACCCGCATTGAAGTTGTAGGAGGTCTCCCACGTGATGTCCTCGTTGCCCTTGTAGGAGAGCACGGTGGCGAAATCGCCGTTGGACTCGGAGAGGACATACTGGTCGGCGTAGAGGTAGTAGTTGGCTAAACCTGAGGGAGTGAGCAGGTTGTCGTTGCCCTGCGCACCATAACTGACTTTCCACTTGAGGAGACTGATGACGTCCTGCGCGGGAGCCATCCAACTCTCGGCGTTCATATCCCATGCCAAGCCGACTGACCAGAAGTTGCCCCAGCGGTTCTTCTTGGCGAAACGCGAAGAGGCATCGCGACGATAGGAGGCAGAGATGTAGTATTTGCCCGCATAGTCGTACTTCGCCTGCGCGAGGATACCCATGGTGGTGTAGCGGTCGGTGTAGGACGATGTGCTCGGGTTGAGGATGGCGTTGTTGATTTCGGCAATGCTGCCATTGAAGAGTTTGGACTTGCTGCCCGAGATATAGGAATAGGTGTACTGGTAGTTCTCGTAGCCGAGGAGGGCATCCACGTTATGAAGACCGCCAAAGCGGTTGTTGTAAGTGATTGTATATAACTGGTTTACAGTCATAGTGCGACTCTGATTGACACCTGCCGTACCGCCCTTGTCGGCATACTGGCCATACCACGGGTTGAGTGTATATTGGTAGCGCGAGCCGTAGTAGGTGGCACCCACTGAGGCATTGAGTTTCAATCCCTTATAGAGTTCTGCTTGGGCATACCACTTGCCCGAGAACATGTCGTTCTTGTACTTGGCCTGGTCTAACTCCACCGATGAGGCGGGGTTGGACTGTGTCATGAATGGACGCTGCACATCACTTGCCACAGACTTGCCATCGCCGTAGTCATACACGGTGTAACCATTGGCGTCGGTCATGATGTTGCCATTGGCATCACGTACATAGAGCGGGTAGATGGGCGCAATGTGGTTGCTGATATAGAAGAGGTTGCCACTGGAACCCCACGTGGTCTGCTCCTCGGGGTAGTGCTGGTCCACGTGCGCATACGCCATATTCGTGCCGATTGTCAGCCATTTCTTGGCTTGATAGTCCACCGAGATACGGGAAGATATACGCGAGTAGTCGGAGTTTTCAATCAGTCCCGTATCGTCGAGATAAGAGGCTGATGCATAGTAGGTTAGTTTGTCAGAGGACCCCGATACATTGAGGTTGTACTCCTGACGCAGGTTGCCCTTTTTGAAGAGTTCGTTGTACCAGTTATCGGGCAGATAGGTGTTGCTGCCATCGGAGTAGCCGAGTGTGGCATTGGGATTGAGTTTGCCGTTGGTACCTATGAGCCGCTGCCCCTCGGGGACGGTGTAAACAAGGTAGCCGAGACCGCCATTGTCGGCGTCCAGCAGGTATTTGTTGGCGTATTCGTGCGCCGAGATAGAGGACGCGCCGTTGCTGTATTGCGACATATAGAGCGCCTCGTAGTACTTCTCGTAGTACATGGCAGGGTCGGTCATCACCGAATAGGTGGGCACGGCACGGCTGTTGCTGCCCCATTTGGCGTCCAATGTGATTTGTGCGTCGCGCGAAGAACCGCGTTTGGTGGTGATAAGCACCACGCCATTGGCACCGCGGGCACCGTAGAGGGCGTTACTGGCGGCGTCTTTGAGGACGGTGATGGACTCGATGTCGTTGTTGGAAAGGGTGGAAATCATGTCGTCGTCGGCAGGCACACCGTCAATGACGTACAGCGGTTCGTTGCTGGCATACATACTGCCGACACCGCGGATACGGATTTTGGTCACCTCACCGGGCTGCCCGTTTGCCGAGAATCCCTGCACACCGGCGACTTGTCCTGCCAGTGCGCTCGTGACATTGCTTGTCTGACGTTTACTGATTTCGTCGCTCTTGACCACGGAAGCAGAACCCGTGAACGACTTTTTTGTACTCGTGCCGAACGCCACAACCATCACTTCGTCCAACTCGGAGGCATCTTCCTCCAACTGAACCACGATGCCATCTTTGGCTTCGACCACTTGTGATTTCATCCCTATAAACGAAATCACCAACTTCGCCCCTTGGGCGACATGTAATGAAAACTCACCGTCAATGCTTGTAATGGAACCTTGCGAGGTACCCTGCACTACGACTGAAGCGCCGATGACCGGCTCTCCATCCGAGGCACTGACGACTGTTCCCGTGATGGTTTGACTCTGTGTCTTACACGGAAAAAGGTTGACTCATAGAACATAAAAATAAATAAAAGATTTTATGAGTACAAAACGTAGGACA
>CAKULK010000010.1 GCA_934667275.1 uncultured Bacteroidales bacterium | reverse complement strand
GTGGGGAGTATATGGGTAGTATCAGGGTAGCATCAAAGTATTGAGAAAGTATTCATATGTATCGGTTATGTATCGGTTATGTATCGGTTATCCTACACGCAGGTCGTGAGGAGACAAGGGCAAATAGAAGAACTTCAGCAAGGGATAAGCAAGGGATGAGCAAGGGATAGGAACCGGACAACACTGCATACGATATACCATCACCCCATCCCTCCCCTGCCGCACCGACAATCGTCAAGCAATAAAAAGGACTGCCTAACCTATGGTTAAACAGCCCTTCTTTTTTATAGAATTATATTCTATCTTTTTTGTAGTCGAACATTGGCAGCCGTGTTAGTGCTGTCTTCGGGATAGCCTCCGAAACCGTACTTTCCGTCATACGTGAAGTGAATGGTAGAGCCATAGTGCGTCTTCACATCGCCCACGATAGAGATGACACTGTCATTCGGATAGGAAACGACCACTTGTCCGCTATCGAAATAGTAGGTGTCTTGCCAGTTTTCTGTTCCTTCTTCGTACACACCCATATAGGACGTTTGGTCTTGCTGATAGATGGCGATATATCCGTCAGAGGCTGCCACAGTACCTTCTTTATAGGTTTTGTTAACCGGATAGGTGCCTGCTGTCAGTGTATCGGACGCAAAGAAAGTGATGAGCATAAAGGTCTTGTTGTTGTCGAGTATGATGTTCACTTCGCCAAACTTAGTCTGGTCTCTGTCGTCAAAACCAATAAACTCCGTATAGACCTCATTGAAGGTCGTTGCCTCGGGAGGTTCATAGCCCCAACGTTGGTCCTGCCCGATAATATCACCGGCTTTCATCACGTAGGTATGCCCCATATAGGTGATTCGTCCTTCGAGATTATATTTCTCGCCACTCATACCCACCGTAATGCACATAGTATCAGGGGAAAGAAAGTCTTTCGACCCCGAACTTGGTGTGTAGTTGGGGATAAAATTGGAGTATTCCTTTCGCATATTGCCCTGTAGTAGTGCAAAATGACCTACGAAAGAAGCCTCTTTCGGACTAACGCAGAAAGTGGCGTAGTACTCGGTATCGGCAGTGTCGGTTCCTACGAGTACGAGGTTGTAATCGCCGTTAGGCACGTAGTAATCGATAAAACCAAACGTGTGGACACTTATGTAGGTCGTGTCGGTTTGGGGTGTGGGTTTGGGGTCCGGATTCATCGGTTTGTTCTCGCGCATGAAGACACCCTCATACAGCACGGTTTTCTTCTCGTCCATAGTCGTGACCGTTACTTTGATGGAGGTCTTGTCGATGGCTTGCACATCTACCATCGGCGCATCGGCTGATGTAGCCGTGAATGTACCTTTGCCATTTGAGGGGTTGTACGACAGCATACCCCGCAGGTCTTTCACTACCCACATTGTGGGAGAAGATATTTGCACAATGGCACTGTCGGTGGTGAGTACTTCCAACGAGGCGGAATAACCTGTCGTGGTGTTTTTAGAAACCCAGTAGCCTCTGATGTTTTCGGGATACCGGGTGAGTTTGTGGCAACCGACCATCGTCAGTGCCATAGCAGCCAAGGCTGCAATCCATGTTTTGTTCATACCTTACTGATTGTTTTTTAGTTAAACATAATTTTTTCGTTTGCACCGTGAGATATGCGGAAAGGGTGCAAAACGCGGCAAAGGTACAGTTTTTTATCTAACCCTCCAAAAAATGTTGTGTTTTTCTCCATATATACCTATTTCTAAATTATCCTGCATCGTTGTATCGAACTCACGTTAAATTAATGGTCAATTCGTGGCAATTAACGATTATTTGAATATACAATGTATTTTCGGCACTGAACAACTGAGTCTATATTCACTAGTAAATATCATTTATTAGTTGATGGAGATATTGCGTAATCCGTGTATTTTTTGTAACTTTGCAGACTGATTATCGTGCAGTATCAAGCATAGTGTCATGCAAAATACAGAGAATGACATAGCAATCACAGGGGCGAGGGTTCACAACCTGAAGAATGTGGACGTGCGTATTCCGCGTGACAAGTTGGTGGTAATCACCGGCTTATCGGGCAGCGGCAAGTCGTCGCTGGCTTTCGATACCATCTTTGCGGAAGGGCAACGGAGGTATATGGACACCTTCTCATCCTACGCGCGCGGATATATTGGCACTATGCAACGCCCCGATGTGGACAAGATTACGGGGCTGTCGCCTGTCATCTCTATAGACCAAAAGACCACCTCGCGCAACCCGCGCAGTACGGTTGGCACGGTCACGGAGATTTACGACTACCTGCGTCTGCTCTTTGCCCGCGCGGGCGAGGCGTACTCCTACCTGTCGGGCGAGAAGATGGTGCGCTATACCGACGAGCAGATTGTGGAACTGCTGCTCCGCGACTATGCGGGGCAGAAGGTGCTTGTTCTCGCCCCGTTGGTGCACAACCGCAAGGGACATTACAAGGAACTCTTCGAGACTATCCGCCGCAAGGGTTACCTGCGTGTGCGTGTGGACGGCGAAGTGGTGGACGTTACCCCTGGTATGAAGGTGGACCGCTATCGCAACCACTCCATCGAGGTGGTCATTGACCGTTTGAAAATGCCTGCGCCCGACCTGCTTGGGGCTGCGCTCGAGGCGGATATCAAACGGCTCAGGCAGACCGTGGACAAGGCGATGACGCAGGGCGAGGGGGTGATGATGATTGTGCAATGCAGAATGCCTAATGCACAATGCGCAATGCCGGATGTGCGTTATTTCTCCCGCAACCTCATGTGCCCGACCACGGGACTCAGTTACAGCGAACCTGCACCCCATACGTTCAGTTTCAACTCGCCGCAGGGCTGGTGCCCGTGCTGCAAAGGGCTCGGGCGTGTGCGTGCTAACACCACCATCGAGGAGAACGAGCAACAGATGAGCGACATCATTCACGACGACGCCAACTGGTACCAACGTATGCTCGAGTACGTCCAACAGCAGAATGACGACGACAACAACGATGCCGAAGTATCGTGGGTGGAATGTCCCGTCTGCCACGGGCAACGCCTCAAACAGGAAGCCCTCAGTTACCGCATAGCAGACAAGAATATCGCCGAGATGGCAGGCATGGATATTGCCGAACTCACGCCTTTGTTGGAACAAATCACCCCGCAACTGTCTGACAAACAGCGTACTATCGCAGAGCCTATACTCAAAGAAATCACCTCGCGGCTGCACTTTATGCTGGACGTGGGGCTGCCTTATCTGTCCCTTTCGAGGTCATCGGACAGCCTGTCGGGCGGCGAAAGCCAACGCATACGTCTTGCCACGCAAGTCGGCAGCCGGCTGGTGAATGTGCTCTATATATTGGACGAACCGAGTATCGGTCTCCACCAGCGTGACAATCAGCGGCTTATCGACTCGCTCAAGCAACTGCGCGATATGGGCAACAGCGTGATTGTGGTCGAACATGACGAGGAGATGATGCGCCAAGCCGATTATATCGTGGACATCGGACCCAAGGCAGGGCGACTCGGCGGGTATGTGTGCTTTGAGGGAACGCCTGCGGAACTGCTGAAATCGGATACCCTGACCGCCCGTTACCTCCGTGGCGAGGCAGACCGTGACGACCACCCGATGCACAAAGACCTGCCTGACAAAGGGCAAATAGTGCTGCACGGTTGCCGCGGAAACAACCTGAAGAATGTGGACGTGGCATTCCCGTTGGGGCGGATGATTGGCGTTACAGGAGTCAGCGGAAGTGGCAAGAGCACCCTCATCAACCAGACCCTCTTCCCTATCCTCAGCCAACACTTCTACCGCAGTCTGCAGAATCCGTTGGAGTACGACTCCATCGAAGGCATCGACTTGATAGACAAGGTGATAGCGGTTGACCAATCGCCTATCGGGCGTACTCCGAGGAGCAATCCCGCCACCTACACGGGTGTCTTTACCGACATCCGCAACCTCTTCGCCCAACTGCCTGAATCGCAGATACGCGGGTGGAAGGCTGGTCGCTTCTCGTTCAACAACGCGGGGGGACGGTGTGAGGCTTGCGCAGGCAACGGCTACAAGACCATTCAGATGCACTTCCTGCCCGATGTGTATGTGCCTTGCGAAGTGTGCGGCGGACAACGATACAACCGCGAGACGCTCGAAGCGCGCTTTCGCGGCAAGAATATCGCCGAGGTGTTGGAGATGACTATCAATCAAGCCGTTGAGTTCTTTGCCAACCAACCGTACATCTTGAAGAAAATCAAGACCTTGCAGGATGTCGGTTTGGGCTATATCAAATTGGGGCAGTCTTCCACCACCCTGTCAGGCGGGGAGAGCCAGCGTGTGAAACTGGCAGCCGAACTGGCACGCCCCGGCACGGGTGACACCTTATATATATTGGACGAGCCCACGACGGGTTTGCACTTCGAGGATATCCGTGTGCTGCTGGGCGTGTTGCATCGGTTGGTGGATAAGGGAAATACGGTAATCATCATCGAGCACAACCCCGATGTCATTCGTGCCTGCGACTATATCATCGACATGGGCCCCGAAGGCGGTCGCGATGGAGGACATGTCGTTGCTACAGGCAGTGTGGAGGACATCCGCAAGAATCCGAATAGTATAACAGGCCGTTTCATTTGATTAACGAATAGAATGTACCTTTTTTACACTCCCGATATAGCCACATCCCACTACCTCTCCGAGGAGGAGTCGGGGCATTGTGTACGCGTATTGCGTTATGACCGTGGTGATACAATTTTGCTTACCGACGGGCGTGGCACCACTTACACTGCGCGTATCACCACCCCGCATCCGAAGCATTGTGAGTTTGAGATTCTCAGTAGTGAACAGCAACAGAAATCGCATCCCTTTCATCTGCATATCGCCATCGCACCCACCAAGAACGTGGAGAGGTTGGAGTGGATGGTAGAGAAATGTACCGAGATAGGTATCGACGAGATAACGCCTCTTCTTTGCCGTTTCTCCGAGCGCAAGACATTGCGGATCGACAGGTTGGAAAAAATTATCCTTTCTGCAGCCAAACAATCGCTTACGCCCTATTTGCCTATCTTACATGAATTGACAGATTACGAGACGTTTATACACGAGTATGCGAACGATAGACATCAGGAAATAGATAAGTTTATTGCCCATTGTTATAAAGAGGATAAACGCCTGCTGAAAGACTTGATTGTTCGCGGACGTGGTGTGTTGGTGTTGATTGGACCCGAGGGGGATTTCTCGGAACAAGAGGTGCAAACAGCCCTTGCTGAAGGTTTCTGTCCTGTCAGTCTCGGTAATTCTCGTCTTCGTACGGAAACTGCTGGTGTTGTCGCTTGTCACACAGCCATTCTCCTTAATGAATAATCATGGATAGGTTAGTTTCTTTGGATATGCAATGGCTTGTTGCCATCAACGGTTGGCATGCACCGTGGGCGGACACGCTGATGTGGTATATCTCGAAGAGTACCACATGGCTGCCGCTGTATGCCGTATTGGTTGGACTGATAGTGTGGCGGTATGGTGTGCAGGCGTATCAAGCAGAAAAAAAGAAATTGGCAGGTACACGTTCCAAACCGAATGGCATCTTGTATGTCGTACGTTGCCTGCTGATATTCGTGGCGTTTGCAATAGCGGTTGGCGGAGCGGATTATATCTCGTCGGGCATCATCAAGCACGCAGTATGTCGTCCCCGCCCCACGCATGAACCCGCGTTGGAGGGCATGCTGCATATCGTGCGCGGATACCGTGGCGGAGCATACGGGTTTGTGAGCAGCCATGCGGCAAACACGATGGCGTGCGCGTTGCTCTTCTCGCTGATTTGGCGTAACAAAACAGCCACCTGTGGCTTGATGCTTTGGGTGGCGGCGAATTGTTATAGCAGGATGTACCTCGGAGTGCATTACCCGTTAGACATTGCGGGCGGACTTATAGTAGGTAGCCTGGTGGCGGTGGCGGTGTACCTGCTGCTCCGGCGGGCGGAGGACAGGTGTCGCAGGGCAATGGCGCGAAACGGTTGACAGGCGGTTGTGGATAGCGCGGGTCCGGTTTGGAACGGCAGTTAAGGAACAATTGATATTGCTTGGGCGTGAGTATGCCGCGTAGTGCCACAGACAGCGAATCGCGATACAGACACATCTCCTCGGGTGTCGGGTGAGAATGGCGCATTCGCGCAAAGCGGAGATGAACCTTATATATGGTGTCACGCACGACACTATCGGTAATATCCAAGTCGCGCACCAACATCTCTGTCTGCTTGAGTGCCACTTCTTCAGGTGTGCGGTGGATATGCGGAGACTGCCCAAACGCAGAGGATGCGCCTGCCAACAGAAGAGTGAAGATGAATAATTTGCGACTCATATCGAGTAGAGATATACAAAAACTATGCCAAAAAGGCTGACATACAGACCTGAGTGGGAGATAGCCAAGCGGCTTTACTTCTCGGAGAGCGGCGAGCGGCGGTCTTCCCGCCCTGCCGTGCGTGTGGCGCTGGGGGGTATCATCATCGGTGTGATGGTGATGATTGTCACTATCTGCGTGGTGGTGGGTTTCAAACAAGAGGTGACGCAGAAGGTGGCGGGCTTCGGCAGTCATATACAGGTGGTGAATTTCGATAACAACTCCACCTACGAGTTGCAGCCTATCCGTGTGTCGGACTCGCTGATGACGCGCCTACGGGAGATACCGCACGTGCAGAGCGTATCGACGTTTGCGTCCAAGCCCGGCATCATCAAGACGGACAGTGCGTTTCAGGGTATCGTGTTCAAGGGCACTGACTATTGGACGTATTTCGAGCAGAACATTGTGGCGGGAGAGTTGCCCAAGGAGAAGAATGATGTGCTGATTTCCAAAGAGTTAGCCGACCTTCTCAACCTCGCCGTGGAGGATAACTTCCTTTGCTACTTTGTGGAGGATGAACTGCGTGTACGGCGGCTGTACATCACGGGTATCTACAACACCTGCATGAGCGAGATGGACCGCTTGTTTATCCTCGGCGACATCGCTGTGGTGCGGCAACTGAACCATTGGCAGCCCGACCAGGCATCGGGCATAGAGATACTGGTGGACAACCTGAGGTATCTGGACGAGGTGGCTGACCGCGTGTATTTTGCCACCGCTAACAGGCTTGATGCCGAGGGGAATGCCTACTATACGCAGACGCTCCAGCAACTCAATCCGCAGATATTCGCATGGCTCGATTTGCTCAATATGAACGTGGTGATTATCATTCTTCTGATGCTGTGCGTGTCGGGCTTTAGTATTGTTACCGGACTGATAATTCTGATATTGGACAGCGTACAACTCATCGGTGTCCTCAAGGCGCTTGGTGCCAACGACCGCTTTGTGCGACGTATCTTCATCTATGAGGCTGTGCTGCTGATTGGCAAGGGCATGCTTTGGGGCAACGTACTCGGTCTTGGGCTGTGCGCTATCCAGTATTTCACGCACCTCATCCCGCTGGAGGCGGCTACGTACTACGTCAGTTACGTACCCATCGCCTTTCCGTGGGGCTGGTGGGCACTGCTGAATGCGGGAACGTTGCTGGTGTCGTGGGTGATACTGCTGGCACCTTCGGCGATTGTAACGAAGATTAGCCCTGCAAGGGTGATGCACTTTGAGTAATTAGGAATTATGAATTAAGAATTATGAGGGATGAAGTGGAGTACACCTATATATATCGCGCCCTCGGAGTGGCATATCAGGTATGAGGACAAAGTGCTGATGCTCGGTTCGTGTTTCGCGGACAATGTGGCGGCAAAGATGGGGGAATACTATTTCCAAGTGACGGCAAACCCCTTTGGCACGCTCTATAATCCGCTGTCTATTGCCAATGCGTTGTCGCTGCAAGATCCCCCCGAGTTGGTGGAGTATGGTGGTTTGTGGCATTCGATGTACCACCATGGCGATTATTCTGCTGCGGATAGGGATACGGCACTCGCTTGTTGCCGCGAGAGTATCCATCTGCTGCAAACGGCATTCCGTGAGGCTAACGTGGTGATTATCACCTTTGGCACGGCATGGGTGTATGAGCGGGACGGACAAGTGGTGGCAAACTGTCATAAGATGCCTGCCAATTTATTCACCCGCAGGCGTTTAACCATTGATGAGATTGTGTCTGCTTGGCAACCCATACTGTCAGCCAACCCCGACAAGCATTTCATCTTTACCGTCTCTCCCATCCGCCACATCAAAGACGGACTTCACGAAAACCAACTCTCCAAAGCCACCCTCCTCTTGGCGGTAGAGCAGTTGGCTGAAGGGGCGGGAAACTACTTCCCCTCCTATGAAATCCTCCTCGACGAACTGCGCGATTATCGTTTCTGTGCCGACGACATGGTGCATCCTACGCCGTTGGCAATCAATTATATATGGGAACGTTTTGTGCAGACATATATGACACGGGACACGCAACAAGAAATGCGCCATCTCCACCAACTTTACCTCGACCGTCATCACACTATTCTGCACCCCGATAGCCTGGAATCTATCTTATTCAAGCAAAAACTGGAAGAAAAAGAGGCGTTGTTATCCGCTAAATATCAATGGATTAGAAAATAACTTACATTTTTGTAAGCAATTATTTGGCAGTATTGTAAAAAAGCAGTACTTTTGCAGCGAAATTCGTGATGGATTTATCACGAAAAGGATGCCTATGGGCAGAAAAGCAAAAGTATAATGAAGAATAAAAAAGAAGAGATTCTGCAGGCGGCGGAGGAGGAGTTCGCACGCAACGGCTATGAGGGGGCGAACATCTCGCGTATTGCCAAGCGAGTAGGCGTAACGCATGTACTGCTCTACTACCATTTTCAGAACAAAGAGAACCTCTTTACCGAAGTGCTGCAACGCAAGATTGAGCAGTTCATTCAGTCCGTTCTTCCCCCGGAAGGCACAGAGAATCTCCATTTTATGGAGAACCTCGACACGCTTATCACGCAGAATTTCAATATCATGGCGCAAAACGCAATGTTGGCACGCCTGTTGGTCAATGAGACGGAACAGATACCCGATTTGCTCTGCGACATCGCCCATAAGCAATACAGCGGATATCTGGCACGGCTTCAACACACATTGGACAAAGAAACCGAAGCGGGCAGTATCGTCCCGACCAATGCCGAGCGCCTGATACTCACCATCTGTTCGCTCAACATTATGGCGATACTCGTGATGCCTGCCATAGAGAACCTGCTGCCCGAGCAGGAACAAAACCGTCAAAAGGTACAACAGAGACGCTTGGAAGAAAATATCCGATACATACACAGCCTGTTGACCACAGGTATAAAGTAACCACTTCGTGCTTATAAGAGTGGGTGATTAGTAGGTGATTAGTGGGTGATTAGTAGGTGATTCCCGAGTGGATAGTGAATGATTGACGAATAATGACAAAAACAATATGAAGACAAACAAGTATTTGCAACTCGGTCTTTTTATAGGCTGTATCGCCCTGCTGGCCGGTTGCTCCGACCCTGTCAAATCGCGTATGGGCGGCTACAGTTACCAAATCGCAAAACAAGAAGTAACCATCGATGACACCGTTTCCATAGTGCTGACAGGTGAGATGGGTGCTTTGCAGATGGAGCAGATACAGGAGGATAGTATCCTGCTGACCTTCAATAGTTTGAAAGGTGATGTCTATACCACCACGGGCAAAATCGACAACGACGACATCGTCTTGCAACCCTTTGAGCGCACCCTGTCGGTAACATATACCGTAACGCAACAAGATTTGCTGCGACCGGTGGATAAAACTCTCAACGAGACCTATAACATTGAGGTGTCAGGCGGGGCGGAGATGCACGACGAGACCATCCATTTTATGCTCCAATACAACGGCGCGGGGGTCAGCAACGACAAACAGTTAGCCGGCGAAGACATACTTATGGTGGCAAAAAAGAATTAACACGCTATGCAGCAAAAAACGCTATACATATATCTCCTTGCCTTGCTCTGCCTGGCGGGGTGCAAAAAGTTGCCGCTGAACCGGAAACCGGGATACGAGGTGCGCCCCATCAAGGTCGAGGTGCAGACCATCGGACGGCAGACACACATAAACACGCACACGTATGTGGGCAAGATAGAAGAGGCGTCGAGTGTGCCGCTGAGTGTGCAGACTGCGGGACAGGTAACTGCCGTCTATGTAAAGAAAGGCGACCGTGTACGGGCAGGGCAGGAACTGCTGCGCTTGGACGACACACAGGCAAAGAACGCTCTGCAGGTAGCCAACGCCACCCTCCAACAGGCACAAGACGGCTACACACGTGCCGGACAAGTGTATCGGGAGGGCGGCATTACGGAGCAGAAAATGGTAGAACTGAGCAGCCAATTGGAGCAGGCACGCTCTATGGAGGCTATGGCGCGCAAGTCGCTTAGCGACTGCGTATTGCGTGCGCCCAACAGCGGCGTGATAGGCGAGTGCAAAGTCCAAACCGGACAAGTGGTTGCCCCCGGCCTGAACCTGGTAACACTCTTGGATATGGCGGGCTACAACGTTACGTTTGATGTGGCGGAAGGCGACATCGCATCCATTCAAGTGGGAGATAGCGGAATGATACAGATACCCGCTCTCGGGCAGGACACGCTGCCTGTTCGTGTAGTAGAGAAGAACCTGTTGGCAAATACCATTTCCCATACTTATACCGTCAAAGCCGTGCTGACCAATACACAACACAAAGATTTGCTGCCGGGTATGGTGAGCAAAGTATGGCTTCGGTCACAAAGCATATCGGGCTATTTCGTACCTGCCGCCTGTGTACAGACGCTCACGAGCGGACCATCGGTATGGGTAATACAAAACGACATCGCTACACGTAGACGGGTGGAAATTGGTCAGTACGCCGCTGCAGGCGTGGTCATCACCCAAGGGTTGAATGAAGGCGACCAAGTAGTCGTCGAGGGCTTCCAGAAACTATACAACGGGGCAAGGACCTCTTATTAGTTAAGAGTTGAAAGTTTAGAGTTGAGAGAAGTTTTTAAGTAGAAAGTTTTATAGTTTTGCACGTACTACTTCCCACTAATAACTCTCCACTGCACTAAAACTCCACTCTAAACTCTCCACTTCTTTCAACTATCAACTTTCAACTTTCAACTAAAAAAGGACAATGAAAAAACGCAATCACATAGAGGGTGCTATGCGGAGCCACAACCTTGTGTTGCTGGTGGTATTGGTACTGACGGCGGTGGGTATATGGTCGCTGCCGAAGATGAACAAGGACGAGTTCCCGCAGTTCACTATCCGTCAGGGCGTGGTGGCTGCTATCTATCCGGGGGCTACGGCAAAAGAGGTGGAAGAGCAGGTTACTATCCCTTTGGAGAATTTCCTCAACAGTTATATCGAGGTGGACAAAGCCACCACCTATTCCACCACCGAGGACGGAGTGGTGTACGTGTATGTCAGTATCCGCAACTCCGTAAAGTCGGCTCCGGACGCCTGGACAAGTATCCGTGCGGGACTTGACCTGTTCAAGAAGACGAGTCTGCCCGCAGGCGTATTGCAGATAGTGGTGGTGGACGATTTTGGCAGCACCTCGTCTATGTTGCTTGCCGTGGAGAGCAACGAGCGCAGTCCGCGCGAGTTGGAGACCTATACCCGCCAACTATGCACCCAACTGCGCACCATTCCCGAGATGGGCAAACTCAAGATACTCGGTGCGCAGCACGAAGAGATAGCCGTTACCATAGATGCGGCACGCCTCTCCGCGTATGGTATTGACCAAAAGGCACTACAGATGTCGCTTATGCTGCAGGGGTTCCGCACCCTGAGCGGCAACCTGCAAGGCAGCACGGGACTGCAAGTGGCTATTCCCTACACAAGTGAGCGCGAGATAGCCGAACAGATAGTATGGTTCGACCCCGCTTCGGGAGCGACTATCCGTCTGAAAGACATCGCCACCATAGAGCGCCGTTACCCCAAAGCGGACAAGTTTGTGGAGTACTATACGGGCGATGCGGCAGCCTCTATCGCCCCCGACCGATCGTGCCTTATCCTGAATATGGAGATGGTAGCAGGCAACAACATCGTGGCGTTTGGCAACAAGGTGGAGAAGGAATTGGACAAAGCCCGTGTGCAACTGCCGCCGGACGTACATTTCCATCGCATTACCGACCAACCGAAGGTGGTGGACGACTCCGTGAAATCGTTTATGCGCGACATAGTGATGTCTATCATCGTGGTGATAGCCGTGATGCTGGTGCTTTTCCCGCTCCGCACGGCATTAGTAGCCTGCACGGGCGTGCCTGTCTGTACCGCCATCGCCGTGGGACTGATGTACCTGACGGGTATCGAACTCAATACCGTAACCCTTGCCGCACTCATCGTGGTATTAGGTATGATTGTTGATGACTCGGTAATAGTCATCGACGGCTATACCGACCTGCTCGAACACGGACACAGCCGATGGTATTCGGCGGCGGTCAGCACAGAGCAACTCTTTGTACCGATGGCACTCGCCACTTGCTCCATCTCGGGTATGTTCTTCCCAATGACCAAGATTATCACGGGGCCGTTGGGCGACTTTGTGCAACTCTTTCCCTGGGCGATACTCTTTGCCCTAACCGCCAGTATCTTCTATGCCACATGGGTTACACCCTATATGGCTACCCGCTATATCCGTCGCCGCAGACCGGAAGAGATGGGTTGGTTCGAGCGCGGACAGAACCGATTCTTCGGTGCTTTGCAGAATGGTTACCAACGCCTGCTGAACGCTTGTTTCCGCCACCCGTGGGTATCCTATATAGTGCTGATTATCTGCTTGGCTACGGGTGTCATACTGATGGTTACGCAACTAAACCTGCAACTATTGCCCAAGGCGGAGCGCGAGTGCTTTGCCGTAGAGATACACCTGCGCGAGGGAGCGGCTGTGGAGGAGACGGCACAAGTGGCAGACTCGCTGGCGCGTATGCTGCGTAGCGACAAGCGTATCACGTCCATCACATCGTTTGTGGGGCAGGCGAGTCCGCGTTTCCATGCCACCTATACACCACAGATGGCTAAACCGAGTTACGCACAGTTTATCGTCAATACCACCTCCACCAAAGCCACGGCAGAACTGCTCAAAGAGTATGCCCCCCGCTACGAAAACTATTTCCCGAATGCGTATGTGCGGTTCAAGCAGTTGGACTATCAGGCGGCAAAGAACCCGTTGGAGGTGCGCTTCAAGGGCGAAAATTTGGAGGCGATAGTGCCGTATGCCGATAGTCTGCGACGCTATATGTCGGAGCAGCCGGAACTGACGTGGGTACACTCGGACTATGACCAATTTGCGCAGCAGACGCGCATCACTTTGCGGGAGGACGAGGCGACACGGTTAGGCATCACGGAGACCACGCTCTCGCTCTACCTGAGCAACCTGACCAACGGTACGAAGATGACCACCGTCTGGGAGGGCGACTACGGCGTACCCGTCTTGCTCTATACGGCAGGGGCGGACAAGATGACGATTGACGAGTTGGAAGACCTGATGATACCTACCGCCTACCCGACTGTCCGGGTGCCACTCCGCCAAGTGGCTACACTCACACCGGAGTGGCACAGGGCGTCTATCGAGCATCGCAACTCGGTAAGGACTATCACGGTAGGTTGCGACCTGCGAGGAACAACCAGCCAAGTGGCGGCGGAAAAGAAAGTGAAAGTATGGATTAGCGACAACCTGCAAGACCTGCCCGAAGGAGTAAGTATCTCGTATGGCGGACTGAGTGCCATCAACGGGGAGATGGTG
This sequence comes from uncultured Bacteroidales bacterium, assembly GCA_934667275.1. Taxonomy (GTDB): domain Bacteria; phylum Bacteroidota; class Bacteroidia; order Bacteroidales; family Paludibacteraceae; genus Colicola. The sequence continues at coordinate 62,595 of CAKULK010000010.1, read as the reverse complement.
CCGCCTATTATGTGGAGTGTGGTGGCAGCCCTATTGGTGATGTTTGTACTGCTCTTGTACCATTTCGGCAAAGTGTCATTGGCAGTACTGACGCTGTCGAGTGCGATATTGTGTATCTTCGGGGCATTTGTGGGGCTGTATGTGTTCGGATTAGACATCTCGATAACGGCGGTACTGGGTATCGTGAGCCTGATTGGTGTGATTGTCCGCAATGCGATAATGATGTACGAGTACGCAGAGGAGTTGCGCCACAAGGGATATAGCGTGCGCGAGGCGGCTTACGAGGCGGGTATGCGGCGTATGCGTCCTATATTCCTCACCACCGCCACCACGGCACTCGGTGTCCTGCCGATGATTATCGCCCATACGAGTCTCTGGATGCCGATGGGTGTAGTCATCTGCTTCGGTTCGCTCCTCACCCTCCCGCTGACCATCACCATATTGCCCGTGACGTATTGGAAGATGTTTAGTTGATAGTTGAATGTTGAGAGTTTAGAGTTGAAAGAAGTAACTCTTAACTCCGCAGAGTTTGCGTACGGGATACTCGAATTGGGTTTTGCTCATTGGTTTGTTTTTGTTTGAAAACTAAGATTTTTGTGCCCCGCGAGAGACCCGCGAGAGACTCGCGACAGGGACTGGTATCTTTCCGAAAGACGATGCAAAGGTACATCATTTTCGCCCCTTTTGTTGCGCATCGTGCGCAATCACACGTCTGAAACTTCTAATTTATAATTACCGGGCGACCACTTGACCACCTGACCGGCTCCATTTATAATATATACCCCCGCCTGCGCGTATGTGTGTGTATATATTATAGAAAGAGGTGGTCAGCCGGTCTATTGGTCTATCCCGTTTTGTGCGTCATACGCGTTTTGTTGCTCCACATACTCGCGCTGCACCAGTGACGGGCAAAGTTTTGATACTGATAATCATTATTGCCGGTGCCTTCGTTGTTTGCACTCGGCAACATACCCCGTGCCTCGAAGACACCGCAAGGGTACGCATACAAAAAGGGTCGGATTTTTAGTCCAACCCAATCCAACTCCTATCCAAGCGTATCCAACTCCGTTGGCAATTATGAATTATGAGTTATTTCTTCTGTAAACAATGTGTGAACATTGGCAAATATCAGTGGGTTGAGAGGGCGGATTCGTCGGATTGGCGGGTGTGGAGATGGTCGAGGTAGTGGCGCATATTCACCTGCTGCTGGCGGCCATCGGCGTTCTTCCATTCGCCGAAAAGGCTGACGGCACGGTTGGCATAGTCAAGCGCTGCGGTGTAGTCGCCCATCATTTCCGCTGCAATAGCCATATCGGCTGCCGCGATAGCGGAGACTTTCTTGTCTCCACTATCCAAAGCCTGCTGCCAAGCAGCAATGGCATCCTGCCACAGTTTGCGCTGGAAAGCACGCATGCCGCGCTGTATGCCGGCATCGGGATTATCATAGAGGTAGTGGGTGGCGGGTGACCATTGGGGTGTGAGGCTGACGGCTACGTCGGTGCCTATCTGTTGCGCCAAGTAGAGGAGTGCATCGTGCCGGTCGGGAAGTCCTGCGAGTGCGCTGGCACGTGCGTAAACAGGTTCCACCTCCCAGAGCAAGGTGTCCGCCGTGGTGAAGACAGCATCCTGCGTGTTGCCTGCATGGTGCACCGTCCAGTGCGTCTGCGAACAGGCTTGGAGGTAGGCGTAGTATTGGTCGTCGTTGACAGGGAAACTCTCGCACATGTCATAAAGCACCAAATGGTTGAGTATCAGCAGGGCATCGGCTTCGTATTCTGTGCATAGCCGCTCCTCGTCGACTATGGTCATGGGGCTGCGGGAGTAGAAATTGCGGCTCTTGTTCTGGCTGATGTCCATGAGTTCCACTTGCAGGTATTCGCCGCTGCCGTCCATAGTCTGTGTGGCAGCAAAGAGGCAACGCAGCGCAGCATCTGTGAGACTGACGGATGTGCCGGCGAGCATGGTGCCGTCTTCGGCGTTGCTGTGTCCGAACTCCTCTGGCTGGGGGACGGTGTTGTTGACCACAAGGATGCGCTGTGCACCATGCAGGAGCGGTCGCTCGGCAGGGTGCCGCTCGTCCACCGTGAAGTAGTACTGCTGCGCCGGCAAGGTGATGACGGCGAGAAGGGTCAGGAGAGTAGAAAAGATGCGTTTCATAGCGGGTGGGAATGGTATGGGGTTAGAGTTTGCGTATGCGCCACTCTTTCGGGTACATGTTGTTGCACCGGTTGCCGATGTTCTTGACGAAGCCCAACGGGATGTGCTGGTAGGTGACGAGGAGGAACGTGGTGGGCTTGCCTTCGAGGGTGATAGCCTCCGAGCGGAGGTAGGAAAGTGCCTGCTCGAGGGTGAGTTCCGCCAGCGGGAAGGCATCGGGATTGAGGTCCTTGACCATCGCCAAGGGGTGCTGCGGCGCCATGGTCTTGCCGCGCTGCTCGCCGACTCCCACACCGTAACTGACGCAGATGAACTGGGTGGTGAGGTACTCAATCAACTCTTTGTATTTCAGCGGGTAAGCGGTAATGAAGCGGTCCTGTTGCCGCATCACCCAGCGTTCCGGGTGGCGGAGCCAACGACGGATAACCTCCTCCTGCTCGATGGGCTTGGGAGCCGCTTGCTTGCTCTTGGGCACGCGGAAGGGATTGATGCACTCGCCCTTCTTGCGGAAAGCACAGATATACAGCCCTTCGCCGCGGGTCTTGTGCGGATAGAAATGGTATCCGGGGCGCCCCTCGGTGATACCCCACGCGGGGTCGTAGTCGATGTCAAGCACTTCGGCACCGAGTTCCTCGGCAATCCAAAGGGCGTTGTGCTCGTTCTCCTGACGGTTGAACGTGCAAGTGGAATAGATGAGTATGCCGCCGGGTTTGAGGGCGTCCCATGCGTCTTCCACGATGCTACGCTGACGGTCGGCACAAAGGCGTACGTTGGTCTTGCTCCACTCGGCGATAGCATCGGGGTCCTTACGGAACATCCCTTCGCCCGAACAGGGAGCGTCTATCAGCATGCAATCGAACAGGTCGGACAACTTCTCGCCGAAGTCAATAGGCTGATTATGAGTGACTACCGTGTTGCCATTGCCCCACTTCTGAATGTTTTCGGAGAGGATGAAGACGCGCTGGCGGACGACCTCGTTGCTGATGAGGAGTCCCTCGCCGCCCAGATACTGGCTGATGAGGGTGGACTTGCCCCCGGGCGCGGCACAGAGGTCAAGGACGATGCTGTCGGGTTCGACAAACTGCTCCAAGACCTGCTGGAGGAACATGCTGCTCGCCTCCTGCACATAGTAGCAGCCCGCGTGAAGGAGCGGGTCGAGGGTAAATTGGGGTCGCGTGCTCAGGTAGTAGCCGTCTTCGTTCCACGGCACCTCGCCGGTGTCGGCATCGAAGGTGAGGCAGTCAATCTTGTCGTTGAGACGTATGGACGTGACGGGCTCGCTCTCCAATGCGTGGAAGAGGTGGTCGGCATCGGTGACACCCAACTGCTGCTGCATGCTATGTACGAAATCTATAGGCAACATGATACGAATTAACTTTTAGTAGTCGGATTCTTGGTGGGGTGGGATATCTGGTGCCACTTCTCTTTCAGAAAGCCTTTGGTGTCGTTGATAAGACGCGGTCCCCAGTGATTATTCTCTTCCTCTTCTTCGGCTTCGTGGTACTGCGCGGCAAGGGCGGCATCGTTGTCGGTGATGACCAGCAGTTGGTCGCCTGTCTCAAGCACCGACTTGCCCGTTGGCACAAAGAAATCCTCGCCGCGGCGCACCATGATAACCAGCGTCTTGGCGGGGATAGCCAAATCCTTGAGCATATTCCCGTTAGCCAGCATCGGTTCGTCCACTTCCATTTCGGTTGCCGACGACTCAATCTCCTCGGGCAGGTCGATGTCGAAGTGCACGAGTTTCTTCAGTTGCACCGGCGGTACGGCGAGGTGCAGTTTCTTCGCCATCGCCGAAAGAGAAGTGCCCTGTACAATCAGCGAAACCAACGTGCAGAGGAAGACAATGTTAAATATCAAATCAGCATGTGCCACGCCGCCTGCCTTGCAGAGGATTGCAAATATAATAGGCACGGCACCTTTGAGACCGACCCAACTGAGCAGCAGTTTGTCCTGCCGCGTGTATTGGCGGAAAGGCGTCATACATAGGAAAACCGATATAGGGCGCGAGATGAATATCATCACAACACTAATCACAAGGCACGGTACCAGTACTTCCACTTTGAGCAGGTCGGTGGGGTGCACCATCAATCCGAGGACGAGGAACATTACCAACTGGCTGAGCCATGTCAGTCCGTCGAAGAAACTGCGGGTCTGCCGCTTGCGGGTGAACTTGCTGTTGCCTATCACCAAGCCGCCGATATACACCGCCAGATAGGTATTCCCCTGCAAATAGTAGGTAATCGAGAAGATGAAGATACACGCCGTCAACACCATAATCGGGTAGAGCGACTCGTTGCTGAGTTGCACCTTGCGCATCAACTCCACAATGCCTTTTCCGAACAAAAAGCCCATTACAGCGCCCATCACGAGTTGCACCACAATCGTCTGCACAATCGCCAGCGCGGAGATGTCTGCGGAAGCGGAGGTCACCACGCCTATCAAAGTGGTGGTCAGTACATACGCCATCGGGTCATTGGCACCACTCTCCAACTCCAACAGCGGACGGAGGTTATGCTTCAGCCCCACGCCGTTGGTGCGCAGAATCGAGAACACGGATGCCGAGTCGGTGGACGACATCGTCGATGCCATCAGCAGGGCGACCCATATACTGACGCTCGCCACGGCATTGAGCCAACCGAAGATGTAGTAGATGATAACGCCTGTGATAATGGCAGTCAGCAGTACGCCAATGGTAGCGAGGGTAAGCCCCGGTGCCATTACGGGGCGTATCTCCGACAGTTTGGTGTCCATACCGCCCGAGAACAGGATGATACAGAGCGCGACGGTACCGATGGCTTGTGCCGACCCCACGCCGAGGATATAGCCCATGCCGTTCTCACTGAACAGACGCCCGATGCCGTCCGGTCCGAACAGCATACCTACGGCGAGGAACAGCAACAACGCCGGCACACCGAATTTATACCCTATCTTGTCCGTAAAGATACTGGCGAAGAACAGCAACGACAGCACCAATAGCACCAACTCTACTTGCATAACGTTTTCGTTAATGAATATTTAGCGCACAAAGGTAGTGAAAAAAGCGCATTTTTGCAAGTGTTTGCCGAAAATGAATGCAAAAACATACCTTCAACCCGCGATAGACCCGCGACAGACCCGCGATATTCTCTCAAAGGAAAAGCCCGCCCAACAAAAATTGAGCAGGCTTTCTTGTTAAACCTTGCGGTATCAGTTCTTGAAATGCAACTCGCCGTCACGGAGTTCGACGATGACGGGGCGATGGTTGTCCACTTTGCCGGCGATGATTTGCTTGCTCAGTTCGTTGAGAACGAGGCGTTGCAAAGCACGTTTGACAGGACGGGCACCAAACTGCGGGTCGTAACCCTCGCGGGCAATATAGTCGATGGCGTCGTCGGTTACGCGCAAGTCCACACCGTTGGTGAGCAGCATCTTGTGTATCGAGGCAATCTGCAAGCCCACAATATCACGTATCTGCTTTTCATCAAGCGGCTTGAACATGATAATCTCGTCAATACGGTTCAAGAACTCGGGACGGATAGTCTGGCGCAACATCTCCATAACCTGATTTCTGGTGGTGTCTTGGTCGATACCCTTCTCCTCGTTCTCACGGATGAGCTGGCTTCCGAGATTGGAGGTGAAGATAATCAAGGTGTTCTTGAAATTAACAGTCCGCCCTTTGTTGTCGGTCAGACGCCCGTCGTCCAATACCTGCAAGAGGACATTGAATACATCGGGGTGCGCCTTTTCGATTTCATCGAACAGCACCACGCTGTACGGTTTGCGCCGTATGGCTTCGGTCAACTGACCGCCCTCGTCGTAGCCCACGTATCCGGGAGGTGCGCCGATAAGCCGGGTCGCGCTGAACTTCTCCTGATACTCCGACATATCGATACGGGTCATCATGTTCTCGTCGTCGAAGAGGTAGTCGGCAAGGGCTTTCGCCAACTCGGTCTTACCCACACCCGTGGTACCGAGGAAGATAAACGATCCGATAGGACGTTTCGGGTCTTGCAAGCCCGCACGGCTGCGGCGTATAGCGTCGCTGACCGCCTCAATGGCTTCGTCCTGACCTACGACACGCTTGTGGAGTTCCTCTTCGAGGTGGAGCAGTTTGTCTCGCTCGGACTGCATCATCTTGGTTACCGGTATGCCCGTCCAGCGTGCTACCACCTCGGCGATGTCGTCCTCGTCCACTTCCTCCTTAATCATGCTTTCGCCCGACATAGAATGGAGTGCGTCCTGTGCGGCTTTGATGTTCGCCTCGGCTTGCTGAATCTTGCCATAACGAATCTCTGCCACCTTGCCGTAGTTGCCCTCGCGTTCTGCCACTTCGGCTTCGTGCTTCATCTCCTCGATGTGGGCTTTCTCGTTCTGGATAGTGGCTACATAGCCTTTCTCCTTGTCCCAACGGGCTTCCATCTCGGACGACTGTGCCTTGAGGGTCTTGAGTTGCTCCTCGATACCTTTCAGTTTCTCGGTGTCGTTCTCACGCTTGATGGCTTCGCGCTCAATCTCGAGTTGCTTGATTTGACGGTCGAGGTTGTCCAACTCTTCCGGTTTGGAATCCACCTCCAAGCGCAGTTTGGCAGCCGCCTCGTCCACCAGGTCAATCGCCTTGTCGGGCAGATAACGGTCTGTGATATAACGCGTTGAGAGTGTAACGGCGGCTATCAGAGCATCATCTTTGATACGCACTTTGTGGTGTGTCTCGTAGCGTTCCTTCAAGCCACGGAGGATAGATATAGTGGCAGCCTCGTCCGGTTCGTCCACCATCACGACTTGGAAACGACGCTCCAATGCCTTGTCCTCTTCAAAGTATTTCTGATACTCGTCCAAGGTGGTGGCACCTATAGCACGCAGTTCACCACGTGCCAATGCCGGCTTCAAGATGTTCGCCGCGTCCATTGCGCCGCTCGACTTGCCTGCCCCCACAAGGGTGTGTATCTCATCGATAAACAGGATTATCTCGCCGGCAGCGGCAACGACTTCGTTGATGACGCCTTTCAGACGCTCCTCGAACTCGCCTTGGTATTTCGCGCCTGCAATCAGGGCACCCATATCCAAGGAGTAGATTTGCTTTTTCTTCAGGTTCTCGGGGACATCACCGCGCACGATACGATGCGCCAATCCCTCTACGATAGCGGTCTTACCGACACCCGGTTCGCCAATCAGAATAGGATTGTTCTTCGTACGGCGGCTCAATATCTGCAGCACACGGCGAATCTCGTCGTCACGTCCGATAACAGGGTCGAGTTTGCCTTGTTGCGCCCGCTCACAAAGATTGATAGCGAACTTCTTCAGGTTCTCGTTCTGCTGTTGTTGGTTGTTGTAGTTGTTGTTGGTATTCATAGTTAAATCTCCTTTCGTTGTTATCCGCTTTGTGCGGTCTGCAATGGAATGGACAAAGGTTGTACCAAAGACGTATTGGCTGACAAAATGGCAGCCATAGCGGGTCGGTGCAGCAAAGAAGAGAAACCAACGGGATTACAAGATAGGCATAAAGAGGCGCGCCAAGGACTCTTTGAGACGCTCGAGACGGGAGCGGTGTTGCCACGTGGTGAGGTCTAACTCCTGACAGAAACGGGTGTCTTCGAGGAAGATACGGCGTTGCTCTTTGGCTACAAGATTGTCGTAGATGAAAGCGTTGATTTCGAAAGAGAGACGCAGACTGCGCGGGTCGATGTTGGTGCTTCCTATGCTGGCTATGGTATCGTCAGATACTGCCGTTTTGGCATGCAGGTAGCCGTTTTTATAGAGGTATATGCGCACACCTGCTCGCAAGGCGCGCTCGTAGAAAGAGCAACTTGCTTTGGGAACGATGATGCCTTTGTCGCCGCGTACAGGCAGCATCAGACGCACATCAATGCCCGCCTGTGCGGCACTGCATAGCGCGTTCATAAGCGATTCTGTGGGCAGGAAATAGGGTGATTGGAGGTACACGTAGCGGTTGCTGCGGGCGACGAGCATGGTGAGCGACTGGTTCATCACACGCCACGGGTCGGAGGGGGTGGCCGAGGCTATTTGGATAAGCGAATTGCCCTGCGGGGCGATGGGGGGATAGTAAGCAGCATCATCGAGCAGGCGTTTGGCGGCGAAATGCCAATCCATAAGGAACGTGGTTTGCAGTTCGCTGACGGCGGGTCCTGCGATGCGGAGATGCGTATCGCGCCAGATACCGCCATGTACGCCTTTCTTGTAGCGTTCGGCAATGTTCATGCCACCGAGGTAGCCGATGCGTCCGTCGATGACCACCACTTTGCGGTGGTTGCGGTAGTTGGAAAAGGGGGTGAGAAAAGGAAAGATACGGTTGAAAGGTTCCACCGAGACCCCGTTCTCCTTGAGGCGGCGGAAGAAACGCGGCGGCACAAGCCAGTTGGCCGCCGCATCGTACAGCACGCGCACCTCTACTCCCTCTTGCGCCTTGCGAATGAGCAGGTCGCTGACCTGTTGCCCGACCTGGTCGTCTTCGAACTTGAAGAACTGGAAATGGACACTATGCCGAGCAGCGGCAATGTCGGTCTGCATATCCTCCCAAAGGGTGGAGAAAGTGGTGTAGAGCCGAGTGGCGTTGCCCGCGATAGGGTAGGCAGTGTTGGTGGAATAGAGTAGTTTGACCAGGGGATACTCCGGCACCTGTGTGGCACACTGAGGCAGCGACCGGGCTTTCAACTTGTACCAGTCGGTTGTACTGATGAGAGGGAAACGGCTTGCCCGCGTACCGAAAAGGAAATAGATAATGAGACCTATGAACGGTACGAAGAGAAGCAACAATATCCATGCCCACGCATTGGCAGGATGGCGGTTTTCGGTAATGACCACCATAATCGCATTGAGTGCGAAGACCGCCAAGACGATATGAAACCAAAGAGGCATGGGGAACGGGACAGATACTATTTAGGAGCCTTGGGAAGCGGGTCCGCCTTGGCATAACCGCGTGCATCGGAGATGACGGTGCAGGTGTAGATGACCATAATGAGCAGGAAGATGCACAATGCAGCGACATCCAATCCGCTGAGAGTTATGCTATGGCGGAAGACAGTGAGATGAGCACGGAACTCACGCATAGGAGCCACATAGATGAGCAGAGTGTTGAGGATAATCATGATGAGGCGGAACTCGGTGGGTCCCAGTTTGGCATAGGTGAGACGGAACTCGCTTTTGAGATGGGAATTGATGGTGACGTTGAGCGTCATGAGAAGGTATGCCACAAAGACAAGCAAGGCAATGTCGAGACGCAACAGCCCCGAGAGCCCCGCACCGACAAACATGATGAGTTCGGTGACGGCATCAAGGGTGTGGTCGAGATAGAAACCGTAAACAGGACGCTGGGTGTGCCGCACGCGCGCCAGAGAACCATCCATGGAGTCGCCAAACCAGTGTACTACGTAGCCGAAAGAACCCAGCCAAAGGAAATTGATATTGATGCTTGCGAGAATGTAGCCCGCCGCTACGATGACGGCCCCCAAAGCCCCCACGGCAGAGAGCATATCGGAAGTGACCCACGCGGGCATATGCTCCGCCATCCAAACGAGGGCTTTGCGCTCCACGCTGTTGAGCAGAGAGGTTTGAATACGGTTCGCCTGCTTGATGCCGGCGTTGTTTTGACTTTCCATAGTTGTATATTTTGATTATACCTTGAAAAACATGTTCCTAATTTCCATACAAAAATAGTGCAAAAGATGCTGCTGCGGATAATCTATAAGGGAACAAATATATTCCATTTGGCGAATAATTCCCAGATTAACCCTATCTTTTGTGTTGTGGTATATGCCATTTGGTATATTTTTTGTACCTTTGCCCACAAAAGAGACAATCAAAATACGAAAATCGGAACAAGTATGGAGCAAGTAATCCCTTTCAAAAATATCTTGGTTTCTGATGATTTGGATGCCCTGTTGGCAGGACGTACCATAGCAGAAGGAACGGTGACGGTGTTGATGTGCCAAGCAGGTCATCTGCATTTGGAAACAACCTCAAACGGCGAGTATGACGTCAGCCAACACGATGTGCTGCTGTGTATGCCTGATTTTCTGAAAGGTGACTATACCCATTCGGACGATTTCCGATGTCTTGTGTTTTGTGTGCCGCAGGATACGCTGAACGATGTGGTGTACTCGTGTCTGAGGGTGGAGACGAACTGGTATAACAAGTTGCAATACATCAAGTTGCATCCGATTATCCGTTTGACAGAACGGCAGATAAAATTGTGCGAAGCATATGAGAAACTGATAGACCTTCACATACAAAATGCCAGTCCTTATCAGGACAAGATTTCAGACTCTTTGGCACAGGCCATTATCTTTGAGATGCTGGAAATGCTGGAAGTCAATATGAAAAGCCATGAGTGTGCAGAAGGAACGGATATGGACAGCATATCGTTGAATACCAACAAGTCGCGGCTGAACCAGTTGTTCTATCAGTTTGTGCGCCTGCTCGAAGACAACCATACTTCGCGGCGTTATGTACGCTGGTACGCAAATGAGATGGCAATCACTCCGAAATACCTGACCTATATCTGCAACCAGGTGGCAGGCAAGACACCGACAGATATTATCAACGCCATCGCCATCCGTGAGATAAAACAGAGTCTGATATACACCAACGATACCGTCAAAGAAATCGCCTATACGATGAATTATGCCAGTGCGAGCAGTTTCTGCAAGTATTTCCGCTTGCAAACAGGCATCAGTCCGCAGGCTTTCCGACAGCAAAACCGGAAAATGCTGAAGTGATGCGCGACTTTACATTGGAGCAATACAGGGTGCTGCTGCAAGCACTGCGAAAGGCAGGATACCGATTGTTGCCCTTGGAGGAATACTGCGCGGAAAAGGAGGCGTTGGACAGCGGGAACGCAAAGTTCGTTATCCTGCGGCATGACGTGGACAAACGGGCAGACAGAAGCGTGCAAACGGCAGCCGTAGAGCGCGATATGGGCGTGCGTGCCAGTTACTATTTCCGTGTAGTGCCGGAGAGCAACCAACCCGATGTCATACGCAAGATAACGGCAATGGGACATGAAATAGGTTATCACTATGAGGATATGGCGTGTGCAAAGGGGGACACGGAAAAAGCCATACAGCACTTTGCACATTGGTTAGGATACTTCAGAGAGTTCTATCCCGTGAAGACCATCTGCATGCACGGTGCACCTACAAGCAAGTGGGACGGGCGTGACCTGTGGAAGCGATATGACTACCATGCATACGGAATAGCGGGAGAACCTTATTTTGATGTGGATTTCAGCAGAGTGTTCTATCTGACCGATACGGGAAGATGTTGGGACGGATATAAAGTGTCGGTACGCGACAAAGTGCCTGTGTATCAGGACGAATGGGTGCGAAAAGGATGGGCTTATCACGGTACGGGAGATGTGGTGAAAGCGATTGAAGCGGGTACCATGCCTCCGAAGATAATGGTGACCACCCACCCGCAACGCTGGACAGACGAGACGGGCGGATGGCTGAAAGAACTGCTGTGGCAAAGCGCAAAGAACGTGGTGAAAAGAATAGTCGTTGCAACCAAGATGTGATTGCAACGACTATTCTTTTTGTGTGGAACAACATTACTTGCCCGTATGCAAGGCACGCATGGCGTTAAGGACGGCAAGGACGGTGACGCCAACATCGGCGAAGACCGCCATCCACATATTGGCGATACCGAATGTGGCAAGGACAAGCACCGCCACCTTGATGCCAATGGAGAACCAGACATTCTCATAGGCAATGCGAAGGGTCTTCTTGGCGATGCGAATGCCAAGGGCTATTTTGGACGGCTTGTCGTCCATCAATACTATATCCGCGGCTTCGATAGCAGCATCGGAGCCCAAGCCTCCCATTGCGATACCGAGGTCGGCACGTGCCAAGACAGGTGCATCGTTGATACCATCACCCACGAAAGCAAGGGTCTTACCCTGCTCCTTCTCGCGGAGCAGACGTTCGACTTGAGCGACCTTGTCCGCCGGCATGAGTTCGGCATGGTACTCGTCCAATCCGATCTGTCCGGCAACGAACTCGCCCACCGCCTTGTGGTCGCCCGTGAGCATGACGGTGCGGCGTACGCCTGCCTGTTTGAGTGCGGCAACAGCTTCTGCGGAGTCGTCTTTGATACGGTCGGAGATGACGATATGACCCACATACTTGCCATCGATGGCGACATGGATGACGGTACCCTGTGCCTGTTGGCTGCACTCGTGCCAGTCGGCACCGATAGCGGTCATTAGTTTGCCGTTGCCTACGCATACCTCGCGTCCGTTGACGCGCGCCTGAATACCTTCGCCCGTGATTTCACGGACATCGTCCACGATACAATCATCGGTGGCTTCGTTGGGATAGGCGTTGCGGAGCGAGACGGCGATGGGATGGTTGCTGAAACGCTCGACATGGGCTGCCATGTGGAGGAGTTCGGACTCGGTGATGTCGTGCGGATGGACCAGCGTGACGGCAAAGACGCCCTTGGTGAGGGTGCCCGTTTTGTCGAAGACGGCAATATCAAGTTTGGAGAGTGCCTCCAAGTAGTTAGCCCCTTTGACAAGAATACCCTGTTTGGACGCTCCGCCAATGCCTCCGAAGAACGAGAGGGGGACTGAGATGACCAAGGCGCACGGGCAGGATACCACCAAGAACGTGAGTGCGCGATAGAGCCATACGGGCAGCGCATCAATATAGGAACCTGCGGCAAAGAACGGCGGAATGAACGCCAAAGCAACGGCGGCAAAGACGACAACAGGCGTGTAGATACGGGCAAAGCGCGTGACGAAGTTCTCGCTACGGGACTTGTTTTCTCCCGCGTTCTCCACGAGGGCAAGTATCTTGGCTGCGGTGGACTCGCCTGCCGCCTTGGTGACGCGCACGCGGAGGAGCCCCGTAAGGTTGATACAGCCCGAGATAATGGTATCGGCAGGGTGAATGGACCGCGGCACACTCTCGCCCGTGAGAGCCACGGTGTCGAGGCTTGAGTCGCCTTCGATGACGACACCGTCCATGGGTACGCGCTCGCCGGGTTTGACAACGACAATCTCGCCTACGCGCACATCATCGGGATTGACAGTGAGCAGGTTGCCGTCGCGCTCGACATGGGCAGAGTCGGGACGGATATCCATGAGTTGCGAGATGCTTTTGCGGCTGCGTCCCTCTGCGATAGTCTCGAAGAGTTCCCCCACTTGGAAGAAGAGCATGACAAACACCGCCTCGGGGAACTGGTTCTCCGCCCCAGGAAGAAAGCCGATGGCGAGTGCGCCAAGGGTGGCGACGGACATGAGGAAATCCTCGTCGAAGACTTCGCCGTGGGCAATGTTCTCCGCCGCTTCGCGAAGGGTGTCGAAACCCACTACAAGGTAAGGGACCAAGTAGATGAGCAGCAACGCCCACAGCGGGAGGCTTACGGTATGTTCTATCACCACCGCTACCGCCAAGAGAACGGTGGCAATGATGATTTTAAGGAGAATGCTGCGAACCTCGGAGCGTTCAGAGGAGGTTTCGGGAGCAGTATGTGTTGCTGGTTCCATATCAAAGGAAGATGTAAAAATGATTGTTGTATAGTGGTTGTATCCTATAACTATCCTATAACTATCCTATAAGGAATCACCTATTCTTAACCCGATGTTTGTGTGAAGCGACAGGCATAAGGTGACGGTGAATGCTTGTGAAAACATGTTGCAAAAATAGGGTAAAAATATGATTTGTGCAAATGAGCAGGGGAATTTACCTGTTTTTGGGTATGCTGCGTGTCCAATGAATGAAACCATAGATGCAGTTGATGCACCAAAAGAGGTATTGCGCCGTCATGCAATAGTTGTCGGCACGGAGCCACATGATGACGTAGAGCGCGTCAATGAAGAGCCACAGGTACCATTGTTCGCGATAGGCGAGAATCATCAATACCTGTGCGACGATGGCGGGGACGGTGGTGAAAGCATCGAGGTACGGCTGCGTGTCGTCGGTGTAACGGCCTAAAAGCCATCCTGTCAGAGCAGAGACCGCAACAACGCAAAGGCTGAGAACAGAGATGGCGCGAGGGGAGAGGCTGCGCGTGTGGATTTCGGCGGTGGTGGCGAGCCGTTTGCGCCATGCATAGATGCCGTAGATTTGGGTGCAGAAATAGAAGGCGTTCATAGCGATACCCGCGTAGAAACGCTCCAGATAGCAGAGGTAGGTGTAGGTGAGGATTTGCCCGAAGCCGAAGAAAAAGGTGAAGATGTTGCCCTGCGAACAAAGGACGACGGAGCAGATGCCGAAGAGCCCGCTGACGAGTGACCATGGGGTGTCGGGGACGAGAATGAAAGTGATGATTTGGACGGCAATGCCCGTGGTAAGTAGTCCGTAGAGGTAAATTTTTTCCCGGTTTTGCATGGTGATAATCAGATGTTTATGATTTCCCGGCAGGCTTTTTGATGAGCGCAGACGGCTTGGAATCGATTTGCGGAACGGCTTGATAGTCAAAGATTTCCTCGAAGTCCCAGTTGGCGCGCAACTTGAGTTTCTTTGGGAAATAATAGACGGGTTCGGGTTGCCGGCGTGTGAGCCAATCGCCCGTGGTCCAATGTCCATCGGCGTTGTGGTCGATGTAGAGGCGGAGATAGTAGGTGGCGGGGGTGAGGTACTCGAACTTGGTGCCATCGGGTAGGGCCGGGAGTTCGCGAATGACTGCGTCTTTCTCGTTGAGTAGTTGGAGCCGGATGAGCGGATTGTAGTCGCTGAGCCGAATAAGGATAGTGGCATATTCGTCAAGCGATTTGAGTTTGATATCGCGTTTGAACGCCAAGTTGCACGCTCCGTAGATGTCGCGGCAGGCTGCAGAATCGATGTCCAAGACATAGGATTCGGAGGGTTTCAAAGCGGCGACGATGAGAATATTCTGCCGAATAGAGTCGCTGATAATCAGCTGGACAGGCATCGGTTGGAGGGTGGTGTCCACCTTGTGCGCCAGGTGTATGCGGTCGGCATGAACAGAATCAAGCGGGAAGTCGGACGCGATGCGAATGGTGTCGTAGATTTCGAACTTGGACGAGGCATTGGTCTTGAGTTCGAGGGTGCGTTCACGCTTCTTGCGCTGTGCGGCTTCGTAGGCTTTGGCGGACATGCGCGGACGGCGATAGACAGCGAGAACGGTGTCGGTACGCGGCACAAGATTGTAAACGGAATCAGATGCCAAGTAGGTGATTTCCATGTGGATACTATCCTGCGCGATTGCCACGGAGTCGGTGAGCCAGAATGTGAGCGTATCATGTCCGGGCGAGGATTGGAGCAGCGAATAGTCCATCCAATTGACCCATGCGGAATCAGATGCGAGGGAGTCGCACTGAGAAGGACTGAGCGGGCGGATGAGGGGCAGCGAATCCTGCGGCGTGGCGAAGATGAGCGTGAAACAATGCTGTTCTTCGCGATAGACGCCACGGAAATAATGGCGCTGCTTGTTCTCGGTGAAGTACCAAAGGACGAGGTCGGACGGTTCGTAGGTGGTCTGCAAGGAAGTGCGGACAGTGTCGATGAGGCGCGTGAAAAGGGTGTCGAGGGTGACGGGGTTGATGCCTATGGTGTCGCGCCAAAGGGTGTCAGCCAGCATTTGCGTGGTGGCGGTGGGCATGACGAGAGTGTTGGCAAAGGCGAGGTCTTCGCCGGGCTGGTAGAGGTAGTCGCGGCTGATGTCGTTGAGGGCATAGAGGCGATAGGTGCCCGTGCGGATATTGTGGATGGTGAAATAGCCTTCTTCGTCGCTGCGGCAGATGCGCGTGAACGGCAAGGCGGAGAGGGCGGAATCGTGGAGGTTGCTGTGGATGCCGACCACAACATCGGAGACGGGGTCGAGGTTCTCGGCGTTGAGTACGATGCCCGATACCTCGAGCGAGTCGATGTAATCGCCGGTGGAGAAAGAGAAGACATAGTTGCGGAGGGGGGTCTTCTCATTGTAGTCGCAGATAGCGGCTCCGAAATCGATGGTGTAGGTGGTGGAATCCTGCAAGTCCTGCTGGAAAACCACAGAGAGCGATTTGCCTACGGCTTTGACTTCGGGAGGCGTCTGCTGGGGTGGGGAGATGAGCACATTCTTCTGAATATCATCGAGTTGGATATACTCGTTGAAGTGAATGTCTATCTTTTTGCCCGAGAAAGAGAGGGTGCCGTTGGCGGGCGTCTCTTTGAGCACCTTCGGCGGAATGGTGTCGCGCGGACCTCCTTGCGGACCCGCGCCGCGATTGGCACAGGAAGAGAAAGCAAGAGCGATGACCAAGACGATGACAAACAGATGATTACGCATAGTTATTGAGGTATAGGGAGACATTGATACCCTTCGTTCAGCAGCCACTCGATGGCGGGCGGAAGGACTTTCAGAAGGCGGTCGCGCGACTTGACGGAGTCGTGAAAATTGATGATGCTGCCGCGGCGCGTATAGTGGCGGATGACGGACAACATCCGTTCGGGCGAATAGGACGGGTTGTAGTCGTGTGTGAGTACATCCCAGAGACAGATGCGGTAGCCTGCATCCAGCAACGCCCGTTTCTCGGCATAGTGCATACGCCCGTAGGGCGGGCGGAAGAGGCGTGTATGCAGAATCTTGTCGGCTTGGGCGATGTTCTTGAGATAGGTGCCGGTGGAGAAACGGAAACCCTTGAGGTGATGGTAGGTGTGGTTGCCAACGGCATGCCCTTCGGCACGCACGCGCGCCACCAGTTCGGGGTAGCGAAAGGCGTTTTCGCCCACCATAAAAAAGGTGGCATGCACGTGGTAGTCCGCCAAGATGTCCAGCACCTCGGGGGTACATTCAGGAACAGGACCATCGTCGAAAGTCAGATAGACGACTTTCGACGATGGAGAGATGCGCCACTCCACGCCCGAATAGAGACGTTGCAGGGCTGTGGGGAACTGATATAACAGCGGAACCCGTGTGATAGCGGTGGCAAATGACGGTGTTACAACTCCCAAGCCAAAGCCGAAGCACCCAAAATGGCAGCGTCGGACTCTTTGAGGTCGGAGAAAATGACCTTGACTTTATCTTTCCAGTGGGGCAGCACGTTGGCGTTCATCGCTTCGACGATAGGTTTGAGAATGAAATCGCCGCTCTTGGTGAGTCCACCGAACATGATGATGGCTTCGGGCGACGAGAAAGCGATGAAATCGGCAAACTTCTCGCCGAGCATGCGTCCCGTAAAGTCGAAGATGCGTTTGGCAACGGCATCACCCTTGACAGCCGCATCGTACACATCTTTGGATGTGATGTGGTCGATGTCCAAGTCGCGCAGGATGGTGGGTTCGTCGGAAGTAGTGATGATTTCTTTGGCGGTGCGGGCTACACCATTGGCAGAGGTGTATGCTTCCAAGCAGCCGCGCTGACCGCAACCGCACATACGTGCATTGGCACCGCGGACGGCTTTGGTATGCCCCAATTCGCCGGCAAAACCATCGTAGCCATAGACCACCTGCCCGTTGATGACGATACCCGAACCGACGCCCGTGCCAAGGGTAATCATGATGAAATCTTTCATACCTCGTGCGGCACCATAGGTCATCTCGCCCATGGCAGCGGCATTGGCGTCGTTGGTGATTTTGGCAGGGATACCAAACTGGTCGCTAAGCAGTTGGGCAAAAGGCACTTCCCCCTTCCACGGGAGGTTGGGGGCGTATTCGATTTTGCCCGTGTAGTAGTTGCCGTCCGGTACGCCGGCACCGATGCCGCGAATCTGCTCCATACCGCCCAGCGGGTCGATAATCTTGACGGCCTCGTTGTAGAGAGCCTGAACATAGTTGCGGATGTCGGGGTATTCTTGCGTCTTTATAGAGGTACGCGCAAGCACGTGTCCGCGCGCGTCAACGATACCAAGAACGGAGTTGGTGCCTCCCATATCGAGGCCCATTACATACGGTTTTTCCATTGTGATGCTATGTTAATAGGTTGGTAGTGAGGTTATTATTCGGTAGGAATATCTTTGTTCACATTCTTGCTTCCGCTGATGGCATAGAAGAAGATGTAGAGCAGTCCGATGACAGGTACGATGTACGAAACGAGATAGTTGGTGTAGTCCGCCAGCAGGTTTTGGAAGAAAGGCAGGATACCGCCGCCGCAGACGAGCGCCATAAAAATACCGCTGGCAGCAGGAGTGTACTTGCCCAACCCTTCGGCCGCGAGGTTGAAGATGGCACCCCACATCACGCTGGTCATCAGACCGCAAAGGAACATAACTATCATGCTGACAGGCAGTTCCACACCTTTGAAACTAACCACCCACGTTTCGGGGAAGAACATGATGCAGAGCAACATTGCCGTGGCAGTGGCAGAAACGGTGGCCAACATCGCTTTGCTGCTGACTTTGCCTCCTACGGCACCGCCAATCAGTCGTCCGCACATCATCATCAACCAATAGAGCCCGACCACCGTACCGGCAATGGCAGGACCCACGGCGGGGTTGGACGACATATAGAGGTTGGCGGTGTTTGGAATACCCACCTCAACGCCCACATAGAAGAAGATGGCAATGGCACCCAGCACAAAATGGCGGAAAGAGAGCGGGCTGTGCGGGTCTTTTTGCGCCGCCGCTGCACGTTGCTTAGCCGTTTCGATATGCGGTTCGGGGATATTGGTGCAACGGATAATCACAAATGCCACGAGGAAGATGCACATGGCGATAATCATGGCAGGTGCCGCATCACCGACATGTGCCGTAGCGGCCTCACCACCAATAAGATAGCCGAGCAGGATAGGAGCCAGCGTGCCACCGATAGAATTGCAACTGCCGCCGAACTGCACCAGTTGGTTGCCGCGTTTGCCGCCGCCGCCCAAGGTGTTGAGCATCGGGTTGACCACGATATTGAGCAAACACATCGAGAATCCTGCCACGAAAGCACCGAGCACATACACGCCGAAACTAGCAGCATAGCCGCTAAGCCACTGGATACCGACGCCTACGAAACCGATGGATACCGCAAGCAACGAGGTGAATTTGTAGCCTTTGCGCTTGAGAATGATTCCGCCCGGAATACCCATCACGGCATAGGCGATGAAGTTAGCCAGCGTACCCAACTGCGCCATGGCGTTGGTGGCACCGAACTGATTTTTGACAATGACGCCCATCGAGCCCGCGAAATTGGTGACAAAGGCAATCATAAAGAACAGGAGAAACATCACCACTATGGGGAGGATGTTGGACTTCGAGTTGTTGCTCATACTATTTGATATGTTAGTTGTTTTATTTATAGACAATCGTCAGTGATATATCCCTTAAAGGTTGCGCTGCAAAAAGAGCATCAGACGGCGATGCAGGTGCTCGTAGTTGCTGCGGTTGCGCAGGAAATGGTTGTCGTCGGGATAGATTTGCATCTCGAACTGCTTGCCCGCTTGCACCAAGGCTTCGGTGTAGAGGAACGTATTCTGTGCATGTACATTGTCGTCGGCTAATCCGTGCACAATCAGCAAGTTGCCTTGCAGTTGGTCTGCCATCTTGGTGAGGTCGCTGCCGTCGTATCCCGCCTCGTTCACCTGCGGTCGGCGCATATAACGCTCGGTGTATGCCGAATCGTACAACCGCCACGATGTGACGGGAGCGATGGAGATACCGCATTTGAAGAGTGGCGTTTCACCCTCCTTGACGCGCGGTTGTTTGGAGAGGCACATAATAGACTCAAAGCCTCCGTAACTCCAGCCCGTGATGGCAATGCGCTGTGGGTCCACATAGGGCAATGTCTGCAGGTATTGCGCCGTACTAATCTGGTCCTCAGCCTCTTTGAGCCCCAAGTGCATATAGGTGGCATTGCGGAAATCCCGTCCGCGCGCATTGGTGCCGCGCCCGTCAACGCACACCACCACGTAGTTCTGCGCCGCAAGATACTCTTCCCAACGCTTGCGCCATTGGTTGAGCACACGCTGGCTGGCGGGACCGCTGTATTGGAACATCACCACAGGGTACCGTTTGCCCTGTTCGTAGTCCTTGGGCATCATCTTCCACCCGTGCAGCACATCGCCGCGTTCGGTGCGGAACGTGAAAAACTCCTTCTCGGGGATACCCAATGCCTGCCATGCCTGGAGAACGGAATCATTGCTGAGCAGTACTTTGCCGGCAGGCTTTCCCACGGAGAACAGCGTGTAGGTGTGCGGTGTGGTGGTGCTTTGGAAACAATCAATATACGACTTGTAGTCAGCAGAGAACGTCAAATCGTGCATACCACTCTCACGAGTGAGGGGCGTGGTGGTGCCTTTTTTGATATTCACGGCAAAGCACTGACGCTCTTCGGGTGTTGTAGCCGCTTGATAATAAAGCGTTTGCGTTGTTTCATCGAATCCGTACAGACACGTGATGTCGCGCTGCTCAGGGGTGAGCACTTTCTGCTCAAACCCTTGTGCAGAATAGAGATATGCCTGCGTGTAGCCGCCCTTCTCGCTAAGTACAACCACGCGATTGTCGCGCAACCATTGCCATGAGTCAAACAGTTCATAATCAACGAAATACTTGTCGCTCTCTTCGCGGTAGAACGGGCGGGTGACGGTTGATTTCGGGTTGCCGAGCAGCACCTCCATCTTGTTCTGGTCGCGGTTCATGCGCAGTATGACGAGGTCTGCCGCCGGTTCCTCGCCTTTCTTGGGCGATTGCGGCAGGTTGGTCCAGCGGATACGCGGGATATATGCCTCTTTCATCTCGGGCAACTGCATGGTGCGGGTGGTCTTCTGGTGAATATCGTAGATGCGCACCGACGCCGAGGCGTTGGTTTCGCCTGCCTTGGGGTAGCGCAGCGAGTCGGATGTGGGGTATTGCCCGGGTTGGTTGATGTAGTTTTGCCATTCAAACACGGGGACACCGGTCTCGTCTAACCGTATGAATGCCAACATCTTACTGTCCGGTGAGAATGCGAACATCCCTGTGATGCCGAACTCTTCCTCATACAACCAGTCGGCTATGCCGTTGAAAATCTCGGGGTTGGCATCGGTGGTCACCGGCACTTCCGTCTTGAAATCTACCTTGTATATATACAGGTTGCCGTCCTGTTTGGCATAGACGATATATTTTCCGTTGGGGGATAATTGGGCATCGCGGATGGGCGCATCGCTGATGCGAAGACGTGTATTCTTCTGATTGTCAACCAAATAGTAATCGGCAAAGAATGAGCGGCGGAACAACTGTTGTTTGTTTTCGTATTCCAACCGGAAACGTTCCACATTGGTGCCGTTCAAGATACTGTCTTTCTCGTGTGCAGACATCGTTTTGGCGTTGTAGTGCCCGTCCAGAATGTCCGTCAGCATGTCTGCATGCACCATACAAGGCAACAGGGCAAACAGACCAATCAGTAGTGCGTGATTCTTCATGTCGCTTCAATTAAAACGCGCAAAGTTACTACTTTTTTCTCACTTGCGCAAGTGCAACACCTTTTTTCCATTGTGCACACGTATCTCGTAGATGCCAAACGGCATCACCTGTTCATCGTATGTGTTGCGCGCAGGTACGGTGGGCAGCGCGGTGATTTTCCCGAAAGGCCACGTGGTGAACACGGCTTCCGAGGGGGCAAACAGCCATAGTCCGTCTGCTGTGGCGGTGGACAGGTCAAAGCCTTGAACATAAGCCACCAAACTGTCGCATGTGGCCCCCACGCCATAGCCGAAAGTGAGCATGAAAGCCCTGCCTTTCTGCTCGTGGTAAACCAACAGCGAACGGTCTTCGAGAATGCGGTAGTGCCATTGGGACTCAACCGCTTCCAACTGTGATGTACGGAATCCTATCGGATTGCCGGTCAGTGTGTTGTGAATAGTCAAAAGACTATCGGAAAGCAACGTTACGCTATACAGCATATCCGCTTTTGCGGTTGATTGCAACAGATATTGCCCTTCTTCGTTCAGAAGAATGTCTATAGGTCTGGTTTCCACCACCTTGTGGCGCACTTGATAATCCGCAGGCAGGCACACATCGCCCACCATGGCCGCGCTCCAAAAGCGACTTGTGATGATGTAATCGCCTGATTGATAGTCGGTAACAGGCAGCAGTCCTTCGGAATCCGAATACACCGCCCACAATGTGCAATCCGACTTTGGATAGTATCGTTTGCCCGCTTGCTGCCATTCGGCCGGTTCTTCGCTCTCTGTCACTTCATACTCGCTCCAACCTGCAAAGTGCCATGCCACGCTGTCGGGCAGGGTAGGCAACAGGATGCCTGTTCCTGCCTCCTTTTCCGTCAGCGAAGGCTGTATGCGCCCTGCTATACCGGTCACGAAACTTACGGTATGCGGCTGACTGTCAGCAATTTCGTAGGTAATTGTGTAACTGTTGATGAATAGTGAGTTTTTCGAGGCTTCAATATGAATCTCAATCGCTTCACCGGCCGTCACGGTGCGATAGATGGGTGCCGAGATATCCACCCAACTGTTGCTGAACTCCCCGTTCCACGAGGTATGGGCAAAGTCGGCATCGGCAATCTGCCACACCACATCGCTGCCGATGCGCATCTGCATGCTGCCCGCGCCGGCGGACTTGTTGGAGTGCATGTTCAGCGTCACCGATTGGATGCAACACCCCTCCCAACCCGTCAGACGCAGGGTGGTGGCATTGCCCGCGGTCATCTGCCCTTTCTGCCCGGTGGAGGCGGTGCAGGAGTAGGCTGCTTGCGAACCGTCAGGCACATCGCCATCTGTCTCCACCGCTTGGCGCGAAGCCATGGTGAAAGTGGTGGTGAATACTGAAAACAGTACTCCCAATAGTGTTCCGAGTGCCATTTCTTGCTTTTATTGGCAGTTCCCGCAGCCTCCGCAATGACTTCCTTCGGCATTGCCGTCCTTGCTGCCGCAGTCATCGCAACTGCCCTTGCAGCTGCCTCCGCAGCAACCGCCGCGGTGGTGCAAAGCCTTCAGTTCGCCTTCCGTCACATCGCGGATGGCCAGCACTTTCCCTATGAAATGCAGGTTCTCGCCTGCCAGCGGGTGGTTCAAATCAATCACCACATGCTCTTTGCCCACTTCCACAATCTGGGCGTTCACAATCTGTCCGTCCACCGTGTTCATCGGCACCACATTGCCTTCGAACACGCGCTCCGAATCGAACTCCCCGTCGCCGTTGTAGAACATCTTCTTATCCAATGTCAGCACGCCGTCGCTGTCATATTCGCCGTAGGCATCTTCACACGCAATCCGGAAATCGAAACTGTCGCCCTCGTTCAGACCTGCCATATTGCGCTCAAATTCGGGCAGCATCATGTGCTCGCCGTGGCAGTAAATCAACGGACGCTCAACGGTTGCGCTCTCCATTTTCTCTTCCTGTCCGTTCTCGCCGTCCACATAGAGGTCGTATTGAACGGTCACTACTTTCTTGTCTTCAATCATCTCCTTATTATATATTATGGTTAATTTTCTCTTTTCTACCACCAGTCAATCCGTTTGCCTGCGTTCTCCGAACTGCTCTTGTCATACTTCAAATCCGACAACATGCCGGCGTTTACACCGATATGGAAGGTGTAACTCTTGTAGGGTCCGAACGGAACGAAACTGGCACTCATCGTCCAGCAGTGCAGGTCGCGCGTCACGTTGATGCTCGAGTAGGCTAATTTCTTGGCATTGATGTCGTAACTGAGTGATGTGCTTGCCTTCCAGCCTTTGCCCAAGCCGAGCGATGCGGAGAAACTCAGGTTGTGTCTGAACTCCATGGCGTAGTAGTTCCGCTTCTCGTCCCAACGGCTGCCGGCTGCGTAGCGCAGGTTGTACGACACGGTCAGGCTCCACGGAATCTCGGCGAACAGATAGCCGTCGTCCGTCATGCTCTTGTCTTCTTTCTTGCTTTTCGCTTTTTTGTTGTCTGTCTGATGCTCATCTGTTTGCTCGCCGTCCTCAGGTTTTTCTCCCTCTGTGTTTTTGGGGCTTTTCTTGTCGCGGTTGAACCAGCCTTTCACCACTTGGTTGTTGAACGTGTAACTGAAACTGGTGCTTGTGCCCAGGAAATGCGGGAAACGCTTGTGGTTCCAGTACAACTCGTTGCACCGCACGTGTGCGCCGCTGGCGGTGGTGGTGTACATATACGGGTCGAACGCGCCGCTCAGGTTGATGGTGTAGTTCACTTTCGGTATCTTGATACGCAGGTTCACCCCGAAGTTGTCCCAGCCCATCGAGTCGGCAATGAAGTTGTAACCTCCGCTGATGCTCAGGTTGTCTATCAGGCTAATCACCTTGTATGGCTCTTTGCCCGTCGTGTCTTTGTCGTTGCGAATCTTCATCTCGAGGTTGTTGCCAAGGCTGAACGACAATTTCGCCGACTGCCCTTGCCCCGGACCTTCCTTGAAGCGGCAGTACTGCACCGTCTCGTATATCGGCAGACCGTCGGCGTCCAACTTCGGCACCACGTTTCCCGCTGCATCCCGCGTCGTCACCATCATGTCGTAACTGCCGTAGAAGCCGCCGTAGCGCGGTGCCCAATACGACTTGCCGAAGTCGGGGTGGTAACTGAAACTCAGCGTCGACGTCAGCACGTGCCTGAATCGGTCCACCTTGTCGCCGAACCATTTCCTGTAGGGGATGTAGAAACCGTACAGTTTGGTGGACAGATTGATGCTGGCACTGAAGTCATACACGTTGTAGAAGCCCATCACCGTGTCGCGCTGCACGCTCTGCGTCTCGCTGTTCCAACTTTGGTCCACGCGGTTGAAGAACATGCGGTCGTTCACTGATATACTGGGCGTGATACTCAGGTACTTGAATGCCATGAACGATGCCGAACTGCTCAGTGTGTGCTTCAACCGGTAGTCCCAGTCGCGGATATAGTCCGAGCGGAACAGGTAGTCTTCTTTGCACGTGATGGAGTTGCTGAAACTACCGTTGTATTGCAGCGAAATCTTCTCGTACCATTTCGTCTTCCCTATCGGGTTCTTCCGTTTGAACGGGTAGATACGGCTCATGCTCACCGTCATGTTCGGCAGACTCAGCGACAGGGTCGAGTCTTTGGTGCGCTGGCTCAGACTCATGTTCATGCTCAGGTTCCAAGGGCTGTCAGGGAAACGCTGCGTGTAGGAGATGGACGAGGAAGTCGTGTTTTCCGAGTTTGCCGCCACGTTGTAGTAACTGTTGATGTTGCTCCGGTTGTAGCCGCTGGTCTTGAAGTTCACGCTCGCCGAGAAGTTGTTGTACGGATTGGCCTTGCTGTCCTGGGTATGCGTCCATTGCACGCTCAGGTTCTTCGCCACGCTGTAGTCGGGCATATCCTTGTCGCCCGTCACGTCCCAGCGGTAGTTGATGTTCACGTTGCCTCTGAATTTGTAGCGTTTCACGTAACGCGTGGTTGCCGACACTGCCCATGTGCCGCGGCTGTAGATGTCGCCTTTCAACTCCAAATCCATATAGTCGTTCAGGGCGAAATAGTACCCCAACCCCGACAGATACAGCCCTCGCGTGTAGTCGTCGCCGAAGTTTGGCATAATCAGTCCGCTTGAGTACTTGTCGGTGAACGGGAAGAACCCGAAAGGTATCGCCAGCGGCAGCGGCACTTCGCCCACCACCAAATAGGCGGGACCCGTGGCAATATAGTTGCCGGGCTTCACCTTGGCTTTGGTCATTTTCAGGTAGAAATGCGGGTGGTCGTGGTCGTCGCAGGTGGTGTAGTGTCCGCCTTGCATCATCAGCACGTCGTCGTCCACTTTCTTGGTCTTGTCGGCAACCACGTAACCCTCGCCCTGTTCTGTCACCACGTGCTGGATAAAACCTTTTTGCGTCTTCAGGTTGTAGGTTATCTCATTCGATTCGTAACTGTCGTTGCCGTCTTTGAACACGGGTTGTCCCACCCATTCGTTCTCTATCGTGTCCCATACGCCGCTGGCGAACAGCGTGCTGCTGTCCATCTGTATGCGCATGTATTGGGCAGTCAGTTCCATGGTCTTGTATTTCACATCGCTGTTGCCGTACATGTGCGCCACGCCGTTGCTCATCATCACCATCGAGTCCTTCGAGGTGTACTCCACTTTGGCGTCAATGGCTTGCGGTTTCTTCGGTTGCTCCTGTTCGGCAGCGATGGTGTCTGCTGCCGCTTGAACGGTGCTTTGCAGGCTGTCCGCCGCCAGTGTTTCCTGCTCTGTTGCCGGAGTCTGCGCAGGGGGAACAGCCCATACTACGGCCGAGCAACTCAGCCATAGCAGCAATCCGTATATGTATCGTTTCCGTTGTCCCACGCGTCCTTGCCTGCATGGATTGTGCGCACATCGTGTACGCGCACACCTATGCAAATTAGCCCGCAAAGTTACTGCTTTTCTCCCGGATATGCAAATCCGCCCCGTTTTTCCTGTTGCGCCTGTCCTGATTGGGGACCGCTCAAAAACCCTGCACCTTAATGTCGCTTTGTCTGCCCGTATCTGCTCCTGCAAACATCGTGTCAGGAGTAGGTGATTCAGCAAGGGATGCGCAAGGGATACGCAACCCTTGCCTGACCTGTGGATGTGCGGTCAATCGCCCTACCACTACCCTACCACTACCCTACAGACACCTGTTAATCACTTGTTTTCTTACCTTCATCTCTCCTCAGTCTTACCGCTTTTTCCGCCAAATCATACAATGAAAACCCGCCAAATCATACAATGAAAACCCGCCAAATCATACAATGAAAATGCGCCAAATTATGAAACGAAAACACGCCAAATTATGAAATTTACGGATAAAAATTTGGTGATTCCGAGAAAAAGCACTATCTTTGTAGCCGAAAAATAACGGCTTGTAATCAGTGTAGATATGGCAAAAAAATATCGTCCTCGGATTGCGGACGGCATATTGGAAAGCAAACTGAAAACTATTGGTGCAGTGCTGATAGAGGGAGCAAAATGGTGTGGCAAAACATCCACGGCGGAGCAGCATGCGGGTAGTGTGGTCTATATGACCGACCCTGCCAAGGCAAAGCAATACATGTTGGCGGTGGAGAACGACCCCGATTATATATTGGAAGGAAAGACACCCCGTCTGCTCGACGAATGGCAAATCGCACCTCAGTTGTGGGATATGGTGCGCTTCAAAGTGGACCACAGAGACGGATGGGGGCAGTTCATTCTCACCGGTTCTGCCGTTCCTGCTGATTTGGATGCCGTTCACCATAGTGGTACGGGACGCTTTGCACGTATCAAGATGCGTCCGATGAGCCTGTGGGAGTCGGGCGACTCCAATGGGGCAATCAGTCTGCGCCAACTATTTGACGGCGAACGGGTTCACATGGCGGACAATGTCCTCAAACTGCAGCAGGTTGCCTTCTTGTTGTGCCGTGGCGGATGGCCGCAAGCCACATTCTTTTCTGATGACTTGGCACTGAATCCGGCAAAGGACTACTACGACGGTGTTGTCAATTCCGACATTCAGAGGGCGGACGGAGTGGAACGTATGCCGCGCCGTGTGAAACGGCTTATGCATTCCTATGCGCGTCTGCAAGGGTCGCAGGCATCTGTTTCCGAGATTGCTAAAGATATTGCTGCCAACGACAGTGACTCTTTGGACGCGCGTACGGTGTTCAGTTATTTGAATGCGTTGGAGCGCATCTTCGTGGTGGAGGATATGCAGGCTTGGAACCCGAATATCCGTTCCAAAACCGCTATCCGTTCTACCGACACGCGCTATTTTGTGGACCCGAGTATTGCTACCACTGCACTACGGATAGGACCGAACGACCTGATGAATGACCTCAATACATTCGGGTTCTTGTTCGAGACGATGTGTGTGCGCGATTTGCGTGTATATGCCGATGCCTTGGATGGAAGCGTCTATCACTATCGCGATAAAAACGGATTGGAATGCGATGCCGTGCTGCACCGCGAAAACGGGCAGTATGGCTTGATAGAGATTAAGTTGGGTGGAGAATCTGCCATCGAAGAGGCGGCTAAAAACCTGCACAAACTGGCGGATTTGATAGATACGACACGCATGCAAAATCCTGCATTCTTGATGGTCTTGACTGCGGTGGGAGCAATGGCATATCAGCGCAAAGACGGTGTGTGGGTGGTACCGATTGGATGCTTAAAAGACTAATTATGCATTCGGTGCATAATGTTCTGTGTGCATAATTATTTGTAGGATAAGCCGAACACTGCCAACAACTAACATATAACTATCCTATAACCAACATATAACAAAAGGTGTTGTGTTTAAGGGGATAAAGAAATGGTATCAAAAAAAGGAACCCTTTTTTGATACCATTTTTCGTCTCTTCCATAAAAACGGTGCAAAGGTACATCAATTTTGGAAGATATGCAAATAATTTTGTGATTTCTGTTATAATTATTGTGCATTTTGCGCCAATTTGGGTGGTATAACCACTAATATACCATTAAAATTGATTGGAGTGCCTTGCCGCATATCGGCGAGAAAAAGAGCCTGTTTTGGTGCCGGATTTTGGTATCAAAAAAGGGTTCCTTTTTTTGATGCACAGGCGGGCAGGATAAGTGGGCGCGCGTGGTTGTTTTGCTACAGGTTTTACCAGAGCCTCAGAATGCCGCAACCCGCCGCCCTGTGCCGCGCCCGTGAAGACATAAGTACGTACGCTGATTGTGAATTATGAGAAAAAGATGAAAACGAGAAATATACTGTTGATGGTCATACTGTTCGTAGCCCTTGGCGGCGTTATTGCCGGCTTGGGCACATTCTCGTCTTCGGACGATTTGGGTTACAACACGATGGGGCTTTTGGACGGTGCCTACAACACCCCGGGCAGCACGTCTGCGGTGTCGCACCCTGTTTCGGGTGTGGCGTTGCCTGTGTCCGCCACGTCCCGCACGCTGTTCCACCACACCGCCGTGCCGTCTTACGGCGCGATGGCAACACCAGCCTTGTCGGGCGGCTCGTATGCTGCGCAGGGGCTGGCACTCACCTCGCAAGGTGCGACTAATGCTTTCGGCGGCGGTGGCAGTGCCTCTTCTGCGGGGACGATGCACACCTCATCGCAGAGTGCATCGTATGCCATGGGCGAAGGTTCCGTCGGCGGGAGTTATCGCACGGGGAGAAGCGGAGGTTATGCGGCATCCACGTTCTCCGCAAGCACCTATGTGAACAGCACTTTCTCACCCGCCGTCTATGCCGCAGCACCTGCCGCTCCTTCTGCAATCAACAATGATTTCAGTACTTGGGGCAAGACCTTTAACACGCCATTTGTAGCAGCATCGGAGCATCAGACGGCTATCGGTTCCTCGTGGATTGCTGTTGGCATCTCCCTATCCACACCTCGCAAGAAAAATGGTGTAACTATTGATGATGCTTGGACGCATTGGCTTGAAAACGAGTGGAAAGATGGACGTAATAACCTCACATTGGGTGAGTTGCGTGCTTTGTATGACAAAATGCGTGCGGAAGATAAACATTTTGCCGACACCTATACATGGGAGGATTTCTTAGAATGGTTTGGATACAGGTCGCAAGATGAGAGTTTCAGGTGGCGTCTGCCTCTTGGTGATGGTGTGCCTGTTTTGCTGTTCTTATGTGCACTTTGTGCGCTGTATATAAATGTGCAAAGCAGGAATCGAGTAAAAAGACGTTTGAAGGAATAGACGACTATGAAGAATACGATTTTATATAGATGTTTGGTCTGTATGGTTCTAAGCGTTGGTGCTGTGCTGAATGCTGCAGAACCTGCGGGTTCGTCGTGCTCGAATCCTATTCTGCTTACCTCGGAGTATGACGCATATATAGCAGAGCCTGGTATTTATTGGTTTTCCTCTTGGATATATGATTTGCCTGTAAAGGTCTATTACATCCCTGATGACGGAGTTGCCGATAAACCTCTCAAAGCGTATGTGGATTTCACATGTACGCCCGGTGTGTATGATGACCCTAATCTGGTGGAACTGACCAATCTTGCAGATGGTTGGGGATATGCTATGCCGCTGGAGTTTGTTGCAAACGCAACAGAAATAGATGGCAAACCTGCTTACGAATTGACAGTGGAAGATACATATCGCGAGTTGATGCGCCAGTTTGATATCACCTACAATGTGGAGGCAAAAGTGCAGGTGGAGATACCCGCTGCGGGTAAGATACAATTGGCTCCCGACTCGGCATTTCGTCAATGCATAGAGAGTAGCCATTGGTTGCAACTGCCCGATACTATCCATCTCACTCCCGCTATGTCGGATAGCGTATTCGTAATGCCGGTTACGGATTGGAAAAACGATTCTATCCGTATGGTTTGGACGGGCAAGGAACAGGCGCTTTCCATTTGGTTGGGCAGTTCGTGCGATTATGAATTGTCCACTACGGATCCCGATGTGATAGATTATTTGATGCTTTTCCCAAATAATGAGACATATATAGAGATGGGGTATAGTAACTATATGGATCTTTCTTCTGCTGATTTGCGGGAGTTAATACAAGTCTTTGGAGAAGGTGGATTGTATTATGTGAAATTGGTTTCTGCCGAGAAAGCCGATTTTATCATTGACTACAAGCAGATGTCGGAGGATATGGCGCGGGCAATTCCTATGGAATTAGACAAACCGGTGTCTGTGGCAGCAGAAGATACGGCGCAATACTACTATTTCCGCAAGAAATGGAGTGATTTTTCTATTCAGTGGACGGCAAATACGCAAGATTCCATTGCTGCCTATTTTGGAACTACGCCTACATTCCGAATTTCATCGGCTGATGCACACTATCTTGGCAAACACTATTTGTATCCACAGGGTGGCAATAGCCGGTTGTCTCTTTCAAGTTGGGAACTGAGAAATATGGTTTCTAATGCCGAAATGGATTTTCTCTTTGTGCGTTTCGATGCCCCACAGGAAACCGAAATCACGCCTTCTCTTTGGAATGTAGGGGATTGTGTAATCAATAGTGTGGAGATTCTGCCCAATGATTCGCTTACGCTTTTGGCAAACCGACCGGCAGATGTGTATCGCATTGATTATGCCAAGTGGAGCAAAGGCGATATAACTATCAGTTGGGACGGATTCTCTTTTGTGCGTACCTATTTGGGAGATACTTGTTCGTTCAACTTGGCTTCTACCAATACGCATGTGCTGAACTATCAAGTATTGCAGAAAATAGATACTATGCAAATCACCAAAGATTGGCTATTGGGTATGTCCGACCGTGTAGATGCCGACGGATTCTTGTATTTCCGCTTCAATACATCGGGCGTAGGCGACTTGCGCACAGCGCAAACAATTGTACAAGGCCCATCTACCGATATGAATACTCCCGAGAAAATGGACTTTGTAGTAAAATGTGCAGAGGGCAATATCATTGTACAAACAACTACATCGCAAACGTTTAGATTGTATGATAGTTTGGGCGTTTTAGTTTCAACATGGAAACAAGATGCAAATGTTGAGAATATAGTTACTATTTCAACGGATGGATTATATCTTTTGGAAGGAGATGACTATGCCGTTAAGATTGTATGGTAGTATTGTAAATAAAATTTATGATGAAAAAGATATTATTGAAATGGTTTACATTGTGTGTTGTGCTACTATGTAGTGCCAATAGCGTTTATGGAGGATTGTTTGATAAGGGGACATCAACTTATAAAGTACAAACTGAGGATAAAACTAAGGGGGTAGTTTTTGCTACAGAACAAGATAATATAACTCCAACAGAAGGAGATTATCGCATTTTATTTGAGAAAACCCAAACGGGGAGTAACAAGTGGCATAAAGTTACAATGTATGCGTTAGCAAAGGAAGGATTTTATTTTGATAAATGGCAAGAAATAGAGGCGCGTTCAACAGGGGTCGGAGAGCTGGGGAAAGAGACAGATAATCCTCGTACGATAACTTTATATATAGTTAGTGATGCGCATACATTGGGAGTGTATACCGCATTATTTCAACCAGTACATGTCAAGGGCGTGGAACCAGAAACTTATTCTATTAAGACTACTGGATTGAACGCATCAGGTACCTGTGATGTGAAATTCTATGTAAATAAAGCCACATCGGATAGGGATTATAAGGTAAGTCTGAAACCGAAACAGGGTGGAAACGCTTTTGCGATTGAGAGTACGAAATATGATGGTACGACAGTAACTGTTACCGTTAGATATACCGACCATAATTGCGCAGGAGAAGAACAAGCAACGCTCACTCTAACATCGAAAGGAGACAATTCTTCTGCTGAGGCTACAATCGTTGCCAATTCCAATTTGACGCCAACATTCGAGATTGATAAGACTCTGACATTTGGTTCTAATGACGCTCCCGTTTACGTGGGCGACCGTCAGCAAAAGGCAATAGTACCATACTCTAAAAACGATGTAGCCTCCCAACCTGCACCTGCTTCGCAAGGAGGGACAGGAACCGTTTGGAATGCTTCCATTTCCGGTACGGACGCAAGTGCGTTCAGTGTGGCGGAGCATCCTGCGGACGGAAATTGTTTGGTTACTTTTGTGCCGACTGAAGAAAAAACGTATTCTGCCACACTTACATTGACTGTACAATATACGGATGCGTGTGGTAATACCATATCATCTGAAGCCCATACGGTGACTCTCTCAGGAGTGGCAAAAACAGCGATAGTTTCAAAAATAGAGTTTACTCCTTCGTCTTATGTATTTCCGGGTATGCGTGTGGCAGATGCGGATGCGACACAGGTTATCCGTGTTTCGAAACAAAATGTAAGCAATGTGGTATATTCGTGGACACCGGAATTTGCAGATATTTTTCAGTGCGATGCGTCAGTGGAAGGACAGGTTACGATTTCGGCAAAGCCTGCTGCTCTGGGAACCTATTCCTCCACATTGGTGGCAACTGGAACGAATACTTTAGCGGGACATACATCGGAAACGACCACAACCAATCTCCCTATTTCGGTAAATATCGGACTCCAAAAACCGACACTATTGAGTAGTGCTACATCGGATTCGATATATCTGCAATGGAATACCATCCAATTTGCGGAAACATATACGATTTATGAAATTAATGGTACAACAAAGACACCGGTTACCCCGAATCGCCGAGTGGAGAATGGAAACGAAATAATTGCTGTATTTGCCTCTTCTGCTACAAAAACTTATCAAGTGGAAGCCAAAGGAACATACAATGGCGTAGAATATATGGTTTGGACAGATGCGGTAGCACAAAAAGTGGGCAATCTGACGGCAGCAAGTGTACCATATTGGAATCTATATACAGGTACGGCTTGTACTTCTGTAGGGGGCTTTAGTGGCACGATAATCAAAAAGACACGGGTTGATTTGTCGCACGTATTTGACAAAAACGGAAAGGCTCTTTTTGATGAGTTGTACGTTTTTGGAGAAACGACCTCATCAAATCTTGACAATCCAAAAATTATTAAAGCGGCTACTGCTGATGGTTCAGGTACCGCAGTAACACCTTGCCATGTGTTCAAAAAAGCAGAAGACGGCATTAGTTACGATTATCAAACTCCTATTGCCAATGTATGTACGGCAACTAAACAACTGCCTTCCGCAAGTGCACACAATTGGACTATAGATGGTTCACAGAAATGGTATTTGAAATTGTATTTCACAGGTTGGTGTCCATTTGGTTCGAATGGAATAGATACAAAAGATGAGGGTATTATATATATAAAGGGAGCCGCCGGCACGAGTGTGGATATCTATTTGGAGGATTGCTATCTGTATAGTCGTTGTCATACAAAATATGGTAATAACTTGAATAAAGATGATAAGAATATGGCAAGTTATACATTAAACCCACTCTCACCATCATGTTCTGAAGGTTCAGGAAGTGCAATTGTTGTGGAATGTACAACCAAGAATAATACCACAAATCCATTAAAGGTGAATGTACATTCTCGGGGAAATAATGTGTTGAAAAGCACAATGGGTTGTGCTGTAGAATTCGTTGCTAGATGTGGTCAATACTCGTCCAGTATTTATGTTCGTCCGAAACAGGAAAATTCTAAGACGATATTGTCGTTTGATGATAAATGGCCCATTGATATTGACAATATGCAAGAATATGAACGTACAAATGGATATATACGCCTTCAGAAAAGCGGTGATAATTCACCATCGATAGATTATGGTACAAAATATGGAGAAGTGAACTTTAATGGTGGACGTATTGAATTAGCAAATAGTAAATCAGCATCGGGTCATTATAATAACACATTGGCAATTTGCTATCGCACAGGTAAGAGTGATATTGCAAATTTAGGACTTGGTATGGGCGAAGATGGTGTGGAAGGTGTCGTTAATTTTAATGATGGAACCATTTTTGTCTCGCCAATCAAACCGATGTCCGGACAGGAAAATATTTATGGTGAGTTGGATAAGAACGGGAATAGTAAAATGTTGAGATGTCCTGAACATACCTATATAAAAGGAGGCTCGCATAGTAGTGAGATTAGGGCATGTTCATCGGTGACAAGTACCGGTTCTTCTCCAACAGATGGTGTTAGACCATTGGTAAGATTGGACTACAAGGTAGAGGAGCAATATATTGATAATAGCAGTCATTTGGCATTACCGGGTTTTTTCCCGGAAGAGGTGGAGTGTAAAGGGTGTGGAGATGGCGGTTCGGATATTATATTAAATCTTAGAGACTATTATACGGAGAATGCTGCTGCTTATCCTAATGGTTTTTATGGGATGGAATCGTTGTGCCCGGATGATAGTAATTATGTTCATTTGTGGGTTCCGGGTGTCGAAAGAAAGGCTTTTGACATAGTACCTTGGGTACCTTGTATGCCATATATTCATGCAGATATGTTAAATGTTCCTATTGATGTTGGTGGAGATCAAACAGTTGACGTTTCGGAAGATAGACAAGTACAACATTTGCTATATGCAAAATTGGATTCTTACATGATTCGTATATTACGAAATAAATATAAGGCTCCGGTCCTAAAGCCCGGTTCTTCTTCGGAGTATATGGAGGTTGAAATAGATGATCCTGGGAAAGATGATTTATATTATTCCGTAAATAATACGACCTCATATACTATTTATGATGATTTTTATTATATTATAAGCATCAATGCCGATAATTGGATGGCTTTTTGTCCTCCGTTTGATGTATCGGAAG
Source organism: uncultured Bacteroidales bacterium (assembly GCA_934667275.1). Classification (GTDB taxonomy): domain Bacteria; phylum Bacteroidota; class Bacteroidia; order Bacteroidales; family Paludibacteraceae; genus Colicola. Next base: position 27,541 of record CAKULK010000010.1, on the reverse strand, counting down.
TTTATGTGATAGAGTCATATCCTGAGCAGGAATTTATTAAGATGGATAAGGCAACGGCTATCCAAAAACAGGCAAAATATAATTTGGATTTTGCATCAATAGTGGGTGGAAATATCGCTCTGAATCAGAAGACAAATAGAAATATGAGTTTTGATAGTTATTATGAGGATTTTCTTAGATATGCATATCATCGTGATACGAATGTTCGGGTATATCCAGAACCTGCAACCGGTTATCCTAAATATGTTCCTAAGGAATATAGGGAAAACTATGTGGGAATGAGGAGTTTGGATTATTTCCGTACCGGAAATTGGAATGCCAATTATTTCTTGTACCAGTCCGAAAAACAATATTGGTTGTATAAGGATGGTAAATTCGAGACGGATTGGATTAAACCACAAGCAAAAAAGAAAATTATAGGCGAAAAAGAACGTGATGTCATTATGGAAGCGGGAAGTATCTATGCAATGATGTTCCCGTCGGGGATTGTAGATGAAGGGAAATGGGACTATTGGACAGGAAAGTTAATAATACTTAAGGGATATGGCCCTCAAACCATACCAGGTACCGATAGGCTGAGTACGATTATAGAACCAAATAATGAAGATGGTGGTTCTTTACGTGGTAATGTAACATTCTCTAAGTTAGAGGTTCCCAACACAACAACACTCAAGAATGCCTATTTCCAAGGAACAGGAAAGAATGAGTTTATACTTGATAATACAAACTCACAGATGGGAAATCTACCCGCAGGTGGTGTGTTCTTGTTAGCAAATATCTCATCTGCCAAGGTTCCAAGTCGCGTCAATATACGTTCCGGATTAGTTACCTACGACCAAGAACCGGAAACTACAGGCGGGGTGCCGACGATAGCAGGGGGACGGACACTGATAGTGAATAGTGTGGACGGAGGACTGACGGTGATTCCGGTCGTGCCGCAGCAAGTGGAAATACTCTCTACCAACGGACGGCTGGTATATAGCGGCTATCTCACGGAACAAACCTATTTCCCCGTTCCAGCCGGTCTCTACCTCATTCGCGGCGAGCACGAAGTTCTTAAGGTAATAGTGAGATAAAGGAGGGCCCCATACAAAGTTCGCTGAGAATCATATGGAGGAGGTGGCACAAGTAGGCTATCCCCTGCGTATGGCACGCTGCAGTTCGCGCTTGTCGTCTTGCTCGCGCAGGGATTGGCGTTTGTCGTATTCGTGCTTGCCCTGGCAGAGAGCGATTTCCATTTTGGCAAAGCCCCGTTCATTGATAAAAAGACGAAGAGGAATGATGGTTTTTCCCGACTCTTTGGTCTGACGCAGAAGTTTATGCAGTTCCTTTTTCGTAAGCAGTAGTTTGCGGTCGCGCTTTGTCTCATGGTTGGCATAACTGCCAAAGCGGTATTCTGCAATATGCATCTGCTTCACCCATAGTTCGTTGCCGACAAACATACAATATGTATCCGCCAGCGAGGCTTTGCTCTCGCGAATGGACTTGATTTCGGTGCCGAACAACTGAATACCCGCCGTATAACGGTCCAATATCTCGTAATCGAACGTGGCACGGCGGTTTTTGATATTAACATCACTCTTCAAACGCATACACAGAAGAAACACAATAAATTCGCGCAAAGGTATATAAAAACTTGCAGATATGCAAAAAAAGCAGTACTTTTGCCGTCGAAAATAGATAAATTGAGTAGAGTATGCTTAAGAATATCCTATCCATCACGGGCAAACCCGGGTTATACAAGTTGGTAAGTCGCGGCAACAACATGCTGATTGTGGAGTCGCTCATTGACGGCAAACGTATGCCGACCTATGCGCGCGACAAGATTGTGTCGCTGGCAGAGGTGTCGATGTTCACCACGGGCGACGACATCGCCCTCAGCGAAGTGCTGACCAAAGTGGGCGAAAAAGAGGGCTTGAAGGTCGCATCCATCGACCCCAAGAAGGCGGACAACGATGCTATGCGCGCCTATTTCGCCGAGGTGTTGCCTGACTTCGACCGCGACCGCGTATATCCCACCGACATCCGCAAGTTGGTGCAGTGGTACAATATCCTCATCAACGCCGGCATCACCGACTTCACCACCAAAGAGGACGAGGGCGAAGAGGAGGCTGCTTCCGTTGAGGACAAGAAGCAAGATGTGAAGAAACCCGCGCCGAAGGCACAGGTGAAAACGCAGAAATCCGCAGTAGCGTCCGTAAAAACGGGCGTTGGTGCCAAAAAAGGTTGATTCTTCAGGAAATCATCAATAGCATAGAATCTGTTGCTCCCTTGAGTTACCAGGAGGCTTGGGATAATTCGGGACTGCAGGTGGGTGAACGCAGTGCGGAAGTAAAGGCGGCATTGTTGACGGTAGATGTTACGGAATCTATTGTCTGCGAGGCTATTACGAAGCATTGCGACCTCATTGTTTCCCACCACCCGTTGCTCTTCCGCGGATTGAAGCACCTCACGGGCAGCACGCCGCAGGAGCGGTGCGTGGCACAGGCTATCCGTCACGGCATAGCCATCTATTCCGCGCATACGTCCATGGACAGTTACCTCCACGGCGTCAGCGGGCGTATGGCAGAACGCATCGGCATTTCGGAATACCGCATCCTCTCCCCGCAACAGGGGCGCGAAGAGGTGGGCTTGGGCGTGATTGGCAACCTGCCAACGCCTATGCAATGGACTGATTTTGTGCATCTTGTACACAAATTATTCCGCACGGAGCACTCGGGAATACGCTGCATCGCCCCCTTGAAAACAGAGGTGCAGACCATCGCCTTATGCGGTGGAGCAGGGGCTGAGTTCATGGAAACAGCCATCGCACAGGGGGCGGACGTGTACATCTCCGCCGACTTCAAGTACCATGAGATGCAGAGTGCCGTCGGACGCATCGGCATCATCGACCTCGACCACTGGGTGAGCGAGCAGTTCACCCGCGACATCTTCCGCGAACTACTCACACCTTATATAAGAGTGGAGGTCGCTGAAACCGACCACAGTCCCATTGTGTATTATGCCGATAATGGCATACTGCACTGACAATCATCAGATTAAACTAAAACAACATAAATATGGCAAAAGAGAAAGTAGAAAAAGAGTTGACCGTAGAGGACAAACTGCGTGCGCTCTATGAGTTGCAAGAGGTCGATACCCAAATCGACGAGTTGCGTACCCTTGCAGGCGAGTTGCCGCAAGAGGTGAAGGACATGAGCGATGAGGTCGAGGGTCTCAAGACCCGTCTCTCGAACATCGAGAACGACATCAAGGAGTTGGAGACCGCCATCTCCGACCATCGTGTGCGCATTGAGAACAGCAACGCTTCTATCTCGCGCTACCGCGAACAACAGAACAATGTGCGCAACAACCGCGAGTTCGACAATCTGACTAAAGAGATTGAGTATCAAGAATTGGAAATTGAATTGTCACAGAAGAAGATTCGTACCGCAACCGCTGACTTGGAGGCGCGTCAGGCTGACAAAGCCAAGACCATCTCCGACATCGAGGACCGCACTGTGGACCTCAACCAGAAGCGCAACGAACTCGACTCCATTCTCGGCGAGACCAAGGACCAGACCGAGAAACTGATGCTTCGTGCTACTGACCTTGAGAGGGATATCGACGAGCGTCTGCTGGCTGCTTTCCGCCGTATCCGCAAGAATGCGCACAACGGTTTGGCAGTGGTTAAGGTGGAGCGCGACAGTTGCGGCGGTTGCCACAGCAAGATTCCCGCACAGCGTCAGTTGGACATCCGCCAGCGCAAGAAAATCATCGTCTGCGAGTTCTGCGGACGAATCTTGGTGGACTCGGAAATAGACGAACAATAATTTACTTATCTGCTTAAAAACTATCATATCATGGCACTTCCATTTATGACAGCCGAAGAGGCTGCTAAGTTTGTAAAGAACGGAGACGTAGTCGGTATGGGCGGTTTCACGCCTGCCGGTGCTCCTAAAGATGTTCCTACCGCCATCGCCCACATGGCAGAAGCCCTGCACGCTGAAAGCAAACCCTTCAAGATTGGCATGTACACGGGTGCTTCCACGGGCGACAGTTGCGACGGTATGCTGGCACGCGCGCATGCCATTGAATTCCGCACCCCCTACCAGAGCAACAAAGACCTGCGCGCCGAACTCAACAGCCAGCAGGCACACTACTACGATATGCACCTGAGTGAGTTGGCGCAAGACATCCGCTACGGGTTCCTCCCGAAACCCGATGTGGCTATCGTGGAAGCATGTCAAGTGACCGAAGACGGCGAAATCGTGCCTACGGCAGGTGTGGGGAATATGCTCACTTTCTGCGAACTGGCACCCAAAATCATCGTCGAACTCAATGAGGCTATGCCTGCTTGCATGCGTGGTATGCACGATCTCTATGAACCGCTCGACCCGCCGTTGCGCCGCGAGATTCCTGTTTACAAGCCATCGGACCGCATAGGTAAAGACTGCATCAAGGTGAACCCCTCGAAGATTGTGGCTGTGGTGAAGACCAACCGCCCAAACGAGGTCGGCAAGTTCGCCGAGTTGGACGCGACAACCAAGCGCATTGGTGACAATGTGGCACTCTTCCTTGAAACCGAGATGAAGGCAGGGCGTATCCCGTCATCGTTCCTCCCCATCCAGTCGGGTGTCGGCAACATCGCCAACGCCGTATTGGGCGCACTTGGCGAGAACCCGCATATTCCTGCTTTCGAGATGTACACCGAAGTGATTCAAGACTCAGTAGTCGGCTTGATGAAAGAGGGACGTGTGAAGTTCGCCAGCGGATGCTCCCTCACCGTGGGGGCCGACAAATTGGAGGACATTGTAGAACACATGGATTTCTTCCGCGACAAGATTGTTCTTCGTCCGCAGGAGATTAGCAACAACCCCGAAGTGGCTCGCCGCTTGGGCTTGATTACCATCAACACAGCCCTTGAGGCCGACATCTACGGCAATATCAACTCCACCCACGTGCTCGGCACGAAGATGATGAACGGTATCGGCGGTAGCGGCGACTTCACCCGCAACGCCTACATCAGCATCTACACTACACCTTCAACGGCAAAGGGCGGTGCCATCTCATCGTTTGTACCGATGGTCAGCCACCTTGACCATAGTGAGCACTCCGTGAAAGTGATTATCACTGAACATGGTATTGCCGACCTGCGTGGCAAGAGCCCGATTCAACGTGCGCACGAAATCATTGAGAACTGCGTTGACCCGCAATATCAGCCGATGCTGCGCGAATACCTCGCGTTGAGCAAAGTGTCGCACACGCAACACAACCTTGCACTCGCACTGGCTATGCACCAAGAGTTTGCAAAGTCGGGCGATATGCGCAATACCAAGTGGGAGAACTATCTCAAGTAATCTTTCCTACCCGAGACAACGAAGCCGTCTGACCTTTTGTCAGGCGGCTTTTTGCTGTTGCCTATCCCTTGCTCATCCCTTGCGCATCCCTTGCTGTTTTACCCGAAAAAAATCAGGTCAGGGAAAGAGCAATACAAATAGGGTGGGGGACATAAATACGGAACCGTAACTTGCAAATCCGGAAAAAATATTGTACCTTTGCGGGCTGAAGTTCACCGTGAATACATTTCGATGAAGAATAAACTGCCATATAGTTACAATCTGCCGCGCAATGTAGTGATGTTGGTGCTGAGCACTACCCTCTTTGCGGAATTGTTTATTCTCATCTTCACTCCTTTCGGGTCGCGCAGTTGGGCGGATAGCGATATGCAATATGTCCGGTGGGTGACCGTTGTGGTGCTGGTGGCAATGGGAATTATCTCTGTCAGCAGGACGGTGATGTACTACTACGCACAGCGGCACGACATCACTTATCCTGTTTATGCCGTGTGGATTTTCTGCGAACTGACCATAATGGCACTTATCTATTCGGTGTTTCCTTTTGTGGTGCTGCCCGAGTATGCTGAGACGCGCGGGCTGACATTCTTCAGTATGTTCAAGGAGGCGATAATCGACACCGCGTTCATTCTGCTTATTCCATATACCATTGTGTATCTGATAATTAACTTGCAAGACAAGAACAAACAGATACAAAACCTTATGCAGACCACGCGTACTGAGATGCAGCCCAATATGTTCAATTTCTACGATGACAAGGGCGACCTCAAGTTGTCGGTGAAGCCCGAGATGGTCTATTATATCGAGGCGGCGGATAACTACGTGGAGGTGCACTATATGAGCAACGGCAAAAAGCAGACGCTTCTTATTCGCAACAGCCTCAAGAACATCGCTTGGAGTTTCAACGACAAGGATTTGGTGCGGTGCCACCGTTCCTATATCGCCAACTTGAACAAGGTGCAGTTGCTCCGACGCGTGGATGGTGAACTGATGCTCGATTTTGGCGAGGAGTCCATCCCGAACGTCCCCGTGTCAAGAGGCTATGCACAGCATGTAATGGAAAGATTTTCAAACAATTAGTTATATATGCAAGTTATCAATCTATCAGACAAACCATCGTTGCTCAATCGCTACCTCAAAGAGATTCGTGCGGTGTCGGTTCAGCATGACAGCATGCGTTTTCGCCGTAATATCGAGCGTATAGGCGAGATTATGGCGGTGGAAATCAGTCGCGCACTCAACTATACAGAGGAGCAGGTCAAGACACCCCTCGGCATCGCCTCCGTGCAAGTGCCGAGCGACCCGATTGTGCTGGGTACCATTCTGCGCGCGGGTTTGCCGTTCCATCAAGGGTTCCTGAATATGTACGACGATGCTGAAAACGCATTTCTCAGTGCCTATCGCCGTGCCGTAGTGGGCAGAAAAGATGAAGAGAAACTGGAGATTGTATCCGAGTACCTGGCGGCTCCGCATTTGGATGGGAAGACGCTGTTGTTGGTGGACCCGATGCTGGCTACGGGAATGTCAATGGAGGTCGCCTACAAAGCTCTGCTGAGCCACGGCACACCGAAGACCGTGCACCTCGCATGCACCATCGGCACCGTACAAGCCATTAATTATCTCGAGAAGAACATGCCCGCCGAAGCCACTCTCTGGTGCGCCGCCATTGACCCCGAACTCAACGAGAAGAAGTATATCGTGCCGGGTTTGGGTGATGCAGGCGACCTCTGCTTCGGTACCAAACTGTAGTCCTCTTTGCAATGAGGCGTATCCTGCATTATTGGGAGACTTTCGTGATAGCAGCCGTCATTCTGTACGGATGTCTGGTGCGCGAACCGCATTTCCGCTTGCCGGACGTTCAAGGTGCCGACAAGTGGGCGCATATCCTTATGTATGTAGCATTGGGAGGCGCACTTATGTGGGATATGGTGCGCGACAAGATTGAAACCAAATGGCTTTTCACGGCTCTTTTGCTGCCAATCTTGTATGGTGGACTGATAGAGATTCTGCAAGAGAATTTCTTCTATCCTCGCACTGGCGATTGGTGGGATTGGCTGGCGGACATCGTTGGCACCCTCATTGGCTGCGTAGTGGCATTTGTGGTAGCACGTCGTTGGTATGGACCAAGAACTCAGAAATAGAATAGCCTTCACCATAGCGCACCGCACGCACCCTCGCCGCCTGCGGCAGGTGCTGGATGCCTATGCCACTGCCTCTGAGGCCGCCTTGCGGCACCCCGAACTGCTTAATTCAGAGGCATTGCGGCTGGCAGATGCCGAATTGTCGTTCATTGAGCGGCATCAGGTGCAGGTGTTCTACTACAAAGATGCCGGCTACCCCTATCGCCTTGCGCAGTGCGTGGACGCGCCGCTCATGCTCTATGCCAAAGGAAATGTGAATGTCACTCCGCAAAAGGTCATCAGCGTGGTGGGCACACGTATGCCCTCCGAGCGCGGCAAGGACTGGTGCTGCGGGCTGATAGCCGACTTGGCGCAGATGGTGCCGGATGTGACGGTTGTCAGCGGCTTGGCGTATGGTATTGATGTGACGGCGCACCGCGCCGCCATTGAGCACGGGCTGCCTACTATCATAGTTCCCGCCCATGGGTTGGACCGCATTTACCCTACGGCTCATCGCAACGTGGCTGTGCAGGCGTTGGAGAATGGGGGTATTCTCACCGAATATCCCACCGGCACCGAGCCCGAAAAGTACAACTTTGTAGCGCGCAACCGCATCATTGCGGGATTGGCGGATGCAGTAGTGGTGGTCGAATCCAAGCAGAAAGGCGGCTCACTCATCACCGCGCAGATGGCGCAAGACTACAATCGCGAGGTCTTTGCTCTCCCGGGGCGCATTGACGATGTCAACTCCGCCGGTTGCAACCAATTGATTAAGAAGCAACAGGCACAACTGATTGAAAATGCTGCAGACCTTATGGAGTACATGCAATGGCAATCGGCTGCACAGCCGATACAGACTTCGTTGGTGGAACTCACCTGCGACCTCAGCGACACCCAACGCACCATTCTCGACCTGTTGCGCACCGCGGAAGACGGCTTGCATATCAACCAGATTGTAATGGAAACGCAACTCCCCTACAGCGACATATCCTCGCAGTTAATCATGATGGAACTCAACGACATTGCCAAATCCATGCCGGGTGGCATGTGGCGCGCAACACGATAGGTGTGCTATTTTTGTGCCAAACAACGGGCTTGGCACAGAAATTGCGGGATGAAAACGTACACAATATAGATAAATTTCAAAGCAGATATATGATTTACAAAATTACTTTCTCATGCGATGAGGTGGAGGGTTTCCGCCGGGTGTTTGAGGCGGACAGCGATGCCACATTTCTCGATTTGCACCATGCTATTTTGAAGAGTGTCGGCTACCCTGACGACCAGATGACGTCGTTCTTTATGTGCAACGACCGCTGGGAGAAAGAGCAGGAAGTGACGCTTGTGGAGATGGGCAGCAATTTTGAATACGACAATATGGTGATGGAGTCCACACGCCTCAGTGATCTCCTTGAGGAGCAGGGGCAACGCCTCATCTACGTGTTCGACCCCATGTTCGAACGCTATTTCTTTGGCAATCTCACCGAAATCATGCCGGGCATCTGCGAGGGTGTCAAATGCACGGAGTCCAAAGGCAAAGCACCCAAACAGTTGCAAACCGAAGAGGCAATGGATGCTGCTTCTGCCAAAAACAAGAAAGACGACCTTGGACTCGATGAGGACTTCTATGGCGATAGCCAATACGACGAAGGTGACCTCGACACCGAAGGCTTCCAAGACTTGAGTTTCGAAGACGGTTCCATGTTCTGATGCCTACGTTGGTCGTCATATTGGGACCGACAGGGGTAGGTAAAACCGACGAGAGTCTGCGTCTCGCGCGTCTGTACGGGTGTCCGGTTGTCAGTGCCGACTCTCGCCAAATCTATCGCGATTTGCCTATTGGCACCGCCGCACCCACGCTTGAGGAACAGCAGGAGATACGCCACTATTTCGTTGGTTGTAAGGCTCTTACAGAAACATATAGTGCGGGGCAATACGCACGCGATTGCTTGGATTTGCTGTCCAAACTCTTCAAAACGCACGACCATATTATTATGGTAGGCGGCAGTATGATGTACGTGGATGCCGTCTGCCGCGGATTAGATGATGTACCTGCTATTCCTGTTGCCATCCGTGATGCTGTACGCGCTGATTATCAGCAATATGGACTTGCATGGCTACAGACGCAGGTAGAGCAGTCTGACCCTGCCTATTGGGCGGAAGTGGACCGTCAAAACCCGCAGCGGCTCATGCACTGCTTGGAGATCTGCCGCGCAAGCGGACAGCCTTATTCCGCTTTTCGCCGCAACGGCAAGCCCAATCGGCAGGGTAATACCGACCGCGGTTTCGACATCGAAGAGGTGATGTTGGAGCGACCGCGCGCTGAACTCTACGACCGCATCAACCGCAGGGTGGATCGCATGCTTGAAATGGGGTTGCTCTACGAAGCCAAACGTGCTTTCGAGTTGCTGAACGTACCAATCTCGCCCCTGCCGAAAGGCACGAAAGAAGTGCTTCCGAACAGCATCAACACCGTGGGATACAAAGAGTTACTCCGATATTTCCGCGGAGAATGGACGCTCGAACGTGCCGTTGAAATGATAAAACAAAACTCTCGCCACTACGCCAAAAGACAAATGACTTGGTGGCGAAACAGACAACAAACAATATGAGAAAACAAATCACCATACTCCTCGCCTGGGCTCTCTTGGTAACAGGTTGCAAAAAAGTCACCGTCGATTTCTCCTATTCGCCCGCCGAACCGCGCGCTGGCGAAACGGTCATTTTCGTCAACAACAGCAGTGCGGGCGAGACATGGGACTGGAACTTTGGCGACAACACCACTTCCATCTCCAAACACCCGCGCCATATCTACAAGAAAGCGGGCGAATACCTCATCACACTGCGCGTGGATAGTGCTAATAATCAGACAATTAGCAAGTCTATAACGGTCTACGACACCATCCCCACTTTCATTTCCTCCACCGACTCCATCACCCACTACACCGATGTCACGCTCACCGCGAACATCTACAATCCTTTTGCCTACACGCTCTCCTACGCATGGACGCTCCCTGAACATTGCGTCCTGCAATCGGGTAGTCTCACTGGCAGTTCCGTCACCGTCTATTTCTCCGAGTACAACCAACCGCAAACCGTCCGGCTCACCATCACCCAAGGCGACAAGCAGTTCTCCATCGCGCGCGAACTATATATATATGAGACGCAGGCTCCCGCCATTCTCATGGCGCGCACCGATGGCACCGTCATGCGCCAACGTCTCATCGAGGGTCGTCTCGAACATGTCATCGCGGACACCGATGAGAGAGACAAAGCCCTGCTCGCCGCCGCTTGCGACACTATGCTCGTCTATGGTGACAGCACTTTCTTTGCAAGCAAAATGCAGCCCGTTCTCGGCACCCCTGTCAAACGTATGCAATTCGATGCACAATCGCGCAAGTGGTACTACCTCACCGGTGCAGGGCTTTTTGTAGCCAATATCAATGGCGAAAACCAGCAACTCATTGATGCCGAAGCCTCGGGAGCCTTGTACGTGGACAACACCCGCAACAGACTCTATTGGGCAACCGCCAAAGGAATGTACGCTATGCCGCTCATCAAGAGCCTTTACAACCAATTCTCATCCACGCCCGAACAATACAACGAAATCACTGATATTGAACGTATTACGGTTAATAACGAACCGCGATAACTAAACTCTTTTAACTATGCAACCCGACTATATTTTTGAGACCTCGTGGGAGGTCTGTAACCGTGTGGGCGGCATCTACGCCGTCCTCTCCACCCGTGCCGCGTCCATGCAGCGCGAACACAAAGACCATGTCATTTTTTTCGGTCCTGACCTTGGCGGGACTTCCGATATCTGTTTCAAAGAGAGCAAAACCCTTCTGCGCGGTTGGCGACCGGAAGGTGTGCGCGTAGGGCGTTGGCAGGTGCCGGGTAAGCCTATCGCCGTGCTGCTCCGCTGGGACAAACTGTGGGCGGAAAAGGATACCATCTATGCCCATCTATGGCAGCAATACGGTGTTCAGAGCCACGCCGCCTACGGCGATTACGACGAGTCCTGTCTCTTCGCCTATGCTGTCGGGCAGGTGGCAGAGAGCCTCTACTGTCACCTCGGCATGCCCGTCACCGTCATGCACTGCAACGAGTGGCAGACCGCCTTCACCGTCCTCTATATCCGCGAGCACTGCCCGCGCATCGGCACACTCTTCACCACCCACGCCACGGGTATCGGACGCTCTATCGCGGGCAATGGCAAACCGCTGTACGACTATTTCGATGGCTACCACGGCGACCAGATGGCGGCTGAACTCAACATGGTCAGCAAGCACTCCGCCGAGAAGACCGCCGCACATGTCTGCGACTGTTTCACCACCGTCAGCGACCTTACCGCACGCGAGTGCAAGCAACTTCTCGACAAACCCGTGGACATTGTCACACCCAATGGCTTCGAACACGATTTCGTACCCGCGGGTGATGCCTTTGCCGCCGCACGCAAACGCGCCCGCAAAGCCCTGCTCGCCTACGCGCAGTCGCGTGGGGCAGAGGCAACAGCCACCGACCATTTCATCGGCACCGCGGGACGCTTGGAGTGGAAAAACAAAGGTATTGATGTCTTCCTCGCCTCCATGGAGCGTCTGGGGAGCATGCCCGCCGCAGCCGCCAAGACCAAGCCGAAGCAAATCCTCGCCTTTGTCATGATACCGTACCTCGATAAGCCCGATTACACCGTCGGCAATGTCCGCGTCGTCTTCATTCCCACCTACCTCAACGGCAACGATGGTGTGCTCAACTTGCCCTACTACGACCTGCTCATCGGGCTGGATGCCACTGTCTTCCCGAGTTACTATGAGCCATGGGGTTACACACCGCTCGAGAGCATTGCTTTCCATGTACCCACCGTCACTACCACGCTCAGCGGTTTCGGACTCTGGTGTTTGTCGCAGGGCGTGCAGACCATCGACCAAGGTGTTGCCGTTATCCGCCGCACGGATAGCAATCAAGATGAGGTCATACAAACCGTCGCCAATACATTGCATTATTATTTCTCGCAGAAAACCAAACAGATAGACGCTATCCGAACTCTTGCCGCATCTTTGGCGGATAAGGCGGATTGGCACCACTTCTTCCCCTACTACCGCGAGGCATACGACATTGCGCTCCAACATGCAGCACAGCGCACTGCTGCACAATGAGTATTGTCCTGCATTAACCTCGGGTTAAGAGTAGGTGATTAGTGGGTGATTAGTGGGTGATTAGTGGGTGATTAGTGGGTGATTAGTGGGTGATTAGTGGGTGATTAGTAGGTGATTAATAGGTGATTCCTTATAGGTTGCCGATGGCTTGAGCCACCGTTAGGCTGACCCGTTTTTGCACTCTACTTTGCAAAATGCAAGTTTACAAGGCTGTTTATTGCATAAATACGCAAAAAATAGTAACTTTGCAGGCGGAAACAAATACATCTTTCTAAAGATATGGAACAAAAAGAGAAGATTCAGTTGCCCGAGAATGCGGCGCGCCCGCTCAAATCGGGTGAGAAGTACGAACCTATTTTGAAACCGCAAAACAACTACCCCGAGGTAACGCCCTATAGCGTCATTATGGGTGTGGTGATGGCGATAATCTTCTCAGCAGCAGCGGCTTACCTCGGCTTGAAAGTGGGGCAGGTGTTCGAAGCCGCTATCCCGATTGCCATTATCGCAGTGGGTCTCTCATCGGCGTTGCGGCGCAAGAACGCCCTTGGCGAAAACGTTATCATTCAGTCCATTGGCGCGTCAAGCGGCGTGATTGTGGCAGGTGCTATCTTCACTTTACCCGCACTCTATATCCTCCAAGCCAAGTATCCGGACATCACGGTCAACTTTATGCAGGTCTTCATGTCATCGCTGTTGGGTGGCTGTCTGGGTATCCTGTTCCTGATTCCGTTCCGCAAATACTTCGTGCAGGAGAAGCACGGCGAATATCCGTTCCCTGAGGCAACGGCGACAACGCAGGTGCTGGTATCCGGCGAACAGGGCGGCAGCCAAGCCAAACCCCTTATCTGGGCGGCAGGCATAGGCGGATTGTATGATTTCGCAGTCTCCACGTTCGGCTTGTGGACCGAGAGCCTGAGCACCCGCATGACAGGCTGGGGCGAGGCGCTGGCTGCAAAATTCAAACTGGTATTCTCTATCAATACGAGTGCTGCCGTGTTGGGTCTCGGCTATATCATCGGACTCAAATATGCGGCTGTCATCTGCGCGGGCTCGTTCTTCGTATGGTGGGTGCTGCTGCCTCTGATGGGCTCGCTGCCAGGCATGGAGAGCATGGACCCGCAACTGATGTTCACGCAGTACGGGCGCAACATCGGCATCGGTGCCATCGCCATGGCGGGTATGATTGGTATCGTCAAGAGTTGGGGTGTCATCAAGTCGGCTGTCGGCTTGGCAGGCAAGGAGTTGGGCGGCAAAGGCAAAGCCGTAGCGCAAGCCTCACTCCGTACGGAGAAAGACCTGAGTATGAAGTTCGTGGTCTTGGCTATTGCCGTAGCCTTGGCAATCACATTTGTATTTTTCTGGGTGGGCGTGCTGCACAATTTCTGGCAGGCTGTGGTGGCATTCCTGGTGGTAGCGGTTATCGCCTTCCTGTTCACCACGGTAGCAGCCAATGCCATTGCCATTGTGGGCAGCAACCCCGTGAGCGGTATGACGCTGATGACGCTGATTATTGCGTCTGTCATCTTCGTGGCTGTGGGCATGAAGGGGTCAAGCGGTATGGTAGGTGCCATGGTCATCGGCGGTGTGGTCTGCACGGCGTTGTCGATGGCAGGCGGTTTCATCACTGACCTCAAAATCGGATATTGGATTGGCACTACGCCGCAGAAGCAGGAGACATGGAAATTCCTCGGCACACTCGTATCGGCAGCCACTGTGGGCGGTGTGATGATTGTACTCAACAAGACCTACGGTTTCACGGGCGACAACGCATTGGTTGCCCCGCAGGCAAACGCCATGGCGGCAGTCATTGAGCCGCTGATGTCGGGACAGGGCGCACCGTGGATGCTCTACCTCGCAGGGGCTATCCTTGCCCTGTTGCTCAATCAGTTAGGCGTACCCGTATTGCCTTTCGCACTCGGTATGTTCATTCCCTTGCACCTCAACACACCCCTGTTGGTAGGTGGTGCCATCTCGTGGCTTGTCAGCCGCAAACGCAAGAAGGACGGAGACCGCGCCGAGGAATTGGCACAGAAGCGCAATGAGAAAGGCACCCTCGTGGCATCGGGCTTCATTGCAGGTGGCGCGCTGATGGGGGTAGTGAGTGCTGTCATCAAGTTCTGTGGCGCCGACTGCTACCTCGCCGCATGGGCAGGCAGCAACGGTGCCGCCATCGTCGGTATCGTGGCATACCTGCTGCTCATCACCTATTTCATCATAGCAAGCAAAAGAATAACTAAATAATAAACAACAAGTTAAAGTTTGATTTTATGGTAAGTTACAAAGAATTGGGTCTTGTGAACACCCGTGAGATGTTCGCCAAGGCAATCAAAGGCGGATATGCTATTCCTGCCTTCAACTTCAACAACATGGAGCAACTCCAGGCTATCATCAAGGCTTCGGCTGAGACCAAGAGCCCCGTTATCCTCCAAGTGTCCAAAGGCGCACGCAACTACGCTAACCAGACCCTGCTCCGCTATATGGCACAAGGTGCAGTGGAATATGCCAAGGAACTTGGCTGGGAGCACCCGCAGATTGTGCTTCACCTCGACCACGGAGACAGTTTCGAACTCTGCAAGAGTTGCGTGGACTTCGGTTTCTCGAGCGTAATGATTGACGGTAGTGCACTTCCCTACGAGGAGAACATCGCCCTCACCCGCAAGGTGGTTGAGTACGCTCACCAATATGATGTTACCGTTGAGGCTGAACTCGGTGTACTCGCCGGCGTAGAAGACGAGGTTTCTGCTGAGGAGAGCCACTACACCAAACCCGAAGAGGTGATCGACTTCTCGACCCGCACGGGCTGCGACTCGTTGGCAATCTCTATTGGTACCAGCCACGGTGCATACAAGTTCAAACCCGAGCAGTGCACTGTGGATCCCAAGACTGGTCGTCTTGTTCCTCCCCCGTTGGCATTCGACGTACTCGACGCTGTTATGGAGAAACTTCCGGGCTTCCCCATCGTGCTCCACGGTTCGTCCAGCGTTCCGCAGGAGTATGTGGATATGATTAACAAATATGGAGGCAAACTCGAGGCTGCCGTTGGTATTCCCGAGGAGCAACTCCGCAAGGCAGCCAAGAGCGCTGTATGCAAAATCAATATCGACTCCGACAGCCGTCTGGCATTCACCGCTGCTGTCCGCAAGGTATTCTGGGAGAAACCCGCTGAGTTCGACCCGCGTAAGTACTGCGGTCCTGCACGCGATCTGATGGAGCAACTCTACAAGCACAAAATCATCAACGTGCTCGGCTCCGACGGCAAAGCGGAATAATTCCAAGCCAACCGATTAAAAAAGAGAGGATTAGGGTAACCCTAATCCTCTCTTTTATGTTGCAGTTTTCCGTTCTTTACAACGCCAACCCTAACCACTTTATTTCTTCTTCTTTTTGGCAACTTGCTTCACATCAGGCACAGCCACTGGACGTTGTGACAACTTTTGCATCATAGGTTCAAACTCAGGAAAGTCGCAATTCAGTACACCGTGCGAAAGCACACGGATGTCATCTTGCAGGCGCGCGATACCCGACTCCTGCTCTTTGTTCCATACGGCATTCTTCTGACGCATACATTGGGCAATATACACAATCATTGCCTGTTGGCGTTCTTTGTCTGTCTCTCTAGCGGCACTCGCCACCATATCTTGTACTATTCGCCCGTAATTACGCATACGCACGGGCTCAACATTTCGTTTCAACATATTCATCAATGGGTTATTTCTCTTTAATCAGATATATCATCGTGGGGTAATGGTCGGAATAGCCGTCCTGCCAAACGCCGCTCTTTACGGTACGGAACGGGGTACCCTTGTCTTTTCCTTCTTGGATGGTCAGGAATGGCTTGTTGAAGATTTGTGATTTCCAATACACCCACTTGCCGTCTTCTAATTTTGCATTCATCAAGGGCTCCGAGATGATGATTTGGTCAAACAGGTTCCAACTGCCGTTGTATGCCAAACTGCCGATGCCGCGGTCTAATTTCAGCCATAAGGTATTGAAGAACCCTTGTTCACCCACTTCCTCACGGGTCTTCTTTGCCCCTATCACCTCTGCGCAACTGTGATTGAACGGGTCGTCATTCATATCGCCCATAATGATGATTTTGGCACGTGCATCGCGCTGATAGATGCTGTCGCACACCGCGCGGCAAAGCATTGCCGCCGTGTCACGGGTCGCACGGCTTGTTTCTTCGCCGCCATAGCGGCTCGGCCAGTGATTGACACTGATATGAATCTTGTCGCGAACAATCTTGCGATTGTCATCCAGCATGTAACCGGCCACCCACAACTGCAGACGCGTCTTCACTTCACCTCCGTCAGCATAGTGGGCATTCATTTCATAACCGCTCACCGACACCACTTTGAACATATCGGGATTATACAGAAAACCCACATCCACGCCACGGCGGTCTGGACCCTCAAGCAGAATAGGTTCATAGTTTCGCCCAGTCTTTTTCAGTTCGGCGCAAAGGTCATTCAGGCAGCCTATGTTCTCCACCTCGCCTACGCCGATACAAGCCGCACCGCGCGGGTCCTCGTCAGTACCTATCTGCGAGATGGCGTATGCCATGTTCTGAATCTTGTGCTCATATTTCAACGGAGTCCATTTCATACCGCCATCGGGCAAGTACTCATAATCATTCTTCCCCTCATCATGAATGGTATCAAACAGGTTCTCAAGGTTATAGAATGCCACACAGCGCACCAGCATCTCTTTCGACTGCGCCATAACTATGGCAACGCTGCCCCACAGCATCACTACAACCATCAATAAATGAAGTCGTGTACGTCTCATCTTAAATGTGATATTTCTGTGCAAAAGTACTACAAAATTTTGGAATGTACAAAAGTTTTTGTAATTTTGCGCCGATTTAACACATACCATTTTTATAAACAGTCGAATACTTATGGCATCAGTAAACAAAGTGATTTTGGTTGGGAATGTCGGCAACGACCCGGAGGTACGTTATTTGGACCGTGGTGTTGCCATTGCTAATTTCAACCTGGCTACCACCGAGCGTGGCTATGTTATGCAAAACGGAACGCAAGTGCCCGACCGCACGGAATGGCACCCTATCGTATTGTGGAGAAATCTGGCTGAGTGGGCGGAACGCTACGTGCGCAAAGGCATGAAATTATATGTAGAAGGCAAACTCCAGACGCGCACGTGGGAAAAAGACGGACAAGTGCGCCGCAAAACGGAAATCATAGCCGAGAATGTGCAGGTGCTCTATCGCCCTGAGGAATACCGCAACAGGCAAAATCAGGCGGAAGCCGAAGAACCCATGCCCGAGGTGCCGCAGCAGGAGCAGGAAGAGGACAATCTGTTCTAATCGGGCAGCATAGTCTGATAGTAACCAACCGCCGGAATCGCAAATCTGTTTCGTTTCGGCGGTTGATTCTTTTTCTATAGCGACTCGTGGTAATGGTAATCGTTGTAATCCTTGCCCTTACCGCGTTTGATACGTGGAAATTGTTTCTTGAAAAGCCGCGGGAAACGTTGTTCCAACCGATTGCGTTGCCGCTGCCACCAGCGTTTCAAATCGCTGTCTTCCATCTCGGTCTTCTCAAATCCGTAATAACCGCGATGACGCCACCACAGGATGAGCAACCACCCGAAAACCATGCCTCCTATGTGAGCGAAATGGGCTACGTTATCCCCTTGTAGCGGAGATAGTCCTGCAAATAGTTCCAACAGCGCATATCCTATCACCATCACGCGCGCACGGATAGGAATAGGTATAAACAGGATAAACATCTTCACATCGGGAAATAGCCACGCAAATGCGAACAATATGCCGAACACTGCCCCGCTGGCGCCGATGGTCACGGCGCGATTTGCTATGTGGCGCGCGGCTTCCCACTCATACATATTCAATGCCGGTTGCAACTGAATGGCCCATACCGCCTCTTGAACGAGTGCGGCACCAACTCCCGACACCATATAATATATTAAGAATCGCTTGCTGCCCCATTTCTCTTCCAAAGCGGGCGCGAACATCAGCACCGCGAACATATTGCAGAAAATATGCCCGAAATTGGCGTGCATAAACATATACGTGATGGGCTGCCATATCCTGAATTGCGTGGCGGTCACATAGTGCAGACCGAAAATTTGGGTAAAATAAATGCCGTACTTTGAAAATACGGAGTCTGCAAACCAACACAAAAATGTGATAATCAGCAGATTTCGTGTCACTACCGGTAGGTTGCGCATGTTTTTTCTTTGTTTGTTCTGTCTCTTTTTCTGTTTTTACAAGTACAAAGGTACTCAAAATCAACGAACTAATCACAAAAACCGTGCAAGAAGGCTTCAAAATACCTCTTTTGGCAGAAAAATATGTTTTTTTTCATAAAAATGTTTGCGGTTTAAGAAAAAAGTCGTAACTTTGCGCACAATTCATCGGGGGTGTATCCTTGGGTGGAGGACATGTTTAATAATTAAAACTAATTCGTATGAATAAAGCAGAACTTGTTGCTGCCATTGCAGCAGAGGCTCAAATGCCTAAAGCACAGGCTCAAAAGGCTTTGGACGCTACCGTTAATGCTATCGCTGAAGCACTGAAAAAGGGTGAAAACGTACAACTGATTGGCTTCGGTACTTTCGCTGTTGTTGAGAAGGCTGCTCGCACTGGTATCAACCCCGCTACCAAGCAAAAAATCGAGATTCCTGCAAAGAAGGCTGTTAAGTTCAAGGCTGGTGCCGGCTTAGCTCTCTAATTGGCAGATATTGTGCATAATAACGAGTTGCTCTTTGAGGGCAACTCGTTTTGTGTCAGAAAAATACACCCGAAAAAGCAATATATTATGTTGAATATCATTCTTTGTGGCGCTCCCGGTAGTGGCAAGGGAACGCAATCGGATTTGATTGTGGAGAAATACGGTTTGGAGCACCTCTCCACGGGAGATGTACTGCGTGCCGAAATAAAGTCGGGCAGCCCGCTTGGCAAGGAAATCGAGGACTTGATTTCCAAAGGAAATCTTGTGCCCGACCATAAGATGATTCACCTCATTGAGCATTATCTTGATTCGCTACCTGCTGATTGCAAGGGCGTTATCTTCGACGGTTTCCCCCGCACCATCGAGCAGGCAGAGGCATTGGAGTTGTTGTTGGAACGCAGAAAGATGAGCGCGGTGATGCTTGATTTGTTCGTGGACGAAGAAGAAATCATCAAGCGTCTCCTCAACCGTGGCAAAACCAGCGGTCGTGCCGACGACAACTACGAAACCATCAAAAAGCGTATTCAGGTCTTCCACGAGCAGACGCAACCCGTGTGCGACTTCTATCTGCATCGTCATAACTACTTCTCTATCAACGGCAACCGCTCGATGGAGGATACTTTCAGTCAGATTGACACCATTCTGCAATTGGTACAGAAATAATGCCGTCTTCCTCTTTCATAGACTACGTCAAGATTTACTGCCGCTCGGGCAAGGGCGGCGCGGGGTGTATGCACCTGCATCGCGCCAAATACCTGCCCAAGGGCGGTCCCGACGGCGGTGACGGCGGACGCGGAGGGCATGTCATTCTGCGCGGCAACCGCAACCTGTGGACGCTCCTGCACCTCAAGTATCAGAAGCACATCATGGCGACTGACGGCGGCAAGGGCGGCGATTCGCGCTCGTTTGGCAAGAACGGCGAGGACAAGATTGTCGAGGTGCCCTGCGGAACGGTGGTGTACGACGGTGAAACGGGCGAGTATATCTGCGAGGTGAAGGAGCACGGGCAGGAGGTGATTCTGCTCAAGGGCGGTCGTGGCGGATTGGGCAACTGGCATTTCCGCACTGCCACCAATCAGGCACCCCGCTACGCGCAGCCCGGCGAACCCGCACAGGAGCGCACAGTGGTCTTGCAACTCAAGGTGCTGGCTGATGTTGGTCTGGTCGGATTCCCGAATGCGGGCAAGTCCACACTGTTGGCGTCCGTGAGTGCCGCCAAGCCCGAGATTGCCGACTATCCGTTCACCACGCTCACGCCGCAGTTGGGTATCGTTTCCTACCGCGACAACCAGTCGTTCTGTATGGCTGATATACCCGGTATTATCGAGGGTGCGGCAGAGGGTAAAGGTTTGGGGCTCAGGTTTTTGCGCCATATCGAGCGCAATGCGGTGCTGCTGTTTATGGTGCCCGTTACGAGTGAGGACATCCGCCACGAATATGAGGTGCTGCTGTCCGAATTGGAGAAGTACAACCCGCAGTTGCTCACCAAAGCGCGCGTGCTCGCCATCTCCAAATGCGATGTGGCGGACCCCGAATTGAACCTCCCCGCATTGGTGGCAGCCCTGCAAAACGAGTATGGTATCCCCGTAGTCGCCATCAGTTGCGTGCAGGGTGGGGGAGTCACCGAACTCAAAGACATCCTCTGGACCGAACTCAACAAAGAGCAGAATCAGGTCATTGACATCTCGCACGCGCCGATTGATATCAAAGTCATTGAAAAACAGGAGACTACGGACTCCGACGAAGACGATGAACCGCAAACCATCTACCTCAACGAGGTGGACGAAGAGTGGGATTTGGACAAGTATAGAGGCATCGGTTGGGACACGCAAGACTGACATACGACCGCTTCATAGCGTGGCGTGAGCAGCATATCTCGCAGAAGAATCTCGTTTTGCTGCTCAGTTTCTTCGTGGGGGCTTTGTCCTCATGCGCTGCCCAGTTGCTCAAATTGCTCATCCACTGGATTCAGCAGTTTGTCGAACTCCAACTGGTGGCGCACCACCATTTCTGGTATTTCGTCTGCCCGATGATTGGCATCACGCTGGCGGGGCTGTTCGTCAAATATGTGGTCAAAGACGACATCTCCCACGGTATCACCAAGATTCTCTACGCCATCTCGCAGCGCAAGTCCATCATCAAGGCGCACAATATGTGGACATCCATCGTGGGGTCCGCGCTCACCATCGGCTTCGGCGGTTCGGTGGGTGCCGAGGCGCCTATCGTGCTCACGGGCTCGGCTATCGGCAGCAACCTCGCAAAACTCTTCCGTCTCGACCAGAAGACCATGATGCTTATGATTGGCTGTGGTGCCGCAGGTGCCGTCGGCGGCATCTTCCAAGCCCCTATTGCGGGACTGGTCTTCACCCTCGAGGTGCTGATGATGGACCTCACTATGACCTCTGTCGCGCCGCTGCTAATCTCCTCTGTCACTGCCACTACCATCTCCATGATGGCATCGGGGCAGACGGCGATGTTCCCCCTTTTCAACAACGAACCGTTCTCCCTCGAGCGCATTCCGTTCTACCTTATATTAGGTGTCCTCTGCGGACTTGTGTCCCTCTATTTCACCCGCGGCATGAACTACCTCGAGAGGCTTTTCCGCCACAAGGTGCAGAAGACGTGGGCGAAATTCCTCGTCGGCGGCACGGTGCTGGGTCTGCTGGTCTTCCTCTTCCCGCCGCTCTATGGCGAAGGCTATGATGTCATTCGCCAGTTGCTCAACGGCGATTCCGTATCTGCCATCGAAAATAGTCCTTTTGCCGTGCTGGGAACGGACTCTTGGGTGCTCATCGGCTATTTCGCGCTCATTCTTCTGCTCAAAATCATCGCCTCAGTCGCCACCAACGGCGGTGGCGGTGTCGGTGGTATCTTCGCCCCCTCGCTTTTTATGGGTGCCGTCACGGGCTTCATCTGCGCACGCCTGTTCAACCTCGTTGGTTTCGCCGTGCCGGAGTCTAATTTCGCCTTGGCGGGCATGTCTGGACTCATGTCGGGTGTCATGCACGCGCCCCTCACGGGCATCTTCCTCATCGCCGAACTCACGGGCGGCTACCATCTCTTTATGCCCCTTATGGTGGTGTCGGTCATATCTTATCTCACTATCAAGATGTTCGAGCCCCACAGCCTCTACGCTATGCGTCTCGCGCAGAAGGGCGAACTGCTCACCCACAACAAAGACCGCTCCGTCCTCACCCTGCTCAAGATGGACAATGTCCTCGAGACCGACCTCACCACGATCTATCCCGAGATGACGCTCGGCGAACTCGTCAAGGTCATTGCCGAGAGCCATCGCAACATCTTCCCCGTCATTGACCACAACGGGCGGTTCCTCGGCATCTTGTTGCTCGACGAGGTGCGCAATATCATGTTCCAGCCCCGTCTCTACAACCGTTTCACCGTGCGCGAACTCATGAACTCGCCGCAGGCGATTCTCACCCACGACATGCCTATGGAGAAGGTCATGGAGATCTTCGAAGACACGGGCGCATGGAATCTTCCCGTCGTGGACGAACAAAAACGCTACTTGGGCTTTGTCTCAAAGTCCAAAATCTTCAACTCCTATCGCCACGTCCTCGTCCACTTCTCCGAGGAGTAGCCGTCATCATTGTTTTTACTTGCTGTTTTCCTGTTGTTTGCCTCGGGTTCGCCGGCTGTCCCCATCGGTACTTCATCGGTACTTCATCGGAACTTCGCAAAGAGGATGCCGAAAGCATACTGGTGGTTGGGTACTCACACCAGTATCTCATCCATCTTCTCTTCCCAATCGGTAAGTTGCTTCTGGCAGAACGCCAGCAGTTTTTTGGCTTCGGCAGCCTTGGCTTGATAGGTATCCATACTCAATGCCTGGGCGTTCTCCAACTCATGCACGATGGATTCTATCCGTTTTGTCGCTTCATCGTATGTCATAGTCGCTGCATTTATTTCCCTTTTCCGTCCAACACCACGCCCACTGTGAAGAACAATATCTTCAAATCTAATAGCAGGGACATGTTTTCCATATACACGATGTCATAGTTCAGACGGCGGACCATCTTGTCCATTGTGTCTGTATAGCCCACTTTGATGGGACCCCAACTGGTCAGTCCCGGACGAATCTTGTAGAGTAGGCAGTAGTAAGGGGCTTTTTCTTCTATCTGATTGATGAAATAGCGTCGCTCGGGGCGTGGACCGACTATCGACATATCCCCCCGCAACACGTTCCACAACTGCGGCAACTCGTCTATCCTGTATTTCCGCAGGATGCGCCCCACACGCGTGATACGCGGGTCGTCGTCTGCGCTCAGCAGCGGTATGGTGGGTTCGGCGTTGTGCTTCATTGTCCTGAATTTCAGTATGTTAAACGGCACCCCGTGCAACCCGACCCGCTCTTGTTTGTATATCACGGGACCTTCCGACGAGCATTTCACCGCAATGGCCACCGCCACATATAGTGGCGACAACAGCAGCATTCCTGTTGCCGAGAACACTACGTCGCACGCCCTTTTGATGCACAATCCCGCATCACTCATCTTGTGTTCCGTGATGCGGACTAATGGTATATCGCCCACTTCTTGGATACTGGCGGCACCCGTCAGCATGTCATACAGCCGTGGCACGATGGCTATCTCCGTGTTATAGGGGTAGATACGGTTGATAATTGTGTAAATATCCCGTTCATTGGCATCGCCGTTGAGGTCTATTATCACTTCGTCTTGCGGACTCTCCGCCTGCAACTGCTTAAACGCCTCCACTTCTCCTATCGAATGAATCGTATAGCATTGCCACTTGTTGCTGCCGCGTCTCCGCGACATCCATGTCACCACCCTGCGCGGCACATAACTGACCACAAACTGCAATCCGAACAGCACCAACAGCGATGTCAGATAGCGGTGATAACTCGTCACGGGGTCGTCTATGATTATCGCGAAAAATGCGCCGAGGGTTATTACTACCGATGAGCAGAGCGTCGTCAGCAGTTCCCGCGAGTAGGATTTGCGGAACGGGCGCAAGTAGTAGCCTGATAGATAATACACCACTAAACATCCCAACGGATATAGTACCAGCGGCGGATAGAAATCAAACGCGGGTATCAGCACCGTATCCACCCCGAACACTTTTCCCTCATACACCATCCAGCGGAATAGCAGAAACAGCAGCCACACCACGATAGACGACATCGCGTCTGCCGCGATGTATATCAGTTGTTGTCTGCGATGGTTATTCCAAACCCTCATCTATTCTCGGATTATCGTAATGTGTTCATTCTCGTCCACTTTCACTATCGACGACGGTTTCTTGGGCGTCTCGTCATTGCGTCTGTAGCGGCATACGTAATCCACGGTCCCTGTTATCTCTGGGGCTATCTCGCGGAATGTCTTTGCCGCCGGCTCGCCGCTGATATTTGCGGATGTGGACACTATCGGGTGGCGCAACTGCTCGCATAGCGCTTTCGAGAAAGCCTCTTCTGTCAGACGTATGCCCACGCTGCCGTCCTCGGCGAGCAGGTTCTTTGCCAGATTCTTGGCTTTCGGATAGATGATGGTCATCGGGCGCATACCTTCATTGGCGTCCAGCAGCATCCATGCCGTTTCCGGCACTTTCTCCACGTATCCTTGCAGTTTGCCTGCACCGTCTAATAGCACTAACATCGACTTGCTGTCTGCACGGTGTTTTATCTCGAAGATACGCTGTACGGCGGCCTCGTTGGTTGCATCGCAGCCTATTCCCCACACCGTATCCGTGGGATACAGTATCACCCCGCCTGCTTTCAGCACACGCACAGCCTCCTGCAAGTCTTCTTTCTCATACCGCATCGGCTTTTTTTCCGACACCTTATATATAAGGGTATTTTCTTTATCCGATTGAGTGTTTTTGCTTATGCCCATCGTTTCGTGATTTTTGTCATTCCGCATACCAGCAACTTCACATTGCGGCAGCGTGACTGCAAAGGTACGAAAAACTTCCTACATATACAAAAAAAAGAAGGATTGTCCTCTCGACAACCCAATCTTTACTTAACCTTAAATCTAATACCATGAAAAACACGGTGCAAAAGTACTGCTTTTTCCGATACCCACCAAATATTTTCGTAAAAAAGTATGTTTTATAGCACGAATTTCGTATTTTTGCCACCTCAACTTGGCAAAAAAAGGATTGTGCAACGAAAAAATTGCCAATTTCACAGTTTTGCACTAATTTTGTACTCAGATTAATAGGCGCAATAAAATAGGCCGCCGGCTGACAACGAACGTAAAATTAAATATCAATAGAATTATGAAAAATCTTGATCTTACACAGTACGGTATCACGGGTACTACCGAGATCGTACACAACCCGTCCTACGAGCAGTTGTTCGAGGAGGAGACCAAAGCTGGTTTGGTTGGTTATGAGAGGGGACAAGTTACCGAGTTGGGTGCTGTAAACGTAATGACTGGTGTGTTCACCGGTCGTTCGCCTAAGGACAAATACATCGTTGACGACGCACAGAGCCACGACAATGTTTGGTGGACCAGCGACGCATACAAGAACGACAACCACCCGATGTCGGAGCAGGTTTGGGGTGAAGTAAAGGCTTTGGCACAGAAAGAGTTGAGCAACAAACGTCTGTTTGTGGTTGATGCATTCTGCGGTGCCAACAAAGAGACCCGTCTGGCTGTCCGCTTCATCGTAGAGGTAGCATGGCAAGCACACTTCGTTACCAATATGTTCATCCGTCCGACCGCAGAGGAGTTGGAGAACTTCGAGCCTAACTTCGTGATTTACAACGCCTCGAAAGCCAAAGTGGAGAACTACAAGGAACTCGGCTTGAACAGCGAGACCTGCGTGGCGTTCAACACCACCAGCCACGAGCAAGTAATCATCAACACCTGGTACGGCGGCGAGATGAAGAAAGGTATGTTCTCGATGCAGAACTACTACCTGCCTCTGAAGGGCATCGCTTCGATGCACTGCTCGGCTAACACTGACAAAGAGGGCAAGAACACCGCTATCTTCTTCGGTCTGTCGGGTACGGGTAAGACCACCCTTTCGACCGACCCGAAACGTCTGCTTATTGGCGACGACGAGCACGGATGGGACGACGAGGGCGTATTCAACCTCGAGGGCGGCTGCTATGCCAAGGTGATCAACCTTGACAAAGAGAGCGAGCCCGACATCTACAACGCTATCCGTCGCGATGCGCTCCTCGAGAACGTAACCATTGACGCAGAGGGCAAGATTGATTTCGCAGACAAGAGCGTTACCGAGAACACCCGTGTTTCGTATCCTATCTACCACATCAACAACATTGTAAAACCGATTTCCGCAGGTCCTGCTGCCAAGAACGTAATCTTCCTGTCGGCTGATGCATTCGGCGTTCTGCCTCCTGTATCGATTCTGACTCCGGAGCAGACCAAGTACTACTTCTTGAGCGGCTTCACCGCTAAGTTGGCAG
The DNA here is from genome assembly GCA_934667275.1 of uncultured Bacteroidales bacterium. Lineage (GTDB taxonomy): Bacteria > Bacteroidota > Bacteroidia > Bacteroidales > Paludibacteraceae > Colicola. Next base: position 799 of record CAKULK010000010.1, on the reverse strand, counting down.
GTACGGAACGCGGTATCACCGAGCCTACTCCTACTTTCTCGGCTTGCTTCGGTCAGGCGTTCCTCGAACTCCACCCGACCAAATACGCAGAGGAGTTGGTTAAGAAAATGGAGAAATCGGGCGCGAAAGCATACCTCGTCAATACCGGTTGGAACGGTACGGGCAAACGTATCTCTATCCGTGACACCCGTGGCATCATCGATGCTATCCTCGGTGGCGACATCCTGACCGCTCCGACGAAGACGATCCCGTATTTCAACTTCGAGGTTCCGACCGCTCTGCCGGGCGTAGATCCCGCTATCCTCGATCCGCGCGACACCTACAAGGACGCTTCCGAGTGGGATGTTAAGGCAAAGGATCTGGCAGGTCGTTTCATCAAGAACTTCGTTAAGTACGAGACCAACGAGGCTGGCAAAGCCCTTGTTGCTGCCGGTCCCCAACTCTGATAAGTAGGGACTTAGTATCAAACTAAGATAAACACAGGCTGTCCGACACCCGTCAGACAGCCTGTGTTGGTTTATCGGTTGTCGCCTTACTGCCACGTATTTATGTTTAATCAACGGCAATACGGCGCAGCCGTCCGTTTATCAAAAACATTTGTCGCAAGACAAAATTTGTTTGATTTTGTACTTTCCCCCGCTGCCAACTACGGTAGATACACGGTAGATATACGGTTGATATACGGTAGATATACGGTAGATAACAGCGACCTTGTTAAGAGGTGCTTTGTCCGTTTTCGGGTTGACTCGTTTCCGTGTTTGTTTTGTTAAAATACGTATAAGGTTGACTCGTTTGTCGG
>CAKULK010000009.1 GCA_934667275.1 uncultured Bacteroidales bacterium | reverse complement strand
TGTCCTACGTTTTGTACTCATAAAATCTTTTATTTATTTTTTATATTCTATGAGTCAACCTTTTTCCGTGTAAGACATACCTTTGCAGCAAATTCGTAATACTATGAACGATACGCAAAGCATACAGCCCGTTGCGGGCAATACAAATCCGGATTTCAGCGAGGTGCTGGTAATGATACGCACTACACGAGACAATGTATTGCGTGTGGCAAATACGGCACTTATTGACTTGTATTGGAAACTCGGTGAGTATATCTCTCATAAACTTGCCAATGCCGAATGGGGTGATAGTGTGGTTGAGCAACTGGCTGAACATATAGAGCAAAATGCGCCGGACATCAAAGGTTTCTCTAAGAAGAACCTTTGGCGTATGAAGCAATTTTACGAGACGTATGCACCTGATACCGAAATTGTCTCGACACTGTTGAGACAAATTAGTTGGTCGAACAACTTGTTGATTATCAGCCGCTGCAATACTGCTGAAGAACGTGAGTTTTATTTAAGACTGAGCATACAAGAACATCTGTCCTATCGTGAACTTGACCGCCAAATCAGCAGTGCCCTGTTTGAACGCACGATGATTGACAAACCAAAAGTCTCAACAATGTTGAGACAAATTGCGCCGTCCGCCGAGCAGATCTTTCGCGACCAATATGTATTGGAGTTTATCGGGGCTGATGCTGACCGATTGGAGAATTCTATGCGCCGGTCGCTTATTCAGCAGATGAAACGCGTGATATTGGAATTGGGCAAAGATTTTATCTTCATCGACCAAGAGTATCGTTTGCAAGTAGGCAATAGTGATTTCCGTATAGACCTGCTTTTCTATCATCGGGAACTGCAATGTCTTGTGGCTTTTGAGTTGAAGAACGAGCCATTCAAGCCCGAACATCTCGGGCAACTGAATTTCTACTTGGAGGCACTGGACCGTGATGTAAAGAAATCCAAAGAGAACCCGAGTATCGGCGTTCTGCTGTGCAAAGACAAAGATGATGAGGTGGTGGAGTATGCCCTAAGCCGCAGTCTATCACCCACTTTGGTAGCAGAATACAAACTATGTCTCCCCGACAAGAAAGTCCTCCAACAAAAAATGCGTGAGGTATTTGAGGATACCACAGAATAGGTATTCCGCTTTCCCCCTCCTTTGCATAAATGCAAAAGATTTTATACCTTTGCAGCCGCAAACGATAAAATATCAACAACTAAAACTAACTCCGCCTATGGCATAACCGCGCATCGGTAAGGCGATGCACCGACATATTATATAAAGCGTTTTGCTCTAATACTTGGTTTCTAAAAAACTGGACACTTTTTAGAACTATATCTTTCCAAGGAAAAAGCCGAATGCTCACGTTTATGCGTGGGCTTTTTCCGTAGATATTTGGAAAGATAAGGTCGTCCAGTTTAATCCTTTAGAAACCAGATACTCAACAAACGAGAAAAGTTCACGCTTTATTTATGTCTATATCTTGCTGATGCACAATAACAGAATACCCTATAAACCAAATAATAACAAACTAAAATACAAATACTATGGCAAAAACAAGCAAAGAAGAACTCATTGAGTTCATTCGGAAAAACGAACTGAATGAAGATGTCATCCAAAAGATGATGGATGTTATTGACGAGAAAGAAAAGCACGCCACATTGGACAACCTCAAGGAACAATCACAAGCGACGTTGGATGAACTGATGAAGATTGCCGTTGAGGGAAGCAAGAAAGTCAAATCGAGCGTATCGCAATTAGCAGACCAAGCCGAGCAAGTAGGTGTTGCTGTAAAAGAGAAAATTGCTAATAGCGAGGCTTTAGACCAAATCGGCAATCGCTTAAAGTCTATCGTAACTCCGAAGAATGAAAAGCAGACAATTCCAAATGAACCAATAGCAAAAGGCTCACAGAAAATGAAATTCATCATTGGAATTGGCGGAATGATCGATGCTACAAATTGTGCACAAGATTCTGCTCTTGATCATATTCGCTCTTACTACGAAGAAAAAACAGGTTTCGATGGTTCGATAGAAGACCTTATAGAACAATATGGCAATCAAGTGTTTGGTATAGAGCAAACAGGTACTACATTAAAGGCTTTCCGTGAAGTTGAGAGCATCTATGTAGGAAAAATACCTATTGAAACCGACACATTGGATTTTTTGAAAAACTATGATTACCTTAGGGATAGAGAGGATATATTTGCGTACGATGTTTTTACGGAAGATATTGGGAAAATAGCGGACGAGAATCAACAGGCAAATCCTCTTATAACATACGGATTGACCATAACAAGCACCTATGGGACTATTGTTTGGTATGAGTTAAGATTGGATGAGGGAACTGATTTTGATCCTTCTTTATTGAGTATCAACCATTATTATAATGTAACTTATCATAATAAACCTCTGATATTATTAGGGGAGTATGATCAACTTCCTTATCCTGAAGATGAGGTAGAGCATACTTATACCTACTGCGATAAAGATCCACGATTTAGCAATCACTACAGAATATGGTAACACAAATAACAGGAACCAATACAGGTTCATTTCAGCCACATCCGTTTTCGGTGGCATATGGGAAACAAGTGATGTTCTCAACGGGAAATTTGCAATGCCTGCCTGTCAACCATCTTCAACGAAGGTTTGCAGAACACCAATACGACACCTGCGCGAATACAGATTTGAGTAGAGCCGAATACAAGAATTATCAAGAATGGACTGATTTATTCCCATTCTCTATCACCACCAAACGCGTAACAGAAGATTTTCCATGGCGCACATTAGCAGAAGAGGAATGGAAATACCTGTTTGCAGGACGGGAACGCTACGGCAAATCCTTCAAATGTGCCATTATCACCGACAAGGGCGACATAAAAGGTGTTGTGCTGCTACCCGATGATTGGGAGCCTGCAAAGTGGACAAAATTTTATACGTGGACACCTGACACAAATAGTACGGCATGCAACAAGTACTATCTCACTCTTGAGGAATGGGCAGCGTTGGAGTCCTTCGGCGCAGTCTTTCTTCCCGCAACTCGTTGGGAAGATTGCAATGCAGGCGCAACTTGGGCAAAAGGGAATGCCATTGCCTATTGGTCGGCAAGTATGGAAAGAGAGGAGCCCGAATTAGAGCCACTTCACAAACTGTTACCGCAGATGCGCCAAGCACGTGCTTTGTACATCAGTGCCGAATACAGCGGTGCCGCCACACCCGCATATATCTGTGACTGGATGGCAAACAGCGGACTGTTGCCTGTACGCTTGGTAAAAGACATCGAAGAATAAAATCCAACGGAGGAAGCCGAAAATCCGTACAAAGAGTAGGCAAAAACTTAATTAAATCTATTGTATTATGCAAAATGTAAGACTTTATCGAGGTAGTTCTACTTCGTATTCTAATTGTGCGGGGAATTGGGATGGCAAAAAATTCTATCGTGGGACTTCCACAAGTTATTCCGATACACTACTTAACTATGATGGAAAGAAAATTTACAAAGGAAACTCATCCAGTTATTCTGATGTGCTGTTTAACTGGGATGGTAAAAAACTTTATAGAGGAAATTCTGCCAGTTATTCAGATTGTGTAGGGAATTGGGATGGTAAAAAATTCTACCGTGGGAACTCCACAAGTTATTCTGATATTTTATTTGGCTTTGATGGAAAGAATGTTTACAGAGGACATTCCACAAGTTATTCTGATATTATGTTTAATGTTGATGGATTGATACCTATCGCAGTGATTGCAGCCGTTGTATTATCCTTTTAGTGCCATTTGATATTTTATACTATCGGAAGATACTAATGATGTGTTTTCCGATAGTATATCACTTCATTAGTGGTTAGTTAGCATATGTGTTTTTCGAGAAAGAAATTATCGCTCAAGCAAAGAGCAAATCAAACTGTCAATAGTTTGATGTCAGTGTCGGAACTGTCAACAGTGGAGTATACTGTAAAAAAGATAGTGAAAGCGACAGATGAGAATTACAAACTATTGGGAATAGATACAAACATTAAGAAGAAAGGAGACCGAAAGATATTGTTTACTTGTACCGTTTATCTGAAAGCAGGTATCGACTTGAGCAAATACGACCCCTCGGAAACGGTAATTGATGAAATAAACAAAACCATTACCCTGTCTTTACCCCACGCCCAACTCATCTCCTACAATATGCCGAGCGATGAAAGACACAAAGTGTACGACAAGGTGGATAGTTATCTGCTTCGCAAACCGTTTAAGGCAACCGAAATAAATAATTTATTTATTCAAGCAGAAAACAATATAGTGAATGATATTACCAAGATGGGTATTTTGAAAGAGGCGGAACGCAACATTATGAATTTCTTTGAGTTGCCACTCAAGCAATTAGGATTTCAAATCGTTAATTTCAAATTCAAGGACTAATGGATATAATGATATGCTGTATTAGCGGTTGTGTGGCAGTCGTGTTGGTTGCGTTTGTGCTATTGAAGAAGAAGCAATACGGCAAACAATACAGCAGCATAGAGCCTACTCGGAACTTGATTGTATCTATTCGGGAGATAGCCGAACTGACTACCGCCTCGTTTTTCTGTGAAACAATCGTTACCGAGAGAAAACGACACCAAGTAGCAGATAACGGATTAGGCGACATCATTGACAAAATGGGTGTAAAGCCCATCAATGATGCTATGCACGATGAATTATGTCTTATTGCCAGCGGTATTGTACGTGCCGGATATGACTTGAAGAAAATCAAACCGGATGATTTCCGATATATCAACGGAAAACTGACCATTGTTCTTCCGCCTATTGAGATTTTGGATGTTATAGCCAATCCCACGCAATGGGAATACTATACGGACGAGGGATATTGGACGGAAGATGAGATTAAAAAAGCACATGCAAAAGGCATACAGGATATAAAAAACGAGGCGATGAAAGCCAATCTGTTAGAACGGGCATCTATCAACGGCAAAAAACAGATACGCGCCCTCTTCCTCGGTTTGGGCTACAAGGACATCGAACTCTTGCAACAAGAACTACCCGCCCAATGTGCCATACAAGCAACAACGAAGCAATTAGCAATAGAATAAACAAGTACAGCATTATGACCTACAAGTTTTCAGCCAGCCATATCACAGGTGGCAATGTGGTTTTCCCCGACAAGTTGGAGATAGACGATGAGAAAGTTACATTCTACAAGGCACGGCTCATTGGCTATGCCACCACAATTATCCAACGCAATAACATTGGCAGTGTCTCACTCAAAGCGGGACTACTCTTTGCCGACATCATCATCGAGACCAATGGCGGACAAGTAACCGTTGCCAACGGTTTCACCCGCTCCGATGCCAAACAGATACAGCAACTCCTCACCAAATAAACATATGGTGTTACGGACAACCCGTACCTGCTGACGCCACCGAAGACCTCACCCTTGAGGCGCAGTTTGTACCCGCCACCGCCGTGTAGAACATATCTGCCGACAGCAGCACCTCACAGAAAGTCTTTCGTGACGGACAAGTGTATTATAGGTTGATATTGTAGAGATTTGTTGGCAGTTTTTGACCGAATATAACAGGCAACATACTACGAAATTAATGACTAATTCGTGAATAGTTACAGGTTTCTTAATGTTTTAACGAACTATGTCAAAAAAGTGCTTTTTATGAGTAAAAAAGTGGTTTACCGCCTCGTCGGGAGTGTACCGACACTCCCTTGCCGGCGGGCGCTCCCTGCGGGGAGTGGCTGGGGTTTCTCGGAGACAAACCCGTCTTGGTAATCGGTGTTGTGTTTGACAACGGCAAAACTCTGCCGGATGACCTTGTTCATCACCGCCACCAACGCTAGTTTCCCTGATTTGCCTCTCTTCCGCAACCGCGTATAGAGTTCCCCGCAGGCGGTGTTATGTCGTATCATCGACCACGATGCGACATAGAGTTGCGACCTCAGATAAGGGTCTCCGTTGCGGTTAATGTGCCCTTTGACATGTATTGACGTCCCCGACTGCTGATAGGTCGGGCAGAACCCCAGGTACCGCGATACTTGCTTGGCGTTGTCAAAGTAGGTAAAGCCTCCTGTGGTGATGATGAGTGCCGCAGCAAGTGCCGTTCCTATGCCTTTGATGGTGGTCAGTCTGCTCATCTGCTGGTTAAACTCAGCCTGCGTGAGGGTGTTGAGTTCCTCCTCCACCGCTTTGATTTGCTTCTCCAAGGTAATGCTCACTTTCTCAATGGCTTTGATGGCTTTGTGGTCTTGTTTGGGCATTGCCTCCAACGCCTTTTTGAGGTTGTTGTTGGCAAGGAGTTGCTTCTTGAACTGCCTGAGCACCGCCCTTTTCTGTTTGAGCAACAGGAGTGCCTCGGAAGGTATCTTGTACGGTTCGGGTTTCATGCGCTCCCCGTAGAGGGAAAGCAACTGTGCATCCGCCTTGTCTGTCTTGGTAACAGTGAGCATCGTGCGGGCGAAATTCTTCACTTTGAGTGGGTTCTCCATACTGGTGCAGATACCTGCCTTTTCCAGGAGATAGAGCAACAGATAGCCGTAGTTGCCGGTGGCTTCCATGACGCAGTGGTCATCAGGCAACAGAGTGGCAACAAGGCTGTGGATGCCTGTCGTGGTGTTCTGGAACTCACGGGTTTTGTACTTTTTGTTGTCTTGCGGGTAAGCGACCATGAGGGTCGCTTTGCTGACGTCAATACCGATATAACGCATAATGATAATGATTTTGATTATTGCATTTGATTTGACATCGCTACATCTGTGAACATTCATTGTGAATACGGGGTCATTGTTTGCCCAACGAACTATCCTGTTTCCGGATGTAAAAGTGTGGGGACGGAACATAAAAAACTGCTTTCTGTGCTATGGGCTTTTCGGTCTTGCTCCACACTTTGATGTTAAATCGCTGCGAAAGTAATACTGATAATTTGAATATACAATGGCTGTTTAATGGACTTTAATGGATAACTCTTCCCCATAATGCATTAATGGTTTATTGGCGATGATTAACGGAGCATATGCACCAGATAATGCAAATGGCTCATTTGTGGGATAATTACAATCATTAACGGCTGATTAACGGGCATTTATGGAGAACAAAAATGACAGCAGTCAATGATTTGTTTGTATTTCATTGACTGCTGTCGTTGCAAAACGGCGTTTTGTGTATTATCTTTGCACCGTCTTTCGATAATCCGATTTACTACGGGGTACAAGTGGAAGTCATTGGGACAGCCCACGTGATAAGACTCAATCGTACATCAATCACAATTTATACATCAATCGTATATCGTAAATTGTACATACCTATAGTGTGCCTTGTTTAAGTTGCTCGACGTAGCGGTCGATGCGGTGGAGTTCGTCGGGGATCTGGATGTTCTGCGGGCAATGCTCCACACATTGGCGGCAACCGATACAATGGCTCGCCTGACGCAACTTAGGCACGGATCGGTCATAGCCCACAAGGAACGCACGACGGGCGCGCCAGTACTCGGGGTCTTGGGCGTTGTTCGGCACATGCCCCTCGTTGATACAGCGGTTGTAGTGCGAGAAGACAGCGGGGATATTGATACCGTACGGGCACGGCATGCAGTAGTTGCACTCGTTGCAGGGAATGGTATTGAGGTTGTAAATGTCGTCCGCTATCTTCATCAGGAACGCGTCCTCGTCGGGCGTGATGGGGCGCAAGGGTGAATAGGTATGCAGGTTCTCGCGCAGGTGTTCCATATAGGTCATACCGCTCAGGACTGTGAGCACACCCTCAGGTGTACCGGCAAAACGGAACGCCCATGAAGCCACCGACTGTTCGGGTTCGCGGCTCTTCATCTTCGCCACGATATAGTCGGGCACACGCGCCAAGCGTCCGCCGAGCAGCGGCTCCATGATAACGGCAGGGATACCGCGCTTGTGCAGTTCGCCGTAGAGGTATTCGGCATCGGTGTTGCGCGGATTGATTTCGTTGGCATAGTGCCAGTCGAGGTAGTTGAGTTCGATTTGTGCAAAGTCCCAATGATACTTGCCCTCGTCGAACCAGCGCAGGGCGAGGTCGAACACGTTGATGTCGCCGTGGTAGGAGAAACCAAGATTGCGGATACGCCCTTTGCGTTTCTGCTCCACGAGCCAGTCGAGAACACCGTTATCTATATAGCGTTTGTAAAACTCCTCCATCGGTTTCTGCCCGAAGCCGATGCCGTGGAGCAGCAGATAGTCCACATAGTCGGTCTGCAGTTCGCGGAGCGAGTTCTCGAACATCTCCTGCGAGGCGCGGCGGCTCCACGTGGTGGGGCTGAAATTGGAGAGTTTGGTGGCAATAAAATAGGACGACCGCGGGTGGCGGTGCAGCGCAATACCCGTGGCACGCTCGGAACGTCCCTGGCAGTAGGCGGGCGATGTATCGAAATAGTTGACGCCGTGCGCAAGGGCATAATCCACCTGACGGTTGACCATATCCTGGTCGATGGGCGCGTTGCTGTTCTCGCGTCCGCTTGCCCCGCCCTCTACGGGCAGACGCATCATACCGTAGCCGAGGAGCGAGACACGGTCGCCCGTGTTGGGATTGGTGCGATAGGTCATTTGGCTGCCGTCGGGTTCGCGGCTCTCGGCGGGCGACTGCCCGTCAGCGGTGCGACCGGTGCAGGCACTGAGCAATGCCGAAGAGGCTACTGCGCCTCCGCCTATAGTCTTGAGAAAATCTCGTCTGTTCATAGTCTTGCTGCTAAATGGTCCGGTGTACTTCGTTGCCCTCCACATAGATGGCGCTGAACGGGCGTGCGGGGCAGAGGTTCTCGCAGGCGCCGCAGCCGATACACCGCTCGGTATTGACGGACGGCACGGCGTGTGCGTAACCGTCGATATGCACCATAGTGATAGCCCCCGACGGGCAGTGGCGTGCGCAGTTGCCACACTCAACATTGTCGGTGAGCGGCACGCAGTTCTTGCGTACCCATACGGCGTGCCCTATCTGCGTGGCGGACTTGTCCTCACGGGTGATGGGACGGATAGCCCCCGCGGGGCAGACCTCGCTGCAACGGGTGCACTCGGGGCGGCAGTAGCCTCGCTCGTAGGACATCACGGGTTGCATCAGCGTAAGTACATCCTGCGAGGGACGCAGCACGTCATTGGGGCAGGCGGAGACGCAGAGTTGGCAAGCGGTGCAGTGCTTTGCCATATTCTTCGCCGAGAGCGACCCCGGCGGGGTGATGGGCGTGAGACGTTTCGGGGCTACCTTGTCTTCGATAGCCGCCAGACCGCCGTCAATCTTTTTCTTCTCCTGCGCAAGGGCTGCCGTGGTGGTAGCGATAGCCGCCCCGACCAAAAAACTGCGGCGGGAGGTATCTACTGACTCGCCCGTCTGTGTCTCTACGGGGGCAGCGGTCTTCTTGCGCAGCGGCGTATGGGTATAGCGGATGGCATTGCGGCGGCATTTCTCCAAGCAGTTGCCGCATGCCACGCAGCGCGAATGGTCCACGGTGTGGTGGGTAGCATCAATGCACGCGGCTTTGCAACTGCGTTCGCAGAGATGGCAGCCATTGCATTTGCCGGTATCGATATGCACACGAAACCACGAGAAACGCGCCAGAAAACTGAGCATCGTACCCACAGGGCAGATAGTGTTGCAATAGGTGCGCCCGTTGCGCCACGCAAGTACGAAAAGCACCACGAGGGTGGTCAGCGCGACACCGAAAGTCACCCAACTGCGCACCCATACCTCTTTGTCATAGACGGCATAACTGCCCGCACGCTCGGCGAGGTAGGCGATGCCGTTGTTTGCCCAGTCGTAGAGCGGCATCAGGAGATTCTGCACCATACGCCCGTAGGCACTATACGGCGCAAGCAACGCCACGAAAGAGCCCACACCCGCTATCATCGCCACCACGAACAGCACCAGTACGGTGTAGCGCAGCCACGACTTGGCGGGGGAATAGGAGAAACGGTATTTCTTTTTCTTGCGCAACCCGCTGAACCACGAGATGATGTCCTGGAAGATACCGAGCGGGCAGATGACCGAGCAATAGACACGCCCGAAAACGAGCGTGAGCAGCACCAGCGCCACCACCACACCCACATTGAGCGCGAGCAGGGCAGGCAGGAACTGAATCTTTGCCAACCAGCCGAACCAGTGGTGCAGCGTGCCTGTATAGTCCAGAAACAGGGCGGTAATCAGCACAAAGACAACGGCGGCAAGGGCGATACGAATCTTGCGAAGCATAGGATTTATTTATTGCTCATGGATTCCACAAACGCATTCACAACGGGCAGGCATTCCGCGGGGTCGTCAATGCCGTGCAGACGCTGCTCGATTGGGCACTCGCCCGTCTGGTCGTGGTTTGGGATATAGTCCAGCACCTCGTGGTACTGCACATCGATACCCGCCTTGCGCAGCATATCGATTGCCTCCTGCGAGATAGCCTCGGTGGTAACATATTTCACGCCGCCTGCAATCATCAGCGCGGCAGCACCCTTGCCGATAATCTTGTCGGCTACGGCAGCGCCCTGTAGCACGGGCGAGTTCTGCAACTCGTAGAGGTCGCGCACACCGTGTTGGGTGTAGTGGGTCTGCTCGCCGTGGTTACGGACAACCAGCGACCAGCCGTTGGCTTGCAGGTAACCGAGCATATTCTCGCCGTCAATGCTGACCAAGTGGTAGTTGCGTGTGCCGAGACCAATCTCCGCCGCACGCTCAATGGTGCGAATACCATGGCGCGAGTTGATACGCTCGATAAGAGCCGCAGCGTTGTCTTCATCGGTGGACGGGTAGTTGAAGACAATGTCCACGCAGGCTTGGTCAAGCGCCACGGGGTCGAGCGAAGCCAGAATACCGACATTCTTCATCTCGGGGGCGGCAGGGTGGCTGTCGCAGTCGCAATCCACCGACAGGTTGTTCATTACGTTGACATAGACGGTGCGGACGCAATCGGTACCGAGTTCCTTGTTCTTGGTTACGTTAAAGTATTGGTGTACGCCGTCGGCAGCGGCTGCCATCGACTCGTGGAACAGGTCTTGTTCGGGGATATTGCCCCAGAGTTGTTCGGGGTCAGCAGTCTTGCCTGCCGTATGGATATACGCCTTGCCGTTGCGCGAAGCGATGCCGATACTCTGGTTCTTCAGCACACCGCCGAAACCGCCCATCGCGTGCCCCTTGAAGTGCGCCAGATTGACTAAGAAATCATAATGGGTCAGGTGCTCGCCCACAAGGTCATAATGAATATGCAGCGTGTCGCGCACGGGGATACGCACCTCGCCGAACTCGTCCAGCAGGTCGCAGGGGGCGATAGCCGTCCAACCATGGTCGATGAACACCTGTTTGTGGTCTTCCACGGTATAGCGTTTACCCTGATAAGCGGTGTTGCACTCCACAATCGTGCCTTGCACCAAGTCCACCAACGGCTTGACCAACTGCGGGTTGAGGAAATTATGCCCGCCCGGTTCGCCCGTGGAGACTTTGACTGCCACTTTGCCTTGCGGCTCCACGCCAAGGGCTTGGAAGATACGCACAAGCGATTCTTGCGAAATCTCCTGCGTCATATAGACGGTTGCGGTGTCCTGCACAGGCGCAGCGGTCTGTGCAGGTTTGCTTTGGCACGCCGTCATTGCGGCTGCCGCCAAGAGGAAAAGAAATACCTTTTTCATATCCGCATTGTTTAATTGTTGTCTGTTGTGAGTTTCTGTCCGCAAAAGTACAACAAAAATTGAGACCCTGCAACACACCTTATATAAATAGGTAATCGGGGTACACGTTTCCGTAATTTGGGTAGGAGATGTTGTTAGCAGATGATGCCACCTCCAATGAGGAGATTGTCTTTGTAGAGTACTAAAGACTGCCCAGGAGTGACTCCCCATACCGGCGAGCGGAAATCAACGGAGATGTGGTGGCTTGAGGGGTAGTCTGTCAGGTCGAGTAAAGCGTTTACGGCGGGAGACTTGTAGCGGATACGTGCCTGCACATCAGGAGAGGATTGCAGCCATGCAGTATCTCGTAAACGAGCTTCCGAGGCTGCAACATGTGTGGCGTAAAGGTCGTCGTGTTTGCCTAACGTGACGCGATTGGTTGCGGCATCAATGGCTGTGACATATTTGGGAGAGCCTAAAGCAATACCAAGTCCCTTTCGCTGACCGATAGTATAATGACAAAAACCTTGGTGAGTCCCCAATACATTTCCTTGATTATCAATGTATTGTCCTAGTTCTACTTGAACACCTTGTTCAGCAAGGAAAGTGCGATAGTCGTTGTTAGGCACAAAGCAAATCTCTTGACTTTCTGTTTTCTTGGAGAGTTTCTCGAAACCATGATTGAAAGCAATTTGACGCACTTCGGTTTTGGTAAGGCCTCCTAATGGGAAGATGGTGCGACGAAGGTTGTCTTCGGTGAGCATCCATAGAAAATAGGTTTGGTCTTTGCGGGTGTCAACGGCGTTCTTTAGATAGATATGTCCTTGATATTCTGCAATTTGTGCATAGTGTCCTGTGGCAATATAATCGCATTGGTAGGCATCGGCTTGCGCCATAAGGCTGCCCCATTTGATGTGGGAATTGCACAGCACACAAGGATTAGGGGTGCGCCCATGGCTGTATTCACTTACGAAATTGGTAATCACATGCTCTCGGAACGTGTCACGAAAATCCACAATATGATGCTCAAAACCAAGCACTTGTGCCATGTGTTTCGCCTCCATGATACTCTCCATGGAACAACAGCCTTTCTCTCGTGCCAAGCACGACTCTTTGATGCTGTCGAATGTGCGATAGGTCACGCCTACGAGTTCGTAGCCTTGTTCAAGCAAAAGGATTGCGGATACGGTGGAGTCAATACCGCCCGACATTGCCATAAGTACACGTTTAGCCATTATTATTGTCTCCTAAACAAATATGGTGTCAGTTGATTTTACGCATAATAGTCAGTCCGTCGCGAATAGGTAAAATTACTTTTTCAAAACGCGTGTCTTGGGCAATTTTGTCGTTGAAAGCGCGCAATCCGATGGTTTGTTTATCACGGTCGTAGGCGGGGTCAATAATATGGTTGTCCCACAATGTATTGTCCGCTAAAATCCAACCTCCCATGCGGACAATAGGGTAGGTGAGGTCTATGTATGAGCAGTATTCGCGCTTGTCTGCATCTATAAACACAAGGTCAAAAATATCATGTGTCTCTTGCAAATATTTCTTTGCATCGGCAATAACGAGGTTTATCTTTTTGCATAATGGGGACATAGACAGGTTGCGGCGGATAGTCTCCTCCAATTCGTCATTGTGCTCAATCGTGGTAAGGAGGCCTCCGTCAGATAACCCTTCTGCCAGACAGAGAGCGGAGTAGCCCGTAAATGTGCCGAGTTCCAAAATGTGCTGAGGCTGAATCATTTGGCTAAGCAGACTGAGCAATCGCCCTTGCACATGTCCCGAAAGCATGTGTGGATTCAGCACCTCGAGATTGGTATGGCGTGTAATGGTTTGCAGTACATCCGATTCGGGTGAACTATGTTGCTCAATGTATTCTGAAATGTTCATTTTTCTACAAAAGACTACACTTTTAGGCTGCAAAAGTACGACAAAATTTGTAGAATTCAAAATAAAGCAGTAATTTTGTGGTCAAAATGATTTATTAACTATTGCCTGTATGGAAAGTATAGAGAAAATTGATGATTTGGATCGCAAAATCTTGAGAGTGATTACCCAAAACGCGCGTACGCCTTTCAAGGATGTGGCGATTCAGGTGGGTGTGAGCCGTGCTGCGGTGCATCAGCGTGTGCAGAAAATGTTTGATAACGGGGTGATTACAGGCTCGTGCTATTTGGTGAACCCGAAGATGTTGGGCTACAACTTGTGCGTGTATGTGGGAATCACCTTGGATAAAGGTAGTTTGTATAAGTCGGTAAGTGCTGAGTTGGATAAGATTCCGGAGGTGGTGGAAAGCCAATTCACGTTGGGTGCATACTCCATGCTTGTGAAGTTGTATGCTCGTGATGATCAACACTTGATGACGCTGCTGAACAACAAAATTCAGGAGATTCCCGGTGTGGCAAACACTGAGACGTTGACGGCGCTTGACCAGCGCATCAACCGCACGCTGCCAATCAATTTGGATGGTGAGGAGAATCAGTAAAATTTAGTATATTAGGTGATGGAAAAGGTAATCAGTGGTATCCGCCCGACAGGCAACCTGCATCTGGGCAACTATTTCGGGGCTGTGAAGAGTTTCGTGGAAATGCAAGACCAGTACAATTGTATGTTCTTCATCGCGGACTGGCACTCCCTGACCACGCACCCGACCCCCGAAAACATACGCAACTCGGCGAAGACCATCTTGTCGGAGTACCTCGCGTGCGGCATCGACCCCAAGAAGGCACCTATATATATACAGAGCGATGTGAAGCAGGTGCTGGAGTTGTATCTGTACCTGAATATGAATGCCTATCTGGGTGAATTAGAGCGCGTTACGAGTTTCAAAGAGAAGGCTCGCACGCAGCCAGACAATGTGAATGCGGGTCTGCTGACCTACCCCACATTGATGGCGGCGGACATTCTGGTGCACCGCGCGGACAAAGTGCCGGTGGGCAAGGACCAGGAGCAGAACATGGAGATGGCAAGGCTGTTTGCGCGCCGATTCAACCGTATATATAAGGTGGAGTATTTCAAGGAACCGCAGTCGTTCCACTTCAACCACAAGGCGGTGAAGGTGCCCGGGCTGAACGGCACGGGCAAGATGGGCAAGTCGGAGGGCAACGCGATTTACCTGTGCGACGACGAGAAGACCATCCGCAAGAAAGTGATGAGTGCCGTTACCGATGCGGGTCCGACCATGCTCAACCAGGAGAAGCCGGAGCCGATACAGAACCTGTTCGCACTCATGGAACTGGTGTCGAGCAAGGACACATACGACTACTTCAACGACCAGTACAACAACATGACCGTGCGCTACGGCGACCTGAAAAAGCAGTTGGCGGCGGACATCAACGAGTTCTGCGCGCCGATTCGCGAGAAGATATTGCAGTTCCGTGCCGACGAGGCATACCTCTCGCAGGTGGCTGCCGAAGGGGCTGCCGCTGCGCGTGAGAGCGCGGAAAAGACGCTGGAAGATGTGCGAGAGATAATCGGATTCCGCAGACTATGATGATGAGACGGGTCTTATGGATAGTGGTATTGGCGTTGGCGGCAATGGGTAGCCCGTTGTTGCTGGCGGACAATGATGTCTATGTGGACGACTCGTACTATTGGGTGGGGTTGGAAAGTGAGACAGAGGTTGTGAGCAGCGAGCCCGTGTATGACCGGCACGCGAAGGAACTGATATTCATTGACGAGCCCGACACGGTGGCACAGCCCGCAAAGCAGCACCCTGATACGGTGCGGATGCGGGTGCTACGCAAGCAGTTATGAGACGCAGACCTATATATACTGCCCTTGCGATGATGGTGGCGGCGATGCTGCAGGCACAGGATGTGCAGCGGTTCTCGCAACGCGACCTGATGGGCTCGGCGCGATATGTGGGTATGGGCGGTGCGATGACGGCGATAGGCGGAGACCCCTCGGCGGCAATGGACAACCCTGCGGGGCTTGGTCTGTATAGACGCAAGGAGGTGTCGGTGACTTTTGACAGAATGTGGGACTACACGGTGCAGGTCGGGCAGCGGACACAGGAGTACCGGTATCGGTTCTCCATACCCGAGGTGGCGGTGGTGTGGTCGTTTGGCAACCCGAACAAACTGAGCGGGGTGATATTCAACAACCTGATGTTCAGCGCAAACCGACTGGCGAACTTCAACCGTACTATCACGGCACAGGGCAACAGCAACGCAGGGCTTGCGGCAACGATTTGTAAGAAGACCAACGGGCTGACGGAGGATGACCTTATAGCCACTGACGACTATATGAATAATCTCTGGAATAACACCGAACTGGGGTGGCTGACCATTATGGGGTACAATACGTATCTGATTAACCCTCAGTCAGAAGGCAGCGACCAATGGGTGCCTGCGGTGCGTTGGAACTGGTCTTCGCTGGATGTGAAGGAAAGCGGCGACGCCAATCAATACAGCATATCTTGGGCGGCGAATATCAATAACCAGTGGTATGTGGGGTTGGGATTGAACGTTCCCACGTTGACCTACAGCAAGGAAATGAAATTGCGGGAAACGGCGTATGAAATGTCCAATACGGATGGAGGGCAGGTGTATAGCAGCATTTCCGCTTCGGGGGTAGGCTTCGGGGCAACCATTGGCGCAATCTATCGCCCGTGCCAATGGGTGCGTATAGGCGCATCGTTCCAAACGCCGACCATGATGAATATCAGCATGAAGTTGGAAGGTTCGATGAGTTCGACAATAGATGATGTGACCTCCAGAGTGCTTACCCCCGACATTGGCAACTCTGTCTCGCAGTGGGTATTGCCGATGCGTGTGAGTGCAGGCGCGGCGGTGCAGGTGATGCAATATGCAATGCTGTCGTTGCAGTACGATTACGCCCATTGGAAGACAACGACGGACGTGCATACCTTCCGTGCAGGCGCAGAGGTGAATATCGCTAAAGGCTTGTATATCAATGGCGGATACGTGATAGAGCCCATGTTCTCCAAGCACGACCCCATCTCGGAAATGCCCAACAACTCCATTCGTATTGACCCCGATTTTCGTGTGACACGCACTTCGCAATATGCGTCGGTTGGCGTTGGCTACCGCTGGAGTTGGTTTGTGCTCAATGCTGCCTACCAGTATCGTTGGCAGAATATCCACCAGTATGCCACCGAGATGCAGGCAGAGCCTTTCGACATCGCCACCCAGACACATCGGTTTGTGTTCACGCTGGCATGGCGGTTCAACTAAACAAACCAAATAGTATATCGTAAATTTGTAAATTGTAAATATAGTGTTGCATTGCTCAGAGACCGGAAAACTCAACAGTAACTTCAAAACGAGGTAAATGCCTTTCCGATGGCGTGCCAATACTCTCCGCGGTGATTAGCCTCGGCTATAGCGATGAGTCGGTTGGATTACAAAGGGTTGGTACACCTCAAATCCTATTTTTAGGAGTTTTCTCGCGTAACAGCAATGCAGCACTTTTTATTAATTATTGCTTATTGCTTATTACATACCATGGAAATCCGTCCTTACATCGCCGCCAACCGCTCCCGTTTCCGCGAGGAGTGGGCGAGTCTTATCCGTATTCCGTCCGTCAGTTGTCAGCCCGAGCACAAGGCAGATATGCAGCGTTGCGCCGAGCGTTGGCGCGAACTGCTTCTTGCTGCAGGCTGCCAAAAAGCCGAGGTCATGCCTTCCGACGGCAATCCCTTTGTCTATGCCGAGTACATGCCCGACAACCTCAACGGCAAGCACGTCCCGACCGTCCTCGTCTATGCGCACTATGATGTCATGCCTGTGGAGCCGCTTGACCAGTGGCATTCCAACCCATGGGAGCCGGACATCCGCGATGGTCGTCTCTATGCCCGTGGTGCCGACGACGACAAGGGGCAGGCGATGATTCAAGCCAAAGCCTTCGAATATATGGTGTGCGAAGGGCTTATGCGATGCCGTGTGAAGTTCATCTTCGAAGGCGAAGAGGAGATTGGAAGTCCTTCTCTCGAGGCGTTCCTCCACAAGCACAAGGAACTCCTCGCATGCGACATCATTCTTGTCAGCGACACCTCGATGATTGGCAAAGACACCCCCTCCATCACCACGGGTCTGCGCGGACTGGCGTACTGGCAAATCGAGGTGGACGGGCCCAACCGTGACCTGCATAGCGGGCATTTCGGCGGTGCCGTCAAGAACCCAGTCAATGCCCTTTGCGAGATGCTCTCGCAGGTGGTGGACAAGCACGGGCGCATCACCATCCCGCATTTCTACGACGATGTGCTGCCCATTCCCGCTGCCGAGCGCGAGATGATAGCGCAAATCCCATTCTCCGAGGAGGCTTACTGCCGTGCCATTGATGTGGATGCCACCTTTGGCGAGGAGGGTTACTCCACATTGGAGCGCAACTCCTGCCGCCCGTCATTCGACATCTGCGGCATCTGGGGTGGCTACACGGGCGAGGGCAGCAAGACCGTCCTCCCGTCCAAAGCCTTTGCCAAAGTCAGTTGCCGCTTGGTGGCGAACCAGGACCACGAGCGTATCAGCCAAGCCTTTGCCGACTATATGCAGCAAATTGCCCCTGTGGGTGTCCGTGTAAAAGTAACACCTATGCACGGTGGACAGGGCTATGTCTGCCCGATTGATATACCCGCCTACAAGGCTGCCGAGAAAGGCTTTGAGGTCGCATTCGGTAAACGTCCGCTGGCAGCCCGCCGCGGTGGCAGTATTCCAATCATCTCTTCTTTCGAGCAAATCCTTGGCGTGAAGACCATCCTCATGGGCTTCGGCTTGGAGCAGAACGCCATCCACTCGCCCAACGAGTCGATGGACCTCGAAACATGGGAGAACGGCATCGTTGCTGTCACGGAGTTTTACCGCAACCTCCCCGATATGCTTTGATTTCAAACACCTGTCAATCTCCTGCCAACTATAGGAGATTGACAGGTGATTAACGGCAATTAATGGAGTACATCGGGGACGCGGATGCTTCGTCCGCGGTTTTAATGGTCTTTAATGGAGTCTGAAATTGTATATTTAACGGAGAATAGTATATGCGTATTATCATCATCGGTCGTGGCAACGTAGCCACTAATTTGGACTACGCTTTTCGGAAGAACGGCGTAAATGTGGAGATGGTCAGCAGCCGTGAAGGCTTGGCTATTATCCCGCAGAACGCCGATGTGTACCTCTACGCGGTTCGTGACGAGGCATTGGAGGCGGTTGCGGCGCAGGTGCATGTGCCTGAGCGTGCCCTCCATTTGCACACTTCGGGTTCTATGCCGCTCTCTGTCTTCGGGACGGACAAACCCCACGCCGGTATTTTCTACCCGTTCCAGACTTTCAGCAAAGCGCATATCATTGAGGACTTCTCGTCTGTGCCAATCTTTTTCGAGGCGCGTGGCATTGATGATGTGAGTGCGGTCTATGCGTTGGCACTGACTATCACGTCCCATGTCTATGAGGCAGACCAGCACGACCGTGAACGCTTGCACGTGGCAGGTGTCTTTGCCAATAACTTCTCCAATCTGATGTATGGTGTTGCGAATGATATTTTGCGCGATACACACATCCCATTCTCTGCCTTGTTGCCCTTGATTGACGAGACTGCCGCTAAGGTTCATACTCTTTCTCCCCGCGATGCCCAAACAGGTCCCGCCCGCCGTGGCGATGAAAATGTTATGCAGCATCACCTCTCTCTTCTCCCCTCCGACGACCTCCGCAACCTCTACCGCCTCCTCTCCGCTCTCATCCAAAAGCAAGAATAAAGGTCTTTCTCTTGTTTATGTCGCAAAAAAATAGTACCTTTGCAGCCCTTTTCGGCCTGATTTATAGGGGAATAGGGATTTGGTAGGTATAATGGAGACGAAATGAGGGTAGGCAAGAAAGCAATAATAGCAGAAAGCGAAACAACAGAGCCAAACAACATACGCCAGCGCGATAGGGTAGGGATGCAGCAAAGTGAAATCATCACTTTCGTCTGCTTGCTGCTGTTTTTGCTGTTGCCGTCGCTGATGGGCGTGGTCATGGCGCAGGATTTGATTACGCTCGGGCAGCGGTGTATCTATCTCATTACCGCCTTGGCAATGTACGGTTTGGGGCTGTGTCTGTTCCGCCGCCGCACTTTCTTCTACGTGGCGTCTCTGTCGTTACTTTTCTCGGCGATAGAGATAATCCACCTCATTATGAACCACGCCACCACCTCGCTGTTGTTCGTCTTCACCGTCATCAAATCGGAGAAAGGCGAGTTTCTTGAACTGTGCAGCACCTATTGGTTCATCGCTCTTATTTTCTTTGCCCTGTGGGGCGTATATTTCTATCTCAACCACCGTTTTATCCAGCAGGAATATATCGCGCCGCGCAAGTGGCGTATGGCGGCATTGGGCGTGATAGCGGCGTTTTTCGTTACCGACATCGTGTGCCTCAAACTCCGCCCGAAGTTCCGCAACGAATTCAGCGTGCGGAATATCGACCTCCGTACCGCCGCCTGGGTGGGTTCGGAGAAAGTCTGCCCCGTCAATATGCTGCTGGCGGGTTACCACCTCTGCAGTATGGCGTGGGACATCCACGAGCAGAACAAGGCGTTGGAGGATTTCAGTTTCGGCATACCGCGCTTGGACGACAGCGACTCCACCGTGGTGGTCTTCCTCATCGGCGAGACATCGCGATACGACCACTGGCAGATCAACGGCTATACGCGCGAGACATCGCCTTGTCTGGCAGCCCGTAGCAGACAGATTGTCTCGTTCGACAGTTGCTATTCGGTTGCCAACCTCACCACGGTCTCGGTGCCGTTTATGCTCTCGCGTGCCACACCGCAAGACCAGGGACTGTATCTCAAAGAAAAATCCGTAGTGGACGCTTTCCAAGAGGCGGGCTACAAGACGGCATGGATAGCCGACCAGAGTTTCAATAACCATTTCCTGCAACGTATCGCCTCGCATTGCGACTACACCGCCTACGTTATGCCCGACGAGGACGTGTTTGTCGATACGGTGCTGCTCTCGCCCTTGCGCGAAATGCTGACCGCTCACCCCACGCGGCAGATGATCGTGCTACATTCGCTCGGCTGCCATTTCAAGTACTCGGAGCGTTATCCCGATGATTTTCAAGTCTTCACACCCGATATGAAAGGTATGCGCCTGCGCGAGATTATCTCCAATGTCGATGTGGACGATGCGGGCGGTGTGTCGTGGCACGACCTGCGTCCCGAGAACCTTGCCGCATTCCGCAACCTCAAAGCCATACTCATCAACTCCTACGACAACGCCATCCGTTTTACCGACTATTTTATCGATTGGGTTATTCGCGAATTGGAGCAGACGGGGCGGTCGGCGGTGCTGGTCTATGTCGGCGACCACGGGGAGAACCTTTTAGACGATGAGCGCAATATGTTTATGCACGGCACCTTCTCGGGGTCGTACTACGAATACCACGTGCCCCTGTTTGTCTGGACATCGGAGACATACCGCACGCAGCACGCAGCGCAAATCGCCGCTATGGAAGCGAACCGCGGCAAG
Source organism: uncultured Bacteroidales bacterium (assembly GCA_934667275.1). GTDB lineage: Bacteria > Bacteroidota > Bacteroidia > Bacteroidales > Paludibacteraceae > Colicola. Next base: position 85,580 of record CAKULK010000009.1, on the reverse strand, counting down.
AAACTCTCCACGATGTATCTCTTCCACAGCCTGCTTGACTTGGGCGGCGTAGAATATGCCCGTATCGACTACACCCGTTGTATCGACCGCCCGACTATGCAGTCCGCACCTGTCATATACGGCTTGGACGCCAATATGCACACCTACCCCATTCCTACAAGTTTACATTAACGTCATTTAACTAATAATTAATCGTCTTCCAGTCATGTCAAACAGCAAGGGATGCGCAATGGATACGCAACGGATAGGCAACCCATAAACCAATTGGTCATTAAGAATAATTTACTACATATTACCTTTTCGCGCAGCTGGGCAACCATACTGCTTTTATTGTGTTTGTCTGCAAGCGTATGGGCGGAGCAGACTACGAAAGTCTCGGGCTCGGTAGTGGACGCCCACACGGGCGAGACGCTACCCTTTGTGCAGATACTCTTCGTTGGCTCCAATGTCGGCACCACCACCGACCTCGACGGGCTCTTCACCATCGAGAACACCCAGCGCAAAACCACCCTCACCTTTCGCATGGTGGGATACAAGACCCGTACGCTCACCGTCAAACCCGACCACGCCACCGAGTTGATTGTCTCCCTTGAGCCCGAGGTCTATGCCCTGCAAGACGTGGTGGTCAAGCCCCAAAAGAAGCGCGAACACTACCGCCGCAAGGGCAATCCCGCCGTCGAACTCATCAAAAACGTCATCGCCAACAAGGACAAGAACCGCACCGCACGAAACGAATCCTACAAGGTCGAGTCCTACGAGAAACTCGTCATGGCATTGGAGCCCTTCGACTACGACCTCGACAAGAACAATTTCTGGCGCAAGTTCCTGTTCCTTCACAATTACCTCGACACCCTCCACCTCGAAGACGGCGTACTGGTCATTGACAGTGGGCGCATTGCCATCGACAGCGTCAGCATCGGGCAGGACAGCACACTCGTCCGTATCGACAGCACCGTCATCACCCGCAACCAAGCCATAGCGCAAGCCAACCAAACCACCATCCTCACCATGTCGCTCCGCGAGACGGTGGCGGACGAGTACATACAAATCTCGCCCCGAAAAGAACGCAAAGTGGTACGGGCCAAACGCTGGGAAGGACTGGACGAACTAATCGACCCTGGCAATCTCTCTGCCAATTTGCAAGCCGTCTTCCAGCCCGTGAACATCTTTGCCGACAACATCAATTTCATGCTCAACCGCTTTGTCAGCCCCTTGTCGTCGCAGTTGGCTACCACCTTCTACCACTACTACATCATGGACACCGTCCTTATCGGCGGCACCCCCTGCATCGACCTTGCTTTTGTGCCCGTCAACAGCGAGAGTTTCGGCTTCACGGGACACCTTTATATAGTAGCCGATTCCACCTATGCGCTCAAGCGCTATAAGATGAACGTACCCCCGCACATCAACCTCAACTGGGTCAACCATGTCAGTATCGCGGAGACGTTCAACCGCTTGGACAATGGCGCGTGGGTGTCCGAAGAAGTCAACACGCACGTGCGTTTTGCCATTCGCAAGAAGTCCAAACATAATATCTACGCCCGCCAGACACGCCACTTCAGCGATTACCAATTCGGAGCCTCCGTACCCGACAGCCTGTTCTATATGGCGGGCGCGGAAGTAACACTCCCCGATGCAGACAAACTACCCGCAGATGCTTGGGACACACTGCGCCCGACCGCCCTCACCCCAAAGGAAACCGTAGTGGACAGCCTCCAAACCGAACTCATGCGCGTCCCTGTCTTTCGGGCGGTGGTCAATACGGTACAGGATTTGATACAGGAGTTTATCCCCACCAGCCGCGAACGCGGACTGAGCAAATGGGACTTCGGACCCATCTTCAATACCGTCAGTTACAACGAGCAAGAGGGTGTACGACTGCGTATCGGAGGCATGACGACGGCGAACCTTAACAAATGGTGGTTCACTAACGAATATGTGGCGTATGGTTTCAACGACCACCGCGTCAAGGGCGGTATCACGGTGCTCCATTCGTTCAACGACAAGCAATACCACCCCTATGAGTCGCTACGCCACAACCTGTCCTTTACCGCAAGTTACGACTTGGAAGAACTCGGGCAGACCTACCGCGTACTCGACCGCGACCATATCTTCATGTCCATCAAGTTCAACTATGAACCCAAGCCTATGCAGTACGTGGCGAAACTGCGCCTGAAATACGAGAAGGAATGGGCAAACCAGTTGTCTGTGGTCACGTGGTTCGACTTTATGAACAACCAACCCAATGGCTCTACGTGGGTACAGAGACCGTTCAACCCGTTGCCATACCCCGACCACGCTTTGCGACTGCGTTACATCAGGCACAACGCCGACGGCACCACCACCGAGCGACCTTTCTATCACGATGCGCAATGGACGCTCCAACTGCGCTATTCCCCAGGGGGCTTTATCTACAACGACCGCCAGGGCATCGAGTCACCCTTCAACCTCTGGAAGGACGCCCCTGTCTTCCGCTTGACGAATGAAATGGGATACATCTTGGAAGACCGCTACTTCTACAACAGACTCCAACTCACAGCCGAGAACCGCTTTTGGCTGTCCGCTTTCGGACACTTGGACATGAGTGCCGACATCGGTTACATCGCCACCGACCGGAGTGTGCCTTTCACCAAACTATTCGCGCCGATGTCCAACCAATCCATTCTGCTCGACCCGAAAGCCTTCAACCTCATGCAGCCGATGGAGTTCCTCTACGACCGCTATGTCTCGCTGCACATCACCTATTATATGAAGGGCTGGCTCTTCAATCGCATACCGGGGCTCAAATTATTGAAACTGCGTGAAGTAGCATCGTTCCACATATTGGCAGGGTATCTTGGCGACAGCAACAACCCTTTGAAGACCGACGGGCTGTACGAACTTCCCAATTCTTATACGGTGGACGCCCACACCATCCCCGTACGCACGGATTTCAGCGACGGCAAGCACGCCTATATGCCCTATATGGAGATGACGGTAGGTATCGAAAACATCTTCAAACTCATCCGCATCGACTATGTGCGCCGTCTCACCCACTTGAACGCCACTTCCGCAGACGGCACCAGTCTCCCCATCGGCCCTTGGCAAAGGAATGGTATCCGTATCACGTTGCGCGTGGCGTTGTAGAGACATAGATATGGAAAACTTGATAGAATACAAGAAAAATATGAAAGTGGCTTATCTTTTAGGTTCGCTCAATCGGGGCGGCACGGAGACCTTGCTGCTCGATGTGTTTCGTAGCGCAGATAAAGCACCGTTTTCTTTTGTGGGCATTCACCGCAAGGGTGGGGCTTATAAAGAGGATTTTTATGCCACCCGACCTGTATTCTTGCAATGTGCACCGGCACATCATAATATCTTTGGCTATATACGTCAGTTGCGCCGTCTGCTGCAAGAGCAACAGGTAACTATCGTTCACGCTCAGCAATACATTGATGCACTCTATGCCAAGTTGGCAACACGTGGCACGAATATCAAGGTGGTAGAAACCTTTCATGGTTACGACTATGGCAGCAACCGCATGGAACAAGTCTTGATACAAATGAGTATCCTTTGGAGTGACGCTGTGTGCTTTGTCAGTGAGGCGCAACGTAGGTACTATTTGCAGAAATATAAGTTCCATAATCCAGCTAAGACGCACGTGGTGTACAATGGCATAGATTTCTCTAAGTTAGACACTACCGCTAAGCCGAATCCCGTTTTACCTTCAAAAATCGACCCCGCTTCGCGGGGAATGAAATTGGCGATGGTGGGGAACTTTGGGCGCGGACGCGCCCAAAGTTCCCTGTGTCAATTTCTGCTTCGTTTGGCGCAAGAGCATATTCTGTATGACTTCTATTTTGTAGGCAAACGTGATGAGAAAGAGCCATGGCGTTATGATCAATGTGTGCAATTTTGCAAAGATAACCATCTTGATATGGTTCATTTCTTGGGTAGCAGAAATGATGTTCCGCAGATATTGCAGCAGTTGGATGCTTTTGTCTATGCCACCGACCACGACACGTTTGGTATCGCTGTGGTAGAGGCAATGGCAGCAGGTGTACCGGTTTTTGTTAATGATAACGAAGTGATGGTGGAGGTTACTCGCGGTGGGGAATGGGCAACACTATATCAAACAAACAACACAGAAGACTTGTGGCAGCATTTTGGTACGTTTATTCGCAATAGAGACGCTTACAAGCAGCAAGCCAAACACATCGCACAACAAGTGAGACAACATTATAGCATAGAGCATCATTTGCAACAATTGTATGAGGTCTATAAGCGACAGTAATTTTGAATTATGAGGGTTGTATTATATATGGAGGACGTTAATGAATGTGTAATTTATTAACGTTTTTTCTATAAATACCCATAATTTAACGTTATAATAACATCCTAAAAGCATTATAGGAGTGGTACAAGAGCAGTAAGTGGTAGGGTAGTGGTAGGGGGATACGTGCGTGTTATGTGCGATATGTTATGTGTGGTATGATGTGTGATGTTATATGATTGTCCGATAAATATATCTTAATTGTTGCGTATCTGATGAAAAATTAGTATCTTTGCGCGATAAAAGAAAATGCAATATAAATCACTACCCAATACGATGCCTTTGGCGTTTGTGCCACGGAGTATTACAAATACGGCAATGCTGACGTATGTGTTGGCATTGTTGGCGTGTAATATACTCTATATGCGCTATGCCCTTACGTGGTATTGGTGGGCGTTCGGATTAGTGGAGGCGTGCGGTTTCTTCTATTTTACCAACTACTGCACCAAACGATGGGCGCGTCTTTCGCCGAAAATGTTTGCCAAACGCCTGTTCGTAACCGCGCTGAGTATTCGCGTGGTATATGTGCTTTTCTCCTATTGGTTTTATATCACTATGACGGGGTCTCCGTTTGAGTTCGACCCCGGCGATGTGGGTTTCTATAACGAGATGGGACGGTATGGCGCAAGTCTCTTGCGGGACGGACATTGGAATCTGTTTCCGGCGTTTGTGGACTATAGTGGTGCCGATTATTCCGATTTGGGGTATCCGTTGTATTTGTCGTTTGTATATCTGTTATCAGGGGATAGCATTTTGGTGGCACGCCTTGTCAAGGCAATATGGAGCGCGTGGACAGCATTGCTGATATATAAGTTAGCCGTGCGCAATTTTGGCGAAAGCACCGGGCGCGTAGCGGGAGTGCTATGTATGCTGATGCCCAACCTGATATATTATTGCGGTCTGCACCTGAAAGAAATAGAAATGGTGTTTCTGGCAGTATTGTTTGCCGAGCGGGCAGACTATATCTTGCGTCGCGGCAAACTGACATTTGGACCAGCCTGTGCCTTAATGCTTATTGCGGGGGCAGTATTTACTTTCCGCACAGCCTTGGCGGCGGTATTGGTGTTGGCTTTTTTGTGTGCCTTGCTGCTGAGCAGTACCCGCGTAGTAGGGTGGAAACGGCGTGTCTTGTTGGTCGCGGTGGCAGCACTTGTTGTCGGGGTTGTAATGCTCAATAATACGAGTATCGGTAATAGTGTGCGCAGTATGTGGGAGACGCGCGGTTCGGAGCAAAAAGGAAATATGGAATGGCGTGCCACCCGTGTGGATTCACAAGGTCGTGTGCAGAAATTTGCCAAGTACGCCGGTGCAGCGGTCTTTGCACCAATGATATTTACCATTCCTTTTCCGACTATGACGGAGACTCCCGGACAGGAGAACCTCAAGATGATACACGGTGGCAACTTCGTCAAAAATATTACATCTTTCTTTACTATTTTGGCATTATTTATTCTGCTTTTCACCGGCGATTGGCGCAAGAACGTGTTGCCGATAGCCATCCTTTGCGGCTATTTATTGGTATTGATATTCTCCAGTTTCGCCCAGTCGGAGCGTTTCCACTTGCCCTCTGTTCCTTTTGCGATGATGTTTGCCGCGTATGGTATTTCCTATATGCGCAACCCGAAATACAAACGCTGGTTCAATATCTGGTGTGTGGTGATGTTTGTTGCCGCCCTGGCATGGAACTGGTTCAAACTCGCCGGTCGCGGTATGATATAGAAAAGAATAAAAAAGATTCTATGTAAAACTTGCAAAAATAATGTAATATGGCAAACAAAGGAATAGATCCTCAATTAAAAGAGATTAGTAGTTATTTAACGCTAACCAATGGTGAGCGACTTGTTATTCCCGAATATCAGCGCGCATATTCATGGAGTATTTATCAATGTGACAAACTTTGGCAAGACATTGAAAATTTTATAGAGTCAGGTAATACGGATCCGTATTTCTTTGGTACAATTATATTGGATTGTTCCAATGATAAAAATGAACTTCATCTAATTGATGGGCAACAACGCACAACAACATTTAATATAGAATAGCCTTACGCTATGTAATTTGTATTGACTAAAAGTGTAAATATTTACAAGATTAGGATAATAAGGCACTATGATATTCTATAGAGAGAAATATATACAGCAACTGATTTCATTGCGGCATAATGGATTAGTTAAGATAGTTACAGGGCTTCGTCGTGTTGGAAAGTCTTATTTGTTGTTCACTCTCTTCAAGCAGCGGCTGTTGCAAGAGGGGGTTCATCAAGACCATATCATAGAGATACAATTAGACTCTTTTGCAGACAGACGCTTGCGCAAAGCAGAAACTCTTTATACTTTTGTGCAAGAGAAGGTGCAAGCAGATTCTGGTATGTACTATGTCATTATTGACGAGGTACAAATGTTGGAGGATTTTGTGGATGTATTGAATGGTTTCTTGCATATCGGTAATGTTGATGTATACGTAACAGGTAGTAATGCGCATTTTTTGTCCTCGGATGTAGTAACTGAATTTCGAGGTCGTGGCATACAGATACATCTTCACCCGCTCAGTTTTAAGGAAATACAAGAAGCAACAAAGGTTGATGTGTTGCATTTGTGGCGTGACTATATGTATTATGGTGGGCTCCCAATGGTTGTGTTAGAAGCCGATCCTGTGCGAAAGGCGCAGATGTTAAGTGATTTGTTGCATGAGACTTACTTGAACGATATTATCAATCACAATCGTATAAAGAACGATAGCGATTTAGAAGAGTTGCTGATTATGTTGGCATCCAATATCGGTGCATTAACCAATCCGACAAAACTTGCCAATACGTTCAAGAGTGAGAAGAAATCCCAGATTTCGCACAATACAATCAAACAATATATTGATTATTTTAAGGATTCTTTTTTGATCTCTCGTGCAACACGATATGATATCAAGGGGCGTAAATATATAGATTCTCCATATAAGTACTATTTTGCAGATTTGGGCTTGCGCAATGCCTTAATAGGTTTTCGACAGGTAGAGCCTACACATTGTATGGAGAATATCCTCTATAACTATTTGACGGAACAGGGGTATTTGGTAGATGTCGGGAATATCTTTTATATCGGAAAGAATGAGACAGGAAAATTGCAGCGTTCAACGTTTGAAGTAGATTTTGTGTGTAATCGTGGAAGTGAACGAATTTATATTCAGTCTGCCTATCGTTTGCCTGATGAAGACAAGTTGCAACAAGAACAACGTTCTCTTATGTTGACTGGGGATTCTTTCCGAAAAATGATATTGACCACGGATAATATCCCCTGTCATTCGTTGGAGAATGGTATCGTGGTTATGAATGTGTACGACTACTTGTTGTCTTAATAATACAAACAAATCCACATGCAGTGGCCTATATGAAACCATTAACACAAAGAAAAACAAATATGAAAACAGCATTAATCACCGGTATCACGGGGCAGGACGGCTCTTACCTGAGCGAGTTCTTGTTGGAGAAAGGATATGACGTACATGGTATCATCCGCCGCAGTTCGGTGGATTATCGCGAGCGTATCGCACACCTCGAAGGCAAACCGCATTTTCACCTCCACTATGGCGATTTGTCGGACTCGATGGGACTGATACAAGTCATCGGCAAGGTGCGTCCCGACGAGATTTACAACCTGGCTGCACAATCGCATGTGCAGGTCAGTTTCGACTCGCCGGAGTTCACCGCCGACATCGACGCAACGGGCGTTCTGCGTGTGTTGGAGGCTGTCCGTGCCTGCGGATTGGCAAGCACATGCCGTATCTACCAAGCCTCCACATCGGAACTCTATGGCAAGGTGGAGGAGGTGCCGCAGAACGAGAATACCCCGTTCCACCCCTATTCGCCTTACGCTGTGGCGAAACTCTATGGCTATTGGATTGTAAAGGAGTATCGCGAGGCATACAATATGTTCTGCTGTTCGGGCATATTGTTCAACCACGAGTCGGAGCGTCGTGGCGAGACCTTCGTAACGCGCAAGATTACCCTCGCTGCGGCGCGTATCGCACAGGGCAAACAGGACAAACTCTACCTCGGCAACCTGTCTTCGTTGCGCGATTGGGGCTATGCCAAAGACTATGTGGAGTGTATGTGGCTGATTCTGCAGCACGACCAACCGGAGGATTTTGTCATTGCCACAGGCGTGCAACACTCGGTGCGTGAGTTTTGCGATTTGGCATTCCGCGAGGTGGGTATCACCCTGCGTTTTGAGGGCGAAGGGCAGGACGAGAAAGGTATCTGCGTGGCAGGACCGGCGCACTTGGTCGGCAAGACGCTTGTGGAGGTGTCGCCCGATTTCTACCGCCCGACCGATGTGGTGAACCTCTGGGGCGACCCGACCAAGGCGAAAGCCGAATTGGGGTGGAATCCGAGTAAGACCACTTTCGAGGAATTGGTGCGCCTGATGGTACGCTCCGACATGAAGAAAGTGGCAGCCGACCACGCCGCAGAGCAAGCCCGCACCAACCTCGCCGAATACCTCGAAAAAGGTATCGTGAAATAGGCACTGACAATCGGTATGAGGATAACCAATTTTGCTTCGCATATTGATTAGTGGGTGATTATCGAGAGGATAGCGAGTGGATAGCGAGAGGATACATAATGATAAAAAATATAATTATATGGAAAAGAATAGCAAAATATATGTGGCAGGACACCGCGGAATGGTCGGAAGTGCCATCGTGCGTGAGTTGCAGCGTCAGGGATACACCAACATCATCACGCGCACGCACAAGGAGTTGGACCTCTGTCGTCAGGAGGCGGTGGAGGCGTTCTTTGCAGAAGAGAAACCCGAATATGTGTTCCTCGCTGCGGCTAAGGTGGGTGGTATCGTTGCCAACCAAAATGCACTTGCCGACTTTATGTACGACAACATGACGCTGGAGATGAATGTCATTCACTCAGCGTGGAAGAATGGCTGCAAGAAACTTGAGTTTCTTGGTTCCAGTTGTATCTACCCGCGTATGGCACCCCAACCGATGAAGGAGGACTGCCTGCTGACGGGGGCTTTGGAAAAGACCAATGAGGCATACGCATTAGCCAAGATTTCCGGACTCAAGTACTGCGAGTTCCTCAATCGCCAGTATGGCACCGACTATATCTCCGTGATGCCGACTAACCTCTACGGACCCAACGACAACTACCACCCCGAGCACTCACATGTGCTGCCTGCGCTCATTCGTCGTTTCCACGAAGCCAAGGAGAGTGGGGCGGAAAGCGTTACCTGTTGGGGGGATGGTTCGCCGTTGCGTGAGTTCCTTTATGTGGACGACCTCGCTAATCTCTGTGTGTTCTTGATGAACCATTACTCAGGCAACGAGACCGTGAATGCTGGTACAGGCAAGGAACTGACTATCAAACAACTGACCGAACTCGTGGCAAAAGTCATCGGTTACAAGGGGCGTATCGAGTGGGACACCACTCGTCCGAATGGTACTCCACGCAAACTGTTGGATGTATCGAAAGCCACTGCCCTCGGTTGGAGGTACAAGACCGAACTCGAAGACGGCATCCGTCTCGCCTATGAGGACTTCCTTCACAATCCTATGCGGGCGGAACGCTAATGGGAAAGTGGTTATACGCGGGGCGTTACGATATACGCGTGTGCGCGTTATTTATAGGGTGTAGCGGGAATTGCGTTTTTTGAAAAAATATACAGCATAGTTTGTGTATATACAAAAAAAGTAGTAACTTTGCACGCTAAACTTGTGGAGCATACCTTGTGCTATGGCAGTTAGCAGAGGATGGTGTAAGGCATGGCGACGGTTGAGTGTGTAACAGGGGGTGATTTCGTTATCATTGGAAATTAAAAGCAAAAAGATATGGCAAAGAAAGACTTTAAGAAAGAAGACCAGAACTTGGAGAATGTACAAGAAGCGTTGAATACTAACGCGATGTGGATTGAAAAGAACCAAAAGGTTATCACATGGGTAGTGGTAGCCGTGGTGGCTGTAGTGCTCGGAATCATGGCAATCAATCAGTACGTCATCAAGCCCAAAGCCGCAGAGGCAAGCAACGAGAACGCCAAGGCTGTGGCTTACTTCATGCAAGAGAACTATGAGAAAGCACTGAACGGCGACGATGCCGAGTGCATTGGTTTTGAGCAGATTGCACAAGACTACAAGATGTATCAGGCAGGCAAGTTGGCTGCTCTCTATGCCGGTATCTGCTACTACCAGATGGGTGAGTATGAGGACGCAGCCAAGTACCTGAAGAAGTTCTCGGCAGACGACCTGACCATCGACCCCGCTGCGAAACAGTTGCTCGGTGACGCTTATGTGCAGATGCAGGAGTATGACAAAGCCGTCAAGGCATTTGAGGCAGCCGCTAAATCGGGTAACGACTTGATTGCCCCGATGAGTCTGAAAAAGGCAGGTCTGGTTTACCTCGAGATGGGCAACAAGAAGGCTGCACACAAGGTGTTCTCCGCTGTGAAGGCTGACTACCCGATGTCGAACGAAGCACAAGATATTGAGAAATATATCGCGATTGCCGAGTAGGTTTTCGGGGAGTAAGGAATAAGGAGTAAGGAAAAAAGACTAATAACTGTAAGATAGTCAAACTATTATCAAACCATTATGACGACAAACCTGTCGCAGTATAATGCAGACCAATTGCCTAACGCTGACGTGCTGAAACGTCAGCGTTACGCAATTATAGTAGCCGATTGGAACAGCGATGTGACATACCCTATGGCACAAGGCGCGGTGGATACGTTGCTGAAATGCGGTGTGCAGGAGGAGAATATCCTCGTGCAACACGTTCCCGGGACCGTGGAACTGACATACGCGGCGGCAAAGTTGATACGGGAGGGCTATGGGGATGTATGGAACTGCGGTAAGGTGCTGAGAGATGGTTTGCTAAGGCGCAACGCCTACAAGGCAATCATCGTGATAGGGTGCGTCATCAAGGGCGATACGCCGCACTTTGACTATGTGTGCCAGTCGGTGACACAAGGCACGGCAATGCTCAATGCCAAGGGGTTGTGCCCCGTGATATTCAGCGTGCTGACGACACTCGACAAGCAACAGGCTCTGGACCGTGCGGGAGGCCGACTCGGAAACAAAGGCGTGGAAGGGGCGGTGACGGCAGTGAGGATGGGGAATCTGTGATAGGGAACTCCCCCTACCCCCTCAAAGAGGGGGAATACATATCGGGGAAAGTGGGGTGAGGTTGATTGTTTAGTGTTGATAGTTGAGCGCAGCGGAAAGGGAAAAGTTGGGAGAAGGTTTGGGGGTGATTGAGAGTGAGATGGGGAGTTGCGCGGGGTGGTTATATGGTTGTAATAATATAATTTAAGAATTGAGAGCAGAGGGGGAGTTTTGGGGCAACGTAAGAGTTGCATAAGGGTTGCGTATCCCTTGCGCATCCCTTGCTGAAAGATAACGGCTTGAAACGACTTAATAAGAATTAAGAGACAAGGGAGATACGATGGGGAGTTACCAGAAAAACGGGGCGTTTGTGAGGGAAAGATGAGAAAAATACAGGAAGCAACGGGAAATTATAAGGAAATATCGGAGGGAAATAAATAGAAAATTAGAGGTGAAGATTTAGGAAGTAGGGAAAAAAGAAAGGGGAAATTGTGGGCAGATAATAAAAAGGTAATGGGAAAGTGATAGAAAGATAGTCCTCAAGTGGTGGTAATATAGTGGAAAGGCGGCGGGAAGATGATAAAAAGGTAGTCTCAAAGTGGTGGTAAGAGAGAGGAAAAGTGACAGGGGAAGATTGGAGAAGAACAGAATGGGGATTGGAGAAGAATTGAATCGGAAACGAGGATATATGAAGGTCTATAAGTTTGGCGGAGCATCGGTGAAGGACGCAGAGGGCGTGCGGAACCTGCAGCAAATCGTGGCGCAAGAGAGCGACGACTTGGTGATTGTTGTGTCCGCTATGGGCAAGACAACCAATGCATTGGAAGCCCTGTTGGCTGACCTTCTGGCAAACAAGGACGAAGAGGCGACCGAAAAATGGAAAGATATACTGAAGTTCCATTTCGGTATAATGGACGGGTTGGACTTTTCCAATGCATTGGGACGTGAGGTGAGTAGGAAGTTAGGGGGCGGATGGCAGCCGCAACAGTTGCGCGATGCCGGTGTGAAGCGCGTTCTCGGGAACTTGATTGGGGACGGGAGTGTGAACAGCAAGGTGGCGAATGTGTATGAGAGGGCATACGATGCGGTGGTGAGCATGGGCGAGCGTATGTCCACGACGATAGTGGCAGCGTACCTGCGGCAGTGCGGTATAGACGTGGTGCTGTGGGATATGACGTGGCTGCTGCAGACGGACGAGACGTTCCGTGAGGCAGCGGTGGATATGGAGGCGTCGGAGAAGTTGATACGCAAGGCGTGGGACAAGATTGAGGGGCGGAAGATTGTGGTGGCGCAGGGCTTCATCGGCGGGACAAAGAACGGCGAGCCGACGACCTTGGGGCGTGAGGGCAGCGACTACTCGGCGGCGATAATCGGCAATATATTGGGTGCGGAGTCGGTGACAATTTGGAAGGATGTGCCCGGTATTCTGAACGCCGACCCGCGGTTGGTGAGCGAGACGACGAAGATTGACGAACTGAGTTACAACGATGCTGTGGAGTTGGCGTACAGTGGTGCGCAGGTGATTCACCCCAAGACGATACGTCCGTTGGAGAACAAGCATATCCCGTTGTATGTCAAGCCGTTTGGTGATGTGAAAGCAGCGGGGTCGATTATCAAAGACGAGGCGAAGCCAATTGATACACCTATATATATATGGCGCAAAAACCAGATATTGGTGACTATGCGGGCAAAAGATTTCTCGTTTGTGTTGGAGGAGAGTCTGAGTCATATCTTTGAGATTGTGAAGCGAAACCGATTGAAGGTGTCGCTGATACAATCGAGTGCGGTGACAATTTCCGTCTGTATGGATAATGATGGGAGGCGTGTGCAGCAAGCCATAGCAGAGTTGCAGAACGACTATAAAGTGAGTTGGAATGAGGGGCTGAATCTGCTGTCGATACGTGGCACTACGCCGGAGATTCTGCGGCGCGAGCAGGAGGGAAGGACGATTCTGCTTAGCCAGACTACCCGCAGGACGGCGCGATTTGTGATGAAAGAAACCAATCTAATATAATGAACGAATACGTTAAACAGTACTTCACCGCTCAGTATTGGGCGAATCTTCTGAAGGCCTTTTGGCACGCATTAGGCACAAAAAAGTTCTGGAAGGAACTTGTGATGATGACTATCGGAATGCTTTTCGGAGCAGCCGCAGTGTATTACTTTTTGATGCCAAGCCACTTGATAGTGGGAACTATCTCCGGCTTGAGTATCGTGATAAACACCGCATTGGGCGGTAATCCGGACACTTTGTCTTATTGGATTATGGGTATCAATGCTTTCCTGCTGTTGTTGGCATTCCTGCTGATTGGCAATGAGTTCGGTGCAAAGACCGTTTATACCGCCATGATTTTGGGACCGCTGACGCAGTTGTGGGACAGGATTTATCCGTACACCAATTTCACGCACCAAGTGATTAGCAATCCCGACATATTGGCGCAATTGAAAGCAGGTGAGACCGTGTTGGATGCACATGGAAATCCCTATCTGTTGAGCCGTACGGGTGAGGTGTTGGAGCAGGTGAAAGACTCGGTGATGTCCGCCGGCATCGGCATGGGAGATATTTGGTTCGACTTGATTTGTTTCGTGCTGCTGTTGTCGGCTTGCCAGGCATTCGAGTTCCGCATCAATGCTTCGACCGGCGGTTTGGATATTCTGGCGAAGATTATCAATAAATATCTGCATTTCGACATCGGTACATCGGTATCCATCGGTGGTGCATTGATTTGCAGTACTGCATTCTTAATCAACGACTTCCGTATGGTAATCATCGGTTTGATAGGTACATGGATTAACGGTATTGTGGTGGACTATTTCACTTCATCGTTGGATAGAAGAAAGCGTGTATGTATTATCTCGAAAGATTACGAGAAGATACGTGCCTATATTGTTACAAACCTTATTCGCGGATGCTCGCTCTATCATGTAGAGGGCGGATATAGTGGCGAAGAGTATGTGGAGATACAAACATTGCTTACTCCTGAAGAGTTTGCATCGGTGATGGCATTTGTGCGTGACAATGACATAAAAGCCTTTATCACAGCAGGCAACTGCTCGGAGGTGTATGGTCGTTGGGCTAAACATAAAAAGCACCACGGGCACGTTGAGTTAGCCGAATAAACAGATTTATATATAATGAAACCGACTTTATTTATCTTGGCTGCAGGTATGGGCAGCCGTTACGGAGGACTGAAACAAATAGACGGTTTGGGTCCGAATGGTGAAACAATCATGGATTACAGCGTATTCGATGCGCTGCGAGCAGGTTTTGGCAAAATTGTATTTGTTATCCGTAAGGATTTCGAAGAGGATTTTCGTCGTGTGGTGTTGAGCAAATATCAAAATCACGTACCCTGCGAAGTGTGCTATCAGTCGTTGGACAAGGTGCCGGAAGGCTACACCTATAATCAGGAACGCACCAAACCTTGGGGTACCAACCACGCAGTATTGATGGGTAAAGACCTTATCAAAGAGCCGTTCATGGTAATCAATGCTGATGATTTCTATGGCAAAGAGTCGTTTGAGGTAATGGCAAAATTCCTGCGCGATGCCGATGGCAAGCATGGTGAATACTGCATGGCGGGCTATCGCGTCGGCAACACTTTGAGCGAGCACGGTAGCGTGAGCCGCGGTGTGTGCGCCACAGATAAATACGGTTATTTGACGGACGTGGTGGAGCGTACCTCCATTGAATCGAAAAATGGGCATATATGCTATGCTGACGAGAACGGAAACGATGTAGAGATACCGTTTGATACGCCTGTTAGCATGAATATGTGGGGTTTCACTCCCGAGTATTTTGAGTACACAGAGGCCGCGTTCAAGCAGTTCTTGAAAGAGAACGGGCAGGAGATGAAGAAAGAGTTTTATATCCCGACATTGGTGAACGACCTAATCAAATCGGGTAAGGCAACGTGCCAAGTGTTGGATACGCCCGCCAAGTGGTTCGGCGTGACGTATGCCGAAGACCGCCAGATGGTGGTTGATAAGATTCAAGCCCTTGTGAATGAGGGCATTTACCCCAATAAATTGTTCTGATTATGGCAAGGATATTAGTCACTGGAGGTACAGGATACATCGGTTCGCATACCGTTGTGGAACTGATGCAGCAAGGCTACGATGTAGTGATTGTTGATAATTTGAGCAACTCGAATGAGGCCGTTTTAGATGGCATTGCCGCCATTGTAGGGCGTCGCCCCGAGTTTGCCAAAGTGGACTGCAACGACAAAACGGCGATGGATGTTGTGATGACTGAATATCCTGATATTGTGGCAGTTATCCACTTTGCTGCCAGCAAGGCGGTGGGTGAGTCAGTAGAGAAACCGTTGTTGTATTATCGCAACAATATCGGCTCGTTGCTGACGCTGCTGGAACTGATGAAAGAGCATGGTATTCAGCATATTGTGTTCTCCAGTTCGTGTACGGTATATGGGCAGCCGTCTGCGGAACACCTCCCCGTGGACGAGACTGCACCTATCCAACCGGCATTGTCGCCATACGGCAACACCAAGCAGATAAACGAAGAGATTATTCGCGATGAGGCGCATGCCGACCACGATTTGCATGCGATTCTGTTGCGCTATTTCAACCCGATTGGTGCTCATCCGTCAGCCTTGATAGGTGAGTTGCCAAACGGTGTTCCCAATAATCTGTTGCCGTTTGTCACGCAAACAGCGGCAGGGTTGCGTAAGGAATTGAAAGTATTCGGTGACGACTACAATACGCCGGATGGTTCGTGCATCCGCGACTATATCTATGTGGTGGATCTCGCGAAGGCACATGTGAAGGCTGTTGAGCGTATGCTGCAAGGCAAGGCTTCGGAGCAAGTGGAGGTTTTTAACCTCGGCACGGGGCGCGGATTGAGTGTGTTGGAGATAGTCAATACTTTTATGCAGGTGACGGGCGTGAAGATTCCATATCAGATTGTCGGTCGTCGCGAAGGGGACATCGAACAGGTGTGGGCAAATCCGGATAAAGCCAACAAGGTGTTGGGGTGGAAAGCCGAGACACCTGTGGGTGATGTGTTGTTGAGCGCTTGGAATTGGGAAAAGAAATTAAGGTCGCTATGATGTTGTACCCGCTGAAGTTCAAAACGCAGTTGTTGCCGAAAGTGTGGGGTAGTGAGTCGTGGGAAGTGGCTTGCTATGGCGAACACGTGTCGGAGGTCGAAAACGGTCAGTTGGCAGGTGACAGCCTGCAGGATTTATTGGAGACCTATATGGCTGATTTAGTGGGCGATAGCGTGTACGAAGTATATGGCAACAGATTTCCGTTGCTGGCAAAATTCATTGATGCACAAGACGATTTGAGTGTGCAGGTGCATCCTGATGACGAGACGGCATACGACCGTCATCGCGAATGGGGCAAAACGGAAATGTGGTATGTGGTGGACGCTGCCGAAGACGGTTCGCTGACGGTCGGTTTTTCGCGCAATACCGATATGGAAGAGTTGCAGGATGCGCTTGAGCAGCACCGCGTGATGGAATTGCTGCAGCATGTGCCGGTGAAAAGGGGGGATGTGATATTTCTGCCGGCCGGTACGGTGCACACTATCAATCGCGGTGTTCAGGTGGCGGAGATTCAGGAGTCAAGCGACATCACCTATCGGATTTATGATTATGGGCGTCCCGGATTGGACGGAAAGTTGCGTCCGTTGCATATTGATGAGGCCATTGAAGTGATTGATTACACGGTGAATGAGCAGCCCAAGGTGGCATACGAGGCACCCGAATTGGGGGCTGTGAATCTGGTGCAGGATGTGCATTTCACCACTAACCTGCTGTGTTTCAATCGAGTAATAGATCGGGACTATGCCCCGTTGGATAGTTTTGTTATTTATATGTGTGTGGAGGGCGAGGCATTGGTGGAAGCCGAAGAATGTAATGAAGCACCTGTGCAGATACGGAAAGGGGAAACGGTGATGTTGCCTGCTTGCTTGAATGATATTCGATTGACACCGCGAACAGCAACGGTGCGCTTCTTGGAAATTTACGTAGGAGAATAAGTGACAACGAATGCTAATAAAAAAGACGGGTGGCAGGCACTATTGCTGACCACCCGTCTTTTTTATTAACAGCACGGAAATGCTATGCATATAAAAAAGCAAGGTATATAACCTTGCTCCGACAAAAATTATGTACTTTGAGCCACTGGGCGGACTCGAACCGCCGACCCACGCATTACGAATGCGTTGCTCTACCAACTGAGCCACAGTGGCAATTATTACCTTAAAAGCGGGCGCAAAGGTACTGCTTTTTTTTGAAATGTACAAATAAATTTGCCAAAATACGTCTTTTTTTGTAACTTTGCAAGCGAAAGATTTGAAAATTGAGATAATGATTAAGAGTAGAGTAGGGATATTGTTGATGCTGCTTTTCTCATTAGCGGTTGATGCTCAGTACTATACACATATTGTGCAACCCAATGTGCGCACGTTGCGTGTACAATATGCCGAGTCGGAAGGGCTGCAACGTCCTTATTTGGTCTTGGGGCAAGACGGAGTGGACGGAACAGACCCCGGCAATACTTTAGAGATTTCATTCGACGAGTTGAGCCATGATGTGCATCAATACTCTTACACGGTACATCATTTGAATATGGATTGGACGCTGTCGGCATTGAGCAGTTATGAGTATTTGCGAGGGTTCACCGTGGCGGATATTACGGACTATGAGTTGTCGGTGAACACACAACAAATATATACACACTATTCGTTCACTTTTCCAAACGAGGACATGCAGTTGCTCGTGAGCGGAAACTATGCCTTAATTATCTATGAGGACGGCGACAAGGACAAGGTGGCGGCATGTGTGTGCTTTTCTGTTGTGGAGCCTTTGGCAAATATCTCGGCACAGGTGCGTTCAAACACCGATATAGAGTTTGACGGACGTTATCAGCAATTGGATATTGATGTACAAACAACGGCATTGGATGTACGGGACCCGAGTTTGGTGAAGGTGGTGGTGCAGCAGAATAACCGTTTGGATAACCGGGTGATATTGGATTCGCCCACTTTTGTTGAGCCAAACCGATTGCGCTATACTAATCAGAAAGCATTGATTTTCGAGGGAGGCAACGAATACAGACATTTCGATACCTATTCTGCGTATTATGCTGGTTATCACGTGGATAGAATACGTTATGGGCAAGGCGAATATCACGCGATATTGGAAACGGACGAGGTTCGCGGCACGATGGCAAAGGGGGCAGGACGTGAAGGCACCCCCTATTTGACAGAATTGGACAATAACGGGCAGTGGCGCGTGAATGCCGAAAAATCCGATGAGGTGGACACGGAAGCAGAGTATATGTGGGTGCATTTCCGGCTGCCCGTGCAGGAACCTGTGATGGACGGGAATGTGTTTGTGGGAGGAGATTTGTTCTACAATCAGTTTTCTGCAAATAATCTGATGCAGTACGACGCAGAGGAGAAATGTTACCATTTGGTGGCGTATCTGAAACAGGGCGGATATGATTATTTGTACTATGTGCTGCGTACAAAAATGAAGTCGCTGCGCATGAATGCAGGCGTGCCAACGTTGTTGGATTTGGAGGGGTCGCACTGGCAGACTCAAAACGAATATACCATTTGGGTGTATTATCGTCCGTTTGGTTGCCGTTATGATAAATTAGTGGGGCATACAACATTGTAAAAAGCAGAAAAAGTGCACATTTTGCACGAAAAACGGCAAAAAACGTCCAAAAACTTGTGTATGTGAAAAAAAAGTAGTACTTTTGCATTCGAAATGAGCGAGGGGACCCGAAAAGGTTCCCTCGTCCATTGTAAAATCAATCCACAATCATCCGTATGCAACAAGGGGAATTTGTAGGGAGTTTGTCGCGGGTCTATCGCGGGTTGTGGGTGAGATGGAGTAATATATAAGGAGTACGAAAAAGATAAAAATCAAGAGATAATGTTGGACAAACAGCAGATACAGACCTGGATTGAGGAGAAATTGGCAGGCACGGGCTATGAGTTGATAACGCTCACGGTGAGTGCGCAGAACGATGTCTTGGTGGAAGTGGACAGATTGGAGGGTGTGGATGTGGATTTCTGTGCAGAACTGAACCGCCATCTGGTGGAGCGGTTGGAGGCCGTCGGCGAGGAGGACTACTCGTTGGAAGTGGGCAGCGTGAGCCTGACCGACCCGTTCAAATCAAAGATGCAGTACACGAAGAACATCGGACACGACGTGGAGGTGTTGGTATCGGACGGCAAAAAATACCGCGGTCAGTTGGTGTCTGTGGACGACGATACATTTAGCATTGACGCCGAAGTGATGATAGCAGTGGATGGCAAGAAGCGCAAGCAAAAGCAGATTCAGACGCTCACTTTCCCTTACAACGGCGTTAAATATACAAGGTACGACCTTAAGGTCTGACTTCTACCCCTTAATGAATTAAGAATAAAAAAGATACAAATGGCAACAAAATCGCAAAAGTCAATCAACCTGATTGACATCTTTTCGGAGTTCAAAGAACTCAAGAACATTGACCGCCAGACGTTTATCAATGTGCTGGAGGACTCTTTCCGCAATGTCATCGCCAAGATGTACGGCTCGGATGCCAACTACGACGTGATTATCAACCCCGACAAGGGCGACCTCGAAATCTACCGTAACCGCCTTGTCATGGAGGACGACGACGTGGCGAACCCTAACACGCAAATCGGCATCACGGAGGCACTCAAGTTGGACGACGAAGCCGAAGTGGGCGAGGAAGTGACTGATAAAGTGGACTTTATGTCGTTTGGCCGCCGTATGATTCTGAACCTGCGCCAGACGCTCGCAAGCCGTATCCTCGACTTGCAGAAGGAGAACCTCTATTTGCGTTACTCCGACATGCTCGGTCAGGTGGTGAGCGGTGAACTCTATCAGGTTTGGAAGAAAGAGATGCTGCTCCTCGACGAGGACGGCAACGAACTCTACCTGCCCAAGCAGAACCAAATCCCCAGCGACTTCTACCGCAAGGGCGACACCGTACGCGCTGTGGTTGTGCAGGTTGACAACAAGAACCAGAACCCCAAAATCATCCTCTCGCGCACGTCGCCGCTGTTCTTGCAGCGTCTGTTCGAGCAGGAGGTGCCCGAAGTGCACGACGGTCTGATTGCCATCAAGAACATCGCCCGCATCCCCGGAGAGCGTGCCAAAGTGGCTGTGGAGTCCTTCGACGACCGCATTGACCCTGTGGGTGCCTGCGTAGGTATCAAGGGTGCCCGTATCCATGGTATCGTGCGCGAGTTGCGCAACGAGAATATCGACGTCATCCACTACACCTCCAACCTCAACCTCTATGTGCAGCGTGCCTTGGCTCCCGCCAAGATTTCGTCGATGAACATCAACGAGGAGGAGAAGAAAGTGGAGGTCTTTCTCAAGCCCGACGAGGTGTCGCTGGCTATCGGTAAGGGCGGCTACAACATCAAGTTGGCAAGCATGCTGACCGGCTATCAGATAGACGTTTACCGTGAGATGGACGATGCCGAGAGCGAAGACATCTATTTGGACGAGTTCAACGACGAAATCGACCAATGGGTACTCGATGCCTTCAAGGCAGTGGGCTTGGATACCGCCAAATCGGTACTGGCATTGTCCAAAGAGGAACTCATGAAGCGCGTTGACCTCGAGGAAGAGACCATCGACGAGGTACTGCGTATCCTCGCCGCCGAGTTCGAGGAGAACTAATCCGCTTATATATATAAGGTGTCCCCGTGCGTCGGGGATGCCCTTTGGAATACAAACGAGTAAAACAATAAAATCAGATTCACGAAATGGCAATTAAACTTATCAAGGCTTGTAAAGAATTGAACATCGGCATGTCCACCGCCGTGGAATTCTGTAAGAAGCAGGGTAAGGAAATCGCTACGGACCCGAACACCCGTATCGAAGACGACTTGTACCTGTTGCTTGCTAAAGAATTTAACAAGGACATGGCCCTTAAACTCGAAGCAGAACGTCAGGCACAAATGCGCCAAGAGCGTGAAATACCCAAGTCCGTCACCATCGAGCCCAAGCAGCCCGAGCATATCCCTACCGAGGTGCCCAAGCCGAAGTTAGTGGGTAAGATTGACCTTGATGCCGACAAGAAGGCAAAAGAGGAGGCTGCCCGCCGTGCTCAGGAGGAGGCGGCAGCACGCGAAGCCGAAGAGGCTGCACGTCGTGCCAAGGCAGAGGAAGAGGCGCGTGCCAAAGCCCAAGCCGAGGCGGAAGCACGTGCTGCAGAGGTTGCACGTCAGGAAGCCGCACGCAAGACTGCGGAATCGCAAAAGGCTGAACCTAAGGCAGTTAAGGAGTCCAAGGCTCCCGAAGCGCCCAAGGCACAGCCCGCACCGCAGCCACAACCCGAGGCTCCCAAGAAAGAGGAGCCCGAAGTCTTCACGTTGGGCAAGCCTGTGCTCAAGAATGCGCCTAAGGTGGTCGGCAAGATTGACCTGAGCAGCATCAACCAGGCTACGCACCCCAAGCAGAAGACCAAGGAGGAGAAACGCCGCGAGCGCGAGGCGCGCGAGCAGCAGCGCAAGGGCAACACCCCCGCTGCAGCAGGCACCCAGCAGGACGGCGAGAAGCGTAAACGCGAGCGCATCAAGCAAAACAAGGTGGACATCAACGATGCGCGCAACCAGAAACCCAAGAACAAACCCCAGAAAGGCAAGGGCTTCAAGCCCGAGGTGGACGACGAGGCAGTACAGCGCCAGATAAAAGAGACCATCCAACGCCTGCAGGGTCAGAAGGGCAAGACCTCGACCAGCAAGCACAAGCGCGAACGCCGCGAGCAGGAGCGCGAGAAGATGGCACAGGCGCATGCACAGGAGCAGGCACAGAGCAAAGTGCTGAAACTCACCGAGTTCGTGACGGCAAACGACCTCGCCGTGATGATGAACGTGCCCGTCACCAAGGTCATCGCCACCTGTATGATGCTTGGCATCATGGTCAGCATCAACCAGCGTCTTGACGCCGAGACCATCAACCTCGTGGCAGAAGAGTTCGGCTACTCCACCGAGTTCGTATCCGCACACGTGGTGGAGGAAATCAACGCCGACGAGGAGGTGAACGACGCCGACCTCGTGCCGCGCTGCCCGATTGTCACCGTCATGGGTCACGTGGACCACGGTAAGACCTCGCTCCTCGACCATATCCGCAACACCAACGTCATCGCGGGTGAGGCGGGCGGTATCACCCAGCACATCGGTGCTTACAACGTCAAACTCAAGAACGGACAGCACATCACCTTCCTCGACACCCCGGGTCACGAGGCGTTCACCGCCATGCGTGCGCGTGGTGCCAAGGCAACGGATATCGCCATCATCATTGTGGCAGCCGACGATGCTGTCATGCCGCAGACCGTCGAGGCTATCAACCACGCACAGGCTGCCGGCGTGCCGATGATATTTGCTATCAACAAGTGCGACAAGCCCGGTGCCAACCCCGACAAAATCAAGGAGCAACTCTCCAATATGAATATCCTCGTCGAGGAGTGGGGCGGTCCCTACCAGAGTCAGGACATCTCCGCCAAGAAGGGCGACGGTGTCTATGAACTCCTCGAGAAGGTGCTCCTCGAAGCCGAGATGCTCGACCTCAAGGCGAACCCCAAACGCCGCGCCAAGGGTACTATCATCGAGTCGTCGCTCGACAAAGGGCGCGGCTACGTGGCTACGGTCCTCGTCAGCGACGGTACGCTCCATATGGGCGACATCGTCCTTGCGGGCACCTACCACGGCAAAATCAAGGCGATGTTCAACGAGCGCGGACAGCGCATGCAGCAGGCGCTCCCTGGCGAACCATGCCTTATCCTCGGCTTGAACGGTGCGCCGCAGGCGGGTGACGAGTTCAATGTCCTGCCCACCGAGCAGGAGGCGCGTGAGATTGCCAACAAGCGCGAGCAACTGCAACGCGAGCAATCCATCCGCACCAAGAAGCATGTCGGACTCGACGAAATCGGACGCCGTCTCGCTATCGGCGACTTCAAGGAACTCAACATCATCGTCAAGGGTGACGTGGACGGTTCTGTGGAGGCCCTCAGCGACTCGCTCATCAAACTCTCCACCGAGAACATTCAGGTCAATGTCATCCACGGTGCCGTCGGTGCTATCTCCGACAGCGATGTGCTGCTCGCAGCCGCTTCCGACGCCATCATCGTGGGCTTCAACGTCCGTCCTACCGCCACCGCGCGCAAGATGGCGGACAGCGAGGAGGTGGACATCCGTATCTACTCCATCATCTACGACGCTATCGAGGAAATCAAGGCGGCTATGGCAGGTATGCTCTCCCCCGAAATCAAAGAGGAAGTCACCGCCACCCTCGAAGTCTTGCAGACGTTCCACATCTCCAAGGTGGGCACCATCGCAGGTTGTATCGTGCGTGAGGGCAAGGCGAAACGCGCCAACAAGTGCCGTGTCATCCGCGATGGTATCGTCATCCATACGGGCGAACTCTCGTCGCTCAAGCATGGCAAGGACGATATCAAGGAGGCGGGTGTCAACACCGAATGTGGCTTGAGTATCAAGAACTTCAACGACGTGGTCGAGGGCGACCTCATAGAGACCTTCGAGCAAGTGGAGGTTGCCAAGTCGCTGTAACCAATATCCCAAGAGGCTATCTGACTGTTATGGTTGGTTAGCCTCTTTTATTGTGCAACCGCCTTCCCGACTCCCTCGTCATTTTGTCGCGGGTCTGTCGCGGGTCTATCGCGGGTCGCCCGTTAATCAATACATAGTATGAACGCAATCAAGTTGTACCTGTCCTTGGCATTGTGCCTAATTCTGTCGGAAGCGGTTGCCGCTCCCGCGGGCGACTTCCTGTCCCTGACGCACTCTGCTGACTCTTGCTACATGGCAGGCGACTACACTGGAGCCAGTGCTTTCTTCGCCGAGGCGCTGAAACGTCCCGAGGCATGTGCTGCCAACTACTACAACGCGGCCTGTTGTGCCGCCAAGGCGGGCGAGACCGACACGGCATTCTCCCGCCTAAATAGGCTCATGCAGCAGTTCCCCGACTGGTACAGCCGCCGTATTGACACCGACGCCGACCTGCTCTCGCTCCATTCTGACCCGCGTTGGGAGCCCTTTGCCACCGCGTGCAAAGAGCGTCAGACCCGCATCGAGTCGGCGTACGAGCACCCGCTTTACGAGCAACTCCACGCCATCTGGAACGAAGACCAGTCCATCCGCCAACGCTACGTGCAGGCGTACTACGCCAACGCCCCCGAGAAGGACAGCCTCAACCGCGAGATGCTCCGTCTGGACACCCTCCACATGCACTTTGTGGACTCGCTCTACGCCACGCGGGGCTGGCTGGGCAAGAAGGAAATAGGCGACGCCACTTCCGCTATATGGGTGGTGGTGCAGCACTATGGTATGGACAAGTGGCAGCAGTATCTGCCCGTCTTCCGCCAAGCCGCCGCGCAGGGCGACCTCACTCCTCACCAGGTCACCCTCTTGGAACAACGGATACAACAATACAGCAAATAGTATGGCACAGCGCAAACCTCTCCTGTTTCTCATCCTGCTCATCGCCCTCACGTCCTGTTCCGCCGTGCAGGGATTGTCGGTGTCCTCCCGCTGGTCGTATGATGCCCAATCGGGGCGCATCGCGGACAGTCTCTCGCACATCTACTGGCATTTCACCGACTACCCCCAACTGGAGCAGAACACCGCCGACGGCTCGTATGGCGCGCACTTTGTTCCGGCGGACAGCCTGTCCGGCTACGCGGGCAAACGTTTCGTGGAGAGCATACTCCGCGACCTGCCTTTCCGCCCCGACTCGCTCTGTTTCATCTATCGCGACGACGTGTTGCTCCTGCAAACCGACCAATCCCTTTCGCTGGCTCCCGACTATGCCATCTATGCCGACTCCGTGACTATCAACCTGCATGGTGATGTCTATCGCCCCGAAGCCGTACAACGGGCGGACATTGTCTGGCGCAATGTCGTCGTCAGTCGCCGCCACCACCGCGTCATCTGTCTCGACCGTTTCCACATCGGCAATCGCTATTTCTGCGTTGCCTACATTGCCCAAAGCCGTTGCCGCCAACTCCGTGGCTGGCAGGTGGACGACTGGTTTGGCTTTCCCGTGTGGGATGTCAGCGACCCGCGCAATATGCAGAGTGCCGCATGGTATCTGCAACACTGGCGCGACTGCTCGGTGGAGATACTTCGCAATCACTCTCTTTATCAATAGACCCATGCTTTGTTTATAATTGTTAACCCCGTCAATCTCGTGTCAAACAGCAAGGGATAAGCAACCCTTGCGCAAGGGATACGCCACCTATACGAACCCGATATAATAATCATTTTTAACATCTATCATGTTCTTAAACGTACTCATTGCCATTCTCACCCTTGTCGCAGGTATCGGTATCTTTCTCGTTGCCTGCCAGATGATGTCTTCCAACCTTGAGACTGCCAGCAGTTCGCGCCTCAAAAGCCTTTTCTCCAAGGTATCCAACAGCCGCCTTATCGGTGTCGGTATCGGTGCTTTGGGCACGGCGGCGATACAGTCGTCGGGAGCCACCACGGTCATGGTCATAGGCTTCGTGAATGTCGGCATCATGTCCCTCGCACAGGCGGCTACGGTCATCTACGGTGCCAACATCGGTACTACCGTCACCGCCCTTATCGTTGCCATGGGTCTCAGCAGTGGCGGCGGTATATCCACCACCACTATCTTCGCAGCCCTCGCAGGTATTGGCGCATTCATCGGGCTCTTCACCAAGAAGGACAACGTCAAGACGTGGGGCGGCATCATCACGGGCTTCGGTATGCTCTTCGTCGGCTTGAGCATCATGGAGGGGTCCATGAAGTCATTCGCGGAGATGGAAGAGGTACGCCAGTTCCTTGCCGGCGTTGACAATGCGCTGCTGCTCGTCTTGCTCGGCGCAGTCCTCACCGCCATCATACAGTCCTCATCGGTGGTAACTTCTATCGCCATCACCATGGCGGTCACGGGGCTTATCACGCTCAATCAGGGCATCTACCTTACTATGGGTTCCAATATCGGCTCCTGCGTCGTAGCCATTATCGCGGGTATGACCAGCGGAACCAACGCCAAGCGTACAGCCCTTATGCACTTGTTCTTCAACTGTTTCGGTGTCGTCATCTTCCTGTGCGCAGCGGGTGTCATGTACCTCGTTTCGTCCGGCACATTCGGCTTCGGAACTATCTTCGAGGAACTCTTCCCGGGTGCGCCGCAGTTCCAGTTGGCATTGTTCCACACCTTCTTCAATGTGACGACGGTACTCATCATCCTTCCGCTCACCGACCACTTGGTTCGCCTTGTGTGCCGCATTATCCCCGACTCGCGTGATGCAGCCATGGGGCAAGCCGCACAACCGCACTTCTATTTCGTGGACGACAAGATGCTCCGCACACCTATTATCGCTGTGCACCAGGTGCAGTTGGAAATCGAACACATGGCGGCAGTCGCTATGCACAACTACGACATCGCCATCTACACCATCTCGCACCTTGATTTCAGACAGATGGACGAGTTCCGCGCCAACGAGGCTCAACTCAACTACCTCAACCGCTCCCTTATCCCATATATTGTGCGACTTAACAACTTGCCTATCAGCGAGGAAGACCATCGTTACCTGGCTACTGCCATACGTTCTGTCGGAGATTTGGAGCGTGTCGGCGATTACGCGGTGAATATCACCGAGTACGCCGAGGATTTGCATAAGTCGGGCGAAGCCTTCACGGGCGAGACCTTGGACGAAATCGAGCAGATGCGCGAGGCAATCTTCTCCGTATATCAGTTTGTGATGAAGGCATACATGGAGAAAGACTTCAAAGCCCTTGATGCCGCCAATGCGCATGAGGACGAGGTGGACAACCTGACGGAGAATATGGAGAAGGAGCACCTTCGCCGTTTGTCGGACGGGGTATATTCAGCCAATGTCGGAGCCCAGTACCAGGAACTCGCTTCCGACTCCGAGCGTATCGCCGACCACCTCATCAACGTCGGCAAATCCATCCGCAATCTATCTCGCAATTAGTCGCTTATGACCTACGCGCAAACGCTTGATTATCTGTATGCTTCGCAACCGGCTTTCCATCTTGTGGGGGCAGCGGCATACAAACCCGGGTTCGACAACACCTATCGTCTCATGCACCATCTGGGGGACCCGCATCTGCGTTTCCGCTCCGTACATATTGCGGGCACCAACGGCAAGGGCTCAACATCCCATCTTATTGCGGCAGCCTTGCAGGCGGCAGGCTATAGGGTAGGGCTCTACACTTCGCCGCATCTGGTGGACTTCCGCGAGCGTATCCGCATATCGGGGCAGATGATTCCCGAAGAAAAGGTGGTGCAGTTCGTGGAGGATAACCGTGCTTTCTTGGAGGAGGTGCGTCCCTCTTTCTTTGAGACCGCCATGGCTATGGCGTTTGACTATTTTGCCGGGCAACAGGTGGACGTTGCCGTTATCGAGGTCGGCTTGGGCGGTCGTCTGGATAGTACCAATATCATCACGCCGCTGCTCTCTGTCATCACCAATATCGGCATGGACCATACTGAGTTCCTCGGCAACACACTCGCAGCCATTGCGGGGGAGAAAGCGGGCATTATCAAACCCGGTGTGCCGTGTGTCATCGGTGAGACGGACCCCGAAACGGCACCTGTCTTTATGGCGCGCGCACGCGAATGTGGTATCCTCGGCGAAGGATTGGAGACTACTGATTGTCGCCTTTGGTTTGCTGACCAATGCGGTTACCTGCGCCGTCGCAGACAGCGTGAAGTGCCTGAGTGTCAGTTGCATGGCATCTATCAGGACAAGAATATACAGACTGCCTATGTGGCTCTGCAGGTGCTCAATACCTATACGCCGCTGCACGTATCACCTTCGGCTGTTGCTGACGGATTTGCACACGTATGTACCATGACGGGTCTGCGCGGACGCTGGGAGGTTCTCTGCGAGCAACCGCTGACGATTTGCGACACGGGGCACAACTCGCACGGTATCCGCTATGTCTCCGAGCAACTCCAAGCCCTGCTGGCGTCGCGGGAAGGCGCGACATTGCATATTGTTTTCGGCATGGTCAGTGACAAGGATGTGGACGTCGTCCTCCGCCTTATGCCTACCCGTGCGCACTACTATTTCACCCAAGCTCGCACCCATCGCGCCATTCCCGCCGAAGACTTGCAAGCCCTTTGGCTGCAACTGCACAACGACTATCCTGCCGATTGGTGCCATTCCTACACCTCTGTCTGCGACGCCATCTTTGCTGCCCATACTGCTGCCCTTGCCGCTATCCCTGCCACTTGCACCACTGCCGGTACTTCTGACATCATCTTCATCGGCGGCAGCAACTACGTTGTCGGCGAAACCTTACAAATATTGGGATAGTATAGACTAAATAACAGAACCAAACTTCTCTCTCCTTATTAGCAATCTTCGACATGTTCGCCTTATTTGCCTATTCGCCTTATTCGTCCCATTCGACCTATTGGACATATTTTCTATATCTTTGCAACCGAAAACAAGTTGTAGGATAGGTACTATGAAAAGTACGCAGGAATAAATCGTAAATAGTTTTGCCCATCTGCAAATAAATCCGTATCTTTGCAGTGGAATAAGAAATCTACAAACTCCACAACAAAAAATCTTCAAACTTCACAACGTAAAACCTACAAACTCCGCAACGCGATATGGAATACAAAAAACGCATAGCCGACGAACTGCTTGAACTGCAATTAGAAGCCGCAGGAGTGGTACTGATAGACGGTGCCAAGTGGTGCGGCAAGACGACAACCGCCTTACAGCAAGCAAAAAGCGTCATCTATATGGACGATCCGGAGAAAAAGAGCAATTATCTCCGCTTGGCAGAAACCAACATCCAAGTGCTGCTTCAAGGCAACACTCCCCGCCTCATTGACGAATGGCAGAAAGCACCGCAGATTTGGGATGCCTGCCGCTTTGTTGTGGATCGCCGTGGCGAAGACGGGCAGTTTGTCCTGACAGGTAGTGCAGAACCTGTCAATCAATCGCTGTTGGGACATACGGGTACAGGGCGTGTCGGTTGGGTACACATGCGCCCGATGTCGTTGTACGAGTCTGGTGAAAGCAACGGCTTGCTTTCGTTGGGCAACCTGTTTGAGGGAAAGTTTGATGCTGTGGCTGCCAATGAATTGAAGATTAATGACCTTTGTTACCTCATTTGCCGTGGAGGTTGGCCCAAGAGTATCGGCAAATCGGAGCGGGCGGCACTCCGGCAGGCGTACAACTACATTGACGCTGTTGCCAAACGGGACATCATAGAGGTGGACGCAACAGACAGAAGTGAGACCAATACGCGCAAACTGCTCCGTAGTTATGCCCGCCACCAAGGCTCGCAAGCCACCAATGGCACCATTGCCGCCGATTTGAGTGCCAATGAGGGCAAACCGCTTAGCGACGGGACAATTACGTCCTATCTCAATGCGCTGCGCAAGATATTCGTCATCGAGGATATGGAAGCATGGAACCCCAACTTGCGCAGCAAAGCCGCTATCCGCACCACCGACACGCGCTATTTCGTGGACCCGAGCATTGCCACGGCGGCATTGGGCATCGGTCCGAAAGACTTGGCAAAAGACCTCAATACGTTAGGCTTGCTGTTTGAGACATTGGCGGTACGCGACTTGCGCGTCTATGCGGAAGCCTTGGATGGCGCAGTGTACCATTATCGCGACAACAATGGTCTGGAGTGCGATAGTGTCCTGCACTTGCGCAACGGGCATTACGGGCTGATTGAAATTAAGTTGGGCGGCAACTCATTGATAGAAGAGGGGGCTAAGAACCTAACCCTGCTAGCCAAGAAGATAGACACCGACAAGATGTACGCTCCGTCTTTTATGATGGTCTTGACCGGCACAGGGCAATATGCATACCAACGCGAAGATGGTGTGCTTGTAGTACCTATCGGCTGCCTGCGACCATAGAGAGTACAAGTAGCCAAATTATCAACAACTATTGCATATTCTATTCAAATGTATTAACTTTGCAGCGCAAAGTCACAGAGGCAACTCCACAAACAGAGCAAAAGATAAAATATCAACAACTAAAACCAATCCCGCCTATGGCATAATCATATAGCAGCAATATCGAGGATTATACAGAAAAAACAGATTAATATGAATGACTTGACAATATCAAACATAGAGCGACAAAATGTACTCAATAATCGTTTTGCCATAGAGGAGGCTCAAAAGGCTCTCAATGTAGAAGGTATGCTCTTTGAGGGTGAATACCGTTTCACCAAGAAAATGGTGGCGGATTTTTATGGAGTAGAAGAGCGAACCATAGAGCGGTGTTTAGAGGAAAACGAAGCAGAATTAAAGTACAACGGATATGTTTTATGTAAAGGTAAAACACTGAAAGACTTAAAGTTACAATTTGCTCCCGTCATAAATGTCGGGAGCAAAACCACTCAACTCGGACTATTCAGTTTCCGCGCTTTCCTTAATATAGGCATGCTACTGACAGAGAGTGAGAGAGCAAAGGAAGTTCGCAGTCTCATATTGGATATTGTCATCACCATTATCAACCAGCGAGCAGGAGGAGGTACTAAATTTATCAATCGACGAGATGCAAATTACCTGCCTGCCGCAATTGCAGAAGAAAACTACCGTAAAACACTGACTTCCGCAATAGGACAATGTGTAAGCGGGCATTATACGTATAAGTATGCACAAGTAACTGACCTGATATACAAGGCGGTTTTTCGTGAAAACGCGAAGGAGTATAGAGACATCCTCCGCCTAAATACCAATGACAACGTGCGCCATACGTTGTATGCAGAAGTTCTGCTGGTAGTCTCTTCTTTTGAGAATGGTGTCGGTGTAGCGATACGTGAGCAGTACGAGAAAAACGGCCGGCAGCCACTATCCATGGCGGATGTAGAGACAATTGTCAGTAGTCTGGCAGAACACCCTATGCAAAAGCCATACATCACAGATGCACGCACAAAAATGGCATCAAGGGACTTGAGTTTCCGTGATGCGTATCACGGAAACATAGCAGAATACTTGAAAGCCGTAACACCCGAAGAATACGAACGTTTCATCGGTGCGCAATCTGTAGATTTCGACAAAATACTTGATGATAACAAAGATGTATTGCAACGGCTAAAACAAGCGGAGGACAATGAGTGAGACTATGCAATACATCTCCTATGAGGAGGTCATGGAAGTATATACAAAAACCATCGACAAAAGTGGTGGTGGCTTTGGTGGGGTACGTGACGAAGCGGGCATACGCTCAATGATAGACTTTATACAAAACGACTTGTACTATCCCGAGTTTGTTGATAAACTAACCTATCTCGTCTATAGCGTATGTGCAGGACATTTGTTTAGTGATGGAAACAAACGCACGGCTTTAACCTTGGGTGTTTATTTCCTTATCAAAAACGGCTACCCGTGGCAGGCTTGTACTTTTATGCGGCAAATGGAGGCTATCGTGTACCATGTAGCAGCCTCAAACATAGATAAAGACTTGTTGCATCGTATCTTGCAGTGTTTTATGGCACAGCAAGACTACGATGAGGAACTGCAAATGGATATTGCACGTGCTATGAACCATGGCTCGTTGGGAATACAAGGCGAGGATTATGAATGATGCATATTTAACATTCTACGATTGTTGTGCCATTGGTAAATGGTACAAGGATTGAATCAAGTTGAACAGCGCATAAAACTTACTCCCAAATCGCAAATAACTCTTGTATATTTGTGCAAAATGTATTATCTTTGCAGCACAAAGTTGAAAGACTTCGTGCAAACTGATAAATCAACCCTTATAGCCTATGAGCAACGAGCGGTAGGACCGCGTATTTGAAATGCGTATATGTTAATAACAAACACACCATAAATCTATGCCAATTGATAAAAACAAATTAGTAAGACTTCAAGTGTTAGACAGGTGCTTTTCCGACAGAAGCAGATATTATTTTATCGAAGACCTACGTAGTAAATGTAGGGAAGCATTGGAGCGTGAAGGTGTTCCTTGTCCCGATGTAGCAAGGCGTACTATCTATAAAGACATTGCAGAAATAGAAGGCAATGACAAGTGGAATGTCCTTTTTGAAGAACCGGGCAAAATTGGACATAAGAGGTATTATCGCTACGCAGACCCCAAATTTAGTATTTGGCGGAACGATTTGAATGAATTGCAACTCAACCAATTGAAATCAATGCTTTTGATGTTGCGTCAGTTTCAAGGATTGCCCCAATATGACAAGATGGAAGATATAATAGAGGAGTTGCAACAGAAATATGGTTTTACGTTGGCTGATACAGAGAATGTCATTAGTTTTGATACTAATCTCTATGTAGAAGGTTTGGATTATCTAAGTCCTATTTTTGCCGCTATTATTAACAAGCGGTGCTTGTCTATCACGTATCAGCCATTTGGAAAAGAACAACACGTTTGGCTTGTACATCCCTACTATATCAAACAGTATAATGGCAGATGGTTTCTATTGGGGCTAACTGAGAATAAGGGAGTACGGAAAATCACAAATTTTGCATTGGATAGAATCAAATCTACTGAACTTTCAACACAAACTTATATCCCGACAGATATTGATTTTGAGGAGGACTACTTTGCCGACCTGATGGGTGTTACTCAAATGGACGGTGAAGCAATACCAATCCTTTTGGCATTTAGTAAGAATCGCTTCCCCTATGTTGTTTCCAAGCCACTACACCCATCACAAAGAATGGTGGATAAGGAAAAATTCCAAATCAGTATTAAGGTAAAGCCGACAAAAGAGTTCTACCAACAAATACTATCCTTTGGTCCAGATGTGGAAGTACTTTCTCCTGTGTCTGTACGGGAAGAGGTATCTCAAAGAATAAAAAATATGCTATCATCGTATAGTGTGCAAAAAGATTGCACACTTAACCCGTAATTTTGCATTGTTAACTTCAAAATACAATAAGAAGATGAAAACAAATAACAATAGTCTCAAAATTAACGAAAGGATTCAAGGTCGCATACAAGATGCAAACTTAAGTAACCTAAACCGTCTTATAGGAGATGTAGAACACCCTATAGATAGTGTAGAAGAACTTAATCGTTGGGTCAGTAGTGACTTCCCGGAAATAAGATACTTCGATAAAAAAGGAAAACCATCTCAGAAATGTGACGCATTTGAATTGCGCTTTGAGACTCCTTACAAGACTCAAGAAGGCGATACTATTTATGGGTATTATTGGAGATATGATACCTCTCTTAACTTTATGGGCATTAATTGGAAAACTATACCTAAACCTGTTTGGGTTAGAAACAGAGATCGTCTCTATGCGATTGGAGGTGTCAACGAAGATTGTTGGAAGCGTCTTGCTGAGATATGTGTTGAGCCAAACCTGAAACACTATGGTGACTACTTGGTTTTTCCTGAAATATATTACAATAGTTATGGATACAATACATTAAAATCGGGAGAAACTATAACTAAAGAAAAGGCAGCTATTGCTGTTATAAAAACAAACTTATTAGACACTCATAGTAATCCTATTATAGGTTGGTTCGTGAAAAGAAAAGACAGATGGAATGGGATAGAATGGGGGACAGAAGCAGATATGAGGTATGCACTTAAAATTAAATCCACTCCTCAATTGGGACGATTTTTATTTGATAATATGGATGCACTAAATGCATTTGTGTCGGAGGTGCAAAGTTTGTTAATACCAGAACCTTGGGATTACTCGAATAACACATCGGGTAGGTTGCATCCTATTTTAGCATCTTATCTAGCGTGCGAATTGGATAGGTTATTCTATGAAAAGGATGAACTTGGTCGAGATGATGCCATAATATATAACGTAGACAGAACAGAAATATATTACTCCACAAATTTGTTGAACAAATATGGAAAGGATTTTTGTATTTTAGGAATCCTTGACAAAAGCAAACGATACATCAAGGAATACAAACTTGCTCCGAGCCATGCTGATTTAGTTCGACACGGTTTTTCTTCCAATAGCGAACCTGCCCAACCTCATTTCTTTAATTCGATAGATGAAATCATCTACCATAGTGAATGGATGATTGATTTTGACATTGCAAAAGATGAGCATATTCTAGAAGATAGAGATTTTAGATTTCCAGAAGAGTATCAAAATTTAGCTCCACATGAAAAAGGGCAAAAACTTACTCAAGCAATCGAATTGGCAGAAAGTATTGCTAAAAGGAACTATAAAGTGATTATTCCAAAATATGAGCCAACAAAAAAAAGTATACAGTTGCTAATGCCTATATATTTAAAGGGGTATTATTGTAAAGAACCCGATTTTGCATTAGTACTAACCCCAATGGAAGAACGTAGAGAAAATGGAGAAATATTCCATTACTATAAACCTGAAACAATATTGGAAATGAATCAGGCATACAATGATGCTCGTTTGATTGCAGAACCTTCTGAACCATGGTTAGCGAGAACCGCCATAAAGAAAGACAAGTAAAATACTGTTGTCTAATACCAATTGTGCAAAAAGATTGCACACTTAACCCGTAATTTTGCACCGTTAAACTTTTAAATATAATTATTTATGGAACAAATTGTTATTGAAACAATCAAAAAGATTGTAAATGAATCCAAGAAAGAATCGGGATGGTCTGATTTGGCTTTTGTGGGACATAAGTTGGCTAAAGAGGGCTTAAATTTCAAATCTATGGGATTTTTGAAACTAAAAGATATGTTTCTTGATCCTGATATGGAATCTGTTTTTGAATTAAAAGCGGACAATTCAGTACCTCCTGTGTTCTCTGTCAGAGAAAAGAAATCAACTTCTCGTTCTAATGTACGTAAAAATTTTCGTGATAATGATACTCCCAATCTTATGCAGTGGGCTTATATGGGAGATTTCCAGTCTGCTATCACAAAATTAAAAAACTTGGCATTAGAAGAACGTTGGTATTACGAAAGACAAAATCCATCATATCCATATCCAATTCTGTCAAATTATCTTAAGTATACATTTGTCCGGCTGATGAAAGAAAATAAAGTGATGTGTAGCACGAACTACGCTGCGTTCAATACTGGACTTGTTAATAAGTTATACGACCCTATTTATGCCCTGTTTGGAAAGAATAATAAAGTTCAGAATAATGGGCAAGAGTGGTATTTTATTGATTTCTGCGTCGCAGGGCAAAAAAGAGAAGGAAAAACATTGGTGGATTGTTTTAATCCCCTTCCCGAACGAGCAAAGTATGCAGATTCCGTTAGTGACTATTTTTATGATGGCCAATCTGAACCCAATATGGATTGGGAGCATATTATTTTAGACAATGTCAGTAGGTTACCTATAAATTTTTTGATAGAAAATAAGCCAAACAATTTTGTAATACGTGATACAGATGGAATGGAAGAAATGGAGAGAAGAGCATATTATAAATCTTTTGCAAAAGCAATTGAAGACGATGATAAAACATTCCGCATAATACAGAATCGCATAAAGGATGCTCTTAAAATAGCAATGAAACGTGTTGAGTGGAATTTTAAAACTGCTATTCCGATGTATTATCCCACGAGAAATATAGTTTCATTACTATTACCACTTGCACTTGTTGATGAAGATAAGATAGACATTGCACTTGTGATAGAGAAAAAAAGTTCTGGCTCATACCAAGGGCAAACAATACTCCCATTGGAGTTGGCATATAGTAATGCACGTTTAGTTATCAGACCAGATAGTGATTGGTTAGTTGCTAATAATATAGAATAGAGTTAGAATAGAGAATAATTTCAATGGTGAGACTGCCTAACAGTATTTGTTGGACAGTCTCTTTTTTGTGCAAAAAGGTTGCACTCTAAAGCACTACCTTTGCATCGTCAAAATGAAAGGAGGTGTAAACTTATGTACTACGATGACGACGAATACTACAGCCGCGACAAATATGCAGGTTCGTATGCACACGATGTGGAAGGATTCTCGGATGACGACATTGATGCGGCATTTGAGGGAGACCCCGAAGCATATTGGAACATTGACTAACGTTGCTGCCTGATTGTGCAGAACCATTGCACAGTTAGGCAGTACTTTTGCAGACGAAATTAGAAACAACCCACTAAAACCGCAAGCGGCACGGATATGACGCACCAAATGTATGACAAATGATATCGCACTTTTCCGCAGTTTTGGACTCGCCACTCCGGCAAGTTTCAGTTACTCGCAACCGATGAATGCTCTTGTCGGAAACGGATATACTTCCCTTATAGGCAACACTTATTTCAATGCCGTACGCTTCGTAGAAGGACTACTCATAAAGGAGGATGTGGGTGTAGGATATTCGGCAACATTTCTCAATGGTCTTCAAATTTATGATCTCCATACGAAGACATTGCTTGCAGAAAAGAAATACCCAATGTATGGCGGCGCATTCTATAGCAAAGATCTGATAAAACGCCTAACATCCAATTTATTGGAAGAACTAATTTTGAAAGAGGCCAAGAGTCAGAATCGGCTGCTCAACCAATTAGAGGTAAAGAATGCCCTGTCCAATTTGATAGCAAATGCCTTTGAGAAGAACCAAGTGCAAGAGTTACAGAAAAGTGTCAGAGCAATAGGCTTTTAATCTCTTGTGCAAAAAGGTTGCACACTTATGCAATACTTTTGTGCCATCAAACAAGAATAACCACATAAACCGCAGGTATCACGGATTGATGCAGAATAATATGGTAAATCAAATGCTTCAAACAAACGCCACAGCCACTCCGGTAGCCATTAGTGCAAGTACAGGTCTGTCTATTATACAATCTTTTTTAGCAAAGTCGGGCTTTAACTACCAAGTTGGAATCCGTAATACAAATGGACTACTGATTATCGAAGGCATTGTGGAGGGAACGGCTTGTATGTTTCTCTGCGGCATACAGGTGCGAGATAAGGAATCAGGTCTGGAGATATGCAATATCCCTGTGCCAAAGAATACGCACTATAGCCGCCAATTGGTAGTATCCCTTGTTCAAGAGCACTTATCTAATGTCATTGCGGATTCTGCGATTCGTGATGATCTGGCTGTGGATATGTCGGATGTAAGAAGGCAAGTGGCAGACATGTTGGATAAATGCTATTTTGAAAAAAGCCGCCAAGCAGCATTGGATTGGGCAAAACGTGTGGGTATCATTCATTAAAAATGCACTGAAAATGAAACATTCACACATATATGAATTGACGGATTCTCTGCAATTCGGAAAGTATAGGGGGTATGCTTTGCAGACTATTTTATTACAAGCACCTAAGTATATCCTATGGTGTGTCAAGAATGTAGATGGCTTTCGGATGTCATCTCGTGCATGGGATTATGCAATGAGTGTAAATGCTACTTTTGCACATCTTATGCCTACGACACAAAAGGGAAATAACACTCTGATAGAAATGCAACTATCAGATGGCATAGAAGTGCTGACGCATTATCCATGGAAAGACAAGCAGCAGTTTCGCCGTCGTTTTATGGACTATGCGCGAACCTTTGCTGAAGATGTAGTAGATTTGTATTCTGCCAGTATGCAACGTGTTCCTGTGGCTTGCCAATTGGAACTGCAATTTGCATAGAAGTCGATAGGTATGCACGTCTCGTTTTTTGACAACTATCAATGATTTTTCTTGCATTTCATTGATTGTTATCGTTGCAAAATGTTGATTTGTGTATTATCTTTGCAATCGGATTCAGTCTTCTGTATCAAAATGGGAGAAATAATGAGTGCTATCAATCAGTCACTTACAAAGAAAATGCAATTTTTCTTGTTGGAAAGTGTAGTTTTTTGCCCTTTTTTGCGTTATATATAGAAGCGTGTCAATTATGAATGACCCTTTTTAGGCTGTTTATTTTCTATGTGCGCCGCGTTTTGGCACACACATATAGTACCTTTGCAGTCGAATCAGTAAATAATACATAAATACAACCACTATGACCACATTTATTATCGGAATCATCATTTTTGTTGCAGGACTGATTACTATCTTGGTCATGCAGCACATCATTAAAAGAACCAAAAGCGAGAACGCCACTCTAAGAAACCGTATGAATAGTATGGGAAACAGGTTTGAGCATAAGGATGCACCAATAAGTATGGAGAATAAAGATACAGAAAATCAAACAGATACGGACTATAAGACCGCAGAGGATGTGTTTAAAGCGTTTTGTGAAGAGAAACGTTGTGAATGTACTCTCGTTGAAGAAGACGAAGGAGATAGGAATTACAAATTTCTCTATCAAGGAGGGACTTTCACCTGTTACATAGACCAACGCTATGACGATACCTTGTTGCTAAGTCTCTCTGGTTTTATCACAAAACCATATACAACTCAAAATTTGCAATCTGTTAGAGATATGTGTGAAGAACTGAATTATAACTATCGGTATGGCAAACTTGTTTACACGTACGAAGATGACAATCGTTTAAGTGTGCACATTGATGCAGATATTTTTAATCCGACTCCACAATTATTGGAGTTTTATATAAAAGCGTGTTTTCTCATAGCGGGCAAGGCTCGCGATATGCTTAACAACCCCCATGTGCCGTCCGAAGAAGACATCATCCGCCGCCGGCGTGAACAACAGATGATACTGGAAGGCGAAATCGCACACCAGCAGCCGTTCCATGCCAATGCACAAAATCTGCCGCGAGTAGGAGACCTCCGGCATTTGATGACCATCTTCTTCAGGCAGGAAGAGGAAGTGGAAGATATGCTCTCCATGACCGTCGTCCGTGATGCCGAGACAGAGCAAATCGTGCAGCGCGACAAGATAGCGCATTTCAATGTGTTTTCCACCATGATAGACGGCGAAGGGGCTGAAGCACAAATGCGGACCACTCCTGCTGTCCTCAGCCTCGAGACCACCTTCCGTCACTATACATTCACATTGCACCCCGTATCGGACAACAAGGATACTATCTATATCCGCCTGACGGCACTTATGGTACCCTACGACAACCTGCAGCACGATATGCCCGAAGGAGCCTATATCCCTCAGTCTCTGTCCGTACTGCTGACGTACGACCGCGATGCGGAAAAGACGTTGGAACATTACCGCCTACGCAGTGAGATACAGAAGAAAACCGGCAATATCAAGGCTTTGTATGAGTATGGTCATCAGTTGGTGTTGGAGAAGCGTTTCACAGAGGCTGTCATTGCACTCACTCCGCTATTCAATACCATGCGGCATAACTTCTTCAGTTCATCGGATGAGCATAGGCGTCTATTCTTTAGTCTCTGCTACGACCTTGGCTATTGCTACACCGACCTGCGTCAGTATGAGATGGCGTTCTACTATCTGAGTTTGGCGCATTCACAAAATAGAATCGACTATTCCTCGGAGTATTTCAACTGCTTGGCCAATAGCGAAGACATACGTATCTTCCGTGAGTTGACGTTAGAAAAAGAACAGATAGAGCGATTGGTCAAGGAGATTGACAATAGCGACGAAAGCGGCACGGAAGAGAATGTGCAGCGCCGTGAACAACTTGCCAACTATTACGCCTTTCTGCAACGCCGCTACGGGTACGCACTTATCAACTGCAACAAACTGGATGACGCGGAGAATGTATTCAAATCCTTGCTGGACCATGCCCCGTCGCACGACTATGCCCAGCACGAACTGGATTACATCGCCCAACTCAAGAAGCAACATCCGGGCAACTCCGAGGACAACAATACGCACAAGCCCCTGTTGCCTTAACTATCTCAACTACCCATAAACGAATAAACTCATAAACCGATAAACAAATAATAACAACCAATATGAAACGACTTTTATTTATTCTCGTGGCAGCCGTTATGGGCTACACGGCAACCTTTGCCAAGCAACCGCAGGAACCGACCTCGTACAACTACCAGCGCGGAAAAGAACTAATCAACAACGAGGACTACGCAGAGGGCATCTCCGTCCTGCAAAAGGAGTTAGCCGAAAACCCGAAGAACGGCTACGCCTATATGTGGCTGTCGTTTGCCTACCTGCAACGCGACGAGATAGGCAACACTCTCCATGCAGCCAATGATGCGCTGAAATATCTGCCCAAGAACGCCAAGGCGGACCGCGCGTATGTCTATACACGCATGGGAACCACCTACGGCTACTATCTGACGGACACCGTACAGGCACTGCACTGCTTCAACGAAGCCATCCGCCTTGCACCTGAGAACACCAAGTATTATGACTTTCGCGGACGGTATTACGGCTATCTGCACAACTACGATATGGCGGCAGCGGATTTCCAAAAGGCAGCAGAGACAGAACCCTATTCCGTGGAGTGGCTCTATATGCTCGGACAGACCTATATGTTTGCCAAGCGTTACACCGATGCGCTCACCATATTCGAGAAAGCCGACAAGTTGGAATCCGACTATCAGACGTTGGCAGCACGTGCCGATGCAGAGAAACACTTGGGCAAGTATGAGGATGCCGCCAAGCATATAGTGGCAAGCCTTGAGAAAACTCCGATGAATCATGAATCCCTCAATTTGCTTGATGCCCTTCCTCCCGCTTTGCGCCAATACCTGCTGACGGAGTTCCGTGTAAAACAACGGCTGGCACCCAACGACCCCAACTGGGTGTATTGCGAGATATATGTAATTAGCGATGACCACGATTATGAGGGCATATTGCGTGCAGCAGACAAACTGGAAGGTATCGTTCCGCAGCAATATACGGAAAGTTTCAGGGCGGGGGCTTATAGTAAGTTGGGCGATTTCGAGAGGGCTCTCCGCTCCATCAATCTGGCTATGGAGGCAGATAGCACGTATTACGACTATCTGGAGACGCGGGCAGAAATCTATGCCAATATGGATAGCACTGCGCAGATGTTCCGCGACCTGAATACAATCATAGAGAAAGAGCCTGCCAATGCCGGTTATTACAACGACCGCGGACAAGCCTACCTGTTCTCGGGGCAATACCAGAAAGCGATAGAGGACTACGATATGGCGGTTGCCCTTGCCCCGCAGTCATATCTGAACTATATGCGCGGACGCTGCTATTGGGAGGCGGGCGACACATTGGCAGCACGAATGGACTTCGAGAAAGCAATAAAAGGCGATAACGGTGCTGTTTGCTTCGCGTTGCACTTTATGGGGCAGGACTCATTGGCTACGCATAAGATGGACAGCATTGTGGTGGCAGACAGCCTTGCGCACGAGGAGGTTTACGATGCCGCTTGTCTGTATGCTTTGCAGGGCAAGACTGAGGACGCATTCCGTCTGCTGGCGCAAGACCTTGAGCGCAACCATGCGCAGTATGCCTATGCCCGCCGCGATATAGACTTCCGCAATATCCACGGTGCGCGTTTCGATAGCCTGTTGGCTGTCTATGAAGCCCGCGTACGGAATCGTATCCTGCGTTTGGACTCCACCACACAAGACGCCGTGCAGACAGAGCGCGTAGTGGAGGTGCCTTTCTCGGCGGCCAACGGAGTAA
This sequence comes from uncultured Bacteroidales bacterium, assembly GCA_934667275.1. Lineage (GTDB taxonomy): Bacteria > Bacteroidota > Bacteroidia > Bacteroidales > Paludibacteraceae > Colicola. The sequence continues at coordinate 43,777 of CAKULK010000009.1, read as the reverse complement.
CCACAGTCAAGTGCTCCATCAACGGACTGCCGCTGACCTTTGTTTTTGACACGGGTGCCAGCGATGTGTCTATCTCGCAGACGGAGGCAAGTTTTATGTACAAGAACGGCTACTTGAGCAAGAAAGACATTGTGGGCAACTCGGCGTATATCACTGCCGACGGCAGCATCTCCATCGGCACGAACATCATCTTGCAGAAGATTGACTTTGGCGGTCTGGAACTGAAAGCCGTCCGTGCCTCTGTGGTAGGCAACCAGCGCGCTCCTTTGCTCCTCGGGCAGTCCGTCCTCCAACGCCTCGGCAAAATCGAAATCGACAACCAACGGCAAGTACTCAAAATAACAACTAAGAAATAGCGTTAGCACCCTTTCCCGACAACTAAATATTTTCAACTCTATATAATTGAAAGAGGCATGTGGTCGGTGCAATAAGCAGAAAGAGGTTTCCGTATGATGCGGGAACCTCTTTCTAATCAGATTTATATATAGTCAGACAACTACTCGGGAAACTCCATGAGGTAGGCTTTGATGAAAGCGTCGAGGTCGCCGTCCATGACGGCATTGACATTGGAAGTCTGGTAGTTGGTACGGTGGTCCTTGACGCGGCGGTCGTCGAAGACATAGGAGCGGATTTGGGAACCCCACTCAATCTTCTTCTTACCCGCTTCGACCTTCGCCGCTGCCTGTCGCCGCTTCTCCAACTCCAACTCGTACAACTGACTGCGGAGGTGACGGAGAGCGTTCTCGCGGTTCTTCGGTTGGTCGCGCGTTTCCGTGTTCTCGATTACGATTTCGTCAGGCTGATTGGTAAGCGGGTTGACGAACTTGTAATGCAACCGTACGCCCGACTCGACCTTATTGACGTTCTGTCCGCCTGCGCCGCTGGAACGGAAAGTATCCCAACTGATGCCTGCGGGGTTGACCTCTATCTCGATAGAGTCGTCGATGAGCGGCACAACGAATACGGACGCAAACGACGTCATCCGCTTACCCTGTGCGTTATAGGGACTGACACGTACCAAGCGGTGTACGCCATTCTCGCTCTTGAGGTAGCCGTACGCCATGTCACCCTCGATGTTGAAGGTTACGGTCTTGATACCCGCCTCGTCGCCCTCCTGCAGGTTGGCAACGGTAACCTTGTAGTCGTGCTTCTCGCAATAACGCTGATACATACGCATGAGCATCTCCGCCCAGTCTTGCGCCTCGGTGCCCCCCGCGCCCGCTACAATCTTGAGCACCGCAGGCATCTGGTCCTCCTCGTGCGAAAGCATATTCTTCATCTCGAGGTCCTCCACCTCACGCAGTGCGCGGGCATAAGCAGCATCCACCTCTTCCTCTGTCACAAGTTCCTCGCGGTAGTAGTCGAAGGCAAGTTGCAGTTCCTCCACGGATGAGCGCACGCCCTCGTATCCGTCAATCCAGCGTTTGATGCCCTTGACCTTGCGCATCTGCGCTTCTGCGGCTTTGGCATCGTCCCAGAAGCCCGGGGCCTGGGTATGCAGTTCTTCTTCCTCGAGTTGGACGCGCTTCTCGTCGATGGACAGGTATTGCTTGAGTTTGTCAGCGCGCTGTTGAATGTCTTTTAGTTGCTCTATTGTAATCATATATGACTGGTTTATTGTTGCTTAGTTGCTGCTTTATTGCTGCTTGTGGGTCATGATGTCGAGAATGAGGTCGTCCGTCTGCGTCATGCCGTCGTGCCCGATACGGGTGAGGTTGCGTATGGTACGGTCGATGTCCTCCTCGACAATGCCTTCGGTGCTGTCGGCATACGAATGCTGCATGGCAAGGAAAGCACTCATGATGGCGGTGGAGATACCACTGGTGACCTTGAGGGCACAGCCCGGTTTGGCTCCATCACAAATCATGCCGGAGATGTTGGCAATCATGTTCTTGATTGCGTAGGTGATTTCGGTGTAGTTGCCACCCATGAGGTAGGTGATGCCGACCGCTGAGCCTGTGGCTGCTACCACACAGCCGCAGAGTGCGGAGAGGCGACCGAGCGACTGCTTGATGTAGATGACAGTGAGATTGCTGAGGGTGAGCGCGCGGAGCGTCTGCTCTTCGGTGCAGTGGTTCTCCTGTGCGTAGAGATAGACGGGCACGGAGCAGGAGATGCCCTGATTGCCCGAGCCCGAGTTGCTCATCACCGGCACCATGGCTCCCGACATACGTGCGTCGCATGCGCCACAGGTGTAACTGATGATTTTGGTGAACAGCGTATTGCCAAACAATGCCTCAATAGCGGCATTGGGTGTGTCGGGGGTGATGTGCAGCAAACGTCCGAGACCGTGACCGTAAGAACCCGTGAAGGATGTTTCTGCCGCGCAGACATTCATCTTCGCGCCATCCAAGAGGAATTGGACGGAGTCCAATGGCGTTGTGGTTGCGTAGTCGTAAACGGTACGCAACGTTAGTGGCTCCGCGTTGGTTGTTGTTTCGCACGTTGTTGGCTGCGCGTTGTTGGCTTCGCATTGGGTGTCTTCGACGAAACGGGTGTGGTCGCCTTGGATAGTGGCGTGGGCGGAGATGCCGTTCTTGGACACTTCGGCACGGATATAGAGGACATCGGGCGCATCGGCGTCCACCTGAATGTCGGCGGGCACACGCTCCATATATGCGCGCGCGTAGGCTACGGCATCGGGTGTGGCATCGCGCAATACCTCGAGTTTATACTCGGACTTGCCGACGGTGGCACCCAAGGCGATGGCTATGGGAAGTCCCGTCATGCCCGTGTTGGGAATACCTACCGCCATGGCGTTCTTGTAGATATTCTTGCTCAGATGCACGGTGATGCGGTCGGGTTCGGCTCCGAGCAGTTCGGTGGCACGTGCCACACAGAGTGCGACTGCTATCGGTTCGGTACAACCGATGGCAGGGATAACCTCCTGATGCAGGAGTTGAAGGATGTGTTCGTTATTCATGGTATGCAAAATGTAATTTCAGTCGGATACAGGTATAGGCAATCAACCCCTTGAGCCGTATATCGTGTGCGGCGGCATATCGTTGGCGCAGGGCAGCGAAAAGGGTCTGCTCTGCCTGACGGTTGCGTGCGGCAGTGGTGGAATGGGGATTCAAGCGGTAGTTGTAACCCGTATAGTGTGCCATACGGTAGGTCGGGTACGCACTCCAAAGGTCGATGGAGAAGAGCACGTCTTCGTAAATCATGCCCTCGGTGAAGGTCAGGCGGTGGCATGTGAGAAAGTCGCGCCGATAGAGCCTCATGCAAGGTGATGTGAACTGGAAGAACGTACGAGGACACTGCTCGGTGAGCACTTTGCCCTCTTGCACACGACGGTAGCCTATTTGTACGATGTCGGTGTCTGGTTGGCAGGCTTGGAGGAGTGTTTGGTAGAAACCGGCATCAATGTAGTCGTCGGCATCGATAAAAGAGATGTAGTCACCCGTGGCGTGAAGCATACCGTTGTTGCGTGCTGCAGACTGCCCCAAGTCAGGCTGTGTGTACAGTTCCACGCGCGCATCGGCACGGGTGTACCGTTCTGCAATTGCCGGACTGTTGTCCGTAGAGCCGTCATTGACGAGGATAATCTGCAGGTTACGGTGTGTCTGGCAGAGCAACGACTCAATGCATTGTGCCAAGTAGGGCTCGGCATTATAAACGGGTACTATGACGCTGATTACGGGCATGATTATCTGTGGAGAAATGGTAGAAATAGTTGCTCGAACTGCTCCGCCTGATGTTGGCGGGAGAATTGCTGCTTATCGGTAACGGGTTGACGGGTAAAACCATTGGCTTGCCATTCGTGATACTTGTCCATCATAAAAGCCTTGATTTCATTGAGGTCAGACGAGGCCAAGCCTGCATGGGTCTCACGGATTGTTTGTGCCAAACAGCCCTCATCGGATGGCAAACATAAAACAGGCTTTTCGCAACCGAGTGCCTCAAAGAACTTGGTGGTCATCATACCGTGCGCCGAAGGGTTGGTTAGCACCAATAAAATGCTACTTCGCCTGATTTCATCGCCCACAGCGTTGATAGGAATAGGGTTACACTCGGGTGTGTGAAAGTTCAAATGCAAGTCTGGCAGGGCTAGTTCGCGGACAGCCTGCTCAATAAGCGAGGTGTTTTGGAACTCATAGATACGTCCGATATAGGTGATGAGAAACTCTCCGGACGGTATATCTTGCGGGTAGAATTGCGTTGGGTCGTAGCCGTTGTATATAAGGTGGACATTAGCGTTGAAGTGGCGCAAAAAATCCACATGCCATGGAGAAACGGTGGTAATGTAGTCGGCATGGCACAGGACGCGGTTGCGTCGGCGGATATTGACATTGCGATAAATCTTGCGGAATGGTCGTGCCCACCATTGGCGATGGGCTTGGTATTGTGCATCAGGCACTTGTTCGTCCAAGTCGCGGATATCGACAAAGAGAGGGATATGGTGTTCGCGCGCTACGTCGAGGGCGGCGCGAAGGGGGAACGTGGAAAAGGTAGTGCAAAAGACAAGGTCGAAGACTTGGTTCTGCACCTGCCGGCGCAGCCAGCGCGAGAACTGCCTGTTGCGCCAATCGGTGAGCAGCGACCAAAAGGCATAGATGACCCATTGCCACGAGTGGTGATAGTAGAGGGGTTTCTCGTGGATGGGGTAGGTATGCGGGAAGTCGTGGGATTGGAACTGCTCGGTATAGACGACAGGCTGATAGCCGCGTTTCACTAAATAGTCACAAAGAAAGCGTAACCGTGGTGCGTATGACGGTTTGCCATAAGGATCAGATACTATGAGGATACGGTAGGGCATGCTACTATGCGAGAAGGGTGAGGAGTTGGGGGTACAAAGAGCGGTGGTAGGTGGTGGGGGTGATGCTCGTGTTATGCCAGAGAAGTACGATTTCACCGCTGTTCTGGTGCACTTTGTCGAAGAGCCGCTCGCACTCGAAGAAGGCTTCGTCTTCGGGCAGATGCATATAGCGTTCGGCACTGAGTGTGCAGTCCATGACGGTGAGGGGGTGGAAGGTAAGGGGAGTGAGCCTCATGGTTTTGGGATTTATGAAACGGACGGGGCGGGTGGTCTGCAGACGGAAACCGACAGCATCGGGGAAACCCATGGTGAAGTCGTCCGTTATGCCCGCGTCGGCAAGGCGTTGCATCTGGTCAATGGAGCAACGGAGATAGTGACTGCGGTGGTACCGCCAGTCGGGGATTGCGGGAGCGAGCGTGGCATTCACGTCCGTAGAGGGCAGGTCGCCGTAGTAGGACGAGTGCAAGCCCAGCAATGCGCCGCTGTGACGGAGCAGGTTGGCAACATGGTGATAATCACGTCCTTGCAGGTCGTACTGCGGGTAGTCGTACGCGCGCCCGTGCGTGTACTTTATAAAATATATGCGTGTGGCGTCGGGCAGCAGCCTGTCCTGATTGATGAGCCACGGGAACGTGTAGGCGGGGTCGCCGTGGAGGCTGCGCAGGGCGGTGCGCACCTGTTGGCATTGCCCGCGGAGGATGCCCCCGACGGCTCCGCGGAAGTGGCGGAAATGCTCAATAGTATCCACATCGTGGGTGAGGTAGATATGGCTGAAACCTGCGTCGGGCAGGGGCAGTTCGAGCAGTTTCATCAGGAATCGGGCGTATTCGTCCACGATAGGGATGAGGAGCCGGTTGTTCTGCCCCAAGACGGAGTTCTTTGCCGTGAAGCGACCGTGCTCGTCACGGTCGGCAGTGAGGAGTTCTTCGGCACGCGAAACGAAGAAGAACGTGTTGTAAATCAAGTCGGTATGAACGACGAGGGTGTCGCCGATACGCTCCACTTCGGGGTGGGCGAAGTCGGGCATGACGAGGTCGGCGCCGAGGTGTCCGCAGGGCATGATGACGACACGGTAACGGCTCCACTGCGCGGTGTCCGCGGTGTAGCCGACCTGCGCGGCGGCGGTGGTGTCGCCATAGAGCAGGAATGATTTGATGTAGTCAATTATCTCGTTCATACTTGGTGGGCAGGTGCCTTGCGGCAGGGTGCTAAAAGTGTGAAGTTTTGTTAGATTATTGTCGTTTTATCGGTTGTCTATCGGTAGCCTATCCTCTGCTTATCCCTTGCTTATCCTATGCTGTTTGACCCGAGGGTGTTGCGGCGAAATCCGTTAATAAATGTTTGCATAAATCACGCGTCTTCGCTGAGGATTTCCCATTCATACATACGCTGTTCGATTTCGCGCTTGATGTGGTCGTAGCGCTGGAAGTTGTCGGGCGTCTGGTTGGCAGGGTCGGCCAGGAGGGTTTCCATGTCCGATTGCTCTTGTTCGAGGCGTGCGATGGCGGCTTCGATGTCCGCGATTTGCTTTTCGCGCTTGCGGCGGGCAGCAGAGGCAGCCTTTTGGGCGGCGTAGGAGGCACTGCCGCCGTTCGGACCGCTGTCGCTGTCAGACCGCTGTGCTGTTAGACCGCTATCGCTGTCAGACCGCTGCGCTGTTGGATTTTTGCGCTCCAACTCTTGCAGGCTGTCGATTTTCTTGGCGCGGAGGAAGTCGTAGATGCCGCCGAGGTGCTCGCGCACCTTGCCGCCGCCGAACTCATAGACCTTGCTGACCAGCCCGTCGAGGAAGTCGCGGTCGTGGCTGACCAGTATGACGGTGCCGTTGAAATCGCGCAAGGCTGCCTTGAGGACGTCCTTGGACTGCATGTCGAGGTGGTTGGTCGGCTCGTCGAGAATGAGGAGGTTGCAGGGCTCCAGCAGCAGGCGAATCATCGCCAACCGGCTGCGCTCGCCGCCGGAGAGTACCTTGACCTTCTTCTCGGATGCCTCGCCGCCAAACATAAAGGCACCTAAAATATCGCGTATGCGCGTGCGAATGTCGCCAACTGCCACGTTGTCAATCGTTTGGAAGACGGTGAGTTCGCCATCGAGCAGCGCGGCCTGGTTCTGCGCGAAATAGCCGATTTTGACGTTGTGCCCGAGGCGGAGCGTGCCCATGTAGTCGAGTTGCCCCATGATACAGCGCACGAGGGTGGTCTTACCCTCGCCGTTCTTGCCGACGAAAGCCACTTTCTCGCCGCGGCGAATGGTGAACGTGACGCCGGAAAAGACGGTGTGCGTGCCGAAATCCTTGCGGAGGTCCTCCACGATGAGCGGGAAGTCGCCACTGCGCGGGGCAGGCGGAAATCGCAGATTCAGACGGGACGTGTCCTCCTGATCCACCTCAAGGCGCTCGAGTTTTTCGAGTTGCTTGATGCGCGACTGCACCTGCACGGACTTGGTGGGTTTGTAGCGGAAACGCTCGATGAACTCTTCGGTTTCCTGAATCATCTTCTGCTGATTGAGGTAGGCGCGCACCTGCTGCTCGTGCCGCTCGCGGCGGAGTTCGAGGAAATGGCTGTAGTTGACGTTGTAGTCGTAGATGCGCCCGAGGGTGATTTCGATGGTGCGCGTGGTGACGTTGTCGATGAACGCGCGGTCGTGACTGACGAGGACGAGGGCACTGTTGTTGGTGCGGAGGAAGTCCTCCAGCCACTGGATAGACTCGATGTCGAGGTGGTTGGTCGGCTCGTCAAGAAGCAGCAGGTCAGGGTGTTGCAACAGAATCTTGGCAAGTTCGATACGCATACGCCAGCCGCCGGAGAACTCGGAGCAGGGGCGGTCGAAGTCCTTGCGCTCGAAGCCGAGTCCGATGATGGTGCGGTCCATCTCGGCGATGTGTCGCGCCTGCTCTTGCGGGTCTTCGTCGTGGAAGACCTGCATGACGTCCTCGCGGAGGGTGCGCCCGTCGATGTGCATCATCACCTGCGGCAGGTAGCCGATGGTGAGGTCGGCATCGCGCGAGATACGCCCCGAAGTGGGGTGCTCGATGCCTGCGAGGAGTTTGAGAAGGGTGGATTTGCCCGCGCCGTTCTTGCCGACAAGGGCGATGCGGTCCTTCGGGTTGATGAGGAAGGAGATGTCGTCCAAGACGGGGCGTGACGAAAATTCTATGCAGAGATGCTCAACGCTAACCATTGATTTTGTTATAGGATAGTTATATGTTGGTTATATGTTAGTGTGTACCATGCGATACAATGCCTGCCCCGTGTAACTGTCAGGGCATTGCATGATTTGTTCGGGTGTGCCTTCCGCCACGATGTGTCCGCCTTCGTCGCCGCCCTCCTTGCCGAGGTCAATCACGTGGTCTGCTGCAAGAATGACCATCGGGTTGTGCTCGATGATGAGCACGGTGTGCCCGCGGCTGATGAGGGCGTTTAATGCGCTGAGTAGCACGTCAATATCGCGGTGATGGAGACCGGTGGTGGGCTCGTCGAAAATGAAGAGGGTGGGGGTGGCATTCTCTTGTGCAAGGAACGATGCCAACTTCACGCGCTGGCTCTCGCCGCCAGAGAGGGTGCTACCCGGTTGCCCGAGTTTCACGTAGCCGATGCCTACATCCTGCAAGGGCTTGAGACGGGCGACAATTTTCTTGCAGGCAGGGTCTTCCGAGAAGAAATCAATGGCTTGATTCACAGTCATTTCCAGCACGTCGTAGATATTCTTGCCGCGATATTGCACGTCCAAAACATCCTGTTTGAAACGCTTGCCGTGGCATTGGTCACAGACCATTGTGATGTCTGCCATAAACTGCATTTCGATGGTGATGGTGCCTTCGCCTTGGCACTCTTCGCACCGCCCGCCGGGGGTATTGAATGAGAAGTGTGCAGGCGTGAAACCCATTTGACGGCTGAGTTGCTGGTCGGCAAACAGCCGTCGGATCTCGTCGTACGCCTTGAGGTAGGTCACGGGGTTCGAGCGCGAGGACTTGGAGAGCGGGTTTTGGTCCACATACTCCACGCTTTGTATCAAGTGCAGACTGCCGCGGAGGCTGCCGAAGTTGCCCGTGCGCTCGGCGAGACCGCCGTAGTGCTTTTTCAGGGCAGGGTAGAGTACTTTGCTCACCAACGACGATTTGCCGCTACCGCTCACGCCTGTCACCACGGTCATAACGTTGAGCGGGAAACGGACATTGATATTTTTGAGGTTGTTTTCGGCTGCACCGACTACCTCAATATAGTTGTTCCACGGACGATGATAAGGGGGGAGAGAGTAGGTGTACTCGTCCATTTTTGGCGGACCTGCATACACCACTTCGCCACCGTGCCTGCCTGCCGCAGGGCCGATTTCAATGATATAGTCGGCGGCGCGCTGTATCTCCTCGTCGTGTTCCACTACCACAATGGTGTTGCCGAGGTCGCGCAGTTCTTTCAGCACGTGAATCAGCCGGTGTGTGTCGCGCGGGTGGAGTCCGATACTGGGTTCGTCCAATACGTATAGTGAACCTACAAGGCTGCTGCCCAACGACTTGGCCAATGTGATACGCTGGCTCTCGCCGCCCGACAAAGTGGCGGATGTGCGGTTGAGTGTCAGGTAGCCCAAACCGACGTCCTGCATAAACTGCAGGCGTGATTGTATCTCAATGAGCAACTGCTGTACGGCAAGCAATTCGTTTTGAGACAGTTGCAATGCCTTGAACCACTCCGCCAAATCGTTGATGGACATTTGGCAGAGTTTGGTGATAGACTTGTCGCCCACTTGCACGTATTGTGCTTCTTTGCGAAGCCTGAGTCCCGCGCAATCAGGACAAGTTGCTTTACCGCGATAGCGGCTGAGCATCACACGATACTGAATTTTGGCATACTGCTTGCTCTCCAACTCATGGAAGAAATCGTTGAGTCCATGAAAGTACTTGTTGCCCGTCCATATCAATTGTTTCTGCTCATGCGTGAGGGCGTAGAACGGCGTGTGGACAGGGAAATCAAACTTGTCCGCACTGTATATGAGGGCATCGTTCCACATACTCATCTTTTCGCCTCGCCAGCAGGCAATTGCTCCGTCATATACTGACAGCGACTTATCCGGTACCACCAAATCGGGGTCAATACCAATCACATTGCCGAATCCGCCGCACGTAGGGCACGCACCCAATGGATTGTTGAAATCGAACAGGTGTTCCGATGGCTCAACAAACGTAATGCCGTCCGCCTCAAAACGTTCGGAGAATGTATGTACTTCTGCCGCTGCATTGGGTGGGGTGACTTGAAGCAGACATTCACCTTTTCCTTCAAAAAAAGCCGTTTGCACGGAGTCCGCAAAGCGGTTGAGTGTAGCCTGCTCACCGTCTGCCACCACCCTGTCTACTAATAAATAGGTGTGGTCGGCACTTTGTAGTGTGGTGGAATTGATGCGCAACGTGTCGCCGCTGCCGTCTTCGTTGAGGCGGTACAGACGTGAGAATCCTTGCTGTTGCCAAACATTCAGTTTGTCCGCAAGTGCCTGATTATCAGTAATGATAGGGGAGAGTAGCAGCACTTTTGTACCCACGGCTTGTTCGCGCAAGCACTCCACCACATCATGCACCGTATGGCGTTTCACTTCTTGTCCGCTGATAGGCGAGATGGTGTGTCCCGCGCGCGCGAACAATAGTTTCATATAGTCATAAATCTCCGTGACCGTACCCACTGTGCTGCGCGGATTGCGACTGCTCACTTTTTGCTCAATCGCCACGGCGGGTGGAATACCGTCAATGCTGTCCACATCGGGCTTCTGCATACGCCCGAGGAACTGCCGCGCGTATGCGCTCAGGCTCTCCACATAGCGGCGTTGCCCCTCTGCGAACAACGTGTCAAACGCCAGCGACGACTTGCCGCTACCGCTCACGCCCGTAATCACCACCAACTTGTTTCTCGGAATATCCACCGAGATATTCTTCAGGTTGTGTGTACGGGCACCGTGAATATGTATGACATCTTCTGCCAAATCTTATTGCTGCTGCAGATATTTCTTTGTCAAATCGTCCACCAATTGGCGTGTCTCGGGGTCTGACAAGTCTTTGAGGCGTTCATCCAATTGTGGCACCATGATTTTTTGTCCGTATTGCAGATAGTTCGGAGCCTTTATGGAACTCTTGTTTGCCTCATAGATGAATACCCACAAATCTTTTTCACCGTAGTATTTTTGAGCAATCCAGGTCAGTCGGCTTCCAAATGAAACGGTCTCTTCCCCGATGAATTGGGTGTATTCGCGAGGTTGTTCTGCCAACGGTACAATGGTGTCGGCTGGTTCTTCTGCCATGTCTTCTGCAATGAGGGCAACTTCTTCTGTCACTGGTGGTTGGCAGTCCCTGAAGCATTCCCACCATTGCCCTATAGGAGCGCGGAAATAGTAGATAAATCCGCACAAAATAAGTAGCAATACAAGGGCTACTATCCATCCTGCCATCGTGGTACACTTGCTCTTGCCTGCAATCTTCGGCTCAGTGTGTACCTCATTGGTTGCTTGTTCTGTTTTGTTCATAGTCTGTTCTGTTGTATGTGTTATTTCTTCTGTTGTTTCTGTATTTTCCAATGTATCAACAGTTTCTGTCGGCTGTTCTTCTGCCGAATCTTTTTCCTGAGGTGAAATGGGAGCCTCTTCCAAAATTTCAGCCTCTTCTTCCGCAATCTCTTCTTTAATTTCTTCTTTAATTTCTTCTTCAATCTCCTCTTTAATCGGCGCAACATCTTGTTCTTCAATTGTTTGCACTTCTTCTTGGAGGACTTCTTCTTCACTTTCCGGCTCTTGTACAGGCTCCGTTTTTTCTTTGGGGCTCTGTCCTAAATCTGCCAGAATATCCACGATTTCATCGGCTTGCTGACCTAATTTGTGAATAGGGTCATTAGCCAATTCTGCCAGCATTTCTTCTGTTTTCGGTGTCTCAATGCGTTTCTCCACACTCTCTTTCAACGAGGCTTCTGCATTGAAAGTCAGTTTGTTATATCCTTCAATCACAAATGTCTCCCCCGTAGCGATATTCACGCTTTTGCGAGGAGCGACAGGTTTAAGGTTGAATGTCCCTAACCCTTTGATTCGTACCGATTTATCTTCTTTTAATCCTTCTGTAACAGCCCCTATTAGTGCTTCCAGAAATGCACCGCTCTCTGCCACTGAGCCTCCCGACATACGCGCTACTGCTGCGCGCAATTCGCTCCATGTAATCTTCTCATTTGCCATACTTCTCACGCATCTTTCAGTTGGTCTTTCAACACTTGGTTTGCCTTAAACACCAACTGCATTTTCTCCGGCACAACGGTACGTTCTCCCGTCTTGGGCAGTACGATGGTACGGGCGTTTCGGCGTTTCATTTCCAATGTTCCGAAATTTTGCAGTTGCACACTGGCACCTGCCAGCAGTTCTTTCTGCAGCACGGCTATGGTGGCATTCATCAGTTCCTCGGTGCGTGTTTTTGTCATCGAGGTAGTATGGGCAATGTTGTTGATTAAATCCTTGGTTGTCATACTGTTGCGTAGAGGTCAAAGTCCTCTGCCTTGGTTATTGTCACTATGTAAAAATCTCCTGTTTTCAGTCGTTTGTCTGCACGAATCAGCACTTCGCAATCCACTTCCGGTGAGTCATATTGTGTCCGTCCGACATAGTAGTCTTGTTCTTTTCTGTCAATGATAACACGCTGCTGCGTACCTATCATTTTACTCAGAATATCCGATGAAATCGACTGCTGCAGGCTCATCACCTCTGCTACGCGGCGTTCTTTCTCTTCTTGTGGAATATCATCGTGGTAGTGCAGATTGGCGTAGGTACCTTCCTCGTCGCTGTATGCAAATGCCCCCATACGGTCGAAATGCATCTCTTGCACCCAATCGCACAACTCTTTGAAATCCTCTTCTGTCTCTCCTGGATGCCCCACCAACAAAGTGGTGCGGATGCAAATTCCTGGTACTTCGCGGCGAATTCTGGCAATCAATGCATCTTGTTCGGCACGTGTGATATGGCGTCGCATCAATCCTAACATGTGGTTAGAGCAGTGTTGCAACGCGATGTCCAGATACTTGCATATATTCTCATGCTTTGCCATTACGGGCAGTAAGTCCATCGGGAAATCAGTAGGGTAGGCATAGTGCAAACGTATCCATTCCACGCCTTCAATCTGTGCCATTTCATCCACCAACTGCGCCAACCTGTGCTCCTTGTAAAGGTCTAATCCGTAACTGGATAAGTCTTGGGCAATCACGTTAAACTCTTTCACTCCCTGTTGCACCATCCAACGTACCTCGTCCAATATCTCCTCCATTGGGCGCGAGGTATGCCGTCCTGTTATCAGCGGTATCGCGCAATATGAACAGAAACGGTTGCACCCCTCCGAAATCTTCACGTATGCATAGTGTTTCGGAGTGGTCAGCGTACGTTGGTAGTTGGTGCACAAGTCTGTTTGAGAGGTCGCGGGTGTCAGTTTCTCAATCACTTGCATGAAATCGAATTTCCCGAACCACCCGTCCACTTCGGGTAACTCTTTCACCAACTCGTCCATGTAACGCTGTGACAGACAGCCCATCACGTATAGTTGTTTCAGTTTTCCCTGTTGCTTGCGCTGTGCGAATTGAAGAATAGTGTTGATGCTCTCCTCTTTCGCGTCGCCGATAAACCCGCATGTATTGATGATGGCTATCTCTCCCCGCGGGTGTGCAGAGTCATGCGCGCAATGATACCCAATCGTTTCCAATTGGTGCATCAGCCGTTCTGCGTCCACAAGGTTCTTTGAGCAACCCAACGTGATTATATCTATCTCTTTTTCCTTCATTCCCGTTTTCTGCAGGCGAAAGTATCAATTCCTAATTCATCATTCATAGTTAATTCCCGAGGTCGCTATGGAATTGCACTCTTACCAATCGCACATTTATCTCGTCATAGTCGTCCTCTCCCAATTCCTCCATGGCTTGTTTGATGTTGTCATTCTCGGCGTGACGGAAATAGTTATATATGTCCGCTTCCTCGTCAGGGTCCACAACCTCGTCAATGAAATACTTGATATTCAGCCTTGTACCCGAATACACAATCGACTCTATCTCGTTCAGCATCTCCTCCATCGACATTCCCAACCGTTCTGCCAAATCGTCCAAATCCACGCGCCTGTCAATGGCTTGGATGATGGCAATCTTACGTGCGGAGTTTTTGGCTACAGTGCGAACGCGCAAGTCTTCAGGACGGATAATCTCATTCTCATCCACATACTCCTTGATAATACGGATAAACTCTTCGCCATAGCGTTTTGCCTTACCGGCACCCACACCGGGGATGTTCTGCAATTCCTCTAATGTGATGGGGTAGGAGGTGGCCATCGATTCCAAACTTGTATCTTGGAATATCACGAACGGGGGTACGTTCAGTTTTTTGCTCAGTTTTTTCCGGAGGTCTTTCAGTATGGAGAATAGTACGTCATCGGCCGCTGCGCAGGTGGCGATACCGGTTTCTATTTCCGCATCATCGTCATCACTGTGTTGCTCAATGGGCACCTCGAAATGGGTCGGACGTTTCAGGAATTTTCTCCCTTCGGGGGTCAGTTTCAAGTCGCCGTAACTCTCAATGTCTTTCTTCAGATAGCCCTCCAGCATTGCCTGCCTGATGATGGCATGCAGCGTTGATTCTTTCTCGTCTTCTCCTGCTCCGAAGTTCTCCAATTCGTTGTGTTTGTACGACATCACGGCAGCAGTCTCGTTGCCTTTGATGATATCCACAATATGCTCCGCACGGAATTTCTCGTTCAGTTGCTGAATGGTCTCCAATATCACCCCCAACAACTCTGTGGCATCTGTCATCTTATAGGTTTTGCGGCAGTTGTCGCAGTTGCCGCAATTATCCTCGTTGTATTCTTCGCCGAAATAATGCAGCAGCAGTTTCCGCCGGCATAGCGGCGACTCTGCGTACGACTGTGTTTCAAACAGCAACTGGTTGCTAATCTCCTGTTCGGCAATGGGTTTCCCTTGCTGAAACTTCCTCAGTCGCTCAATATCTTTCGGCGAATAGAAGCACACGCACATTCCCTCGCCGCCGTCTCTTCCGGCGCGTCCTGTCTCTTGGTAGTAGCCTTCCAGTGACTTTGGAATGTCATAGTGTACCACAAACCGCACATCGGGCTTGTCAATACCCATTCCGAATGCAATCGTTGCCACCACCACCTGCACTTTCTCCATCAAAAACGCGTCTTGGTTCGCGCTGCGTGTAGCGGCGTCCATACCGGCATGGTATGCCAATGCTGAGATATTGTTCACCCTCAGCGTCTCCGCCAAGTCTTCTGTAGTCTTTCTGCTAAGGCAATACACGATACCCGATTTCCCCTCCATCGTGCGGATATAGCGCACCAACTCTTTATCCACATCGTCCGTTTTCGGGCGTACTTCATAGTACAGGTTAGGGCGGTTGAACGATGATTTGAACACTTTCGCGTCCAGCATATCAAGGTTCTTCTGGATGTCGTGCTGCACTTTGGGCGTCGCCGTGGCGGTCAAGGCAATGATGGGTGCATGCCCTATACGTTCTACAATAGGGTGGATACGCCTGTATTCAGGGCGGAAATCATGTCCCCATTCCGATATGCAGTGGGCTTCGTCCACGGCGTAGAACGAAATCTTCACCTCTTTCAGAAAATCCACATTCTCATCTTTGGTCAGCGACTCCGGAGCCACATACAGCAATTTTGTTTTCCCCGACTTGATATCCTTCTTCACGGCGTTTATCTCAGGTCTCGACAACGACGAGTTGATAAAGTGGGCGATGCCGTCTTCTTCCGAGAAGTTGCGCATGGCATCCACTTGGTTTTTCATCAGTGCTATCAGGGGCGAAATCACGATAGCCACACCATCCATCAGCAACGAGGGCAACTGATAACACAGGCTCTTGCCGCCGCCCGTGGGCATCAGCACAAACGTGTCATTGCCATCCATCAAGTTATTGATGATAGCCTCTTGGTTTCCCTTAAACGAGTCGAATCCAAAGTTGCGTTGGAGGGCCTCAATCAGTTGTTCATGTCTTGTCATATAGGTGGTGCTTGTCTAATATCAATACGCCTCGCTCATACCGTGTCTTACTATTTTTCATGAGATACTAGGAGGGTGTATTTCACGGCAAAGGTAAGCCTTTTTTTTGACATATACAAGCCTTGGGGTCTGTTTTGTGAAAAATCAGTATTTCGATGCTGATTTCTCCGCGTTTTTTCGTGCTGATGTTTTCGGGTTAAGAGTAGGTGATTAGTAGGTGATTAATAGGTGATTCCTTATAGGTTGCCGATGGTTTGCCTTTCCTGTTGGATAGTTGTTTAATTCGGTAGAAAAATAAGTGCTATATTATAATTTTTATTTATGGATAATTGTTTTGTCTTGATAATATGTTTACCGAAAACGTTTGCAATGCCTTTATTTGCTTTTTTATACATACGCGCTTGCGCGTGTTATAAATATGTCGTACCTTTGCAGACAGTTACTTACACTTATGTTAATATGACAGGAAAACGCAACTTGACCTTTGGGCAACTTTTCAATCTGAGTTTCGGATTTTTCGGAGTTCAGATTGCCTATGCTTTGCAGAGTGCCAATATATCCCGTATCTTCGCCACTCTTGGGGCTGACCCGCACACGCTCAGTTTCTTCTGGATACTCCCGCCGCTCATGGGCATGATTGTCCAGCCGCTCATCGGACTTTTGTCCGACAAAACGTGGCTCGGTCCCGTCTTCGGACGCCGCAAATTCTATCTCCTCATCGGTGCCGTGATTGCCGTAGCAGTGATGATTCTGCTGCCCAACGCGGGCGATTTCACATTCGAACAGAGTGTCTTCCTCGGGCTCAACGCCGCCATGTGGTTCGGCTTGTTCTCGTTGATGTTTCTCGATACGTCTATCAACATAGCCATGCAGCCTTTCAAAATGATGGTCGGCGACATGGTCAACGAAGAGCAGAAGGGCACCGCCTATGCCATTCAGTCTGCCCTTTGCAATGCCGGCTCGTTGGTAGGCTATCTGTTCCCCATCTTCTTCACGTGGATTGGCATTGCCAACACGGCTCCCGTCGGCGTCATTCCCGACTCCGTCAAGTGGTCGTTCTATGGTGGTGCCGCCATCCTCATCCTCTGTGTGCTCTACACGTTCTTCGCTGTCAAAGAGATGGACCCGCAGGAGTACGCCGAGTTCCACGGACTCAACCGGAAGAAAGACGACACCTCCGCCGCAGGCGAAACATCTGATAACAAGCGTATTATACGCGCTTTCGTTACTATCGGACTGGTTCAGTTCTTCTGTTGGGCGGCGTTCATGTATATGTGGACCTACTCCAACGGAGCCATTGCCGCACAGTGCTTTGGCTGGGACGGAATCAACACCGCGGAAGATGCTTTCCAAGACGCCGGCAACTGGGTGGGCGTATGCTTTGCCGTTCAGGCGGTCGGCTCGCTCTTGTGGGCGGCTCTCCTGCCCGCTATCGAACATCGCATGGGCAACAAAGGTGCCTATATCCTCTCGTTGGTGATTGGCGGCATAGGTTTCGCGTCAGTCTTCTTTGTGCACAACAAATACCTGCTCTTCATCAGTTACGCCCTTATCGGTGCGGCTTGGGCAGCGATGCTGGCACTTCCGTTTACTATCTTCACCAACGCCATTATGGGTAGCAAACGTATGGGCACCTTGCTCGGTTTGTTCAACTGCACCATCTGCTTGCCGCAGATTGTGGCAGCCTTGTTGGGTGGCGTATTATTAAGGTACGTGTGCGCGGGCGCGCAAGTGGGCATGTTGGTGATTGCGGGCGTCCTGCTAATCCTTGGGGCTGGTAGTGTCCTGTTTATCAGAGAAAAGAAAGCAAACTAAATACTAATTAATAACTAAAATCTAACAAGATGACGAAAAAACTAACTCATTTCATCCTTCTTGCTGCATCAGTTGTATGGGGGCTCTCTTCATGCCAACAGAAAATTGATGTAGTTGATTCATGTAAGGATGTTGCAATCGCCACCATGATTGGAAGTGATTCTGTCCGTTCGGGAGTCATATTGTCTGGTCTCAATATGACTGTAATAGACTACAAGTTTCTTCCGGACAACAAAGCCGTTCGCACGACTACTTCTTTTGGTGATGGCACCTACGAGGCTCCCGCTTCTATGAATCTGTCCTATTCGGCAGGGGAATTTGGCGACCTGAACGCCGGGCTTTCTGTACTTTTCACTCCGGAAGATGCAAGTATCGAGCCTTTCTATGTGAAGTTCATGGACAACATGATTATTGAGAACGGCACCGACACCCTTACCGACCAAATGGCTAAGGTGGACAATTTCGGCAAGATTCTCAGCACGTTCCCTAATTCTACATGGGAGTACAACAATACGGCGTATTATATTGATACTACTGTCACTACTAAGATTGATACTACTGTTATTAAGACACCTACACCTTCAGGAATTATTCGTGACACTATTTATGACACCATCCGTACAGAGAAACACGACACGATGGGAATCTACTACCGGACACAGGTGGAGATTTCATTTAATCGTGACGAGAGTACGTTGGCAAACCTCGGGCATTATAAGTACGACTATATTGTGCGCACAAAACCCGACTCTGTCACTCCTGCAAAGGATATTGATAGTCTCTGCGTGCATAAAGACTACGATATGCGTTGGAACTTCTCTTCTGTCATTACGGCACGCCAGTTCAACTTGTTCACTATTGCAGAGAATGAGGACAAAGAGCGTCTCTCTTTCAGTATGTTCAAATATACGGCAGGTGAGAGTGTGATTGTGAATTCCAACTATACATACACTTTCAAGGAATAACCTCTAAATTAGTATTGAAATGAAACACATTCTACAATATTCGCGTTTTGCAGCAGTGCTGTCTGTTTTCTTGATGGTGAATGTTTTCGCATACGCACAAACGACTACGGCATCGGGAACGGTGTCGGATGCGGCCAATGGCGAACCGATTATAGGTGCCAATATCATTGAGAAAGGCACCACCAATGGCACTATCACCGACTTTGATGGTAATTTCACCATCTCGGTGAAGAATGGGGCGGTTCTTGAAATCAGTTATATGGGTTATAAAACCATTGAGATGCCTGCCGCCAAAAATATGAAGATTCAGTTGGGGGAAGACACCGAGTTGTTGGACGAAGTGGTGGTTGTTGGCTATGGTATGGTCAAGAAAAACGATGCCACAGGTTCCGTAACGGCTATCAAGCCCGATGATATGAACAAGGGTTTGAATGTCAATGCACAAGATATGATGCAGGGCAAGATTGCTGGTGTCAGTGTCACTTCCGATGGTGGTATTCCGGGTGGTAAAGCCACCATTCGTGTGCGTGGAGGTTCGTCTCTTTCCGCCAGCAACGACCCCTTGATTGTTATCGACGGTTTGGCGATGGATAACAATGGTATCCCCGGTGCTTCCAACGCGCTGTCAATGGTCAATCCGGGTGATATTGAGACTTTCACCGTGTTGAAAGATGCTTCTGCCACTGCCATTTATGGTAGTCGTGCCAGCAACGGTGTCATCATTATCACCACCAAGAAAGGTAAAGCAGGTAGCAAACCTAAGTTCTCTTATGAGGGCAATGTTTCTATCAGCAACTTGGTGAATCGTATGGAGGTATTCTCCGGTGACGAGATTCGTGCTTATGC
Organism: uncultured Bacteroidales bacterium; assembly: GCA_934667275.1. Lineage (GTDB taxonomy): Bacteria > Bacteroidota > Bacteroidia > Bacteroidales > Paludibacteraceae > Colicola. Next base: position 24,380 of record CAKULK010000009.1, on the reverse strand, counting down.
CACTGCTATAGGTTTGGGTAGCGACAAGACGCGCTATCTCGGTATTGCCAACACCGATTGGCAAGACCAAATCTACCGTACTGCTGTTTCTACCGACCACAACTTCTCTGTGATGGGTGGTACCAAGCATATGCCTTACCGTGCATCTCTTGGCTATACGCTCAATAATGGTACTATCAAGACCAGTCAGATGCAGCGTGTTACCGCGGCTGTAAATCTCTCTCCCTCTTTCTTGGACGACCACTTGAGTTTCAATCTCAACGCCAAAGGTTTGTATATCTACAATAGTTACGAAGCAGGTGTAGTAGGTTCGGCGATTGCTATGGACCCGACAATGCCTGTTAAGGGGGGTGCAAAGAATATCTATGGACAGACATTGGTGTCCGACCAGGTAATAAACGACTTTTTCGGTGGTTATTATCAGCCTACCACGGCAGCCAACTACAATGATGCTGTGTGGGGCACTACCTACGACACCAACGCCACACTCAACCCTGTAGCAAACCTTAATCAAAACTCGTCTATTGCAAACTCGGGCTCGTTTGTAGGTAACTTGGAGGCAGATTATAAGATTCATGGTTTTGAGGATTTGCGTTTGCACGCCAACTTCGGTGCGGACTATTCGTATGGTCTTCAGAGATATGAGAATAGTGCCTATGGCACCAAGAACCACTACTATGGTTGGAGTGGCTACGACATTAAGCACAAGTACAACCTGCAGTTCAATGCCTATGCGCAATACTACAAGGATTTTTCTGATACGCAGCACTTTGATATTATGGCAGGTTATGAGTGGCAACATTTCTACAACGATTATTTCACGGAAGGTTATGGTCTTGTACGTGACACGAATAATGATGTTGTCAAACGTGGCACCAAGTATCCAGTATCTTCATTGTCTTCTAAAACAGAGAGTTATCTCGTTTCGTTCTTCGGGCGTTTGAACTATATCGGTTGGAATCAGTTGATGATTACTGCCACGGTGCGTGGTGATGGCTCATCGCGTTTTGCTCCTGAACATCGTTGGGGCGTATTCCCCTCTGTGGCATTGGGGTGGAAGATTAAGGAGACGTTCTTGAAAGACGTAAATGCTGTTAGTGATTTGAAACTCCGTTTGGGCTATGGTATCACCGGACAGCAGGATATCCTGCAAGGTGACTATCCGTATATGGCTACTTACACGATCAGCAAAGAACACGCCTATTATCCTATTGGTGGAGAAGGAAATATCCTCTATGATGATTTCGGCAATGCCATCACGGATGCAGAGGGTACACCGCTTTACACCACCTATCGCCCGAATGCCTTCAACCGTGACTTGACTTGGGAGAAGACAACTACCTACAATGCAGGTATTGATTATGGTTTCCTCAACAATCGTATATCGGGTAGTATTGACTATTATTTCCGTCAAACAGACGACCTCTTGAATGTCATCCCTGTGGCAGTAGGTACTAATTTCCGCAACAAGGTTATCAGCAACGTAGGATCTCTCATTAACCAGGGTGTGGAGTTTGCCATCAATGCTGTGGCTGTTGACCGCAAGAACTTCAAATGGGACCTTGGTTTCAACTTCACCTACAACGACAATAAAATCATCAAATTGAATACGGGTGACGACCAGACTCCTATCCCGACAGGCGCTATCTCTTGCGGTACGGGTAACACTATCCAACGCCACGCAGTAGGCTATTCGGCGAATACGTTCTATGTGTATGAGACTGCGAAAGGTGTACGCGACAACGGAGAAACGTTCTTCTATGTGGTTGACCGCAATAACGATGGCAAAATCACAGAGGATGACCAATACTATTATCATAGTCCGAATGCGCCCATTACGATGGGTTTCCAGACCAAGTTCCAATTCTATGGCTTTGACCTTGGCATCTCGTTGCGTTCCAACATCGGCAACTATGTTTACAATGATGTCTTGGCTGCCAACCTTCAATATGCAGAGAAGGAAAAACTCTATCGAAACGGCTACCACAACTTGCTGAAATCGGCTTATGACACCTATTATAATGTGGGTATGAAGTCCAACCAAATTTATAAGGATGCCGAAGGGAAAGACGCTTCGTTCTCCGAATGGTATCGTTTGGACTACTTTGTAGAGAACGCTTCGTTCTTGCGAATTGACAATATCACGTTGGGTTACTCGTTCAAGCGTCCGAAGATTTCGGGACGTGCCTATGTAACTATTCAGAACCCGTGTGTGTTCTCCAAGTATTCAGGATTAGACCCTGAAGTCTTTGGCGGTATCGACAACAACATCTACCCGCGTTCAATGACCTCTTTGCTCGGCTTGAGTCTGCAATTCTAATATCTCGAAACTATATAAATACAAGATTATGAACAAGTTTTTGAAATATACTGCCATATTTTGTGGTCTGACATTTGGTGCAACTTCTTGTGTGCAAGACCTCAACACCACGCCTATTGACAAGAACTCCACGACAGCGTTCAATCAAGACGCCGTATTCTCCAAGTGCTATGCCACGTTGGCTCTGACGGGGCAGAAAGGTCCTGATGGCGATGGTGACATCGATGATTTGGATGAGGGAACATCTTCGTTCTACCGCTTGATGTGGGAACTCAACGAGTTCCCCACCGATGAAGGTTGGTGGATATGGAATGATGTTGGATTGGCAGACATCTGTGTGATGAACTGGAATGGCGATAACGCCTTGGTAAAAGGTCTGTATTACCGTTTTAATATCGACATCAAACTCTGCAACCACTTCCTGGCAAATGCAGCATCGGGCGATGAGAAGAGCGAGGCACAGCGTGCCGAGGTGCGTTTCTTGCGTGCGCTCAACTATTGGTATTTGTTGGATATGTTCAAGGTGGCTCCTTTTAGTATCACGGAATCTTCTGAACTGCCTGAGTTTGTTGAGCGTCCGCAACTATACGAGTGGTTGGTGAGTGAGTTGAAAGAACTTACCGAGATTCTGCCGGAACAGCGTGCTAATACGTGGCGTGTGGACAAGTATGCCGCATGGCTGTTGCTTGCTCGCACCTATCTGAATGCAGAGGTTTACACGGGCACACCTGCTTGGAAAGAAGCACAAGAGGCTGCAGAAGAGACTTTGAAAGGTCCCTACAAACTGCACACCAATACTATCACATCGGCTGATGGCGTACGTTATTCGGCTTACCAGCAGTTGTTTATGGGCGACAACCACACCAATGGTGCACAAGACGAGGCACTGCTCCTTATTTATCAGGATGGTGTTTACTGCCAGAGTTGGGGAGGTACGCGCTTTGTGGTGAATGCAGTACGTGATGGCAAGATGGTGCCTTCGGGCTCTGCTGATACATGGAAGTGTTTCCGTTCAAGCCCCGAATTTGTCTATAAGTTTGTGGACGAGTCGGTGGCACCTACTATCTTGGCTGACGAATACGAGATGCCGATTCTGCTCAAAGACGACCGGGCTATCATGTGTTCGCACACCGACAGTAATGCCGTACAGGTATGGAAACTAAATGGTACCAAGTCTACCGAGTTCTACGATTGCTGGTCTGTGCTGAAATTCACTGGCGTTAAATCTACTAGCGCACATCCTGCCAAGTCGGTTTCTTCCGATGAGAAGTTCCCTGACACCGATATTCCGCTCTTGCGTCTCGCCGAAGCGTATATGATTCAAGCCGAGGCTATGTATTGGCAGGGCGATGTGGCAGGTGCATTGAGTATCATCAATGATGTCATTCGCAAACGTGCTAACGCAGAGCCTTTGGCAGAGTTGAATCCGAAAATCTTCTGCGATGAGTTGTGCCGCGAGTTCTATTGCGAGGGACACCGTCGTACCGACCTTATTCGTTTCAACCGCTTCGCGGGGCCGCAGGCTGATGAGGCAGGTTACAACTGGGAGGGACGCAACAACCAGACTTCTTCTTCTGCCAACTACAAAAGTGCTGAGGAGAAATGGAACTGGTACCCAATCCCGAACGACGACAAGGCATCTAACTCCAACTTCTCGAAACTACCTAATGGCGATGGCTATTAATTAGGATAACTAACTTATTTATTAACAACTAAATTTTTATTTGTATGAAAAAACTTTCTATGATTGCGCTCGCGTTAATCGCAGCGATTAGCAGTTTTGCCGCTCCCGACAAAACTCCTACCAAAGCAGACTTGGCAGACTACTATCAGGCAGGACAACTTTGTGTTTGTGTTTACTTTGAGGAGCAAGTTTGCAACCCAATCGTTTTTGCAGGTTCCTACAATGGTTGGGCTGAAAAACCCGAGGAAATGGCAAAGTTCGAAAAAGTGGATGGCTTTGATGGCTGGTATGTAGTGGCTGTTACTGACGAGAGCGAAGATATTCAAGGTAAGCCTGTTCAACTGCAATCCGATGGCACTTTCTCTTGGGACTACCAGACGGGTGATGCCGATTCGTGGACATTGCTTTCGGGTACTGTTACCATTGAAGCTGGTTATTCAGGAGAGGCTAATCTCAAGGGCTATAGCACAACAGAGCCTGTAATTATGATTAGCCACCATTTTAAGAACAGCCCTTGTGTTGAAGTAGTTAAGCACGACTATACTATCAACCTGAAGGCTCCTATGTGCGGTTCTGACCCTGCTGACTATACCACTTATTTTGCTCCTGCCATCATTGGCTCGTTCAACACTTGGTCTGAGGGCGTTGCTATGGACCTCAATGAGGAGACTATGGTTTACACCTACAAGTTCAACGACAAAGAGGGTGGTGAATTCAAGTTCAAGGCTGTTGGTGACACCGATTGGAGCAACCAAATCCAAATCTTGGCTAAAAACGCAGAGACCGGTGAGGATGAATGGCAAGATAACCCGAATATCACTCTTGGTGCAAATGAGGTGATTGATATCGACTATAGCGCAGGCAAATACACCTTGTGTGCAGACAATACTGCTGTTGACAATGTTGAGGTTGAGGCTGTTGCTACCAAATACTTCGATGCTGTTAGTGGTCAATTCATCATCGTTAAGGGGGGTGAGCACTATAATGTACTTGGCTCGAAGATTCAATAAATAATCAATAGCCACGTTAAACAGGAGCCGCCTGACCAATTTGGTCAGGCGGCCTTTTTTATATCTCAAAAACAGATACTCTTTACACTAATTTCTTGTATCGCACACGATGCGGCTCTACGGCATCATCACCGAGACGCATACGCTTGTTGGCTTCGTAGTCAGAGTAACTGCCCTCAAACCAGAAGACCTTCGAGTCGCCTTCGTAGGCAAGAATATGGGTGCATATACGGTCGAGGAACCAACGGTCGTGTGAGATAACCACGGCACAACCCGCAAAGTTCTCCAGACCTTCCTCCAACGCACGCAGGGTATTCACATCGATGTCGTTGGTCGGTTCGTCTAATAGCAGTACATTCGCCTCGCTTTTGAGTGTCAAGGCAAGGTGCAGACGGTTGCGCTCACCGCCCGACAATACACCGCATTTCTTCTCTTGGTCGCTGCCTGTAAAGTTGAACCGGCTCAAATAGGCACGGGCATTGATTTCGCGTCCGCCCACACGGATATATTCCGTGCCGTTGGAGATGGTCTCGAATACCGTTTTCTCGGGGTCGATGTTCGAGTGCACCTGATCCACATAACCCACTTTCACCGTCTCACCCACTGAGAACGTACCTTTGTCGGCTTTCTCCATCCCCATAATCATACGGAATAGGGTAGTCTTGCCCGCACCGTTCGGACCTATCACGCCTACGATACCATTCGGCGGTAGCATAAAGTTCAAATCCTCGAATAGTACTCGGTCGCCAAACGCTTTGGCAACGCCCTCGGCATTGATGACTTTGTTGCCCAAACGCGGTCCGTTGGGAATGAAGATCTCTAATTTCTCCTCGCGCTCGCGCTGCTCCTCGTTGAGCATTTTGTCGTAGGCTCCCAAACGGGCTTTGGACTTTGCCTGACGGGCTTTGGGTGCCATACGCACCCATTCCAACTCGCGCTCCAAGGTCTTGCGGCGTTTGCTGGCTTGTTTCTCTTCCATTGCCATTCGAGCGGTTTTCTGTTCGAGCCACGAAGAATAATTACCTTTCCAAGGAATACCCTCGCCGCGATCGAGTTCGAGAATCCAGCCTGCCACATGGTCAAGGAAATAACGGTCGTGGGTGATACAAATCACCGTGCCTGCGTATTGTTGCAGGTGCTGTTCAAGCCAGTCAATCGATTCTGCATCAAGGTGGTTCGTCGGCTCATCAAGCAGCAGGATATCAGGTTGTTGCAGAAGCAGGCGGCATAGTGCCACACGACGACGTTCGCCTCCCGACAGGTTTTTAACAACTGCATCATCGTCCGGACAACGCAAAGCGTCCATTGCACGGTCTAATTTGGTGTCAATGTTCCATGCATCGCTGCTGTCCAATTTGTCTTGCAACTCGGCTTGGCGTGCTAATAGTTTGTCGAAATCCGCATCGGGGTCAGCAAAGGCGGCGTTTATCTCGTCGTATTCGCGGAGCATATCCATAATCGGTTGCACACCCTCCTGTACGCATTCGCGCACGGTCTTCTCGGGGTCAAGTTTCGGGTCTTGCTCTAAGTAACCTACACTGTATCCCGGTGAAAACACCACCTCGCCTTCGTAGTTCTTTTCTACGCCGGCAATAATCTTCATCAGTGTGGACTTACCCGTACCGTTCAGACCGATAATGCCGATTTTGGCACCATAATAGAACGAAAGGTAGATGTTGTTCAGTACTTTTTTTTGCGGCGAGAAACTTTTGCTCACGCCTACCATTGAGAAAATGATTTTCTTGTCGTCTGCCATATATCTCTGTTTTATTGTGCAAATATTTTATTGTGCAAAGGTACTCAATTTTTCCCAATTGTGCAAGCCTGTTTATGTCTTCGCTCGATCAGCGGCTTGCAACGCATTGCGTTGGGAGCATATGGGGTCCCCGCAAATTCTTAATTTGTGGGGTGCAGCGTAGCGACCGCAAGCCGATGACTGCAAAGGTCTAAATTTATGCTTTCTTTTGGCATAAAATTAGGGCTGCCCAAATTTGAGCAGCCCTTTATTACACATTACAAATTACTCATTACAAATTAACCTCCACTCCCATCGTGGTATAGGTCTTGTCGCCGCGCAGGATAAGCACCTGCCCATCACGGATAATCTTCTGCACACCTGTGTCGGTGGTAGCATTATCCAAAGAGGTAGCAACACCGGTGGTGTTGAACTCGCCCGTGTAGGTCTGCAAAGTGGCGTTGGTTGCGTCTTTCACAGTCATACCAAATGTGTAGCGGGTGGATTCGCTCAAACCCGTAACCGTGAAACGGAAACCAGCGGCAGTCTGCTCGGCAGCACGATGTGTCTGTCCGTTGCGTGCGGGCGCAAAAGCAATGCTCGTCAGTTGTCCGTTGGCGTTGAAAATCAAGGTACAGAACACTTCGCCGTCTTTGCGAATCTCCAAGTTGTAGGAGGCAGCCGACTCATCCGCACGCCATACAAACACTGCCTCGTTGTCCGAGGGCGTTACCGTAACCGTCCCGTCGGTGGTGGTATTCTCCGCCCCGATACACTGGATATACTTGAACGACCCGAATACCGCATCCATCTGATAATCACGCAGATTGTCGCACGGCACATGCAAATACACGTTGTAGTTCGCAAACGATGTATTGTCTGCCACAGGTGGTTCCACCGCATACGAATAGATGTCATACAACTTACGGCACCCCGCAAACGCATTGGCACCAATAGAATTCAGCGTACTCGGCAGTTCTATCTTGTTCAGTCTTGCAAATCCGTTGAACGCATTATTCCCGATATACGTAATTCCCCGCTCCAAAATAACAACATCAGTTGTATCGCGGAATAGCAGCCACGGCATATCGTTTCCGTTGTAGTCATACATTGCCCCCGTACCCGATATAGTGAGCGTATGCCCTGCATATTGCCAATAGAGATTATCTCCGCATTGTCCCGAGAAGGTCTGTGCAAACTCCGCCGTAAAGGTGGTATCGCAAGTCAGCACAATTTCACGCGGATTGTCTGTATTCCCATCGCTCCATTGAGTGAAATGGTAACCCCAATTCGGATAAGCCGATATTTCAACGGAAGTATTAGGTTTGAATTGTCCTGCGCCATAGACATATCCTCTATTATCATCTGAAGAAACAAGTGTTAAAATCGGATCATCTGCAAACTCGGCAATAAAGGTTGTATCTTTTGTAACCGTTACCAAGCGCGGGTTGTCGGTGTTTCCGTCTGTCCAGCGCACGAAATGGCGGTGTGCGTGGGGTACTGCCGTTATATTTACCTGTTGTCTCGCACCACAGGTAATCACATTCGCACTTTCACAATCAATGGTGGATAAAATTAGAGTCGCAATTGTATTTATTGAGACTGATTGACAAACAGGGCGAACAGAACAACCGATACACCGATGGCCGAGGATCCAGGATAGGCTGCTTGATCCAAAACTGGTGCGCCATGCGCTGAATGCCAGGTCTTCGTTGAACGACGAAAACCAGTAGTTACCGCAACTGCCAGCATCCAAGAGACGGGTGTCAATGCGATCCCCCGCAGCGGGGATAAATATGGAATTGCCATTCGTCTTGCTCGTTACCAAATGCCCCGTAACACCGTTTTGCGTTGTCCGAATCCATGTACAATTCTCCTGCAATTCTGTCCATTCGACCTTGGTCGGCATACGCCAACTGCCGCCCCAATTCATATGAGCGGCATCATCCTCTAAATCTAATGCAGTTTTGTCGTCTGTAAAACCATTATCACCGTAACTGGCATTATTGCAATACTTGGTCAATTTGTCACGATAACCATTGGCATATTTGTACGTATCCCACGAGTAGTCTTCTTTGGGCAATACTTCACCCCAAGCATAATAGTTGCCATAGTCTTCGGGGTTATCAGCACCTACGTTGCACGAAGCCCATTTAATGCCGCTCGGCAAACCAAGATCAATGGCTTGTACATCCGCAGGTATGATATAGCCACCCTTATAATCATTCTTACTGCAATCGTCATAGATACTATAATTCCATACATCATCCGCCCATACCGACATACCTATCAATATAGCAATACTTGCAAAAATAAGTTTTGTTTTCATAAGGCTACAAATTTAGTTGGTGGCACCATTATTGTTTGTAGTAGTCTGTGGCTGCGGATTGAGAATAGTGCGCAGTACAAACTTCACCACTTGCAGGGCGGTGGGTTGTTTGACTTCCCACATCTTGGCGGGGTCTGCATCCCATGTTACCCAAAAGTCTTGTATCGGGTAATTGGGGGCGTACTTCTCCTCTATCATACGATAGGAGGAGTTCTCACGGTTGTAACTGCGTGTGCAGCAGATGATAATATCCACACCGCGTTGCAGGAAATCGTCCACGTCCTGCTCTACGGTCTCCGCAAAGTCGCCAGCGCTGGTAATCCCCACTTTCTTGCCGAGGATAGTCAGGATAGCCTTGAAGTCGGGGCGTCCGTCTTCTTCCCGCACATTGAGTAGATAGGGAATGGGAGCGGGTGTGCGGACTTCGCCGTTCCATACACTGAAAATGTGGTAACTGCCGTGGTCAGTCATCGGCGACAGATACTGATACACCATCCATGCGGTGGTGGTTTTGCCCGAGTTTTGCGTGCCTCGGATAATGACAAATTGCGCCATAGTATGTGAATTTTGCTTGGATTGGCGGCTCCTACCATTCCCATAAACAAAACAAAGCGTGGAACCTTATCTTTGCTTATTCTCGATTCCATGGTTTCTGCAAGACCTTTCTCGTAAGAATAAACAATAACGCCCACGCCGATATGTATAGATACACCAAAAATTGATGCTCTGGATACACACCTATGAGCATTTATTGCTTTCTTGTTTTGGACGAGAAAATTTGCAGAATTCTGGAATCCCAAAACAAGCGCTAATAAACGCCGTTTATAAAATATGTCTGCAAAAGTTTCTTTAGTGCATGGGCGTTATTATGCGATAGTTGTCAACAGGCAACTCCCGCCCCACTATCCCCCTACGAAAACTTTTGCGCCGCAAAGATACTACAATTTTTGCACGTTTGCAAATTTAATCAGAAACGAGAAAACAAAAACAGGTTGCCGAAAACGGCAACCTGTAAGATAACAGAAACAGATTTTCTCTGTTCCCGTATCTGCGCAATACGGATGATTTACACTTGTTTCAAGGAGAGTTGGATGCGGTTGCGGGCGTGGTCGATGGCGATAATGCGCACTTGTACGTGCTCGTGTAGGTGTACCACTTCGTTGGGGTCACTAATGTGGCGATTAGCCATTTCAGAGATATGTATAAGTCCGTCTTTATGGATTCCCAAATCAACAAAAGCCCCGAAATTGGAGATGTTCGTAACAATACCCGGCAGCACCATCCCCACTTGCAGGTCGTCAATAGTATGTACCGACTCGTCGAAATGAAACTCCTCTATCTCCGTGCGCGGGTCGCGCGAAGGTTTTTCCAATTCGTGCAGAATATCGGTCAAGGTAGGGAGACCTACCTCGGAAGAAACATACTTGTTCAGGTCAATCCGCTTGCGCAAATCGGCATCGTGCATCAGATCGCTTACCGTGCAGCCGAGGTCGTGCGCCATCTGCTCTACCAGATGATAACGTTCCGGGTGCACTGCCGAATTGTCAAGCGGCATATTCGAATCCGTCACACGCAGGAAACCTGCGGCTTGCTCGAATGTCTTGGCACCCATTTTCGGCACTTTGAGTAGTGCTTTGCGGTTCGGGAACGCCCCATTGGCAGCACGATAATCCACGATGTTTTGCGCCAATGTTGGTCCCAATCCCGATATATAGGTCAGCAGATGGCGGCTGGCGGTATTCACGTCCACGCCCACATGGTTCACCACGCTTTCCACCGTCTGTCGCAGACTCTCACCGAGGCGCGTCTGATTCACATCGTGCTGGTATTGCCCGACACCTATTGATTTCGGGTCAATCTTCACCAACTCTGCCAGCGGATCCATAAGACGGCGTCCGATACTTACTGCCCCGCGTACTGTAACATCCTCATCGGGAAACTCCTCGCGGGCTATTTTGCTTGCTGAATACACCGATGCCCCACTCTCGCTTACCACGAATACTTGCGGCTTCTCTTCCTGCCCCTCAAGAACATGACGCACCATCTGTTCCGTCTCGCGACTGGCGGTTCCGTTGCCGATGGCAATGGCTTGCACCTTATATATATGTAGCAGTTCTTGCAGCGTCTTTGTTGCCTGCACGGTATTAAGGAATACCACAGTATGGTGCAGCAAATTGCCTTGCGCGGACAGCACCACCACCTTGCACCCCGTGCGGAACCCCGGGTCGAGTGCTAACACGCGTTTTTGCCCTAATGGCGATTCTAATAGTAATTGTCTGAGGTTGGTAGTAAATGCGCGAATAGCCTCTGTATCTGCCTTCTCTTTACTGCTCGCGGCAAATTCCGTCTCTATCGCAGGTTTGAGCAGACGTTTGTAGCTATCCTCCATCGCCAATTCCACCTGATAGGCGACATCATTGTCCGCACGCAGGAAACGGTGTGCCAACTTGTCAAGTGCTTTCTCTTTGTCGGGCGATATATCCACTCGGATATACCCCTCGCTCTCGGCACGGCGTATCGCCAGTAACCGGTGCGACGATATTCGCTTAAGTGGCTCGTTTACAGCAAAATAGTCTTTGTAGTTCTGCGCTTCCGGAGTGTCGGCTTTCTCTTTCACCACCTTGGTCGTGATGACTGCCGAGTAACTGAACTCACGCCGCATGGCAGCACGTGCGGGCTCGTCCTGACTAATCCATTCGGCGATGATGTCTCGTGCGCCTTGCAGGGCGGCATGGGTATCCGCCACGTTCTTCTCTTTGCTCACAAAACGCCGTCCCAACTCGTCGGGACGGGCATTTTCTTGTTTCCACAATATCTTTGCCAGGGGTTCCAATCCTTGTTCTTTGGCGATGTCAGCACGCGTCTTTCGGTGGGGTTTATAAGGCAGATAAATGTCTTCCAATTCTGTAGCATTCCAACACGCATCAATGCGTTGGCGCAGTTCGGGTGTCAGTTTTCCCTGCCCCTCAATGGTATCGAGAATGGTCTGTTTACGGTCGTCCAATTCCAAAAAACGGTGATATTCATCAGCAATTGCGCCAATCTGCACTTCGTCCAAACTGCCCGTTTTTTCTTTGCGGTAACGGGCAATAAACGGGATGGTCGCCTTGTCGTTCAGCAAGGCAATCGTTGCCGCCACTTGGCGCGCACCAATCCCCACACGGGGAGATATGAGGGTAGAAAAATCCATAATCTCTGCAAATATACAACAATTTTCGCAAACTTGCGAACTTTATGCGGAAAAAGGTGTAAAATTTGCTCACAACGAGCCGAGGAGCAGGAAAACTAATCCAAGCAGGATACCGCTCAGACACGCCAATTTTTTTCGGGGATTCGGTTCATGCAAATACAGGATGCCGTACAAAAACGGAATCATAGTTCCTGAGCGTCGGATGGTGGACACCACCGCAATCAATGAATCGGGGTCAGTTAGTGCCAATAGATATACATAGTCGCTGAGTATCAAGAAGATAGAAATCGCTGCTATCTCCCATCGCCAATGGAAAGCATGTCCTTTTCGACCATTTTTCCGGCGCATCACCGCCCACACCGCCAACATCAGCAATGCCTGGTAAAAAGTGTAGTACACTTGCACCGCATTGTGGTCGAAGTGACGCATCATGTATTTGTCGTAAAGTCCACCGACTGAGCCTAATACGATGGCGATAGCCAAACAAATATAGAACCTTTTGTCCACTTGTTTCTCGGCTGCCGAAGTGTGTTGTGACAGCGAAAACAGGAATATGCTCCCTATTGCGCACGCAACCCCCAACCATTGCCAAGCGTTCAGCACCTCCCCGAAAATCACCACGGCACCTAGCAGCGTCCACATCGGGCGAGTGGCTTGCATCGGCGACACCACCGACAGCGGCAAGTGCTTGATGGCGATGTACGAACACACCCACGACGACAGCACAAGGCACGATTTCAGGAAAATAAACCCGTGTGTACGTCCGTCCACACGTGCCACATACAGCATTTCCCAATGTTCCCGCGGCACCATTCCCGTGTCTGTTCCTACACGCGAAACCAACAGCATCACAGCCAGTAACCCGCACGAAATCAGCAGACTACACATCAGCACATCTGCCACCGTATTGTTCTCCAACGAGCGTTTTTTGCTTACATCATAACACCCCAGGCACAAGGCGGACAGCACCGCCAATACTATCCACATACCGTACTCTTTTCGTACCGGTCAATCGCCTCGCGCATCAATCGCTGCCCGTGTTCTATCAGTTCGGCGGTCTGGTCAAACGCAAAGGTCGAGTAGGCTCCTTGCGGCATCTCCGCGAGAATATCGGGGTGCACTAACTGGGTCATTAACATCGTGTTATGCTGAATCATCATGTCGGTCATGCGGTTCAGCAGCGACACGTAGTTCACCGATGGCGTGAGGTTGGTTGTGTGCGTGTCTTCCAAAAACTTGTTCACCGCGGGTATCTCCGTCAGAAATTTCGGCAAATTCGGGCGTTTCACCTCTTCCACCTGCATGCTGTCCCGTGCTGAAATGTTCATCGCCGCCAATATGTCTCCGTCCTTGCGCCGCACGCGGTCAAGGGGTAGGGGGTTCAGTATCCCGCCGTCGATGAGCACCTGCTTCTCGCGGGTGATGGGCTGGAAGAATAGCGGTATGGATATGGATGCGCGTATTGCCTCCCACAGGCTGCCTTTCTCAAACACCACTTCCTCGCTGTTCACCATGTCGCTTGCCACGATGCTGCACGGGATATTCAAGTCCTCTATTTGGCAGTCGGGCACCACTTTCTTCAGTTCGTTAATCACCTTTTCGCCTTTCACCACATGGTTGAGCGAAAGCGACAAATCGCCCATTTGCAGGATACGTTGCTTGTCAATCTGCAAAAACCAAGCCTTGGCTTCTTCCAACTTCCCTGCCGCGTACATTCCCGCTATCATCGCGCCTATCGATGCGCCCGCGATGCTGGTAATCTCATATCCGCGCGCCAGCAATTCCTCTATTGCGCCGATGTGTGCCATACCGCGTGCGCCGCCCGATGCCAGCACCAACGCCACTTTTTTCGAGTTAGTTTTTGTTTCCATAGCAATCCTTCCGCTAGAATCTGTGCGCAAAATTACGAAAAACTTTCTGTTTTGGCAAATTTTTCCTCCTTTTTGCCTCGTGTCCGCCTGCTGCTCCCATCGGTACTTCATCGGAACTTCATCGGTACCTCATCGGAACTTCGCAACGAGGATGCCATGGGCTTGCCGATATTTTATGCTGATATTTCCGCGCTTATACGCCATTTTGCCTTTTCTGTTGCACACTTCAAAAAAAAGTTGTACCTTTGTCGGCTGATTTATTGGGAGGATAGACCTTATTATTAGTGTAGAACAAAAGCGAAAGGATTATGGCAACAACGCAACAAAGTACAGGCACCCTGTACAACGCCCTTACTTCGGGTAGCAAAATCATCGGTACTATCGTGACCGACAGTGATATACGTGTGGACGGCACTATCGAAGGCGATGTGCAATGTTCGGGCAAACTCGTCATTGGCGAGCAGGGCTTCATCAAAGGCACGGTGGCGTGCCAGAGCGCGGAAATCATGGGCTCTCTCGACGGCAAGATAGATGTCAAATACACCCTTGCCTTGCGTGCCACCAGCCACCTCAAGGGCGAAATCACCACCCAGACCCTGATGGTAGAGCCCAACGCCGTCTTCAACGGCTCGTGCAAGATGGGCAAGCAAGAGGCGCCCAAGCCCTCCGACAGCAAGAAATAAAGAGCGCACAGCCCGCCCCAAGCCCTACACAACAGGCGATGCACGGTGTGGTTTTCAGAGGGTAGGGTAGAACGTAAGCAGAACAAAATCAATCTAATACTAATAAACAAAGTTATGAAAGTAAAACCTTTCCGTGGCATTCGTCCACCCCGTGACCTGGTAAAGCAGGTCAGCAGTCGTCCTTACGACGTGTTGAACTCCGATGAGGCTCGCCGTGAGGCGGAGGGCAATGAGATGTCCCTCTACCACATCATCAAGCCCGAAATCAACTTCCCCGTCGGCACCGACGAGCACGACGAGCGCGTCTATGCCTCGGCACGCGAGCATTTCGACCTCTTCCGCAAGAACGGCTGGCTGGTGCAGGACCCCGAGGAATACTACTATGTATATGCGCAGACCATGAACGGCCGCACCCAATACGGACTCGTCCTCGGCGCATGGGTTGAGGACTACATGGAAGGCCGCATCAAGAAGCACGAACTCACCCGCCGCGACAAGGAGGAAGACCGCATGAAACACGTGCGCGTGAACAACGCCAACATCGAGCCCGTCTTCTTCGCATACCCCCACCGCGATGACCTCGACGCCATCATCGCGTCTGTCACCGCAGGGGAACCCGAGTACGACTTCATCTCCGACCTTGACGGCTTCGGGCACACCTTCTGGGTTATCAAAGACCCCGCTACCATACGCCGCATCACGGAGATTATGGCTGAGATTCCTGCCATGTATATCGCTGACGGTCACCACCGTAGCGCAGCCGCTGCCCTCGTCGGCAACGAGAAGAAACTGCAGAACCCGCACCACACGGGCAACGAGGAGTACAACTATTTCCTCGCAGTCTGCTTCCCCGAGAACCAACTCTTCGTCATGGACTACAACCGCGTAGTGCGCGACCTCAACGGCATGACGCCCGAGCAGTTCCTCAAGGCACTCGAGGCTGACTTCATCGTTGAGGACAAGGGCACCGAGGAGTACCGCCCCGAGGCGCTGCACATCTTCTCGCTCTATCTCGCAGGTCATTGGTACAAACTCACCACCCGCGAGGGACGCTACGACGACCAAGACCCGATTGGCGTGCTGGATGTATCCATCTCGTCGCGCCTTATCCTCGACAAACTGCTTGGTATCAAGGACTTGCGTTCCGACAAGCGTATTGATTTCGTAGGCGGCATCCGCGGTCTCGGCGAACTCAAACGCCGTGTGGATTCGGGCGAGATGCAGATGGCATTGGCGCTCTATCCTGTCACTATGCAGCAAATCATCAACATTGCAGACACGGGCAACATCATGCCCCCGAAGGCTACGTGGTTTGAGCCCAAACTCCGTTCGGGACTCGTTATCCACGAGTTGGTGTAACGCTCGCAAATCCGCTTGGTGCGCCACGACAACGCACCAAGTATAAACAAAGATAAACTCGTGTCAAACAGCAAGGGATGCGCAAGGGATAAGCAACCCTTATGCAAGGTATAACCCGCACATCCCTTGCCGACACGGCACGAATTGTTAAGAATTATTGGTGCAAAACCGAGAAATTATTGGTACAAAAAACAAAGTATATCTATGAACAAAATTCAAATCGTCGTTGACGTAGTTTTGGTTGCCGCAGTTGTGGCGTTGTTTGCTATTTTCTTCTCCAACAAGCCTGCCAAGGGCACCGCGGAGCCTGCCGCAGTCATCGCGTCGGGCGAGGCATTGCCTATCGCGTACCTCAACGTGGACAGCCTGCTCACCAACTACACTTTCGCGCAGGACGCCAGCGAGCGGCTCATGCAGAAGCAGGAGGACGCACGCCTCAAACTCAACACCAAGGCGCGTTCTTTGCAGAACGAGATGGCTGATTTCCAGCGCAAACTCGACAACAACGCCTTTCTCAGTCGCGAACGCGCGGAGAAAGAGCAGCAACGTCTCATCAAGAAGCAGCAGGACCTGCAGGACCTCGAGGCAAAACTCACCGAGGACATTATGCTTGAGAATCAGACGCTTAACAAGCAACTCGCAGACACCCTCACCCAGTTCTTGCAGACCTTCAACGCCGACGGTCGTTACCAAATCATTCTTAGCAACACAGCCAAGGACAATGTCCTCATGGCGGCTGACCAATACGACATCACCGACGAGGTAGTGGCTGGGCTTAACAAGCGGTACAAGAAGTAAAGGTTTGACCTTCTTCTCCCTATGAAACGACGCTTGTTTTACCACCCGTACTGGAAGTACATCATCTTGGACGCTATTGCACTGGTCATCAGTGTAATAGTCGTCCTGTGGTGGTTCCCGCTATCCACCGAAGTGCCGTTTCTGAAGTACTACGTCTTCGCCCTCATCTTTGCGGCGGTGTGGCTCATATCGGGCTATTTGTGCCACCGATACATCCCCATCAAGTACATGAAGATGGGCAAGGACCTCCGCCGTCTCTTGGTGTCCGCCGTCTTCACTTTTGCCCTGATGTACGGCTACATGTGGCTACGGTCGGGCAAGAATTTCTCTATCTGGGTGCTGCTCACGATATGGCTTGTCATGATGGCTGTGTCGGTCTTCTGCTTGATTATCAAGCACGCCTACCGATACGCCCTGGATGCTGACGACCACCCTGTCGAAGCCCCCGAGCGCACATCCCAAGGCGTTCTCGCACCTCCGGTCTATCTCTCCGACGCCGACCGTAACGCGCTGCGCGACAGCATGTTGGAGTACGCGCCGCCGGCTGCGATAGCCTTCCTTGAGCAGCACACGGACTTGTATAGTTCCAACACATTCACCCTGCGGACCTCGGAACTATACAACGTACAGAAACTGCGAAACTACCGCTTCGACACCCTAATTAATTTCATGCCCCTCAACCAGATTCGGGGGGTGAACAAACTCTTTGTCACGGTCAACGACAAACTGCCGGACAACGGGTTGTGGGTATGTTGCTACGAGCCGCAGTCAACCACCAAACGCAATATCCTTAGGCGTTTCCCGCCCGTCATCAACTGGCTCTATTACACGGCGTTCTTCCTCTACAAGCGTGTCCTGCCCAAACTCTTTATGACCTCGCGCCTCTACTTCGACATCACCGAAGGCAAAGACCGTGTCCTCAGCAAGGCGGAGGTACTCGGGCGGCTATGTTATTGCGGCTATGACATTGTCGCGGAACGCAAAATCGCAGACCTTAATTATGTAGTTGCGCGCCGTAAGTTCCGCCCTGAAATCACCGAGTGCCGACTCTATGGTATCTTCGTGAAACTCAATCGGGTAGGGAAGGACGGCAAGATGTTCCGCGTCTATAAGTTCCGCACCATGCACCCCTATTCCGAGTTCTTGCAATCCTATATCTACGAGCGCTACTCGCTGCAGGAGGGCGGCAAGTTCAACCACGACATACGCGTCACCACCCTTGGGCGTTTCATGCGCAAGTACTGGATTGACGAACTCCCCATGCTCATCAACCTCATCAAAGGCGATATGAAACTGGTAGGTGTCCGCCCCATATCCAAACAGTATTTCTCGCTCTACAGCCCCGAACTGCAAGAGAAGCGCACCCACCACAAACCCGGTCTGCTGCCCCCGTTCTATGCCGACATGCCCAAGATGCTGGACGAGATACAGGCATCCGAAATGCGCTACCTCACCATGTGCGAACAGCGGGGCACCTTCATCACCGATTTCATTTATTTCTGGCGAATCTGCTACACCATTATCTTCAAACGTGCCCGTAGCCACTGATTTCGGAGCCGTAAATCACCACGCAGGGGACGCGGACGCCCCGTCCGCGGTTAAACAAACAAAAGACCAACCAACATGAAACGTATTCGACTGTATATCATTCTATTTTCCTGCTTTTGCCTGACCGCGAAAGCACAGAACATACCCGTACCGCTTACGTATTCGCAGATTTACGACTACCTCGACGAACTCATCACCGACGGTGTCATCACCGCCCAGACATCGGTTCGCCCATATACACGCAAGCAGGTGGCAAATATGTTGGTAGCGGCACAAAATGCCGACTCACTCCTCAACAAACGCCAGCGCGCCGACCTTGCTTTCTATCTCAACGAGTTCGCCTTGGAGCGCGATACCATGGTCAATAACTTCGTACAATATACTGACCACAATACGTTCTCCCTCTCGTTGGCGGACCCGCAGTTCTCCTATCGCACACCTGACAATCTCTTCAAGATGCGCATCCGACCCATTCTCGGTGCCGACATCATGGCGAGCAAAAAGGGTGCCATACTCCAGCGATGGTGGGGGGCGGAACTGCAGATGGACATCGCACGCCACGTCAGTGTGTGGGGGTCGCTGCGCGACAACTCATGGAGTGGCAACTGGCTCAGCAAGACCTACTATCCCACCGAGGGCGACCGCATGTACGGTGCCCGAATCCATTACGGCGCGTCGCAACAGGCTCCTGCACTCAACAACATAGCCGGCGTACAATACAAGGAAGCCAACTACGGAGGCGACTTCTCCGATTCCAAAGGCGGTATCAGTCTCTACTCGTGGTGGGGCAGTATCGGTCTGCAACGCGAGAACATACGTTGGGGCGAGACCTACCATACCTCCAACATCTTGTCGGGACGCAATCCCGCAGTCCCTATGCTCACATTGCAACTCACGCCGTGTCCTTGGTTCCAGTTTGACTATTTCCATGCGTGGCTCGTGTCGAATGTGCTGGATTCTACCTATTATTATTTGGAGGACAATACGCAAGGCACGCAAACCAAGCACTATCGCCCTGCCAATAAGTTCATGGCGGCTAACATGTTCACTTTCACACCGATACGCCAACTCTCGTTCTCGTTTGGAAACTCCATCGTCTATGCCGAACGCAATGTGCAGGCAGCGTATTTTATACCGTTCGCATTCTACAAGTCGCTTGACCACTTGCTCACCAAAGGGCTTCGTACCGAGAACCAGAACTCGCAGGCTTTCGCCTCCGTATCCGTGCGCCCTGTCGAGCATCTGCATCTGTATAGTTCCTTCTACTTGGACGAATTCAAGTTCTCGCGCTTGAAGAAGTCTGACCCCGAGAACAATCCTGTTTCGTACTTGGTGGGCTTTAACTGGGGCGGATGGCCACTCAAAGGATTGAGCCTGAAAGCCGAGTTCATGCGCTCCTACATAGCATGTTACACGCACTCCGTGGCGGTCACCACGTGGACTTCCAACGGATACAACATGGGGCATTACATGGGGGATAACGCACAGTCAATCTATACGGAACTCGCCTACCGCCCAATCCGCGGCATGTTGTTGCGCTTGAGTTACACCAACGATATGAAGTTCAACTCCTATGCCTACCTTCGTGGTGGCGGCAAGGACGGCGGCATATCCCAAACCATCGCGCAGAAGCCGTTTGACAAATGTATTTACCGTAACGACGAGTTCCGCTTCGATGGCATCTACGAGGTGCACCCCAACATGTACCTCACCCTCACCATGGGCTACAATCACGCCCGCGCCTTCGACAACATCAACCCCTCCGCCATTCCCAGTGAAGACCTCGGCGGCATACAATTTGATGCCACTGCCGCAAGCGGCAGCACCTCAGGTTCTACCTCCGCCCCGCAATCCAACGCTGCATACTATCTGAATAAGTTCTGCCCCCTCTACTTCCAAGGTCACAACTTTACCACCTCCATCGCCTTTTCATTTGGATTCTAAGTATCCGTTACGATTATATTTTCAAACATTTATTTGCAGATGTGCAAAAAAATACGTACCTTTGTCGCAGTTTCCGTTGAGGGTGCGTACTGACCCCCCTCGTGGACATACAAATGGTATCATACTTATTACTTTATTTATTTCTTGCATTAGGTATTTCCTTTCTTTGTAGTGTGTTGGAATCAACCTTAATGTCAACTACTTTATCCTACATCAACTTGCGTGAAGAGGAAGGCTACAAGCCTGCCACGTTGATGAAACGCTACAAAACGGAGACAGAACGTCCTTTGGCGGCTATCTTGTCGCTCAATACCATAGCCAACACCGTAGGTGCGGCAGGCGTGGGACAACAGGCATCGCAAGTGTTTGGTAACCAATGGTTCGGCTTGGCAAGTTTCACCATGACGCTGCTCATATTGGTGTTCTCTGAGATTATCCCGAAGACTATCGGCACCACCTATTGGAAGCAACTCATGGGCTTTGCGGCGTATGTGATACGTGTTCTCATAGTGGTGATGTTCCCGATTGTGAAGTTAATCGAACTGATTTCGCGCCTGTTCCCCGAACCCGATGAGGCTTCCGTGAGCCGTGAAGAAGTGGTTGCAATGGCGAATGTGGGTGAAGAAGAGGGTGTTATCGAAGAGGACGAGAACAAAATCATCCGCAATGTGATGCGCCTCAATGAGGTGAAAGCATACGAAGTGATGACCCCGCGCGTAGTGGCGGCCACCGCTTCCGAAAAGATGACGCTCAAAGAGTACTACGATAGCGACCGTTACGACCACTTTTCCCGAATCCCCGTCTATGCCGACTCGCCCGAGTTCATTACGGGCTATGTACTCCGCGACGATGCATTGGAGGAACTCACCGAAGACCATTTCCAGAAAACACTTGGGGAAATCAAACGCTCACTGCCGTATTTCCAAGAGGAAATGAATGTGAACGACATCTTTGATAAGATGCTCAAAGAGAAATCACAAATAGGTGTCATCATTGACGAGTATGGTTGTTTCCAGGGAATTCTAACCCTCGAAGATGTGATTGAAACCATATTCGGACTCGAAATCATAGACGAGATGGACGTTGTGCCCGATATGCAGGCATACGCCCGCGAGCGTTGGCAACAGCGTCAAAAACGTTTCCGCCCGATTGCTGCAACAAAGGAGACAAAGGACAGCACGGCTACCGGTTCCGACTCCGCATCTGCGCAATAGTATTCAAAAAATAGCAACCAACTTGTCTGCAAAAGCACCAAGTTGGTTATTATTCTATTGTAAGCAGATATGTGAATTTGTGCGCTATTTTGTTATGCGAAATATACAATCAAAAACAAATTGTACTTATTTCGCACAAAATTACACATCGAAACGATACGTGTTATTTCTGCAAATTATTATTCTTCTTCATAATATCCTTGCTCAATGCCGTATTGCATTTCGCCGTCTAAAATCAGTTGCACTTGCTCACTGCTCAGCGTCCGACCGTTTTCGGCTACCGCATGCAGCAGATACTCCAATTGTTCCGTTTCGTCAATTTCGCCTTCCTTGTAGGTTAGTTCCTCGTTCTCCTCATCTTCCTCCAACAGACCTTTCTCCATCAGGAAGTCGTCCATCAGGTCAAGTACCAGCAACACATCGGCTTTGGTCATACCGGCCTTGTCCTGCTCAGGAATCAAGTTCCAGATATACTCCAATTGCTCTTTCTCTTCAGGTTCCAAGAGATTCAGTTCCATGTTTTCGTCCATATTCATTCAGTTATAGAGTGGTTATTTTTCTATTATCGCTTGCAAAGTTACGAAAAAAGCACTACCTTTGCAAACTATTTACGAAAAATTCGGAACGAATATGAGCAATTTTTGGCAGCGCACCCTATCGGGTACTGTGTATGTAGCCTTGGTGGTGGCATCTATTTTGGTACATCCCCTTTTCTTTGGTGTGCTCTTCTTGATTATCACGTGCATGGCCGTGCGCGAATATCACCAACTTCTGCATTCTCATTTTGCACTGGTTATGTGTGCCGTAGGTTCGGCTGCAATGATGTTTTGTGCGTCCTTTACTTACTTTTCCGAAGGTGTTAGGCATTGGATTTTGGAAGGAGGATTTATCTTCTTCTCCATGTTGGCAATGCTGTTGGAACTTTTCCGCAATCCCACAGAGCCCATTCAGAATTGGGGTAACTTATGGGTCAGTCTCATGATGATAGTCTTGCCTTTCAGTTTGATGAACGGTATCCTTGCTTATAATAAATATGTCTTGTTGGCACTCTTTATCACTATATGGATTAACGACTCGGGTGCATATTGCATAGGGTCTCTGATGTCTAAGCGTAAGGGCGGTAATCACAAGATGTTCCCGCGCGTTAGCCCCGGGAAATCGTGGGAAGGGCTGATAGGCGGTATTGCCTTCGCCTTGATAGCAGGCTATGTTTTCTATCTCATAGGTTGGACCGACACCATGCATATCACCTCCAGTCCTTTGGCAGACAGTCTGTTGTTCGCATTGGTAGTGGCTGTTTTCGGTACTCTGGGCGACCTCATGGAGAGCCTGTTCAAGCGCACTATCGGAGTCAAGGACTCCGGACGTTTTATGCCGGGGCATGGTGGTGTTTTGGACCGCTTCGACAGTCTGCTACTTGCTACGCCGGCGGTTTATTTCTTCTTCGTTTACCTGCCGACGCTTTTTTGATTGGTTGTTCAATAGCGCGAATAACATTCTTTACGCATGCTCTTTTGGATTCGCATACTAAGCCGTTTGCCATTGTCAGTTTTGTACCGGTTGGCGGACTATGTGCTGTATCCGCTTATGTACTATGTGGTACGCTATCGGCGTGCCATCGTGCATAAAAACATTCGCCTTTCGTTTCCAGAAAAAACAGATAAGGAATGTGATCAATTAGAAAAGAAGTTCTATCACCATTTCGCTGACACTATCATCGAAATCATTTATGGCTACCGTATTTCTGAGGACGAGATGCAGCAACGTTTTCATATTGATGGGGTGGAAGAAGTACAGGCGGCGATTCAAAAGACCGGCGGCGTCTTTCTCCTGATGGGACATTTCGGGAATTGGGAATGGACGGCGGATCTTGCCAAACGCTACACCGACCCGTCTATCATGCATTTCAATGTCTATCGCAGACTGAAGAACGAGTCCTCTGATAAGGCAATGTTGGCGTTGCGTGCCAAACGTGGAGGGGAAGGTTGCATTGAGAAAAACCTTTTGCTGCGCCGCTTAGTGGCATTGCGGCATGAAGGGCGTCCTATCTCTATAGGTCTTATTTCCGACCAGAAACCTTCACCGCACAGCGCACATATTTGGACTACATTCTTGCACCAAGACACGGCATTTCTCAACGGAGGTGAAATGTTAGCACGCAAATTCGGTTACTCTGTCGTCTATGTCCACACCAAATGCCTTCGTCGAGGCTACTATGAGGCGCAGTGCCACGTTATAACAGATGCTCCGCAAACTACAGAAGAGGGCGAAATAACGCTCGCTTTTGCCCGCCTGTTAGAGCAGAATATCCTTGAGCAACCCGAATTGTGGCTTTGGTCACACAACCGCTGGAAATGGTCTAAACCTGCCACTCCTCAACCTTAAATCCTCTTCACCTATCCCGAGTCTTTTCGCCATTTTCCATTTTGGTCTCCACCACTTTCTCTTTTTAATCCTATAGTTATTTTCGTTGTTTTTCTGCAGGCTTTCGTTTTGTCTGCGGATTCTTTCTTATTGTCCTTTATGTTTCATTAAAAAAAGAGCGACAACGGATACGAGTCTGTCTCAAAACTGATAAAGCAGGCAAAGTAAAGAGTGACACATTCTTGCAGTGTCCTTGTCTTACACGGAAAAAGGTTGACTCATAGAATATAAAAAATAAATAAAAGATTTTATGAGTACAAAACGTAGGACA
>CAKULK010000008.1 GCA_934667275.1 uncultured Bacteroidales bacterium | reverse complement strand
ACCGATACATAACCGATACATATGAATACTTTCTCAATACTTTGATGCTACCCTGATACTACCCATATACTCCCCACGTATAGGGATACATACACTGTTTTGCGGATACGCACATCTCGTCTGCGATGGTCTTTCTGTCGTTAAGTACATTTTTTTGGCACAAATGTTTATTATATAAGAAAAAAGTTGTATCTTTGCGGGCGAAAGGGATATATACTATGTTGAGCATGGATACATATATGCGGGGTATGGGCGGCTATCACTTGGGGTGTATGGCAACCTGTATGGCGGCATATAGTGCGAAAGTGGTAGGGGGATATTGCGTGCATAACGTGCTGTGTATCAGTGGATTTACCCCCCCCTATCGGCACGCATAAAGGCGGCGAAGAGCAGGATAAACCATGCTCTGTCATCTATAAAAAAAGACAAAACGTATGTTGTCTATAACAGCGTCTGTCGGGCATATTGTGCCTGACAGACGCTGCTGCATATAGGGGTAATGTAGCATCAAAAACAATATCTAACCAACTAAACAATAATTTATTATGAAGAAATTTCTACTCAGTATGGCAATTGTCGCCATCGCAGGCGCAGGCACACAGGTAAGCGCACAAACGGCTCCCGCCAACGCTATCAACGGCAAGTTTTCGGTAGCACAAGCAAGTCTATTTCTCGCAAGGCAACTTGCAGTACACCCAATCGACCGCCACATGGGCGTTTGCCGAACATCAATACGATATGATTGGGACTGATAATGTAACAGGTGGCACCGTGTCTCACGATGCTAAAAAAGGTGATGAGGTATTTGGTGAAGCATTGGCTGACAAGATAGACTTGTTCGGCTGGAGCGGCAGTACGGCTGCGGTACAATGGGGTGTGGGAATAACCAATAATAGTGCCGACTACTCCGGTGACTTTGTGGATTGGGGTAGCAACACTATCGGCACGGATGCCCCCGACACATGGCGTACATTGACCAGAGATGAGTGGGAGTATGTGCTATCCAAACGCCCTGATGCATCCACGAAAAGAGGTGTGGCACGTATCAACCTGAGTAGCGACGGCACCGTGTATGCCAATGGACTGATTCTGCTGCCCGACACATGGACGACTCCCGCAGGTATAACCTTCAAGAGTGGTGTGGCAAGTGAACGAAGCCTACAAGCATATGCAGATTATCAGACCTTTACGCTTTCCGAATGGCAACAATTGGAGTCCGCCGGTGCTGTCTTTTTACCTGCTGCGGGTTTGCGCGATGCAACACAAGTACAATATGCACATCAAGGGGTGACTTTGTGGACTGCCACATACTATGATGATTCCACAGACGTAGGTCAGGTGGACGCTGACTCACAGTCAATAGGCACGTATCTTAGTGAGCGTTATTATGGAAGAACTGTCCGCTTGGTACAAGAAGCAAAAAGTGTCGGCACCGGCATAGCGGAGGCGGATGTTACGGGCAATGTGGAAACCCGCAAAGTGCTGCGCGACGGACAAATACTTATCCAACGCGGCGACCAAACTTACACCGTGATGGGAACAACCTCCAAATAAAGAGGAACCTCCAGAATTCTCCAAAAACAAGGGGCTGCCTACACTTGTCAGGCAGCCCCTTGTTTGTATATATACTCTCTTAGTCAGAGAACTTGGCGCAGATAAACTCGCGGTTCAGACGCGCGATATTAGCCAGCGAAACCGACTTCGGACACTCGGCAGCACATGCACCGGTGTTGGTACAGTTACCAAAACCGAGTTCGTCCATCTTCGCAAGCATATTCTTCGCACGCTGTTTAGCCTCTACCTTACCTTGCGGCAGGAGAGCGAGTTGCGATACCTTGGCAGCCACGAACAACATAGCGGAACCGTTCTTGCAGGCAGCAGCGCACGCACCGCAACCTATACACGAAGCCGCGTCCATTGCCTCATCAGCCGCCGCTTTAGAGATAGGTATGGCATTGGCATCAGGTACACCACCTGTATTGACACTCACGAAACCGCCGGCTTGCATAATCTTGTCATACGCCTGACGGTCCACCATCAAGTCTTTGATAACAGGGAACGCACGGCTGCGCCATGGTTCAACGGTGATGGTCTCGCCGTCGTGGAACTTGCGCATGTGCAACTGACAAGTGGTGATGGCGGAGTCAGGTCCGTGCGGGTGTCCGTTCACATACATGGAGCACATACCGCAGATACCCTCGCGGCAATCGTGGTCGAAAGCGATAGGGTCTTTGTGCTCGCTGATGAGTTGCTCGTTAAGAATGTCAATCATCTCCAAGAACGAAGCACCTTGGAAGATGTGCTTTAACTCGTAGGTCTCAAAATGGCCTTGCGCCTTCGGTCCGGCCTGCCGCCAAACACGAACCTTAATGTTAATGTAACTGTCCATCTTAGTTAAATTAATTTGGTTGTTTGTATTTAGTTTATTATTTGATTACTATGTTATTGCATATACACGACTTTCCAAAATCCGTCTTTCCGTCCATTCACACGCTCAATGTACCCCCTCTGTTGCAGAATAGACAGGTCGCGTTTGACAGTTCTTTCACCGGCATTCACCATTCGTGCCAAAGTGGGTATGTTTATCGTGCCATTTTGGTATAGTAGTCCAACTATAACACTCTGTCTATCAGTTAGTTCTTTCGTGCCATCTTTCGTGCCATTTTGCACTTTTTCCAATCTATTATTCCTATAGATTGCCACAGATGTGCCATCAAACTTATCCTCAAATAGTGGGGCCGGTAGGTTGATACTTTGGAATGATTTCTGCACTTGCTGGATGCCTCTACCCCAAAATAGTTTTTGTGCGTGTTGCAAGCCAACAACATCTCCTTTATCGTCGATACCAATATAAAGCGTACCGCCTTGTGCATTAGCAAAGCCACAAATCTCTTTTAGAAATTCGTCACGCCATAATTGTTTGTATTCTACAATATGCAACTCCATATTCAATTTTCCCTCGTTGCTTGTTTCATTCCTATTTTGCTTCCCGATTACAATTTGCTATATAATCTGGCATCTCTTGTATAATTTTACCATTTAACAATTTTCCATTAGCATGTTTGCTACGCCTTATTCCATCTGCTCCCCATGTTCCCCATTGTTTGAAAAAAAATGCCACCTTTTGTTTTTTTGCTTGTGCATATATATTATGAACCCACTCAGATTGCATTGGTCTTGCAAAAGGTCCACTCTCACCACCAACAATGATCCAATCTATACCAGAGAAATCAGTTTCTCCTAAGTCTCCCAAAAGGGGTTCGCAACTGAGAAATTTGATAGAATCGCATTGGATACTTTTCAGAGTATTCATACGCTGTTTGGTAGATTCATTTTCAATAGTAACTCCAATCCACGCATTTGAAGGAACGATATTTCCTCTAAAATACTCAGCCATTCTTTCTGCTCGTTTTGTTAGTATTTGATAGTGATGTTGTGGGGTTTCTATTATTGTCTTCATTACTTGGTCTATAAACTCAAATGGAACATCTGGGTGAAAAAGATCAGACATTGAACAAACAAATATCTTACATCCCTTACGCCAATGGTAAGGAACAGCAAGTTCAGTCGGGTGTATGGTAGGTTTGAATCCATTTATATATTTAGGATTTCCCATTGCTGTTAGCCTACGAGCCATAGCTTCCGCATAACAATGTACACAACCTATTGATTGTTTTGTACAGCCAGTAACGGGATTCCATGTTCGTTCAGTCCATTCAATTTTAGTAGTCCTCATGTTTCAACTTTATAATTGCCTTGGGTAAACTTTTATCTTTAGCATCTTGATAACTAAGGTAAAAGCATCCTCGCCGGACATTTTTATTATCACATCGATTTACACAGATTCGATCGTTAATCTGCAAATCTCTCAACACATTATTGGCGTGAGTAGGTGTATAACCTATACGCAAAATATACTCATATAGTTCCGCATTAGAACGTTCTTTGCTTGATAAATAACCCAATAATTTATCTTTAAGAGCATTCAATAATTTATTCTCGTTCTCTTTCTCAAACCATTCATCAAACAGTCTCGTCTGAGTATTTTGCTTTTCTGATTGACGGAAGCCTCTACCAAACTCAGCATCCAATGCCCATTTTGTTTCTACTGCTTTTTGCAGACCTAATAGGTTATTACCTATAAAAAACAAAGCAAAGTAATTATGAGCATCACGTTCTATAAAATAATTAGTTGTATAATACTGATTATTAAATGAAAAAGCTTCTGTCAACGCATCTATATATTCTAAAACATCCATTTCTTCCTCTAAGCATACTGGATGAGTTGGTGGAAAAAACTCTGATATAAATTCTTTTAGTCGTTGTGCACCCTTGTTTGCATCTGTATGGAAAGCGTAACTACGAAAACGATGCATAAATGAAATAGGTAAAAACAATAGAATCTCTGTTTTTCCATTACTCATCATGTTTACCAAGGTGTTACGATTGATATCTTTGTAGCCGTATGGATCTACAAAAATAAAATTACGTGCATTGGCATTTGTCTGTGATACAAACTTACAAATTTTCACAAATAGTTCATTCGCCTTACAGTTGTAATAATGAACATTACAGTATAATTTATGGTCTGGCAAATGTTCTTCTACATATTGTCTAACACGTTCTATATATTCCTTTTCAGCATCATTTAAGAATAAATTTATGCATAGCGAGTCATATGGTCTTGCTTGCTTGATATCCATTATTGTTTGTATCGCGCGAATAGGACTTCCTATGCCTCCATCTTCATATTCACCTCGTCCACAAAAAACATCAAATATATTAATTGTGTTGAAGTATTTAGAAACAGACATGATGCTAAGGTAACGAGTTAGGTATGCCTGATAGAAGTCCACCTTTGCTTTAGAATGGGCTAACATAATATTTTTGGCATTTTGCTTTATTGCTTGTTTCTTTTGCATCATAAATGTTTGTAGAGTTATGGGGTTCAGTACTTGATTTCTCAATAAGAGTTCACCCGACAGGCAACCTATGGTTATCTTATTCTCATAATCAATCGAATTTATCCTTGTAGTTCGTAATAATCAAGTGTTCAACATCTTTGTCGTTTCGGTTCATAAAAGAGACCAAGTACTTTTTGTCAAATTTTTGTATAATTATTCCCTCACGGTCGTAAAGACTATAGATAAACGGAGTATACTTGATCACAAGTTGCCACTTTGCCTTACATTCTTCGCAAAGATAGTCAGCAAGGCGTTTTTGGTCTGCTTGCGTAAATTCATTTTGTGCATAAGTTGAAAACTCTGTATCATACGGAGGATCAAGAAATACAAAGTCTTTTTCCGTTGGACTATGCTTGCGGAAGAAATCTAAGAAATCAAGATTATCGATAGTAGTTTTAGCCAAATGCTCTAATAATAAATCAGAGTGATAGTAGTCTACTTTTGCTTGCATTAGTTTGTGATTGTAACTAATTCCCCCATATGGTACATTAAACTCACCTTTGTCATTGTAGCGAAACATACCACTATACGCATAGTTTCGTAAGAATACAAATAATGCCGTCGAAAGTTGCAGATTTGCTTCACACAACTGCTTATCGTTATAAAGTGCGCGAAAATAAGTATAGAGCGCACTAGTATATGCTGTTTCGATATTATCAAAGATATCTTGCTCCGGCATTTCTTTGCGTTCCTTTTCTATCTTTTTCATGCGTATAACCTTATGTGTAAGGCATTTATCAATTTCCTTGCACAAAGTTTCTCTTTGCCAATCAAAAGTACTCGGTAATAGTGCATCGATATTATGAATTTCCGACTTGACAAATAAATGTAACTTCCCCTTTATACCTAACTCATTGATTTCATCATTTCGAAATTGTTTATACCAAGCACATAGTTCATTGTGTTGTGCTACATACTGAAGCGTATTTTTCCATGCTTGCATTATATCCTCTATCCACAAAAAGAACCTCTGATCTTGATTGGATATGTATCTATATAGTGCAATAAGTTCACTTGATTTGTCATTGATATACAGATGTTTGGCATCAAATGCAGTGAATACAGAGCCTCCCCCAACAAACGGTTCATAATAGTTCTCAAATCGTTGTGGTGCATGCAATTTGATATGGGACAACTCTTTTTCTTTACCACCCGGCCACTTTATTATTGGTTTGAGTTCTGTACTGACTACAGACGATTGCTTTGTTTTCTTTTGTTCTGCAAAAAGCGTTAGTTGCATACTTATATTTTCTAACCTATTCTCTGCGGCTTTGAAATACTGAGGGCTAATTTCAAAACCTATAAATTTACGATTTAATTCAATGGCTGCAACTCCTGTTGAACCAACTCCCATAAACGGATCAAAGACAACAGCCTCTTCGTTACTCGCTATGGTAATTAGTTTCTTTAGGATAGCAACCGGTTTTTGTGCCGGATGTTTTGGATCTCTCAGTCTCTCCGGATACATGCAAATACTACTCTCCAAAAAGTTATGCATCTCGGCTTGGTTGATAAAATTCCAAACATGTCCTTTGTTCCAGCAAGTGTAAATCATTTCGCAACTATTCAAGAAGCCTGCCTTGAATACTTTTGGGGCAGGATTCGTCTTATGCCACACCATAAAGTTGGTAGCATCAAACTTATGGTCTAACAGATTGTACCACTTGCCAATTTGATTGTATGATGTAAAAATGAACAAATTGCCATTCGGTTTCAGTATGCGTATAAAGTCGTCTATCCACTCTTCTGGTTTGAACTCTATCAAATCCCATGGAGCAAGGTCGTTATTCATTGCAGAACGACCTGCCAAGGGGATATTACCTGTCGAATGTTGCGCCAGATTATAGGGTGGATCTGTAAGAATAAAATCCACACTATTATCCGGGATTGACTTGATCAAGTGGTGGCTATCTCCTTGCAAAATGCGATATGACTTTTGCGCTTCGTTCATTCAATCTACATTGGGAAGATATGCATCTTTTATATCATTTAGGGCATCAACAATCATGGGGGCACACTTTTGGTATTCATCTAATACGATTTCGTAACCCTTATCAGATTTACATACTAAGTTCCAAAAGTCGGCACTGATAAGCAATTCGTCTTTTGCGAAGAATTGCAACACTCGTCCTTGTGTCCATGGTCTTCCCTCGCCATAACGGTTATACGCCGTTGCAAAGTATATTTTCACATGCTCTTCTGAACCGAGACTATTAGCCAAGATACAATACTGCTCAAGCAATGCTTCTTTTTCTGAGCGTGCCTTTTTATTGTCTAAATCACCACCTATTTTCAATTCAATAAGGTAGTGCATTCCACTCTTCTCGTCGTATAAATAGTAATCACTTATATGACGCTTGTTCTTTTTAGATCCAACATTATGTTGCTTTGTGATACCAATATAGTCTGCTAATTTAGGCTTTTTCTCGTTACTTTTGTAACTTTCCAACAATTCTGCGATGTAGTCCGTTTGCTCTTCATAAAGATCTCCCTCGACCTGTTGAGTTACCTGATAGTGCATTTCTGCTATGCTGATAGCCATAGCTTCCAACATATTACCTAAACTACTATCTAAAGAACGACAAAGCGCAGAATAGTACTGTATTTCACTACCCAACGCAGCAATAAATACATTGTGTATCTTGCTGTTGATAATGCCGTCTTCGTTATCTAACTGTGATAAATGCTTTTCTGCAAAAGCACCAGCAAAAGTCTTAACCGAAGACTTTACAATTGCTCTAATCGCTTTTTCGTTATCTACTACATCCATAATTCAAATTACTTTTGAGTGGTTATATTCTCTTCTATAAAATTCGTCTGCAGATTATCTTCTCAATATCAAATCCGCACTCCTCAATCCACGAACACTCTTGTAGAAGATTTTTCTTGGCTGTTTCTGGGGTACTTCCATTTGCTATCCCTAAAACTTGGCAATTTTCCACTAAATACCCTTCCCGAGGAGGTTCTGTATACCCTTCGCATGTAAAAATATATTCATTCATCTTTACCACATAGTTGTTTGGTTAGTTGGGCGATGAGGAAGCCACGGAGGGTCTTGTAACGAGGGTGCTGCGTGGAAGTGGGCTGCACTGCGGGCTTGTTGGAGGAAGAAGCAGACTCGGAAGCAGATGCAGAGGTGTAAGCCGCGGGGTTGCGTTGGTATTGGGTGAACTGCTCTTGCCAGTAAGCACGGCGGATGGGGTCGGAGAGTTCGACCTTGGCTTGAGCAACCGCTTGCGCAAAATTAGCATTCAACGCATGCTGATGAGCCGTAATCTTCTTCGGATCACGGTGCTTCGGGTATGTGCTAATCACCGTCTCGCCAAAACGAGTGGTGGCATATATCTCGCTTTCACCCGAGAGCCTGCCACTGATACTGCTGAACGGTACCTCCAATGTCGCTTTTGCCATTACTTGGTCTCCTTATTATATATTGTAGGCAATGGTTGTCTGTCGGTTGCTTATCCTAATGATGATACTTTCTGCCGTCCGGTTGCCGCAAAACCGTTGGACAGTTGCTGCGGAATGGTGCGGTGAAAGTATGCGTCGTTGCCGTCTCGTTGCCGTGTTTTTACCGTAGTTAGCAGGGTAGGAACAGGTAGAGATACGGGGGCTTGGGTTTCGTTATCGTTAATCGCTTAAGAGGTAAAAGATAGCGGAGGGCGTTTCCCTCCGCTATCTCAGGAGGTTGCAGAAACTCAAGAAGAGTTACTGACAATCTACGGATTACCGTACAAGCGTTGATTAACTCTTGTAGTTACGGGTTTTGCGTTCGGTGAATTCGTAGTCGAGGGGCTCTTTGATAAGTTCGGGTTCGCTGTCCTCGCCGGTGTATTTCCAGCAGGATACATACGAGAACTTGTCGTCCTGACGGAGTGCCTCGCCTTCGGGAGTCTGATATTCCTCGCGGAAGTGTCCGCCACACGACTCCTCACGGTTGAGGGCGTCGAGTGCCATCAGTTTGCCAATCTCAATGAAGTCAGCCAAGCGCAGTGCTTTCTCCAACTCGTTGTTGAGTGTGCTTGCCTCGCCGGGGATATAGACGTTGCTCCAGAACTCTTTCTTGATAGCATCGATTTTCTCGATAGCCGTCTTCAAGCCCTCTGCGGTACGTCCCATACCTACGAAGTCCCACATCACGAGACCCAACTCTTTGTGAATCGAATCCACCGAGCGTTTGCCTTGGATAGCCATCAGGCGGTTAATCTTGTCTTGCACTTTCTTCTCAGCCTCTGCAAACTCAGGCAGGTCGGTGGACATACGGGGTACACCAATCTGGTCGGAGAGGTAGTTTTGGATAGTGTAAGGCAATACGAAGTAACCGTCAGCCAGACCTTGCATCAATGCCGAAGCACCGAGGCGGTTTGCACCGTGGTCGGAGAAGTTAGCCTCGCCGATACAGAACAAGCCCTTCACGCTGGTTTGCAGTTCGTAGTCAACCCAGATACCACCCATCGTGTAGTGGATAGCGGGGAATATCATCATCGGGTTCTCGTAGGGGTTCTCGTCCACGATTTTCTCATACATCTGGAAGAGGTTGCCGTATTTCTGTGCGACTACATCCTTGCCGAGGCGTTGGATAGCGTCCGAGAAATCGAGGAACACAGCCAAGCCCGTGTTGTTTACGCCGTAGCCTTTGTCGCAACGCTCTTTGGCAGCACGCGAAGCCACGTCGCGCGGAACGAGGTTACCGAATGCGGGATAGCGACGCTCCAAGTAGTAGTCGCGGTCCTCTTCGGGGATATCACGTCCCTTGATTTCGCCGGCTTGCAGTTTCTTCGCGTCTTCCAATTTTTTCGGTACCCAGATACGTCCGTCGTTACGCAACGACTCCGACATCAGGGTCAGTTTCGATTGGAAATCACCGTGCTTCGGAATACAGGTCGGGTGAATCTGTGCGTAGCAGGGGTTGGCAAAGTATGCCCCATGGCGATACATCTGCATAGCCGCCGAACCGTTGGAAGCCATCGCGTTGGTCGAGAGGAAGAACGTGTTGCCGTATCCGCCCGAAGCGATAACTACCGCGTGTGCAAAGAAACGCTCAATACGTCCTGTGATAAGGTTGCGAGCAATGATACCGCGTGCGCGTGCCTCACCGTTCTCGTCCTTAATCATCACAATATCAAGCATTTCGTGACGGTTGTACATCTTCACTTTGCCCTTGCCAATCTGACGACTCAGTGCCGAGTATGCGCCGAGCAGCAACTGTTGTCCGGTCTGACCTTTGGCATAGAAAGTACGACTTACCTGTGCGCCACCGAAAGAACGGTTGTCGAGCAATCCGCCGTATTCGCGTGCGAAAGGAACACCCTGTGCCACGCACTGGTCGATGATGTTGTTGCTCACTTCTGCCAAACGATATACGTTTGCCTCGCGAGCACGGTAGTCGCCGCCCTTGATGGTATCATAATAGAGGCGGTAGATAGAGTCGCCGTCGTTCTGATAGTTCTTCGCAGCGTTGATACCACCCTGTGCGGCAATCGAGTGCGCACGACGGGGCGAGTCTTGAATACAGAAGTTGAGTACGTTGAAGCCCATCTCTGCCAAAGAGGCTGCAGCCGATGCACCTGCCAAACCGGTACCTACAACGATAATGTCGATTTTACGTTTGTTGGCAGGGTTGACCAGTTTCTGATGGTCTTTGTAGTTTGTCCATTTCTTCTCCAATGGACCTGCCGGAATCTTCGCCATCTCAGGCGTAATGACTCCTGTTGCTTGTTTTGTTGCCATATATTTGTTTTTTAATCAATTACAAAAGATTACATTCTAAATTCCATAGATGCATAGCGCACATCATTTCTATCTTGCACATCTTGTAGTGCGTAAGTTCCTACCAATTCGTTAAGATCAATATCTATATCTGTAGTCACTTCTGAAATAGTTATATAATCTGATGCATAGTAGGAAGGTACATTCCAATCTCTCTCTAAAAAGCCATCCATATCTTCAAAGAAATATATCTCTGTGATATGTCCATCCGCAATCTGAGGTATTCCTACCGCAATTACACTATCTGCCACCAACATCATGCGCACTTTATCAAGAGAACTTGTCACATACCATTCACCATCAGCAGTTTCCAGCATATATGCAGAAGCACAGCCATTAAGAGGGATATAATATTTCCAAAGGCAATGGCTATAATACCATGTAGATACTGCTCCATTCGCGAGCAGAGCAGACTCCTCTGAAAGTTCCCCGCGCATATAAGCATCATCAATAATCTGCATATATTGGCAGATATAATCATACCTTGAATATTCGTTTATCTCTGAAATGGTAGAGAGAAATTCAGAAACAAGTACACTTTCTTGTTCTCCAGCAAATTCATCGCTACGTTGTTTCCATGTTTCCAGTAAATTATCTTCTAAAACGACCTGTTTCACATATTCCACATCATCGGTGGTATATATGCCAGCATTCTCTAAGATATCGCCAAAAGCAGAAAATACATCTTCAGACGCTTCGTATCGTAAATGCGCATAATCGGGATTTGTTCGTAACTCTGCTATCACATAGTTGTGATACATACCAACTTTACTACCAACTGTAGTAGGTAAGTATTCGCTCAAATGTGGTCTATACCCCCCTATGGGGCTACGTAAATCTATAGCAAAATAATCTCCCTTGTAAAGCACTGCATTACCTGTAGAATCATCACGTTGCTTTACATACTCTCCATAAGAACTAACTGCTCCTGCAACAACAAACGCAACAGCAGTCAGGACCTTATTTTTGTACTTGTGATGAACGGCTTGTGCAACAATAATACCTCCATCTACATCTTCCTTAGCGACTTCCATGCCATTAACTTTTCCTGCTTGAGCATAGAGAATGCTTTTCTGTGTAGATTTTTGGGGAGAGTACTTCTCATTCAAAGCACATATTTGTTCTTTATAGGAGCCTTTCCCATCAGAAACTACAACATCCTGTTCAGACGAAGAACAAGCACCTAATGTCAATAATAGAACGAATATAAAAATAATATTTTTTTTCATTTTAATACATTA
This sequence comes from uncultured Bacteroidales bacterium, assembly GCA_934667275.1. Lineage (GTDB taxonomy): Bacteria > Bacteroidota > Bacteroidia > Bacteroidales > Paludibacteraceae > Colicola. Next base: position 100,767 of record CAKULK010000008.1, on the reverse strand, counting down.
TAAAATTCCTGACAATGCGGCGATGTTGCATATATACATGATTATTAGAAAATCCTGTCGGCTATTTTGTACAAAAGGAAACATAGTCTTGTCATTTGAATTTTTACCTTCTCTTCTGTAGTGCCAAAAACTATACAAAGCCAATCCCAAACATATTACAATATTGCTAATTAGCAAAGCCAAACGAATATCATAGGGTAGAGAAAATGCTCCGTTCAGATATCCTGCGTCTGAACTTAGTAATAATACTGCAGAGAAGATAAAAAACACATGGTCTACTTTTTTATACTTAACGAGACCATAAATATAGTCCGCCAATAAGAATAAAAAGGTTATTCCAAGAACTGCTACAATGACATAGACAAGCCATTCCAACTTAAGCGCATCAAACAACTTTCCCAATATGGCAGAAAAGACATTGATAGCCACTATCAAATAGACTGTTTTATGCAACTTTTCCATATGTCAATTACAATGAATGAGATACTGCTAACATCAGTGAGAGGCAGGCAAGGTTGTTGGAAAACCAGAAACGAGTAACCTCTTCGAAAGGTACCTGTAAAGACCAGTTTTTCTTTTGCAACACCATATACACTACGCCCGTCACCAACATAAACAGGCACACCAAGCAGCCTAAAATGAGAGCCAGAGTATGCACAATTTCTATCGTTCCGAAAAAGGTTGCTATCCCTGTTGCCACCATTGAGAATACGGAAACCGTCACAAACATGATTTTATCCCAAAGGAATATGGTTTTATCTCGTAACGTAGCAACAACAGCCGCAAACAATATAAGAAATACCACCAAAAAAGTCGTCCAACCAGTGATGTCCTTCATAGCAGATGGTTCGGGAGGGAGCAAGAGAAGCATAACTGCCGCAAAATAGGCACACTCTCTCGGACTCATAGGGATATTGTTAGCAAATATCTTCATGTTTATATATTGTCTTTATGCGCAGAGCATGCCGATACCCACACCGAGGTAGTAGAATACCACGATGGCGAAGGGGAGGATAACGAGTGTAGCGAACACAGTTCCGATGACGCGGATACGCTTCATCCATTTGAGGTTGTTCCAACCCAGCGTGTGCAATGCCGACCATACACCGTGGTTGAGGTGGAGCCACAAAGCCACGAACCAAACAAGGTACAATACGCAGTACACTTGTCCCCAGACAGGCGTGGTGAAGAGTGCCTTGACATAAGCGGCACCGTTCTGCGGGTCAAAAGCACCCGTCTCAATGCCTGTCAGTTCGGCAAACTGCATCTTGAACCAGAAGTTGTAGAGGTGTAACACAAGGAAGCCCAATACGCAGATACCGAGAACGAGCATGTTCTCCGACTCCCAATCCACGCCCTCACGTTTGGCGGTAACGGCGTAACGGTCATTACCACGCGCAAAACGGTTCTGAATGGTCAGATAGACAGCATAGCAGAAGTGAATAAGGATGAGCAAAGCGAGCCCAAGCGTACCCACAATTGCATACCAATTGGCTCCGAGTACGGAGCAGATCCAGTTGTACGCTTCCTCCGAGAACACCAAAGCCACGTTCATGCAGCCGTGGAAGAGGAGAAAGAAAACCAGAGCAAGGCCGGTGATGCTCATAACGAACTTACGGCCAATAGATGAATCTTTTAACCACATAAGATTTTTAGTTAGTTATTTGTATTAGTTTTATTTATTTATTTTTCGCACACCAAGCGCATGGCGAAACGCCATGCTCCCATTTTCCACAACATCCACCCCTCCAATCACCGCGCAAAGGTACAAAAAATATCCGATTGCGCCAAACAAAAGCCCCACTCTCTCCCTAAAAGTAGTGAATTTATAGTTGTAGAGAATGTAGCAAAACATATTTTTCACCAAGAAATGAAAATAAATTTGGATTCAGGACGATTTTGCATTATCTTTGTATCCGATTTCGGTTGTGCATCCTCAAGAAGGGATTCGGTATCTTCAGGGAAGAGCAGCAAACAACGGCCGGTACGCGACAGACTCGCGATAGCCCCGCGACAAACAACCGACCGACAAACAACAAGGGCGTCACAAAAACAAAAGGATGCACAGAAATCACTACGCATCCTCTTTGTATCCTGTAACCATCCACCAACGATTACAGCGATGACTACCTCACGACCAAATTGAACCCAAAAGAATAGGGCGAATACTTGGAATCCGACTCAACCGTCAGTTTGACAGTATGCGAACCCGACTTGACCGGTGAGAGATAAATGGGGTAAGAGACTTGATTATATATGGGATTGAAAACGAAATACCCTGCGGCAATCCGGGTGGTGTCGGACATGGCTTTTTTCACCTCGTCGTTCAGGCGAAACCACGTCTTGACAGCCGTCGAGTCCCACTCACAACTTGTGGTGAGAAGATTATTGCCCTTGGAATAGAAAAGTGCACCAAACATAATGGTATCACCCACTTGCACGGTGTCGGAAACGTATTTTTCCGCCGATGTCGAGTAATGGAGTGCCAGTGTGTCCCGCGCACGGAGCGTATCGCCGACATAGTAGGGGTTGAGATACAGATTCGTCAGATAGATTTCGGGAGTGTAGTCCGATTTCACATTGTCAAGACAACTTGTCATTGCGAGAGCAACAACAGATATCAACAAGAAAATGAATGTTTTACGCATAATAAACCAATGTTTTAGTACAACAATCGGGACATGCGAAGTCCCGATTACAGTGCGGCATAAAGGACTCGAACCTTCACTCTGTTAGGAACCAGATCCTAAGTCTGGCGCGTCTACCAATTCCGCCAATGCCGCTTGCGGTCGGTCCAAAATCCACCGCACACAAGTGGCTGCAAAGGTACAATAAAAAACTGAAACCACCAAATTATGAACGAAACTTTTTATCATATTCTGCCTAATGGTATCCGGATTGTGCATCGCCCGACGCAATCGCCCGTAGTGTACGCGGGACTGATGACAGGGGTCGGCACACGCCATGAACGCCCCGAAGAGAACGGGATGGCGCACTACATTGAACATTGCGTGTTCAAAGGGACCGAACACTACACCGCCCGCCAGATAATCAACAAGATAGAGGGGATTGGCGGCGAGATAAACGCCTACACCACCAAAGAGGAAACCACTTTCTATGCCGCCACCCTGAAGCAACATTTCCGCACGACCCTCCATCTGCTGGCGGATATGGTACTCCACCCTACCTTCCCGAAACGCGAAACGGACAAAGAACTGACGGTGATTTTGGACGAGATAGAGAGTTACAACGACTCTCCAAGCGAACTCATCTACGACGATTTTGAGAGTTTGCTGTTTCATGGCAGTTCGTTGGCACTGTCGATTTTAGGCACCAAGAAGACGCTCCGCCGTATCAGCGCATCCCCCGAGCAACCACTACAATGGATGGCGAGCCACTACTGCCCCGAGCGAATGGTGTTATTTGTGACAGGAGACATTTCGCCCAAACAAATGGTAGCGCATGCAGAGAGAGAATTAGGGCACTTCACTCAAATGCAACCGATTGATAATCAGACAGTACAATCACACAATATGATACATGGAGAAGATGCCGATTCGGCACCTCAGTATGTTAGTTACCGCCGCCATACACACCAAACACACCTTATGTTTGGCGCGCGCGCGTATGAGATAGGGAACGAGAAGCAGTTGGCGATGTATCTGCTGAATAACATCTTGGGCGGCGGAAGCATGTCGAGCCGACTAAACCTAAGCCTGCGGGAGCAACGCGGGTTGGTATATACTGTGGAATCACAATACACTCCACTAAGCGACACAGGTTATTGGAATGTCTATATGGCATGCGAACCGCCACACAAGGACGCCTGCATGGAGTTGGCAATGAACGAATTGCAACGCTTGCGCGACACACGACTCACCTCTGCACAGTTTCAACACGCCATACGGCAGTTGGAAGGACAGATGGCAATATCGGCCGAGAACCAAGAAAATAACGCCCTTGCAATGGGAAAGCAGATGCTCTACCACAACGTGGCCCCGACATGGCAAGAGACCTTTCAACGCATCTGCGAACTGACACCTGCAGACCTGCAAGAGGTGGCACAGGAAGTGTATGAAAACAGTAACATACATGTTCTACAATATGATTAAATAGCAAAAGCGATGAAAATATCAGTTTTTCTGTTCAAAAAAGAAGAAAAAACACAAAAAGTAAGTTCAAGCGTTTGCTTATTTAATTATAAATTCGTACCTTTGCGCACTTTTTCTTTGATAGGTTGCAAAGTAGAAGTAGCAAAATAGAGGGTAAGAAACGGGACCTTTCATATAGATTTAGCAAGAAAATAACTTTAAATACAAAAAAAATAAAACTGATGAAAAAGATCTTTACGCTTTTGGCGCTATGCGTTGTCAGTCTGGGAATTATGGCTGAGAAGCAAGTTAGCGGTATTGTCGTTGACGAGAAAGGCGAGCCTATTATTGGTGCCAGTGTTCAGGTGAAAGGCACAACAATTGGTACGATTTCAGACTACGACGGAGAATTTTCTTTGTCCGTGCCGGACGATGCTACCACTATGACGGTCAGTTTCGTGGGTATGCAATCACAGGAAGTGCAGATTGCCAAGAATATGCGCATCACTCTTCATGAGGCATCAGAGATGATTCAGGAGGTGGTGATTACCGGTTACGGCAACGTATCGAAAGGCAGTTTTGCAGGTTCTGCACAGGCTGTCAGTGCCGAAAACATAGAGAAAAAGAGCCCGACCGAGATTTCGAAGGCATTAGCCGGAGAAGTGGCCGGTGTGCAAGTAATCAACACATCGGGACAGCCCGGTACAAACGCAACCATCCGTATCCGCGGTATCGGTTCTTTGAACGGTAGTAGTGCTCCTCTTTACGTGGTGGATGGTATCACATACGATGGCGACATTTCGTCTATTGACCCAGGTGATATTGCTTCGACCACTATTTTGAAAGACGCAACCGCAACCTCGTTGTATGGTAGCCGTGGTGCAAACGGTGTTATCGTCATCACTACCAAGAAAGGTTCATCCGGCGACGAAGGCAAGATTGATGTGGATGTGAAATATGGTGCCAACATGCGTCTGTTGCCTTTGTATGATGTGATTACCAGTCCGGAGGAATACGTGACCATGTCATGGATGAGTTTGTACAACTCGTTCCGTGCCGCAAAACGTAATAGTACTGACAGTCCGCAAACGGCAGCCCAAAAAGCCAATATCGCGTTGTTTGGTGCTTCCGGTCTGCCAAGCAGTTACAACCTCTGGCAAGAAGACGGACGTTTCCTTATTAACAGCGGTTTGGACACTTATGGCCAGTTGAATCCTACATTTGACAATTCTATTCCACGCCGTGCAGGTTATGAGAATCTGGAGTCATGGCAGGACGCTATTTTCCGTGTCGGACAAAAGGCTGATGCCAGTGTGAAATTCCACGGAGGTAATGATGTGGTGAACTACTATACAAGCATCGGTTACTTGAAAGACGAGGGCTATTACCAATCATCTGACTACAACCGTTTCAGCCTACGCAGCAATTTGGACTTCAAACCAAAGAAATGGTTGAAAGGTAGTGTGAATATGGCATACACCTATTCTGACCTTAACTCGCCAGACCAAGACGGAGACGGCGTAATGAATAACGGTTTCTATTTTATCAATGCCATTCCTGCTATTTATCCTGTTTATCTGCGTGATGCCAATGGAAATATCCCCACCGATCCACGCACGGGATTATTGATGTATGACTACGGCGACGGCACGATGAACCGTAATTTCGGTCACGGCATCAACCCTGCCGGTTCACTGCGTTTGGATAAAGAACGCCAAGTGCAAAACACCGTAGATATGAAGGGTATGCTGGAATTCAAGCTCTATGATGGATTGAAATTGACTGTAAATGCCGGTGCTCACTACAACAACAACCTGAGTTCGGAACTCACCAACAAATACTACGGAGATGCCGCAGGCATCGGACGTATTCTCCAGCAGTCCATCAATATGCTGGCTATTTCCGCACAAGAATTGTTGGAATACAACAAGACATTCGGCGATCATACTATCCGTGCCATGGTAGGTCATGAGAACTACTTGTACACGCAGAACTATGTATATGGTTACAAGTCGTATATGGCAGACGGCAGCAGCCTCAATCTGAGTAATGCCGTGAAGACGAATGCAGCAGAAGGCAATAGCAGCCGATTCGCTTTGGATTCCTACTTGGCTACTATGTCCTATATCTACAACGACCGCTATATGTTCACCGCCAACTACCGTGCAGACGGTTCGTCCCGCTACGCAAAGGGACACCGTTGGGGACATTTCGGTTCCGTAGGTGTGGCTTGGTCGTTCACCAACGAACCATTTATGGAGCCTGTCAAGGAGTATTTGAAGAATGGTAAACTGCGCCTGAGTTGGGGTGTGTTGGGTAACCAAATCAACTCGCTCTATTCATACACAGATATGTACACGATTGAGAATGTGGACGGTTTGATTGGTTATGTGTGGGCATCCAAAGGCAACCCGAACATCACATGGGAGCGTTCCAACACCACTGACTTAGGTCTGGAATTCTCTATCGGCAAGTACTTGGATGTTGAATTGGATTATTTCTACAAATTGACGGACAATATGCTCTTCTCCCGTGCTATTGCACCATCGTTGGGCTATAGTTCGCTGCCTACCAATGAGGCCAAAATGGAGAACCAAGGTGTTGAATTCACGTTTAACGTTCACGCAGTGGATACACGTAACGTGAAGTTGGATATCCGTTTGAACGGAACCCACTATACCAACAAAATGCTTCAGATGCCTATTGACTACTACGATGCAGATGGTACCCCCGTTCATCAGATCATGTCAGGAGCAATGGCAGAGGGTCACTCCAGATATGAGCATTATACATTGGTATATGCAGGTGTAGATCCCGCGAACGGAGATGCACTCTACGAGGCATACTACGACACACGTTACGGGAATCTTGGAGCCCCAAAAGGAAACAATGAATACAACTATATATCTTCGCTGTATCAATGGCAACAAGAGCACCCTGGCGAGGAAGGTTATCTGGAAAAGACCACTACGGCTGATGCCACAATGGCAACCTCGCAATATGTAGGTAAATCCTATTTGCCAGACTTGGACGGCGGTTTCGGTTTTGACTTAGAAGTATATGGTGTGACATTATCGGCAACTTGCTCCTACCGTATCGGCGGTTACGGCTACGATAATACATACATTGCGTTGATGGCAAATAGCGCAGTCGGTGGTCACAACTGGCACGTAGATATGCGCAATGCATGGACAGAAACCAATACCAACACGGATGTACCCCGTTTGTCGAACGGTAACGGGCAGTACGACTCATACGCCAACACCGGTTCAACCCGTTTCTTGACTTCCAACTCATTCATCTCGTTGAATGATATCCAATTGGGTTATACTTTCCCGAAAAAGTTACTTGAGAAGGCTAAAATCAACCGCTTGAAAATATACGTATCGGCCAGCAATTTGTGCATTGCTACAGCACGTAAGGGCTACAACCCGATGACCTCGTTCACAGGCTCGTCTGACACCCACGGCTATAGCCCATTGTCAACCGTTATGGGTGGTATCAAACTGACATTCTAATCAACATAACCAATTAAAGAACACAACAATATGAAAACAAACAAGATATTTCTGTTGGGTGCAGCAGTGGCAGTAGTATTCGCCAGTTGTTCGCTTGACCAAGAACCCGGTGGCAGCAGCATCACTGAGAAGCAATATCAAGACATGGACAACGTGGCAGAAGGAACCGTGCGTGGTATCTACACACAACTCTATGCCTATGGCGGAGCCCATGACTATTTCGGACAACGTTCCATTGATATGTTCAGCGATATGTGCTGCGGCGATATGGCGATGAAGAGCCAACGCTATGGTTGGTTTACCACTGATGAATATGGACGTACCTATACCCGTCGTGCCTATTTCTGGACTTTCTACTATGACATCATCCGCCTTTGCAACAAGGGTATCAATGGCATTGAGACAACCCTTCCCGATTTGGAGGCTGATGTTGCCCAACTGAATGATGAGGAATACGCGAGCGGCTATTACTACGCACAGTTGCTCACTATGCGTGGTTGGGCATACGCAGCCTTGCAGCGCTATTTCTGCAAGCCGTTGTCATGGGATGATATTAAAGAGACGGAACTATCAGTACCCATCTACACGGAGGAAATCACCCGTACCGACAGTGTGCTTGGTGCTGAACGTTCTACTGCAGGGGCTGTTTATACCCGCATAGAAGAAGACTTGAAAACAGCCATTATGTATTTTGACAAATTCAACAAACTCAACCGCGGCAACAGCAGTAAGTTGTTTGTCAATGCAGATGTTGCACGAATGACTTTGGCTTATGCCTACCTCAACAAAGGTGACAATCCCAATGCTTACAAATATGCAACCGAATTGTTGGATGCCACAACGGCTGAGATTCTGCCCAATGCAGAAGTTCTCACTGACGGTTTCAACAGCATCGAAAGCAAGAGTTGGATTTGGGGAGAGAAAGTGACAGTAGAAAACGTAACAGGATTGGCTTCATTCTTTGGTCAAGCCGACATTTACTCATACAGTTACGCTTCTGCAGGTGACGTTAAAGGTATTGATGCCGGTCTTTATAGTCAAATTGACAGTTTGAAATGGGATATCCGTATCAACTGGTTCGGCAAATACTATAAGGCTTACACTCAAAACAAACAAGATGTCAGCAACTACCAATACGCCCCGGACGGAAAATTCTTCTCTACACGTTCCACAACTTTGTCCGGTGACCGTGAATGGTTGAGCGACAACGTATTCATGCGCGTGGAAGAGGCATATCTGATTGCTGCCGAGGCCGCTTATCGTAACAATGACACCCCCAACGCCATCAAGTATCTCACCGCTATCACCGACCAACGTGTCAAGAGCGACACGGAATCGCAAGCGGCTTACGAAGCCTACAAGACATCGCTGTCAGACGTAGCCACATTGGCAAAAGCCATCCGCTACAACTGGCGCGTTGAGATGTGGGGCGAAGGTTTTGGTCTGCAGACGTTCCTCCGTTGGAACATGCCCGTAACACTGGGTGACAACCACCTGCGTTCCAATAAAGACCTCTCTCCTCAAACGGATCGTGTGTATGTATTCGAGTTGCCAACCTCTGAAACACGTTACAACCCGTATATTCGTCAAACGACCCAAATGATAGACGGAAACTAATTAACAACCATTATTTTATAAGTAAAGTATGAAGAAAAGTATTTTTGCTGCACTTTGTGCAATCGCAACTGTCGTTATGACCAGTTGTGGAGGTACGGAACAGACAACCGATATTACGTTGTCGGTGACTCCTGCCTCTGTTACCTTGGCTGTAGGCGGAACACAGAAATTGACTGCCGTTTCCACTCCTGCCCAAACCACTCTCAAGTACACATGGGCTTCTGACAATATGGAAGTGGCTACGGTTAGTGCTGCCGGTGTTGTGACAGCAGTAGCAGAAGGTACTGCCAACATCACCGTTTCAGCAGAAGGCGCAAAAGCACCTGCAACCTGCGTGGTAACCGTTTCCAGAGAGGCTATCTTTGACCTCTACAAGATTTCCGACTACGGATTGTTCGGAACCCCAGAGATGATTCCCGGCGCCGACCGTTATATTCACCTCGTAAGTGGCGACAGTCTCTACGCCCAACTCGGCTGGATTAACCTCTTCGTATGGGATGAAGACCTCGTATTTGTCAGCGGTTCCGGTTTCTCCGGCACCGGCGTGATGATTTCAGCAGAAGTGCCCGTTTATTGGGTTAACAACGACGACGGTTCACAATCTTACATCGGCAACCAAAACGGTTTCTTTGTAGATACCTGCAACAACAAAATCAAACCTTATACCGCAGAAGCAGGTGCAATGGTTGACCTTCAAAAATATGGTCAGTTCTGGGATCAATTGTATGCTTACAGCAAAGATACCGTCAACAACCCCAAACCAGATGCTACGCTCTATACCGCTGCACAAAAAGGTGCTACCATGTTCATCAACTATGCAGACCGCGGTACACAAAGTTACAATGTCGGTTTGGTTGAATATGCAAACCTGTTGAAGAAAACAGACAGGGAAACCAACGAGACTACTTTCGACTATGTAGCCGATATCAAATGGTATGACTATGTGAACAATGACCGCGTTTTCGGCTTGAAAGTTAATCTGACAGCAGACGGTGATGTTGACTCTTTCGTTAAACCCTACGATATGCGTACGATTGACCGTCACTACTCCACCATTGAGGAAGGTTCTACCAAAGAGGCTCAATATTATATCGGCGACAGCAAGCACCTCCACTTGGGAGAAATGCCTGTCATCAACCGCAATATGGACTACACCAAACTCAGCCACGAATAATTTGTATATAGGCAATAGTTGATAGAGGCTGCACCCATTAAGCAGCAACCACTAACTATCCTATAACTATCCTATAACTATCCTATAACTATCCTATAACAAAGATATAACGAGGACTACCCCAAAAGGGTAGTCCTTTCTTATTGTGAGTATTCTTTGACAGTCTCTATCACCAACTACCAGCAGTCCATTAAAAGAACAAAAATAAATCGTCCCAAATTTGTATATCCAAGAAAAAAAGAGTACCTTTGCGGGTCAAATATCAGACTAATATCATTTATATGAAGAAAATAAGTATTCTTTTATTAGCATGCGGTTTGACCTTATCCGCACATGCAGTGATGTCCACCCCCGAGTTGCTTCAGCACACCCAACCCGACGGCACCACCATTTCCTATCGTTTGGTGGGCGATGAGTTTTTCCACTACATGACCACTACGGACGGCTACATTGTAGATTTTGATGCCCAAGGAGCATTAGTGTATGAGGGGACAAGCATTGTCGCCCATAATCCTAATGAGCGCGAAGCCGTAGAGAACGGCAAGATTGCGCGTCTTTCCAAACAAAAGAAAGCCCCTCTAAATGCACGTGAACACGCCAACAAGCCAGCACAGCAGCAGATTGGCGGAGGTTTTCCCCTCACGGGTTCACCCCGTGCATTGGTGATTTTGGTCGGATTCTCAGATCTCCCGTTTGAGCAAACAAAACAAGATTTTGATGACCTGCTCAATAAGTCAGGATATGACTACAATGGTGCCACAGGTTCCTGCCGCGACTATTTCATTGCATCTTCAGACAGTGTTTTCCAACCGCAGTTTGATGTCTATGGTCCTTACACTGCATCGCACGATATGAAATACTACGGAGAAGGCGACGACAACAAACATGATGCCAATCCGCAAGCCCTAATTATCGAAGCATGCCAATTGGCGGCTGCCGACGGTGTGAACTTTGCAGACTACGACACCAACGGCGATAACATATTGGACAATGTCTTCGTCTATTATGCCGGACACAATCAGGCAGAAGGCGGCGGAGCAAACACCATTTGGCCACACCAAAGCAATTTGAGCGGCCACAACATCCGCATTGATGAGAAGCGTTTAGCCACCTATGCCTGCACTTCCGAATATCGCGGAGCAGGCGGAAAACAACGCGCATCCATCGGAACTTTCTGCCATGAGTTCGGTCACGTATTGGGGCTGCCGGATTTCTACGATACCAATTACAAATACTACTCTGTCGGCAATTGGGACATTATGTGCTCGGGCAGTTACAACAATAGCGGTAACACTCCTCCCGTATATACATCCTACGAACGTTTTTACTTAGGTTGGCTCAAACCGATTCAATTGACAGCGAAAGGGGAGTATTTTCTGGAACCGCTGGAAATTTCCAATACTGCATTTTTGATTGCGGCTTCAGAGCACAACATGCTGGGTAACAGTCCTTCACCAACAGAATTCTTTATGTTGGAGAACCGCCAACACGAAGGTTGGGACACTCCCGAAGATGCTCTACCCGGGACAGGATTGTTAGTCTGGCACATTGATTATTCCGCCAATGCGTGGAGTTCCAATACTCCGAACAATGGTCCGACCATTATGCGTATGCATTTGGAAGAGGCCAACGGCATTACGTGGAAATCCCGTAGCAATGGGGAGCCGGGACGCTCATCAGACCCCTATCCCGGCACAATGAACATCACTACATTCACCCCGACCTTACATAATGGAACCACACTCACACAGCAGCATGTGTTTGACATTAGCGAGAACAAAAACCTGATACAATTCACATATATTGCATCCGGAGACTCTCATTTGGAAACGGACAAGAAAGACATTGAATTAGTGACCGAGATAGCGGACAACCGCAGAATCGTGACATGGGAACCCCAATCGTTCACCCTAACAGGCAAACGCCTGGCTCCAGAGAGCAGTGTCACCCTCTCCGTTACGGGCAATTTCTCTCTTGCCGCAGCCGAAAAAGCACCTACCCGCCAGAGTTCCGAATGGAATAGAACCATCACCCTGACACCTGCAGCAGACTCTACTCTACAACAGAAGATTTGGGTTAGTTTCGTGCCGACAAGACAGAACTGCGAGGCTGTTGCCGCATTCATTTCAATATCGGGTGATGGTGTCAGTCTGTCGGTGCCGGTAGCAGGTACTGCTCCGCGTCCCAAATATGTCACGATTCCCACCTTGAAGCCCACCAGCAATGTGTCACCTTATTCATTCACAGCCTCATGGGAGCCCGTGAACGATGCAGAAGAGTATTATATCACACTATATAGCGTAGAAGAGGGTATTTCCACCATCACGCAAAGTTTCGAGAATTTCGGTTCACAAACAACTATTACAGAAGAAGGATGGGAAAGCAATACCACCAATACCACGACATCGATTAAGGCTGACGGCTCCAGGTCCTTATTATTGAAAAATTCAGGCGACTGCATTACATCTGAGGTATATCCGTCTGCTATCACCACCGTATCTTTCTGGCTGAACGCGTTCACCACAGATATTGACACCGTCGGTTACTTGGATTTGGAAGTATGGAATGGCACAGATTGGGAGGTGATAGGACGCACCTATGCTCTATCCACCACCAAGAAAAAGACCATCACTTATGAGTTTGAGCAGTCCAAAGGTTATATCCGCTTCCGTCTCACCTATACGGACTTTGGCAGTGCCGGATTGGCATTGGATATGTTTGCCGCTACGTGTACACAAAACATATCTTATATTTACCGCGGTCGCGATTTGGCAATACAAGCCATCAACGGGGACGGCATCAACAGCGAAGATTATACTTTCTATAATCTCACCGGCCTCACTCCTGCCACTACGTATTTCTACCAAATCCAATGCTCCGATTTGGGCAAAGGGTGCCAAGAGAACTTGACTGATTTGTCAGAACCAGTCCAAGTTGTTACTCCTGCCGGTGTTCCTGCAGATGACACGAAGCATCTGGCGATTGCCATGGATTCGTTGAATTTCGACGCTCCCACCTGTGTAGTGTACGTTCCAACTCCTTCCAATGACGGTATGCTGTATATCTTTGACGCGATAGGACACCAGGTATATTCATGCCGTACCTTTGCGGGAACAAGTGCTTATGCAGTACCCGTGGAACAGTTGGTACCACGCAATACATACATTATCAAGTATGTAGAAAACAGCAAGATGAAACGTAAACAACGCTGGGTAAAGTTCATACGCTGATAATCACGGTATAGCACATACCATTTTGTGCAGTCCACAATAAAAAAGCCTCCATTGAATAAATCAATGGAGGCTTTTTGTATGATAACATTAATCACTTAACTCCTACATTCCCGGTGGAGGTCCCATCGGGGGCATGCCTCCGCGAGGTGGTGTGCCGGGTTGTTGCCCACCTTCAATCATCTCCTGGATATGCCCGCCCATGCCCTTGGCTTTCAATGAGCCCATGCGATTGAGTTTGTAGGTGAATGTCAGCAGGAAATAAGTTGGCAGCGTATTGTATTTCTGATAACTAACCGAGTTGTCCCCAACCACTTGCACAATGTTCTTTTTCTGGTGGAGCATATCATACACCTTCAGCGACAAAGACGCATTCTGCCATGATTTATCCACTGATGCGTTCCAAATAATCTCGTTAATATCCGTCAGTCCTGTGTAGCCATAGCGCGCCGTATAGCCGCAATCTGTGGCGATATTCCAAGACTTGGGCAGATGGAAAGTAAGGTCTCCTGTTACATTCCAATCCAAAACATTACTCAGACTGCTGATATTCAACGTATTTTGCGTACGCGAATAAGTCACATTCCCACGCACACCTATATCCACAATACTATGCGTCAATCGCAATGCAAGATCCTCACTCACCTGCAAGTTGCCAGTACGGGAGGTCTCACCACGCATCAACGTGCCGGCATCTATCATTTTCTCTATCTCCGAGGCTGATTGTTCGCGCAAGATATACCCCACCCGTTGATTATAACTGATAGCAGTACGCGTATTGAATTGCAGCAGTTTGTTAGCAAATGGCGTGTTGTACATAAAGTCAGCACCAAGATTCCATGGCAGGATGTCAGCATTTACCGTTTGCTGATACAATTTCCCCGTTTCGTCATAAATAGAATTGCCAACCAAAGCATCTTTGGTGAGAGAACCACGCACCCCCGTCATAATGCTGGAAAAACGGTCGGCATTGAAACGCGAGTACATCACCCTCAAATTGTGCTTGAAGGCAGGCTGCAGACTCAAGTTACCCACCGTCTCACTCATCGCATTCGAATTGTTGCGCACAGGCTCCATTTGTGTGATTGTAGGTTGGCTGACGGTTCCGCGATACATAATACGGGCAAACTCCTTCTTGCCAAACTTGTATTTGAACCTGATATTTGGCGACCAGTTCCATTGATTATACAGCGTATCCCGCGCCAAGAATCCGCCATAGTAGGTGGTAGAGTGAGTTTGCGACGCCAAGACACGTGCTCCCAACGTAAGGTCAAAATTCTTCTCCACCCAACGATAGTTGAGTTCCAATTGCTCGGTGTACAGGTGATTATCAAGGGAGTTGGAGAATATGCTATCATACTGATAATCATTGCTTATTGAGTCCATCGAATATTGATTCTTGTGCGATGAACGGTCTTTTCCCGAAAAAGATGCGGCAATCTCCAACAGATGATTGGTCTTGTATATCGGCTCCACATAAGAGGCACGCAACGAATAACCGAGGGCATTATTGCCCGATTGCGTATGCTGGTCAACCTGCGACCTATTTAACAGATTATCAAAAGAATAAGTGGCAGTATTGCCTTTTGTATTGGTAAAATCCACATCGCCTGTCAGTGTCAAAGAACGCCCAGGATGCATAAACTTGTGATTGTAAATCAGTCGGATAGAAGCGGAAATATCCTCGGAACTGCTACTCTGATTTTGATAACCGTCATTAATAAGACTGCTATCACGCGTGTATGTGTACGCATTGTAGGAGGTGTAGGCATTGTTGGTGTAACTGATACGCGGTCGAACCAATAATTTATTCAACGTATCTATCTGATATTCAAGTTCCAATCGCATATTCACATCCCACGATTGGCTGATTTTGTTCGCCGAATCCGTATTAAAATACATAGCGTCTTCCGTATAACTTTCTTTGTTGGTCTGAGTCCGTGTGTCATTGTAAGAGTGGTTAAACGCTCCATCCCCCCCAAACAACATAGAAGTCGAAGCATCACGCTTGCGGATACGAGAGTTCAAATCCACATTGGTATTCACACCCAAGTTTTCCGACCATGTGATACCCGCGTTTTGCCCACTAAACGGACCACGTCCGCGCCCCGAGCGTATCTCATTCGTATTGTTTGCGCCGCCGATGACGGTTGTCTGGCTCTCTCCTAACAGGATATTAGTGAACAAGTTAGCATTATATCGGAAATCATCTTGAAAGAAGTGTTTGGTTCGTTCACCGGCATTGGCACCATAGGCAGGGTCGCCATAGTTGAACCATTTACCGTTCTCAGTCACCATGTCCGCACCTAACGCACCCGAATAGTTTCCAAACACACCTTTCTTCCTATCCTGCTTGAGAGTCAGATTGATAATGCGCTCACTATCATCATCTTCGAAACCCGTCATCTTAGCCACATCGCTCTTCTCATCAATCACCTGAATCTTCTCAATCATCTCTGCAGGGATATTCTTGGTCGCTGTTTGCACATCACTGCCAAAGAATTTCTTTCCGTCAATACGCACCGCAGTGACACTCTCCCCGTTTACGGTCACATTGCCCTCTTTATCCACCGTGACGCCGTTCATCTTTTTCAGCAGGTCTTCTACCATCGCATTCTCGCCCACCTGATAGGCAGCCGTGTTATACTCGATGGTATCCCCCTTTACTGTCATCTCCGCAGCATGCCCTTGCACACTCACTTCCGCCAACTGCAAAACATCTTCATTGAGACGAATTGATGGTATATCCAAGTCCTTATCAGGCATTGACAATGGCTTTATCACCTCAACAAACCCCACAGAAGAGACAAACAACTTGTAGTTTCCGGCCTTGATGCCGTGCAAAACAAACATACCATCATCCGTAGTTTGTGCACCTTGCACCATCACCGAATCTCTGCCGGAAGAAGTAGGCGAATACGAGAACAAACGCACCGCCGCCATCTCTACAGGCGCACCATCAGTCTTCGAAACCACCGTCCCCGACAACGTATGCCCCAGCGATTGTTGGGCTGATATTGAGCCAACACCTGTAAATAAAACAGCCCATACAAAAACACAAAAAAACGCTAAATCTCTCATAATAATTTCATTACCATACCCTTTATTGCAAAATCCATGCCAAAACGCCACCACCTTATATTCCCCTTACATCCTCCAATATCGTTTTCATCCCGTTGCCGTGTCGTTGCCGTCTCGTTGCCGTAATTAGCACGAAGAAAACACAAAATACGGACGAAGAAAACCACGTCCAAACAGACAAAAAAAGAGCCACCCATTTCGGGTAGCCCTTAGCAAAAAACGGTAATCTGTTGTGTTGAGATTAGCCCAGATAGGTGCGTAGGACCTGACTGCGCGAACTGGTTTTCAGTTTGCGGATAGCCTTCTCCTTGATTTGGCGCACACGCTCACGCGTAAGGTTCAATTCGACACCAATCTCCTCCAACGTTTTCTCCGGCACTCCAATGCCAAAGAACTTGCGGAGAATGTCTGCCTCACGGGGGGTCAGCGTCGCCAAAGCGCGGTCAATCTCGCGAGAGAGGGACTCGTTGATGAGGCTATGGTCGGCATTAGGAGAATCCTCGTTGACCATAACATCAATCAAGCAGTTGTCTTCGCCCTCCACGAAAGGCGCATCTACACTCACCTGGCGTCCGGACATTTTGAGGGTATCGGCGATTTTGTCCACAGGTATGTCCAACACTTCTGCCAATTCTTCGGCACTTGGCTTGCGCTCATACTCTTGTTCGAAGCGCTGATAAGCCTTGTTAATCTTGTTGAGTGAACCTACCTGATTCAGCGGCAAACGCACGATACGCGACTGTTCGGCGAGGGCCTGAAGGATAGACTGGCGAATCCACCATACGGCATAGGAGATGAACTTGAAGCCACGTGTCTCATCGAATTTTTCGGCCGCCTTAATCAGCCCCAAGTTGCCCTCGTCGATAAGGTCGGGAAGGCTCAACCCCTGGTTCTGGTACTGCTTAGCCACAGAAACGACGAAACGTAAGTTGGCGCGTGTGAGTTCCTCCAACGCAGCACGGTCCCCATTGCGGATACGACCTGCCAATTCCACCTCACGGTCCACGGAAATCAGATTCTCACGACCAATCTCCTGGAGATACTTGTCGAGAGAGGCTGACTCACGATTCGTGATTGATTTTGTAATTTTAAGTTGACGCATAAATCTTCTAACGATGTACAAGTGTACGAAGTACGATTTAGGCACATGTACGGGTGTACTTTTCGCTTTGTTGTTGGTGATCCGGTCGGGATTCGAACCCGAGACCCACAGCTTAGAAGGCTGTTGCTCTATCCAGCTGAGCTACCAGACCCTGCGCGGTCGGCAAATGGGCGGCATCGGATGGCGCTCTGCGCCATAATTGCCGCCATTGCCTCCGCGCTTCGTTCAAAAACAAGTTTTTGAACGAGGGTGGAAATCTCTGCGAGATTTCCGAGAGGTTTCCCTGAGGATACCCCGCGGCTCCTCATGAGGCATATAGACACGCACAAAATTACCCGCAAAGGCAATTTGGCTGCAAAGGTACTACAAATCTGCGACTTATGCAAATAATAGTAACTTTTTATTGCACAAACATCTTATTTTATCGTTGTAGGTGCTTGTGCATTTCCTTATTTTTGCCTACAGCAGCGCGTCGAACAACTTCTGCAGTTCGACTTTGCGTACCGCTCCTACGTGGCGATTCACCAACTCGCCGTTCTTGAAAAACAGCATCGTGGGAATATTCATAATGCCGTAGGTAGAGCAAATGGCGTCGTTTTCGTCCACGTTCAGTTTGCCGACCACGATACGCCCTTCGTACTCTTTCTCCAACTCGTCCACGATGGGCAACATCATCTTGCAGGGACCGCACCACGGTGCCCAAAAATCAACCACAACGGGTTTACCCTCCGCCAATACGGACTGAAAATTGGCATCTGTAATTTCTCTTGCCATAGTTCTGTATTTTTATCGGTTTTTACTTTATTCTACTTTTTGTAACGGCTGTGTGTTGCTGTAAATCAGCAACTTACATTACACCGTGATAGTCTTGCTTTTGCGCCCACCCGCCAGCAGAATATCCGTAATCGGGTCCTCCACCAACGTCTGGATAGCGCGCTTTATAGGACGTGCACCATACTGCTTGTCGCGCGATTGCTCCAATAGTTTCTGGCGGGTCTCGTCTTTGAGGTGCAGTTTGTAGCCCATCGCCTCAAGACGCTGCTCCAAGGGGCGTAATTCCAGCGACAATATCTGTGCCAAAGTCTCGTCATTGAGTGAATGAAATACAACTACATTATCCAAACGGTTCACGAACTCGGGCGGGAAAGTGCGCTGGAGGGCTTTCATCAAGGTGCGCTCCGATGACTTATCATCCAGATTATCAGCACCAAAGCCTATACCACCGCCAAACTCGCTGAGTTGGCGCGTACCCACGTTGCTGGTGAGAATGATAATGGTGTTTTTGAAGTCCACCACGTGTCCCTGCCTATCTGTCAGTCGCCCCTCATCCATAACTTGCAGCAGGACGTTGAAGATGTCAGGGTGGGCTTTCTCTATCTCATCGAAGAGGACTATCGAATAAGGTTTGCGCCGCACCGCCTCGGTCAGTTTGCCGCCGTCCTCATGTGCTACGTACCCTGGAGGCGCGCCCACCAACAGGCTGACAGTGTGCTTCTCCATATACTCGGACATGTCGAAACGGATGATGGCGTCACGGTTGCCGAACATCTCCTCCGCAAGGCATTGCGCAAGGTGCGTCTTGCCCACTCCCGTGGGGCCGAGGAAGAAGAATGTGCCGATGGGTTTGCGAGGGTCGCGCAAGCCCATGCGGGAACGCTGAATGGCTTTCACCACGGCGTTTACAGCCGCCTCCTGCCCTACTACGCGCCGGTTGAGCACCGTCCCCATCTGCCGCAGTTGTTCGCCCTCGGCTTTCGCCACACGCTGTACTGGCACGCCCGACATCTGGCTGACGATATAGGCAATATCCGCCTCCGTCACTTGCGGCATCGGCTTTGCCGTTTCAGCATCCCCCTCGGCAGGTTCCGCAGGCGTATGGTCGTGCTTGTAGGCACCCGCCTCGTCCATGGCGTCAATCGCCTTGTCGGGGAAAGCGCGGTCAGTGACATACCGGTCGGTCAGTTGTACGCACGCGCGCAGTGCCTGCTCGGTGTACTGCACGTGATGGAACGCGCCATACGCCTCACTCAGGCGCGAGAGGATGGCAAAGGTTTCGTCAGTGGTGGTGGGTTGCACCATCACTTTCTGGAAACGACGCTCCAAAGCCCCGTCTTTTTCAATCGACTTGCTGTATTCGGCAGTCGTGGTCGCTCCCACGCACTGCACCTCGCCCCGCGCCAAGGCGGGCTTGAGGATATTGGCTGCGTCCAACGAGCCCTGCGCGTTGCCCGCACCAATGATGGTGTGTATCTCGTCAATGAAAAGTATCACCTCCGGGTGCTTGCGCAACTCGTTGAGAATGACCTTCATGCGTTCCTCAAACTGCCCGCGGTAGGTGGTACCCGCCACCATGGAAGCGATGTCCAATGACACAATGCGCTTGCCCTCCAAGGCAGGTATCTCGCCGCTCACAATACGCAATGCCAACCCCTCCACAATCGCCGATTTGCCCACACCGGGCTCGCCAATCAGAATAGGGTTGTTCTTCTTGCGCCGCGACAGAATCTGAATCACGCGCTCTATCTCTACGTGCCTGCCCACTACAGGGTCTAGTTCCCCGTTGCGCGCCTGCGCCGTGAGGTCGCGACCGTATTTGTCCAACGCCGAAGTGGCAGACTTGGACTTTTTGCCGCCCATCTCTATCACCTGAAAATCCACTATCGGCGTTTCCCCGTCGAAATCGGAATCCAGCACGCCATCGTCCTGCGGCAGGGGCTTCGGTTTGGGGAAGATGCGCTCAATGCACTCATAATCAATGCCGTAGTGCTGCTCGATGAACATCGTCGGGTAGTTGATTCGCTCGCGCAACATCGCCATCAGCAAGTGCGCCGAACCGCACACCTCGGCATGATACGCCTGCATCTCCACGCCCATCAGCCGCACGATACGTGCCGCCGAGCGCGACAGCCCTTTCACCTCCGCCGTCGTGTCTTGGCGCAAACGGTCGTCTATCGCCTGCTTCAGTTCCACGGGGTTCAGCCCCGCCTGCATCAGCAGTTCAAATGCCTTGCCGCTGCCCAGACGAAGGATAGCCAGCATCAGGTGGTCGGGCATCACTTCGCTGTTGCCTAACCGCTCGGCCTCCTGCCGGGCGTACACAAAAATCGTATGTAGGTTTTGAGTTTGTTCCATCTATACCTTATATATATTATTTATAGAAATGCCAAGCCAACCCCGCGCGGAACATGTCCGGTGCCAGCGGATAGTCGGGCATTCCTAAGTATTGCTTGCCCATAAATGAGGCGTTAAAGTGCTGATACTGAGCGAAGAACTTCAGCCGTATCGCCCGCACGTAGAAGTTGGCATACACGTTCATCACGGGATAGTTGCCCACTTGCGCCTTGCTCTGTGTGCAGAACTGCCCCAATGCGGGGTTGAGCAGCGGCGCATAGTAGCGCGTGAAATACCGCAGGTCCACGCCAATCTGCGCGTCCATAGCGCGGAACCACGTGCCATGGTAGTAGAGGTTGCTGTACAGCGTTACCGCGGGCAACGGCAGATTGGTCGACGACGAATGTTGATACAGCGCCGTGTTGTCCCAGTTCACCCACGGCGTCGTCAGGTTCAGTTGCAGGTTCGCCGCCAGCACCTGGATGTTGCCGTCCGTCTGTTGCGGCGTACCATTGTCGCTCCAGTAGATGTAGCGCGTCAGGTTCTCAAAGTCCACCCCCAGACGCGTTGTCACCCACTTGGTCGGATACGCCACCTGCCCGCCCGCGTAGAATCGGTACGTCTTCTGGAAGTCGTTGTCCCACGCATAGTGGTTGCTGCGGTAGTATTGCAGGTAGAAATCGGGCGTCTCGTTCTTCACGTACGCCTTCGCCGTGACGGTCATCGAGTCCCTGCCGAGCCGGAAACCCGCGTCCAAATGTCCGTTCACCTGAAACTCGCCCAACTTATAACCCAGCAGACACACATTCCCGTCGAACCCGTAGTGCACGTACTTGCCCTGGTGTTTGTACAGCGCGCCGCCCACGTAGGTGTTGTTGGTCCATTTCTCCCCGAACAGCGTGTCGGGCATCAGGTGCACGGGCGTGGTCAGCACCGCACCTATCGGGTTGTTGAACGGCTCCTCAAGGTCGATTATCCGCTCCGACTGCCCTATTGCCGACACATGCCGCTGACACTCGTTCATGGCATATACCATCGCCCCGAACTTCAGCAGCGTGTTAAACTCCTCTTCAAATGTCACCGCCAGCGTGTTTTTTATCGTCAGACACGCCGCCGTGTCGCGTGTGGAGGTAGGATTGCGGTACAACGTCGTCGGGAATACCCCCGCCGTGATGCCCGAACTCGCGCTCTGCTCCACGTAGCGTTTGGTGGCATCCGTAACCTCGAATATATGCCGGAATGTCGTAACCGGCACATACTCAATCTTTACCGAGTCTTTCTTCTGCCATTTCCCTTCCTCGTCGCGCTCGCGGTAGTGCACCGTCCTCTCGCGCTCCACGCAGATGCTGTAGTAGTGGTTGAGGTACCCCGACAGGTACCGGAACGCCGACATACCCTGCATCTTCACAGGCATATCCTCCGGACTCAGGCTACCCTGCAAATCCTCCGCGTTCAGCAGTCCGCCGTTCTCGAAGTTGCTCAGTTTGTTCCATGTGAATGCCGCCTGCAACGAGTAGTGGTCGCCGTTGTAACTGCCAAATACAGAGCCATATACGGTCTTCCCTTCCTGCGACGCAAACCGCCCGTACGAATTCAGATAATCCACCGTCATACCCAAGTTCGTGCGCCGGTTGATGTTGCCCGTGAACGAGAAACTCAAGTCATTCTGGTCAAGGTTCGTAACAAAGCCCTTCTTGTACGCAATGGTCGAATACGGGGTCGTCGTGTGATAGAACCGCACATTCTGCGGCGCGATGATATACGGCGTATAGGCGTCCGCGAAGATGAAATCCGCACGCCGTTGCCTATCGAAGAACACCCGCGACTGCACGGGCGAGACGATGTTCGAGTTCGTCGTGTTGGAGATGGAGTAGTCGTTCAGCACATCGCGCATCGGCATGTGCAGGTACGACGAATCCACCCGCTCCAGCGTGTCGGCAATCCCCGTCCACGGGTCCAACTGCCACGCACGCATCACCGTCTGCACGGACTTGTCTTTTGCCCACAGACCTGCCGCGCCGCATATTGCCACCGCCGCAACAGCCGCCAATCTACGCACTATGTCCCACGCCCCGCGCCTCACTTTTTCTTCTTCTCCTCGCGCGCGCGTTTTTTAAGGTCACGTATCTGCTTCTCCAGCGACGCAATCTCTTTCTCCTGATTGTTGATGGTCTTCAGCAGTTCGTTCAACTCCTCATTCTCCACCGTTGTCGGGTATTGCTCGTCCACGCGCTGCAGGAAGTCCGCCAGCACGTTCATATAGTTGATAAACGCATCGTATGCCGACTCAAAGTGCGTCGCACCTTGGTCGATATGGTTCATAAAGTGCAGATAATTAACATCTTGCAGCATCAGCCAGTCGCGTTTCAACTGCTTGTCTTGACATAGGTGCACGCGCTCTGCCACGGCATACAGTTTCTTTATCGCCTCCTGTTGCAGGTCGTTGCCGTTGTACGTGCTCAGGTCTTTCGCCTCGCCCGCCCACGTCATCGGATACGGCACCACCACGCTGTCCGTCGCACTTACTTTCTTCACCACCTCCGTCGGCGTCATGAAGCCTATCCCGCGTTCCAACGCAAAGTACGGTAACGCCTTCAGAAACTCGAATATCCCCGTGCCGGCACTCTGACGCATACCGAATGTCTCCGCACCGACCCATATATTCACCACCTGCTCCTCCTCGGGGATTGCCGCCAACTGGCTCGCATATTTCTCCGCGTCCATCGGGTAGTTGCTCCACGCGGGGTCCGAGAAGTGGAACGCCAACTCATCGCTCAGGTTTGCGTTCCGCAGCAGCACCTTCAACTTCGGAGCCGACGCGCTGTTGTACACGTAGTTCGGACTCTTCCAACTCAGCACGTGCTTCGCGCCCTCTGTCATAACGGCCTTGTAACCTTGCTTTTGCAGCCAAATCGCAATCTCGTCCGAGTACAGCAACTCCGTCCCGAACACCACATTCGATTGCAGTCCGAACAACTCTTTCACCATCGCCTGTTGCCGTTGCAACTGCTCCGCTGCCTCTGTCTCGCTATAGACTTCTGCCAGCGAGTAGGCGTATGGGGTGGCCACGAACTCCACGCAGCCTGTTGCCGCCAGTGCTTTGAGGGTGTCTATCATCTCCGGCGCAAACTGTTCCAGCATTTCCAGCAGCGTTCCCGACACCGACAGCGCGCAATGGAATTTCCCTTTCGACAACCGTATCATCTCGACAAGTGTCTGACACAGAGGCATATACGAAGTGTTCACAAGGTTCGTGATTCCCTCTTCTGTCTGCATGTCGTCATAGTAATAATGGTCTTGCCCTATCTCAAAGAAGCGATACCTCTTCATCCGATACGGCGCATGCATCTGAAAGCAAAAACAAATACTCTTCATATCTTTTATTCGGTTTATATTCAACTACATATTTAACTTGCAAAGTTACAACATTTTCTTGAATAATACAAATTATACACCACAATCCTATGTAGAAATTGTCCAACTTGAATGCCAGTGCAACAAGGTGTCAATGCTTTGATATTTATTTAGAATAGCAGCATTCATAGTACAAACACAAGGGATGAGTACGGGTTGCATATCCCTTGCGTATCCCTTGCCGAAATGTATCGTCTTGAAACGACGAAAACAGGGGCAAAAAAGCACTTATCTTTCTTAACACATCTTGCCAATACGATTCTATCGGCGGCTGTCAATCACCTGTTCGTAGATGCGGCGGACTTTGAGTCCAGCATCGTACCAACGGATATTGTTGACCTCTTCGCGTCCGAGTGTGTGGAGAGACTCGTACATCGCGGGGTAGGTGACGATGCCATAGATGGCATCCGCCATAGCCTCAATGTCCCAGTAGTCAATCTTGATGGCATGGCTTAAAATCTCGGCGCAGCCCGATTGCTTGCTGATGATAGACGGCGTGCCTACCTGCATCGCCTCCAACGGCGAGATGCCAAACGGTTCGCTGACACTGGGCATGACATAGACATCGCTCTCGGCGAGCATCTCCTGCACCTGTCTGCCGCGGAGAAAGCCCGTGAAATGGAACCTGTCGGCGATGCCGCGCTGTGCCACAAGATCAATCATCTTATCCATCATATCGCCGCTACCTGCCATCACGAAACGCACACCCTTGGTCTTCTGCAACACGCGCGCAGCCGCCTCGACGAAGTATTCGGGTCCCTTCTGCATGGTGATGCGCCCGAGAAAGGTGACAATCTTGTCCTTGCGCGGGGTCTTGACGAAACTATCGGGGTCCTTGAGCGGCTCGACGGCGTTGTGGACGGTGCTGACCTTGGCGGGGTCCTGGTGGTACTTCTCGATGACGATGTTGCGGGTCAGGTTGCTGACACACATGATATGGTCGGCTTCGTCCATGCCGCGCTTCTCGATGGCATAAACGGTGGGGTTGACATTGCCGCGGCTACGGTCGAAATCCGTAGCATGCACGTGGATGACCAGCGGTTTGCCGGAGATGTGCTTGGCGAAGACACCCGCGGGGTAAGTGAGCCAGTCGTGGCTGTGGATGATGTCGAAATCAAGGCTGTTCGCCAACACACTCGCCACCGCCTCGTAGTTGCCTATCTCCTCCAAGAGATTGTCGGGGTAACGTCCCGAGAATGCCACGCAGCCGAGGTCGTCGGTGCCGATGCGGGTGTAGTCGTAGCGTATGCCATCGCGGTAGTGGAAATACTCCTCGGGCGACATGCGTCCCGCCATGCGTTGGCGCACATAGTCGTAACTATTGTCCTTCCAGACAATGGGAATGCTGTTGGCACCGATGATTTTGAGGAACGACTGGTCTTCGTCGCCCCACGGTTTGGGTATGACGAAGGTGATTTGCATATCGCCCTGCTCCGCCATGCCGCGTGTGAGCCCGTAACTGGCTGTGCCCAATCCCCCCAAGATATGCGGGGGGAACTCCCAACCAAACATCAACGCTTTCATAACTCAAACTGCTTCAATGTGTTACATACTACAATCACTGCCGCTACACTGGGCGCGTAACTCATGCCGCCATGCCCTTTGTAGGGCGGATTGCCATCGTAGAGTTCGTTGAGCGTGCCGATGCAGAGTTCACTCATCTCCGCCTCGTAGCCGATGAGCAGACGGCGGATGAAACTCTCGCCGGAGTGCTGATACACACGCAGATACGCCTTGGCGTAGGCAGCGATGGTGCAGGGCCAGACAGGTCCGTTGTGGTAGTTGCGGTCGCGCTCCAACTGCCCACCTATATATATAGGCCGATAGTCGCCGCTCTTGGGCGAGATGGTGCGCAGCCCCTTGGGGGTGTAGAGTTCCTTGGTGCAGATGTCCACCACCGCTTTCTGCTGGTGCTTGTCGAGCGGCGAGTAGGGCAGTGAGACCGCCAGTATCTGACAGGGGCGCACCTCTTTGTTGTGCTCCTCGGCGGTAACGTAGTCGTCGAGGTACAGGCCGTTCCAGAAGGTGCTGACGAAACTGTCTCTCGTTATCTCCGCCTGATAGTCCATGAGGTCTGCCATCTGCTCGTGGTTCATCAGTCGCAGCATGTCTGCCGCGAAGTGCAAAGCATTGTACCACAGCGCGTTATGCTCAACTACGTAGCCCGTGCGCGGGGTGATAGGACGTCCGTCCTCCACGGCGCACATCCATGTGGCGGGACGCTCGGTGCCGTCCACCCAGAGGAGCCCGTTGTTGTGCAGGAAGAGACGCGGGTGCTGCTGCTTGCGGATGAAATTGACGATGTCCACCACGATTGCCCCGTACAGGCGTGCCGCCTCTTCGGCAGAGGTGTAGGCGGCGTAGTCCTGTATCGCCTTCACGAACCAGAGCAACGCATCGGGCTCGTCCATGCCGATGAGTTTGCAGGGCTTGCCGTCCATGAAAGCGCGCACTTCGTCCATGGCGGTCTTGTTGACAATGGCGTCCCAGTATTCGGGTCGCCCGATGCCCATGGTGCACGCCGCCATCGAGATGAACTCCTCGCGTGCCGAGGCACGGAACCACGGGTAACCCGCCAACAGGTAGCACTTGTCGCCCTCGCGTTTGTAGAACTGCGCTGCCGAGTTTTTGAGGCAGCCGAACATATTGTCCCGCGGCACGCGGCGCGCTAACTCTTTGGTCCACAGCGTCTTCAGTGTGCTTGTCTTCACCTCGCTGATGCCCGCCGAGAAGATGACACTCTCGCCACGCTTCATGGGCATCTCAAACCACCCGGGCACCAACTGGTCTTCCTTGTAGTCGTAGCCGCGCTCCTGCTCCTTTTGATATTCTATCCCCTTGTACCACTGCGGGTTATGCGTATATTCCACCCGTTTGGAGCACTGCATATACAGTTCGGGAAACTCCTCGTACATACGGCATGCGCGCCCGTTCTGCACCTCGCGCATATCGGAGTTGGCACGGTCGTTCTCGTGCGTCAGTTCGTTTACGCTGCGGAATGCCAGAAAGGGTTTCAGGCGCAGCGTGGTGGGCGAATGAGCCTCCACCAGCGTGTAGCGGATTAGCACACGCGGCTCAAAACTGACGAGCATGCGCTCCTTGGTCAGGATGACGCCGCCCACGCGGAAGGTGGTCTTGCTAATCACCTCACAATCAAACTCGCGGATATACTTGTGCCCGTTGGGCGAATAGACGTTGTCGCCGTACTTGTGGATGCCGAGATTGAACTCCGCGCCGTGCTGAATCACGGTCTCGTCGAGGCTGCCGAGCAGCACGTAGTTGTCCTCGGGCACCTGCTCCCACAGCGGCACCACCAACTGACCGTGGTACTTGCGCGTGTTGCAATCCACGATAGTGGTCGAGTTGTACGCGCCGGCACGGTTGGTGCGAATCATCTCCTTGCTCAGGCTGCGCTCCAGATTGATGAGCAGCGTCTTGTCAAAATTCAGGTAACTCATTGTATCAGTTGAACTTAGAGTCGTACTTCACCTCCGCATCCATGCAGAACTGCCGTATCTGTTGTTCGGCGTCGCGCTTGCAAATCAGCAGTACGCCGTCCGACTCCGCCACAATCGTGTCCTCCAACCCCTGAATCACCGCCAAGTGCCCCTCGGGTAGCGTCACGATATTGCCTTTGCTGTCGTAGTACGACGCCTCGGTATGCAGTGTAACATTCTGATTCTCATCCTTTTCACTCAACTCATACAGCGACCCCCATGTGCCCAAATCGCTCCAACCGAAATCGCTCGGCATCACGTACACGTTCTTCGCCTTCTCCATCACGCCGTAGTCAATCGACACATTCGGGCAGGTGGGGAACATCTCCTGAATGAACGACTCCTCGTGGTCAGTGCCCATACTGTCTTCGCCCGCCATGAATTTCTCCACCACTTCGGGCAGGAATTCGCGGAATGCGGCACGTATCGCGCGCAGGTTCCACAGGAAGATGCCCGAGTTCCAGAAGAAATCGCCGCTCTCCACAAACACTTTCGCCAACGCCAATTCGGGCTTTTCCGTGAACGCACGCACCTTGCAGATGCTGCCCTCATCCATGGGCTGCCCGCTCTCGGCCTGGATATAGCCGTAGCCCGTCTCGGGGCGTGTGGGCTTCATGCCGAGGGTCAGCAGCGCATCGTGGTTGCCGATGAACTCGAATCCGCGACGGATAGCGTCTTGGAACTTCTCCTCTTGCAATATCAGGTGGTCGCTTGGAGCCACTACAATGTTGGCATTCAGCCGGTTATCGTCCCATGGCACATCCTTGCCCACGCCTGCCCGCTGGCGTACCATCGACTTGATATGCGCCACCGCATACGCGATACACGGTGCGGTATTTCGCCGCGCAGGCTCGCACAGCACCTGCTCTACGGTCAGGTCG
The DNA here is from genome assembly GCA_934667275.1 of uncultured Bacteroidales bacterium. Taxonomy (GTDB): domain Bacteria; phylum Bacteroidota; class Bacteroidia; order Bacteroidales; family Paludibacteraceae; genus Colicola. The sequence continues at coordinate 72,051 of CAKULK010000008.1, read as the reverse complement.
GGCACCTGCTGAAGCACGGTCTCCAAGTATCGTACATTGGTGACTACCAGCATGTTCTCTATCGGCACTAACGGACGAAACCTATCCACCGTCATCTGCAACAGGCTCTTGCCCGTGCCAAAGAAGTCCAAAAACTGTTTGGGTTTGCTATTCCTGCTGAACGGCCAGAAGCGGCTGCCAACGCCGCCTGCCATAATGACGCAATAGTTATTTCCTTTCATATCTGCACCATTTTTCAATTGTTGCACATCTTTTTATCGCCTGCAAAATTATGCTTGTTTCATCATTTTTGCAAGTCCTTTTTCTCAAGTTCGTTCAGTCGCCGCATCATATCGGGCAACTGCTTGAAGCCCACACTTGAGCGACGCCAGTTCATGGCATCTATCGCGGGCGAACCCTGATACATACCGGGCTTGCGCACACTGCCTGCCACACCCGCCTGCGCGCCAAACACGCATCGGTCGGCTATCTCGATATGCCCTGCCACGCCCGCCTGTCCGGCAAGGATACAATGGCTGCCAATCTTCGTCGAACCGGCGACACCCACTTGCGCACACATAAATGTCGATTCGCCAACCTCCACATTATGAGCCACTTGTACCAAGTTATCAATCTTCACATTCTTGTGTATGCGGGTCGAACCCATCATCGCGCGGTCTATCGTACTGTTGGCGCCAATCTCCACATCGTCCTCAATCACCACGTTGCCAATCTGAGGCAGTTTCTGATTCACGCCCTGTGCATCGGGTTCAAAACCGAAACCATCCGCACCTACCACTACACCCGCATGCAGAATGCAACCCTTGCCGATAATGCAGTTGTAGTACACTTTCACACCCGAATACAACACCGTATTGTCGCCAATCTTCACATTATCACCCACATACGTATTCGGGTATATCTGCACGCCCTTGCCTATACGGACATTCTTTCCGATGTACGCAAACGCCCCGATATACGCATCTTCTGGCACTTCCACACCCTCACTGACATACGATGGCTGCTCCACACCCTTGCGAGCGGGATTCATCGCCTTGGCAACCAACTGAAGCAGTTGCCCCATCGCCCCGCGCGCATTCTCCACGGCTATCACGGCAGCCCCCGTTTGCGGCTCTTTGCCGCCAAGAAGACTCTCCGTAACCAACACCACAGATGCCTGTGTATCAGCCAGATAAGGCATATATTTCTCATCACAGAGGAAACATAGTTTCCCCTCTGCCGCACTCTCAATCGGAGCCACATCGCTCACTTTCTTGTCACCGTCGCCATACAGTTTGCCACCAAGCAGCATGGCTATTTGTTGTGCACTAAACTCCATTCCTCTTACATGTTATTTGTTATTTCTGTATTCGTACAGATACAATTTCCTTGGCTTCCTCGTCAGCGCGTTCAAATCCAATATCTCGCTTGCCGAAGCAATGTCACGCACCGACCCGTCCTTAAACAGAATGTCTATTGAGTCATCTTTCTCCGAATAGGTATTCGATGTCAGCACGTGCTCCACGAAGAAACTCTTCGCATCTGCCTCACTCACACCCAATTGCGCCGCATATTGCTCGCGCAACTCCTGTCTCTCCGCCTCCGTCAGCGGAGTCTCCAGCAACCGTCCTTTGAACAGTCGCCTGTTCGTAAAACTCTGGCTCAGCAGCCGCAGCACTTTGTCCTCGCTGCTCATCCACACCTTGATAGCACTCAATATATCCGAGTCGTCCAACAGCGCATATTGCTCCAGCGCAAAATCGCTCGCCGCGAACTCCTCTGCCGTCACGTGGTTGTACAGAAAATAGTGCAACGCAGGCGAGCAGAACAACTCATTGCCCTCTCCCGCCAAGTATTTGGCGCGCTCTAATATCTTGATTAGCAACTGTTCTGCCGCCACCGATGTCTTGTGCAGATACACCTGCCAGTACATCAATCGCCGCGCCACTAAAAATTTCTCCACCGAGTAAATTCCCTTCGCTTCCACCATCAACTTGTCGTCCACCACGTTCATCATCTTCAGTATGCGCGCACTCGCCACGCTCCCCTCCGTCACCCCGCAAAAGAATGAATCGCGGCACAGATAATCAAGCCTGTCCACGTCCAACTGGCTGCTAATCAACTGATGAAGGAAATGTTTCGGATACTCGTCCTTGAATATCGCAATCGCCATATCCAACGCCCCGTTGAGGTCACGGTTTATGCGCTCCATCATCCTCAGACTCACCTCCTCATGCGTGATGCCGTCCACCAATGTATGCTCCATCACGTGCGAAAACGGACCATGTCCGATGTCATGCAGCAGTATCGCCGCCATGGCTGCAACACCCTCGTAATGAGACACTTCCACTCCTTTCTGCCGCAGCGATGTAATCGCATCTTCCATCAAATGCATAGCCCCCACTGAATGTAAAAAGCGGGTATGCAATGCTCCGGGATACACAAAATAACTCAACCCCAACTGCCGGATTCTGTTCAACCGTTGCACGTATGGATGTTGGAGCACGTCCAGCAGCACATCATTCGGCACCGACAAAAAACCAAACACAGGGTCGTTTATTATCTTCCGCATATTTGCTTTTCCTAAAAACTTTTACGCCACAAAGGTAGTGAAATTTTACGATTTATGCAAATTTCCAAGCCTTTTCCTCACACTGCACCTATAAAGTATCCCGCGCACGCGCGTGAAGGCAATCAGCATTTGCATATTTGCAAAAATTGTCGTATCTTTGCAGAACGTAAACAAACAACAAATATCAAATCGCTTAATCAGTTGATTATCATGCAAAAGCGCCATCAAGACCATACCCGCTACTTCAACGAGCAAGCCGAGTGCATGCGCCGTTACGTCATACCCTACATCGAGCAGAAATGTCCTGTCACGGCGGACAAACGGGTGTTGGAAATCGGTTGCGGCGAGGCGGGGAACCTCCGTCCGTTCTTGGATTTAGGCTGCGAATGTGTGGGCATCGACATCGACCAACCCAAGATTGATTCGGGCAAAGCACTTTTTGCCGACCACCCGCACGCTGACCGTATGCGGCTGATTTGCAACGATATATACAAGGTACGTCCCGAAGACTTGGGTGAATTCGACATCATCATCTTGCGCGATGTCATCGAGCATATCCCCCATCAGGAGCAGTTCATGCACAATATGAAGCGGTTTATGAACGCAAAGACGGTTGTGTTTTTCGGTTTCCCCGTTTGGTGCAATCCTTTCGGCGGACACCAACAAGTCTGCCGCAGCAAGTTTCTCTCCCATCTCCCGTGGATGCATCTCCTTCCCCGCCCGCTCTACCGCGGGCTGCTCCGTCTCGGGCACGAGTCGGAAGGCACTATCAACGGACTTATGGATGTCAAAACAACAGGCATCAGTATCCATCGTTTCGAAAAAATCCTGCATAATGAGCATTTCCGCATCTTGCAGCACACCCACTATCTCATCAATCCCAACTATCAAATCAAGTTCGGACTTCGCCCCTGCACCCTGCCGCGCCTGCTCCAAATCCCGTATATCTCCGATTTCTACACCACGGCAATGTACTACCTCATCGCCTTATAAGGCATTCAACCCTGTTTTTCCCGCGCCTTTGCCTCGGGTTCGCCGGCTGTCTCCATCGGTACTTCATCGGAACATCATCGGTACTTCGCTGAATGGATACTGGAAGTTTGTGCAGGGAATCCCTTATGACTTTCCGTGGTATCGCCTGTACTTGGCAGGCCATGCTGCAATCCGTTGTGGCACTTTTATCACCCATCGCAACATCTTGTCCGCAGCATACCAGATAGTCTCCCCCACCCTTTCGCGAGGTATTTCAATGCCGCGGGCAGACGCCACTTCATGAATCAACGCATCTATGCGCGCTTTCTGTTTCCCCACATTTTTTTGCAGCCGACCGGCAATAAAAGTCGGCACGGAATAAAACCGTGCCAACCACGAATGGGCGCATAGGGCACACCCTTGCATATCATAGAGGATGGTCGTCCAACCGTCTGAATGTCTGCTCGTTGGCAGATACAAGGTCTTGAAGTTCGCCGCCATCCACAAGAAAAACGGATAGTAGGGCTCTATGATTTTCGGGCGGTCAAACGTATATTCCGTTTCCAACCGCTCTTTTGGATACGCGGCAATCATAGCCTCCTTATGCTGCTCATATTGAAACGATTTCACGGCTTCTTTCGAGAATTTCGTACGTATCAGGCGGAGGTCGAACACATTAAAGAATGGGTTGGTAACCAACGGATTGGAATGTCTCGGAGCCTGTCCGCCACCATCCGGGCAACCCGCATTGGCATAGCCATTTTCCACCACGTAATCCACCAAATCCATCACCGCCTGCGGGTTGGAGATAAAGCAGTCCTCGTCCACATTGATGGCGATGTCGCAGTCCGTGTCCGCCAGCATCGTATAGAAATATCCGTCTGCAGATTGGTCGGTCAGCCGGACACACGGGTACCCCATTCCATCATAAAAACGCTTGGAAATGCGGTATAATCGCAAATCGAACGACCGGCAATAGAACTTTATTCGCAAATTTTCTCTCATAGACTCTCATTGTGCGTATTTCATGATACAGGCACGTTCTTTTTTGCCACAATTATTGTGCCAAAAACTATCTTTTATTTTGGAGTACGGATAAATTGTTGTACCTTTGTAGTGTATTCTGATTTCTTGATAAAGTTATGATTAGCAACTCGTTACTATTGACCGCCTTGGTGCTGGGTATCATTCTCCTGATACCTATTTTGTGCCGCAAGATACACGTACCTGCCATTGTGGGTTTCATCTTGGCGGGGATGGTTGTGGGTCCTTCTGTGCTGAATTGGGTGGACGACAACGCCACCATTCGCGTGCTCGGCTCGATAGGAATGCTCTACATCATGTTCCAGTCTGGCAGTGAAATCGACATGAACGACTTCAGCCAGCACCGCTATCGCGCCATCTTGTTCGGACTGCTGACATTCTTGTTCCCTTTGGGGTTGGGACTCCTCACCTGCCGGTATATTCTGGGGTTCGACAGCACCACAGCCCTCCTGTTGGGTGCCATGTTTGGCAGCCACACCCTCATGACCTACCCCATCGTCAGCCGCTACGGCATTCAGAAAAACCGTGCCGTTAATATCACCGTGGGAGCCACTATGTGGGCTATCACGTTCTCGCTGCTTGTCTTGGCGGTGGTGGAATCCATGCAGGGTGAAGCACATTCTGCCGGCGACATTCTGCGCACGATTGCCCTGATAATCCTGTTTCTGGGCGTTGTGCTGTGGGCTTTTCCTAAAATGGCACAATGGTTCTTCAAGCGATACCAGGACCCTGTCGTGGGGTTCATGCTGGTGATGTTGATGCTGGTGCTGGCGGCTCTGTTGGCAGACTGGGCGGGACTGGAAGGCATCTTGGGCGCATTCTTGTGCGGAGTGTCGCTCAACCGGCTGTTGCCCAACCACTCACCGTTGATGCGCCGAATCACATTTGTCGGCAATAGTATCTTCGTGCCTTTATTTTTAATCGGTGTCGGATTAATGATAGATGTCCGCGTTTTCTGGAGCAGTTGGAGTACCATCTTGATTGCATCCGTGATGATTGGCACGAAACTGTTGGGTAAGTCCGCCGCAGCGTGGGCGGCACAAGGCATATTCCGTTTCTCTGCCATGGAAAGACAGTTGGTGTTCGGTCTCACACAAGCCTCGGCTGCGGGTACATTGGCGATTGCCACCATCGGATACAAAATGGGCATTTTCTCTTCGGAGATACTGAACGGTTCGGTACTTATGATATTGATTCTCTGCACCATATCCGGTTTCATCACCGAACATGCCGCCAAACAGTTGGCCCTGCAGGAGGGAGCCAGACTGGAGAGCGACCACGAGGAAGACTATTGGTATCTGACTTCCGTGGACAACGATTTGCACACCCAGTTACGCGAACTGGCAATCATGTCATCGCTCAAAAATGTGGAAATAGCCAAATCGGCGGATTGGACAGACGTACAACGCGCCGTGGAGCATATTAGCAAATCGGTGTTGGTGTACCACGAGTGCCAACCGCTTAACACCGTCAACCGCCTCTTGGTTGCAGTCCCGCGCTATGCTGAAAAAGAACGTGATTTCATCACCTGTTTCGGATTTATCCGGCGTCTGTCAGGCGAAATAGGGGCAAAAGTAGTGTTCTACGCAAATCCCGACACACAAGTAGCATTGCGTGCCATGTGCCGGCGACCGGGTAAGATGTTGCGTGCCGCTTTCCGCGACATGGACGATTGGGAGGATGTGCTCATGATTGCCAAAGACATGCGGGCAGATGACATGCCCGTACTGCTGTCCTCGCGTAAGGCCACTGCCAGTTACAACCCGTTGTTTGAGCAGATTCCGCAACTGCTGCAGCAGTTCTTTGTGGACAACAACTATATGGTTGTTTACCCCGAACAGCAGACTGGTGGACCTGATATGGATGCCTTCCTCATGGATATCCCACAGGCCAGCACCACATGGTCTATTGTCACTCGGACAAAACGGCTGCTCTTGAAGATAATCAGGCGCGGGCAGAATGATGAGTAGCAGCAATTTTTCCAAGTTTTTCTTGATAAAACAGCAATAAATAAGGGAAAAACACCTTATTTAATGGAGAAAGTAGGGAAGTTCCGAAAAAAAGTAGTACCTTTGTGGTGGATTTGAAATCAAAAGGAAAGTTTTTTAGACATGAAGAATCATTATTTGCACTACCTGAATGAGGTCATTCAGCGTCAGTGGAACGATGCCGCGCTCACGGATTACGGCGAACAGCAGGAATATACATGGGGAGAGATGTCGCAGGCGATTATGCGGATGCATGTGCTGTTCCGTCAGTTGGGGATTCAAAAGGGGGATAAAATTGCTATTGCGGGGCGGAATTGCGCCAACTGGGTGGTTGCCTATCTGTCAATAGCATCGTATGAAGGCGTGATTGTCAGTATATTACAGGATTTTAAGGCTACTGACATAAGCAAACTTTTGGCTCACTCTGATGCCAGAATGTTGTTTGTCGGACCGTATGTATGGCGCGAGTTGCAACACGAATCATTAGATGGTTTGGATGCTGTATTGTCATTAGCGGACTTCTCTGTACTGCGTGGAACAGAGGGCAAAGTCGTCAGCAAAGAAGCATGGGATGAGGCTTGCCTGCAGGCATTCCCCGATGGCATCAAGAAAGAGGATGTGCATTTCAAGGCTGATCCTGAGGCTTTGGCACTTATCAACTACACTTCGGGGAGTACAGGTTCTCCAAAGGGTGTCATGTTGAACGGACGTTCTTTGAGCAACAATGTAGAAGTAGGTTTGTCCCTGCTTCCCGTAGAATCGGGACAGCGGTTGGTATCCATGCTGCCTTTGGCACACATGTTCGGACAGATTTGTGAATTTCTCTACCCTATGTGTACAGGCACGCATATCTATTTCCTCACCAAGAGCCCGACACCGAGCGTGCTACTCAAAGCGTTGCAAGATGTGCAACCGTATATGGTGGTAACGGTGCCGTTGGTGATTGAAAAGATACACAAAAAGAACATCAACCCGCTCACTTCGAAACCTGCAATACAGTTCTGTTGGAAAACTCCGATACTCGGGAATATCATTCGCAGGAAGGTAAAATCCGCCCTTAAAAAGGCTTTCGGAGGAAATATCCGTTACTTCCTTTGTGGTGGTGCAGCCATCAACCCGATTGTAGAGAAATGCCTGATGGACATTCATTTCCCGCTGTCGGTAGGCTACGGTATGACGGAGTGCGGTCCCCTTATCGGAGGTTCACACCCCAAGCACTTTGTGGCACATTCCGGCGGACGCCCTGTTACAAATATGGAGGCGAAAATAGTAAACATCAATTCAGAAGGTGTAGGGGAGATATTGGTTCGTGGCGAGAACGTGATGATGGGCTACTACAAAAACGAGGAAGCCACCCGCGCAGCATTCACCGAAGATGGTTGGATGCACACGGGCGATCTCGGCTACTTGGATAAGCACAAGAATATCTTCATCAAAGGACGCAACAAAACCATGATTCTTGGTGCGTCAGGGCAAAACATCTATCCCGAAGAGATTGAGGATAAACTCAACAATCAAGAGGGTGTTGGTGAATCTATTGTGGTGGAACGTGAAGGAAAACTGGTCGGATTGGTATTTCCTGACGAGCAAACCACACGGAAATTCTCGTTAGAGGAAATCGAACGCCTAATGAAGGAGAACCTGAAGAAACTGAATGCACTTATCCCGTCCTACTCACAGGTAAGTGACATTGAAATCAAAAAAGAGCCGTTTGAGAAGACGCCCAAGCGGAGTATCAAGCGTTTCCTATATAAGTAAAGTAAAGTATAGTATTCTTATTGAAATCACACAAATTGGAGGACTTATTCCATGGCTTGGAGTTTGTCCTCCATTTGCAATAGTTCGTCGCGAAGACGGGCAGCGGCGGTGAAGTCTAATTCTTTGGCAGCGGCAAGCATGGCACGACGTTGCTGTTCGGCTGCCTTTTGCAGTTGCTTCTTGGTGAATTGCTGCCACGGAGCAGTCTTCCAACTGTCGCGAATCTTGCTCTCCAACTGCTGCTTTTCCTGTTCTTCGTGGCGCATCATGGCGGTGAGAGGACTGGTTTCGATGGCTTTCTTGATGGCGGTGGGCGTGATGTGGTGCTCCTCGTTGTACGCCATCTGCTTGGCACGGCGGCGGTTGGTCTCATCAATGGTCATCTGCATCGACTGCGTGATTTTGTCGCCATACATGATTACCTTGCCGTTCACGTTTCGGGCAGCGCGCCCTGCCGTCTGCGTGAGCGAGCGGTGGTCGCGGAGAAAGCCCTCTTTGTCGGCATCCAGGATAGCGACCAGACTCACCTCGGGCAGGTCGAGCCCCTCGCGCAGGAGGTTGACACCCACCAGCACATCGTAGAGCCCTTTGCGGAGGTCTTCCATGATTTGTACGCGCTCCAGCGTGTCCACGTCGGAATGGATATAGGCAGAGCGCACGCCGTATTTGCGCAGGTAATCGTCCAGTTCCTCTGCCATGCGCTTAGTGAGCGTGGTGATGAGTATACGCTCCTCCCGCTCCACGCGGACACGTATCTCCTCCATGAGGTCGTCCACTTGATGAAGACTCGGACGCACCTCTATCTCGGGGTCGAGAAGCCCCGTGGGGCGTATGAGTTGGTCGATGACAACACCGTTGGAACGCTCCAATTCGTACTCGGCGGGGGTGGCGGAGACGTATATGGTCTGCCCGGTCTTGCGCTGGAACTCGTCGAAGGTGAGCGGCCGGTTGTCGCGGGCAGCAGGCAGGCGGAAGCCGAAATTCACAAGGTTGTCTTTGCGCGCCTTGTCGCCACCGTACATGGCATGTATCTGGGGTACCGTGACATGGCTCTCGTCAATCACGAGGAGCATGTCCTTGGGGAAATAGTCGAGCAGGCAGTAGGGCGGCGTACCCGGCTCACGTCCGTCGAAATACCGGCTGTAATTCTCCACGCCGGAGCAGTAGCCGAGTTCCTGAATCATCTCAATGTCGTAGTTCACACGCTCCTCAATGCGCTTGGCATAGAGCGGCTCGCCTATCTCCTGAAAATGCAGCACCTGTGTGGCAAGGTCGAGTTTGATTTGGGCAATAGCCGCCGCCTGCTTGTCGGGGTTGGTGCAGAAGATGGTGGCGGGGTAGATGTTATAGGTGTCGAACTCCTCAATGACCTCAAGGGTGACGGGGTCGAGGGTAATGATGGTATCTATCTCATTACCAAAGAATTCGATGCGCAGGAGGTAATCGGCATACGCCAACGCGATGTCCACCGTGTCGCCCTTCACGCGGAAGCGTCCGCGATTGAGGTCGATGTCGTTGCGCACATACTGCTCGCTGACGAGTTGCGAGAGCAGGGTATCCATGCGAATGGTCTGCCCGCGTGTGACAGTGCTGCACGACTGACTGAAGTCCTGCGGGTTGCCGATGCCGTACAGACAACTGACCGATGAGATAACAACCACATCCTTTCGCCCACTCAACAGGGCGGCGATGGCACTCAGACGCAGACGGTCAATCTCCTCATTGATGCTGAGGTCCTTTTCGATGTAGGTGTCGGTACTAGGGATATAAGCTTCGGGCTGGTAGTAGTCATAGTAGGACACGAAATACTCCACCGCGTTGTGCGGGAAGAACTGCCGCATCTCGCTGTACAGTTGTGCGGCAAGTGTCTTGTTGTGGCTGAGAATGAGGGTGGGGCGGTTGATTTGGGCAATAACATTGGCTACGGTGAAAGTCTTACCCGACCCTGTAACACCGAGCAGCGTCTGCGCTTCCGCACCTGTACGGATGCCGTCCACCAACTGGCGGATGGCTTCGGGCTGGTCGCCCGTAGGTTGATATGGCGAGATGAGATGAAACATATCGGATTTAGATTTGAGCACGGATAGCTATCAAATCCTGACGTGCGCGGCGAAGAATCTCAGTGGCACGCTGACGGACATCAGTCTGTTTCTCGTCACGGTGCAACTCATTGCGGATAGCCTCTATACGTGTGATGTGCAATTCATCACGCAAATAGGCAATTCGTTTGATAAGACGAATATCTGCCTCCGTGTAATAGCGGTTACCATGACCGTCTTTCCGCGGCGACAGTTCCGCAAAGCGTGATTCCCAATAGCGCAATGTGGACACAGGCAATCCTGTCATTTCCTGTACTTCGGAAAGAGAGTAGTATATCTTTTGAGTATCCATAACTGATCATCAAGCCACACCGATACGCAGTTTTTGCCCGGGACGTATCATATCCGACTTCAACCCGTTCCATGCCTTTAGTTGTTTCACGCTGACACGGAACTTCTTGGCAATGCCACTCAATGTATCGCCTGATTTAACTTTATAATAGGTTACACCATTCACGGAGTAACCGCCATTGACCGATGTCTTCTGCAGAATATCAATCTCAGCCCTGCGGTTATAAATCAGTTCCTTGGCCTGATAAGCAAGGATAGTATCCTGATTATCAATATACTGCCCTGTTTTTTCAATAGGGAGGCACAAGGCATACATCTTACCACCGGGCAGAATATCGCGTGCATACTGAGGATTCAATTTACGAAGGTCGGTGATGTTTATATTGAGATTCTCGGATATTTGCTTCAAGTGCTGACGCTTATCCGTATAAATAGTGTCGGTATTCATCGGATACTCAGCAGGTGCAGGACATATACCATGCAGTTCGGCATAATTCATGGCATAAGCCGCTGCCACAAAAATAGGTAGATAGCCACGCGTTTCCTTGGGCAAATATGGATATATACTCCAGAAATCACGTTTCCCGCCGGCACGGTGAATGGCTTTATTCACATTCCCGGGACCGCAGTTGTATGCAGCAATCACAAGGTTCCAATCACCGAAGATATTGTACAATGCCCCCAAAAAGCGGCATGCCGCCTCTGTGGAACGAACAGGGTCCATACGTTCATCCACCAATGAGTTGATTTCCAGCCCGTATTTCTTTCCCGTCGAAGGCATGATTTGCCATAGTCCTGCTGCTCCTACCGGCGAATGTGCCTGAGGATTGAGTGCCGACTCAATGACTGGCAAATAGCAAAGTTCATAAGGCAAGCCGTAACGTGCCAGAATATCTTGAAACATCGGGAAGTAGTAGGTGGAACGCCGTTGCAAACTCGCCACTTGGCGCGGACTATGCTTGATATAACGCAAAATATAGTTACGCACCACAGCATTATACGGCACCTCTATCACAAACGGAAGTGCCTGTAAACGAGCCTTGTACACAGAATCAGGCAAATCAGTAATCAGCGTATCGGAAGTGCATTCAATAGTATCTAACCACGCCAATGCTTCATCGAAATAAACCGGAATATCTTGAATAGTATCCGCCTGTAATGCAGAGTCTGTCGCCATATTCAAATCGGCGACCGATACGGTGTCGGCAACCAATACGGAATCTGTATTGGCAGCAGTTTCAACAACTGCCATAGGTTCTTGCGCAACAGCACATACAACTGAAAATAGGAATAGTATAATTAGTTTTTTTCTCATTCAAAAGGTGATTGCAAGTTTCACTTCGGCAGAACGCTGGTTCTGCAAATCGTAGTACAACTGGGGGCTGACATTCAAACTGAGGTCGGTAGAAATGTCAAAATCAAACAACTGGGCATCCACGTATGCATCCACCAATGTGAGTGCATATACCAGCACCGTTGCCAGAATCGATATGTCGCGATAACGCCGCGAAGAGTTTTGCCATTCATTCAGCCTGTTGCGGTACGCCTCAGCCCCTCCCATACGTTCAATCGTGTACCCCGTAGGCAGAATGGCATTGTAAGATTTGGAGGCATCATCGGACACAGCACCGTTCTGAATGTCATAGTACAAGTCGCGATAGGCCCCCTTATAACCCGCGTATTGCGTACTGTTCCACGTAATGGCATAAGTACAACCCATCAGGCCGCCATACACAATGGGCAGTTTCCAATAACTGCGGTTATAGATTTGCCCCAAACCGGGAACCAATGCCCCCAACCACACGGCACGCACGGGATCCGGTTTCCAAAACAAACGGTCTATTTCTGCCGGTGTCAGCCCCAGAGTATCGTTGGCCGCCAATGTCATCTGCGGAACATCGGAGACAACGGCAACGCTGTCAGCCGTCTGCTGTGCGCATAGTATCCCCGAATAGAACAATAACAATATGATAATCAGTCTCTTCAACTCAGTCGTTGAATGATTTCATTCAGTTCGTCCTCATTGCGGAAAGTGATAGTCAGACGATGTCCCGCTATCTTCACATCCCTCCCCAAACGAGTACTCAACAAACTCTGTTGCTCGGAATAGTCCGCCTTCTCTTTTTTCTCACTCTTAGCAGGTTTCGTGGCACTCACCATCTCTTCCACACGTCGGACAGAGAGACCATTCTGAAGAATACGCTTGTATATGGAGAGTTGTTGCTCCGGCGATGGCGACCCCAAAATCGCACGGGCATGCCCCATATCTATCTTTTTCTCCTTGATGCCAAGTTGTATCTCGGCAGGAAGCTTCAGCAAACGGACATAGTTCGCCACCGTTGCACGTTTCTTGCCCACACGCTCCGACATCTGCTCCTGAGTCAATTGATAATCGTCCATCAGACGCTGATAAGCCAATGCTATCTCAATGGCATCCAGGTCTTCACGCTGGATATTCTCAATAAGAGCCCATTCCATCACCTGCTCATCTTTGGCGGTACGGATATAAGCAGGAATGGCATCCAACCCCGCCAACTTAGCCGCACGGAAACGACGCTCACCGGCAATAATCATATAGTGATTGTCATTGTCCTTGCGCAAAGTTATCGGAGATATAACTCCGTGTTCTTTAATGGATTGCGCCAACTCATTCAAGGTCTCTTCATCAAAAGTATGACGAGGCTGGTCCGGATTGGCATATATCTTTGCCAATGGAATCTCATTGATGGACGAAGACCCGCCCGTGGACACATGAGTAGTGTCAATCAACGCGTCCAGACCGCGTCCTAAACCTGTTGTCTTTTTCATGCCTCACTCCTCCTTATCAGTTCTTTCGCCAAATTGATATAGTTCTTTGCCCCCTTGCTGTTGCGGTCGTATTCAATCACCGACATACCATGACTCGGGGCCTCGCTCAAACGCACATTACGCCCGATAACGGTGTCGAAAGCCAAATCGCCGAAGTGACGGCGCACCTCGTCATGAACTTGGCGCGACAAGCACAAACGCGCATCATACATCGTCAGCAAAAAGCCCTCTATGCGCAGCGACGGATTCAGATTCGATTTGATTATCTTTATCGTATTCAGCAACTTGGCAATTCCCTCCAACGCAAAAAACTCGCACTGTACGGGAATAATCACGCTGTCACTGGCAGTAAGGGCATTGATGGTAATCAGTCCCAAAGAGGGCGAACAGTCAATCAGAATATAGTCATATTCAGCACGCAATGCAGACAAAATACCCTTAAGCAACTTCTCACGGTCGTTAATATTGAGCATTTCTATCTCGGCACCAACCAAATCGATATGCGATGGTATCAAATCCAAATTCTGCACCGATGTGGAGATGATGGCGGTATGGGGGTCTATGCCGTTCACTAAACATTCATAGATTGTCTTGTCCAAATCGCGGATTTCAACGCCCAAACCCGACGAAGCATTTGCCTGAGGATCTGCATCAACCAGCAGCACACGTTTGCCCTCTGCGGCCAATGCTGCCGACAGGTTGATGGCAGTTGTTGTCTTACCCACACCGCCTTTTTGATTGGCTAATGATATGATTTTTCCCATTTTATTATTGATTATCAATCAGTTCTACAATTTGCCGCACAGGAATATCCGTGCAGGCGAAGTTATGATATTTACACTTTTTCGTGCCGTGTATCGTGCAAGGACGGCAACTCAGATTGGTTTGCAGCATATCTTTCGGGGCTTGTTTCCAAGCCGAGAAACCCATATTGGGGTGAGTTCCGCACCAGATACTGATAGTACGGATGCCTACAAGGGCTCCTAAATGCTGGTTGGCAGAGTCCATTCCCACAATCACATCCAGCATGCGCATCAGTTCCAACTCCTCCTCCAAGGGCAACTGCCCTGCCACACTCACCACATTGGGGAAAATGCTCGCCCACTGGCGCAACATCTCGCATTCTATACGCCCCGCACCAAATAAATATACGCGCGCGCGAGGCAAACGGCTATAATGGGCAATCACCTCTTTTGTAGTGCGAAAAGGCACCATATTGCTCCTGTTTTTGGCGAAAGGAGCTATGCCTATCCAATGCCCGTCTTTCTGCCCAAAGTGTTGAAATACAGCCTGTTGGGCTTCCATATTCACGGGTATGGCAGTAAAATCATTGTCCGTTTGCAGCCCTGCCTGCCTAAACGTCTCGGCGTAGCGTTGAAACTCTGTTTTCAGGGGCGCACAATGTTTGTAGCCGCGGCGAATGAAATGACGCTTTTCATTTCTGCCATAGTTAATCACATAAACAGGTTTCTTCTGCAACCGGAACAAGTTGCGCAACACGTATGAACGCAAATTGTCCTGCAAGTCCACTACTGCATCAATGTGGTAACTGCGCAATTCGTGATATATCCGCAATATCGACTTTACCCCGCCTTGAAAATCCACCTCATGAAACAGCACATTCGGAAGACCGTAGAACATCGCTGCCAAACGGTTCCGCGCCACTACCACAAAGCGGTCATTCGGATAACGGCGGCTAAGCGACGTAATGACGGGAACGCTCATCGCCACATTGCCCAACGAACTGAATCGTAGTACTAAATACGTCATTTCCGCACACGTTTTATCTCCCACAAATAGGCGAGGTTCAAACTCAAATTCATCGAATTTGCCTGGCTGAAGTAGTCTGTTTTGCTCGTCTTGAATATGCCGCCCAAACTATAGTTGAACCGCGCTTCCAACTGAAATAGTCCCGCACGATTTGTCCTGTAGTACATGCCCAATCCGCCCGCTAATCCCCAATCAAAACGGTTCTGGATCGGCTGATACTGAGGGGCTTCCACCTCTATCAAAGGTCCCTGTGCAACATCCTTCACACAATATCCTACCTGCGGTCCGATATTCAAAAAACCGCGGAAATGTTGCCCGCCGAAATACAAATGCGTCAGCAGCGGCACCTCAATGTAGTGCAGTTGGCGCAGATATTCTTGCCCCTCATCAGTCTTCTCATGCCAGCCGCGTTGCATATAGTTCACTTCCACCTGCAGCGCACACACTTTATGCCCCGCATACCGGAACACCAATCCCCCGTTCGGAGTAATGGGCGAAGTCAAAGCACTAATCCCTTCCACTGTCGGCGAAAAATGCACCATAGAAGCCAAAGCACCCGCATATGCGCCCACATATATCTCTGGCTGCCGGAGTCGGGGTTGCGCCGACAACAGCGCACACGATGCCAGCACCACCCACACTAATATGTGGCGTTTCTGCATCATCGGCGAATCACATAGATGTTGTGGTTCTCATACCCGCCTTTCGGACTCACCTGCTCATAATGGATATTACATTGCGCACCATAGTAAATATCATTCGTAATTGTCTGATACTCTTCCCGTTCTGTCCTGTTCTGCAGAGCAGTGAGAATATGCAGCAAATGGCGCGTCAAGTCATATCCCAACAAATCAAACCGGGGGTGCGTGGATGCCAGCGTATGATTGAAATAACGTTGATAATCCTCCTCATAATGCTCTGGGATATTGGGTAGTTGGGCAAATACCGAAGTATAAATCTGAGGTAGCACAATACGCTCTTTCTGCCACGAATAGTGGGAGAACAATGTCACTTGATAACGGCTCACAAGTGCCTGTAAATGAGGCGTTACCGCCTGCAAATTGGTGTATTTTTCCGTATTGAATACAAAGATATTCTCCGCATTCGGGCGCAACACTCCGTCCAATGAATCTGCCAAAATGGTATGCAACGAAATGGTGGATGTAGGCACTTGGTGAGTCTTCAAAGCCTTGTGCAATGCGGCGATACTGGCAGGCACAGTTTCATTTTCACGAGGTTCAATCAGCACGCAATGCACATTATCGCCACGCGTCGCAAGGTATCTCGCCAGCGTGTCCGCCTCTGCTTCTATAGACGGATTGAACTGTAGTACATACGGGTTCGATTGCAATCCCTCCACTTGCGAACTGAACGGCACAAGTAACAACATATTATTCCGCTTGGCAAACGCCGAAGCCAATGCCACTTGTTGAGGATAAGCCGGACCGACTATTGCATCAACATTATGATTTTCAATATCTTGCAATGCCTTATTCACTTTCCAATCTATCTTCTCCACATCGTAAGTGAACACTTCCACTTTCTGCCCCGTGGCTTGCACTTCATCAATGGCAATAAGTGCTCCTGCATAGAAATCGTAGAATCGATCCATATTCTTGTCACGTTTCACCGCATTGGCATAAAACGGCAACAAGTACGCCAACCGGATAGCCGGCTCTTCATCAACCCACATCGTCTCAGGCACATCCTCTGCCACTTGTTTTGCGTCCGCCTCCACATCATTCGTTTCCGCAACTGCCGCAAATTCAGTAGCAGGAACCACCTCTTTTTTTACCGCAGTCTCTTTCTGCGAAAACTCTTTTTCCTCTGCGGAAACTCGCTTGGATTTGTTAGTGGATGGTTGTAGGATAGTTATAGGTTGGACATCATGTGCAGGTATCAGAATCACCTCCCCGTACCGCAATCCGCGTTTCTGCAACTCTGGGTTGGCACGCAGAATTTCCTCTTGCGACACCTTGAAATTGACGCTGATACGATACAGACCGACACTCTTTTCCACGGTGTATCGGTAATAAATCCTCCCTTTGATGGTATCTAACGGATAGTCGCCGTTTTCCTGCGCCAATGCCGCCGAACTTACCATTAAAGTACTGATAATCAGAAATAAATATGCTATTTTCTTCATTGCTGCTTCGTGTAACGCTGTTTGCGGACTCCAAACACTATTCCCCCTGTGAGTGCCAACAACATCAGGGGTATCACCATACTTGTCACTTGTGCCGTAATACGCTGGTCGCGGGCACGTTGGTCGTTTATCAGACGCATCGTCACCTCTTTTTGCCTAAGCGACATCCACCCCGAATCATCTGCTAAATAGAGTACTGCATTCACCAAGAAGTCGCGGTTGCCGAATTGTGTCCGTGTGTAGCGGTCATATCCCAACGGCACAGGTCGCCCCTGCTGCCATTCGTTGCGAATCACGCTTCCCGCCGCCACCACTATCTGTTTGGTCGGCACACTCTCTTTTTTCGTCGCCGCATGTGGCATTATCGTTTCCGGCGGCATCTGATACGCATATAATGAGGAGAACACCCCTTCCACCACCGCCGCAACGGGTACATACGAATACGGATAGTCTGCGGAATCGTCCTCACTGAAACTCAAATCCACTTCCGCGGGTGTCTTGGTAATGCGGCTTGCCGACGATGTGGCGAGCAGAATCTCCTTATGCAACCCGTCTTCGCCTCCCACCAAATCAAGGCTTGATGCCATCGTGGCACTCACTTGCATCAGGTTTCGCGTGATAGGCGATGCCTGCGAAGTCAGCAACAAAGGTGCATAAGTCCACGACATCGGCTGCCAATTTGGGTTCTCGGGGTCTGCTGACACATCCACGGGAACGGGCAGACACTGCATATCCTGCACCAGCACGGAGTTCACGCGCACGCCGTATCGGAACAGCATATCCGTCACATTGAGGTCTAATGGCATCACCGGCGTAGTCCCTTGTGCAGAAAGGTTGTCCGAGGAAAATCGAACCCCGTTCAGCACCCACAACAGGTGTCCGCCCTGCATCAGATATTGGTCTAAGATATACTTGTCCTCGTCCGAAAACGGGCGTTGCGGGTCTGCAATAATCACCACTTTGTATTCATCCAACACTCCTGTTTCCGTCCCCAACGTACCGCGGTCTATCTGGTAGTAGCGCGATAAGGCTTGGCTCAAGTCATACACATTCTCTTCTGGCAACTCGTCATGTCCCTCCAAAAATGCAATTTTCTCCACTTTCGTCCGGGTGAGACCGCGCAGAGCCTCCACGAAAGCAAACTCCAAGTTCTCTACACTCAAGTTCAAGTTCTCCTCGCCGCTCAACCCTCTGTTGTTGCGCAGAAGGCTCACCACGCTGCTTTTTCCTTTGTAACTCACTGATGCATACGGATATACCGTCGTCTGAGCCGTCTGTCCTTTGCGGGTCCGTTCATGAATAACGGTCGGCGTCTGCCCCTGCGGAACATCTTCTGAAATGCTCAGCCGGACAGGCACTCGCGCATATACATCCATCTCGCCCACCAACTCCTCTGTGGCCTGCCGCAAGCGGGTGAAACCGCTATTCAAATCGCCCTGCAAATACAACGTAACATCCACATCGTCTGTCAGTTGTTGCAGAAGTGTCTTTGTTTGTTCCGACAAACTATAGCGTTTGTCGTCCGTCATGTCCCAACGCACCACTTGGTGCTGAACTAACACATTGGCAAGTACCAGCACCATCAAGGATGGTATGAGGACACGCAGTTTCATTTTCCTGTTTGATACTGGGCTTTCATCTGCTCAAACACGGCATCATTCAGCACCACGGGATACTTCTCGCGAAGTGATGCAACCCATTGTTTCTCAAGGAAATCCTGATAGTCTGTCGTCACTTTCCCGCGCTCGTCGGTGTACTCCTCAGGTGCTTTCAACACCTTGCCCACAGTCATCACCACGGGGAACTCCTCCGTCGGCACATACTCCGCATCTTTCATCTTGAAGCCGTACTTGTCCACGGCGGCATTCTTGCCTGCTGCCCACAAACCGCGCTCCACTTTCACGTAAGTCACGCTGTCAATGTTCACACGCTTGTTCAGGTAACTCATGATAGAGTCGGGATTGGCACTCTTGATAATCTGTTTCGCGCTGTTGGCTGCTACTTTGTTCTTGGCATAAATCACGAAACCTTTGTATCTCGGCTCACTCCATGTGTACTCTTTGCGGTGTTGTTTGAAGTATTTCCCCAACCCCTTGGTATCTTGATTGGCTTTGTCCCAAACCTCGCGCAGCGACACATCAAACAGCAGGATACCGTCATGATACTCCTGCACCAAGTGACGCAAATCGGCATATTTCTCCTCCAGATGTTCGTCTGCGTATGCGCGGACCTCTGCATCAGTCATCGTGTCCGGCAAACCGTATTCGGCACGTGTCTTGCGCAAGAAACTCTTGTCTGCCTCTTGCAATCGCTCATCGCGCTGCACATTCTTCAGCAGTTGTGGGCGCAGGCTGTCCAATGGTTGGATGCCACGTTTCCCGTATTCCTTTATAATATGCCAGCCGAAACGGGTCTGGAATGGCTCGCTAATCTCATTCTCTTTCATCGTAAATGCCTTTTCCTCAAAGGGTTGCACCATCATTCCGCGCCCGAACCAGCCGAGGTCTCCGCCGCGCACAGCCGAACCCTTGTCGTCGGAATTGTTCATGGCTACCTCTGCGAAATCGGCACCCCTCGTCACCACAGCATACAAACTGTCAATCTGTGCCTTTGCACTGACAGCCTTCTCCTCATTGCCGCGCGGCACCATCTTCATGATGTGAGCGGCATGCACCTCCTCATAAGGACGTTCCTCCTCCACTTTTGCCACATGGAATCCATAGGGCGTGCGGAACACCTCGCTCACACCGCCGACAGGGGTGTTGTACACCGACTCCTCAAACACATACACAAAGCGGAATGGCTGCACCCAGCCTATCTCGCCCGCATTCTCTTTTGCCGACGGGTCGTCCGACACTTCCGATGCCACCTTGCCGAAATCTTCCGGCTCCTGCACCGTCACGTATTTGCGTCCTTTCTTCACTTTCTGCGGCACACCTGTGGTCACGCGCTCACGAGCCGTATTGATGCGCGCCAACGCGTCTGCCACCGTTGCCGAATCGGCATCCTGATGGCATTCCACGGCAATATGGGCGGCACGGCGCACATTCGCCATGCGGTTGTAACTCAATGCCACAAGGCTGTCAATTGCCTCGTCATCTTGCATATATTTGGGTATCGCCTGCGCGCGATAGCCGCGCAACTCCTTCTGGAAAGCCGCCGTCGTATCCACGCCTTGGGCCTCGGCCTCGGTCACTTTCAACTTGAAATTGATAAACAGGTCCAGATATTCGTCCATACTCTTCGGGTCGAAACCTGTCTCTTGATTGTTCTTTTGATAAATGTACAGAAACTCCGATGCCATCACGGGCTTCCCGTCTATGGTCATCAGTACTTCATCCTTTTGTGCAAACGCCGTCAGTCCCAAACTGAGCGTCAGTACGGTTAGAAATGCTTTCTTCATGTTTATCTTCGTTTTTTTAGTTTACCTTATTCAGCCTCTTTCAGAGGAGCTTCT
Organism: uncultured Bacteroidales bacterium; assembly: GCA_934667275.1. Lineage (GTDB taxonomy): Bacteria > Bacteroidota > Bacteroidia > Bacteroidales > Paludibacteraceae > Colicola. The sequence goes on along the minus strand of CAKULK010000008.1, from coordinate 51,167 downwards.
ACCCCTATATAAAAGGCGTGCAAAATTACGGAAAAATTTTGAGATACGCAAAAATTGTACTAATTTTGCGTGTTTTTAGAAACTCCGCTTTGCAACGGAATGAACCCCTACCGTTATGACCAACCAACTGACTTCTCAGCAGGTATCTGCCGCACAAACACTCTTTCAGAATGCACATCACATTGTCATTGTCACCCACCTCTCGCCCGACGGCGACGCTATGGGAAGCAGTCTCGGAATGGGGCATTACCTCCGTGGGATTGGGAAGCAGGCGCAGGTCATTGTGCCGAACAATTTCCCCGACTTTCTCAAATGGATGCCAGGGGCGGCAGACGTGATGGTGTACGATGGCAACCACGAGGCGTGTGATGCCGTCTTGGATGCCGCGGATTTGGTTGTTTGTACCGACTTCAACGAACCCAAACGCATTGGTTGTCTGGGAGATAAACTTCTCTCTCTGAATGTGCCCAAACTTCTCATCGACCACCATCTCCACCCATCCGTTTTTGCCGATGTCACCATCTCCTATCCATCATCGCCCTCGGCAAGCGAACTCGTTTATCGGCTTATATACCAACTGCATCCCGATACAACGCCCTTGCTGTCAACAGATTGCGCCACATGTCTCTACACGGGTATGATGACCGACACGGGCAATTTCTCGTTCAACTCCAACTATCCTGAGATGTACGAAATCGTAGGCAATCTGGTCTCCCTCGGGGTGGACAAAGACAAGGTGTACAACGCGGTTTTCAATGCCTATTCGGCAGACCGTATGCGCCTTATGGGCTACTGCCTTTATCAAAAGATGCGCATCTTCCCCGAGTACCATACTGCACTTATCTACCTGAGTCGCAAAGAGTTATATCGCTTCAATTTCCAATCGGGCGATGCCGAAGGTATCGTCAACCTCCCCCTGCAAATCAAGGATGTTTATTACTCCTGTTTCATGCGCGAAGACAAAGTCGCCCCCTCGGAAGTCGCCGTCGCAGGTGGCAGCAAGAGCAAGATTAAAATATCTCTCCGCAGCCAGGGCAACCGCCCCGTAAATGTCTTTGCGCACGACATCTTTGGCGGTGGCGGGCACGCCAACGCTTCGGGCGGCGAATTCTACGGGCCCTTGGCAAGTGCCGTTCAGCATTTCCTCGACAACTACCCCCGCTATTTCAGCCGCGAATAAGTCCCAGGGCCTCTCGCAACTGCGCAACCGACTCAAAATGAATCGTTTGCAGTCCCACCTCACGCGCAGCCTCTATGTTCGGCATATTATCATCAATAAACACCGCCTCCGCGGGGTTCACCGCATAGCGTTCCAGAAGAATCCGGAAAATTCGCAAGTCTGGCTTGGCCACTTTCTCTTCCCCCGACACCACGATTCCGTCCAACAAGTCAAACACGGGATACGTCTTGCATACCAACGCGAAAGTATCTGCTGCCCAATTCGTTAGCCCGTACACGCGGCACCCTCGGGCTTTCAACGTCTCCACAATCTCTTGCATACCGGGTATCTGCCCGCCCATCATCTTCAGCCACTCGCCGCGATACATCCGTATTTCTTTTTCCCACTCGGGATACTCCCCCACTCGCTCGGCAATCCCCTCTGCAAACGGTTTCCCGCCGTCCATCTGCACGTTCCATGCTGAGTTGCAGATGTGTGTCAAAAACCAATCTGCCTTCTCGCGACTGCCAAAATACGCATCATACAAATAATGCGGATTCCAATCCACCAACACCCCGCCAAAATCAAAAATTACAACATTCACTTTATTCATAACAGCACTAACTTTATTCATAACACCACTAATTATTTCTTACATTATATTAACTTTCCCCGCAACATACTCCTCCCGCTGCCAACTATGGTAGATAACTGCGACCTTGTCGTATGTTTCTAAAGAAGCAAACACGCCTATCCACTGCAGATATACCTACAAAAATTAAGCCAAATTTAACATCTCCACCAACAATCCGCTCCCTCCTGCTTGTGTATGTCAAATATTTATTATACCTTTGCGCCTGCAATGCCCACGCAGGGTTGTTCGCACGGCGTAGCCTGCTACGAGGTGCCTGCGCCACGGGTGGGTTTGCGAACATATTTTATAAAGGCGTCTAATCACGCTTTGTTTTGGTATCTTGGAATCTCGCAAGTTCTAATCGGTTTTGTCAAAACATTGCAACGTTGGATGTCCTCGGGATGTGTATCATCTCGTTGCATACATTTGTGTATAGGACGGATTGTATCCTTCCGAAAACGCAGGTGTATGTAGCGCGTACATATCTGCGTGGGCTTCGTGTTGCTTGTTTTACAAAACTGGGCAATGCGAGAGCCTCAAGATGCGGAACAAGCAATGGCAAAGTCCGCGTTTTTTTGTATATATTCACATAGAAAACACAAAGCAGACCAAGCACATTAGGCGTCAAAAACCGAATGTGCTTTTATTTATGCCAAACACCCCTCGCAAGCCATTAGTAGCCATCAAGTGCCTTGTCTTCAACCACGAGCCCTATCTGCGTGATTGTCTCGAAAGCTTTGTTATGCAGCAAACCGACTTCCCGTTTGTGGCTATCGTTCACGATGACGCCTCCACTGACCACTCTGCCGACATCATTCGCGAATACGCCGCCAAGTACCCCGACATTATCCTGCCTATCTACGAAACCGAGAACCAATACTCCAAACACGACGGCTCTCTCGGTCGCATTATGAATACCGCCGTTGATGCCACCGGTGCCAAATACGTTGCTATGTGCGAGGGTGACGACTATTGGACCGACCCGCACAAACTCCAAAAGCAAGTATCTTTTCTCGAGTCCCACGAAGATTATGGGTTTGTAGGTTCCCGCTACCGTATTCTGCAAGACGGGCAATTCCTTGAGTGCGAGACCATACCCGCTCCATACGAACTTGACTGCGAGTGGGAATTATACGGGGATATATTTGAGTCTGTAGCAATTTATGGTCCGCCTGCACGCACGTGCACTATGATGTACAGGAACCGATTGCTAATTGACTATCGCTCTGTTATATACGGAGATTATCTGCAAGAAGCAGTATTGGCTTCGCAATCGAAATTTGCACGTTTATCCATAGAAACAGCCTGTTATCGTGTACATTCGGGCTCGCTTACACAATCCAAACGGATGCGTGTGAACTATGCCGAGTTCTTTGTTGGTGAAAGGAGAATACTCAATCAGTTATTTCCTAAAGTTTGCCATTTTGATGAAACCGAACTGACTGACTATGTCCTCTATGCCAAGTTGAAAGACGCCATTATGTGTGGGAACTATGCAGATGCCATGGCCTGCAAAAGACAACTGACGACTGCCAAGTACAAACGGAAAACATATTGCCGCTTTCTGTTAGGTCATTGCTCGTTCCTGTTTCTCAAATATACTTTGAATCGTTAATACATTATGGATATTGCATACACAAAAAGATTATGTAAAAGCCTGTGGCGTGACATCAAACGCCCTGCATACAAAGGAATTAAGGTCGCAGGTGTGAATGATACGTGGCTTCCGTCCTTTATAATGGACAGACTGAAGTACACCGGTCTGCGTGATATAGCCTGCTTTACGGTAAACTCCTTTCCTGAATTGATTAGGTGGGACAAACACAAATTCCGATTTCTGTACATCATGGAGAATGTGCATGTATATCAGGCGCATTGGGAACTCTTTGCCGATATACAAAATACTCCATACGCACTTGATTTGACTATAGGCTTCGACCACATCTGCCAAGATAACTACCTGCGCTTCCCGTATTGGCTGGTTGATAATTTAACCCCACTGGCATCATATCAAGATGTGCAAGATTTTGTGAAGAAATACAATTTTGCACAAGTAACCAACAGAACGGACTTTTGTGCGTTTATTTGTCGTTACGACTATTTCGGAGACCGTGCTCTGATGGCAGATATGGTTGAGTCTGTGGCTCCGCTTTCTTACCCGTCCGGCTTCCGCCACAATGATGACCGGATGCACAATGAGTATAAAAACGATAAAATCGCATACCTCAACTCTTTCCGTTTCAATCTTTGTCCCGAGAACAGCAACAACGCGGGCTATGTTACGGAGAAAATTTTTCACGCCGTTAAGGCAGGCTGTGTACCCATCTATTGGGGCAACGAGGGCTTCCCTGAGACCAATATCCTAAACAAGGACGCTATTATCTATTTGGACAGAGAGTATCCTCAAGATGCATTAAGTCTAATCAGGTTATTGGAAACCAATCCAAAAGCCTATGTCGAGTTTGCCTCTCAGCCACGATTCGTGCCTCATGCTGCCGATGAAATATATGCTTACTACGAGAGATTGGAAAGCAAGTTGAAGACGATATTGGGGATATCCTAAAAGTTCGCCAAGTACATAACCAAACTTATTATCAATTATAATTTATGTCTGAGAAAACAAAATACCCCGACCTCACTCCCGCACAATTCGAGTACGAGTTGCGCGACCAACGCAGAATGGCATATGGCGAATACCTCCACTTCGTTAAAGAACGTAAGCAACGCCAAGCAGCATTCCAACAAGCACAATCAAAGCGTTGCACTTTTTCCCGCCGGCTACATGCCATCATGCAATACTTTCGTGAGCGACACGATGACAATGTGGAACGAGAACTCCAAAACGAGATTACCCTGAATTGCCGCATTCAGTAATCTCAACACAGCGGTTCCTTAAACAAAACAAAAGAGGGTGTACCCATAGGCACGCCCTCTTTACTTAACTTGTCCGTTTTCAAAGTTACACTACGCCACTGAAGCCCATGAATGCCATTGCCAACAGACCGGCAGTGAGAAGGGCGGTAGGCGTGCCTTGCATGGCTTTGGGGACTTTGTTCATCGCCAGTTGCTCGCGCATACCTGCGAAAAGCACCAATGCCAAGGCAAAACCGAGTGCCGTAGCAAGAGCAAACAAGGTGCCAGTGAGCAGGTTGTGGTCCGCGCCGACGGGCAGTTTGTTGGTGCCATTCGCCACCAGAATAGCCACACCGAGCAAGCAGCAGTTGGTGGTAATCAGGGGCAGGAACACACCCAGCGCCTGATAGAGCGACGGAGAGATTTTCTTGAGCACAATCTCAATCATCTGCACCAGAGCGGCAATGACGAGAATGAACAGAATAGTCTGCAAGAACTCCACCTGCCACTTGACCAACAGCATCTGCAGGAGATAGGTAACTACGGTGGCGAGCGTCAGCACAAACGTGACGGCAGCACCCATACCGAGGGCGGTGTCAATCTTCTTACTAACACCCAAGAACGGGCAAATACCCAAGAATTGGCTCAGTACGATATTGTTGACAAATATCGCCGAGATGAATATCAGAAAATATACCATAGTTACGCCTCCTTACTTTTTCATTACTTTTTGCATGATTGCCATGAGATATGCCAACACAATGAAAGCACCCGGGGCAAGTACGAAAATCAGCATGCCGTACTGGTCGCTGAAGACGTGCAAGCCGAAGATACTGCCTGTGCCGAGCAACTCGCGGATAGCACCGATGACGGTGAGCGAGAGGGTGAAGCCCAAGCCCATGCCCAGTCCGTCGAGGGCAGAGAGACCGACATTGTTCTTGGCCGCAAACGCTTCGGCACGCCCGAGGACGATACAGTTGACCACAATCAGCGGGATGAACAAGCCGAGCACCTCGTAGATGCCGGGCAGGTACGCCTGCATAAGCAGTTGAACGATAGTGACAAAGGTGGCAATCACCACGATGAATGCGGGGATACGCACCTTGTCGGGGATGACGTTCTTCAACATCGAAATCACGGTGTTTGAGCAGATGAGCACAAACATCGTTGCCAGACCCATCGACATACCATTGATGGCGGATGTGGTGGTGGCAAGTGTAGGACACATGCCGAGCACCAACCCGAAGGTCGGGTTCTCGCGCAGTATGCCGTTGGTCAGGGTATTCAGAGCCTTACTCATTGGGGACCTCCGTTTCTGTATTTGGTTCGTTATCAATCAATTGACTTGCGCCCGTAGCAGCCTCTACTTCACCTGCCGTGTAGGCAGCATAGGCGACATTCACCGCTTTGAGGAACGCGCGCGAGGAGATAGTGGCTGCCGTGATAGCGTCCACATCACCGCCATCCTTGCTGACCGTGAAAGCACCCGTTGCCTCACGCCCGAGGATATTCTGCCCGGGCTTGTCCGCATTCTTGAACCACTCCACGATATGCGTACCCAAGCCCGGGGTCTCCTGCTGCTCAAGGACTTCGTAATTAACAACGTGATTATCAGCATCAAAACCCACCATCAGGCGTATCACGCCACCGAAACCGTCGGCTTGCGTCTCTACGGCTGCACCTACGAATTGGTCGCCCGTATATGCCTTGTAAACCGTGAGTCCGTTCACCGTCTCGGGGTCTGCAATGCGCTCATGCTTAGGCAGAACGGCACTGATGGCAGCGGTCTGCTTGGCAATCTGCTGCTCATGGATAGCGTTCTGGGTGAACATATACACAGCCCCCAGTGCCGCCGCAGCCACAATGGTGATGCTTGTGAGCGAAATCACCATGTTAGGAAATGTACTTTTCAACTTTGCCATAGTAACCTCCTATTTCTTCTTCTCGCCGAAACGTTTCGGGCGGATATGGTTCAACAAAGGCACACACGCATTCATAATCAGTATGGCGAATGACATACCTTCAGGGTAAGCACCCCATGTACGTATCACCATGACAATCAGTCCGATACCGACACCGAAGATTATCTTGCCCCAGCCCGTCATAGGCGAGGTCACGTAGTCGGTTGCCATGAAGAAAGCACCCAGCATGATACCGCCCGTGCAGAGGCTCATCGCTACATATTGCAGCATGGTGATGCCCTCGGGCAGCGCACCGCACCAGCCCGTAACGGCTGCAAACAATGCCACCGTAGCCAGTATGCTGACAGGGATATGCCACGTGATAACACGCATGATAATCAGAAAGATACCGCCTATCAGCAGTGCCAAAGCACATACCTCGCCCAGACTGCCGCCTATCCAACCGGCGAACATATCCCACAATTCGGGCAGTTGGTTGATGACGCTGTTGTCGCCGCCTTTGACGATTTGCTTCATGAGTGCCAACGGCGTAGCCCCCGTCTCGGCGTCCACATACGAGGTGTGGAAGCCCATCGGGCGGGGCCAAGTGGTCATCTGTACGGGGAAGGCAATGAGCAGGAACACACGCCCCACCAGTGCGGGGTTGAACAGGTTCTGCCCCAAGCCGCCGAAGGTCATCTTGGCAACGCCAATAGCCACCAGCGCACCAATCACTACTATCCACCACGGCAGGTTGCTGGGCAGGTTAAACGCCAACAGCAGACCCGTGAGGATTGCCGAGCAGTCGCAGATAGTGGGCTTCTGCTTGAGCAGGAACTTGGCAATCAGCCACTCGAACAGCACACAGGCCGCCACGCTGATGGCTGTGGTGATGAGCGCGCCCCAACCGAATGCCGCCACGCTTATCACGTAGGCGGGCATCAGAGCCGCAATCACCAAGAGCATATTTTTCCGGACACTGTCGCCGCTGTGCGCATGCGGTGCCGGAGATACGATTAGTTGTTTCATAAACTATTTACTTTCTAATTCTCTAATATCTAAACCCTAATCCCTAACTATTTCTTCGCTGCGCGTGCGCGGATGATACCACCCACTTTGGCTTTGCCCATACGGATGTAGTCCAGCAGCGGCTGGTGGCTGGGGCAGGTGTAGAGGCAGCAACCGCACTCGATGCAGTCCATCACGCTGTGCTGCTCCATCTCGTCCCACATCTGCAGTTGCGCCTGCTTGCTCAGCAGGTAGGGTTCCAACCCCATCGGGCATGCGCTCACGCACTTGCCGCAACGGATACAGTTCTCGGGCTCCACGCGGACGCTCTCCTTCTCGGACATGAACAGCAGACCGCTCACACGTTTGTTGGCTGGCATGTTGATGTTGTTCATCGCGCGTCCCATCATAGGTCCACCGCCGATAATCTTGCCCGTATCCTCGGGCACACCGCCTGCCAATGCCACCACGTCGCTCAGCGGCGTGCCGAAACGCACACTGTAGTTGCCAGGCTTGGTCATGCTCTTGCCCGTGACGGTCATCACGCGCGAGATAAGCGGTTTGTTCTTCTGCACAGCCTCATACACGGCATAGATGGTAGCCACGTTGTCCACCACGGCACCCACCTCGATAGGCAGCGCACCACTCGGCACTTGGCGACCGATACATGCGTCAATCAACTGTTTCTCACCGCCTTGCGGGTATTTCAACTTCAGCGGTTTCACTTCCACGCCAAGCACTTTCGATGCCAAATCCTGCATATGCTTGATGGCGTCTGGCTTGTTTTTCTCGATACCGATGATAGCCTTCTGAATGTTCAGGGCGCGCATCAGAATCTGAATCCCGACAATGATTTCCTCGCCGTGCTCCAACATCAATTGGTGGTCGCAAGTGAGGTACGGTTCGCACTCTACTCCGTTGACAATCAGCACTTCTGCCTTTTTGCCTGGAGGTGGCAGCAACTTTACGTGTGTAGGGAAACAGGCGCCACCCAGGCCTACAATACCGGCTTCGGCAATCTTGTCCACAATGGCCTTACCCTCCAACTGGCACTCGCGTACGAGCGCGGGCGTGCGATCAATAGTCTCCAACCACTCATCGCCCTCCACGTCCATGAAGATAGCGGGCATCCGCATACCCCATGCGTCTAATGTGGAGTCAATCTTGGTGATGGTGCCGCTGAACGGCGAATGGATATTCGCGCTCACAAAACCGCCAGCCTTGGCTATCAACTCGCCCACTTTCACTTTCTGCCCTTTCTCCACCACGGGTTGTGCGGGCGCGCCGATATGCTGAACGAGCGGGATGATGGCTTTCTGCGGCAACGGACACTCTGTAATCGGCTGATGTGCAGAGTATTGCTTATTGTCGTGTGGATGCACTCCACCTATACGAAACGTATTCATGCTTTTGCCTCCTCTTCTTTTGTTTGAGGTTGAGCCTCAACGGGGTTTACTTCTGCAGGCTTCGCAGCAGCCTCTGCGGCAGGTTTGCGTGGCGGAAAATTGACCGCATGAATAGCTCCTGTCGGACATTCTGCCTCGCACTTGCGGCACAAACGGCACTTTGTGAAATCAATGTACGCCAGATTGTTCTCCACCGTGATGGCGTCGAAAGCGCACACTTTCTGGCACTTGCCGCAGCCGATACATGCGTTGGTGCATGCCTTGCGGGCGATGGCACCCTTGTCTTTGTTCACGCACATCACCACCATGCGACGGCTCTTCGGACCCTTGTTGCGCAACTCGATGATGTGGCGCGGGCACGCTTTCACGCACTTGCCGCAACTGGTGCACTTCTCGTCGTCCACCTCGGGCAACCCTGTCTGCGGGTTCATGTGAATGGCATCGAACTCGCACGCTGCCACGCAGTCGCCGCAACCCAGACAGCCAAACGGACAATCCGTCTCGCCCACATACAGGTTGTGCATGATTTGGCAGGTACGCGCACCGTTGTACTGGCTCGTACGCGGACGTGCCTCGCACGTGCCGTTGCAGCGGACCACTGCCACTTTGGGTTCGGTGGCGGTCACCGCCATACCCAGAATTTCACCCACTTTCTGCATCGTGGGTGCACCTCCTACAGGGCAGAGCAGACCGTCCAGCGAGTCGGCTTTCACGCACGCCTCCGCCAGCGCACGACAACCTGCAAAGCCGCAACCGCCGCAGTTCGCACCCGGCAGTGCTTCTTGCACCTCGTCGATGCGAGGGTCTTCCTCCACCTTGAACTTCTGAGCCACGAGATACAGCAGCACCGCCGCCACCAATCCCGTCACACCCAGAACGAGTAAGGAAATCAAAATCAAATTCATACTTTATGTTTATTTTATTCTTTTCTAATCCCTATCCCCTAATCTCTACTCTACTCTCTAATCTCTACTCCCTAACCTCTAACCCCTACTCTCTATTCTCCACTCCCTAACCTCTACCGCCCACATTACGCATTGTGCATTATGCATTACGCATTGACTTTTCCCTGCTCTTTCCCTGACCTTACCCTGCTCTTGTCGCAAATTTGTCACAATTTTGTCGCGGGTCTATCGGGGGTCTCTCGCGGGTCGTTCCTCCCCTACTCTCCACTATCAACTCTCCACTGCCCTAAACTCTCAACACTAAACACTCAACCCCTTTCAACTCTCCACTTCTTTCAACTATAAACTATCAACTTTCAACTATAAATTCTTTTTTCTCGCCATAAAACTGAATTCCTTCTGCAACTTCCCCTTGAAGAGGCTCAGCACCAGGTAATACACGCCTATTGCACATAGTGCTATCGTCCCTGCCGCAGCCTCGCTCAGCCATCTGCTCAGCACAAACACCACGCTAATCAGCACCACAAACGGCAGGATATATGCCAACAGCACGGCTTTCCACCCCAATTTCTGCTGCACCAATACTTCCACTTCATCACCCACCTGTAGCGGCTCCAGCGGAATGACGTCCATCTCTTTCTCCTGACTTTCGGCAGACATACACATCTGTTTGGCTTTGCATGCCGCACACGCACTCGCCTGCACTATCCGCACACGCACCGTCCCATCGCCTACCGACAGCACCACTCCGTCATGTTTGATTAAATCAGCCATGCTTAATGCTTTCTCGCATAAAAACCTGCAAAGTTACATAAAAAAACTATCTCTTGCAAACTTTCATCCCTAAAAGTAGGGATTTCAACCCACAGACATGTATTTTTCACAGAATCAACAAACAGACAGAAGAGATGCCCATATCCCACCTTAATATATGGACCAATAATGCCACAGAACAATCGGCACAAAAAAAGACATCGCAATCGTTTCTTTCAACAAATTGCGATGTCTCTTCGTGATCCATGCAGGATTCAAACCTGCAACCCCCACATCCGTAGTGTGGTACTCTATTCAGTTGAGCTAATGGACCATTGCTTATCCAAATTCACCCCACAAGGGCTCTTTCTCAAAAGCGGGTGCAAAGGTACTGCTTTTTTTTGAACCGTGCAAATAAAAATTCAAAAAAAGCACATCCCTTTGTGTTTTTGCCACTACGACATAGCAAAATATCGATTTATCTATCAATCAGCGACGGGTTCCACATCATGCCGAACGACATAGTAGGGTATATCTAAGGCCTGAACCTCACGCTCATAAAGGTCGTAGAGGTATTGTCGGGAGTCTGGATTTTCGCGCACGGGATCGTACACCCACGGCAAATCGGGGTAGCAAAGCAAATAGACATCCATCGGATAATCATGCAATGCTTCTTCCAAATAAACAGGACAATCTCCGTATTTCTCCAAGAACCATATCTTGGTGATTATCAATTCAGTATCAAAGAAATACACGCGTTCATCCGTTGCCTTTGCGGCATCTAATTCCTGCATTTGTGCCACTTGGTAACGGGCGATATTCTCCACATCCTCTCGCGTGTACGTGTACGCGTATGCGCGCGGGCGCGATTCCATATATGCGCGCGCGTATTCAGGGACATAGACGCCATGGTAACGCTGAGCCAATTCTTGCGCCAAAGTGCTTTTGCCAGTGGACTCAGGACCGATAATTCCGACTTTGAACATAGATTAGCGAGTGAGCATAAGTTTGATGTTGATACCGAAATTATCCGCCTTCACAGGATAAGAAGACGATATAAGCGGCGTGGTCCCCTGATGGTCGTAGAAGAGTTGAAGATTTATTTTCTGCGACAAAACGTAGTCCGCACTCACTTTTATGGCAAACACTTTGTTTCCGGCACTGGCTTGGGTGAGGTTTTCCTCCACCTTGCGCAAAAGGGTCTTGATGTCTTTGTAACTGACATCCACATTCAACTTGAGGTCGTTGCTCACTTTCTTCTGCCCGCCATTTTTTGTTTTGCTGATGAAACTGAGGTCTTTAATGGTGTAGCCGGCACCTATTACGAACTCATCAGTATGCCCCTCGGTGATTTGCACAGAGTTGATATTCAGCGATATATTGCGTTGTTTGCGGTACTCGAACTTGGTAGAGAGTGAGTTCTTCATCGTAAGATTGAGACCAATCAACGGCGAGAAACTCTCCGACAGATTGACGGACGAAATATCGTAGGCTGACGATGGAATCGGGTTCTCGGTTTGCACATCGCGCACAAAACCCACTTGTTTGTTGCTCAACTGCCCTGCGGGAGTCCACGTGGAATAAGTGGAATAACTGCCGATAGCATATTTGCAGGTGTAGGCGTGGGTAAGGTTCACCGACTTGAAATGGTCGCGCATCCATGGCAGTTTGCCCAAGCCGTCGAATGTAACAGACCAGTTGGGTAGCACCTGCAACAATCCCAAGAACGGATTGAGACTGATGCGTGAGGCGTCTCGACCGGTGTAGGCTGCCAGAAAAGCGGGTACCAGCACATCGGCAGTATTGTTGGTGATAGCCCCAATACTGCTGTTGTATGGCTTGCCGCGCAAAGCCGACGGGATGAAACCTGCGTCGGGGTAGAACAATCCATCGTATTGTGATTGCACACGTGCGGTCAGCACATCACGGTTGGCAAGGAATTGGTCGAAAGTAGCAGAAGCAAAATTATCTTCTGCGTTACCAATATGACGGAAAGCCGTACCGATAGCCACTTGCGTGATATTGAACGAACCCGTCATATTCTCCTGCAACTGCTCATAAGAGTAGATGATGGACGATGACTGCGCCGCATAGCGTTTGCCATTGAGTTGCACCTTGAAACCCGGGAATGGTTCCAAAGTCACCTTGACATCAAAGTCATTGGTCATAGCACGTGTAGCAGGTTGTACCACCGAGGTGTCCGCCGACAGCCAACCATTGTCTTTGGCTTTCTGCACAAAATCATCGTTAAACCCGCCAAAAGCAAAGTCAAATCCGGGAGCATACATATCGTTGTAGCGCGTCTGCCCCATAAAGCCTGCCTGTGGTGCAAAGCCTGGCACCGTAAGCGAATTGGTCTGACGATAGGTGACCTGAACCTTGCGCACCATCGTACCGAAATAGGCTGCCATATCCATCGTCACTTGCGCCGCAGAACGCTGGTTTGGGTCCTTGGTAGTGATAGTAACCGACAGATTATCAATATTTTCTTTCGTAACAAGAGTAGCCTTTGTGGTAGAAATCGGGGTAATTTTCACACGCACAGCCTTTCCATTGGCATCAGTAGCACTCACCTGCAAGTTCTCGCTGCCAAGGCGGTGCGTAATTTCCTTCGGCTCACCCGCCACAAGAGATATGGTTTCTGTATAAGTCTTTGGTTTGAAGGCTCTTCCGCGTCTGCCACGTTGACCATAGCGTTGCGTCATCTGCTTCCAATACTTTGATTTACCATACAATGTCTCGAAATTGATACCACCATCAGCCTGCCAAGCCCGTGTGCTGCTGACCACATTGCCAAGATCAGTAGTGGAGTTGGACGACTGTACCGTGCGGTTCCAATTGTAAGTAGCATTGTAGGACGCATTGGCTGTGACCGCCTCCAAATACGGGATGCGATTAAGCGGCACGTTCCATGTCGCCGAGAACAACTGCTGATAAGTGTAAGGGGTCCCCCACTTAGCGAGACTGCGCTGAATGGTATCCTTCCATGCCTCATAATAGTCGTTGGTGAAGGCATAGTCACGAATAATTTCCGGGGTATAATATCCCTCGTCCACAGTAGAGTTCATTGCCGTTTGGAAAGAGAACTTCATGTTCTTCGTGAGGTCATACTTGAAGTCGAAGTTGCGGTCCCACGTGAAGTCCTTGGAGAATGTGAGATCCATATCATTGGATGCCCCCCCCTCGGCAATATTGAAATCACGCATTTTCATGTGCGAGAAAGTGCGGTGCATATTGGTGTTGAACGCCCACGACTGCGGCAAGTAGTAGATATTGAATTCTTTCAGGAACTTCACCTTGCTCACGGCCTTTACATCCTTAAATGGTTCCCATGGCTTCGGGTTGAAGTTATAGGAATAGTTGAACGAACCCTTATGGTCGGTGGTCTGGTCCTTCTCCATCTCAGGTGTGTGCTGATTTTGTTTATTGTAACTGGCTGATACAGAGAAGTTCGCAGGGTCGTAGAACATATTCCGTTTCTTGGAATGAATGTCCACTTTCATATTCGTTACCGAAAAACTGGTGGCTTCTTGTACCGTATTCGACATCTGACGAATGGAGTCTTTCTCCTCTTTTGTCTCATAATTATCCAAAGATTCCGACAACTTCACATCTGTATCCAACGGGTCGTAGTTGGGAGTTTGAGTTTCATTGGAATAAGATACATATAGCGGTATCTGTAGTTTTGCCTTCTCGGGGAAGAGACGTCCTGCCTCCAATGCCGCACTAACAGATATTTGGTAACTATTGTCCATATTGCGGTCAAGCACATTAGACTCTATAGAGCCATAACCTGCAGTCTCCAATCGTCCGGCGACATTCACTTGCGCTATGTCGCTGATACTCAACGCAGCATTTGCCATTGCAGCCACACCGCCCTGCTCGTTAAATTGGTTGAGACGCAGTTCATTAACCCAAACTTCACCATTCACCTCATGATCTGTGATGTTGCGCACACCTATCATAATTGCCTGCACGTCTTCTAAGGTCGGATTACCCACCACGGTAATCTTATTATTCAGATTATCAGGATCATACACTTCGTAAGGAATAGTATTCCCGATATTGGCATTACCTGCACGCTTTGCCTTGTTGCGCGCAATCTTGGCATCTGTAAGGGCTGTCAACAAGATGTCAAACGAGTTCTCATCAGGCCATACCCGACGCTTATCCTCTTGTGAATCATTGCTATATACACCTTGCGGCGTCAGATTAAGGGGAATTTCATATTCATAGTAGTTGTTCTTAAGATCCGAGCCCAAGCGGATAAAACAAGCCAACTCCTTGTCTTGTATGGGGTCAAATTGCGGCAGGCTCTCTGCATGCACAAACATCTGCAAACGCTTATATTGGCGCATATCGTAAGCCACGTTCTTGTACACCGCCCGTGCATCTTTCGGGGCGATATAGTTGAGTCGGAATGCCATTGCCTGCTCATTCTGCTCTATCAGAGTCGCCTGCCCGGGGTCTGTCTGACGCGATATGCCGGGAGGAAGCACATAGTTGACTGGCGTGCGGTTGGAGTTCTCCTCAATATTAACCGCCTGCACATCCATAGAACCACCACTTGTATAAGGATTCGGAATATTGAACTGATTATTAGCCACATCCTGATACAACCCTTTTGTGTAGTTACGCCACTCGCCACGCACCAAATCCAATGTAGCCATACGCAAATGTGTCTCTTGACTGAAATTGGTAAGGTACATACGCGCAAAGCGAATCGACTTGAAATTACGGATATTACCAATCTTTTGCACAGTGGCAGAATCACCCCTAAGCGGTATCTTGAATTGATACCATTTCACCCGCGTTTTCGTTCCGTCTTTCAAAGTGACATCTGTCTCCATGATGCTTGCAATATGCTGCTGACCAACGCGTTGCATATCATCTCGACGCAGCGAGACATGGTAGCGGTAAAACTTCTCGTTGTCGTTAAGTGTGTTATCTTGATTTATATCCTCAATATCAGGCTGCAACGTAGATGCCGTGCCGTATGCCTCATTGCTTTGCATCTCAGGCGAGTTGCCTTCCGTACCGTTGTAGTGTTTGTAGCGCAACAACACAGGGGTTTCTGCCGCATCGAAGTCCGCACCGCGATAATAATGATAATCATCTCCCGCAGGGTCATTCAAGGGAGAGAACGGGTCGTTCTCCCATTGTGCCAACACACTCGGATTCACCTTTGCACGCAAGGCTGCCACATAATCTGCATAAGGCATCTTGCCATTATACTCGTGCAACAATTCCTGTTCATCGCTCAGTCCATCCAACCCCACATCTTGTTTCGCGCGAGCACCTGCATCGTTGGAGAAAGCAATAGTAGTACTTGTTGTTTTCGGAACACGTCCCCAAACGGTCTTTTCCACCAAAGCATCCACATCATCCGTCAAAGGCAACCCGTGCTCAAACGACTTCTTTCCATCACGCAAGATGTCCTCACTGATGTCGCCAAGGTCAATATACAGATCGCCGCCATCAAAAGCAGCATCTTGGTTGGTAAGGAACGGATCCATCAACCAAAATTCGATATATTCAATATTTGATTTCTCAAAATCGGTGTTATCCAACTTTCGCATCATACCACCCCAACGCGACTTTGGATTGGTTAATTTGCCATCAGCACCAATCTCTTCTGCCGAGATATTATAAGGTCCGCGCTCTTCCGGATAAAAACTAAGGTTTAGTACCGACATTTTAACTTCCTGATTGGCAAGTACTTGCTTTGTCGGATACAACTCTGTCTCATACACAATACGCGTTCTATGGTCTGACATCAAAGAAAGGTCATTCTTGATATGCTGCGGCGTATTCGACTGAGGGTGCCCGAAAATAGGATCTACCGTGTACCAAGCCAACAAAGCGCGATTCTTGTTATAATCACTATTGTTGCTTAGATTATATTCAGGAAAACGGCTATCATCGCGTGGCGTAGATGCCAACTTCCAATAATTGGGATAATGAATATCGATATTGGTCTTAGTTGCCTCAAAATCATCAATATATGCTGTTCCTGCCGAACCAACATCTTTCGTATGTCCGGGTATCAGATGAGCAAATTCTGCATTCAACATAAACGACGATGGAGTCGAAGCATCTATCCACGGCACCTTATCGATAAGTAACGTAAGCCATTGCAAATCCGTTTTCCAATTGGCATTCACTCCCCAAATGGTATTAGCCAAAGGTTCACTACCTGTGTTCACTTTGGTCGTCAACGGTTTTTCACGGAGGTGCATAATTGTTCCTCCTATACTCAAATCTTTGTTGAACTCATACTCCAAATGGGCGCCATACAATCCTTTTCTTTGCATGGAGAAAAGCGACTGATTTTCCAATTTCACATCCACATTAGTGCCGGAATCAATAATCGATTGGTTAAGAATCGTCACGGTACCCATCGTATAATCCACCGTATAATCCACATTCTCCACCAAAGTTGCACCACCCGCCGTAACGACCACGCTCCCACGTGGGATATTCATTGCATTCAAGCGGATTTCGCTACCGGACGAACCTTTATATTTACCTACCAAAGTAAACTTATTTTTCTCCGACAACTCTTGTGCGCTCACCAATGTAGAGTCATACAATTCTTGGAATACGTATTTTTGCGCTATTGCAGGATTGCCTATTGCTTTGGCAAGATGGCTGCCAAAAGGTTCCAGAACAGGAAAAATGATACGTCCTGTACTTGAGATGGCAGTATATCCTTCTACATAGTCGAAACGGCCATCTGGATGCGGATTGTTCTTCGAATCCAATCTATCTAAGTTCATCACACGCAACAACTGCTTTCCTTTGATAGCACTCTCGGGCAGATACTGCACATCCGTCCCGACGGAGTCGTTACGATATTGGATATACAACTCAAATTTCTCACTCGACATCTGGTTGGCGCCAATGGAATAGATGTTCTTCATCATCAAATCCCAAGTACCTTTGCCTTTCTTGTTCGGCGCATTATTCGTGCTCTTCAACAACTTGAGCATCAGCGCATTCGGCGCTTTCAGTGTCTCACCCGCATCAGTAGAAAACTCACCCACTTGATACACTTGCCCGCCATAGGTATATTCATACGCCACCGCCACCACCTCATCCTGGTTCAAGGCCGCTTTCAGTGATATATATCCCAATGCCGAATTGAGTGTATATTCCGACGAAGATAACAATCGCGCAGACTCCACTTTCTCATAATCTTCTCCCGCATCCATACCGGATATACTCTGCAAGATAGTGCTTGTCTGTTGAATATCACGCACTTCCGTATAATTCTGCGTCAAGGTTTCATACAACGAATTGGCTTTATTATAAGGTGTCTTTGCTCCTATAGTATTCCATCTGTCATTCAGTATATGGTCAGGGTCATATTCTCCCAAATCGGAGAATGCCACTATGTTACGTGCTTGGTCGTAATTTCCGCGCTTATTGGTAATCCACACTTCAATCCTGTTGATGGTAACACCACTCGCCACGTATGGCAAAGCCTCCATTGCCTGCTCGTAGTTATCTCGGAAATAGTAACTAAGGAAGAAGTGCCGGTTCTCGTCATAATTGTCTATTGGCACCTCAAACGAAGTGGTCTGCGCACCGCCCTTGCTTGAAACCGACTGGCTCTCACTATTTTGCTGCGACACCAACGCCTGCACCCGCAATTTACCGAATTTCATATCGGTCTTTATGCCGAACAAAGCCGTGCTACCACGTATGAGGCTGCTATTCAGATTGAGCGACACATTTCCCGCCTCTATCGATTGGATAATATCATCTTCCTGTCCCTTGTAATTGAGTTTGATATTCTGCTGGTCAAAATCAAAAGAGGCCTCGGTATTGTAACTCATATTGAAATTGAGTTTATCACCCACCTTGCCATTGACATTCACCTGTATTTTCTCATCAAAGTTGAATATATTGTTGTTGCGCGAACGTTGTGTAAGTGCAGGATTATTCACATATTGGTGCTTAAAGCCGAAAAGCAGTTCCGCGGAGCCTTGCAATTTCAATTGCACGCCACCGGGACCGAACACCTTGTCCGCAGGACCGATATTGAACTTCATGTCCGTAATATCGAACTTGCGTTCGTTGTCATGCTCAACCTCTCCAATCTTCTGCTGCCAATACTGCCCCATCTGCTGTCGCTCGGAATAAGAGCGATACTCATCATCTGTCATCAAATACGGAGTGGCAATATCAACATCTCCTATACGTGTATGTACCACATAATAACCCGTATGTGCATCATACTCCACAGTAGTTTTCACATTATCAGGGTCTTGCAAGTCCAGACTACTCTGCACATGAGTAAGATCATCATAATTTTCCACCCCCAACTTACGCACACTCAGCGGAGCCATGACCGCAGAATCACCCTCCAGCACGACATCGCTCGCCTCCTGTGCCCAAAGCAAATGAGGCAGTCCTAACAACAATATGAGCAAAAACTTGTGTTTCAAATCAGAGCATTTTCAACGCCTGTCTAATCACCTGCTCCACCGTTGCAGCAGCATCCGCCGCAAGAATTTTATCCACCGCCTTGCCACTCGCAGCAGAGGGGAAACCTAACATCGTCAACGCACTCACCGCCTCCATTTTCACCTCACTTTCCTGCGGCGCAGGCTGCGAACCGAGAGCATCTGCAACACCGGTTTCGGCACCTAAATCAACTTTCAAGACTTTGTCTTTCAAATCCACAATGATACGCTGTGCCGTTTTCGGACCCAATCCTTTCACTTTTGCCAGCGCATGCGCATTGCCTGTAGCAATAATAGTACGTATTTCCGAAGCCGAATAGGCCGACATTATCATCCGTGCAGTATTTGCTCCGATACCGCTAACCGTCATCAAAAGCAGGAACATTCCACGCTCCCCCTGCGTAAAAAAGCCAAACAAGTCATGGGTATCTTCACGAATAATCTCTGTGGTAAACAACTTGGTTTCCTGCCCCTCTTTGCCGACTAACTCCGAGTAAGATGTGAGCGCAATATTGATTTCGTACCCCACTCCCGCAGCCTCAAGAACCGCATAAGTGGGGGTCAGATACGTTAATTGTCCTTTGATGTATTCAATCATGATTATGATTATCGCGTAGTAATTCAAGCAATTAAAAGCCTGCAAATTTACAACTTTGTTTTCGTATATACAAATAAAAAGGCACTTTCCGTGTCATTTCTGTGCACTATGCACATTATAATTATGATTCATCTCTGCAATTCAAAAGAATGTCGCGGGTCTATCGCGAGTTTGTCGGGGGTCTGTCGCGCCCCACACGCAAAAACGACCTTGTACTTTTTACGATTTGTACCACAAAATCCGCCCTTTCTTGGCAAATTGGGAAAAAAGCAGTACCTTTGTGGCGTCAATTTTAAGGTACAAATACAAGAATTATAGCATTTTTATGCAAAACTTTTTCTCTTTCAAGGACGTGTTCCGTCCTAAACTCTTTACTGCCATGCGCGGCTACAACAAAGGGCGTTTCCTGCAGGATGCGATTGCGGGTATCATCGTCGGCGTGGTGGCTATTCCGCTGGCGATTGCGTTCGGTATCTCGTCGGGTGTAGGTCCGACCGAAGGTCTGATCACCGCCATCATTGCGGGCTTTATCATCTCCGCTTTCGGCGGTAGCAAAGTGCAGATCGGCGGTCCCACGGGGGCATTTATCGTCATCATCTACGGTATCATTCAGGAGCACGGTCTGACGGGTCTGCTTATCGCCACAATTATGGCAGGCATACTCCTGATTATCATGGGTTTGTTCAAACTCGGAAGCGTCATCAAGTTCGTCCCCTACCCTGTCATTGTGGGCTTTACGGCGGGTATTGCGCTTACTATCTTCACCACCCAGATGAACGACCTGTTCGGCCTCGGTATCACCGACGCCCCCGCCGACTTTGTGCATAAATGGATATGCTACGGGCAGCACTGGCAGGACGTGAACTGGTGGGCGTTCGGTATCGGTATCGCCTCTATCCTGCTCATTATTTTTACGCCGCGGATTAGCAAGAAAATCCCCGGTTCGCTGGTGGCCATCATCGTGATGACCCTCGCGGCATGGCTGCTGCGCAAGTATGCGGGCGTTACAAGTCTGACCACCATTGCCGACCTCTACGAACTGCCCCACGGTATGCCTGCGCCCCACCTGCCCGCTATCGAACTGCAAGAGGGGCAGACGCTCCTGATGCTTATCCAAGACCTCTTCCCCGCAGCATTCACCATCGCCATGCTCGGTGCTATTGAGTCGCTGCTGTCGGCTATGGTGGCGGACGGCGTGATCGGCGACCAGCACAACTCCAACACCGAACTTATTGCGCAAGGTATTGCGAATGTGATCGTTCCGTTCTTCGGCGGCATCCCCGCGACGGGGGCTATTGCCCGCACGATGACCAATATCAACAACGGCGGGCGCACTCCTGTGGCAGGTATCATCCATGCCATCGTGCTGCTCCTCGTGCTGCTGTTCCTCGGTACGCTGGTAGGTATGATTCCGATGGCTTGCTTGGCGGGCGTGTTGGTGATGGTCAGTTACAACATGTCGGGCTGGCGGTCGTTCCTGTGGCTTGCCAAAGCCCCGAAATCGGATTTTCTGGTGATGATTGTCACCTTTGTGCTGACCGTTATTTTCAACCTAACTATTGCGATTGAGGTCGGTTTGCTGCTGGCGGTCATCCTCTTTATCAAACGTACCAACGAGGCGACGGTGATCCGCACGTTCTCCGACGAACTCGACCCGAGCAAGAACAACGATATCCGTCTCCACGGCGACGACCTTGAGATGCTCCATATCCCGCAGCACACCGAGGTATATGAGATTGACGGACCGTATTTCTTCGGTATCGCCAACAAGTTCGAGGACATCAGCCGCCGCATCGGTATGGACGGGCAGAAGGTGCGTATTATCCGTATGCGCAAGGTGTCGTTTATCGACTCGACGGGTATTCACAACCTCGAGCAACTCTATCAACGCACACAATCATGTGGTATTCAGTTGGTTTTGTCCGGGGTTAACCACCATGTATTCCATGCTTTGGAGAAAGCGGGGGTCGTAAAACTCATAGGGCGTGAGAACATTCGCGACCATATCAACGGTGCTCTTGCCCGTGCCGCCGAAATCGTAGGCGAAGAACCAAACCCGCGCCATCAATAATAAAATGGTAATCATATTTGCATATATCAAAAAAATATTGTATATTTGCAGGCAATAATGTAAACGCTTTTGCACATACCAATGAAAAAGATACGTTTGTTTCTCACAGATATCGACGGGTGCATGACCGACGGGGGTATGTACTATAGTGCCAATGGCGATGAGATGAAACGATTCTGCGTGTACGACGGCATGGGGATTGTTCTACTCCGCAAAGCAGGTATTCCGTGCGGCATACTCACCAGCGAAACCACCGAGATTGTGGCGCACCGTGCCCGCAAACTCGGTATGGAGTACCTCCGAATGGGGGTCGGTCAGCAAGTGGATAACGTGAAACAGACAAAACTGGAAGCCGCACAGGAGATTTGCAACGAATTGGGCATTACCTTGGACGACGTCTGTTTCGTGGGCGACGACATCAACGACCTCGACCTCCTCTCCCGTGTCGGCACCCCCGCCTGCCCCGCCAATGCCATGCCGCGAATCAAAGCCCTGCCCAACATCATCCGCCTTACCCGCTATGGTGGTGACGGTGCCATCCGCGAACTCTGCGAGATGATATTGGCGGAAAAAGAGTAGAAACATTGTGTATATACTGATTTTGTTGTAACTTTGCACCCGAAAAGGTATAAATACACAACAGAAGCAGTAAATTATATGCTATCGGGTATAGTTACACGAAAACAAGTGCTTTTTATACCCGTAATGATATAAAATGGAGCAAACAGCGGTTGGAAAATACGTGAAGAGTATGCGCAAGCAATACCACCTTACGCAACAGGATCTGTCGGAGAAGTCCGGCGTAGGGCTTCGTTTTGTGCGTGATCTGGAGCAGGGGAAAACCACTTTGCGTATGGATAAGGTAAATCAGGTGTTGGACTTGTTTGGGGCGGAGTTGGTTCCTGCAAAACAATCCCGAAATGAAGAGTGCTAAGATATATTATAAGGATTGTTTGGCAGGACGCTTGACAGAAGACGAGAACGGTTTTGCTTTCCGATACGATGCGGAATACTTGCAACTCCCGAGTGCCCGCCCTGTTAGTTTGACCTTACCGCTGCAAAGTGAACCTTTTGTAAGTCAAGAGATGTTCCCGTTCTTCGATGGGCTTATTCCTGAAGGGTGGCTGTTGGATATTGCACAGAGCAGTTGGAAAATCAATCTGCGAGACCGTATGTCGTTGCTTTTGGCGTGCTGCAAAGATTGTATTGGTGCCGTTAGCGTAGTGGAAGAGACTACAGAAGAATAATGAGATGTTTGTGTTGCTATAAGGAGTTAAGAGCTGGCGAGGTGAATTACCATGCCGCTTGTGTGCGCCGTTTTTTCGGAAAAGACGGTGTGCCGACCTTGCCCTATACACACCACGACATACACGATTTGGCGAAGCAGGTAGTGCGTGCACAAGTGACAGTAACGGGTGTGCAACCAAAATTATCAATGGATATCGAGCATATTGACAACCACTCCCGTTTCACCATCGTCGGGCTATGGGGGCGATATATCTTAAAACCGCAAACTTCTCAATATCCATATCTGCCCGAGATAGAAGATTTGACTATGCACTTGGCGGAAGGTGCCAAGATTGAGGTCGTTCCGCATGCGCTCATCCGTTTTGCGGACGGCGAGTTGGGATATCTGACACGGCGTATAGACCGCACTGCGAAAGGAGAAAAATTGGCAATGGAAGATATGTGCCAACTGACAGGCAGGTTGACCGAATACAAATATCGTGGTTCGTATGAGCAGATCGCCAAAACCATACTGCGATATTCGGCAGCGCCGGGGTTGGATGTGGCTAATTTCTGGACGGTGGTTGTATTCTCATGGTTAGTTGGCAACAGCGATATGCACCTCAAGAACTTTTCGCTGTATGCCCCTTATGACCAATATGTTCTCACCCCCGCGTATGATTTGGTAAACACACTATTAGTGATACCTGCCGACAACGAAGAACTGGCATTGCCCCTCAATGGCAAGAAGCGCAAATTGACCCGCACTGACTTTGAGAAAGCCATGCTCGGCAGCGGAGTGAACGCGAAAGTAGTGAGCAACATCTTTCGCAAGTTCCTACGGATTTACCCCGCGTGGGAAAGCACCATCCGCGCCTCTTTTCTCCCCGCAGACCTGCAAGATGCCTATTGGTCTCTCATTCAAAACCGTATCAACCGTTTAAGCGAAAAATCATAGATGGATAAAAATGACCAACATCGCTGTCATATTAGCAGGGGGGATAGGCAGCCGCGTAGGCGGCGGGATGCCAAAGCAGTTGCTGCCGCTGGCAGACGGGCGGAGTATATTGGAACACTCTGTCGAGGCGTTTGAGCAAGCGGCGTGTATTGACGAAATAGGTATCGTCATGCACCCCGACTATATTGCATGCGCCGAAGAGATGCTGCTCCGCAACGGTTGGCAGAAAGTGGCGTTTGTTATTGCGGGTGGCAAAGAACGTTGGGAATCAAGCGTCAATGCCATTCGGGAGATAGAACGAAGGACGAAGGACAAAGAACAAAGAACAAAAACGCCTATCCTACAACCATCCTATAACTATCCTATAACAAATGTCCTCCTCCACGATGCGGCGCGTCCGTTTGTGAGCGCACGTATCATAGAGGACGTTTGCAAGGCATTGGAGACCCACGAGGCGGTGACAGTGGCTATCCCCGCTACGGATACGATGTATTCCGTTTCGGGAACCGCTATGGACAAGATAGTACAAGACATTCCTCCGCGGGCTACGCTGATGTGTGCCCAGACGCCGCAAGCCTTTCGTTTGGAGACCATAGCCGCAGCCTACTGCCAAGCCCTGCAAAACCCGCACCTGCAAGCCACCGACGACTGCGGCATCGTCCGCACATACCTCCCCAACACACCCATATATATTGTGCAAGGCGAAGCAGGCAACCGCAAAATAACCTACAAAGAAGACTTATAAACATTCAATTCGGGACACACTGTGTCCCGAATTGAATAACAAACAAAGCAAGCACCAACAGACTATCAACAACTTATGCAAGCAATCATTTTAGCAGCAGGAATGGGCAAACGACTTGGCGAACTGACCAAGGGCAACACAAAATGTATGATTGAAGTGGGGGGCGAAACGCTCATTTCCAGATTGTTGCAGCAATTGGACAAGCAACACCTCTCGCGTATCGTGATGGTCATCGGCTACAAGGCGCAGGAACTGCGCGACTATCTCGCCACGCTGCCCACCGCTACGCCCATCGAATTCGTCGAAAACACCATCTACGACAAAACCAACAACATCTACTCGCTTTATATGGCGAAGGACTACCTCTGCGCGGAGGACACGCTCCTCTTCGAGTCCGACATTATTATGGAGGACGCCGTTATCGACAAATTGGTCAACCACCCCTATCCCAACCTCGCCCTTGTGGACAAGTTCGAGAGTTGGATGGACGGCACCGTCGTCACCTTGGACAGCGAAAACCGCATCCTGCGCTTCATACCCAACTCGCAATTCCGCTACGAGGAGATACCGCAATACTACAAAACCGTCAATATCTACAAGTTCTCGCGCGATTTTTCCACCAATATGTACGTGCCTTTCCTCGAAGCGTACTGCACGGCGCTGGGCAGAAACGAGTACTACGAGCAGGTGCTCCGCGTCATTACCATGCTGGACAATTCGGGTATGCGCGCCCTGCCCCTCAGTGGCGAGCAATGGTACGAAATCGATGATATTCAAGACCTTGACATCGCCGAGTCCATCTTCACCGACCGTCAATACGACCTCCTCTGCTCTCGATACGGAGGCTATTGGCGTTATCCTCACATATTGGACTTCTGCTATTTGGTCAATCCGTATTTCCCAAACCAACGCTTGCAGGACGAACTATCTGCCAATTTCGCACGACTGCTCACACAATATCCATCGGGGCAGCGCGTCAATAACTTGTTGGTAGCCAAGGATTTCGGCGTCAAACAAGACTATATCACCGTGGGCAATGGTGCTGCGGAGTTAATCAAAATGCTGTCCGAGCAGGTCTTGGGCAAAGTGGGTGTTATCCGTCCTACTTTCGAGGAATACCCTAATCGCCTAATGCCCGAGCAAGTGGTTGTATATCAGGCTACTACCCCCCGTTTTGCTTACACGGCAGACGACTTGATGACCTATTTTGCAGACAAAGACATTTGGTCGTTAGTGCTTATCAACCCCGACAATCCGTCCGGAAACTATATCCCGTATGCCGACTGTATTCGTTTGGCAGAGTGGTGCCAACAGCGCGACATCATACTCATTTTGGATGAAAGTTTCATCGATTTCTCCACCGAACACCCCACATTCCTCGACAACAAACTCTTGGAACGCTTTAATAATCTGGTAGTTATCAAAAGTATTTCCAAGTCGTATGGCGTCCCCGGACTGCGTTTAGGCATATTGGCAACCGCCAACCGGTCGCTGATGACCCATATCCGCCACACCACGCCGATATGGAACATCAACTCTTTCGCCGAGTTTTTCTTGCAGATATTGGGCAAATACGAACAAGCATACCAACAGGCGATGGACGATTTCCGCGAAGAGCGCACACGTTTTGTCGCACGACTGCAGACGATTCCTTACCTGCGTATCCTGCCGTCCGAAGCCAATTATGTGCTATGCGAGGTCTTGCCGCCCCATACTCCACGTGAGTTGGCAGTGCAACTGCTCAAACAGCACAACATTCTCATCAAGGACTGCTCCACCAAGTGCCACGGCAACTATATCCGATTGGCAGTCCGCAACACCGAGGACAACGATAAACTGCTCAATGCCCTACGACAGACCCGCGAATAAATCTCGAATAAACCTCGTGTAAAGAATAGGTGATTCAGCAAGGGATAAGCAAGGGATAAGCAAGGGATAGCGAACAAATAATGACAATATATAGATAGTATGCACACAATAAAAAAAATATGTATCTGTGGAGGTGGCGGATTAGGGCACACCTGTGCCGCTGTGCTATCCTCCAAACAGGACATTGAGGTGTCTCTCTACACCCAACGTCCCGAGCAGTGGCAGCATACTTTTCTTGTGCACGCACCTAATGGAAAAGACATCCACGGACATCTTGCCCATATCAGCAGCAATCCGGAAGACCTTATTCCGCAAGCGGATATGGTATTGTTGTGCCTGCCCGCTTTCTTGGTTGAGCAAACTATCGCGACTATTCGCCCACACCTACAACAAAACACCATTGTCGGAGCGATTGTCGGCAACTCTGGTTTCTTTATATTCTGCCACAACCTACTGCCGAACACGACGAAACTCTTTGCTTTCCAACGTGTTCCATTCATCTCACGTGTCATTACCTATGGCAAAGAGGCATGCCTGTTGGGCTATAAAGACCAACTCCTCATCGCCACCGAGAATATACCCGACAATGTCTCTTTCTGCCGCGAGATGGCTTACTTGTTCGATACTCCGACCGAACTGCTCTCATCTTTCTACGAAGTTACGCTGAGCAACAGCAATCCTATCTTGCACACAGGGCGGCTCTATACTTTATGGAAAAACTGGGACGGCACGCCCTATGCAAGCAATCCGCTCTTCTATCACGATTGGACGGACGAAGCCTCTGCCTTGGAGATAGAAATGGACAAGGAGTTCTTTGCCTTGTTGGATGCCTTGCAGGTCAATACGCAGCACATTGACACCTTGCTCCATCACTATGAATCCACCGATGCCCCTTCTATGACTGCCAAACTGCGCAGTATAGAATCATTGTCCACTATCCTGTCCCCCATGAAACAAGTCCCCAAAGGATGGATACCCGATTTCACAAGCCGCTACTTCACCGAGGATTTCCCCTTCGGACTCCGTTTCATCTACGAACTCGCCCATCGGCACCACATCTCATGCCCCAACATAGACAAAGTGTACACATGGGGACGCAAACAAATCATTAAAGCGCAATAAGGATATGAACCTACAAGAAGAATATAGAAACGGCTATTTAGTAACCGCGCAAGTAAAAAAAGTATGGAACATAGAACTCCAACTACTTTCCAAGTTGTTAGAGGTCTGCCAAAAGCACAACTTGCGAGTATGGGCAGACAGCGGGACGCTTCTTGGTGCCGTACGCCATCAAGGTTTCATCCCATGGGACGATGATATTGACGTTGCCATGCCGCGGGAGGACTACGAGCAACTGAAACGCATCGCGCCAACCGAGTTCAATGCTCCTTATTTCTTTCAATGTGCCTATACCGACAAATACGTGCGCGGTCATGCACAACTGCGTTATGATGGCACTACTGCCATTCTGCCCCACGAGATAGGTGTGCCATTCCACCAAGGCATTTTTATTGACATTTTTGTGTTGGATGTGTTGCCCAAGGACAAACAAGAGCAATGGAACATCATGCGCAAGACAGAGATGTTACGCAAACTGATGACATGGGCAGTAATCCCTTTTGATTTTCACCATCGCAAAAGAGCCATAGCCCAGATATTCTGTAAGGCATATTTTCTTTTCCATCCCCTGCAGAAGACGTATGCCAAATTTGAGCGTATGTTTTATCAATACCAATCTTTGCCCTCACAATACGTAGGTATGCCTATGTTTTCTGTACTTAATATATTGAAATACAGAATGAAACGTGATTGGTATAGCGAGACTGTCACATTGCCTTTCGAGGATATTGAGGTACCCGTGCCCAAACACTACCATGAGATACTGACCGAGTACTATGGCGATTATATGACCCCGCAACAGGTCCCGACTGCACATGGCACAACCATATTAGATGCTGACAAGCCATACCAAGAGACCTTAAAAGAACTTCGCAGTAATAGTAAGCATGAGCATGGACAATCCTAATCATATCACTTCCTCCGTCTCCATTGTCCTTTGCACGTACAATGGCGAAAAGTATCTGCGGGAGCAGTTGGATTCACTATTGGCGCAGACCTACCCCTTGCACGAGATTATCATCCAAGACGACCATAGCACGGACGGCACGATGGCTATTCTCCGCGAGTATGCCGATAAGTACTCTATTATCAAGGTCTTTGTACACGAAGCACGCGGAACAGTGAATGATAATTTCTTCTCTGCCATGCAACGGGCGACGGGTGACTTTATTGCCATCTCCGACCAGGATGACATTTGGTTGCCGCACAAGATAGTCACATTGGTGAATGAGATTGGGGACAATCTGTGCTGCTTTCATCTCACGGGGCAGTTTACCACCAACCCTGATTACCGGCTGAAAGACACGCGTATCATCAATGTAAACCTCGAGCGTATGCTTTTCTATGGCATGGTGCCCGGTCATACTATGCTGATACGCAGGCAGTTGCTCGATATTATCTTGCAACATTTCCCCACCGATGTGCTACGCCGCGCCTCATCAGCCTTTTACTACGACTCCGTTTTGAGCATCGTGGCAATGGCGTATGGAAAAATAAAATACGTCCCAATAGCCTTGGATTTCCACCGCGTACACGCCGCCTCTTGTACATCCACCAACCGCCGCGACCTCTCACAACGCACCATCAAAAATGCAGTATTGTTGGTACTGCGCAACTTAAGACCACGCAGACGGCACATCATCAAACCGCTTATTATCAATCGGATGTTGTGTGAGAAAGCGTTACTGGATTGCATTCCTGATGCCAGTCCTGCCTACACACGACAGGCATACCAATTCATTGCCGCCTACACCAAAACAACATCATGGCGACGCCCGTTGTCATGGATAATTGGTGAGTGCCAATTCATTTGTTTGTTAGTACAAAGCCGCAACGCACTCTTTTACACAAAAGAGAAGAACCAAGTGGTGGCAACACTCCGCGCGCTCACGTATCCCATCACGATGTACGACCTCCGTGAGGCTGAATATCAACGAATTATAAAACAGAAACGACCATGAAACTACTCTCCGTCATCATCCCCACTTACAACATGGCAGCCCTCCTGCCGCGCTGTTTGGACTCTCTCGTCAAGGCGCAACATGCCGACCTGCTGGATGTGCTGGTTGTCAACGACGGCAGCAAGGACAACTCCTCCGAGGTGGGACATCAATACGAGGCGCAATACCCTGGCATTGTGCGCGTGATAGACAAACCCAACGGCAACTACGGCTCTACCATCAATGCAGCACTCCCTGTGGCTACGGGCAAGTATATCAAGGTGTTGGACTCCGACGACTGGTTCGACACGCAAGCCTTGGATGAGATGCTGCTCTGTCTCGGCAAACAGGATGCTGACATGGTCATTACCCATTTCACGCAACTCGGACCCAATGGCAGTCGCGAGGTCGTGCGCTACAACACCATGGGGCGCGAACCCTATATATATAATAAGGTGTACGACTTGGACGACGTCTTGAAAGACCGGTACATCCGCTTCTTCCTCATGCACGCCCTCGCCTACCGCACCGACCTCTTGCGCCAAACGGGCTACCGCCAAACGGAGGGCATCTCCTACACCGACACCGAGTGGGCGTCGCTTCCTGTCTTCCACGCCAAGACCATCCTATTTCTCAACCTCAACGTCTATCAGTACAACCTCGACCGCGCAGGGCAGACTATGGCACCCGAAGTCATTATGAAATCCCTGCCGCAGTTGGAGAAAGTTACTGACCGTATGCTGGACTACTACCGCACGCACCGCAGCACGCTCAGCCCCATTCGCGCTGCTTTTATGAAGCAGTATTTCGAGAACCGCCTGCGTATCCTCTACAAACTCTATCTCTTGGATATGCCGCGCCGTGATTTCCGTGCGGAGGATTTGCAACGATTGGACGACAAACTGACGCCCGCCTGCGTGGAACTCGACCTCCATCCGCGCCTTTATCCCGAAAACAAACTGCTCCGCATCGACTACATCGCCTATTGGCACCGCCACCATCGCCGCTGGTCGCCCAGCCTGGAGCACCTCAACCACGCATTGGACATCATTATGCGTTGGCTGTATGTCCGTTTGTTCAGACAATAAACATCGGAAAACGGTTGGGGGACGACGCGGCTCGCGTTGTTCTATCATCGTCTTATGATCGTATTAATGTCGAGTCTTCATCGGGTTGTTCAGCAAGGGATAGGCAAGGGATGCGCAAGGGATAAGCAACAAATATCGCTCACATACCGGCTCCACTTCAAGCAAAGTCTATGATATTCTTATGCGATTCTTATGTGATTGCCGAACCCTTGCCGAGAGGATGCCAAAAGGCTTTCGCCGCCACCGCCTCATAATTCACAATCCTTAATTCATAAATACCCCCGCCTTGGCACAATATTTGTGGCAAAATAAATACAATAGTATCTATAAACAAGCAAAATCGGCAATAACGAATACAATAGTATGAATTTGCTATACGAATTTGACACCGAAACCGAGCAGGATATCACGAAATATCTTGCCGAGCAGTTGCGGCAGCGACGCTTGGAGCGCACCCTCTCCCGCGAGGCATTGTCCATGATGAGCGGCGTGCCCGTATCCACCATTGCCAAATTCGAGCAGAAGCATACCATATCCCTTCGCCAGTACGTAGCCCTTTGCAAAGCATTGGGTTACAAAGAGCAACTCAAACAAGCCACGGCGCAACCCATCTACAAGACAATGGAAGAACTGGAAACCATCAACACCAATAAAAACCGCAAGCATGGTCGAAATCAGTTCAATCAATAGGTTGTCAGTACTTTACCGCAATCAGGAGGTAGGCACTCTTGCCCTCGCAACGGACAAAAAGTGTTGCACATTCCAATACTCCGCCGAATGGCTGCGCACAGGTTTCTCTATCTCTCTGTTGGATTTGCCGCTCAAATCCGACCTCTTTATCGCACAGCCGACGCCCTTCTACGGCAATTTCAGCATCTTCGAAGACAGTCTCCCCGATGGTTATGGGCGATACCTGCTAAACAGAATGTTGCGCAATCAGGGTATCGACGATATGTCGCTCACGCCCCTGCAACGGCTGAGCATTGTCGGATGCACAGGTATGGGGGCACTTTGCTACATCCCCGAACAGACACTGGCGGGCAACCGCAGCCTGCCCGAACTGCACACGCTGCAACAGTTGGCATTGGATGTGTTTCACGAGAAGAATGTGCAAGACGCAGATGTCCTGTATTTTAACAGCGGGAACAGCGGAGGTTGCCGTCCCAAATGCCTGCTCACCGACGAAACAGGGCATTGGCTTGTCAAGTTCCGCCACACCTACGATCCTCAGGATATGGGGCAGGAGGAATACCGCTACAACCGCTTGGCGCAGCAATGCGGCATTGAAGTACCTGACTTCAAACTGATTGACGGGCAGTTCTTTGCCTCGCGTCGTTTCGACATATCGCCAACCGGCGAAAGGCTCCACGTAGCCACTGCCGCAGCATTGCTCAACGAGTCCATCACCCCGCCCAAGACGGACTATAAGACCATCCTCGCACTAACGGGCTACCTGACGCAGGATCCCAAACAAGTGGAGCAGATGTTCCGCCGCATGGTGTTCAACATACTGATTGAGAACAAAGACGATCACGCTAAGAACTTCAGTTTTATCTGTGAAAATGGTAAATGGCGGTTAGCCCCCGCTTACGATCTTACCCGTAGCACACAAGGCTACAACGGCGAGCATGCCACATCGGTAATGGGCAAAGGCAACCCGACCACCGAAGATATGGTGGCTGCGGCAGCATCCATCCGTATTCCAAAGAAGACGGCATTAGAAATTATTCAAACCATAAAAACAATAACTGGTTAAAATCATACTTATGAAACCATACGATTATCTCATAGTGGGCGCAGGCTTGTTCGGAGCCACTATCGCCTATCGCGCACGCCGGGCGGGCAAACGTGTCCTTGTCATAGACCGCCGTCCGCATCTCGGTGGGAACATCTACTGCGAAGAAATAGAGGGCATTCACGTGCACAAATACGGGGCGCACATCTTCCATACCGACAACCGCCGCGTGTGGCAGTTTGTCAATTCGCTGGTCGAGTTCAACCGCTACACCAACTCCCCCGTAGCCAACTACCGCGGACACCTCTACAACCTGCCGTTCAACATGAACACTTTTGCCGAGATGTGGGGCGTCATCACCCCTGCCGAGGCACAGGCCAAGATAGACGAACAACGCGCCGAAGCCCTGCAAGCCCTCAACGGACGCGAACCGCAGAACCTCGAAGAGCAAGCCCTCACCTTGGTCGGGCGCGACATCTACGAGCGGCTCATCAAAGGCTACACCGAGAAGCAGTGGGGACGCCCCTGCACGGAATTGCCCGCTTTCATTATCCGCCGCCTGCCCGTGCGAATGGTCTTCGACAACAACTACTTCAACGACCCCTACCAAGGAATACCCATTGGCGGGTATAACCTGCTTATCGACAAACTGTTAGACGGCTGTGATACCCGTCTCAACACCGACTACCTTGCCCATAAAGCCGAGTTTGACGCCCTTGCCGACAAGGTGGTCTATACGGGTTCGATAGACGAGTATTTCGGCTACCGTCTCGGACATTTGGAGTACCGCACAGTTCGCTTTGAGACCGAGGTATTGGAGACACCCAACTATCAGGGCAATGCCGTCATCAACTACACCGATGCGGCTGTTCCTTACACACGTATCATTGAGCACAAGCACTTTGAGATGTTCGGCACAGCGGTGGATGCCTGCCCCAAGACGGTCATTTCCCGCGAGTATTCCACCGAGTGGCAGCAAGGGATGGAGCCCTACTACCCTGTCAACGATGAGCGCAACAGCCATCTCTACCAACAGTATGCCGCCCTTGCCGCACAAGAAAAGAACGTCCTCTTCGGCGGCCGCCTCGCCGAATACAAATACTACGACATGGACGACATCATTGCCCGCGCCTTGGAAACAGAGATTTAGCAGCACAAAGCAAATACAAATCGCAGATTTTCTCAACAAGAATCGTAGATTTTCTTTATGTAAATCGTAGATTTTTCTTGCAACAATCGCAGATTTTTATTACCTTTGCAGCATAATTGTATATGTCGTATAACTGCAATATAATCAGAAATATATAGATGTACTTTGAGAATTTGTAATTTACACTTTGAGAATTTCTGACAAGTGCTTTGAGAATTTTATCCTATGATTATCCGGCCGCAACTCAAAATATTGCAAGATCGTTTGGAGGAGCCTCGTCGCTTTATCCAAGTATTGGCAGGTCCCCGTCAGATAGGCAAGACCACTTTGATAGACCAACTGGTAGCCCGTTTGCAAGTACCTGTTAGCAGCATAACCGCCGATACCGTAGCCTCTGAAAATATAGAATGGATTGCAGACCAATGGGAAGCAGTGCGCAAAACTATGGAGTTGGCGCAGCAGCAGGAACACGTGCTCATTATTGACGAGATACAACGGCTCAACAATTGGAGTGAAATGGTGAAGCGCGAATGGGATTATGATACACGTTACCGGATGAATATCAAGGTTATCCTGCTCGGTAGCAGTCGTTTGCTGATACAAGACGGCTTGAATGAGAGCCTTGCCGGACGTTTCGAACTAATCCACATGCCGCACTGGTCTTTCCTCGAAATGCAGGAGGCTTTCGGATTTACCATGGAACAGTACATCTATTTCGGCGGCTATCCGGGAGCCGCCATATTGGTTTCAGATGAACGCCGCTGGCGCAACTATATGCGTCGCACCATCATCAACCCATCTATTGAGAAAGATGTACTGATGACCAAGCGCATACTCAAACCGGAACTTATGCGGAGATTGTTTGAGTTGGGTGCAAGTTATAGTGCCGAGTTGGTGTCATTCAACAAACTTATCGGACAACTGCAGGATGCGGGCAATACCACTACAATGGCGAATTATCTCACAGTGCTGGACGAGGCGGATTTGCTCTGCGGACTGCAGCAGTACTCACCAGACAAGATACGCCGTTATCGCTCTATTCCGAAATTTCAGGTATTCAATACAGCATTGCAATCTGCCTGTCAAGCAAACACTTACAGCAATATTTATATCGACCGTCAGCGTTGGGGCAGATGGGTAGAGAGTGCAGTTGGGGCTCACCTGTTGAATGGGGCTGCAGATGGCGAATACCAAGTGTATTATTGGCGTGATGGCAATGATGAAATGGATTTTGTGTTGGTTCGAGGTGAAGAAGTGTTGGGCTTGGAGGTAAAAAGCGGACGACGGACAGCAGGCAACGGAATGGCTGCTTTCAAACGGCGTTTCCCAACGGCAAAGACATTGGTTATCGGTACCGGTGGTTTGGCATTAGACCTGTTTTTCCGCACTTCCCCCGAACAATTATTCTGAGAACTATGGCAAAAGTAAGTGTGATAGTTCCCGTGTACAACGTGGAGAAGTACATAGAGCGGTGCCTAACTTCGCTCTATGAGCAGAGCATGCAGGACATAGAAGTGATACTCGTGGACGACTTGGGTACGGACAGGAGTATGGACATCGTGCGGCAGTTTATTGACACTCACGCACTTACAGAGCGTTGGCATATCGTCACCGCTCCTTGCAATCACGGTCCGGGTGCAGCACGGAACATCGGTATCCGGCATGCCACGGGCGAATATGTAGCCTTTGTGGATTCGGACGACTGGATAGAAGTCCCGATGCTCCAAACGCTCTATGAGACTGCTATTCAGTACAATGCAGACCTCAGTTCGTCGGCGGCAGTACTGGATTACCCCGACAATACGCACCGCCTTATGACCAACCCGCATATCGGTAGCGGCGAAGTCAGCGTACAAGCCCGAAAATACCTGCTCAGGCACTTTGTCAGCAACTTTACCACCATGCTGTTCTGTCGCGAATGGCTGATAGCGAATGACTTATACTTCCCCGAAGCCAATAGCGGGGAAGACAGTTGCTTTATGGCGCAGTGCTATCTCCTTGCGCACAGCATCGCCCAAACGGACACACCTTTCTACCACTACATCATTCATTCCCAGTCTATCAGTCACAGGAAAAGAGTCTATCGTGGTCGCGAGAAACGCAAGGCCTTCGAGGCTCTGTTGCAGTTCGCCCGCAAAAGGGGCTTAATGGGTACCTACGGCCATGTGCTGCGCTGGGTGTACATCAAGAAAGCAATCCTCTCATCCTTAGCAGATTACGTCCACAGTTTATAACATATCCATTACCTGCTATGAGTGGGATTTGCCCACCGAAATGCGCAATTTTGAAATATATTTTTGCTTTTCTTTGGTAAAGCGCGCAAAGTTCTGTACCTTTGCGCGCTTTTTTGAACGGTATGAAAAATAGTAAGTTCGTCGGCTATTTGTGCGGTATTCTGGCTGCCGCCTTTTATGGACTGAATCCCTTGTTTGCACTGCCGCTGTATGCAGACGGTATGGATGCGGTATCGGTACTCTTCTTCCGCTACGTACTGAGCCTGCCTATGCTTGCCATCCCCATGCTGGTGCAGCGAATTGACTTCCATCTTTCGCGCGGCGAAGCCCTGCAATTAGGAATCTTGGGACTATTGATGATGTTCTCATCGCTGCTGTTGTATGAGGCTTATCGCTTTATGGACGCAGGCATTGCGAGCACGATACTATTCCTCTATCCTATCCTGACAGCATTGATGATGGCAGGAGTTTTCAAGGAGCGTGTATCATGGATTGTGTGGGCGTGCCTGCTGTTGGCAACCGTGGGCGTATTCGTCCTCTGCGACATGAGCGGCGCATCGCACATCAGCGTCTTGGGCATTGCGCTAGTGATATTCTCCACCCTGATGTATGCCGCCTACTTGGTTTTTATCAACAAAGGGCACATTACACAGATGCCATCTATCAAAATCACTTTCTATGCCCTCTTGACAGGTGCTATAGGTCTGGGTATTGCCCTCCTGATACAAGGACACATCGTGCTGCCCGAAGGACTGCATTGGGGCTGCAGTATAGGTTCGGCATTATTCTCCACAGCCTTGTCGCTGACACTCACAGCGGTAGCAATCCAGCACATCGGCTCCACACAGACTGCCATATTAGGTGCCATGGAGCCTCTTACCGCCGTCCTTATCGGGGTCACCGTGTTTGACGAGCAACTGACACTGCGTTCCGTGACAGGTATCGTGATGATTGTCGTGGCGGTAA
The DNA here is from genome assembly GCA_934667275.1 of uncultured Bacteroidales bacterium. Taxonomy (GTDB): domain Bacteria; phylum Bacteroidota; class Bacteroidia; order Bacteroidales; family Paludibacteraceae; genus Colicola. Next base: position 14,377 of record CAKULK010000008.1, on the reverse strand, counting down.
CGTTGGCGATTGCAAAGAAATAGAAGAATTGTAAAATCACTTGCACAAGCAGGATTTTTGTAGTACCTTTGCATGCTGTTTGACAGCCCCTATATATTATAAGGTGTGATACTGAATTACGTTTGGATAGGATTGATACTACTCGCTGTCGTCATGGGCTGCGTGCAATGTTTGGTGTTCGGGCAGACGGATGTATTCTCGCAGATACTGAACTCCACTTTTGCATCTGCAAAGACCGGTTTCGAGATTTCCATCGGTCTGACAGGCGTCTTGGCACTTTGGATGGGCATACTGAACATCGGCGAACAAGGCGGCGTCGTCAATACGTTATCGCGCGGGGTGGCACCTTTCTTCAAACGAATCTTTCCTGGAATACCAGCCAACCACCCCGTGTTTGGCACTATGTTCATGAACATCTCCGCCAATATGCTCGGTTTGGACAATGCCGCTACACCTATGGGGCTGAAAGCCATGGGCGAGTTGCAGGAACTGAATCCCGACAAAGAGAAAGCCAGTAACGCCATGATAATGTTCGTGGTACTTGGTGCCAGCGGTCTGACACTCATACCCACCACCATTATGGCATACCGCGCCCAGTTGGGAGCCGCCAACCCTGCCGATGTGTTCCTGCCTCTGATGGTAGCAACCTATTTCTCCACTATGGCAGGACTCATCTCATGCTGCATTGTGCAGAAAATCAAGATATGGGACAAAGTGATATTGGGCACGATAGTAGGACTCACGGTATTTGTCGGCGCACTCTTGTTTCTGGCACAACGGTTGCCGGAAGCCACATTAAACAAGGTGTCGTCTATGGTCGCAGCCATCATGTTGCTCGGGGTCATGTGCTGGTTCATCATCCAAGCCATGGCCAAGCGCATCAACGTGTACGATGCGTTCATCGACGGTGCAAAAGAAGGCTTCAAGACTGCGGTAAGCATCATCCCGTATCTGATTGCGATATTGGTGGCAGTGGGCATGTTCCGCGCCAGCGGGGCAATGGGGATACTGGAGCGGGGCCTGGCACACTGTTTCGAATGGTGCGGCATCAATCCCGAGTTGGCGGGGGCGGTACCGACCGCCATCATGAAACCTTTGTCGGGCAGCGGAGCACGCGGTCTGATGATAGAAGCAATGACCACATACGGTGCCGACTCGTTGGTAGGGCGCTTGTGCTGCATTCTGCAAGGCACCACCGACACCACTTTCTATGTACTTGCCGTCTATTTCGGCAGCATCGGCATCAAGCAGACACGCCACGCCGTGGCATGCTGTTTGATTAGCGACTTGGCAGGAATAATAGCCGCCTTCACGGTGGGAAGTATATTTTTCGGATGATACAGTTTGTTTGCGACAATGTGACAATGCCCGCGATAGACAAAAGCGCGATGGAGCATTGGATTCGCTCGGTGGCAGCCGACTACGGTTTCACCGTGGGTGACGTGACCTATATATTCTGCGACGACAGCAAGATATTAGAGGTCAACCGACAATTTCTTCAGCACGACTACTACACCGATGTCATCACCTTTGATTATTCCACGCGCGCACGCGTGAGCGGCGACATATTCATCTCACTTGATACGGTACGCTCCAACGCCGAACAGGCGGGCGTCCCATTTGAATATGAGTTGTGCCGCATCATCATACACGGTATTCTGCACCTCACGGGACAAGGCGACAAGACCTCCGAGACCAAACAGCAGATGACCGCCAAAGAAGAAGCCGCACTCGCTAAGTTGCCGCAACAGGACCGATTCTCCCGCAACTGACAAGAAAACGCAATCAATCCCTATCCGCGCACACCGCGGAAACAAATAGCCGTTTTTTATGACATTCGGATATTCCCGCGCAAAAAATAGAGTTTTTTTGCGCCATGCTTGTATATTCCGAATAATAATTGTATCTTTGCAACCGAAAAGCGTGACTTTGACCATTGGTTTTGCAGGTGACATACAGTCGGGAGACCCGCGATAGACCCACGACAGACCCGCGACAAACTCCCGACACCCGCACCCTTGAAAACATTGTTTTCCTGTGTCAACGCCACGAAGAAACAACCTTAAACACATAACTTAAATTAAACTAATACATTATGGCTAAGATTTATCAGGCTAATGAGATTAAGAACATTGCCCTTATGGGAGGCAGTGGTTCGGGCAAGACAACCTTGACAGAGTCGATGCTCTTTGAGAGCGGCGTGATTAAACGCCGCGGTTCCATAGAGGCACAATCCACAGTTAGCGACTATTTTCCGGTAGAAAAAGAGTACGGCTACTCCGTATTCTCCACCGTTTGCAATATCGAATTTGCAGGCAAGAAACTGAATATCATCGACTGCCCGGGGGCGGACGACTTCTGCGGCGGTGCCGTTACGGCATTGCACGTGGTTGACACCGCCCTCATCACTCTCACCGCCAACGGCGGCGTGGAAGTGGGCACGCAGAACAGTTTCCGTTGGGCGGAGAAAGCCAAGAAACCCGTAGCGTTTATCATCAACAAGTGCGACCACGAGAACGCCGATTTCGAGCGTACCTACCATGAATTGGTGGAGGATTTCGGCAACAAGTGTACCCTCATCCAATACCCCGTCAATGCGGGCAAGGATTTCAACGCCGCCATTGACGTACTGAAAGGCAAGATGCTGGTGTGGAAAGCGGAAGGCGGCGCACCCGAGTTGCACGATATTCCCGCCGGTGAAGTGGAAAAAGCCAACGAGATTCGCGCCAAACTCATCGAATGGGCAGGCGAAGCCAACGAAGAATTGATGGAGAAATACCTGGAAGAGGGCACCCTCTCCGACGAAGAGACGATGCTCGGCCTCCAAACCGTGTTTGCAGAGGGTAGCATGTACCCTGTCATCTGCACCAGCGGTGCCAAAGACATGGGTATCCGCCGCCTTATGGACTTCCTCAGTTTTATGGCTCCGTCGGTAGCCGATGCCGCAAAGCCTGTCACGGTGGACGGCAAAGAGGTGGCTCCCGACCCCAAGGCACCCACATCGCTGTTCATCTTCAAGACATCAGTAGAGCCGCACATCGGCGAAGTCAACTATTTCAAAGTGATGCAGGGTACCGTACACCCGTCGGACGACCTGCAGAATATGGATCGTGGCAGCAAAGAGCGTATCTCGCAGTTGTACAGCGTGGCAGGTAGTATCCGCGTACCCGTGGACGAGGTGGCTGCCGGCGACATCGCCGCTACGGTCAAACTCAAAGACACCCGCACCGGCAACACCCTCAACGCCAAAGATTGCGAGAACCGCTATCCCGCCATCTCCTATCCCGAACCGAGGTTCCGCCGCGCCATCCGCCCTGTCACAGAGAGCGATGCCGAGAAGTTGAGCGCACTCCTCACACGTATGCACGAGGAGGATCCGACATGGGTTATCGAGCAGTCCAAAGAGTTGAAGCAGACCATCGTCAGCGGACAGGGTGAGTTCCACCTCCGCACACTCAAATGGCGTCTGGAGAACAACGACAAGATGATGATTCAGTTCGACGAGCCCAAGATTCCGTACCGCGAGACCATCACCAAGGCTGCGCGTGCCGACTATCGTCACAAGAAGCAATCCGGCGGTTCGGGACAATTCGGTGAGGTACACCTGATTGTGGAGCCTTACGAAGAGGGCGTACCCGTAAAAGAGGTGTACAAGTTCGGCAACCAGGAGTACCGTATCTCCGTGAAAGACACGCAGGAGATTCCATTGGACTGGGGAGGTAAGTTGGTGCTTATCAACTCCATCGTGGGCGGTGCCATCGACGCGCGTTTCATCCCTGCCATCTTGAAAGGTGTCATGGATCGTATCGAGCAAGGTCCGCTGACGGGTTCGTATGCACGCGATGTACGCGTTATCATCTACGACGGCAAGATGCACCCTGTTGACTCCAACGAAATTTCCTTCCGTCTCGCCGGTCGTAACGCTTTCGCAGAGGCATTCCGCAACGCCAACCCGAAGATTCTGGAGCCTATCTATGATGTCGAAGTATTCGTTCCGAGCGATATGATGGGCGATGTGATGTCCGACATCACGGGTCGCCGCGGCATGGTGCTGGGCATGGAGACCGAGAAGAACTTCACCCGCCTGAAAGCACAAGTGCCTTTGAAAGAAATGTCGTCCTACTCGACCACCCTGTCGAGCCTCACAGGCGGACGCGCCACTTTCACCATGCACTTCAAAGACTACGAACTCGTGCCTGCTGACGTACAGGAGAAACTCATCAAAGAATACGCCGACAGCCAAAACGACGAAGAGTAAGATTTTTCCTGCAAAGGATTCCATACAACACAAGAGACCGCTCAATCACACAGGGCGGTCTCTTGTTATGAATCACACACCACTCATTACAATTTATTAACATCATCCTCACGTCAAACCCGCATCAATCAGCAAGGGATACGCAACCCATGCGCAAGGGATAGGCTACCCATACTATTATTAAAAGAAATAAAAGATTTTGAATAATAAAAAAGGTGCTTGCAGATTCGGAGATTTATAACTACCTTTGCCGCCGAAACAACAAAAACACAAACGACATGAAGAAAATTTTCTCTTTTGCCGCAATGGCACTGGTAGTAATGGGCGCATCTGCGCAAACCGCAACCCAAGAGGGTGCCTTGAACACCGCATTCAAAGTCTCGGACACCAAATCCGTGTACTTTGCCAAAGGTAACTTGCAGTTCAATGCAATGGAAGGCACACATGCCACCGCCGACGGCACAGCCAAAGGCACATGGCGCATTGCAGAAAACCAATACGATTTCATTGGTGCTGACAATGAGAACATTGCAGAAACCTACAATGGTTATGTGGACTTGTTTGCCTATGGCACCAGCGGTTGGAACAGCGGAGCCACCTCCTATCAACCATGGTGCATTTCCAACGATTATACTGAGTTCTACATCGGCGGGAAAATCACCAACAACCTGACAGGCAAGTACGCCAATGCCGATTGGGGTGTATATAATGCCATCAGCAATGCCGGCAACCAACCGGGAATGTGGCGCACGCTGACAGAAGCAGAGTGGGCATATCTGTTCGTAAATCACAAATGGACAATGGCTTACATCGGCGGGAAGTTCGGTATGTTGATGTTCCCCACTGCTTTCACTGCACCTGCAGGTATCGAAATTGCATATATCTGGAACGCAGATGGTGCAACGGCTCCTAACGAGTTTGATATGGACACATATCAAAACAACAAATTTACCACAGAGCAATTTGCGGCTTTGGAAGCAGCAGGTGTACTCTTCTTCCCCGCAGCAGGCTATCGTGTATCGGACAACGTAATCGTAATACCGAATATGTTGGGCATGTACCAATCTGCCGACTACGATCCGGAAGACGACAGCGGAGTGTTAGGTTTGGGTGTTGGCACCAGCACGGCAAACCCTGCCAGCCCGGGACCGCGCAACAGCGGACGTTCTGTGCGTCTGGTACAAGATGCTTCCTCCACGGGAGTTGCTGACATCACCACCGGACGGGTCCGCGCCCACAAAGTAATTCGCAACGGACAAATGTTGATTGAGCGCAACGGCAAGTACTACACGGCTACCGGCGTGGAAGTAAAATAAACAGGTGTATTATCAGAAAAGGCTATCCCGTTTTCACGGGATAGCCTTTTTGCTTTTAAGGGAGCATTCGATAACCAAAAGTGAAAGTTTTTTTGAGGTATTGGAATGAAATCGCTTGCATATTCCATGAGAAATATGTACCTTTGTATCCCGTTTTATGGCAACTACTAAATACATATTTGTAACGGGCGGCGTAGCATCGTCGTTAGGCAAAGGAACGATTGCGGCATCTCTTGGTAAACTGCTGCAAGCCAGAGGGTTCCGAGTAACAAACCAGAAGTTGGACCCCTACATCAATGTAGATCCGGGTACGCTCAATCCCTACGAACACGGCGAATGTTATGTCACCGTGGACGGGCATGAAGCAGACCTCGACCTCGGGCACTACGAGCGCTTTCTCAACACCGAAACGCACAAGGCGAACAACATCACCACGGGGCGTATCTATCAGCACGTGATTGAGCGTGAGCGGCGCGGCGACTATCTGGGCAAGACCGTGCAGGTGATTCCCCACATCACTGACGAGATAAAAAATGTGATTATCGCTCTGGGCGAGAGTCACCACTATGACTTTGTCATCACCGAGATTGGCGGCACCGTAGGCGACATCGAAAGCCTGCCCTACGTCGAGGCGGTGCGTCAGATGAAGTGGGAGCATGCCGACGATTGCTGCTGCATCCACCTCACCTACGTACCCTATCTGGCTGCCGCCAAGGAACTGAAGACCAAGCCTACCCAGCACTCGGTGAAGGACCTCCAACACGAAGGCGTACAGCCCGACATTCTGGTACTCCGCACCGAACACGAGATACCTGCCGACTTGCGGAAGAAAGTGGCATTGTTCTGCAACGTAGGCGAAGACGCAGTCATTCAGTCGCGCGATGTCAAGAGTATCTATCGCGTTCCCCTCAACATGCAAGCCGAAGGGCTCGACCGTGTCGTACTGCGCAAAGTGGGCATCGACCCCGACAGCGTCCCCGCAGCCGACATGACGGATTGGACGGCGGTACTCCACAAGATTGAAGACTCCACCGACGAAGTGCGTATCGCCATCGTGGGTAAATATGTGCAACTGCAAGACGCCTACAAATCCATTCGCGAATCGCTGAACATTGCGGCGGCATACAACGACAAGAAACTGATTCTCAAATCCATACTGAGCGACGACCTCACCGAGGCAAACGTGGCGGAGGCATTGGCAGGGCAACAGGGTATCATCGTTGCCCCGGGCTTTGGCGGACGCGGCGTAGAGGGGAAGTTTGTGGCATTGCGTTATGCGCGCGAACATGCGTTACCCTGTTTTGGAATCTGTATGGGCATGCAGTGTATGGCTATCGAGTTCGCCCGCAATGTGCTTGGTTATCAGCGTGCCAACTCCACCGAGTTCGACCCAGACACCCCGCAACCCATCATCGACATGATGCAGGATGTCAAGTGGAAGATGCAGGACGCACACGGCGGAATGGGTGGCACCATGCGATTGGGGGCATACCCGTGTCAATTGCAGCCGGGCAGCCATGTGGCTGCCATCTATGGCACCGATGGCGTAATCTTGGAGCGTCACCGCCACCGCTATGAGTTCAACCACCGCTACCAGCAGGAGTTCGAAGAGGCGGGCATGGAGTGTGTCGGCATCAACCCGCAGACCGGACTGGTGGAAATCATCAGTCTCAAAGGGCATCCCTGGTACATCGGTACGCAGTTCCACCCCGAATATGCGTCCACCTTTCTCCACCCCCACCCGCTCTTCATGGACTTCATCCGCACCGCGGCTGCCAACAAATAGACTAACTATTTCTAAATCAATCCGATATGCGCAGCATTACCATCAACAACATGACCTTTGACGAGTTTCTCACACCGCAGGACATCGCAGAAATCGTCGAGCGCGTTGCCAACCGTATCAACGCAGACTACGAGGGCAGGAGCCCGCTGTTTATTTGTGTGCTCAACGGAGCGTTCATGTACGCAGCCGACTTGTTCAGGCACATCACCCTGCCCGCGGAGATTACTTTCGTGCGCCTCAAATCTTACGAAGGCACATCCTCTACGGGTGAAGTGGAACTCATCACACCGCTCTATGAGCCGGTGCAGGGGCGCGATGTGATTATCGTTGAGGACATTGTGGACTCGGGGCTTACCATGCATAGTTTCCGCCAAATGTTGTTGGACGCAGGGGCCGAGTCGGTGGCGCTGACCACATTCTTTTTCAAGCCCGAATCGTTGCTCTACCCCGATGCCAAACCTGAATATATCGGCAAGGAGATTCCCAAGCAGTTCATCATCGGCTACGGCTTGGACCTCGACGAGCAGGCGCGCAACCTGGACGCCGTCTATACACTGCGTGGATAACAAAACAACTCTCCGTATGACCAACAAGCAGACATACAGCGAATTATGTAAGTGGAACCGCCATATCCCTCTCTTTATGACCGATTGGTGGATGGATGCCGTTTGCGCCGGCAAGCAGTGGGATGTGCTGCTCAGTTTCGACAGCGATGGCAATGTCCGTGCAGCCCTTCCCTATCTGTTCCGCCAACGCCACCGTATTCACTACATCATCATGCCGCAGATGACACAGATAGGCGGCATCTGGTTCCGCGAGGACGTATGCGACACCCCCGAGGTGGTCGAAACAGTCTGCCGCGAGTTTGCACAGCAACTCGATGAGATGCACCTTAGTTACTACTATCAGCATTTCCCGCTTGGCAGCCCCGCACCCGCATACATGAAGCAACTGGGCTTCACCGTACGTGAGCGCGTCACCTATCGTATCAACGACCTCGGCAATATGGACAACGTCATCAACGCGTTCTCCAAAAACAAGAAACGCCAACTGCAGAAAGCCCTTTCCTTGCACGCCGACCATCAGATGCAAGCAGAAGACTTCTACCTGTTCCATACGCAGTGTATGCGTGAGCAAGCCAAGCAAATCAGTTATTCTCGCGAGTTCCTGTTGGTGTTGGAGCGCAAGGCGGCACGTCTGCAACAATGCCGCTTCATTGCCGTCAAGAATGCCGACAACATCACCTTGGCGGCAGCATTTGTGGTGTGGGACGCACAAACGATGTACTATCTGATTCCGTGCTATTCACCTGTCTATAAAGATTCGGGTGCCGGAGCATTGCTGGTATTGGAGGCATTGAAGTTGGCACGCGAGAAAGGAGTGGCTTTTGATTTCGAAGGCAGTATGATACGCGGCGTTGCCAACCACTACAAGCAGTTCGGCAGCACCCCCACTCCCTATTGCAGCGTCGAACGCTACTATCATTGGTGGTTCCGTATCGCCACCGCATGGAATTGGTTCAGACAACGGAAAATGCGATGAATATACTCTTCTTACAAACAGCACATTACTCTTATGACGACCGCGTATGGTATCATCAGCGGACCGCATTGGAGGAAGCAGGCTTTTGGGTGGATGTCTGTGGGAAAGAGGAGTTATGGGACCCGGAAGAACCAATCAACTGGAGAGAGGAAGCGGTTGGTGTTCACGCAATTATCACTGACACCCCTCGCGCACTTTGGTTGGTACGGAACACCAAGCACACCAAACTGGTTTACGACATCACGGAATGGTATCCTTCCAAGAAGAACCTCCGCGGATTATGGTTACCGTGCAGATGGGGCAAGGCTTTCTTGATGGCTATGGCAAGCCTTTGGGCGGGCTTCAAGGCCGATGCTTTCATCTTCGGAGAGTACTACAAAGCCGTGCCTTTCCGCGTTCTGTTTCCCCGCAAACCGTACATCTATCTCCCGTATTACCCCGATTTGCAGTATATTGTCAGCACACCCCCGCGCACAATATCCCGCCAGTGCAGACTGCTCTACGCGGGGCCGTTGACTGGCGAAAAAGGATACTACCGTGTCCTTGAAGCGGTACGGGAGGCACAACAACGATGCCCTGACACAGATTTCTGCTTGGATATCATCACCAACAACCCCATCGCCACGCAACTCGCCTCGGGCACCGGCATCAACTATCGGCCCTACCTCCCCTTTGATGCCTTTTGCCAGACGCTGGCGCAATACGACTTGTTCCTCGACCTCCGCGAGTGCGACCGTGAGAACACCCGTTGCCTGCCCATCAAGTTGTTCTACTACATGGCATGCGGCAGACCGGGCATCTACTCCGACCTCTGCGCCATTCGGCAGGGCGTGCCGGAGTTCCGCGATTGCCTCAGTCTGGTCCACTCTGCGGAAGAGGCTGCCGATGCCATCGTGCAGTACGTCAATACACCCGCCCTCTACCAATCGCACTGCAGGAATGCCCGAACCCTTTCGCAACGCAAATACAACTGGGGACAAATCAAGCATAATCTCCAGCAACTGCTCACCGACATCTGCCAATGAGCCTTTCCTATCGCCATATCATCCTCACACGTTTCAATCTGCAATTCGAGCGCGATAGTACCCTGCATCTCTCGCCGGCTTGGCTGGACAACCGCTTTGCCTTGTTCGAAACCTACTGCCTCCCGTCCTTACATCAGCAGACTTGCAAAGACTTCACTTGGATACTCTTGGCAGACTCTCAAACGCCTGATGCACAACGCCGTAAGTTGCTGTCCTATTCCCGTATAATGCCGCAGATTGAGGTCTTGTTTTGCCCTTTCTATGAAGACGTCAATCTTCTCTATCGCCAAGTGGGAGAGCAGTATTGTGCAGGCTATGACTGGCTCCTGTCTTCGCGCTTGGACAACGACGACATGTTGGCAAGCGATTTCGTAGAGCAACTGCACGCTTGTATGACCTCCCGCCAACCCGTTCCGTGCGCACTCACCTACCCTGTCGGGGCCCAGTATTTCGTATCGGACAATATCGCGTTTCGTATAGGCTTCAAAAACAATCATTTCCTCTCTTTCGTGGAGGACAAAAACCATATCCGCACCTGTCTTGGCATTGACCACACCAAGATTCCCCGGTCCTCCTTGCACTCCATTGGCGACAGAGACATGTGGTGCGAGGTCGTACACTCCGCCAACATCTGCAACGACTATTCGCCCCGTTTCCGCTACTACCGGCAACCTCCGCAAGGGCAATATCCCGTCCTCCTGCCACACACGGCGTGGAAAGCACGTATCCCGTTCCTTACCGCGCATTGGGCGGCATTTCGCACTGCACAAGTCCGACGCCTGCTACAACGATTACACTTTTTTGTGTAAAAAACACACGGATATTTGCATGGTTCATAAAAATGTAGTAAATTTGCAGTCCGAAATAGTGCCTTTTCTGATTGTGTTTCAAGGAGGTTTCTATAACTTTTTAGCCCCTTATATATTTAAGGAGTAGCAAATCGAATATAATAAACAACAATATGCAACAGAAAAAATCACCGAAAGCAAGTCTTGAGGACAAGAAATTCACCTACGTCCTGATGGGATTGGTGTTTGTTCTCAGTGTTTGCTATGTGGCCTTCGAATGGACTGAGAAGGAAGTGACTAAGTATGATGTTGTGGATACCGATTTCCTCATCGAGGAAGAGATGGATATCCAGCAAACCACCCAGGAGACTACGCCTCCACCTCCACCACCTCCTGCCGTACAGGAAGTTGAGGTGCTCAACGTTGTGGAAGACGATGTCGAAACCGAGACCATTGAGGTCAACACCGAGGACGACAAAGATGTAGAGGTTGTCATTCAAGCCCCTGTTGAAGCCCCCGTTGAAGAGGAGGAAGAAGAGGAAGTCATCTTTATGGTCGTTGAGTCCATGCCTGAATTCCCCGGTGGTCAGCAGCAGTTGTTCAAGTACATCAGCGAGAATGTCAAATATCCCGTCATCGCACAGGAGAACGGTATCCAAGGACGTGTTGTATGCCAGTTCGTGGTCAACAAAGACGGTAGTATCGTGGACGTGGTCGTTGTTCGTACTTCGGGTGATGCGTCTCTTGACAAAGAGGCTATCCGCGTCATCAAATCCATGCCTAAGTGGACGCCGGGTAAGCAACGCGGTAAACCTGTACGTGTGAAATACACCGTTCCTGTAAACTTCCGTTTGCAATAACATACGTTCCTGTCACACGATGGATCTTTCCATCCAGGATATAGTATATTGTAAGGGTGTCGGCACTAAACGTGCCGACATTCTTCGTAAAGAACTGAATGTTCGTTCTGCGCTGGATATGCTCTACCAGTTCCCGTACAAGTATATCGACCGCAGCCGTTTCTATTTCATCCACGAGATTGACGACGAGGACACCTATGTCCAAATCATCGGCACCATCACCGAGTGGCATACTGTCGGCATCGGCAAGGCGCAGCGTCTCTCTGCCACTTTCACCGACGGGCAGAGCAACATCGAACTGGTGTGGTTCAAAGGTATCAAGTATCTCAAGTTGGAACGCGGGGTCAAGTACCTGCTTTTCGGCAAGCCCTCAGCCTTTAATCATCAGTACAATTTTGTCCACCCTGAACTCACGCCGTGGAACAAGGTGCAATCCGAAATGACGCAAGGGCTTGAACCCTACTACAACACCACCGAGGGCATGAAGCGCGCTGGTATCAACTCCAAGGTCATGCGCACCATCACATCCCAACTTATGCCCACCCTGCGCCAACAGGGCATCATCGACACCATCGGCATGGATGTCCTGCAACGCTACCACCTGATGGGGCTCACCGACGCGCTCACCTACATCCATTTCCCGAAAGACAACGCCACCCTGCAGCAGGCACGCGAACGGCTGAAGTTCGAGGAACTCTTCTATATCCAACTCCAAATCCTCCGCCAGATGAAGCGGCGCGAGCAGAACGCGGGTTTCTCCATGCCGCTTGTGGGCAAGGCATTCAACACGTTCTACCGCCAATGCCTGCCTTTCGACCTCACCAACGCTCAAAAACGCGTCATTCGTGAGATACAAACCGACCTCAAATCGGGCAAGCAGATGAACCGTCTTCTGCAGGGCGATGTCGGCAGCGGGAAGACACTTGTCGCCCTCCTGTGTGCCTTGCTCGCCATCGACAACGGCTATCAGACCTGCATTATGGCACCAACGGAAATACTTGCTAATCAGCATTTTGACACACTTAGTCAGTTCCTTGGTCCCATATTGGACACTGGTGAAGACCTCTTCTCGTCCGACTCTCCCCGCACTACCCGCGGCATACGCATAGCCCTCCTCACGGGCTCCACCACCAAGAAACAGCGCGAACCGCTCCATCAGGCACTCCGCAGCGGACAAATCGACATACTCATCGGCACCCATGCCCTCATCGAAGACGAGGTGCAGTTTGCCAATCTCGGACTTTGTATCGTGGATGAGCAACACCGCTTCGGGGTCGCCCAACGCGCTAAACTGTGGAGCAAAAATGTCCGCCCGCCGCATATCCTCGTCATGACCGCCACACCCATCCCGCGCACTCTGGCAATGACCGTCTATGGCGACTTGCGCGTCAGCGTCATCGACGAACTGCCGCCAGGGCGCAAACCCGTGCAGACGCTTCATTACACCAACCAACGGCGCGCCACTATCAACCAATTCATCACCTCCCAAATCAGTCAGGGGCGGCAGGTCTATGTCGTCTATCCGCTCATCAAAGAGAACGAGCACCTCGAACTGCAGGACCTTGAAAACGGCTACAACACGCTCTGCCAAACCTTCCCCGACTACCGCATCTCCATGGTGCACGGGCAGATGAAAGCGCGCGACAAAGACGAGCAGATGCGCCGTTTCATCAGCGGCGAAACGCAGATTCTCGTGGCAACCACCGTCATTGAGGTCGGTGTCAACGTGCCCAACGCCAGCGTCATGATTATCGAAAACGCCGAGCGGTTCGGGCTCAGCCAACTCCACCAACTCCGCGGACGTGTGGGGCGCGGAGCCGACCAGAGTTACTGCATTCTCCTCACCAATGTCGAACTCAGCCGCGACACACGCAAACGCATGGACATTATGGTCGCCACCAACGACGGTTTCCGCATTGCCGAAGCCGATATGCAACTCCGCGGCCCCGGCGACCTCGAGGGCACACAGCAGTCAGGACTGCCTTTCGACCTGCACATCGCCAGTCTTACCACCGACGGGCAGATTCTTGAGCGCGCACGGCAGGCAGTAGGCGAGATTCTGGATGCCGACCCCTTGCTTGAAGATTCCGCCAATCGCATCTACAAACTGCGTCTCAACCATCTTCGCCAGACGGTCGTCAATTGGAGCGAAATCTCCTAACCGCCCCACCTTTCACCGTCCCCCTATCCTCACCTCCCCCGCCCTGCATCTACATTCTCTCCATCCGTCTTTTCCTCCACAACCATCCCCACCTTCTTCATGCACATAAACATCTGTTATGTGCGTTATTTTTGTCATTTCCGGCCTGTTTTTTTCCGCTGTAAAACACGGTAGATATACGGTTGATACACGGTAGATACTCGGTACATTCAACGACTCATATAATCCCATGCTTTGTCCGTTTTCGGGTTGACTCGTTTCCGTGTTTGTTTTGTTAAAATACGTATAAGGTTGACTCGTTTGTCGGATAGGTTGACTTGTTCACCACTTGGGTTGCCTTCCTTTCCTCTCTGTCCCCTCGCGAGGGGACAGAGAGGCGAAACCGCGCCAATCCTCCAACCCTCTCTTTTTTCTAAAAAAATGCCGTTTCTGCACATTTTTCCGCTTGCTCGTAATGCCATCGGGCGGCAGGAACGATATTCGGGTCATCCAAATAGACCGACATCGGTGTTCTATTTTTCAGGCTCCGGTGCGGACGCACATTATTATATAAATCCACAAAGTGAGTTATCTGTTCCTGCGCCTCTTGCAAATCCTTTAGCAATGGCAGAGGATAAAGCCATTCCGTCTTTATGGTGCCG
>CAKULK010000007.1 GCA_934667275.1 uncultured Bacteroidales bacterium | reverse complement strand
CGACAAACGAGTCAACCTTATACGTATTTTAACAAAACAAACACGGAAACGAGTCAACCCGAAAACGGACAAAGCAGAGTCGCTAAATGAACCGAGTATCAACCGTATATCTACCGTGTATATACCGTAGTTGCCAGCGTGAAGACAGCGTGAGGACAATGTAAGGACAGCGTATAAGACCGAAAGGCAGTGAGGTGTAAAGCGAGGTATAAAGTGGAAAAAGAGCATGACATTTGTAGTTGTTGTGCTTTTTGTGTAACTTTGCAGCGAGAATAAGAGGTGTATAGTTTATTGTTTCACGATTAGTTGGCAGTGGTTGTGTACATGGATTAGGCACACGTATGTGCCAAATCGAGTGCGGTCACATTTGTGATAATCTGACTATTAGCACATCGCGGAAAATAGCACCCAGTATGAATTAATGGTCAATTCGTGGGTAATTACATGTTTAATCACGTACCATTCTCTGTTTTTAACGAACTTTATATGGGCATTAACGGGGTTAAGTGCCCTTTGATATGGAATGAAGGATATGAAACGATATATCGTATTTTGCATCATAGTTGTATTATCATCGCTGGGGGTGAGGGCTGCGCGTATTCGGGGCGTGGTGTTGGACGATAGCGGGCAGCCCCTTGTGGGGGCGAATGTCTATTGGGCAGGCACCACTACGGGCGTGGCTACCGATACGGCGGGTATGTTCGTATTAGAGTCGGTACATGGCACGCACCTGCTGGTGAGCAGTTACCTCGGCTACCACAACGACACCACCGATGTGGGCTCCAACCGCACGCTGACCATCGTATTAGTGAGCGATATGGTGCTGGACGAAGTGAGCATCACCGAAAGGCAGATGTCGGTGCTGCGCTCACGTGTATCGGCACTGAATGTGGAGACACTGACCGGACAGGAACTCACCAAAGCCGCATGCTGCAATCTGTCGGAGAGTTTCGAGACCAGTGCCTCGGTGGATGTGGCGTATTCCGATGCCGCCACAGGAGCCAAACAGATACGGCTGCTCGGGCTCAGCGGCACCTATGTGCAACTGCTGACGGAGAATACCCCCAACGTACGCGGACTGGCGCAGTCTTTCGGCTTGGAGTATATTCCCGGACCGTGGATGGAGTCGATACAGGTGAGCAAGGGTACCTCGTCGGTCATCAACGGCTATGAGGCTATCACGGGGCAAATCAACGTGGAGTACCTCAAACCGCAGACCACTAATCCCATTGCCGTGAACCTGATGCTCAACTCCGCCTTGCATGCCGAACTCAATGCCACGGGCGGTTGGGACATCAACGAACACGTGTCCACAGGCGTGCTGCTGCATGCGCAGGACGGCTCATGGGAGATGGATGACAACGGCGACGGCTTTCTCGATATGCCCAAGAACCACAACCTCAACCTGCTCAACCGCTGGTTTATCCGCCGTGACGGCTACACGGGGCAGGTGCTGGTGCGTGCGCTCTACGACCAGCGTGTAGGCGGACAGATGACACGTGCCATGCACGGGCATACGCCTGTGGACAACCCCTATCGCATTGACCTCCGCACACGCCGCATTGACGGGTTTATGAAGAACGGCTATGTGTTTGACGCCGCACTGAACCGCTCTGTCGGCATCATCGCTGCGGCGTCCTACCATAGTCAGGACAACCGCTACGGCGAGCGGCTGTGGGACGCCAATCAGACCAATGCCTACCTCAATGCTATCTTCCAGACCGAGTTCGACGACAGCCCGCGTGACCCTTTCGGGTGGCACAAACACAAACTGTCCACGGGCTTGAGCGTCAATTTCGACCGATATGACGAGGTGCTGCATGCGCCGCTCTCGTTGGCGTGGCTCAATACGCCCGAGGTGGAGCAGTACGACCTGAGTCGTATGGAGACCACGCCCGGTGTGTTTGCCGAATACACCTATTCCTATCGCGAGATGCTGACACTTCTCTTGGGCGCACGTGCCGACTACTCCACGCGCTACGGGGTCTTCTTCACGCCGCGTATGAATATCCGCTATGCGCCGTTCACGTGGTGGACACTCCGCGCTTCGGCGGGCATGGGATACCGCTCGCCCAATGCCATTGCCGACAATGCCGCCTACCTGCCGAGCAACAGGGTGTATTGTATTGGAAATGAACGCCTTGCACAAGAACGAACCGTCAATACGGGGGTTACTACCACCTTCTATATCCCTGTCGGCAAGCGTGAGTTGCAACTCTCGGGCGAGTACTACTATACCCGTTTCATAGACGGTGTGATTACGGATATAGATGCCGACCCGCACCGTGTTAATCTATTCAATATCAGCGATGTGACGGGTGCACAATCCTTTGCGCACAATTGGCAGGTAGAGGCAAATATGGAGATACTGCGCGGTTGGACGATGACGGCAGCATTCCGCTATACGGATGTGCAACAGACTACATTCTCTGCCGCCGACAATGCGCTCGTGCTGCGCGACAAACCTCTGCAAAACAAGTTCAAGGGCATTATCTCGACCTCCTACCAGACGCCGCTCCACACGTGGCAGTTCGACTTCACCGCGCAGTTCAACGGCTACGGGCGTATGCCCGACGGCTTTGTGGTGCCCGAGGGGAGTAGCCAGTATATGACGCGCAATGGTTATACATACCATCGTTGGTACCCGCAACTGCTGGCGCAAATCACCAAGTACTGGCGCACCTGCTCGCTCTATGCCGGTGCAGAGAATATGACCAACTTCCGCCAAGACTCGCCCATCGCGGGTGCACGGATGGAAGACAGTCACTATATCGCCCCTACCTCACCAGACTTTGATGCCTCTATGGTCTGGGGACCTGTACACGGATGGAAAGTCTATATCGGCTTCCGTTGGGCATTAGACAGACCCGAGTAGGGTAGGGCAGACCCGCGACCGACCCGCGATAGACCCGCGATATGCCCTCTATCCTATAACAAAATGCTCTAATCTGTTCTAAAAGAAAGACAGTAATCTATTGTCGTTTTGTACGGATAAGGCACATCATACCGATGAAGGTGAGCAAGGCGTTGAGAATCAGACGCTCGTGTGAGAATACGTAGCCGTTGAACCATGCGGCGGAGTTCACATCTATCACCCACGTGATGACGGGAGCCAAGACAGCCACCAAGGGAATCCATTTGTCGCGCACCTGCCAGCGGGTGAGGATGCCAAAACAGAACATGCCGAGCAGGGGTCCGTAGGTGTAACTTGCCACTTTGTACACCGTTTGTATGACAGAGTCATCGTTCAACAAATGTATCACATAGATACATACCGCCATCAGTACCGCCATGGACGCGTGTACGATACGGCGTGTACGGGTAAGTTGGGCATCGCTTTGCGCGTGTTTTTGCCCGAGAATGTCTATTGTAAACGAGGTCGTCAGGGCGGTCAAGGCACTACCTGCAGCCGAATATGCCGCTGCAATAAAGCCCACAATGAACAAGACACCCACAATGACGGGGAAGTAGTTGCCCGTTGCCAAATAGGGGAAGACATCGTCGCCCTTCAAACCGGAGATGTCCACACCCGTTTGTGCGGCGTAACTGTATAACAGATAGCCTAATACAAGGAAGAGCCCGATGACAACAATCTGCATGAGTGCGCCCACGATGATGTTCTTTTGGCTCTCGCGGTAGTTCTTGCAAGAGAGCGTCCGCTGCATGAGGTCCTGGTCCAAGCCCGTGGTCGCCACCACGAGAAAGATGCCCGCGAGGAACTGCTTCCAGAAGAAAGTGCCCTCTTTGGGGTTGTCGAAAAAGAACGTTCTTGTCATGGGACTATGGCTCCAGCCCTCGACAGAGACACCCGAGCGCAAGATGAACCAGATACACAACGCCACGGAGAATATGAGGCACAGCGTCTTCAGCAAGTCCGTCCATATCAAGGACTTAACGCCCCCCTTGAAGGTGCACAGGTACACAATCAACACCGTGAAGATTGCGTTTGCCCAGAAGGGTACGCCCAATGGTCCGAAAACCAGCAGTTGGAGTACCTCGCCCACCACAAAAAGGCGCACGCTTGCCCCAAGCATCTTGCTGATGAAGAAGAACCATGCCCCTGTCTTGTAACTCATCATTCCAAACCGCTGTTGCAGGTACTGGTAGATAGAAGTCAGGTTGAGTTTGTAGTAGAGCGGTATGAGTACGTAGGCGATGATGAGTTGCCCCACGGTGAATCCGAGAACCATCTGCATATAGGCAAAGCCCGATGTAGCCACCATACCGGGTACGCTGACAAAGGTAACGCCCGAGATGGCTGCGCCGATGGTGGACATCGCCACGAGGAGCCAATTGCTGCTGCGGTTGCCCGAGAAGAAGCCCGCGTTATCCGCCTTGCGGCCCGCGATATAGGAGATGGTGAACAGCAGGGCGAAATACCCCGCAATAACAAGAAGAATGATGAAAGGTTGCATATCAGTAGTTATGTGGTTGTGGCGACACGTAGTTGCGCCCGTAGGAGCGGTAGGTGTCCTTTTCTATTTCGATATCCGGTTCGACAAGTGTGGTTCGCGGCGCGAGTTGCCAGCAGATGTACTTGATGGTGAGTTCGCGGTCAAGCCATTGGTGCTCGTAGTGGGTCTGCAACATCGTTGCCGCCTGCAGTTGCCCTTGTTCTTGCGGGGCATCGGCTGTGTGGTAGAGGTCACTGGTATCGGCAAGCACAGGATAGCGGTTTTCCTTCACCATCGCGCGTGTGTAGGTGTATAGGAAAGGACTATCCGTCTTGAGATGAATAAGTCCGTCGGGGCGCAGCAGATGTGCATAACGTTGCATGAAGTAGGTGGAAGTGAGACGTTTGGTGGCTTTTTTCATCTGCGGGTCCGGGAAAGTAATCCATATCTCGTCCACCTCGTCGGGGGCAAAGAAACTGCCAAGCATCTCGATGTTGGTGCGCAGAAATGCCACGTTGTGCATGTCCGCCTGCTCTGCCTGCTTGGCACCTGCCCACATACGCGCCCCTTTGATGTCGATGCCGATATAATTCTTGTCGGGGAAAGCGGCTGCCAGTCCGACTGTGTATTCCCCTCTTCCACAACCCAATTCGAGTACGATGGGGTTCTCATTGTGGAAATACAGGTCACGCCAATGTCCTGCCATAGCAGTGACGGGACTCTCTGCCAAGGCTTCGCGTGCGCCGCATTGGAAGACATTGTGGAAAGTCTCCATCTCGGCAAATTTGCGCAGTTTATTCTTCCCCATCGTGCTTGATTATTTTGAGTCCTATATCTCGAATGCCCCGCAATTCTTCTGTTCTCATGCCCTGTTGGAGGGTAAAAGTGTAGTCGCCTGCGTGCGGGAAACGGTGGTGGGTTGTGTAGATGAGGGGCATCTCATAGGTGTTGATACCCGAGCCTAACCAACGTCCCCTGTCGTCGGCGAGGTAACACTCAACGGTGTCGCTCAGGATGCACGTGGAGTCTTGCCATTCCGTGATGAACATCCATAAGTTTTGGTATGGATATTGTGTAGTGTGGCGCACGGAGAGCAGGATATCGTATGTGCTGAGGGTGTCGGAAACAGGTACTACGTAGTGCAGCACCGAGTCCTGATGCCAGCCTGAGACCGGCATCTCGCGAAACTCGCTGTAAACGGCAGGGCGTTGGCACGATGTCAGCAGCAACAGGCTACTGAGGACGAGGAGAATTGTTCTTTGCATTGTTGTTTTGCTTGTCTCGTTGCGGACGGTCGTTGTTGGGGCGGTTACGTCGTTGGTCGCCATTGGACCGATTACCTTTGTTGTTTTGCACCGGTCGGTTGTCGCGACGTCCGTTATTATTGCCCGAGCGGCGTTTCTTCTTGTCGAAGCGTGTCAGGTCGTCTTGTCCCACCACGTTCTGATAGTCGATTTCCACCACTTCGGCTGTGGATTGCTTGCCGCCGAGTGTGGCGGGTTTCTCGCCTCGGCGGTTCATCTCGATGATGTCCTTAGCCTGTTCGGGCGTGAGCACTTGCAGGTTGACGGGCTGGTGGGCATCGGTGGAGTAGGTGATTTCTCCCTTGAGAGGGTCGGACGCAAAGAAATAGTAGGTGGCATCCTGCGTCTCAAGCGGCTGCTTGCGTGGCGGCATCTTCTTCACCGCCTCCTCATACACGGGCATCTCGTAGTTCAAACAGCATTTCAGTTTCGCGCATTGTCCCGCCAATTTCTGCGGGTTGAGCGAAATATTCTGTACGCGCGCGGCATTGGTGCCTACGGAGGTGAATTGGGTCATCCATGTGGAGCAGCACAACTCACGTCCGCAAGGTCCCGTGCCACCGATGCGCCCCGCCTCTTGACGTGCACCGATTTGTTTCATCTCAATGCGCACGCGGAAGGTTTCGGCATACACCTTGATGAGTTGGCGGAAGTCCACACGTCCCTCGGCGATATAGTAGAAGATAGCCTTGCTGCCGTCGCCCAGATACTCCACATCGCCAATCTTCATCTCCAACCCGAGTGACTTTGCCAGTTGGCGCGCTTGAATCATGGTCGCCTGCTCTTTGGCGTGTGCTTCAGCGGCACGCTGTTCGTCCTGCTCGGTGGCAAGACGGAGAACGCGTCGTACCTCATAGTGGTCGTTGTTCAGGCGGTTTTTCTTTATCTGCAGCAGCACCAGACGTCCTGTGAGGGTCACCTCGCCAAGGTCGGTGCCGGGGGCTGCCTCGGTGATGACCTTGGTGCCTTTTTCCAAGGGCAACTGCTCGGTATTGCGGTAGTAGCCTTTGCGGGTGTTCTTGAACTGCACCTCCACAAGGTCGGTCTCGTCTGCGGTACGGGGAATGTCGCTCAGCCAGTCGGTGACGGGCAGCATGTGCTGTGAGTTGCGGTTGCACGACTTCTTGCTGATTTGGCAACTGCCGTTTTCTATGATAAATGTTTCGTCCATTCTGTTTTATATGGTTATAATCTTGAAGTCTTATTTTTTGATTAGCACAATCATCTGCAGACATAGGTCGAAGAAGATGATTTTTGCGTTGCCGTTTTGTGAAATCTGTTGCTCTGCCCGTGCCAGTTCGTTCATTATCTGCTCCACGTTGCTCGCATGGATAAAAGGTGCGAACTTGGCGGAGAAATTGCGTTCCTCCTCTGTCTGGTAGTTCATTTCGGCGGCGTGGAAGTTGCAGATATAGTTCTCCCGCACCTGTCGTTGGGCGTACTGTAAAAAGGCTTTCTGCCTCTCCCGTCCCACTTTGGCATCTGCTATGTCGAGGCTCCATTTGCGCAGTTTTAGCAGGGCACTATAGTCTTTGCGTTGCCCCACCAGCCATGCGTTGCGCATGAGGGCGACAAAGTCGTTGAAATAGCGTTGGTTGGTCTCGTTCTCGTCGGCAATCTTCACCGCCGCGAGGTAACTGCCGTTGGCGATATGCGCCAAGTCATGGCAGGTTTGTGGGCTGAGGTCGGTGCGCTGTGCAGCCAATGCCTCGGCGATAACGGCTTCGGTCAGACGCGGTACGCGTATCTCTTGCGTGCGGCTGATGATGGTGCTGAGCAATAGTTCGGGTTGCTCGCTCACAAGGAGAAAGAGCGTCTTCTCCGGCGGCTCTTCCAGCAGTTTGAGCAACTTGTTGGCGCAGGCTATATTCATCTTTTCCGGTAGCCAGATGAGCATCACCTTGTAGCCGTCGCCGAAACTCTTCAGCGAGAGTTTGCGCATGATTTCGCTGCTCTCTTTCTCGTAGATGATGCCTTGCTTGGTCTCCACACCCAACTGCTTGTACCATTCATCCAAGTCGAAATACGGTTGTGTGGTCAGTTGTGTGCGCCATTTGTCCATGAAATCGTTGCACACATCCCCCGTATCTGTCTTTACAATGGGAAAGGCAAAATGCAAGTCAGGGTGCTGCAGGTTGTTGTATTGCAAACAGGTGGGGCAGACACCGCACGAGTCCTCTTCTGTGCGGTGCGGGCAGGCGATATATTGCGCATACGCTAATGCCAGCGGCAGTTTTCCCACGCCCGACGGACCGGTGAACAATTGCGCATGGGGAACACGCCCCTCCTGTACCGACAACCTCAGTTGCCGTTTCACCTTGTCCTGCCCTATGATGTCTCGAAACTGCATACGCTGTGACTATGCGGTCATCAAACGGAAGGTGAGGTAGGCGGCATAGGTAAGGAGAAAGATGGCACCATGCCAGCGTTTGATTTCGTGCTTGCGGTTGGTATAGACGAAAAGCATTACCATAGCACTCGCCAGAGCCGCCATCAAGGCATCCAACTCCAAGCCCGGGTAGCCCGGAAGAGGATAGATGACTGCGCTGGTGCCCAAAATGAAGAATATATTGAAGATGTTGCTGCCTATCACATTCCCCAGAGCAATGTCCGAGTTCTTCTTGTATGCCGCCACGCATGAGGTTGCCAACTCGGGCAGGGAGGTACCGATAGCCACAATCGTCAGTCCGATAATGGCATCGCTGACCCCGAGGTCGCGTGCGACAGAAGTGGCACCCTTCACAATCAGTTCTCCGCCAACCACCAACGAAAGCAAACCCGTCAGTATCAGCAGAACAGCCTTGTAGAGCGTCATGGGGTTGTAGTTCTCTTCCGATGTGCCGTTTTTGGCATTACGGATACTATGCCACAGGAAGATGGCGAAGAACACAAGCAGCACAAATCCGCCTACGCCCGATATGAAAGCGTGATTGCCGGCTTCCCAATGAAATGTGCCAAGGTCAGACCATTGCGGGTGGTCGATGTGCATATCGAAAAGATTGTTAATATGCAACCATTCAGGACTGCTATAAGTGGCAAAAAGCAAGACAAGCAGGGCTGCAAACATACTCCACGGTATGTCGAAACGCCGCGACTGGCGTGTGGAGGTGATAGGGTAGATGAGGGCGGAACAACCCAAGATGAAGAAGACATTGACAATGTTGCTGCCCAAGATGTTGGTGATGGCAATCTCGCTGTTGTGCTGCGACACCGCCACCATATTGACTACAAACTCGGGCATAGAGGTTCCGAAAGCCACTACGGTGAGTCCGATGATGAGGTCGCTGACGCCAAACCTTTTCGCCAGTCCGCTTGCGCCGTTCACCAACCAGTCCGCGCCGAAAAGCAGCAGTGCAAATCCTGCAACCACCAGCAGGACTGCCACCCACCATCCTCCGGAAGACAGCCAGGTATTCAGAAAGTCAAACATTGATTAAGTTGTTTATGTTGTTTGTTTTATAGTATGGATACTCATCAAATAATACGGTCTTTCTATGCGTTCACAAGCCGGAAAGCGAGGTATGCGGCATAGGTGAGGAGAAGGACGGCTCCGTGCCAGCGTTTGATTTCGTGCTTGCGGTTGGTATAGACGAAAAGCATGACCAATGCGCTGCCCAAGGCTGCCATCAGAGCGTCCAGTTCCAAGCCCTGGTAGCCGGGAAGGGGATAAATGACTGCGCTGAAACCAAGGATAAAGAATACATTGAAGATGTTGCTGCCAATCACATTGCCCAAAGCAAGGTCGCAGTTCTTCTTGAATGCCGCCACGCATGAGGTCGCCAGTTCGGGTAAGGAGGTGCCGAGTGCCACGACGGTGAGTCCGATGATGGCATCGCTGACCCCGAGGTCATGTGCGATAGAGGTGGCACTCTTGACAATCAGTTCTCCGCCAATCACCAAGCCCACCAAGCCTGCGGCAATGAGCAGCAATGCCTTATAGACGGGCATAGGTTGGAACTCCTCCATGGACGTCTCCGCCTTCGCGTTGCGGAAACTATGCCACAGGAAAATGACGAAGAACACGAGTAACACGAATCCGCCTACGCCCGATATGAAAGCGTGAAAGCCTTCGCCCCAGTGGAATGTACCAAGGTCAGCGGCATTGGCGTCCTCGATGTGCATATTGAACAGGTTTTCGATGCGAATCCACGAGGGACTGCAATAAGTGGCGAAAAGCAAGACCAGCAACGCGGCAAGGAGACTCCACGGGATGTCGAACCGACGGGATTGCGGAGTCGATGAAATGGGGTAGATAAGGGCGGTGCAACCGAGAATGAGGAAGATATTGATGATGTTGCTGCCCAAGATATTGGTGATGGCAATCTCGCTGTTGTGCTGCGAGGCGGCTACCATATTCACCACGAACTCGGGCATGGATGTCCCGAAAGCCACTACGGTGAGTCCGATGACAAGATTGCTGACGCCGTACTTCTTCGCCAGTCCGCTTGCGCCGTCCACAAGCCACTCTGCGCCGAAAAGTAGCAGCGCAAATCCTGCAATAATCATCAAGGCTGCTACCCACCATTCTCCTGAGGATAGCCATGTGTTCAGAAAGTCAAACATTTGTTAATCCATTTATATTGTACCGGTTGCCTATCCCTTGCGCATCCCTTGCTTATCCCTTGCTGTTTGGCACGAGTTTGACGCGGTTAAATTAGTTGAAAGTTGAGAGTTGATAGTTGAAAGAAGTCGGAGAGTTCGGGAGTTGATAGTGGGGAGTAGTCAGACATTGAAGAGGAAGTGCATGATGTCGCCGTCCTGCACTACGTAGTCTTTGCCCTCGGTAGCCAGTTTGCCGGCGGCACGGCATGCCGCTTCGCCGCCAAGCGCAATGAAATCCTCGTACTTGATGACCTCGGCGCGAATGAACCCGCGCTCGAAATCGGTGTGAATGACACCCGCGCATTGCGGGGCTTTGCTGCCCGCGCGGAACGTCCATGCACGCACCTCGTCGCTGCCCGCGGTGAGGAAAGTACGGAGGTCGAGCAGGGCATACGCCGCCTTGATGAGGCGGTTGACGCCCGACTCCTTGAGTCCGATTTCGTCGAGGAACATCTGACGCTCCTCGTAGGTCTCGAGTTCAGCTATCTCGCTTTCGATTTTGGCAGCGACCACGAGCACTTGGGCGTTCTCGCCCTTCACGGCTTCGCGCACGCGCTCCACATAGGCGTTGCCACTGACTGCCGAGTCCTCGTCCACGTTGCAGACATAAAGCACGGGCTTGTTGGTGAGCAGGAACATGTCCTTGGCGGCCTGCTCCTCCTCGCGGTTGGCGAGTTCGACGGAGCGGGCGTTGCGCCCTTCGGAGAGGGCTTCCTTATATTTAAGGAGTACCTCGAGGGCAAGTTTCGCCTGCTTGTCGCCGCCGGCTTTGGCTTGCTTCTCGGTCTTCTGTATGCGCGATTCGACGGTCTCGAGGTCCTTGAGTTGGAGTTCGGCGTCGATGATTTCTTTGTCGCGGATAGGGTCCACGGTGCCGTCCACGTGCACTACGTTCTCGTCGTCGAAACAACGCAGGACGTGGATGATGGCGTCCGTCTCGCGTATGTTGGCAAGGAACTTGTTGCCCAGCCCTTCGCCCTTGCTGGCACCCTTGACGAGTCCGGCGATGTCCACTATCTCGACCGTGGTCGGAATGACACCGCGCTCGGGATGGCATAGTTCGCCCAGTTTGATGAGCCGCTCGTCGGGCACAGTGATGACGCCCACGTTGGGTTCGATGGTGCAGAATGGGAAGTTAGCCGACTGCGCCTTGGCGTTGCTAAGGCAGTTGAAAAGGGTGGATTTGCCTACGTTGGGCAGCCCTACGATACCGCATTGAAGTGCCATAGAATCAGTTGATTAGGCTGTGACCCGTCATTTCTTCCGGTTGCTGGAGCCCCATGATGTGGCAGATAGACGGTGCCACGTCGGCGAGGATACCGTTGTCCACGTGCGCGTCCTTGTGGCTGCTGATATACACGAAGGGTACAGGGTTGAGGCTGTGCGCCGTGTTGGGCGTGCCGTCGTCGTTAATCTCGTGGTCGCAGTTGCCGTGGTCGGCGATGATGATGACCTCGTAACCGTTCTTCAGCGCAGTGTTCACTACCTTGTCCGTGCAGGCGTCGATGGTCTCCACGGCTTTCTGTACGGCTGAGTACACGCCTGTGTGTCCGACCATGTCGCCGTTGGCGAAGTTGAGGGTGATATAGTCGTATTGCTGCGTGTCGAGGGCGTTGCAGAGAGCCTCGGTCACCTCAGGTGCCGACATCTCGGGCTTGAGGTCGTAGGTTGCCACTTTCGGCGAGGGAATCAGGATGCGGTCCTCGCCGGGGAACTTGTCCTCGCGTCCGCCGTTGAAGAAGAAGGTCACATGGGCGAACTTCTCCGTCTCGGCGATGCGCAGTTGCTTCAAGCCCGCTTTCGACACGATTTCGCCGAGGGTGTTCTGCACGTTGTCCTTGGGGAAGAGCACGTGCAAGCCCTGGAACGACGAGTCGTAGGGGGTCATGCAGTAGTATTGCAGGTTCGGCACGGTGTGCATGCCCTGCTCGGGCATGTCCTGCTGGGTGAGGACGATGGTGATTTCCTTGGCGCGGTCGTTGCGGTAGTTGAAGAAGATGACCACGTCGCCCTCGCTGATGGTGGCGACGGGTTGCCCGTTGCGCACGTGCACAATCGGCTTGATGAACTCATCGGTCACGCCCTCGTCGTAACTCTCCTGCACGGCTTGCAGCATGTCTTCCGACGCCTTGCCCTGCCCGTTGACGAGGCAGTCGTAGGCTACTTTGATGCGCTCCCAGCGTTTGTCGCGGTCCATGGCGTAGAACCGCCCCTGGATAGATGCTATCTCGCCGCAGGTCTCCTGCAGGTGCGCCTGCAACTGGGCGATGAAACCGTGCCCCGACTTCGGGTCTGTGTCACGGCCGTCCATGAAGCAATGCACGAAAGTGTGCCCTTCCAACCCGTATTCTTTGGCGATTTTCGTCAGGTAGAACAGGTGGTCGAACGACGAGTGCACGCCGCCCGTGGAGGTCAAGCCCATGATATGCAGGTTCTTGCCCGTCTTCTGGGCGTAGGAGTACGCGCTTTTTATCTCGGGATTCTCCATGATGGAGTTGTCGCGACAGGCGCGGTTAATCTTCACAAGGTCTTGATATACAACGCGTCCCGCGCCGATATTCATGTGTCCGACCTCCGAGTTGCCCATCTGCCCGTCGGGCAGACCCACGTTCTCGCCGCTCGCCTGCAACTGGCTGTGCGGATATTTTGCCAATAGGGCGTCCCAATGGGGCGTGGGAGTCTCGTAGATTGCGTTCGACGGGTTCTTGGGACCGATGCCCCAACCGTCCAGAATCATCAGTAATGCTTTTGCCATATCTTTTTGTATTTAAGTCTTTGTTTGTACCTTGTTTTGCTTACAAAACAGCCTGCAAAGATACAAAAAGTTTCTGACATCTGCAAATCTTTGTCGTCAAAGCATACTAACTATGGTGGATTAACCTGTTCCTCCCTTGTGTTCGCCGGCGGTTTCCATCGGTACTTCATTGGTACTTCATTGGTACTTCATTGGTACTTCGTAAGGAGGACGTCGTATCCTTACCGCGACTTTGCCGAACTGCAGCCTTACCGGTGCAGGGCGTTCAGTATCAACTCTGCGATACGTGCCTGTCCTTGTTCGTTGGGATGGATACCGTCGTCGCACAGGTAGTCGCGATAACGATGCCCTATCAGCAAATCTGATGTGACATCAATCCATTGGGCTCCGGTACGTTGTGCCACTTTCCATGTGGCCATATTGTACAACTCGTGTCCGGACATAATGGTGTTGGTGGAGCCGCATAGCCAGCGGAGCACGTTGGATTTCTGCTCCTCTTGCATGTTTGCCGTGAAAAAATGGAAATAGCGTTCCGCGTCCATCGGCGGCAGCGACAATACCAACGGAATACACCCCGCCTGACGCACTTTGCCCACCACGCGCTCGTAGGTGCGCTCATACACGTCAATGGGTGTGCGGGGAGTGTGTGGATTGTCGGGGGATTGCGCGATGGCGTTCCAGTCGTAGTCACTGTCGTTGCCACCGTATTCCAAGAGTACGTATTGAGCATCTTGTAGCCGGTTGGTGAACTTGTCCAATATCCGTTCACCTGCTTCAACGGTGCAGCCCATCTTGCCTAAATTGACTACCTCGCTATTGAGGCTTTCTGCACAGCGATCTACGATATTTTTGTCCGATAATGTATAGCGTTCACGCATACCTTCCGCTTTCAGTATCACTCCGCGGATGATGGAGTCGCCTAATGCTGCTAATTTCATACTGCTTGTTTGATTAATAAATTAAAAAATATGCCTCCATTATCGCCTCTATTTGTCTGTCTGACCACCGCTGCGATATGGGATTTCGGGTGCAAAAGTATGCACAATTTATTAACCTGTAAAATAATTGTGATAGTACGGCACGATTTTTGATAAAAATATGAATGGAGTGACTAAATAGCACAATAAGTGACGAAAATACACTGTTTTGCATTTTGTCACACTACGATAATTGACTAAATTACGAACCTTTAGCGTGCACATTTATGGATAAACTGCCTGTTGTCTTTGGTAAATTAAAATATAACATAATTTATGTATTGGGAGTCCCTGTATTCAGTTTGGGATTCGTGTTGCTTTACAAGCCTCAGAGTGTGGTGGCGTTGCTGGATATGGGCAGAGATTTGCTGAGTTTCAACACAACCATTATTATGTGTATTCTCTTCGGCGTGATGATTCTGTCGCGGGTGTTGCTGATGAGTTTGTACAATAAGTTGCAACTCAACTGGCTGAAGTTGGCAGGCTGGGAGATGGCGGAAATAGTATGCATGAGCCTCTTTACTGCGTTGTATATCAGCCTGATGTATCATGGCGCGTTTTCTTATTTCTGGGTGTTGGGATGGAGTGCGTTCTATCTTTTCTTCGTCACGGTCTATCCTTATGTTATTTTCGACATTGCCATCGCCTTGACGGACAAATATCAGGAAGAAACGGTTAATGACGACTCCCTCATGCGTTTTGTGGACAATACACAACGCTTGAAGTTGCTGATTACTTCCTCCGCGGTCCTGTATGTGGAAGCGGATGAAAACTATGTGCATATTTGCTATTTGGAGGGCTCTCGCGTGAAAGATTACGCGCTGAGGGCATCTATGAAGTCATTGGAGGAACTGATGCAGAAGCATGGATTGCTGCGTTGTCAGCGCAGTTACTACATCAATCCACGGCATGTGAAGGTTCTTAGACGTGACAAAGAAGGCGTGATTACTGCCGAATTGGATATCGCCAACTTGAAGCCCATCCCCGTATCTCCCAAATACTACGACGCAGTATCTAAATGGTTGTAGATGAAGGTATTTCGATAGGTCTTCTGTTATTTGTCTTTCAAAATATTGAAACGCTTGGAGTACATGAAGAACTTGCGGGCGAGGAAGTTCCATGCAAAGACAATGACGGTCATTATCAGTTTGGAAACAAGATAGTGTACACCCACTATCTCCGTGAAGAACCAAATACCCAATTCCAAGAATATCAATCCGATGCCGCCGATAAGGAACACCATGGCTATCTCACCTGTACGCGATTTGGGTTCGCCACGAAAGACAAGGAACTTGGAAATGGCATAGTTGGTGAGCGTGCCAAGAACGAAACCTATGACAGCGGCTATCAGATACGGAATGCCGATAACGTACGATGCCAAGAAATAACTACCGTAGTCCACGGCAAAAGCCCCCACCGCCACAAAGCAGTAGCGGAACCATTGGAGCCATATATTGTTGGTGTCCTGACGGAAAAGAATGTCAATGAGTCGGCTGGGTTGCATGGTCGGAACGGGGAATGGCTGCATATAGGCAGCAGGTGGTGAGTGCTAATTTGAGAGCCTGTAAGGGGAACCAGTTGCGTATGGTGATAGGACTGGCGAAAGCCGTACTGCCGCAGTAGATGAATCCGATGAGCAGAATCAGCCAGAAGGTGAGGCGTTGCGCACGTGTCATGGTCCAGTGTTTCCAGCGAATAAGCATTGCCAACAGGGCACCAATCATCACTATCCAGAAGAACAAATCAATAGCGGGCAGTACGTGGCGAAGCCCCCTTTCGTAGAAGGGATGGACGGTGCGCGTCATGTCTGCAGGAGCAATACCATACCATTCAGGGATTTCGCGGTTATCGGCAGCCACAGGAGTGTATTTGCCCACCATTTCCAAGTTGCTTGGATAGAACACCAGCAGGATATTGTGGTTCAAGAAATAGCGACAGAACTCCACGGGGTGGTGCAAGATAAGCCATTTGCCATAGTCGGCGTATAAGCCGCCCCCCAAGCGCGCCCACGCCACGGGGTAAGAAGTGCGCGTCTTCTGCATGTGGTAGAACATATACTGCTTGAGCGGGGACTGCGAATCCCACATGAATACCGCAGTCGCCACTTCGCCGGAGTCAGTCTTTTGGCAGATGTAGTCACGGAAATGTGTGCAGGTAATGTCATGGAGCATGCGCATATCCTTGTCGGAGGGCTGCTCGTCGGCATCGGTATCTATAAAAGGAATGACGTGAATGGCATTATTCGCCAACTGCCAACCGTCGAAGCCCGTGGAGAACTGGCGGTGACGGATGGTGTCGTACATGTGGTTGCAGATGTTCTGATAGAAGACCACACAGATGAGTGCGGTCCCTACAAGGCTAATCCAGCGGCAGGGTTTGTGCGGCACGAAACAGAGAATCGGCAGCAGTACCACGGCGAAGAACATGCCCGAATAGCGCGTGAAGAGGGCAACGGTGAACGCCACGAAATAGAGCAGCAACGCGATATACGAGCCCTCGTGGAAGATAACCATCAGCATGGCTATCATCATGATAACCATACACCCGAAGAGGGCATCGGACATAATGGCGTTGAGCATATAGAAAGCCACGGGACTTGCCACGATGAGCACCGAAATCACCCACCTCAGCCATGCTGGACGGACAGGATAGTAGCGTTTGAGTGCGAGGACAAGCAACGTGGTGCAGAGCGCATAGAGGAGCGTCTGCACAATGAACAGAGCGTGTATGGACGGCGACACGGCATGGACAACACGCAGCCACTCCGAGAAGCCGAAAGGACGAAAGATGCTGAACTGGTCGTCGATAGCGGCACGCAGATAGGTGAAACTGTCGGCATACGTGGCAGGGTACGGGTATGCCCAATGCAGAACGATGTACCCCACGAGGCACAAGAGGGCGGGAACTATCCAATCCCATAGTTGTTCGCGCGAGAAGCAGAAACGCCAGAACGACTGTTGCCAACGTGTACGTATGTTCGGACGCGTTGCGGGCTTATTTGGTTTCATGGTATTCTTTTTCGGTATTTACATTCCATATATTGGTTTTGTCCGTCACACCGTTGCGGATATTGCGCACGCACTCGATAGCGGTCATCATTGAGTGGTCCATATTGTTGTATCGGTGCTGTCCGTTGCGCCCGAGGCAGTAGAGGTTCGGGATGGTATCGAGGAACGATTTGACGGTATCTAACCGGTAGTACGAGCCGTAGTAGGCGGGGTAGGCTTTCTTCACCCGCACATGGCAGGCATCGAGCACGTCCTCGCGGTTGATAATGTTTATCTTGACGAGTTCGTCTATCGCCATTTGGATAAAGTCCTCTTTGGGCATATTCCAGAACGTGTCGCCCTCGGTGCAGAAATACTCGAGACCTATCCACATCGTGTGCTCGTAGTCATGGACAAGATACGGCGACCAGTTGTTGAACACCTGCAGACGCCCGATATGCACGTCGCGCTCCTGAATGTATATCCACGTGTCGGGGACGCGGTGGTCGAAGGTAGGGATATGCGTTTGGTTCTTGATACGCATCTGCTTGACGCAGAGCCCGACGGTGATGAAATCGCGGTAGGGCAGGGTGCAGGCGATGTCCGAGACGGCTTGCGGCACCTCGATACCACGAAGGGCGGGAACGAGGTCTTTGACAGGCATGGTGGAAAGGAAAAAGTCGCAGGCAAAGGTCTGCTCCTGTCCGTCCGCTGTGCGGGCAACGACGGAGACCGCTTTGCCGTTCTCCACGTTCACGCCCACTACCTCGTGCTGCATGTATATCTCGCCGCCGAGTTGGCGGATGTCGTCCGCCACGGTCTCCCACAGTTGCCCGGGACCGTATTTCGGGTAGATAAACTGCTCAATGAGAGAGGTCTCCACATGCTTGCTTTTCAGCCCGAAAGCACGTTGGAACATATCTTTCAGCACGGACAGGACACTCAAGCCTTTGACGCGCTGGCTGCCCCAGTCGGCACCCAACTTGGAGGGATGTACGCCCCATACTTTCTCTGTGTAGCCCTCAAAGAACATCTCGTAGAGCGGTCGCCCGAAGCGGTTGATGTAGAAGTTCTCCAGCGAGGTCTCGGGCAGTTTGTGCACGCACGACCACAGGTAGCCGAAGCCCGCACGCATGGTGTTGGCGAAACCCATATTGAAGAAGGTCTCCTTCTTCATGGAGATGGGGTAGTCGAAGAACTTGCGCAGGAAGAAGATACGGCTCACACGGTTGCGGAGCAGCATGACGCGGTCGGTCTTCTCTGGGTCGGGACCATCGGGCGACAGGGGTTTGTCGGCGGTATGAAGCAAAATATCGTCCTTGGACGGTGCCCCCTGGGTGGGCATGACATTCTGCCACCAGCGCATCACCTCCTCGCTCTTGGAGAAGAAACGGTGTCCGCCGATGTCCATACGGTTGCCTTTGTACTGCACCGTCTGCGAGATACCACCGATGGCATCGGTGGATTCAAGGATGACGGGGTGGATGTCGGTATTTTTCAATAGTTCGTAAGCGGCAGTCAGTCCCGCAGGACCTGCACCCGCTATAACGGCGATTTTCTGGTGATTGGTATCCATTTTATTTGATTTCTATGCCCATCATATTGTACACTTTTTTGTTGCGATGAATGAGTATCTGTCCGTTGTGTACTGTTTTAGTTGCTGTTGTTTCTGTATCTGTTGATACATTTGGCAGAGCAGTTGTACTATTGTATTCGCATCCGAATTGTGCAAAAGAGTCATCTGTTCTTTCGTAAATTTGCTCATCGCCGGAATAGGCACATTGCAGGTAATGGGAGAAACCACAACAATAAGCAACTCCTGTGTGCAGCAAACCATGACTGGAACCGATACCCTCTATCCATTGAGCCTCTTCTTGGAATTCTTTGTCGTCATCTCCAACCTCTATAATTCTTACAGTTAGGATTCTTTGCCCGTTTTCTGTTATATGTACATCTGTAACGGTGTTTTTGCATAAAGTAGTAGGGTGATCCAATCCTCCAAAAGCGATTATCTCATCTCCTACTTTTGCGTTGAAGTCATACAACAGGTATTCTG
Source organism: uncultured Bacteroidales bacterium (assembly GCA_934667275.1). Taxonomy (GTDB): domain Bacteria; phylum Bacteroidota; class Bacteroidia; order Bacteroidales; family Paludibacteraceae; genus Colicola. The sequence continues at coordinate 97,789 of CAKULK010000007.1, read as the reverse complement.
TATTATCATAGTTTACATACACTTTGTCCTGCTCCTGACGAATGGCTGCTACATACCTCTTCCTCTTTGAAGTCAATGTCTCTCGTTCCATTATCTTGGTATAGGTTGTGTCGTTTATTGTGGTATCTCCTAACATGGTGTACTCAAATATGATTGCCTCCACTTCGTCATTACTGAGGGACGCACGAAACTTCAAGACATTCCATTGATTGGCCTGTATCGGAGCAGCAATGGCTTGTAGCACAGCAACGCTACAAAAGGCGAATAGTAGAAATAGTTTCTTCATACTTGTTATGTTGTTCATGAGTAATTTTACAATAAAATTCAATCGCAAAGATAAATCTTTTTTGCGATATATGCAAATAAAACTACGGAATAAGTATTTTTCCTCGTTCAATAGATAATTTTCCTCCCTTTTTTACATCGGTAATATCATTCTCTCCTTGTTGCAATATGGCTCCGTTGCGTAGTATCAAAGAACCTGTGTTTGCTACTATGATATGTGAGTTAAGGACACAGCCAGCATCTACAATTAATATTTGATATGTTATTTGATTGTGAATTGTCCTTGTACGGCGGTGCCGGCGGATTGGATAGTGATGGTGTAGGAACCAGAGACAGGAATGGAGAGCATAGTAGCCCCAATGAACTCTTGATTAGCGACGGTTGTGCCATTGGCATTATTGGTGACCATTACATCTGCAAGTTCGCCTGTGTCTGCGCTTGCAGTAATAGTACTACCATCTTGTGTAGCATGAAATTTCCGAGGATCCGGTGGACAACCTCCTTTTTCATCATAAGGGTCATCCATAGGAACGGCAATACAGATTTCTGTTAGGAGAATTTCTGCCTCGTGGATATTCCATTGCGCAGAGAGCGAACAAATGCCAAGAAAGGCACTCATTAAAAGGAAAAATTTTGATTTCATAATTTTTGTGTTGATTAATAGGTTAAATAATAAGGGCGTATTTTACACCCGAATTTCGAGTGCAAAGGTACTGCCGTTTTACTGTTCCTGCAAGGGTATTAGGTGGAAAAAAATAAGCGTAACTGATTGATTATCAGTCGTGGGCGTGGAAAAGTGAAGATATTGGACTTTCTAATAGGGCTATTTAGCCATAAAGGAGATGAGAAATTCACGTAATTGAGGCGTAGTTGTACCTATCGTTTTTGCTGTAATGGATTTCAGTTTTGGAATACTGGAAACAGAACGATTTATCTTGTCTGCAATTACTTTTGCAGGTGCTTGATATAGTGTGAGTAGACAAATCAGAATGTCTTGTTGATTTAAATGGTAAGATTGCTGGAGACGCAAAACAACGTTGTATAAGTTTTGGTTAGCCACATGACATAGTGCATTATAATCCTTCCAAATGGGAGCACTGAATTCAAAGAGATCGGATATATTCAAAACGATGGTTTCTACAGCTTGCCTCCTTTGCTCAAAATCTTCCTGTTGCAGTCGTTGGCTGTCTTTAAGATGTGTTTGTAGTAAGATAAGTTGTCCACTAACTTGTGAAAGTTCATGAGTTTTTTGTTTGTAATAGAGACAAAATATGATGAGTAGTAGTGAGCATAGGAAAAGGCAACCTATGATAATTATGTTTCTTGTGTGAAATGGGTATGGGTGAAGAATATAATTTTGCAATTGTACTACGGCTCGCGCTGTTGATTCTCGTTGAGTAGAGAGTAATTCATTATAATCCTGTCGCTTGTAGGCATATATCGCCATAAGGTCTGTGTCGTTTTCTTTTCGGGCTTTGCTGATAAGTGTATAGTATGCGTTTTTACAGAAATTAGGTGTCTGTGAATGTTCTACGATATATTCGGCATATGGATATGCGAGTTGTTCTTCGTTTAGATGTGTGTAAGATTGCATAATCCTCATATAGTAGTAGCATTTGTTCTCTATATTGGTAGAGGAGTTGGCTATTTGCGAGAAATATGTTAAAGCCGAATCGTATTGTTGCTGCTTATAGAAATAAGAACCGCGTTTTTCTAACAAACAAATACGATATGCATCATCTATTTGAAATTCTTGTGCTTGATACCATAGGCTATCGGCAAGTATTAAACATCTTTAAGTTGGAGTAGTTTTCACTAAGAAAAAGCAGCCCATAGGCATAATACCAAATGTTACCACTTTTCTGAAAAGCCTTTGTGGAGCGATTGTTGAAGATGAGGGCGAGACTGTCCGCTTGCTGTTGGCTGCAAATGTCTGCCATACAGGCATTGACGCGCCCGCGGAGGATGAGGTCGTCGGGGTGCAAGTGGTCGCAGGCGATATAGCAATCGGAGGCCTCGGTGATGGCATTGGCGTTGCTGAGATTACGCCCCATGTAATAATAGGCAGAAGCCAAGGCATTGCGGTGGATGTCTCTGCTGATGGGTTTGTTCAGCGCGCGGATAGCCAAACGAAGTGCCACGGTGTCGGAGTATAACTGGTGCGTATTGTCAAGGCTGTCTGCCGTAGCGATAGTGCGCAGGGCTTCTTTCCTTGTTGAAGGCAAGGTGCATGCCGTGGCCACTACTTGCAGAGCAAGGAGTGATAGCAATAGATAATGTTTTATAGTTCGCCGTTGTTCCATATATCCGTATCGCCTACAAAGTTACGAACAAATTGCGATATGTGCAAATAAATGGTTTCCGGCTCATTGTATAGATAGAAAGATAACAAGGGCTGCTTAACGGAATGTCAGGCAGCCCTTATCTGTGTTGTTTTGAATGGAATTGTGTCGTTATGCGGGATTAAATCCAACGGACATAGCAGAAGTCCATGCGGTGAGGCAGGAGCGGATTAGCGGGGTACATACGGAGTCCGAACTTCATACCGCCGGCATAGTCGAGTTGGTACATTGTCTCGAAGAAGAGGTGCGAGCCGACACTCTTAACGAGGTCGAGAGGCTGCACTTCGTAGAACTTGTCGTTGTTGTGTGTGGAGGTGCGGACTGCCACCAATTCAACGCCAATGCCTTTGTCGTTGAGGTTATGGGTATCAATCTCCACAGCCACTTTGCACTTGTTGCCCACGTTGAGTGCCGCTTCGGCTTCGTTGAGTGTGGTGTTAACCACCTCAATCTCGTTCCAATGGGCTACCATATTCTCTTTCCAGGCGGCAATCTCCTTTGCCTGCTTGTAGTCGTCGGCAACGAGGAGGGCATGGCGATGTGCCAGTTTGTTGTAGAAACGATCGAAGTAGTCGTCCATCATGCGCTTGGTGGTGAAACGCGGAGTGATTTCGGTGACACTCTTTTTGATAGTCTGAATCCAGGCATGGGAATAGCCTTCCTCGTTCTTGTCGTAGTACATGGGGATGATTTCCTCTTCCAGCATCTGGTAGATAGTGGCAGCATCCAACTGATCCTGGTGCGCCTGGTTCTCGTAAGTCCGTTTGTCGGTGAGTGCCCAACCTGCGCCGGGTACATAGCCTTCCAACCACCAACCGTCGAGGACGGAGAAGTTGAGCACGCCATTCATCTGCGCTTTCTCGCCGCTGGTACCACTGGCCTCGAGCGGACGGGTAGGCGTATTCAGCCAGATATCCACACCGGAGATAAGGCGTTTGGCAAGGCGCATATCGTAGTTCTCCAAGAAGATAATCTTGCCCATAAACTGCGGCATACGGCTAATCTCCACAATGCGTTTGATAAGCCCTTGTCCGCCACCGTCAGCAGGGTGCGCTTTGCCCGTGAAGAGGAACTGTACGGGACGCTCCGGATTGTTGACCAGTTTGTCGAGACGCTCCAGGTCGGTGAAGAGCAGATAGGCGCGCTTGTAGGTGGCGAAACGACGTCCGAAACCGATGATAAGGTTGTTGGGGTTCATCTCGTTGAGTGCGCGTACGATACGTGCAGGGTCACCCTGCGACTGCATCCAATTGTCGCGGAACTGCTCCTTGATATAGTCGATGAGTTTGGTTTTGAGACTGAGGCGCGTCTCCCAAATCTTCTTGTCGGGAAGGTCGTTGTAGGCTTTCCACATGTCAGGGTTGGACTGGTCGGTGTACCACCCTTTGGGGAATGATTTGAAGTACACGGATTTCCACTCGCTTGCCGCCCATGTAGGCATGTGGACACCATTGGTGACGTAGCCCACGTGCAACTCTTCGGGGAAATAGCCGGGCCATACGGGAGCGAACATCCTACGGCTGACTTCACCGTGCAGTTTGCTGACACCATTGGCTTCCTGGCATGTGTTGAGCGCAAAGACGGACATAGAGAACTTCTCGGTGTTGTCGTCGGGGTTCTGCCGTCCCATACCGATGAGGTCGTGCCATTCGATGCCGAGGCGTGCAGGGAAGGAACTCATATACTTGTAGAAGAGCCCCTCTTCGAAATAGTCGTGCCCTGCAGGAACCGGCGTGTGGCAGGTGTAGAGCCCGCTGGCGCGTACAACTTCGAGTGCCTGCTGGAACGAGAGGTGTTCACCTTCGACAAGGTCGAGGAGGCGTTGCAATCCCATAAGGGCAGCGTGTCCCTCGTTGCAATGGTAAACATCTTTCTTGATACCCAGTTTGTTGAGTGCAATGACACCGCCCATACCGAGCAGAATCTCCTGCTTGATACGGTTCTCCCAATCACCTCCATAGAGTTGGTGGGTGATTTGACGGTCCCACTCGGAGTTCATCTCGTTGTCGGTGTCGAGAAGGTAGAGGTTGATACGTCCTACAGCCACTTTCCAAAGGTAAGCCTTGACCACTCGCTCGGGATAAGGCACTTCGATAACCATAGGTGTGCCATCGGCGTTCTTGACCTGCGTGAGAGGCAGGTTGGAGAAATTCTGCGCCTCGTAGTTGGCAATCTGCTGTCCCTCGGGCGATAAGGTCTGGGTGAAATAGCCGTAGCGGTAGAGGAAGCCGATGGCTGTCATATCGACATTGCAATCGGAAGCCTCTTTGAGGTAGTCGCCTGCGAGAATGCCAAGACCACCCGAATAAATCTTGAGTATATGCGAAAGTCCGTACTCCATGGAGAAGTAGGCAACGCTTGGGCGTGACTTGTCCTTAGGAGCGTCCATATAGGCGCGGAAGTCGGCATAGGTCTTGTCGAGTTGTGCCATGAATTTGGCATCTTTGCTGAGTTCGACCATGCGCTCGTAACTGATGATGTTGAGCAGTACGATAGGGTTGGATTGTGCGCGGTGCCACGCGTCGTTGTCGATGTAGCGGAAGATATTTTTGGCATCAGAATTCCATACCCACCAGAGGTTGTAGGCAATCTCCTGCAGTTTGTTCAAGTTCTCGGGGAGGTTGGCATGTACCGTGACCTCGGTCCAATTAGGTTGATTGGTGTTGCTTACACGTATTACCATATCTAAATCTTTTTTGTAGTTGAAAAATCGCGCAAAGTTACTAAAAAAAGCGGAGACCTCAAACAAATTCCGCTAAAAAGCGTCAAAAGGAGAGAATATCGTTTGCGGGAACAGAGGGTATGGTTGCGGTAAAGGTATAGTATCCTCTACGTGAAGTACCGATGAAGTACCGATGATGTTCCGATGAAGTACCGATGGGGACAGCAGGGAGACACGAGGGCGATGTGGCGAAGAAGGCGGACTTGGAGTGTGGTTTTGCACGGTTTTTGTGGGAAGACAAAAGTATGAAAACGAAAGATTTGATAGCAAAACGCGAACGCCGCGAGAAAGCGCGTGCGCGGAGGGAGAGACACGAAGAGAAACAGGTTGCGGTGCAGCCGAAAGAGGATAAGAAAGCCGATTATACGCTGCCTTTGGACTTTACGAGCGATGTGATGGATGATGTGCGGAAACTGCCCGCGAACCCCGTTACTGCGGAGGAGATACTGCGCAGGCGCAATATGCGCGATGCACTGACGTTCACGATAGACCCCGATGATGCCAAGGATTTTGACGACGCGTTGTCGTTTGAGGTGCAGGAGGACGGCACGTACCGTGTGGGCGTGCATATTGCCGATGTGACGCATTTCGTGAAAGAAGGCAGCGCGCTGGACGACGAGGCATACAGCCGCGGCACGAGTATCTATTTGGTGGGGAAAGTGATTCCGATGCTGCCGGAGCGGCTGAGCAACGAGTTGTGCAGTTTGCGCCCGGGGGAGGACAAGTTGTGCATGTCGGTGGTGATGGAGATGAACAAGGAGGCGCGCGTGGTGAAACAGAAGATTTGCCGCACGGTAATTCGTTCGGACTACCGCCTGACCTACGGGAGCGCGCAGGAGATATTGGACGCGAAAAGTCCGTCGGCAGGCGGCTCGCAGGCGTTGAGCGAGGCCTTGCATACGCTGGACGGATTGGCGAAGATACTGCGGGCAGAGCGGTTCAGGCACGGTGCCATCAACTTTGAGACGCCCGAGGTGTCGTTCCACTTGGACGAGAATGGGAAGCCGACAGGCGTGTATTTCCACAAGTCGCTGGATACCAACCATTTGATAGAGGAGTTTATGTTGTTGGCAAACCGTATTGTTGCCACGGAAATGGGGCGTGAACGGAAAAGGGAGGAGAAGAAAGTGAAGCCGAAACCTTTTGTATATCGTGTGCACGATGTACCCGATCCCGAGAAGTTGAGCAAGTTGAGCAGTTTCATTCAGCGTTTTGGCGTTCACCTGCGTACGAATGCGAAAAAGAGTGCCAGCAATAAGCAGATAAACAAGTTGCTGGATTCATGCAAAGGGCGTGACTGTCAGACGCTTATAGAGACGCTGACCATCCGGTCGATGGCGAAGGCGGTGTATTCGACCGACAATATTGGGCATTATGGTCTGGCGTTTCCGTACTACACGCATTTCACGTCGCCCATCCGCCGCTATCCCGATATGATGGTACACCGGTTGCTGGCGCACTACCTGATGCACAGCAAGGACGAGTGCCGTGTGGAGAAAGAGGTGTTGGAGGAAGCGTGCGTGCATTGCTCGACGATGGAGCAGTCGGCACAGATGGCGGAGCGCGACTCGATAAAAGAGAAGCAGGCTGAGTGGATTGAATCACATATCGGGGAGGAGTTTGACGGCATCATCAGCGGCGTGGCGGAGTTCGGGTTGTTCGTGCAACTGACTGATACTCTGACGGAAGGATTGGTGTCGATCCGCAGTATCGACCCGCACGATTATATGCAATACGATGAGGCGAACTATTGCATCATCGGGGCGCGAAGCGGAAAGAAATACACCCTATCAGACCGCGTGCGGGTGCGTGTGAAACGCGTGGACGTGGAGAGACATTTGGTGGATTTTGTGCTGGTTTAGTTGCAAAGGTGGGGATTTTTTAGTACCTTTGCGGACTGATTGGGCAGGAGGATGCTGATTTGCAGGACAGATATGGGCAGATGGCTGCGCCGCGCGGTATGCGTGGCGTGTTGTGTGTGTGCGGGGATGAGTACGTGGGCTGAGGTGGTGACGCTGCGGTCGGGAAAGACGGTTCGCGGAGAGGTGTTGCTGCGGAATGAAGAAGTGGTGATAGTGCGGTTGCCGGACGGTTCGCGTTACCAATATCCCGCGTCGGAAGTGGTTTCGGTGGCGGAAGATAAGGCGCAGACGGAGTCTCGGCAAGAGGCGCAGAAGGCGGTTGGCGGCAGCAAGAAAGCGGCGGTGCACGTGGATGTGGCGGGTGGTGCCGCGTATGTGCCGCAGATTGGTTGGGGTGGTGCGGTGAGTGCAGAGTTGCTGGTGGGGGCGCATGATTTGATGGGGAAGCAGGTGTTTCTTGGCGGTGGCGTGGGGTACCATGCGGTGATGGCAGGCGGGGAAGTGTATTCGTTTGTGCCGTTGCAGGTGGCGACTTTCATCCCCTTGACGGAGACGCAGCATGCGCCAGTGGTGAATATGGCATTGGGATACGGTTTTGCAGTCGGCAATCGTGCGAAAGGAGGCGTTTGTGCCGAGACTGGCATCGGTTGGCGGTACAGGATGAATGCGAAGTCAAGCCTTTCGCTGAGCGCAAACGTGCAATGGCAACAGGCGCAGATACACTTTACGGAGGTGGTTGACGGCAATGCATACACCCGTTTTGCGGGGACGAATATGCTGTCGGTGGGTGTGAAAATGGGATTGCATTTTTAGATGGATTCGCAAAAGAAATATCGCCAGCAGCGTGAGAAACGCAGCCATCGTGTGAGTATCCTGCTCAACGACAGCGAGTTGCGTGCGCTGGAACGCTATTGCGAACGATATACGGTGAGCAACCGGTCGCGTCTGGTGCGCGAGACGCTGATGCGGGAGATACTGAAACGGTTTGAGAAAGACACGCCGACGCTGTTCGACTGACATTAGGCTTGGCGCACGGCTCTATTCATTGCGGTGCGCTCGGGGTCGCGGAACCAGCCCCATTTATTGAAATAGCGGCACATATTGACGATGTGAATCCACAGCATTTTCGGGCTGTGGTAGGAGGCGCGCGCGTGGTTGTGGACGACGGTGACGGCGGGGTAGTAGAGCGTCAGATAGTCGCGATGTATGCGGCGTGTGAGGTCGATGTCTTCGGGGTACATGAAGAACCTTTCGTCAAAGAGGCGTGCCTTGAGTGCCGCCTCTGTGCGGAGCAGCATAAAGCAACCGCTAAGGTAGGGGACATTCATCGGATGGTCGTAGCCCGAGTCGCGGAGTTCGTAGCGTGCATTGCGGCGCGCCATAAGGCGTTTTGGCAGAAAACGGCGTCCGAAGACGTCCAACGGTGTGGGGAGGAGTTTGCAGAGATATTGCGTCTCACCGTCGGGCGAGACGATATGCGGCATCAGTTGTCCCACGAGGGGGTGGGTGTCCATGAAAGTGCATAGCGCATCAATATCCGCCGATTGCAGGAGGATGTCCGAGTTCAGTACGAGATGGTAGGGGATGTCGTCGTAGATGCTCTCGCGCAATGCAATGTTGTGTCCGCTGCCATAGCCTACGTTCTTTGCCGTGAAGATGTATTGCACCTTCTTTTCGTCCCATTGCTGCCATATCTCCTCACGGGCTTTCTGCTCGGAATTGTCTACGAGATATACCTTGTGGAGACATTTTATACGGAGCAGTTCCTCAACCAGAGGAATCACTTCGCCGTGCCAGTCGGGGTGATATAAGACAATGGAGATGTTGAGCATCTAACGGATGAATTGGGCAATCTTGCGGATATTCTTGACAAAAATAGTAAGCCAACCGCAACCGACATGGTTGTTGCGCAACGCCACCACGTCTTCGCAACTCTTGCGCCACATTGTGCGCGGGCTGCGGTTGCTGATACCGCCTAACTGCATTTTTACCAGCACTTTGGGAATGTATTCGGCATGATAACCGTGCTTCAGAACGCGCAACATGAAATCGTAGTCTGCCGATATGCGCAGATGCTCGTCATAATGCCCCAGTGCGTTGTACACTTCGCGGCGGCAATAGAATGTAGGGTGCGCCGGCATCCAACCGAATCGTAGTTCGCGCATGTCAAAAGGGTTGCTCTTCCAATAGCGGACGATGCTATCCCCCTTGCAATACATCAAATCGCCATACACCGCCTGTGTGCCGGTATGGGAAAAAGCCTCTGCAATGGTTTGCAGAACGCTGTTGTCGGCGAGTATATCATCGGAATTGAGTATGCCGATAACATCTCCCGTGGCAAGGCTGACTCCTTTGTTGATGGCACTGTAGATGCCATTGTCTTTTTCCGATAGGTAGGTGACGCAGGGGCGCTGCGCGGCATAGTTGCGAATAATAGACAGGGTGCTGTCGGTTGAAGCACCGTCAATGATGATGTGTTCGATGGATTGGAACGTCTGCTCCACGATGCTGCGCAGGGTGGCAGGCAGGGTGCTTTCGCTGTTGTATGTGGCTGTTATTATGCTGATTTTCATTTATATATGTCCTTGTAAAAATCAATGGTCTCTTGGTAGTTTTTGTCCCATGAGAAACGCTTGGCATTCTCAAAACCGGCTTGAATCTGTTGTTTTCCAATCCGTCCCTGATACAACTCCCCGACGATGTCTGCCATTTGTCGGGCAACCTTATCTGGAGACTGATGTTGCACGGATAGGGCTGTTCCGCCTGTCACTTCCGGTATGGACGACACCTCCTGGCACAGCACGGGGCAACCTGCCCGTTGTGCCTCAATGATTGGAATGCCAAAACCTTCATAATCAGATGGATACAGCAGACATAGCGCACGGTTATAGTAGGCGTTCAGTTGCGAATTGGACACGTTTCCTATCGCCGAATACATCTCCTCTCCCAAAGTGCGGTTCAGGTATAGCGACTCTTTGGCGGTAAGCGGAGAGCCTACAATCACTATTTTGCGGTGTGCCATTCGCGCCACTTCAACGGCAATGTCAAAGTGTTTGTACGATGCGGCTCTGTTGCCTACATACAACAGAAAATCTTCTTTTTGCGTGTTCGGAATGGGGTAAAAGCACGAACTGACACCGTTGTGAATCACGCGAATGGCATCTTCGTTGAGCCATGGGTACAACGATAGCAAATCATGTTTGGTGTTATCCGACACGCAGATAACGCCCGCACTGTGCCGGAGTGCATATTCTTCTTGAACCACATGCACCGTCCGTGGCAGAAAGCCTCGGTAGTAATGGTAAGTCAAATCGTGGATAGTGGTGATGTTCCGCACGTTTGGGAAAGGGAGAACGCGGAAATAGGACGAATGGAATAGCACTTTGCCGTCAGGCTTGTAATCGGGCGTGCGGTAGCGTTCTCCGTGGCGAATGGGCAAGTAGTGACATCTTGCGTCATCTATCGCCAACTCTTTCCGGCACAGGTTTTCTGACGGATAATCCAGCACCAACGAAGAATAGGACTCATCATAGACTGCGCGTTTCAGCAATTCCTGCCACACCACGCTGATGCCTCCTGTGCGTTGCAGCGTAAAGATTATGTTGTCAAAAACTACTCGCATGTCTTGATTAAGTTTATCCATTGCTCCATAATCACCTGTTCCGAGAAATGGGTTTGTGCGTACTGCTGTGCTGCCATTCCGAGCGTGCGCCGCTTGTCTGGGTGTCGGATGAGGTCAATAATCTTCTCTGCCAACAGTTGGACATCGCCGTCGGGCACTACTACGCCCCTGCCGTCCGACAGCAGTTCTGCGGGACCGTGGGGGCAATCGAAAGCCACGCATGGCACGCCGCACCACATCGCCTCAATTAGCACCAATGGCAGCCCCTCATAGCGCGAGGACATAGCCAGTATGTCGGCTCTGCGATAGACGCTTGCCATATCATCGCAGCGTCCATCCAAACATACTAAGGACTCCAAATGCAGGCTGTCAATCTGCCTTTGCAATGCCGCCCGTTCTGCGCCTTCTCCGATGATATGGAGACTCCAATCGGGATAATAACGTGCAACTGTTTGCCAAGCGTCTATCAGTCTTTCAAACCCCTTTTGCGGATGCAGACGTCCCACGGCAATCACCTGTTTGGTGTCTTGTTTTTGGGGCAATGCTACCCCGTCTAAGACGCATGGGTTCGGAATACATTCCACATGGGTGCAACCGGCTGCCTCCCATTCCCGTTTGTCTGCCGCTGTCAGCACCACAAAATGGGGTAGCCTGCGGACATTATGCACCAATTGTTGTACACGTATTTTCCCTAACCAATGCCATATCTTCCCGTGATGAAATGCCTCTATCAGGTACAACCGCTGGTTCTTCGAGAAATGCATCTCGGCGATTGTTTTGCAGGGCAGTTCGTCCAAAAATGCAATCTCTTTCCCGCACATCGAGATGCACACGTCAATATGTTGCTCTTCAATCAAGCGGGTTAATGCCGCTTTGTACCGTTTCATCTTGCGCTGATGTTGAAGCCATTTTACGGGAAGTGGCTTGGAGAAATCGGCGTCAAAATCAATATCTAAGCCGTGGATACGGATGTTGGTGTCCAATGGGAAATGGCTCACTTTCATCCCTCGTGGTGTAAGTTCGGTCGTTGCTATATGCAACTCATAATCAGTATGTTGAGCCAGATAGTTTATCTTCTGGCACAACACCCGCTCCATCCCTCCTGAGTTGTACAACTGCGGAATGCAATATAGGATATGTTTGCTATTGGTTCCCATTGGACTCTTTGAACGTGATTATTTTTGAAACAAAGGGCGACATCTTCTGTGTGGCAGTCATAATCACCCATAGCAACCCTAAACTCCATACCACCAACCGCGGGTCGAACAGCAGCGGCGCGCGCGGGTAGATAAGGGCGTGACTGACAAACAGGAAGTACAGCATATACCAATAAACGCTGTCTTTGGCGCGGTAAAACGATTCTTTCACTAAGAATCCGATGAGCATCATCGCCAGGGCGGTCCCTATTAGTCCGAACGACCTGTAAGCCTCGCCCACCATATTTGTTCCTGTCCCCCAGCAGGCATTCGCGCCCAACAGGATATAACTGGGCAAGTCGCCTCCGTGCAGCAGTTCCTTGGGCTCCCCCGCCATCGCGATAATCTTGTTGGCAACTCCGGGAATGGGCGAGGTAATATCCAATAGCATACCGTGAAACCAAGTCAGCGGATGGGTATCTGCATATTCCACCAGTACAAACAGGTTCAAGTCGTTGATTATCAGGTCTTCGAATATATCCAATATCGACTGCAATTGCATGCCGGACATTTTCCTTTGCCACAACGCGGGGTCGAATCCCAACTTTCGGACTGACATTATCAGGAACAATGCGCACGCCCCCGCCAACATCAGCAGCAGAATCTGCCAAAACTTCAGATGCCGTACGTACATACTGAAACCGACGGCGAGAATCAGCACGATTCCAATCGTCAGTTGGCGGCTGCCGGTCATCAAAATCACGGACAGACAGAACAACAACGCCAGCGCGTAAAACCACCGGTGTTTGGGCTTGATGCGGAATAGGAATATCGCCATTGCATAGCAACCGATGGTGAAAATGTTGTTGAAATAACTGTAAATCCCCACGTCTCCCAACATGCCGCCGCCGCTGTACACGCTCTGGAGTTGCCGCACGCCGCCCGTCACGACAAACAGTGCGAAACTCAACGCCGTGACCACGAAAAAGCACAGATACTGGTTCATTCCTATATGGAAAGTCGGAGTATCGGGCTCCTCCCGTTGCATACGGAAGATGCGTGTTGCGCCCAATAAGTACCACGCATATCCGAAATAGGCTAACGCCGTAGAGCGGGTGATGACGTTTGCATTAAAAGGCATCGCAAAAAACGAGAAATGCGGGCGTGTCGGGTAGTAGAAAACGGGATAAACGAAATTGACAAAGAAAAACGACAGGCAGAAAATAAACTCAAACCCGAACCAGTTCTTCCGCTTGTTGGTCGCGAAATACAGCACATTCTGCGCGATGTACAGCCACATCAGCACGCAGCAGTACATATAATCATAGTGGTGCGGTGCCTTCAAAAACAGCACCGTACTCGCAATCGCACAGAGTATGTTCAGGATATAGGTCAGCATCAGAATATCTTTCGTGTAAGGTGCGTCAGCAGGTACATCCAATAGGCAAAACGGCCGTATTCGGGTTCTTTACTCCATTCTCGACCGGCGGCTATGCGTCCTTCTTGGCTGACGGACGGCTGATGAATGGCACGCCAGTGATACCCGCAAACCAACAACCGTTCGATATGCGAAAGCCCTGTTTCCTGCTTCACTTTTTGGTAAATCTGATGGTCTTGCACGATGTTGTTGCCGTTCTGTACTGCTCTCGCCGACACTTTGTTTGTGTGCTGACGGAAGCAACTCAACGGTGCGGATACATACTTCACCGTCCCTTTTTCCGCCAATCGAATCCAGAACAATCTGTCGCCGCTGGCGCGATATGCTGCCACTTCCTGCATGTCGATCTGCATCGCCGATGCTCTGTCAAACAGCACCGCACTGGCATTGCAGATATGGTTGTAACCCAACAGATGGCGTCTCGCAAAGTCCGTACCGCGCATACTGAAATCTCTCAACTCCCATCTCTCAACTGGTGATGGCAACTCTCTCCCGTCTTGGTCAATCCGTTTGCTCCGTGTATAGGCCAATGCTGTTATGCCCTTGGTGCCGTTTTCCTCCATCCTCTTCACCAATTCCGACAGCAGACGCGTGTCCGCTGTGTCGTCACTCTCCGCTATCCATACGTAATCCCCTGTCGCCAACTCCAATCCTTTCTGCCATTGCAAAAAGGTGTTCCCCGAGTTCTGCGTGTTCATCACCACCTGTGTCACTTCCGGCCGACCCGCATATTCGCGCAGTATCTGCTGGCTTTCGTCGGTGGACGCGTCGTCCAACAGGATGACCTCTTTCTCGGGGTAATCCTGGGCAAACACGCTGTCCAACCGCGCACGCAGAAAAGGTGCATGGCAATACGACGGAACGATGACACTGACTTTTTTCATTGTTAAAATTAAACTTGCAAAGATACTGCTTTTTTAGCATATGTACAACAAAAAAGCCCAAAACTTTCATTTTGGACTTTTTCTTGCAGAACAGGCAGTTCCTTACTCTGCAGCAGGAGCCTCTTCGCCTTTTGCTTCAGCCTCAGCAGCGGCAGCCTCTTGGGCAGCCTCCTGAGCCTTTGCGGCGAGTGCCTCGGCAGCCTCCTGGCGTTTCTTTGCCAACTCGGCAGCCTTTGCCTTGTTCTCCTCTACCTCTTGTGCGAGCAGAGCCTTTGCAGCAGCGGCTTTCTTTTCAGCCTCAGCCTGCGAGATTTTGCCGTTCTTGGCATCTTTCTGAGCCTTCCAAGCGTTGAAACGCTTTTGTGCCTCTTCCTCGTTGAATGCGCCCTTGGCCACACCGCCATTGAGGTGCTTCATCAGCATCACGCCCTCGTCGGAGAGGATGTTGCGGACGGTGTCCGTGGGTTGTGCACCTACGCCTACCCAATACAGGGCACGGTCGAACTTCAAGTCCACCGTTGCGGGGTTGGTGTTGGGGTTGAACGAACCGATGCGCTCAATGATTTTGCCGTCACGCGGCGAACGGCTGTCGGCTACTACGATGTGGTAGTAAGCATAGTCTTTGTGACCATGACGGGCCAAACGGATTTTTGTTGCCATTTGTTTGTTGTTTTTGTGGGCTACAACTGCACGAGTTGCCTGCCCGGATTAATAATTAATGGTATGCCTTTTACTCGAAAAAGCCTGCAAAGATACGCTTTTTTATCTGTCTGCGCAAATAAATTCGCATTTTCTTTCTCCAAACCGCTGGGTTTTACATGATGTCTCACATGCTGAGCCTCCTTTTTGCCTCGGGTTTGCCGGCTGTTTCCATCGGTACTTCATCGGAACTTCATCGGAACTTCATCGGTACTTCGCCGAGAGGATGTTGCGGGTCTGTCGCGGGTTTCTGTATATTCTCCCGATTCCTTCCAATAAAAATTTGGACGGCTCAACTATTTTTTGTACCTTTGCACGCCTTATGAAATCGCGCCCCCGTTTGGCGCATAGGATGACGATGAACGTAGTGGACGCTCTATATAGAATCGGTACGTGGATTACACACTCTGCAACTGCTTGGAACACAGCGGGGGAGGGTATCCATTCCCCCTATCTCTTTGAATGGGTGCGGATGGTTATGTACGACTCGCACGCGTACTACGCATGGGCGCAAATAGAAGAAAGGCGCGAGGCGATGCTGCGGGCTCCGAAACTTATTGATTATGTGGATTTTGGTTCGGGTGCCAATCAGGGTACTTCGCGCAAACGTATGGTAAGTGATATTGCCAAGACCGACCTTGAGCCGCGCCTGTATGGCGAACTGCTGTTCCGGCTCGTCAATTGGTTGGGGCATCAGGTGCGGGAGGAAGAAGGCAGGGACTTGAATATCATTGAGTTGGGTACGAGTTTGGGTATCACTACCGCCTATCTTGCTATGGCGGATAGCCGCAATCATGTGCTGACGTTTGATGGTTGTCCTGCGGTGATGGATATGGCGCGGTTCAATTGGACAAAACTGGGGATTCGTAATATCACGGGTGTTGTCGGAGATATTGACGATACGTTTGCTTTGCATCTTTCTGATACCGTGGATATTGCGTTTATTGATGCCAACCATACCAAGGAGGCTGCTTTGCGCTATTTTGATGCGATAGCGGCGCATGTCTCGTGCAAGAGTGTGGTGATATTGGATGATATATACCACAATCGTGACATGCACGCTGCGTGGCAAGCCGTTTGTGAACGCGAGGATGTCACCTCCACCATGGACTTGTGGAAGATGGGCTTGGTGTTCTTTGAC
This sequence comes from uncultured Bacteroidales bacterium, assembly GCA_934667275.1. Classification (GTDB taxonomy): domain Bacteria; phylum Bacteroidota; class Bacteroidia; order Bacteroidales; family Paludibacteraceae; genus Colicola. The sequence goes on along the minus strand of CAKULK010000007.1, from coordinate 81,658 downwards.
CCTGATTATCTGCATAAAAACTACAAATTACGTATATGAAAATCTACACAAAAACAGGAGATAAGGGCGAGACTTCGCTGGCTACGGGGCAACGTGTCTCGAAAGCGGATTGGCGTTTGGAGGCTTATGGCACGGCGGATGAGTTGAATAGTTTTGTCGGCTTGTTGCGCAGTGAGTTGGATAAGACGCAGGCGGCTTGGGCGCAGGGCGCGTGTCGCGACTTGCAGTGGGTGCAGAATCGCCTTTTTGACATAGGAGCCATCTTGGCGGGTTCCGATCTCCCTTTCCCTGCGGAAGACGTTCATCGCTTGGAGGAGTGGATTGACAGGATGCAGGCGGAACTGCCCGTGCTGCGGGCTTTCGTCCTTCCTGCGGGCAATGAGGCGATGACGCGCTGCCATGTCTGCCGTACGGTTGCACGGCGGTTGGAACGGAATATCGTCCGTTGGGGCGCGGAAAGCGGGGTAGATACCAATGGCACCGTGCTTTGTTTTGTCAATCGTTTGAGCGATTATTGTTTTGTCTTGGCAAGATGGATCGGGCACAACGAACAAATTGCGCCTGTGGCTTGGGAAAAATAAGAAAAAAGCGCGCAAAGTTTTGTGTATGTGAAATCTTTTTACTACTTTTGCGCGATTATTTCGTAAACATGCACATAGTGTGCCGATTAGATTATGTATTGGACCCTGGAATTAGCCACAAAGTTGGAGGACGCTCCGTGGCCGGCAACCAAAGACGAGTTGCTGGATTATGCTCAGCGTGTGGGAGCGCCGATGGAGGTTATTGAGAACCTTCAGGAGATTGAGGATGATGAGGAGGTCTACGAATCTATCGAGGATTTGTGGCCTGATTATCCTACGAAAGATGATTTCTTTTTCGACGAGGAAGAGTATTGATTCTCCCGCGTCGGACAAAGAATGGTAAAAGAGCAATGATGTGAAGCGATATATTGTACTATTGTGCGGATTGTGGTGCTGCGTAGCGTTGATACGGGCGCAGTTCGACCCGCAGATAGGGCAGTATATGTTTATGCAGACGGCCTATAATCCTGCGGCGGTGGGAGATGGTGAACTGATGCGGGTTTTTGGTAGTCACCGGATACAATTCACCGGTATCAAGGATGCACCGATGACTACGTTCTTCTCGTTTTCGTCGCCGTTTGTGATAGGCAAAACCCAGCATGGCGCGGGAGTACGCTTTATGAACGACCGTTTCGGTCTGTTCTCTAACCAGAGTTTCTATGTGCAGTATGCCTACCGGCAGCGCATTGGGAAGGGCTGGTTGAGCGTGGGTGCCGACCTTGGGTTTATGAACTTGAGTTTTGCGGTGGATAGTGTCAACTTGAGCAATATCTCCCAGGTGGAAGACAATGCCTACCACACGCCTAACGACGATGCCATTCCTATTGCTACGGGCGGTAGCGAAAAAGGGGTGTCGGGTATGGGGTTCGACATGGTGTTGGGTATCTGCTACGCCGCGCCTTCTTGGTGGGTGGGAGCCGCTTACGGACATGTCACGCAGCCCAAACTGAAGTGGAGCGACAAGGCTGAAATCGGTGTGAGGGGGACGATGTACGTGTCGGGAGGCTATAATTGGAGGCTCCGCGACAAACGGTGGATGCTGATGCCGAGTGCTATGTTGCAGACGGATTTCCAGAGTTGGGATTTGAACCTTACGATGTTGGCACAGGTGGTGGAGCGGTACAGGTTCGGATTGGGCTATCGTATAGCGGGGAGCGTGAATGTGATACTGGGAGTGGATATCATCAACGGGCTGCAGTTGGGCTATACGTTCGAGTTGCCCGCCAATGGCTTGATACGTGAGACGTATGGTTCGCACGAGTTGTATTTGGCCTACGGATTCAATATCCTGAAGCCGAAAAGGACCAACAAGTACAAGAGTGTCAGATATTTATAAGCAAATTATATAAAGCAAAAAGTTATATGAAGGTAACAAAAGTATTGCCAATCGTAGCGTTAGCATTCAGTTTGGTGGCTTGCAACAAACCTGCTGGCGAATTGGTGGGAATCCGCAAGGGAGGCTCTTTCAAAGAGGCAAATCCTTATGGGATGGTGTTCGTGCGCAAAGGTTCTTTCCTTATGGGACCGAACACGCAGTCTGCCGTTTTTGCTCAGCAAGACAACAATGTCATGGTGTCTGTCAACTCTTTCTGGATGGACGAGACCGAGATTACCAACAATGAGTACCACCAGTTTGTCAATTGGGTGCGCGACTCTATTGCTTACACGCTGTTGATTGGTGAAGATGGTATAGAGAGCGAATATGCCGTAAAGCCTAAATATGAGACGGATGACGAAGAGCGATACGCCATCAATTGGAAGAAGAAAATACCTTGGGAGAAGCGTTTCGTCTTGGATGACCCTGTGTCGGAAGCATTGGCTCCGATGTTCTACGATGAGGGACACGGCGCACTTCGTACCACGATGTTGCACTACAATTATGTTTGGGAAAATATGGATCAGGCCAAGTTCTATCGCAACAAGTTCGATGTCGTACGCGGCCGTTATCCGGAGGGTGCTTCTGTTCGTGTGGATACGTTTTGGGTGGAGAACGAGGAGATTTTCTCCAAGACTATTGAGCGTCCTTTGCGCGAACCGAGAGATATTCTCACCAACGTGATTATCTGTGTCTATCCCGATACCTTGGTATGGATTCGCGATTTCCAGTACTCCTACAACGACCCGCTGTTGCATAGTTATTTCAGTATGCCGGGCTATTCGGAGTATCCTGTTGTCGGTGTTACATGGGAGCAGGCACAGGCGTTCTGCAACTGGCGTTCGCACTATCTGGCTTCCGCTGGCAAGATTCATGCCAACGCCTACCGCCTGCCTACCGAGGCGGAGTGGGAATATGCCGCTCGCGGCGGTCGCAAGATGGCTATGTATCCTTGGGGCGACAAGTATGCGCGTGACGCTACGGGCTGTTTCTTGGCTAACTTCAAGCCCTATCGTGGTGCTTACGGCGACGACACGGGAACCACCACAATGGCGGTTGCACAGTTCCGTCCGAATGATTTCGGTTTGTTTGATATGGCGGGTAATGTGGCAGAGTGGACCTCTTCGTCCTATTCCAATGCTGCCAACGCCACGGTACATGATATGAACCCTGACTTCCCTTATATGGCGCGCAAGTCCGACCCCGATGTGCTCAAGCGCAAAGTGGTAAAGGGCGGCAGTTGGAAAGATGTCAGTTACTATTTGCAGTGCGGTGTCCGTTCCTACGAATACCAGTATGAGAGCCGTTCTTATATTGGCTTCCGTTGCGTGCGCTCGTACATGGGAGATTGAAATTAACCTTAAATAAATACAACCTGATAAAAACAAATAACTTAAAAACGAATATGGCTAAAGAAGTTATCGCAGAGCAAGATGCTGCAAAACCAAAACAAGGTATGTGGGCTAAATTTATGCACGCGTATGGGTCTTACAAAGGAAAAAAGGTGGTCAATTGCGTTTACTCGATTGGCGCATCTGTGGTCATCATCGGCGCATTGTTCAAAATTATGCACTTTCCTGGTGCTGGTCCCGTGCTGATGGCTGGTATGATTACCGAGGCTTTCTTGTTCTTGATTGGTTGCTTGGAAGAACCGCATCCCGAGTTCCATTGGGGTAATGTCTTCCCGCAGTTGCTGGAGTATGGTACCGAACCCAACTTGTTGGCAGAGATGCAGAGCCGTCCGAAACCCACATTGCTGGGCGCAGGTGCGGAAGGTGGTGTAGCCCCCGCGGCACAAGGTGCTGCTGCTCCCGCTCTGAGTGACAAGGAGATGGAGTCTCTCCGCAATGGCATCAATGATTTGGCAAAGACTGCTGTTCAACTCAGTGAACTCGGCAAGGTCGCTACCGCTACCAACAGCCTGAGCGAGAAGTTGGACGCTGCCGGTGCTGCTGCTCAGCAGTTCGCTGCGGCTGGTAAGTCCGTAGCAGAGCATAGCGAGGCATTGGGCTCCACCTACGCACAGGTGACTGCAGATATGCAGAAAGTGGCAGAGGGTACCAAGAAGTATGAGGCCAATGTAACTTCTATGGCAGGTCAGTTGGCAAGTCTGAATGCCGTTTACGAGTTGCAACTCAAGGCTGTGCAGGCACAGGTGGACGCCTATAGCGCACAGGCGGACAAGGTGAAGACAGTCAATGCACAAGTGGACACCCTCACGGCTAATGTCAAGAAAATGACCGACACGGCTACCGAGGCTATGAAGAGCCACGAGGCTTACGAGGCTGGTGCCAAGAAACTGGCTGTCCAGGTGGCAGACCTTAACAAGGTATATGGCAATATGCTCAATGCGCTGGCATAATCTCCCAATAATTAATTATTAATACTCTTAATTCTTAATTAACTATGGGTGGAGCCAAAAACTGTCCGGAGACCCCGAGACAAAAAATGATTGGTATGATGTATTTGGTGCTGACCGCTATGTTGGCACTGAACGTCAGCGCGGCTATCCTCAACGGATACACGCAGGTGGACGATAGTCTGCATTCTACCATTGAAACCACGGTAAGCAGCAACGAGAATATCTATGCGCAGTTCCGTGCCGCACTCGACAAGAACCCCGACAAAACCGAGGAATGGTACCAGAAAGCCATGACGGTCAAGGAGAAGTCGGACGAGTTCTATGCCTATGTGCAGAACTTCAAGGATGAGATGGTGCGTATGGCAGATGGCAAAAAGGCAAAAGCCAATGCCGCTGTCCGCGAGATTAGCAAGAAAGACGACACCAACATCCCCCAGCAATATGCTATCAACGATGGCAATGCCGCTGTCTTGAAACAGAAAATCATTGAGTATCGCAATTTCCTGGAAGAGATTACGGGCGACACCGAAGCATTGGACACCGAGTTGGAGGCTACTTTCTCCATCAGCGATGGCACCAATGCCGAGGGGCAGGTAGTCACTTGGGAAGATGCCATCTTCCACGAGATGCCTATGTGTGCTTCCATCACCGTACTCACCAAGTTGCAGAACGATGTCCGCAACTGCGAGGGTAAGGTCGTGCAACACCTCTTGGCTGCCACCGATGCCGGCGACTTGCGTGTGAATAAGTTCAACGCTTACGTCATTCCTGCGTCTGACTATGTCATCAAGGGAAACAAGTACACAGCACAAATCATCTTGGCGGCTATCGACTCTACGCAAACCCCGGAGTACTATGTCAATGGACAGCAAATCGGCGGCAATGGCGTATACGAGATTGTTGCCAATAGCATCGGTACGCAGAAGATTGTCGGTAAGATTGGTTATATGGACCAGCAGGGCGTGATGCAGTATCTGCCTTTCGAACGCGAGTACACCGTGGGCGAACCGAGTGCCACCATTTCCAACACCGACCTCAACATTATGTACCGCGGCTACGACAACCCGTTCTCTATCTCTGTACCGGGTGTCAGCAGCCATAAGTTGCAAATCAAGTGTGCTGGGGCTTCGGTAACCCAGAAGAACGGTCTGTGGATTATCAAACCGGGTAGCAGCACGCCCGACAAAATGACCATTGAGGTGTACGCCGATGTTAACGGACGTGCGGCACTCATGGGCTCGTATGTCTATCGTGTCAAGAACCTGCCTCGTCCGGATGCTTATTTTGAAATCAATGGCGTTCCCACCGAGGAAACCAAAATCCCGCGCTCGCAACTCGTCAACCCGTCCAACCGCATCGTGGCTTCCTATGGTGCTGACGGACTGGTGCAGGCGAAGTTCGAAATCACGGGCTTCCAAGTCAAGTTGCCTACGGGTGCTTCCCTCTCTGTAAAGGGCGACAAATTCGACCAGAAAACCCTTGCTGCCATCAAAAAACTCAAACAAGGCAATATGGTCAACTTGCAGTATATCAAAGCCAAGGGACCGGACGGCAAAGAGATTCAACTCCGTGGTCTTCCCATTGAGCTCAACTAATAAGGTGTAATTATGAAGAAAGTATGTATTATTGCGTTCGCGCTTTTGAGCATGACGGTTGCTCAGGCGCAACATCGTATCAACTCGTTTTTTGACGATATGGGTATCGTGCGTTTGGAGACGCAGGAACTGTCCGAATCGGCTGATACGCTGGTGAGTGTCTCTCACCGTGCAGACGATGTCGTGTGGTCCCGTGTGGTATATCGTATCATCGATATGCGCTTCAAGCAGAACTACCAACTCTACACGCCCGTATCCTCCGAAGACCCGCAGTATAGTTCCTTGTTCAAGGTCATGCTCGGGGCTATCCAGAAGGGGATGCCGGTCTACGAGAAGTCGTCGGACGTGGGAGATATAAAGCCCTATTTCAACCTGCCGCCGATGGGGCGCGAGGTGATTCCTTCCTTGCTCAACACCGACCGTACGGGCGAACTCGGAGATGGCGACATCGCTACTTCGGAGTACATGTTGCTCAACTACGACTCCATCAACAAGGAGATGCGGTTCAACAACTATTCCTACAAGGGCTTTGTGCGCAACCAACTCAAATACATGATTCAGGAGGTCGTATTCTTCGACCGCCACTATTCGCGCCTCTACACCAAGATTATGGCCATCGCACCCATGCACTCCGACAATACCACCTACTACGACGATATGCCCGTTATGGAGGCGTTGTACGGACAGATTCTGTTCTGGGTGCCCTTCGACTCGTTCCGTCCGTATATGGCGCAGCAGTACATCATGCCGCGCCGCAACGACACCAAGCGTGTCACCTACGACGAGTTCTTCATCAAGAAACTCTACACCTCCTATCTCGTGGGGGAGAGCAATATCTACGACCGCATGATTCCCGACTACGCAAAAACCTACGAAGAGATTCAAAAGGAGCAGAAGCGTATCGAATGGGAACTATTGAGTACCGAACAGGACCTCTGGGAGTACTAATCCGTTGCATACAGAGGCTGCCTTATCTACGTGTGGGCAGCCTCTGTCTTCATTGTACCAATCATTTGTGGAAATGAAACAACATCATCGTTTTTTCAATATGTACCTCACCACCACGATTTCCATCGCGTTGGTGTTGTGTTTGGTTGGGTTGGAGTGTATCGTACTCCTGTCTGCACATGAATTGGTGCGCCAAGTGCGCGAGAATGTGGTCCTGTCGGTGGTGCTTACCGATGCCGCTTCCGAAGAGGAGACTGCCCGTCTGGGACGGCTCCTGAATGTGGCTCCGTATTGTCTGGATGCACGCTATATTTCGCGCGACGAGGCGCTGCAGGAGCATATCGACAATCTGGGGGAAGACCCGCAGAAGTTCTTGGGCTACAACCCCCTCACCGACTCCTATGAGGTGCATCTTAAAGCCGAGTATGCACAAGCCGACAGTATTGCCGGCGTCGAGGCACGCCTCAAGACGCTCCCCTACGTGGACAAGGTCATCTATCAGGAGGATGTCGTCAAGATGCTCGACACCAATATCGGCGAAGCCTCGCTCATCTTGCTTGCCATTGCGGCGGCGTTACTCGTTATCGCCTTGGTGCTTATCAGCAATACCATCCAACTGCAGGTCTATTCCAAACGTTTCCTTATCAACACCATGCGTCTTGTCGGCGCCACGCCGTGGGTCATCAAATGGCCTTTCATCCGGCGCAACGTGATTATGGGGCTGGAGGCAAGTGCCGTGGCTTTGGCGGCTTTGGCGGGGGCGTTCTACTATTGCAAGGCGCGTTTGGGCGTCATGCTCTTCCCTCTTACGTGGCAGAACATCTCCTTTGTCGTGGCGGTCGTGTTGTTCAGCGGAGTTGCCATCACTTTTGTGGCTTCTTGGTTAGCCACCAATCGATATATACGAATGAAAATCAATAAGATGTATGAAATTTAATCTCCCTAAACTGAACTTTGTCCTCATTGCCGCCAGTTTCGTCATCATCGTTCTCGGCTTTGCACTCATGACCGGTGCACCCAGTGGTGCCACAGAATATAATCCCGACATCTTCTCCGTACGCCGTATTACGGTGGGACCCATGATTTCCTTGTTCGGGTTTGTTGTCATGATTGCCGCGATTCTCTATAAGCCTAAGAAGAAATGAGTTGGTGGGAAGCACTGATACTGGGTTTCATCCAGGGACTTACCGAGTTCCTGCCGGTCTCTTCGTCCGGACATCTGGAGATTGGGCAGGCCCTTCTCGGTACTGCGGGGGAAGAGAACCTTACCTTTGCCATTGTGGTGCATACGGCAACCGTCCTCTCCACGCTGGTTATCCTTTGGAAGGAGGTCGCACAACTCTTTCGTGGCACGTTCACCACGGCGAAGTGGAACGAGGAAAAGAACTATGTCGCCATGATTCTGGTGTCTATGATACCCGTTTTCATCGTGGGCATGTTCTTCAAAGATAAGGTCGAGAACCTTTTCGGGCACGGCTTGCTGCTGGTGGGTGTCTGTCTGTGTATCACGGCGTTGCTGCTCTATCTCAGCGAGTGGCTCTGCAAACGCCGTGCCGATGGGGGCCACGAGGTGGGCTACAAAGATGCCATTATCATCGGTTGTGCGCAGGCCGTTGCCGTCCTTCCCGGACTCAGCCGTAGCGGCACCACCATTGCCACGGGGCTCCTTTGTGGCGTCAAAAAAGAGAGTGTCACCAAGTTCTCTTTCCTTATGGTCTTGATTCCCGTCTTGGGCGAGGCGTTCCTCGAGTTGCTGGACACCCTCAAGGGGGAGGTGACAAGCACGTTGGGCATTGTTCCGATGATTGTCGGGTTTCTCGCCGCATTCCTCACGGGCTGCTTTGCATGCCGCTTTATGATAGATATTGTACGCCGGCAAAAACTAATTTATTTCGCCGTCTATTGCCTTTGCGCAGGCGTTTTCGCCATCGTCTATGGACTTTGTTGAGGGGGAGATATTGGCGTTCGATAAGCCCTATCGTTGGACCAGTTTCGATGTGGTGGGCAAGGCGCGGTGGCTCTTGTGCCATCGCTTGGGATTGAAAAAACTCAAGGTCGGGCACACGGGCACCTTGGACCCTTTGGCTACGGGCGTGGTCGTCGTCTGCACCGGACGCAAAACCAAACTCATCGACCAACTGCAGGCGCACCGGAAAGAGTATGTGGCTACCCTCCAACTCGGAGCCACCACCCCCAGTTTCGACCTCGAGAAACCCGTCGATTGCACCTATCCTACCGCGCATATCACGCGCCAACTGGTCGAGAAGACGATTCCCGGGTTTCTCGGCGAACAATGGCAGGTCCCGCCTATGTTCTCGGCCGTCAAGGTGGACGGCAAAAGGGCGTACCAACTGGCACGCCATGGCGAGGAGGCGGAACTCAAACCCAAACTGCTGGTCATCGATGAGATAGAAATCCTGCGGTTCGATGAGATTGCTATGCAACTCGAACTGCGCATCGTCTGCTCCAAAGGCACCTACATCCGTGCCTTGGCGCGCGACATCGGACTGCGGCTCGGCAGCGGGGCGCACCTCATTGCACTGCGGCGAACAAAGGTGGGCGATATCACCATCAACGATTGCATCACCTTCCCGCAGTTTGAACAATTAATTGACAACGAGGCACATAAAAAGATAATGAGATAAGTGATTGATAATGAGACTGAGTAATTTCAAATTCAAACTTCCTGACGACTTGATTGCACAATTCCCGAGCCGTTTCCGCGACGAGGCACGTATGTTGGTGCTCCACATGAAAACGGGAGAGATTGAGCATCGCCGGGTCGGCGACATGGCTTCCTATTTTGACGAAGGCGACATCTTCATCGCCAACGACACCAAGGTCTTCCCCGCACGCCTCTATGCCAAAAAGGAGAAGACGCTGGCTAATATCGAAGTCTTCCTCTTGCGCGAACTGCAGCACGAGAACCGCTATTGGGATGTGCTCGTGGACCCCGCACGCAAGATTCGTATCGGCAACAAACTCTTCTTCGACGAGGATGCCACTATCATTGCCGAGGTCATCGACAACACCACTTCCCGTGGCCGCACCTTGCGCTTCCTCACCGATTACGAGGGCGACGACTTTATCAAGCACCTCTATGCGATGGGCACGCCGCCGCTGCCCAAATATATCCAACGTCCTATGGACGAAGATACGCAGAAGGAGTACGAGCGTGTCTTCAGCGACCTCCCTGTCGGCGAGATGGATGCGGAACGCTACCAGACCATCTTTGCTCAGAATGTCGGGGCGGTTGCGGCACCCGCAGCAGGCATGCACTTCTCCAAGAATCTGCTCAAGCGGCTCGAGATTCGCGGTGTGGAAACCTACACACTCACCTCGCACATGGGATTGGGCAATTTCAAACCCATTGATGTCGAGGACCTCACCAAGCACAAGGTGGATAGCGAACAGGTGATTATCCGTCAGCCCGTGGTGGACGCGGTGGACCGTGCCCATGCCGCTGCCAAGCAGGTGTGCGCGGTCGGAACGGAGGTCATGCGCGCATTGGAGCATGTCGTGGGAGCCAGCGGGCAAATCAAAGAGTACAACGGATGGACTAACAAGTTCATCTATCCCCCGTACGATTTCACCGTGGCGAACGCGTTCTTCGTCAATTTCTATATGCCGATGTCCACCCAACTGATTATGGTGGCGGCTTTCGGAGGCTTCGACAACGTGATGAACGCCTACAATGTCGCCGTCAAAGAGGGCTACCGCTTCGGTGACTATGGCGACGCTATGCTTATCGTAGAATAAAAAAACTCCTGAGCCCCTCCTTTGGAGGGGTTGGGGAGGTCTGTATCTATGCAAGTTAGAATAGAAGATAGTTGGCGGCAGGTCTTGCAACCCGAGTTCGACAAACCGTACTTCGGGTTGCTCGCGCAGTTCGTGCGACAGGAGTACCGCACGCGGCAGTGTTTCCCTCCTGCTGCACAAATCTTCCGTGCTTTCGACATCTGCCCTTTCAACCGCGTCCGCGTGGTCATCATCGGGCAGGACCCGTACCACGAACCCGGACAGGCGCAGGGGCTCTGCTTCTCCGTCGCAGACGGCGTGCCGGTCCCGCCGTCCTTGGATAATATCTACAAGGAACTCAACCGCGACCTCGGCAAACCCGTCCCCGTATCGGGCGACCTCACCCGTTGGGCGGAACAGGGAGTCTTGCTGCTCAACGCCACGCTCACCGTCGAGGCGCACCGTGCCGGCAGCCATCAGAACAAAGGCTGGGAGGAACTCACAGATGCCGCCATCGCTGCCCTCAACGAGCAGCGTGAGAACCTTGTCTTTATGCTCTGGGGCAGTTATGCCCAGCGCAAGGGGCAGTTCATCGACCGCAAGCGTCACCTTGTCCTCACCGCCCCGCACCCCAGTCCCCTCAGTGCCTACCGCGGCTTCATCGGATGCGGACATTTCTCCGCCGCCAACCGCTACCTCACCGCCCATAACCTCCCGCCCATCGACTGGTAATGCCTATCGGCGGCATATCCGCCATGCCACCCATAGCAGGAGCACCGTTATCGTTGCTGCGCCTGTCCATGCCAATCCTTTCACCGCTCGGGGGACATACCTCTCGGGCGGTAGTTGTACCGTCACCTCCCTGTCTCGATACACCGTGTCGGTTTTCACCACCACTCGCTCCCGCCACCTCTCCCGCCAATGGTCCAGATAAACCGTATCCCCGCGGGCGTACTCGCGTATATAGATGCTGTCATGTCTATATGTGCTGTCAAGTGCAGCACTTGTCTCCGTTCTGCACTCTCCCCCTTTGAAGGGGGAGATGGAGGGAGTCTTGTAAGTCTTGCACCCTGTCAGCAGGATGCCTGCTATCGCATATTTCCAGATATACCGTTTCATGTCTCCGTTGGGCTTGTAGTAGGGTTTCGGTCAGTCGGTTTTCTATATCCCGCGATGGGACGAGAATGCACCCCGCCGAGTGCTCGGGCTTGGTGCCGACGTGGAACCGTATCCCCGACCGCCCGGGTACGTCGTTCACTATCGGCAGCAGCCGCTTGAATTTCGGCGACATCGTCACGCTCACCGTGTACCACAGTGCAAGTATCTCCACTCCGTGCCGTTCCAGCGTTGTGCAAAACAGAACGCCGTCGATATACAAATGTCCGACCTCTCCATCCCCTCCAAAAGAGGGGCTTGCAGTATCGCGTATCAGTTTCAGTATCATAAAGATGTTTATTATTTAATTATTTACGATTTACGAATTTATGTACGATTTGTGCCCTGCGGGCAATTTACGATTCCTCGTTATCGGCTGGCAGACGGAGCAAATGACCCAATCATCCCCAATCTCCAAATAAATCGTACATCGTAAATTCGTAAATCGTACATTTATTTTCTGTACCTATAGTGGTAATCTATCCCTACGAGGCTTCCTGCAAACGTCAGTATCTCACCGAAGGCGACCAGCACGCTGCTGTCAATCACCCCTGCTGGCGGAATACATATCCCCGCCACCAACAGCCCGCAACCGAAAACCACCAACCCAACCGCCAATATCAGTTGAAAATGCTTCATCATAGTATTTACGATTTACGAATTTACGATTTTCAAATTTATGTACGATTTGTACCCTGCGGGCGATGTACAATTTACCGTTATCGGGCAGATGGTGTAAATAATCAAATTCCCCCAAATCTCCCAATAAATTCGTAAATCGTAAATTCGTAAATCGTACATTACTTTACGCCACTTCTCCCTCGCATTGGTGCCATACGTACTGTCGCAGCGTGCGGTATTGGGTCTGTGCCTTGAATGCGGCTTGGTCGGCGGGCTGCTTGCTCGTGTCTTTCAGACGTTTGGTGGTTGCCGCGCAAATCTTGCCGAACCGGGTGCGGTATTCGCGTTCCGACTGGCTGACGGGGGTCGTGCGTTTGCCCATGATGTGAGTGTAGTTCGGGTTCTCCAACATTGCCGCATTCGACGTTGCGGCTTGACGTACCATAAAGGTTACTTTGCTCTTTTTCGACAGTTTCCCCGATACCGATTTCACGGGGTCGATGTAAGTGATATGTGCCATAAATTTACAATTTGATGATTTGTGATTTCCTGATTTGTCTGCGGTTTACGCCCCTTTCTTGTACTCCTCGCCGAACATATAGCCTTGGAGGGTGGCGTAGCCCTTGGGGTTTTTCTTGTACGCCGCGGCGTAGGTGGCTTTCTCTTGCTCGCTCAGGGCAAGAACCGCTTTGCGGACGGTACCGAATTTGGTGCGGATAGCCTTTTCGGTCGCGTTGGGGGCACTCGTGCGAGGGTTGCATATCTTCCCCGTGTAGTGCGTACCGCCGCGTTGGGCGAAATAGACATCGCTGTGACCGCATACCTTGCCGCGCAACGACGACAAGAGATCCATTGGTATGTACTTTGCCATAATTGGTTGATAGTTTTTAGTTAATAGTTGATAGAAGTTGATAGTTGATGGGTTAGAGTTGAGTGTGGTTGAGAGTGGATAGTAGAGAGTCGCACGTGCAAAACTGAAAAACTTTCTACTTATAAAACTGCTCTCAATTCTAATCTATCAACTCTCAACTGTCTTTCGAAAGACACTGCAAAGGTACATCATTTTCGCCCCTTTTGTTGCGCATAGTGCGCAATCACACACCGGATAATTCATAATTCATCATTCATGATTGTCAGGCGACCACCTGACCACCAGACCGGCTCCATTTATAATATATACCCCCGCCTGCGCGTACGTGTGTGTATATATTATAGAAAGAGGTGGTCAGCCGGTCAGGTGGTCCATCCCGTTTTGCGGGGCAGAGGATTCCCGCATATACACTCGGAAATTTGTTATAGGATGGTTATAAGTTGGTTATAGGATAGTGTTTCCAGTCTCGGCAACCCTTGCTGCGCTCACGCTGCAGCCGCTCACGACTCAGTCCAAGCGGTGACGGCGGATATTCTCGTAGCCGTAGGTAATGCCTAAATACTCCACCAATATCTCACGTAAAGTGGTGGATTTGAACGACTTGTAGTCGATGTTTCCGATGAGCGACTGATGGTGGAGTTCTTGCATCAGGTCGGTCACGGTGCCTTCTGCCGCTCGTTGCAGCAACTCGAACACGCGCTCGCACCGCCCCTCGCGGATAGCGGTGTTCGTGAACAACGGAAACTCCGACGCACGGCGGTTCGGACGGGTGCTCTTCTGGCTGCGAACAATACGCGCACATTCGCGCATGCTCACGCGCGGCAGTTCGTGAATAATGCGCTTCACCACCCCTACAATACGCATATTGCTTTCGGAGGACAGCAGGATGGGCTGGAAATCGGGATTGCCGGGTATCAGCCAGCGGTCGCCGTTCTCGTCTTCGTAAAACGCTTTCACCGTGTTGCCGCCGTCCACACACGCGATAACGAAATCGCCGTTGTCCGCGCATTCGCCGTAATGAACCAGCAACTGGTCGCCTTCTTTGAGATCGAAATCACGCATCGACTGACCTTTCACCGGCACCACAAACGATATGTCGGCTGCAAACTGGCGGGGGATGGCTATCGTCTCGTGTGTGTCATCGCCCGTGTCTGTCGGCATTCCGGCACGTACTCCGTTCGGATAGTACGGAACCTCCACCCAGTCAACGGACATATATGCGGCAGGGGGAAAAGCAATATGTGTGTCATTCAATGGCATTGGAGCGCAAAGGTACTACTATTTGCGCAAATATGCAAGATGTAACCGTTTTGTTCCGATAATTGCTCAAAAACACTTGCATTATCCGTTTTTTTTTTGTAACTTTGTACCCTCAGTTGCAACAATGAAAAAGATTCTTTTTTGTCGAAGTATCATGAAACTATGATAACCAAACAGGACTTACATAAAAAACTTGCTCAATGTGAACGGCAACAGCAGGCGTTATGGGCATATCGTCCGTTATCGCAGGAGACGCTCAAGTCCCTGCGTGAGTACTATCGCGTGGGGTTGACCTATACCAGCAATGCATTGGAAGGTAATAGTCTGACCGAGTCCGAAACAAAAGTGGTTATCGAAGATGGTTTGACCATCGAGGGCAAGCCGCTGCGTGATATGTATGAGGCAGTCGGACACGCCAAAGCATACGATTTCCTTTATGAAATAAGCCGCTCTGCACAACTTACAGAAGAGGTTATCTGTACTATTCACCGCTTATTCTATCAACAAATAGACCCTGACCGTGCAGGAGTGTATCGCAAGGTGCCCGTATTCATAAGCGGAAGTCAGTATGCCGTATCACCTGTAGCGGAAATACCCAAACGTATGAAGCAGTTGGTTGATTGGTACAATAATCACGAGGGCAAGATACACCCTGTGGAATTAGCGGCAGAGTTGCACCGCAGGTTTGTTTATATTCATCCGTTTATAGATGGCAACGGACGTGTATCACGCCTGCTGATGAATATGGCACTAATGCGAAACGATTATAATATCGCCATCATTCCTGCCGTTTGCCGCGCCGAATATATTGCGGCATTGGAGCAAGGACATAAAGAGTCGGATGTCTTTACCGCGTTTGTTGCAGACCGTGTTTGTATGACCCAATTGGACATATTGCGGCTGTTCCATGATACAGAACCTGATAAGAAACTGACTGATTTTAAGGAACAACTACTCCAAATCATTGTTAGCCAACCGGGACTGAACGCTCCTGCTTTGTCAGAACGCACAGGGCGCAGCCTGCGCACTATACAACGCTATGTGGGAGTACTTAAATCAGAGGGTAAAATCCATTTCCAAGGAGTTGCAAAAAAGGGCGGTTATTATGCCGACTAAACCTGATTTGGCGGTGTAAATATGGTGTTTGGCGGTGTAAACTACACAAAATAGCATAAAATGGCGGTGTAAATATATTCTTAATTGTAAACAATGAAAAAGACCCTCCTTCTCATAGACGCGTACGCGATGATATATCGCGCATACTACGCTTTCATCCGCACGCCGCGTATGAATTCACGTGGCGAAAATACATCCGCCGTGTTCGGCTTTGTCGTCACGCTCGACGACCTCTTGAAACGCGTCAGCCCTACGCATATCGGCGTAGCATTCGACCCGCACGGACCTACTTTCCGCCACGAGGCGTACGGACAGTACAAGGCACAGCGCGAAGAGACGCCCGAAGACATCCGTTGGGCGGTGCCTCGTATTCAGTCTATCCTTCATGCTATGAATATCACCACGCTTGAGGTACAAGGTTTCGAGGCGGATGATGTTATCGGCACCCTCGCAGGCAAAGCAGAAAGGGCGGGATTTGAGGTCTATATGGCGACGCCTGACAAGGACTACGGGCAACTTGTCTCCGACCATATATATATGTATCGCCCGCGTCATACGGGCGGCTTCGAAAAACTCGGTCCTGCTGAGGTCTGCGCCAAGTACGGACTGACCAACCAATTGCAGGTCATTGATTTGCTCGGACTCATGGGCGATGCCAGCGACAATATTCCGGGCTGCAAAGGGGTGGGGGAGAAAACAGCCGTGCAACTCTTGCAGCAGTTCGGCTCTATTGACGGTCTGCTCGCCCGTACTGCTGAACTTAAAGGCGCGTTGAAGACGAAAGTGGAGTCGCAGGCGGAGCAGATACGTTTCTCGCGTTTCCTCGCCACTATTCGCACAGATGTGCCCATTGACCTCGACGAGGATGCCCTCCTTCTCAAACCTCGCGATTGGGATGCCCTCACGCCCCTTTATCAGCAGTTGGAGTTCAATTCGTTGCTCAAGAAGACCTCCCCTGCCCCTCCTTCCAAGGAGGGGTTTAATGACACTGCCAAAACTAAGAAGCCCGTTGAGCAAACGCTTGATTTGTTTGCAGAACCCATACCGGAATCATTATCCAATACTGAAAACCCCTCCTTGGAAGGAGGGGCAGGGGAGGTCCTTGAGGTCCCCCGTTTGGTCTCCTATCTCCTCAATCCCGAGGTCGCTTACAATCCTGATGCGCCTGTTAATTGGGACGCGCTGAAAGCGGACTCGGCATTGTGGAACCTCTACAACGAGGTCGAACTGCCGCTCGTGCAGGTGCTTCGCGATATGGAGCGGGCGGGCGTGCGCATTGATGTGGCTGAACTGCATGAGGCGGAGATACAACTCACTGCCGAACTCGCTGACATTGAGAAGCAGATTTATACGCTGGCTTGCAAGCAGTTCAATATCAATTCGCCGCGTCAGGTAGGTGAGATGCTGTTCGACAGATTGCTGATAGAACCTAAGCCCAAGAAATCAAAGACAGGACAGTACACTACCTCCGAGGAGGTGCTGCAAGCCCTCAAAGACAAGCACCCCGTTGTGGGAAAGATATTGGATTATCGGGAACTCAAGAAACTGATTTCCACCTACATATCCGCCCTGCCGACCTATATCGACCCGAGGGATGGTAAGATACATACTACCTATAATCAGACCGTTACGGCAACGGGACGGCTCTCTTCTTCCAATCCTAACTTGCAGAACCTGCCCATTCGTTCCGAGCGCGGGCAACTGATTCGGCGTGCTGTCATTCCCGATGACGGCTGCCTGTTCCTTTCTGCCGACTATTCGCAGATAGAGTTGCGTCTTATGGCGCATTTCTCCCAAGACCCGCATCTGCTTGAGGCGTTCCGTTCGGGGCAGGATATTCATGCTGCTACGGCGGCGAAGATATTCAATGTACCTATTGAGCAGGTGACTAAAGACCAACGCCGGCGTGCGAAGACGGCCAACTTTGGTATCATCTACGGCATCTCGGCTTTCGGACTGGCACAGCAGTTGGATTGCCCGCGTAGTGAGGCGAAAGCCTTGATAGACGACTATTTTGCCGCTTTCCCTGGTGTCATAGACTATATTGAGCGGCAGAAGGAGTTCGCCCGTCAGCACGGCTATGCCGTCACCCTTTTCGGGCGTAAACGCTACCTGCCCGACATCCTTTCGCACAATGCCACTGTGCGTTCTTTTGCCGAGCGAAATGCTGTCAATTCGCCTATTCAGGGTACTGCGGCGGACATCATCAAGATGGCTATGGTCTCTATCCACCGCCGTCTGGGAGAGGAAGGTATGCAGACGCAGATGATTATGCAGGTGCACGACGAACTCAACTTCAACGTGCCGCTTGCCGAGGTGGAACGTGCCCGCAATCTGGTGGTGAATGAGATGCAGAATGTGGTGCATCTCACCGTACCGCTCATTGCGGATTGCGGTGTGGGCAAGAACTGGCTCGAAGCGCACTGACATAGTCATAAAAATTTGCACATGCAAAGAAAATGTTGTACCTTTGCGCGTTCATTCGGTTTTAACGGGAAACTGGATGGTAAAGACAGTAAACAACTATATCGTAAAGATAATAAAACAACAAATATAAACTTAATATCATGGCACAACAATTTCGTGTAGAAAGCGATCTTATCGGCGAATTGCAAATTCCTGCCGATGCCCTTTACGGAGTACAAACCCTTCGTGGTATCGAGAACTTTCCTATCAGCAAGTTCAAACTCAAAGACTACCCGACCTTTATCAACGGTTTGGCATATACCAAACTTGGTGCCGCTATGGCTAACCATCAACTCGGGCTGCTGACCGATGAGCAGTTCCGTGCTGTCAAGCAGGCGTGTGAGGAGATTCTGGTTGGCAAATGGCACGACCAGTTCCCCGTGGATATGATTCAGGGCGGCGCAGGTACTACCACCAATATGAATGCCAACGAGGTTATTGCTAACCGCGGCTTGCAAATCATGGGGCACCAACCGGGCGAATACTCCTATTTGAGTCCTAACGACCACATCAACCGCTCGCAATCTACCAATGACGCTTATCCTACGGCTATTCACCTCGGTCTCTATGCGATGCATCAGAACTTCTTGAAGCACTACGAGGCACTGATTCACGCTTTCGAGGCGAAGTCCGAGGAGTTCAAGAACGTGCTGAAGATGGGGCGTACCCAGTTGGAGGATGCTGTGCCTATGACGCTCGGTCAGACTTTCGGCGCGTTTGCGTCTATCCTGCGCGACGAAATCAAGCACCTTAATGATGCCGCTGACGAGTTCCTGACTATCAATATGGGTGCTACCGCTATCGGTACGGGTATCTGCTCCGAGCCGGATTACGACAAACTCTGCACCAAGGCGATTGCCGAGATTACGGGGTGGAATATCCGTGAGGCGGAAGACCTCGTGGCTGCTACTTCCGACACCAGTTGTATGGTTGGCTATTCGAGCGTATTGCGCCGTATTGCCACCAAGATGAACAAGATTAGCAACGACCTTCGTCTGCTGGGTTCAGGGCCTAAATGCGGTCTGCACGAGATAGACCTGCCTGCCCGTCAGCCGGGTAGCAGTATTATGCCGGGGAAGGTGAACCCCGTCATTCCAGAGGTGATGAACCAGATTTCGTACAAGGTGATTGGTAATGACTTGTGCGTGGCTATGTGCAATGAGGCGGCTCAGATGGAACTCAATATGGCGGAGCCGACTATGGCACAATGCTGCTTCGAGAGCATGGAGATTATGATGAATGGCTTCGATGTGCTGCGCAAGTACTGCATCGAAGGTATCAAGGCTGACGAGGAGCGTTGCCGCAACTATATCAAGGGCAGTATCGGTATCGTTACCGCTCTCAATCCTATTATTGGCTACAAGAACTCCACCAAGATTGCCAAAGAGGCACTGGCTACGGGGCGTCCTGTTTACGACCTTGTGATTGAGCATGGTATTCTCACCAAAGAGGAGTTGGACACTGTCCTCCTGCCCGAGAATATGATACGTCCCGTCAAACTGGACATCAAGCCCCGCAAGTAATTCTTATTCGCGAGTGATTTTACGGGTCTCTACAGCCGGATTGTAGGGTAGAGACCGTACCTGCCACCGGAACAGACACTGCCCCCTGTCTGTTCCGGTGCTTTTTCGTGTAACTTGCATACCTTTTCGTGTATTTGCATACTTTTTCGTGTACTTGCATACTTTTTCGTGTACTTGCATATTTTTTGCATACTTTTTCACTCTTTATCTAACTTCCTCTTTGTGTATTTGCAAAAAATATTGTATTTTTGCAATCGCTGAGGTTTGTGTCTTCATGAACTTCGGCGTATAAAATAGAAGGCGTTTATTGACGCTTGTTTTGGTATCCTGAAATCTGGAAAATTTCGTACACCCAAGACAAGATAGCAATAAATGTCCATTGGTGTGTATGAATATGCCATAACTTCTTATGAAGGCAATGGTATCTTGTACATATCAGGCGTGGGCAATTGTTGTTTATTCTTGTGTACAAGGTATTTCCAGAACCTCAGGATGAAGAATAAGCAGAGATGATGGCTCCACGCTTTTTGTTTATTCCAATCGGTAGGAACAGGAGCCTTTCTTACACAAAAACAAATTATTATGAGAACACATTCTGTTCTGTATGGCACACTTATATTGTGTGCAAGTATGCTGGCATCCTGCGGGACGACCTACAAGTATGTACAAGTTTGTACGGCTAAATCCATTGACAATGCAACTACCGCCCAAAGCACAAACGAAGGTCTGTTGTATGAGAATGAAGATTGTATTGTGAAGTATAATCTGTGGAGCAATGGCGGCGACGCCGGTTTTGTATTCTATAACAAAACAAACAAAGTCATCCATATAGACCTAAGTCAGACATTCTTGATGAAAAACGGGGTGGCATACGACTACTACACTCCGCAAACCGTTACCAAGACAAGCAGTAGCAGTGTAGGGGTTGCCACATCTGCCACGTATGCGGAGTCGTATTCCGCAGCAGGACACGCGGCTGTAGGAGCAAAAGCAGGTGCTGCTGCCACGAACGGTAGTGTAACCATAGGTGCAAGTAAATCGGCTGCTGTAGATGCTTCTTGGGGTGCTGCTATATTCGGAAGCCTGACAGCAACCAATACGGCAAATTATGGCATCTCAACGAGTGTTGCAACCACTGAACAACCGATTTTGTCTATTCCTCCCAAATCTTCCAAAGCAGTATCCGGTTATGCGATTTCAAAAGGTTTGCTGTTTGATTGCGATTTGAACAAATATCCCGCTAATTCAGCAAAACTGACATTCGATGCGGATAATTCGCCTCTGACATTTGCCAACTATATTACCTATTCCGTCGGAGAGGAACAAGAAGACAAAGTGATTGAAAATAAGTTTTATATAGCAGAGGTCGCCAATTATGCAGAACCCTATATTTTGAAATATACGGAGCGGGCAAAGACGTGCGACAATGTTTTGTCTCCCGAAGAGAAACAGCAACAGAAAAATGCACCACAAGTATATGATGCCTATATCAATGTAACAGGTGAAAATAATTTCTACACCACATATTCCATCTATAGCACAACCAAATTATATACAGAACCTAAAGGTGGAAAAGGCAAACAATGGTATTATAACTATAAATATAAAGGCTATTTGGCATATTAGTACTGGAAATATGCAGTATAACAAAGAAAGCGTAGATCTTGGGCTACGCTTCCTTTTTGTTTATGAGAAAATAAGTGCATTAGAAAAAAGCAAAAATAGGAAAATAAGTGCATTAGAAAATAGTGAAAACAGGAAAATAAGTGCATTAGATTTGTGTAATTCATAATAAATCAGTACCTTTGCGTTAGATTATATTTTTAGTGGTATGGAAGAGCAAATAATACTGCAAGTGGTAGCCGACCAGCGGCAGGAAATAGAGCGTATGTGCCCCTCCTCTTGGGTGAAACGCATGGAGGAGCAATGGTTCGATTTGCAAAGTCCGTTGGCACAAATCGTGATAGGTGTGCGCCGAAGTGGAAAGTCCGTATTGTGTCACAAAGTGTTGCGCGAAGCAAATATCAACTACGCGTTTGTCAACTTTGACGATGACCGCTTGACGAATATCCATATTGATGACCTCAATACCGTATTGACGTGCCTGTATCGTGTATATGGCGACTTTGAGTACTTGTTTTTAGACGAGGTACAGAACGTGGACGGTTGGCATCTGTTTGTCAATCGATTGTTGCGGCAAGGGGTACATCTTGTAGTAACAGGTAGCAACGCCAAACTCCTGAGTGCCGAATGGGCAACGCATCTGGCAGGACGGTACAACGAGATACGGCTATTCCCGTTCTCGTTTGCGGAGTATTGTGATGCGAATAAAATTGACACTACCTCTTTGACCACGCAGGCTCTTGCCTTTCGGCAGGAAGGGCTGTTGCGCTACTTGCAGGACGGCGGTTTCCCCGAATTGTTGCACGTGCGTGACAAGCGGGGGTATGTGCAGCAGTTAGTGAACGTGATTATCCACAAGGATATTCGCGAACGCTACCGTATCCGTCTTGTGGCTGCATTGGAGCGTTTGGCTGATTATCTGATGGATAATTTCTGCCAAGAGGTAGTACGCAAGAATATTGCCACTACCTGCGGCATTACCTCTCTGCGAACTATAGACAACTATATCGCTTATCTGCGGCAAGCCTATCTGCTGTTAGGATTGCACAAGTACTCCTTCAAAGCCAAAGAGCGCATCACACAAGAGAAAAACTATGTGATAGATGTGGCATTATTGAGCAATCGCAGTGGTGTGTTGTCTCCAGAGAACCTCGGTTGGCGATTGGAAAATGTGGTGTATATAGAGTTGCTTCGGCGTGCCGCTGCCAATTTTCAGGACATTTTCTACTATAAACATCCAAAGACGCAGAAGGAAGTGGATTTCGTGGTATGTGAACGCAGCCGTGTAGTGGAACTGATACAGGTTTGCTATGCGTTATCGGATACTAAGACCTACAATCGTGAAACCTCTTCTTTATGGTTAGCCGCCAAACAATTGCATTGCTCCAATCTGGTGCTGATTGTGTTAGAGGGCGAGAAAAAAGAGGTTGTACAAGATGATATGACTATACATATTATCCCTGCGTTGGATTGGTTGTTGAGGCAGTAGCCATCTATAAAAAAGAGAGATTGTTGCACGGGTGCAAATTATTTGCTACCTTTGCACATTGCTAAATCGTAAATTCGCAAACCGTACATACCTTGATACCTCGCGAGACCATAGAACGTGTGTTTGCCGCCGCCAAGATTGAGGAGGTGGTAGGCGATTACGTGACGCTGAAGCGGCGTGGTGCAAACCTTATCGGGCTGTGTCCGTTCCACGACGAGAAGACGGGGTCGTTCACCGTGTCGCCGAGCAAGGGGATATTCAAGTGTTTCGGTTGCGGCAAGGCGGGGCACGCCGTGGGCTTCGTGATGGAGATAGAGCAGTGCTCGTACGTGGAGGCGATACGCATGCTTGCCAAGCGTTACCACATCGAGATAGAGGAGCGCGAACTCACGCCCGAAGAGCAACAGCGGCAGGACGACAGGGAGTCGATGTTCGTGGTGAATGAGTTTGCCAACAAGTGGTTCCAAGACCAGTTGTGGAGCACCGACGAGGGCAGGGCTGCGGGTATGAGTTATCTGCGGGAGCGCGGCTTGCGCGAAGATACGATACGCAAGTTCCAAATCGGTTACTCGCCCGAGCGGGCTACCCTGTGGGCGGCAGCCAAGCAGGCGGGCTATCAGGAGAAGTACCTTGTGAATGACCCTGACAACGAACCGCATATCGGTACGGGCGTTTGCCTGAAGAGTCAGGACGGACGGTTGTACGATAGATTCCGCGGGCGCGTGATATTCCCGTTCTTCTCCGCCAGCGGGAAGGTGGTGGGCTTTGCGGGACGACTGCTGAAGAAGAACGACAAAGCGGGCAAGTATGTGAATTCGCCTACCTCGCCATTGTTCGAGAAACACAACGAGTTGTACGGGCTATACCAAGCCAAACAAGCCATCGCGAAGCAGGACTGCTGCTACCTCGTGGAGGGGCAGATGGACGTGATACAGATGGTGCAGTCGGGCATCGAGAACGTGGTGGCGTCGGGCGGCACATCGCTCACCACGCCGCAGGTGAAACTGATGCACCGCTACACCGAGAACATCACCATCCTCTACGACGGCGACAAGGCGGGTATCAAAGCGGCATTGCGCGGTATCGACATGATATTGGAGGAGGGTATCAACGTGAAAGTGGTGCTGCTGCCCGACGGGGAGGACCCTGACTCGTATGCACGCAGCCACAATGCGGCGGACTTCATCGCGTTTATGCAGGCGGCACAGACGGACTTTATCCGTTTCAAGACACACCTGCTGAGCAGTGAGGCGGGCGACGACCCCGCCAAACGGGTGGATATGATAAACCAAGTGGTGCAGTCGATTTCTGTGATTCCCGATATTATCAAACGGCAGGTGTATATCAAGGACAGCGCGTTGTTCCTCGGTATCCAGGAGGACGTGCTGACGCGCAAGGTGATAGAGGTGCGCAAGCGTATGTTCGAGGAGAAAGACAAAGAGAAGGGACGTGCTATGCGGCGCGAACAGCCTGATAGTGCGGATGCTGTGCCCGTACAAGAGACTTATGAGGTACCCATGGCAGTGGAGCATAGCGGGCTATCCGCCAAGGACGAGAACCTGCTGAACTTGATACAAATCATTGTGCGCTATGGCGAACATCCACTTTTTGCCAACGAGGACGGCAGTGTGTGTCAGGCGGGGGAATATATTATTTCCGAACTAACCAACGATAACATCGATATTGCCAACCCGATGTACCGCAAGGTGTTGGACGAATACAATGCCCACCATCTCAAGCCCGACTTTGTGGCGGCAACGTTCTTTCAGCACCACCCCGACGCGGCGTTGAGTCAGTTGGCGGTGAACCTGATAGCCGACAAGTACCAACTCAGCAGTATCTACAGCCAGCGCAGTATCTCGGAGAACGTGACGCAGGAGGTGAAAGTGCAGACCGATGCCGATGTGCTTCCCGAACTGATTCAGCGGCTGCTATTAGAACTCAAATACACCATTGTGAACGAGCGCATTGACGCAATGCAGAATATGCTGAAAGATGCACAAAACCGAGGCGACTGGGCGTTGATACGTACCATTCTGGAGCAGCAACCGTTGCTGATGGATATGCGACAACAACTATGCCGCGCACTGGGAAACAGAGTAATAACCATATAATTATGCTTTTTTCTAATATCGCTTACGGACCTATTCATTCGCGCCGGTTGGGCACGTCGTTGGGCATGGAATTGATGCCGCTGGAGCACAAACTCTGCACGTTTGACTGCGTGTATTGCGAGTGCGGGTTCAATCAGCCCGTGCCGCACCCTGTACTGCCCACGCGCGAAGAGGTAAGGCAGGCACTGACAGAGAAGTTGCGAGCCTTGAAAAATGAGGGAACGAACATTGACGTGATTACATTCAGCGGCAATGGGGAACCGACCTTGCACCCTGATTTTCACGGGATTATCCTTGACACATGCGCTTTGCGCGATGAATACTTCCCCAAGGCAAAGGTGTCGGTACTCAGCAACTCCACCCAACTGACACGCCCCGATGTGGTGGAAGCATTACGCCTATGCGACAACCGTATTTTGAAATTAGACTCCGCCATTGACAGCACGATGCGCGCTATCGATCAACCGGTAAACAAAGACCTGACAGTCAGCACGCTTATGCACCTGTTGCAGCAGTTCGACGGCGATTTCACATTGCAGACCTGCTTCCTGCGGGGCGACCACAACGGTGTGCATATCGACAATACCACACCCGACGAAGTGCAGGCATGGTACAAGGCAGTGGATATGCTGCACCCCAAGCAGATAATGATGTACGTGATAGACCGCGCTACGCCCGTAAAGACATTGGAGAAAGTCTCCCGCGAAGATATGGAGCGCATCGCCGCCCCTCTCCGCGCCAAAGGTTACGACGTTATCGTCAGCGCATGAAAATATTGATAGCACCGCTGAATTGGGGTCTTGGGCATGCGGCGCGGTGTGTGCCCCTGATTCGCAAGTATAAGGAGGCGGGCGATGAGGTGGTGCTCGGCGGCGACGGAGACAGTCTGCTGCTACTCAGACGCACATTTCCCGATTTGCGGTGGGTGCCGCTGGCACCATTGCATTTGCGATATGACGACGGCAAGCGGCAATGGCGTTTTTATTGGCGTGTGGTACTACAATTAGCGTGGTTCGCGTTGTCGGACAGGCGATGCTTGCGGGCATTGCTCAAGACAGAACATTTTGACTTGGTAATCTCGGATAACCGGTTCGGTTTGCGCAACAAGAAAACGCGTTGCGTGTATATGACACATCAGTTGTATGTGCAACTGCCGCAGCGATTGCGGCTATTACAGCCTGTGGCGCAGGCTATGCACCGCGCCGTATATCAGCAGTTTGATGAGATATGGGTACCGGATTATGCGTCGGCAGAACAAAGCCTTTCAGGGGCATTGAGCCACGGTGGGCGTATGGACAGGCAGGTACACTATATAGGTCCGCTGTCGCGTTTGGAGGCACCTGCTACGCCTGAGGCAAGCCTATACGAAGTGGTGGCGGTGCTGTCGGGATTGGAGCCGCAACGTACCCGATTGGAACAGGAAATCCTGCAACGTTTTGCCCATACGAAACAACGCGTGCTACTGGTGCGCGGCAGGGTGGGGGAGCCGATGACGCGCATAGGAATGGGGAATATCACCATAGTGCCATATATTGATGATGCATCGCTGGTGCGGGCATTGGCAGGCGCGCAACGGATCATCGTGCGCAGCGGATACAGCACCGTGATGGATTTGGAGCACGTGGGTGTTCTATACAAGGTAGAATGGCATCCTACTCCGGACCAGCCGGAGCAGGAGTACCTTGCAAAACGATTGAAGAACCGCCCCTATCGTACGATGACGGAATAGGTGGTGCGACCGGTTTGTTCGTCTTCCAATGTGAGCAGATACATTCCCGATTGTGCGGGAGATACGATGCCTGAGCCTTCAACTACCTGTTGCGTGGCGATATTCAAGCCAAAGGGCGTGAACCAGCGTGCAATGCCGTTGGTGCCTGCTTTTCTGCCCATAAGGGACATCGGTTGCTGCGGTCCGACCAAGGTAGGTATGTCGGGTTTGCTCTCTGCGGAGATGAATGTGGGGTGAATGCCACAGATAAGCAGGGAAACTCCATCGTCCGTACGCGTGACACGGGCAGTGTATTCCGCGTTCATATCCAATCCTTTTTCATCGTAGAAATAAGGCTGCGTAGCCCCCTCTACTGGCAATCCATTGACGAACCACTGGAAGTCGGAGAAATGGTAACCGCCGTTGTAGGTCTCGTTGCGGACGGCAAGGACATCATTCCAACGCTGTGTGAGCACCTCTGAGTTGTAGCGCAATTCAAGTGCGAAAGGAAGCGTGACATTACCGCTGATAGAATCGTAGAACGTGACATTTCCTTGGTAGATGTTCGGTCGTACGGCAGCATTGTCCGGTATGGGAATATCCACTGTGGCAGGCGATGTGAGGCGGGTGCGACTGACGGGGGCAAAGAGCGTGTTGGTGAAGTCCACGGAGTAGGTGTCGGTCGACCCTTGCTGGAATTGGTAGTTCAAAGCAAAATCGGGGTCTCCGTGGCACGCAAACGTGAGCGAATCCATGGCAACGACGAGTTTGTCGTAAACACGCAGATTGAGCATGAGGACGCTATCGCAACCCGCTTCGGAAGTGAGGTAGAGACGATAGTTGCCCGTTTCGGAGAAAGTCTCTCCTCCTGCAGTATAGGTCTCGCCCCGCATGATGAGTGTATCGATGGTTTGATAGACGGTGTCCGTCATCTGAAGATTGATGGTGACCAAACTGTCGCACCCCGTGAAAGCACGGAGTGTATAGGTATAGAGTCCTAACTCGGTAAGGTGCTCGGTACGCGTGTCGCCCGTAGTGTAATCGGTGTAGGAATAGGTGTATTCCGTACCGAAACATTGCTGCACAGGAATGGTGTCGTATTGCGTACCGATGGCAGGCAAATAGTCATCTATTAGCAATGTATCTATACACGTGGACAGATGAGCAATGAGTTTTACATTCAACTTTGTGCCTTCATTGGGGAATACGTGTGTCGGATTGGGTTCATGCGAAACAGTACCATCACCGAAGTCCCATATCACCCAATCCACAGGTTTACCCGTATTGGATTCTGCACCTGTAATCTGGTTAGTCTCTTTCACATAACTGGTGTTGGTGAATTGTACCTCATTGATGCAATCGTGAGGAGTACGTTTGTATGTAGCCATCGCAACAGGCTGATAGGGCTGTGCAGATGCCGTCAGAGAGAAATAGCAGGTAGAGTCTTGGGCAAACATAAGGTCCACCTTGTAGTGGCAAGTGTCATTTGGAGTAACCTCAAATGTCTGCTGACGCCCTAATATCTTGGTAGGTTCCGTCACCTTGTACCAGCGGTAGTTGAATCCGTCAGGAGCCGTAAATTTGAGGTTTTCTGTAGCACACGACATGCCAGACAACTGCCCATCCGAGCAACCCAATGTGAAGTATGCATAGCCATAGTGTCCTGTGCCACCACAATCATAAGTGGTCAACTGGATAGTCAGTGTCTCCCCATCGTAGTCTGCCAAATTTACACCCACCGTAGTCCAATCTTTCCAGCGGACTTCGCCTGAACTCATACACGCCTCCCATTCGGCATCTGCCGCTTTTTTGAAATCAAAATCAGCAGAAGCACACTTAGATACTAACTGCCCAGTCTTATCTAACACGCGCAATAGGAAACCAGGATTGGGGTCGCAGCCAGAGCCCGGTTTCTGAAGAACCACAGCATACTTAAGCAGTAATACGGGGTTTACACGTGCATTTACATGCAGTTTGTATTCTATTCGCTCTGCTTCGGCACCCACGTTCCAGTTTCCTAAACGTACAGATGCCACCTCTCCCTCCGGCACAGTTTTCAGTCCTCCACACGTACGCGGATCTGTTTCATCCTGGCGGTAGTGTACCGTATGGCGACTCCCCCCCGAAGTGTATGTAAAATCGACTTTCTTATTTATCCACGTCAATGATGATACAGGAGTAGTACTTACAAGTTGCTCTGATACATAACAGTTGGTGCTATCCAATGTAAGATAGTCAATGCAATGGTTCTCAGGATAATATAAAAACTCGGAACAAGTGGCAATTGCACTACGCAAACTATCTTCGCACAAAGCATTGACGTAATAATCTGTGACTCCTTCGGGCAGTCCTGAGAATACCACCGTGGTATCCTGTACAACGATATTTCGCCACGTCTTATCAATGTACGAGTAGCACCTTACTTCGTATTGCTCTGCATCTCCAATCCACTGAAGACGTACCTGTTGGTTTCCCAATTTAGTGGTCGTAAGAGCCACTGGAGCAGGACATCTTCTGCTATCAATGATATTGATATTATCTATGCAACCACCAGGGTTTATGACTTTGGAATTAGCACTGGTCAGCCATATAAATGCTAACCGGCGGTGCTTGCCATCAGTCTTAATCTTTCCTCTGCAGTTTTTCCAAGCGGCTCCTCCATAGAGGCGTTTGTTTCCGTTGCCAGAGAAATCAACAGCGTATTGGTTCAGTATCGAGGTCAGCGTATTGGATTTGTTATAGTTAAGCATAATAGAATCCCCTCTCGGGTTCGTCTCTGGGTGTACGCTCAAGGGGTCTCTGTCGGGTACCCAGCATACATAAAGTCCATCCATGCCACCATCTGTATATCCCATGCCCTGCCAGTCAAAAGAAAGGTCATACGTGCCTGCATTCAGTGTAACATCCATATGGCATATTGCATAAGAGTTGTGCTGAGCGTAAGTGGCAGTCTTCCCTCCGTCTGCAGAAATATACAAACTCTGTTTGCCTCCATTATTAACAGCCTCTCCGATGACCCACTTGTTGGGTATCTCATCTGCCATATCACCAGAGACTAAAACCCACTGTTTGTTTTGCAAAGAGTCCTCGAAGTCACAGGTAAACATAGCCTGTGCATGTAACACTTGTACGCCCACTATAGCGCACATAAGGAATAAAACGTATCTTTTCATTGTTATGATATATTTCATTGTTCTCTAATAGACGATTAAATGCTGAGTAGCATAACTGCCGTCGCTCTTGATAAATTCGACTACATAATGTCCCACAAAGACAGGTGCAGTCACAGTCCCTTCTCCATCAGAGACAGGTGTAGAAGAGTAGCACTGTCCTAAAGATGTATAGATATTCACTCTTTCTACCATAGGTGCATCAGTATTGCCCCTGCGGACAGGCAGATGCTGAGACTTCTGCGCCAATGTAGGAAACGGTTGTGTATTGGTGTGTGTAGAAGGACGGAATGCGCAACTGCGTATGGCAATGCCATCCGCACGGGTGAGTTCAACACTATACTCGGCTGTACTGTCCAACACCTGATATAAATAAGGTCCTGTCTCTCCAGCCAAGGGCATACCGTCTTTGTACCACTGATATGCCGTGAATGTATATCCGCCATTGTACCTGCTGTTGAGTACTGCCAATACATCGTTCCACTTCTGTTCTACGATAGACGAACGATACCGCACATCAAAATCAAAGTCGTAGATTTGATTGCCACAGGAATGGTGCTGATAGAACTCCAACTGCACATGGTAGTGGTTCGGCAAAATACTGTCCGTATAGGGGTATACCACTTGTGTCCGGAGCGTGTCATAAATCATCTGGTCGTAGAATACAGACTGCGGTGTCGTGGTTGTGAAACGTATGGCAAGACTATCGTATCTACTATGATGAGTAGTATAATCTATAGTCAGTTGCTTGCCATCAGCACATAATGTAGGAATCGTATCAACCTCTACTATCAACTTTTCTGTTATCTGCAGGGATAGTTGAACCACGCTGTCACAATTCCATTGATTGTACAATGTCTGTGAATAGATACCTGAATAGACATAACTTAATCCATTCAGCACATACGGAAGGTCGGATGAGCAGACCGTATCAGCCAGATATTTCGTTTCACTCTTAGGATGTACCCGTAAGTCCAATACAGTCAGACTATCGCAACCAGCATAGTTCAGTTGCCTATCATAATACAGACCGGTGGTGTCGCATTGCTGCCCCGCAAAGATAACCGGTTCCCCCTCGCAGATGTCTTGCACAATAATACTATCTTGTGAAAAAACAGTGGGAATGAACAATGTATCAAACAATACACTATCACATTTACCCCCACCCAATACTGCTTTGAGGGATACGTATATGGTGTCACCCGCAGGGTCACACTCTATCAAAGGGTTGTCGGCCGGAGTCGTTTGCGTTCCCAAGCGATTGGTAAATTCCCATATAATCTGGTCACAATCCTCCTTGGTGTGCACCTCCTTGTCATCGTACTTGACAAGTACATGACTCTGACTATTAAATTGCACATAACTACGGCAATTCTTGGGAGCATGCTTCCATGAGAACTGCGGTGCAGGATAACGCGGTGCAAGGTCTGTAGAAAGTTCAAAACAACAATCCGCTGCTTCCGTCATACATACTTCGCAGGTATATACTTCGTACCCTGCGTCTGCTTTTAATGTACGGTTATGCCCCTTGACATTGCCTTTGGAGTCGGTCCATGTATAATTGAATCCTTCGGGTGCATTCACCTCTATCTCCGAATTGATGCCGCAATTGTCTGTCTCCAATGAAGCAGACACACAATCCAACACAAAGTATGCATAACTAAAGTGTCCACCACCGCCACAGTCTTTGGTAGAAACACGTACTTTGAGGTCCATACCATGGTATCGGCGTAAATCCAATCCCATAGTAGTCCAATCTTTCCAATATATTTGTGCACCTCTCTTAAGAGGGTTTGTATCATTCAGATTCCACTCTGCAGCATCCTTGAATAAGAAATTAGCCTTACCACAGAACTGGTCAATTTCTCTATCAATAGAATCCAACACCACTATCTTAAATTCATTAGGAGGGCACTGGTCTCCCGGTTGCTCAAAAACAATGGCGTATTTGAGTATCAATATAGCCTGTGAAAAGGAGTCCACAACGAAATTATATGTAATGGCTTCGCCTTCGCTACCATCATTCCAGTTGCCCAAGCGTACAGAGGCTTGATATCCGTCCGGTATTGTTTTTAGAGGTGCAACCATTTTACCGGTTGCATCTCTGCTGCCTGCGGTAATGGGGTCATACCTGTCTTCTATCCAATTTATGGTATGCCTACTTTCTTTTTCTTCTTCGCCCACATCCACGACTCCCGGTATCATATCCTTGTATGCATCATCACGACCTCCGGTACGGCACTCGGTATTCGGGCCGTAGAGGTCTATGTAGTTGATACAATGATTGTCAGGGCACCAATAAACTACGTTGTTGAGTGAGGTGTAGGCACTGGCTTCACCTGAACCGTTGTAGCCTCGGACGCGTATGTTGAAACTGCCTTCTTCATATCGCATGGGGATGGCATACGTTTGTACAGCATCATCTGTAGCGGGGATATTGCTGATGCGACGCCATTGCGCCGCATTGACGTTCTTGTACTCTATGTCAAACACAGACAACGTTGACTGCCATGATACCGTAATCGTAGAGTCCGCGCAATGCATCTCTGCTGTTAATTCCGCAGGTTTAGGCAATAAGGAGGACGCTATCTGTATGTTGTCTATGCAGGCTCCTAACCGGCAAGAGTCCTTATTTATGTTCGTATTGACCCAGATAAAGGCAAGTACATAGTTGCTCTTAGCGGTAGAGGGGCCAAGGCTAATGCTACATTCCGGATTATTAGGTCCTCCCAATATGGAATAGTTCCGCCATTTTTTACTGCCATAGAGATAATCGTATTTATTGGTTCCATCCGTAAGTTTCATAAACTTGGACAGAACTTTGGACGTCAACTCTCCGGAAGATTCATTGACCAAGTCCAACAATCCATGCGACACTCCCTTATCATCGGTATAGAGTCCCCGTGTCAGGTTACCCTCATTGAACAGCCCCACGTACAGTTTGGCACAAATGGTATCACCTATACTTTTCCAGTCAAACGAGATATTGTATTTCCCTGCCTTTTGCGGAAAACGTATTGTGCGATAGGCTATGACTACATTCGGAGAGGCACCATATTGTGCGGACGAACCATTGTTTGTGGAGATGTATAAGGATTGGTGCCCTTCTGAATATGTGGCGGTACCTATTTCCCATTGGTCATTTGCATTTTGTGTATTTTTATTGCAAACCCATTGGGCGTTCTCGGCAGCATCTTCAAATCCGCATTGCCACGGCACAGTGATAACCTGTGCCATGGTCAATACGGGTAAACACAACATAAGAAACAATATGTTTGTCTTAGTTCTTGACATATACTATATGGTCAACAAAAAATGAACTACTATTGAATAACTAATGAACTCCTGATAACCAACCGATGACATACATAAACGTATCTATCGGATTTGCTGGATGTCTTCGCCGTTGGTGCCTGTGATTTCGAATTCGACACGGCGGTTCTGAGCACGTCCTTCCTCGGTATCGTTAGTTGCGATAGGTTCGGTCTTGCCCTTGCCGTCGTACTCGATACGGTCGGCATCAATACCACGGGAAATCAAGTCGGCACGCACTGCCTTGGCACGGCCTATGGACAACTTCATGTTAGCCGCATCGGAACCTACGGCATCGGTGTGACCCGTGATGCGGATGGTTACCGTCGGGTTCTCACGCAGGAAGTCCGCAAGGTCGCTCATCGCCGCTTCGGACTCCGGCAGGATGACCGTCTTGTTGGTAGCAAAGTACAAGTGGTTTATCTTCACCTTGATGCCTTCCTTGATGCGTGTCATGAAGAAACGAAGGGTATCCTGCTCGAACTGTACGGTTTCGGTGAGCGGCATATAGCCCTGACCGATAGCATTGACGGTGTATCCGCCTGCCAGCATATCGCTCACGAAGAGACCGTCCTCGTTGGTGGTACCGCGGTAGGTGACGGTGGAGTCGGCGGCGGATACGACACGGACTTCGGTCTCGTTGAGTGCCAAGCGCGTCTCGGCATCAAACACATAGCCGCACAAGGTATAGATGATAGGCTTGGGTTCGGGGACGAGGTTGAAACGCAGTGTATCGCCCAAGTCCATGATATGGCGGTAGTCGATGGTATCGCACGGGAAGAACCCGAGTTTGTTGGCAGCAACACGGTAGGAGCCTTTGGCAAGGCGTGTCATCATGGTTCCCTTGCCGTTGGTAGCCTTGTTGACGGTCTTGCCCGAAGGTTGCTGCTCGATAGTGACCTGTGCGCCTGCGATAGCCTTGCCCGTCTCGGCATTTGTTACCAAGGCTGCCATACGCGGTTTGGGCTCCACAGGCATCGGTCGCATCTTCTTGTCTTGACGCGGCAGTTCGTAGAACATAGCCAGTTTGACCCCTACCAGGAAGGGGTTTAGTTTGGCTTGCATTGCCGAGGTCGTAGCCAGCGAGGAGGTGTATGCCACATTCTGATAGAGTTGCTCGGGCTTTGCCAGTTGCTGTCCCAAGACAGGGGTGAAGTCGGCGGGCATGTCGTTGAGGGTACCCGTGACGATGTTGGCGGGGCTCTGGATGTTGAGCACACCATATTCGGCAAAGAGGGCGATACGGTAGCGGAGGTTCTCGGCTATCTGTTGTCCCTTTGTCTTCTTGCCCTGCTGTTTGGCTTTCGGCTTTGCCCAACTCTCAAGGTTGAGTCCTATCTCGGCTGCGACTGCCGTGTTGAGTCCGAACTTGACGGTTTGCGTGTATTCGGGCACGGCATAGTCGGTGACCAGGGCGTGGGTGTACATATTCTGCAGGTCGTCTATGAGTTCCACATCGTTGATAGAGGTGGAGAGTGTGGAGGTCAGAGCCGATGAGCCGAGGAGGTTCATACCGACCTTGGCGCCCGCCTGCCAGTACCATTTGTCGAGTTCCATACCGAACATGAGGGGGAGTTGGATATAGCCCGCCTGCCATTGGTCGCGCATATCGGCATAACTGTAGGTGTACTCCATGGAAGGGTACTGTGCGACGGCGAAAGTGCGTGTGAGGGGCGCGATGTCGGTGCGGGAGGTGTATATCTGGAACTCGGCACCGGTGGTAAACAGGAAGCGTTTGTAGCGCAGTTGGTAGCCGAGGCCACCGCCTCCGCCTGCCCCGCCGATGGCTTTGGGGTCAAAGCCGAGGGCGTTGTCCGCATCGTAGGCGAAGTTGCCGGGGAAGATAGCCGAGTAGCCCGCCTGCCCCCAGATGCCGAGACGGTGAGCGATGTCACGGTTCATGTAGGCTGCCACCTTGGCGTTGTAGCGCTGTACCTCCTCGACGCGCTCCTGGTAAGCCGCTGCCTCCTCTTCTGGAGTGAGGTTCTGCTTGGCGGGCTTGGTCTGCGGCTTGGCAGAGGGTTTGCTGCCCTTCGCCACGGGCTTGGAGGTCTGCTTCTTTGCCGCAGGTTTGGCTGCGGGTTTGGCAGCAGGCTTCTTGGTTGCCGGCTTGGCGGCTGACTTCTTGTTGGCGGGTTTCGCCTGAGTCTTGGATGGTGCGGGTTTCTTCGCGGCAGCAGGTTTCTTGGGCGGTGCGGCATTGAGCGTTGCCACTGCGTCGGAACTTATCCACGAGAGGACAGGGGTTGCCGTCATCGTGAAGATGAGGAAGAATACTACCAATAATCGTTGTCTCATATTTCGTTTGTTGTTTGTTCGTTGGTTGAGGGACCGGAAGGGGCAATACGGGAGAGAGGCGGGAGAGGGCGGCAGTGGAGATTCATTACCACCATCTTTCCTATCGATATTCACTCGACATACATTGTCTATCCCTTGCTTATCCCTTGCTGAATCACCTATTCAAGACACGAGGTTCACCCGCAGGTGTATCGAGGATGATTGCAGCTTTTGTTTGCATGGTTATCAGTCCTTATATATATTGTTCTTGCGAGACCGGCTCGAAGAGAATTTTCTACGTAAATCGTCCTTGCACATTACGCAAGGTTTGCTTTGGGGCAACTCGAACAGAATGGTTGCCTTGATGCCGAAACTATACTGGTGGATAGTGGCGTCGCCCATCTCGTTGCTCATCACCGCGGGGGTGAGGACGAAACGGGGCGGTTCGGTGGTCGGGTCGGACTGGACGCACTCCAAACGGTTGCCCGAAGGCGTGGAGGTGCGGATATTCAGCAGACCGTAGTCCACATAGAAGGCGAGGTAGTACCGGTGCTTGGGCTTGGGTATGTCTGCGCCCGTCAGGAAAATGACATCGCCGAGGCGCGCTCCTATCTCCGCATGGGCGAAGATGTCCAGATTCCATGAGAGTTTCCGGGCTCCGCTTGTGATGGGGCGGGTCTCAAAATAGTGGTTCGGCATATTCTCGAACTCGCCGATATAGCGGTCGTAGTCGCCGCGTGTGGTCAGGATGCCCTTGGACTCCGCCTGCCCCCACAGGTTGTAGGAGAGTTTGGGACCTACCAGAAAGTAGAAACGACGGAACTCGCCGCCGAACAGCAATGGCAGGTTGACGCTTACGGAATGGCAGAGGTCACTGCCATCCGAAGCGTCTGCCATCATGCGGAAGGGGTCGCCCTCCGTGTCAATCATATCCACCGTGAGTTTCGCGTCGGACATGGAGTGAGCGTTGAGCATATAGTACCCCTCGACCCCTGTGGTGAACAGGAAATTGTTGTGGAAGAGTCTATACCCGACGCCGATAGTTGCCGCCATGCCCGACCCTGACTGCAACTCGGAGGAGTTGTTGGTCAGGGAGGCATAGCCCAAAGAGCCGTCAACAGAAAGGAAATGGCGCTGCTCAGGCGTCAGGCGCGTGAACGCGCCCAACCCCTGAGTAAAGCCGAACATAATGGCTAAAACTATACTATAACGCCATTTCATAACTTGAGATTATTGGTTTGTTCTCTTATTTAACAAAGACTCTGCCGATGAACGGATTGCCTTGCTCGTCGGTAATCCGAACGGTGTAGAGCCCTGCCACATTGAATCCACTGATGTGAATAGCATGGTCGTTGCGAACTTGCTCGTGCTTGATGCAATGACCAACCATGTCGTAAACATCGATGGTGACGGTCTGTCCTGCGAAGTCGCCCGTTGCCACTACTGTCTCGCCCACACTGATGACGTTGGGCTGCAAAGTGATGGAGCCGAAACGGTTGTTGTCCACTCCGTCACCGCCCTCTATCGTGAGACGGTGGATGAGGATGTAGTCGCACTGATTATCCTTGCCCTTAACGCTGATAGTATCGGTATATACACCAGGAACGGTGCTCAACGGATAGGTGATTTGCGTGTTCGGGTAGAAGTACGGGAGGTCTGCCACCTGGATGAGTGTATCCACACGGATAGTGTCGAGGTCGGTGACGACGAGGTCGAGTATGGTGACACTATCACAGCCGAAGATGCTGGTCTTGGTCAGAGTGTACTGACCCGCCTCTGTTGCCGAGAAACCGTTCTCGTTGTAGATACCGCCCTGGCAGATGCTTGCGTGGATGGTATCCTTGTAGAGCGGTGCTACGGTGAGGTAGAGCGTGCGGATACTATCGCAGCCAGCAGCAGATTGGAACTGAGCAGGATAGGTGCCCGTCTCGCTGTATTGCTTGCCCTCGAAGGTGAAGGACTCACCTTGGCAGATGGTGTCGTAAACGGAGATGTTGATGACATCAGATACCACGAGGTTGAGTGTGACAACACTATCGCAGCCATCGGCTGTGTGGACGGTATCCATGTAGGTGCCGCTTAGAGTGAGAGCCGGATAACGCTCCGTGAAGTAGTACGGCGCACCCGTGCAGGTGTGTGCCTCTACAGTACTCTTGATAGGCGGATTGACCGTCAGAATGAGTTTGGTAATACTGTCGCAGCCTGTGATGACAGAGGTCAAAGTGTCGATATGCACGCAGGTCTTGGAGTATTCCACACCATTGAAAGTATAGGACGTACCCGAGCAGATAGTCTCTTCGATAGTAGAGTATTGGCGCGGGATGACGGTCAGGTTGAGCGTGGTGATACTATCGCAGCCCGTGACTGCCGACTGCAGTTTGCGCTTGTAGGTACCCGATACAGAACGGTTGGCAAAGCCCCACTCGGCACCGGCTTCTTCGCCTTCGCAGATAGTCTTGTTGATGACGGTTTGAGGAGCCTCGTTGTAGGTGACACGGAAAGTGTAGAGAGTATCAAACGGAGTGATGATATTCTCTGCATCCGACTCAGAAGCAAGTTGGAACTTGTTGAAAGTCATCTCGCCCACTTGAGCCTTGTCGCCATCAATGAAGAACCTGCCATCCTGAGACTCAACGTCCGTGAACTGGCATGTGTTTTGTGTTTCGGTCAATTGGTTGTAGTAGTTGATATGTACATTGCCCAAACGAAGACAGTTGTGTGCGTTGAATACCGTTGACTCTACATAGAAACCAACCTTGATGGTCTTGCCCTTGTATTTGCTCAAATCGATGAAAGCAGGTTCATCTGTTGACGCCTTGGCAGGCAGGTCGTTCAATACGTAGTCACCCTTACCATAAACGTAATGTTCGTCGGCGGAGTTGTTGGTAGTCTCGTTGTTCCAAATGGTAGCATTCTCGCGCTTCCACGTCTTGCCGCCGTCATCGGAGATTACAACCATAAACTGGTCATCCCAACCGGTTTGCTCTGCGGCTTTGTCCTTATAATAATAGGTCATTGCCACATTAAACGTGAGCCAAGCATTATTTTCGCTGCCCAAAGCAATGCTCGGAGACAGCAACCATGCCTGTCGCTTGACATTGTAGGTTTTATTTGGAAGAGGCACAGAGTCACTGCAGTTGGTAAGAGGAGCAACCATGTGCGGTCCTTCCATGCCAACGTTATTCGTATTGGCATTGCGCAGCCAACTATCAAACTCGTACGGAGTAGAGTTGTCTTTGACCATGGCTCCACCTGCGAAGATAGCAGCAGCGCGTGTCTCGCTGCGTTCCCACTCAAACGGAGTCTTAACATCGTCCAAGAAGAACTCGTTGTACATAGGTTGGTGCAACGTACTGAAACGAGCTGTCTGCGATTCGGCAGAAATCATGGCTGTAGTACACATTTGCTTTACATTCCAATAATAGGTAGTAACAGGCTGCAGCCCGCTAATGACAACCTCCATGGATGAGACTATAGAGTCTTTGATAACAGTCGATGCAAAGTTGCTGAACGTCGGGTCGGTAGATACATTGAGTATCCATTGTGCTCCTTCTGTACCAGTCCAAGATAATTTCGCTTCGTTGAGCGTTACATCAGAGACAGCCAAACCGGTAGGTGTAGGACAATCATTCAATTTCGTAAATGAGATGTCATCAATATGAATTTGAGTTCGCACAAATGACAATTTGGTTCCTTGATGCGTCTTCACCCAATCTACAGTATTTGTACGGAATGCGATATGCTCTCCATGTCCTTTCATATTCCGTAGAGGTACCTCGAAACGCTGGAACATGAATTCATTTGCCACATTTGCCACAGTGTTGGATGTCAAAGAGTCACGTGTATAAACACATGTGTCTAACGGTGTGAAAGTGCTCAGGTCATTCGGATCTGACATAACACCTACGATAACCGTTCTTAAGTATATTGCCCCACAATATGAGTCATGGATCTTACTCTCTTTCGGATCATAACTTCCAGGAAGTGCATAGAATACAAGTTGCAACGTATCCACATCCACATGCTGCAAAGGAGGCATTGCTATCCATTGGTCATAATTATAGGTAGTATCTGTAAGATTCGTCTGCGCAGACCCCTCTAACTTCCAAGCCCATTTGTCGGTTAATATTTCTGAAGTGTTGCGGGAATACCAGTATTTGTATTTACTGGAGAGTTCCTCCGATTCTGATTCCACCAATGTAGGTGGTGCACCATAAACTTTCCCTATTCCAGTGCTACCTCGGAACCAACATTGGGTATAATAATCATCGTATCCCTCTTTCATATGCTCTTCTTCTTTCTCGAAGCCTGTAGAGTACGTGCCGTCAATCTCACTACATTCCGTGGTAAACGATTTGACAGCAGACCATGGCGACATATCCGTAGCACCACAAATCTGACGCAAGCGGTAGTAGTAAGTGGTGGTTCCGAGAAGTCCAGTAAGCAACTTGGTGGTTTCCGTGGTTAGCGTATCAGACAGAATGATATCCTTTGAGCCAAAGTTGCCGGATTTTGCTACCTGCAGTACACAAGGTACACCCTTGTCGTACGGACGCCAATAGATTTGTGCCGTATGTGCGGTGACATCCAATGCCTTGAGTCCGTTGGGAGCCAGGCAGGTATGCTCGCTGAACGAGATATTGTCAATGTACCACGCATCACCCTTTGTCGGGAAAGCAAATGCTGCATATCTGCCAGCGGCACCTGTAAGGCGAGTGGACATCTTCTGCCAACCGTTGTCCTGCAGTTTGGTCGCATCTTGTCCGTCCTCATACTCTGGGTGAGAGAAATACAATGTATCCAGCCCAACAAACGTATTAGATTGGTTGGGGTCGGTCATTGTACCGAAGATGAGAGGTGCATCATGGATGCCGGAAATCTCACCATCTTCCTCGTGGAACGGACGAGCATAGAAGTTTACTTGCAAGGTGTCGTAGTCAGCATCAATCTCCGGCATAGCGGCATAAGCCCCCAGACGGCTGTTGACGCTATTATACAATTGCAGAGCACGCTCGCCTTGGAATGCAACCCTAACAGAATTGTCCTCACCTGTGCCGGTAGCATCGTAGTTGTTCGGACGCACCCATGGAGTATAAAGGCGTCCCGAAGTAGCATCATTGCCAGCATACCAACCTATTGGCATCACATAAATAGAGTCACCTGCACGTCTGGTAAGATATGATTTGTCAAGCATCAATGTACTATCAAAACGCACTACCAAGTCCTCGCCATAGGTGCCTTCGAAAGTGATAACTGTATCTGCAGCCATCTTCTCCAACGGTGTACGGAATATTCTGCGAACGGAAGTAGCACCTAGACCACCTACATTCGCCACTTGTACATAAGCATAGTACTTCGTGTTTGGTGTCAAGTCTGTGAAAGTGTACGTATTGGTCGTTACATTGGCTTTCTTGACAATGTTTGCTTCCAATGCACTATCCACTGGGAACGCATCGGCACTATTTGTCAGATATACATTCCACTCGTTAGAGCCATTTGCATCCCAACCTATTGTCAACGAAGTAGGTGTAATAGAGGACTGGTTGATGACAGGAGTCTGATAACCTTGCTTCTTCTCAAGACGTAGATTATCAAGATAAACCTCGGAATAGTTCTCTACAGGGTTATTGATAACCAGGTATTTGCCATCCAAATCTGCAGGCAGAGGCACTACGATTTGGTCATACAACTTGTTCTTCTTGTTCGTTATACGCTCTGCAAATTCGTATTGCGATGGCATATAAGAATAAACCGGCTTGTAAGAATCCCAATTGTAGTTTCTGTCAATGGTACCGATTTCCAAAGTCGTGTAAGGATATGTGGTCCCACTCTCATACAGAGCACTATCCTCAGTGATAGGATCCATAACACGCATATCAAAGCGCAGTTGCAGAGCATCGGCACCTTCAATCTCAGGCAGAGCCATGTATGCATTTTTACCGTATTCGTTGTTAACCATAAGGCGCATCACACCACTTCCTGTACGTGCTGCATCTTTGTCTGTCAACTGAGTAGGCATAAAACGTCCAACAGAACCATATGCATAAAGACTAGGGTGGATAGTATAATTATAGGTCTGATTGCCATAAAAGACACGACTTCTAGTTTCTACGCCCTCTTTTGTCTCAAAGCCATAGAATTGTCCTTCACGTATCTTGTACAATGTACGGAAAGATACATCCTTCCTGCACCAAGCACTGACATCCCCGCCGCCACAATCAGTACGCACGTACAGGCGATAGGTAGTGGAGTGCTTCAAACCTTTCACTACACATACGGTGTCAGTGGTAGAGGTGCAAACGGTATCGGTGTCATCATCACTCACGCACATAATATCCCAAGCATTGTCCGTGAGAGCATAAGGAATGATAGTTACTACTGCGGTATCTGTACCGATAGTCTCTACTTTTGCCCCCTTAGGCGCGAAGCAGGTCGGATTAACTTCTACCATAAAGTCATCCATATACATCTCATAGTAATACCCACCACTGAAATAGAATGCCATAACAATATGCACATTCTTACCGGCACAATCCTCCATATTGCGGTTGTACTCTAACCATTCCGTAGAACCATTAGGCGTATAAACTGTATCCACATACTGCACGGTCTTTAACAGACTATCCAAACAAGATACATCCGTAGCGTATCCCAACAAAATAGCATTGGGTTTAGTATTCTTGGCAGCCGATGCCAACTTGAACGATACACTTACTTTGCTAATGTCTGCCACTGGCATGGTAGCAGCGGTCGGACGCTTTTCCGGCACAGCATAATCTTTGGCGTTTTTATTGGGAATTTCCCAACTCAGGCCATTG
The DNA here is from genome assembly GCA_934667275.1 of uncultured Bacteroidales bacterium. Taxonomy (GTDB): domain Bacteria; phylum Bacteroidota; class Bacteroidia; order Bacteroidales; family Paludibacteraceae; genus Colicola. The sequence continues at coordinate 39,536 of CAKULK010000007.1, read as the reverse complement.
GTAGAACCGTCATACGCAGCGCGGTAGTAAGTCTTAGGACGAGTGTTTACAGTACCATTGAAGAATGCTGTCCAACAATCAGGAACTGCATTATCCACATAATCATCAAAGTCTTCCACATACAAGCTCGGCATTACGGCTGAACAGGTAGTCTTGAATCGTACACCCTCCAAGCACCATGTACCTTCGTCTCCGCAAAGCGACTTAACATACACATAATATGTTCTTGCACCAGCCAGTTTTGTTATTTGGCAGGAAGGAGTCGTCACCGTATCGCTTGTTGTGTAACTCTTATAGTTATCCAACTTGTTATCAGCAAGTTTTTCGGTGGTTACCATGACGCGATACTTAGCACCATTTCCTTGCCAAGAAACATTGGCTGATGAAGCATCCACATCTGTGACCTTGATGGCTACAGGTTGAGCACAAGCAGGAATAACCTCAAAGCGGATATCATCAATAAGGAAGTAGTTGTCCTTATCAAATTCCGATAAAAACATCACATGTTTGCCCTTAACGCCATCGCTTCCTTTGTATTTGTCAAAGCGCACAATAGCAGTGTGTACAGCATTGTCCTCAAAGGTGATGGTATCTACTGCGACAAACGAACCGACGTCAGACGGATCTGAAATGACACCTACAATGATGCTACCAGCCACTTTATTCATATCCAACAATTCCAAAGACGGCTTACTGCTGTAACTAAAACCACTCAAGGCTCTACCCAAGAATTGCATTTGCAATTGAGATATGTCCTCCACCTCTATGCCCGGCATAATAACGTACCCACCATTGGCATCTGCCTTAGAGCCCGTACGGAAACGCAAGAACGCTTTCCCTGCAGGAGCGGCATCTCCTTCACCCACGTAAGGTACGTACAATAGATTCAAATCGCCTTTCTTGCCGGTAATCCAGCAGCCCAACGTGTCTATCATGTGCGCATCGCTGGAGGCTGCACTCTCGACAGCATCAAAGCCATCTCCCTCAAATGTGATGGTCCCCATCTCACTTATCGTCTTGTATGGACATAATGTGTGGAATGACGTCCCCACCCATTTGGATGCACCATCTTCACATTGTGTCTGCAGGGCCACACTATAGGGAGTGTTTCCTTTGAGGTTAAACAACGGAATACCTACTTGTTGCAGAATGATGCTATCCTTCACGAAGGTCGGATAGGCTTTTACTTTTGCCAAATAATTTGCGTTATCAGCCGCATTGAGACTATCCGAGATAAAAGTAGAATCTGTCATTACCAACATGCGCATATCCACTTGCTCAGAAGCATACGCCAAACGTACAGAGGTAGTGGAAAGTCCTGACAATACTGGATATGGTGATTTGCATGCCGATTCGGTAATCTCAATGTCGTCCACATAGTAACGAGAAGCACCACTTGTAAATGTTGCGGGAGTGGCAAAAACAATATAATTACCCATTCCGTCACGATAACCATTATCGCCTAAATTGCATTCTACTTGTGCCCAGTATTTATGTGTTGGTTTGTACTCCATCAATTGTGTGAACGTGCTCCAATCATCAGGATTCTTCATGACGCCAATAAGCAACGGATTTGCATTTGTCTCACCGTTTTTTGCCCAAAACGAAATTATGACATTTGCCATTTTGGCATCCAATTCCTGTGTCGTGAACCACGCAGGACCACCAGCAGTAGAGTTGGCATAAATGTAAGCAGAAGCCAAACCTCCGTGCACATAACTATCATCCTTGATAGTTGTACCTTTCTTATATTGGTAAATGAAAGGCGTATAAGACGGGTCATTGTATGCCTCATCACCGCCATGACGAGTCCAGCACTCAGGAAAACTGCTATCTTTGTATTTTGTGATGTCGCTTGTTGTTTTCTTCACCACTCCTTCAAAGTCCATCTTGTAATATGCAGCCTTCGGATCTAACTTGACGCAAGAGGTGTAGAAATTAAATCCTTCGCTCCAAGTTGTGCCGTCCAATGCCCGCAAGTAGAGATAATATCCAGTTTGCGGTGTCAGGTTCTTTATCGTAACAGGATTGGTGGTAATGGTGTCGCAGATGATGATGGTCGCAGAATCAGTCTTGGTCATCTTGGCAGGATTGACTTCTTTGGTGGTCAAAATCCTGCTCCAGCCATTCTCGGATTCGCCTTGCCATGAGATAGTAATTTGATTCTCCGTAGCGTCCGAGGTCTCAAAAGCAAACGGAGCAATGTTCACCATGTGCTCGAAAGTGATGTCGTCTAAGCGCACTTTCTTCTTTGCAGTGCCTGAGAAATATAGTTGGAATACAACGCGGTTGCCCATGCTTGCTGTCCAATTGTGGAAAGAGAGCGCGTATTGGTCAAATTTTCCCGTTTTAGGTATACCTATAGTATCCATCCACGTAATAACACCTGTAGAATCTGCAGGACCACTCAATACGCCGATACGCAAAGAATCATATCCACTATAATTATCTTCATGCCAAGCCTTGAATGAAATTTTTAATTTATTCAAATCTTCAACATCCAAGACAGGAGCTACCAAACGTCCTGCTCTGCCGGGGACGTCGCTCTGCAAAGAGGCATAAATATAGGTAACCACCGGTTTTGTGGATGTCTTAGACGTATTCATATACGGAAAAGCATCATTTGAGATTACGTCCCAACCGGCAGCCATAGTCCCTGCGCCGGTTCCCCAATAGTCAAAGTTCTCCGTATAGGGCAACTCAATGGCATCAGGAACACCCAACGTGAGCGTAGCGGCTTTGCTCCAATAACTGTATTGTCCATCATCACAAACAGAACGTACATACACATAAACCGTTCTACCCCAGCGGATTGTATCGTCTTCCAATGTGTACGTATTTGCATTCTCCACAGTTGCGTGGTAAAGAATGCCGACACTCTCTTTCTTGTTCGCTACAGCCTGAAATGCGATATTCAGTTGCTCATTGCTCTTGGTGTTGACAGAGTCAATGAGGATGTCAAATTTCGTCATATTGCGCGCTTCCCATTGTATGGTTGCCTTGTGCGGAGTGATGTCCGTGAAAGAAACCTTGGGGGTGACACACGATGATAACTCTTTGATAGTAACATCGTCAATGATAGCATAGGACTTTAGAGAATAAGAACTTGAAGCACCACCTGCAGGATTTATAGCCCAACGAATGGCAATATACTTACCATCGCCTGTATAAGACTGGAAGTCGGTGTAGCACTCTGCATACGTAGCCACTGCACTGGCAAAACGAGCCACCTCTACAAATGTGTTAATATCCGAGGGGTCAGTCATCACACCCACTGCCACAGCCGTATTCTTATACGAAGTGCTGTATGCACGCAGATAGAAACTCAGTTCGACATCAGTGATAGTGGTATCAATATAAGGGAATACTATCCATGCATCACGCCCTGCTTCCGGTTGGCAGGATAGTGCTTGTTTGCCCAAGTGATAGTACTTGCCGGTTTGTATCTTTGGTCTGTTGGCATCTTTATCTGTAGCAAATACAGCCACATGTGTAGGATAAGCGGTAGAACCTTCCTTATAAGTTTCTGCCACCTCGAATCCAAACATCATCGGCAATGTCCTTGCCCACGAAGTAGTAAACGCCTTAGGTGCCGACCATGCACCGTCTTTCGACTGTACATAAGCATAGTAGGTAGAACCCGACTCTAATTTCGTTGCAGTATAGGTGTTAGTTGTAACACTTACAGGACTTACCACAATGTCTGCATCATTGATATTTTCTACTGTGTCCTTTGCAACCGTAGCAACCATCACTTTATATTCTGTTGCCACATTCTCCCACGTAAGCGTAGCCTCGGTATCTGCGGGTGCTGCTTGAATGGAAGTGATGGTAGGCACAGCAGGAGTCTCCTCAATCGTGATGTCATCAACAAAGAACTGATTGGGCACATCAAAGCGGCTCATAAACGCCACATAGCGTCCCTCGCCCTTGTAAGATGCAAGATTCACAATCTGTTGCTCATAAGTAGCATATCTCCACAGGCGAACCGTATCTACAGCCACAAAGGTAGTAATGTCTTCTGGGTCATCCATCACCCCCACGATAATGGCACGTGCGCTGGTGGTAAGGCTACCATATGTTCCCAATGATGCCCAGAAACGTACTTGGCATTTGGCGAGGTCTTCCACCTCCAACATCGGCGTAGCCGCATAAGCATAACTGTTAGCAGCGATGTCTGCTCCGCTGCCCGGGGTTGTCTTGCCTGCAAAACACAGCGCATAGCCGGTACGTGCATGATTTTTGGCGGTGCTCTCTGTTTGATTGCTGTTGATATAAGGAGTCTTGATAGTCAAGTTCGTACCATACGTCCAATCGCGGTCTTGCGTCACGGAAGATGTCTTGGCAACATCAAAATTGGTGTGATAAGGCACTGTTTCAATGGCCTTCATGTAGAAAGTATCCACACCCCAATCACTGTTCTCAACCTCACATATCGAACGGACAAAGGCTGTATAGGTGGTATTTCCTGCCAAGTTGTTTAGATTGACGGAAGTCTCAAAGCCAGAGACTGTCGTATCCCGCAATATCAACCCGCTCTTCTTTGCTGCGGCGAGGTCAAGAGTGTCAATGTCAAACTCGGTATCTGCCTTTGCCAACACGATTTGAAAGTTGACGGCATCAAAACTTGCTAACCAGTTGAGGGTCACACGGCTTTTGTGCATATTGGTGACCGTCATGTCGTGCGGCGTGGTGCACTCAGGTTTGGAGCGCACAATGATGCTATCCAGCACGATGCCGCGTCCCAAGTTCTCACTGCCCTCAAAGCAAATTTGGTAGGTAGCACTCACGCGTGGCAAATCCACCATCTCCTTAGTCCATGTCTGGATAGGACGAGTGAACTCCTGCAGCAGTCTCCAACCCGCATCTTTACCCGCCTCGGGAATGACATTGCGATAGTACACACGCAGCGTATCGAAGTCTGCCGTCCATTTGGCTTGAGCATGATAGTAGCGAAGAATCGGCTGGAAAACCGTGTCAAGATTCATTACCGGAGTAATAAGACGTGTCTTATACCCTTTAGACTCCCCTGTCGTGTTACGAAGCAGAGCACGACCTAAGCCCGATGCTGCTCCATCGGGGTATAACAATGACCCTCCTGGAACCACAACCTCGGTTACCCATGTTTGATTTCCCTGCACGCATTCTTGCGTCCATCCGGCAGGGATACCCTTCTCGAAACTCTCGGACAATACAATTACCTGAGCCTCCAGATTTACTACTACAGCCATCGCGGCTACCAGTAGAACGAGTAATCTTTTCTTCATACGCGTATTAATTTTGTTATTAATAATATCTTTACTGGCAGTTCCCTGCTATGTAAATTCATTACTCCTATCTGTCTTCAATATACTAATCCCCCTTCGTGCAACAATATCTAATCAAAGATGTACTTAAAAAACAAGTACCATTTCCTACAGCCCCTAATCGTAATCAATGAAGGGCTTGTGGAGTTTGTCTTCATGGCTTGAATGCATCCGTTGTCAAATTTCCATCTTTCGATGTATCAAATAAAGGGTCGGTTTTTTGATACCAAAAAATCTCACAAAAAGAGACCTGCAAAGATACATCTTTTAGAGAATATATGCAAGGGTTTTTGAATAAAAATGTTGTTTTTCAGGGCGATTATATGCTTTTTTAGCAATGAATACAAATGTTTTGAATAAATCTTGCCTATTTATGTGGTGCCGGATTTTGGTATCAAAAAACCGACCGATTATTTGGTACTATCAAATTGCCATTTGCAATCTTTTATATCTCTCTTTACTTGTGAGGTGGATAATAGTTGTAAAAACGATGTGATGGGGTGGTGGAGTTGTATTCATCTTAAAGTAATAAGATGTGTTTTGCGACACGAAATATGACAAAAAGTGCTCAAATGTGGATTTTTTTTGTCGAATAATTTGCATATTTCGTGATTTTCTTGTACCTTTGCTGCGATAATCTCCAAGGTGGTAAGAGCGGTGGCTGTGCTATGTATATGAAAAGGCTAAAAGTGCAGAGGAAAAGTAGAGAGTATGTGGTGGCAAGTTGTGGAAAATGTGTACCAAATAAAAGGTCCTTTTTTTGATACATCATTGTATGTCGCTTGTTTGCCGATTTCGCAAGTGGAATATGGTGCAGTATAGGGCGTGTTTTTGTTAGGGGTATCAGCAAGGGATAGGCAAGGGATGAGCAAGGGATAGGTGATGCCTTTTAGGGGAATAGTAATGTGTGGAGGTTCTTGTTGTTGATGGCGTATAATGTAAGAAGAATTAAGTTAAGTACCATGTGTGTAAAAACATACCTGCAGGCGATAGTGAAAATGGTAATGCAACTACGCTCTTGCGTGATAATTCTCTTTTTTTGGGGGGGGGCCTAGAGTTTTCTGTTGAATGTAGGTGCTGGGATTTCTTATTTGTGTGCTTCGTATGGGCTAATTGCTTCAACTTATACGGGGGATAACTTGAGAGGTTCTTGAAGTGTCCCGATGTCATTGCTGATAAAACGAATTGATTATAATACAAGTATGAAAACTATTAAATACCTATTGGCTGTTGTGCTTTTGTTCTGTACGACGATTTTATTTGCACAGGCGATTTTTATCCCCTACTCTATGGGCTTTGAGGAGTCGGACTCTTTGGAATTGAAGAGTTGGGTGCTTAACTCGGGCGCAAATGCTGCCAAATGCGAAGACCAATGGGTGGTAGGCGGCGCAACATACAACGAAGGCCGACAATCATTGTATATATCCAATAACAACGGAGTGGATGCACAATTCGGGCAGAAACCGAATGTGCAATATGCTTACCGTGACTTCACCGTAGAGGGAGGTCACTACGAGTTGGATTTCGACTATCGCTGTATGGGTTCGGTCAATGCCAAGTTGTACGTCGGACTGACATACGCCAACAATGTACAGGCTGCCATGAACGCGCAAAACACCTCCGGTGCCATATCACCAACCATCCTTGCGGCTTGCAACGTGAAGGGAGTATATGGTTCTTCCAAATGGCTGCACCACTCTATGTCTTTCAACGCCAAGAGTGGCGTGCAATACCGTCTGTTCTTTATGTGGGCTTCTACTAACAAAGACTCGCTGGCTATCCCACTCGGTGCTTGTATTGATAATATCCAGATGACCACTGCCGATTGCAGGAAGCCGACAAACTTGACGGCAGAAGCCCGAAACGACAGTGTTTTCATCTCATGGTCAGGAACCAGCGAACAGTATGTGCTGGAACGCAGGAAAAGAGGAACTGACAGATGGTTCACCTATACGGGCTTGACCAAAAAGTCCCTTATATTGGAAGGTTTGAGCGAGGGCACCTATGACTTTCGTGTCCGTGGTGTGTGCGTGGGTGAGAATGATACCGTCATGTCTGCTTACGACTACTTGAATGCCTTTCTCGTATATTATCCCGACAGGCATTGCATAGACTATGTTCATTTGGATAACCCCAGTATACGTGCCACCATTGGCACTTACGCCAACCCGTATGCGCAAGACAGTACCTTGGTTTTGGGCGAGGGCGCTTCTGACCGCTATGCACGTCATGCCGTGAATGTGGACCCTGATGCATTGGACCCGAGAACAGCCAACGGACTACGGTTGATACCGGAAGGCAGTTTGGCTTCTGTACGTTTGGGCAACTGGAGTGTAGGCGGGGAGGCAGAAAGTCTTTCATTTGAGTTCTTGGTGGATACGTTGGATGCTGCCATCGTGCTTATCAAGTATGCAGTAGTGCTGGAAGATCCGGATCATCCTGCTGCAGACCAACCCCGTTTCACATTAGAGGTACTGGATTCAGATGGCAATTCTATAGGTGGTACTTGTGGTTCGGCAGACTTCAGAGCTGATGCCAAAGCGGAGGGATGGCACGTGACAGGAACCGGTAGCAATGTCGTTGTATGGAAAGAATGGACCACCTTGGGACTTAATCTTCAGGAAATGGGATTAGCGGGACAAAAAGTCATTATTCGTTTCACTACATACGATTGCGATTGGGGCGGACACTATGGATACGCTTACTTCACTATGGACTGCGCTGCGGCCAAGATTAAGAGCAATAGTTGCGGTAATGACAGTATCATGTCCGTGACGGCACCACAGGGCTTTGATTGCGAGTGGTATGACAAGAATGACAACTTGGTGGCCACCACCCCGACCTTCAGTGTGGACCCTGCAGACACTACCACCTATAGGTGTCACCTGTCTTTCAAGGAGGATAAGTCCTGCTACTTTGACCTCTATACCGTGGTCAGCAACCCGCGTTTCCCCGCTGCCGAGTTCGCATACAAGTGGGAGCCCGCCAATTGTGAGAACAGAGTACGCTTTACCAACAAAAGCCACATCATCGCAGGAGTGGGAGACAACAAGAAACACTACTATAACGAGAAGAGTGATGAATATCAATGGGATTTCGGCAACGGGCAACAAAGTTCGGACGAAAACCCAATCATCATCTATCCTACAACCGGCGGTGTATTCCCCGTTACCCTGTTTACCTCCATTGCCGACGGGCGTTGTACGCATGACACCACTGTATATATCACTATCCCTGCGATAGGCGATACCAGACAATCATTGGATACCGCTATTTGCCAAGGCAACTATATCGTGTGGGGAGACAAATATTCAGACAAGGCATTCTATGCTGCAGCAGATAGTACTTATACTGTCACATGGAAGAGTGTTGCAGGCTGTGATAGCACATGGGTACTCAACCTGACCACCAATCCTACGTCCACGGAGTTCTTGGGAGATACTACCGTGTGCGCAGAGGTACCATTGGTTGTGGATGACCAACCTTACAAACTGACAACATCCGGCAAATACTATCGCTTTTACCAAAATCAATTTGGCTGCGACTCTACGGTATGGATGAATGTGACTATGCAGGACTCCATTCTTCCTACAGTAACCATCAAGGAGCCTGAAGACGAACCCGGTTCGGGTACGATTACTATTGGCGGCAAGGGATATGATTACTTCTATATGAACGGAGAACGATATGATTCTACGCATACCTACTTCACAGGCTATGATGGGGGTATATTCGAGTTTGAGTTCTTTAATGATTTCGGGTGCTCCATCACACGCTCAGACACGATGAACTGCGAGTGTCTGCAAATCAATGCTGTTGATGTTAATTTCGTCTGTGTAGGAGATGTTGAGATGATATTGTCCTTTGCTATTGATTCTGGTATTCCGACGACCTATACGTTGCTCTTCGACTCCGCAGCCCACGCAGCAGGGTTCCAAGACCACATCGCGCAGAAGTACACGAAAAAAGAACCGCTCATCAAGATACCCATTCCGACAACAGCCATGCCGAATGAGTATCATGCACAACTCATATTCCACAACCCGCTGGAGCAATGTGAAGACCTTGTGTTCAATATGTCATTGCCATTGAACTTCCCCTCAGACCTTATCTTCCAGCGTTGGGGAGATGTGCTGTCGGTGTACGGCACGGACTACAACGGGGGCTATACCTTTGAGGGCTTCCAGTGGTTCCGTGACGGGCAACCTATAGACGGGGCTACACGCTCGTACTACTACGAGGAGGGCGGACTGGATATGGACGCCGAGTATCAGGTGCAGGTAACGTTGTCCGATGGTGTGAAGTTATACACATGCGCCTTCATTCCGCAGCCGTATAATGCTCCCAAGTCCCAGCCGAAGAAGGTGATAGAGAACCAACGGCTGGTGATTATCATTGACGGTGTGCGGTACAATGCACAAGGTAACAAGATAGATAAACAATAATGACCGCAGGAGATATGAAAAGGACGTTACAACTGATATTGACCGTTGTTTTGAGTGGTTTGATGCTGATGCCTGCTTACGCGGCACCCAGGAAACCCAACAAGAAGGCTCCTGCCAAGAAATCGCGTACCACCACTACCAACCCCGCCCGCCAGTGGGATATCCACAATATCGCCGTATGGGGCGGAGCGGGCTATTCGGGATTGGTGAACAACTATCCTGCCGCCACTTCGGGTACAGGCTACACGGGGGATTTCTCCAACAAGTTCGTTGGAGGTGGCGGAGGCATGATAGGCGTGGGATATGAGTACAAGTACAAGCACTTTATCCTGTCGGCAGGTCCCGAGTTCCGCATCTTCTCTTCGACGGACAAGTTGCAGTTCGGTTCGCCTTACGACCAGCCCATGTTGCAATACAACCAAACCAAACATTACTACCTCAATGACCTGCGCGAAAACCAGACCATAGGGCAGATTATGGTGCCGATTATGTTCGGTGGTACGTTTGATATGGTGTATTTCAAGGCAGGTGCCAAGATTGGCTATACCCTGTTGGGCAACTATCATCAGAAAGGACTGCTCACTACCACCATCACCGACCCGATGGCATACGACCCCGAATGGAAAGATATTCTTTCACGCGGTGCCGTTACCGATGCCCCTTATGATGTAAAAGGCAAGAACCCTTACGGGTTGGACATCGCCGTGTCGGCAGAAGTAGGAGTGAACCTCGACCAACTGCTAAGCAGCGACTGGCAGAAAGCCAATGAGCAGCGCGACCGTCCTATCCGTATGCGCGTGGCATTGTTTGCAGACTATGGTGTTACTTCGATGAATGTGGGCAACCAAGAAACAGCCTTTGCCACGACCACGGAAGATGCCATCTCTACCACATCATTGCACCGGTCCGAGTGGGCAACATCAAGCCTCAACAGCCTGTTGGTGGGCGTGAAGTTCACGGCAATGCTCCAGATGAACAAGGAGAAGAAACTGCAGAAGAAGAACCCGTTGCTCAATGTACGCACGACGGACGAGATGACAGGTCTTGCCTTGGGCGGCAGTCAGGTACAAGCGAAACCGGAGAGCGGTCGTGCAAGAAAGAAAGCCACCAACGGCCAGGGTATAGCAGCCTTCCGTATTCCCGAAGGCGACTATACCATCACCGCTACCCGTAAGGGTTATATACCGAGCGAGGAGGTTGTATTCTCGCACGTGGAGGACAAGGAACAGGTGGATATTGCCTTGCGCCCTGTGCCTGTATATTCAATCTTTGTTCGCAATGCCAAGACGGGTGAGAATATGGAAGCCCGTGTGCGTTTCATAGACCAGCACACGGAGAAGGAGGTAGCAAAGGCGACTACCGATGCCGCGACGGGCGGATACTCCATTGCCTTGCCGATGGGTAGCACCTACCGCGTACATATCGAGGCGGAGGAGTTCTTTGCGGAGGAAGGCTTTATCACCAACCTGTATGCAACAGACAGTTTTGCACTGCAGCCCATCGAGAAGAAGAAAGCCATCGTGCTGCACCACCTCTATTTTGCCACCAACAAGACGGAGATACTCCCTGAATCGGAGGCTGCACTATCCGACCTGTATGATATGCTGACGGAGAATCCCGAGATACGTATCCAAATCATCGGTCACACCGATGCCGTGGGTTCGGACAAGGACAACCAGATATTGTCGGAGGGACGTGCCAACAGTGTTCGTCAGAACATGATTGACCGCGGCATAGATCCGAGTCGCATCGAGGCTATCGGTAAGGGCGAGAGCGAACCGATTGCCACCAACGACACCGAGGAAGGACGCGCCAAGAACCGTCGTGTAGAATTCATTGTACTATAAAAGTTTATATGAGGACATCCTATAAACGATTCATTATGATATGGATAGGGTTAGCCATAGCCCTATCCGTATCGTCGCAAGTTATTTACACCTGCGATTTTGAGAATGCGCAGGAGCGTCAGGCGTGGCAATTGAACGTCGGCAAAAATGCAGCATTGATTGGTCGTGCAGAAAACAAATGGTACATTGACGAAGCGGGCAACCATGATGAGAAGGGCAGTTATGGCTTATTCATATCCGATGATGGCACAAACGGGACATACAAAAACAGTAAGTCTTTCATCATGTTCGCATATCGCGATATTGAACTGCAACCGGGCAATTACACATTGTCTTTCGATTGGATTGGCAATACCAGTGCAGTATCAGGTGAGGGATTATATGCCTGTGTTGTACCTGTATCCGACCCGAGCGTCAGCATAAATAGTGGAGGACAGGTTGTACCGGATTGGGTGAATGCCTATAAGTTGAACGAAACGGTTTTAGGAGGGGCTTCCACATGGCAGATATGTACCTCCGCGTTCTCCGTATTAGCAACCTCAGGCACGAGCCATCGCATTGTGTTTGTTTGGTTTCAAAATGCATCGCAAGTTACATCCCCACCGTCTATTGCCATTGACAATATCTGCCTGTGGGGTGCGCAAAAATGTGCCCCCCCGATGGATATTTCCTATACCATAACATCTACAGATTTGAAACTGACATGGAAAGGACAGGCTGACTATTATGATGTAAAAGTGTATGATTACCAAGAGGACAAATGGCAATACTTCCCAAAAGTCGGTTCTCGCACGTTATCTATCAGCAATTTATCCGAGGGTGTCCACGATATCTATATCCGTGCACATTGCGGAACAGAAGAGTCTGAATATGTACTGTTCAAACCTTTTTACTATCAACGAGGGTCCCGATGTATCGACTATCTGTCATTAGACGACTCGAAGGCTGCCACATGCTACACAGGGAATTACGACAATCAGCGACAGACCACACAACGTCCCAAATTTGTAGATTTGTTACATGGGAGTGAATATCAGGGGGATAATGCTCCATTATTTTCTATCCACTACATCCCCGACGAATTTGATCCATACTCGGGGAATGAATTACGAACCAAACCGGATGGAGCCACCGCATCTATACGATTAGGAAGATACGCTCCTACTTTTGGCGCGTGTATAGAACATCGCTATAAAGTTCCTGATGGAGATAGAGCCACCTTAAAACTCAAATACGCTGTTGTCCTACCCAATCCGCACCCTCAACCAGTGAAACCTACCGATATCAGAAATCCCAAGTTTACACTCGCTATTCTCGTTGACGGGAAAGCAATTCCTGATGGATGTGGTAGCGCGGACTTCGTTTCCGGCGACGATGGCACCGGGGATTGGCATTCCTTTATGGCTGGAGGAGACGAAGTATTATGGAAAGATTGGACGGAAGTGTCGGTCAACCTAAGGGATTACGTAGGGAAAACCGTCACGGTACGTTTGTCCACAACGGGTTGTTCCGCAAGTGCGCATGGTGGATATGCGTATTACACTTTGGAGTGTGAATCGGGGGGATTGACGGGTATCAATTGCGGAGATATTCCTACTACGCAATTTGTTGCACCGTCGGGTTTTGATTATGCATGGTATTTGCCGGACAAACCGGATAGCATACTATCTACCGATAGGATATTTAACGTTGACCCTATGGACACACTGACCTATAGCGTAGATATTATCTCCAAGACCAACAGCAAATGCTACTACACATTGGATGCAACTGCCGTACCCCGTTTCCCAGTGGCAGAAGCAACGTATGAGAGGTCTGAAGATGTATGTGAGAACAAAGTGATATTTCATCAGACTTGTTATGTGAAATATAAGAACCAAATCACAGATAGAGAATGGGTATCTGATTCCAAAGTGGAGAGCATTGTTTGGGACTTTGGAGATGGTTCTGCGCCATTGACCAGTACCAATGAATACATATCGCATACATTTCCGCGTGAGGGAGGGCAATATACGGTTACCCTGATAGCAGGCATCAATGATAACCTGTGTACTGTGTCATATACCATGGATTTCTCATTCCCCAATGTGCAAGAGAAACCCGTTTTGGTGGCTGCCGATATATGTGAGGGCGACTGCTATCCATACAATGGCAAATACTATTGCAATACGTATATAGATACCATTCATTATGATGCTGTTTCAGGATGTGACTCTATGGTAATCTTCCATATCATTGTGCACGACAAGGACTATTATATCAAAGATACCACATGTTATGACAGCCTATATACTTTCGGAAAAGATACATTGTATAGCAGTGGACAATATGTGCAGACCTACAAAGGTGCTACAGGGTGCGATAGTATTGTGCATCTGGACTTGTATATGGAGTCCCAACTGCTGATTGACATACCCGATACGATGCACATCTGTCCGGAAACCAACACGATAGTAGTTCCCTATTTATTGCACTCCGGGCGATTGGATAGCATTGCCATTCGCTTCGACTCGCTGTCGTGTGCATCAGGCTTTGATTCGCTGTACATTTTCTCATCGGGGATGCCAATCACCATCAGTATGCCGGACTCGTTGCAGCCTAATCGCTATTGGGCTACCATATCCTACTTTACCCCTCTTTGCGAAGTGGCAGAGCAAGCCCTGTGCATAGAGTTGGGATACTCTTCTTCCGTACTATGGCAGAAAAGTGACCTCATCGCCATCACCAACGACGACTACAATGGTGGCTTTGAGTTTACTTCATATCAGTGGTATCGCGATGGAGAGCCTATTCCGGGAGCCACAGGTCCTAATCTCGCAGTAACTGAAGAAGACCGCGGACATGAGTTCTATGTGGTTGTAAGACGTTTGGATGATGGGGTGCAATTAGGCACATGCTCTATCATCTACGGTGCAACTGGTGTTGGGGATGTAATACTACCTGTTACATTGTGGAATTACCCGATAGAAGTATATTCCGTTATTGGAACTTATATGGGAGACTTGCAACATATTTCGGAAGTTAACAACCTGCCTTCGGGTATATACCTGCTTACAGATGGAGAGAGGACTACTAAAATTGTACGCTAAACTATCGTGCGTGGCAGCATTGTTGCTGTGCGCTATTCCCTCCGCGGCAGAGTATTATAACTCGTTATCGGGAAAGGCCCACCATTATTTGGGCATCTCTCTTGGCGGAGGCGAAGCCAACAATGCAGGGAAGACATTGTATAATCTAGCCATACCTGTTTCTCACATAGGAGGAGCGGCTGCCGGTTTGTCATTGCTGTATGAAGTGCAATATCATGGTTGGATTATGGGATTCGGTATAGAGGGACAGTATCAGTACCTGCGTGATACCGTTGCTGACTTTGTGGATGCAGAAGCCCGTATAGACAGGGATGGAGAAGCGGTGATGTACGGATATGCCTATCACCAGTATCATGAGACGGACCATGTGGCAGGCATTGGCGTCCCTGTATATTTTGGCAAGAACTTTGGTAATTGGGTGTACGCATTGTTGGGTGCCAAATTTTCCATGCCGTTATGGGCACAATACAATGTTAAAACCGACATGGCAACACAAGGTGAATATGCGTGGAACATTGACCCTGTACGCTCTGATGCCAACAACGATTTCTCCACGCTCGGATATTATAAAAAACTGCCTTATGCATATGCCAATACCTATCAGGAATATATGCGGGTAGCCGTCACGGCAGAAGTGGGTGCCAATATCCCTATTCCTGCCAAGAAAGCCCGTCTCCGCGCGGGAATATATGGCGTGTATGGATTCCGATTGGGACAATCGAATGATTACAACCTGGCTGATTACAGCAAAGTTGACAAGAACCCGCTGACACAGTCGCTTGCCGATTTGCAACGCAACATAACATGGAATGCATCCAATACTTCACATATTAACTCTTTGCCTGGTAATTTGGAGGTTGGAGTTAAGTTGACCGTATTGTTTGATGTTACCATAGAGAAACCGATATGTAAATGTGTGAAATAAGCGCAAAAATAAAATCCACTATTAACTAACTAATTTATTAACAAGTATGAGAAAAAACTTACTCTCCATGTTGCTCTCCTGTTTGGTAACAGTAGCAGCAGTCGCAGCCGTAGAAGATTCCTACGTCCTGCACGAAGGGTTTGAGAGTGGCTCCATACCTGCCGGTTGGACGCAGGACCATGGGGCTGCTTACCAACAGCCGTGGTCTGTTGAGTCGGGCACAGATGCCGCCTATCCTACAGGTGCATTTGCGGGTAACTATCGTATTGCACTGCGCAATACCACAACGCAAACACAGCATTTTGTGACCAAACTCATCACACCTGCTATGGACTTGCGCGAAGTTTTTCAACCCATATTGGTATTCTCGTACGCACAATTGCAGCGTACGGGAGATGTAGATACACTCCGTATCTACTACCGCACCTCGGAAAAAGGCAATTGGGTAGAGTTGGCTACATTTGCTAACAAGACAAATGGCTGGAGATTGGACACCGTGCAATTGTCCGGTACTGGTACTTCTACCTACCAATTGGCATTTGAGGGCACGGACAATTTCGGACGCGGCATCGTGTTGGACGAAGTGATTGTTCGCCCGCAGCCCACCTGTTCCGAGCCGAACAGCCTGTTGTTCAGCGGTTTGACCACATCGGCATTCACATTGCGCTGGAATGGTTCCTTGGATACAGATTCCTTTGAAATTCTGTTGAATGGTTCTAAATTGGACCCCAACAGCGTGGACGAGGATAACTTGATGCTTCGTAAGTTTATTGACCCCACTCAAGGAATGGAGTTCTCTACAGGCGATGTATTGGCTCGTAACAAGAAGTACTACGTTTATCTCCGCGCCTATTGCTCTTTAGACAGAAGTGCATGGGTGGAGGATAGTGTTACGACCAAGAATATCGTAAACATCCCCTATTCCAACAATTTTGATATGGGGTATATGGCAAATACCATTACATTTGTTGATTATTGGACACGCGGTTCCAATATATTGGATGGCAACGGAAATACAAGAACTTCCATGCCTTTCATCAATACCAACGAGGAAGTGAGAAGTACAAGCCGTGCACAAAAAGCATTCAATGGAACCAGCTGCTTGTGCTTCACCGGTGCTAATTCGACCACGACAAAAATCCCCGCAGGTTTCTATGTCTATGGTGCTACTCCAGAACTGAATGTAGAATCTGTTCGCGATTTGGAGGTTTCTTTCTGGGGCACATCTTACAGCAACTATGGCGAGGACTATGCATCAGGGCTCATTGTCGGTGTAATGACAGACCCTGCCAATTTCGAAACATTTGTGCCTGTGGATACTGTGTATGCAACAGGTCTTTCTATGTTTGCAGAGTATCATGTACTCCTCGATAAATACACAGGCACTGGTAAATACATCGCTTTCGTCAGCAATTTTGAAGACAAAAACAATATCTTCTACCTTGACGACCTTGTGATCCAAAAGCGCCCTGCTCTTCTTAAACCCGAAGTATCTTTCGGAAAGACATTGGCTAATTCCGTAGAAATTATCCCAGATTTGAAAGGTACCAAGATATGGAATCTGATTATCAGTGAGAAGGTAGTAGGAGAAGATTGGGATGCAACGCCCAATATGAAGAACGTTATATACAAGCAAGAAGGCATCACCTCGCCGATTTTGACGGTGACAGCAGATACACTGATTGACAAAGTGATTGTGGCATTTGTACAGACAGTGGATGGTAACAATACCAGTGAATGGAGTTTACCGCAAAGCCATATTATGCCCAATTACATCAAGGAATATCCACACAACATCTCATTCAAACAAGCCAAGTGCAAACACTCTTTGTTGGAGGTTTCCGGACGGTATCACTACGGCTCGGTTTCTTCAAAGATGCCGGAAGGACTCTTGACAAAATATGATGCTTCTAAATATGACTTACCTACTCTCGGCATCAGTAGCACAGGATTGTCAGGATACGATGATGCTGCGTATGTTTATTGGATGCAATGGACTAAGATTATGTCGGAAGTCCGAGAACAATATGCGGCATTCCCAATGGTAGATGATGTAACAAAAGTGATATTCTCATTCCAAGCAGCAGCCGGAAGTTCTGCCAGTGGACATCCCGCGGATATAGGTCGAATCGCAATAGGTGTTATGGAAGACCCTTATGACTTCTCCACATTTGTCCCCATAGATACAGTACAACCACCATTGGGTAAATATGCGAAATTTCAAGTAACCTTCTCCAACTATACTGGAAAGGGGAAGTTCATTGCATATCGTGTTGTTCCGTCGTCAGAACGTATGTCGGAGATACCATCCGACCAAAAGGCTGATGATTACATTACGTATGCTTATGGTCGCATTGACTGCGTCTCTTTTGAAAGAATGGG
Source organism: uncultured Bacteroidales bacterium (assembly GCA_934667275.1). Taxonomy (GTDB): domain Bacteria; phylum Bacteroidota; class Bacteroidia; order Bacteroidales; family Paludibacteraceae; genus Colicola. The sequence continues at coordinate 21,542 of CAKULK010000007.1, read as the reverse complement.
AGATTGTGTTGCCGTAGCACCACAAGCAACTACCACAGACACTACAGCAACACTACAATGGTCTGCAAATGGTATGAGTTCTTGGAAAGTAGAGGTATATCGTACGGGCACAGAGAAGAAAGTGCGAGATGGTGTCTATAAATATGCTGTGGACTCCAGCAGTTTGTTCATAAGTCAAGATGCTACCACCCCGTCTATCACTCTAAAAGGATTACAGCCACACACCGACTATTACTACACAGTCACAACTACGTGTGCAACACCGCAAGTGACAGATGTAATGTTATTACATACTGATTGTGCATATAATGGAGAACCATTGCCTTATCTTGAAGATTTCGAAGGATATCAAGGTACCGGTTCTGGAGTAAAGAAGATCGCAGATTGTTGGGAGACTCAGTTCGTATCTTATTATAGTTATGGTTCAGCGTCCTATGCTCCTTATATATACAATTCTACGTATGTTCCTGGTCATTCCGGTTCTGCATATCTCCAGTTTGGACATATGAGTACAGAAAATGATATGTATATGGCTCTTCCGCGATTTGCTATTGATTCTGTCAATAAACTGCAAGTTAGTGCATGGATAAAGGCAGGAGGTAGCACATATCAAGATACCATATTAGTCGGTGTTATGACAGACCCGACCGATGTAACGACTTTTGAGGATGTTACGGAATTTGTCGTTAAGAGCAATGTATATACCGAGTATGTAGCAAGTTTGGCAAATTATCATGGCCAAGGAGAATATATTGCTATCAAGAAGAAGGCATCCGACAAGCACTACTACTACTTTGACGATGTACGGGTAAAACTCTTAAGTACTTGTGGTACCAAAGTACAGGGCATTGAGGCTACACGTTTGGATGATGGCGTGGCTTTTGCATGGATAGCTCAAGACGTTGCCGGATATGATGTCCTTATTACCAAGTCTGAGATTGCAGATATGGACAACATTCCCACATCAGAGATACAATATCAACACGCTGTCAAGGGACGTGTGGATACCATTGCCAGCAAGGCGGCAAGTTTTGCATCGAACACGCAATACTATGTTTATGTTCGTACATCTTGCTCTGAAACCAATAAAGGTGATTGGTCCAATGGTGTTGCTTTTAAGACATCTTGTATCGCTGAGACACCGGAATCTTTCGGCATAGAGACATTTGAAGATGCCAACCGCTTTGCATGCTGGACCCCGGGTATCAATATCTTGCAAAGTGCCGGAGGCAAACCTAATATGACAGCAACAATCGCTCCTGCCGCGACTCCATATTACTTGAACCTTTCTGATGCCAAGTTCACAACAACTACAGGCAAAGAAAAAGGTGGTCAATCGTATGTAATATTGCCTACTTTGGATGTAGATTCTATTTCACATGTGGAAATCTCATTCCAAGGACATGCTACCAAATCTGACATAGGTATATTGGATATCGGCGTTTGCGTGGACAATTTTGCAGACTACCAAATGGTAAATTCTTTGCAATTAGGCAATGTGTTCAGTGCTGTAGAGGATGATAACTATGGATTCAATGACGCGCTGACCTATACCGTCCGTTTCAACGACTATATGGGCGATGCAGAAGGGCGTTTTGGTAAGAAAATCGTATTACTATCACATGGTAATAAGGATAATAAAAACACCATATATCTTAAGAATGTTACCATTCGTACTATCGGAAAATTGGCAGAGCCTATTCAGGTGGAGATACCCGAGGATTCTATCCGCATAGGCATCGCTACCGTGAATTGGGATGCTCAGCAGGGAGCCACAGGCTATGAAGTAAAATATGCTACTGCTGCCATTGATCCTGATACTGATAAGCCATTGAACGCAGATGCTACGGCTATCGTCAAGACGGCTACTACCAACAAGCCTTCCGTACAACTGACAGGGTTGGACAATGTAACGTGGTATTATGTCTATGTCCGTTCCACCAATGGCAATGAACGCAGTATCTGGTCCAATATGCGTAAGTTCAAGTCCAGTTGTCCTGAATCGTACGCACTGCCTTATAGTATCAATTTTGATGACTATAAATCGGATGCTACCATCTATCCGGAGTGCTGGACTCGTTACTATGATAAGAAAGAAGGCTACTATGCTGCGCACCCCTACATCTACAACAACGCCAAACGAGGCACCAAGGGCAACGGCTTGTATGTTGGGTCAAAAAAGAGTGCTAAGTCCTATATCGCAACACCGTACTTTGAAATAGATAGTTTGTCCAAAGCAATGATTACGTTCTATTACAAGGCTTCAAGCAACTCTTCCACTAGCAAGATTGGCATGAGCGTAGGTATTGCAGAGGATATATCTTGTGTAGATTCTATTGAGAAGACATACACTCCCCTTTGGACTATCAAAGAGTACACCAATAATACAGATTTCAAACGCGCAGAAGTCATTTTTGACAAATATAAGGGTAACGGACATTACATTGTTTTCCGAGGAGAGACACAAGCGAACTCCGTTTACGGCATATACTTAGACGACATTGTGATAGAAAGAATCCCTTCGTGCTATGCTCCTGCAGAAATCACCCAAACCTCTGCACGAACCACATCTATCCAGATGAACATCTTGGATGAGCACAATGGTGCAGCATGGGAAGTAGCAATAGTTCCGATGGGTGGTAAGGTAGAAGATGCTACTCCTGTAAAAGTGACACCGGAAGATGCTCTTGCCAATGGCGACTTTGTAATCAACGGGCTTAAGCACTCTACCAAGTATGATGTGTATGTTCGCACCGTTTGCAGCGAAAGCGACAAATCGAAATGGGCAGGTCCTGTACAAATGAGCACGCTTACCTTATTACCGCTCAGCAAGGCTTATTGGGACTTTGAGTACTCGGAAGACGAACGAAAGAACTACTTGGTTGTTTCCCAAAAAGCGACATCCGAAAGTTACTTGACAGAACCAATGTTCATCCGCGACAACGTAAACGCCTTGGCAACCTATCAATACTACCCGTATTTGATGCCTACAAAAGTTCCGGATGCTACCGGTGATTGGTATGGATATAAGAGTTATTTCGCTATGAAGTTGCAATCCAGCACCTCATACCCAACATCGTATTTTGCACTGCCGGAGATTGATGCAAGTTTGGATACTTTGCAGTTGACATTCGATGCAACTTCCGTTTATTTGGACAACGCAACAACAAGAGCACTCTACACAACTTATGCAAAAGGCACCTATGCACATAGCGTAAAAGTGGGTGTAATGTCTGACCCATACGATTGGAGTACATTTAGTGAGTTGCAAGAGTTTATATTTCCTGAGGTAACCGTTTCTAACGATACGTTAATCGGTGACTCTATGGGGTATTACAACCACTACACTCTGAACCTCTTTGGTGCAGAACTCAAGGGTAAATACATCGCATTTGCTACTGACTACGATAAGGCGCAGAACTATGCTTTCATTGACAACATCGTAGTAGAACAGCAAACCGGTTGCGGTGCTCCGAGTGGTCTGTCTATTGTGGATTCTACCTTAATGGCAACCTCTACGGACATCGTTTGGGTATCCAACAAACTGAAATGGAATGTCCAACTCTATGAGAACGACACCATTCTTGCATTGGATAGCACTATTAGTGCTGCCAAGATTGCGTATCAAACACGAATGCATATCGGCAACTTAGTACCCAATACCACCTACCTGCTCCGCGTGCGCAATATCTGCTCCGAGGAGGAAAGTGGAGACTGGACTGAGATTCATTTCGCTACACCTTGTGCAGACTTTCCACAAGAAGAGGCTGTTTGGAACTTTGAGGATGACTTGTATCAGTATGGTGCCAGTGCTTCATATCTCATACCTAATTGTTGGAAAGTCGGTGGACGTAAAACGAGTGCTACAGGGGTCATTAGTGTGCCTTCACAAAGTGAGATGCCTTATGCAATTGCGAATAATAAAACGAATATATTTGCTCAAGGATCCACCGAAACAACGGCTCGTTCCATGAAGTTCAGCACCACGTATGCATCATCGGGAAAGACTATGGTTGATGCGTATGCAGTGATGCCGCGCATTGAAGGTTCTATGAAGGGATTGCAATTGCATTTCTTCGGACGTGCAGCACATGCTACAAAGAGTAGCAAGAAGATGGTGGCTAACAAAGCATATGATAGGAAATTGTATCTTGGTATTATGACGGACGAAGAGGATATCAATACCATTCAGATATTGGATTCTATTGCCTATAATACAATTGTCACTACTAGCGACCTCTACACAGACGACGAGAACGAATTTTGGAGGGAATATCTGATATCATTGGATAAGTTTGATGGACATAAAGTGGTATTCTATGCCAAGTCAAAGGCGACAGCAACAAGCAACTTCTATATTGACGATTTAGAGGTATTGCCTGCTGGCTATTGCTTCCGTCCTTCGCGTGATGTGATATCTGACATCAAGTCCACTACAGCCAAGTTAGCATGGAACAGCGGAGGAAATGCAGTGAACGTACAAATCGCGACCAACGAAGATTTCACTACCAACGCCATCATACAAGATGTGGTTGTAGAGAAAGATAAGAACGAACTGCAACTGACCAATCTCCCGTCGGCTACTACGTTGTATTACCGTCTCCGCTCTGTATGTGGAGAGGACAACTACTCGGAATGGGGTGCTGTAGGTTCCTTTATGACCATGGGTGGTATTCCGTTCACAGAGGATTTCCGTGCAGCAGTCACCTACCCGACCGGTTGGAGTCGCTATAGCAAACGAATGGTTGAGGTGTGCGACACCACAGCAGGGGCTATTGGCAATGAAGTAGGCATAACGGCATCCAATGCATGGAGACGCTCACCGGTTAGTGTCGGTATGAATAGCGGACACATGATAGTGAACGTTTACCAATATGGCACCGGTGGTATGAATCCTTGGTTAGTTACTCCGCAAATCGACTTGACCTCCGTTGCAGAAGGCACCAAGTTGGCACTATCGTTCAACCTCAGTATGACCGAAGGTGCTAACCACACAGGTGCAGAGCCCGACCGAGTAACCGGTGTGGACGATGCATTGGTAGTTGCCATCTCGGAAGATAACAAGGCTACATGGAAGAGCGAAGACCTGACCGTTTGGGCAAATCGTCCGTTCCCTATTCATATTACGTCCACCGGTGACACCGTCTATGTAGAACCTCAATATGAATACAACCAAATATCGTCTAAGTTCGGTGGCGAGGTTGTCTTCATTGACCTCAGCAAGTTCGCCGGCAAGATTATCAACATCGGTTTCTATGCTGAGACTACCGAGAAGAACGCAGACAACGATATCCACATGGACAATGTACTTGTTAGCACCTATACGCCTAACATCTATGAACAAGAGGTTTGCCGTTGGGAAGATTTCTCGGATGCCAACTTCTCTATTGACGTGAATGACTATGTTGTAGGAAAGACGATGAGTTACATCTCATTCAAACCTTCTAAGGATGGTAGTTCGCTCAACCAGATGAACTTGACCGTTAAGGAAGACGCCCACACGGTTATCGACACCACTATCTGCGAGGGTACCACCTACGATGCCAACAACTTCAATGTTGTGGCCACCAAGTCCACCGTTATCAAGCAGAAAGTACCGGGCAGCAATGCTTGCGATAGTGTAGCGGAATTGCGTCTGAATGTTACTCCGAAGGTATATGCCGACACTGCCGTTAGCATCTGCTATGGCAAGTATGTGGACTTCTGCGGCGAGCAATACTATACATCGGGCAACTACACTTGCACCACTACGTCTGCCATCACAGGTTGTGACAGCATCGTAACTCTTCACCTCACCGTACAGGAGATGGCAAAAGGTGAAGCAGAAACCGTCTATCTGTGCCCGGGTGCTACCGTAGTATTTGGTGACACCACCATTGCGACAGAAGGCAACTACGAACGCATCATCACTATCAACGGTTGCGACTCGTTGGCAAAGATGAATGTTTACGAAGTACCTAACGAGGAAACTCAAATCCGTGCTCTCATCTGCAATGGCGAGACTTATGACAAAGATCCGTTCAAAGGTATGAGTCGTACAGGAAACTACCGCTTGCCGTTGCAATCACAGTATGGCTGCGACAGTATCATCGCACTCCACTTGATGGTAGCAGATGCTGAACACATGGCATGGGTTGACTCTATTACCGTGGACGGGTTGCCATACGTTCTGAACGATGTGGAAATCCTGCCTGCAGGTACAGCAGAGGGCACTTACACTCACGAAGTAAAACTCAATTGCGGTGTTGCTACTCTGACTATCGTAGTAGGCGAACCTACCGGTCTGCACTCTGTATTCGCAAGCAGTTTGGCTATTGCACCGAACCCAGTAGAGGCTGGACAAGACATCCGCGTATTGGGCTCATTTGCGACCGATGCAGTGGTTGAGGTAGTATCTACCACAGGTACCCGCATCTATCGTACAGAGAATGTTCAAAGTCCTATCACGATACCGGGTATCCCAGTAGCAGGTGCTTACTTGGTAACCGTCACATCCAATGGACAGGTATTCCAATCCAAATTGATAGTGAGATAACTTAAATGTTTATGTAGAAAAAGTTGCCTAACATATGTTAGGCAACTTTTTGCATCTATATATGGGAATAACTGGTCTATAGGTGTCGCATACCTTAAACGATAAGGGACAACAAATGGCTGCCAAAAGTTATTTTTGGCAGCCATTGTCTTGTGAGTTTCTTTGATAACTCTATACAAGATGTTTGACAAACGCAAACATCTTGTAGGGCATATATCGGAACGGCATATCTATCCACGATGGCGTGGTGATGACGGCACGGCGGTGGCTGAATACAAGGAAACTATCCTTCCCATGGTATGCTGCCATACCCGAGTTGCCCACGCCGCCAAAAGGTACGTGGTGGTTGGCAATGTGCATAATGGTGTCATTGATGCATGTGCCGCCGGCAGAGGTGTGTTTCACCACAAATTTGCCTTGTGTGCCAAAATAGTAGAGTGCCAACGGCTTTTCTCTGTTGGTAACGAAGCGGACGGCCTTATCTAACTCATTAAATGTCAGTACGGGGAATATCGGACCGAATATCTCTTCCTGCATCACGGGCGAATCGGGAGATACATTGGTGAGTAGAGTAGGAGAGAGATAGCGTTCTTGTATATCGTAGTTGCCACCGTAGGCTATATCTCCATCATGCAGGTAGCCTATTAGACGTTCAAAGGCGCAGTTGCTGACAATGCGCACGAAGTGTTCGCTTTGCCTTGGGTCTTTGCCAAGCAACGTTTCGAATTCTTGTGCCAACAAGTGCAGAAATTCTTTCTGTACGGATTGATGCACAAGCAGGTAGTCCGGGGCTATGCATGTCTGCCCCGCGTTGAGGACTTTGCCCCATGCTACGCGGCGTGCAGCAATGGCGAGGTCGGCATCGCGGTCAATGATACAAGGACTTTTGCCTCCCAGTTCCAAGACTACCGGTGTGAGGTTTGGAGCCGCTGCAGCCATCACCTTACGCCCGAGTACGGGGCTTCCTGTGAAGAAAATCAAGTCCCAACGTTCATTGAGTAGCAGTGCATTCACCTCTCGATGTCCTTCCACAATAGCGATATACTGCTCTTGAAAAGCGTCTTTGATTAATTGCGTGAGGACATGCGACACGTTGGGCGTGTAGGGCGAAGGCTTCAATACGGCGGTGCAACCCGATGAGATAGCCCCAACCAAAGGGTTGAGCAGCAGTTGCACGGGGTAGTTCCATGGCGCGATTATAAGCGTGGTGCCCAATGGCTCACTCACCACTCGGCTCTTGGCAGGCCATAGGCTTAGTGGTGATGGTTTCCGCTCAGGACGCATCCAATGACGCAGGTGGCGAAGGTGATTGTGTATCTCACCATACACGATACTGAACTCAGTGAGGTATGCCTCTTCGTAAGACTTGTGAAGGTCTGTCCATAAGGCCTCAGTCAAGGCTTGCTCATGGGTTCGTATCGCTTGTTCCAACCGATGAAGTTGTGTTTCGCGATAGGTGCGCTCTAATGTCTTTCCTTCACGGAAAAAAGCACGTTGGGCTTCAACTATGCGTGAAATGTCTGTTTGTGTGATAGTTTTCATTGTTGTCAGTGATTGTCTGCGGGTATTTAGGCACACTTCGAATCTGTCTGTTTGGTCTTGCGTCCGGTGAAGTGGTCCATCGCGTGGAAAATGCCAAAAATCGTGCCAAACACGAAGTCGAACATCTTTGTGGGCATAATACCCTGCATGAAACGGATAAAATGAAAACTCCATGGAATACCACAGAAGTCCTGGTTGCGCTCAATAGCACGCAGAATTTTGCGTGCGGTCGGTTCCGGTTTCAATATAGGGAATATCGGCGACTGTACGCCGTCAAACATACCGGTATTGATGTAATAGGGGGCTACTGTGGTGACATGTACATCTTTTCCGCGTTCGTGCAGTTCAATACGCATCGAATCGCTCCAACCAATGACTGCCCATTTGCTGGCTGCATATACCGACATCTTCGGGTTGGAAATCATACCTGCTGCTGATGCGATATTGCAAATATGCCCGCAGTCGTTGGCAAGCATATCGGGCAGTACTTGCAGCGATAGCACCATTGGTGCAATGGTGTTCACCTCCATTGTCAAACGGATATCTTGAACGGTTTGTTGCTCAAAGGTGCTGTTGCCGCGCACAATACCTGCACAATTTATGAGAATGTCCACACTACCGCAGTCGCGTTTCACTTGTTTGTAGGTTGCCACAACGGCATCGCTGTTGGTTACATCTACTCGGTATGCACGGACTAAACCTTTGTCTGCCAATGATTTGGCCACTGCATTCATGTTCTCGGAATTGATATCCCAAATGATGAGCGTGCGTGCACCTTTCTCTAATGCCATACGTCCCATAATCTTGCCGATACCGGATGCACCGCCCGTGATTAATACGTTCTTTCCTTTGATTTTTGACATAATTAATACTCTTTTTTTGTAACTAATACCGCGGCAAAGATAGAGAAAATATATCGAACGATTGTTCAGTTGTGAGAAAAAGGTGTGTTACTTGTGCAAAAGATAGTATTTAACGTGAGTTCGATATAAGAATCATTCTGTTTTATTATATGATCGATTTGTAGAAAGGCAACAATCCGTAGTACTGCAACTCGGCTACTTTGTGAAGACCATTCTAATGGCAGAATGTACCGGAATTTCATTTATCGATTCTACTCCTTTGCGAGTTTGCAAAAATCAATCCGTTGACTCGAAAAATCTGCGTAACTGACGAATCTACAAATATTTCAAAGAACAATTCCTAATTTTAATGGGACAGTAGTGGTGATTTATATTGTTTTATAACACTTTTCTGTGCAAAAAAATAATATATCTATGCAAAAAACAACATAAAATTTGCACATCTCACAAATTAACTATACCTTTGCTGTCGAAAATAGAAAAATCATATTCTATTGTCCAACAATAACCAACAATATTAACCTACTAAATTCATTATTTTATGAAGAAATCTTTCTTTCTGGCAGCCTTTGCTGCCGCTTTGGCACTCGTAGGCTGCCAAAAACAATCGGAACTGGACTTTGATGACATCAAAACCAAAGCCACAGTGCAGGGTTATGTATATATCGATTTAGGATATATACAAGAGGGTACGGGTTTTGCCAAACTCAACAAACCCGCTGAGGGCGTAGCAGTAGCTGTCAAAGTGGATTATCAAAAGTATGACAAAGATGCTGCCGGAGGACAAAAGTTCTTTGAGGCTGTTTGTGATGCCAATGGTTTCTATAAAGTGGAAATTCCTGTGGGACAAGAGGCTATTGCCGGTATGAATGTTTACACTCGTCCGTTCGTAGGCAAGTATTACGATCTGGTTAACGGGGTTATCCAAGAAGTAGAGGTTTCCTTTACCGAGGAATCTACTTCTGTTGATATCGAGAGTGGCAAAGTGTTTACCGCTGCCAACATGATTGTTACCAAAGATGTAGAGAAACCTATTCTCACACGCAACCAGAAAGTAAAAGTATCGGGTAAAATTGTCGAGAAATTCGAGAAAAAAGAATATGTGGACAAAGAGAATCCTGATAAAGGTTACTACGGCGTGGTAGGTACCAACAATGCTACCCAGACAGTTACGCTCGTGGCTACTTTCACCAATACGGATACCAAGTTCAATGGTCAAGAACTGATTTACAACCTCACTACCGGTGCCGGCGGAGCATACGAACTTACTGCTGACTTGTATGACGCTTGGGATATCAACAAAACCGAAGTGAAAATCGAGGCAAAATCATATCTCAACAAAATTAGCCACTATTACGAGAAATATGATGACGATGAAAAGAAATATCTCAGCAAGACTCAAGAAGTATCCGGTTATTTCGAGCGCGGTGAGGTTCAGAAACCTTTGTCTGACGGTTCGCTGTTGATTGGTTGCGTAGTAAGTGATTTGGTAGTGGAATTCGTTCCTGATTACGCAAAGGAGACTATCTATGGTATCGGAAATCCTGACATCGACAAGGCAAACGATAAGGGTATCATGATATACAAATCTCTTAACCCGCTTGGTTGGGCATACTAATCACTTCTAATACATAATTGATTATGAAGAAGATTCTCAGTATTTTGCTTGTGGCTGCTATGGCGGTCCCTGCAATGGCGGCTCGTGAGAAAGAAACTCCCGAGCAGAGAGCCCAAAAAGACTATTCTACATGGATGCCTGCTGAGGGCGACTTCTCTGTAGGTTTTGCGCTTGACCCATTGGCTACTTTTGTGGGCAACTTGTTGAGCGGCTATACCGGACAGAATAGTTTGGACAAATTGGCGGGCGACCCGTTGTTGAAAAAAACAATTGGTGCCAACCCGATGGTGTCTGTCATGGGTTCGTATATGCTTACCGATAAATTGGGGTTGAAAGCCAATATCGGGTTAGGTCTGACTTCTAAAGCGGAAAACCATTATGTGCTCGATGATGAAGCACTCTACTTGGACCCGTTGAGCAAGGCAAAAGTAGTGGATAGTCGCAAGGCTAACCTTACGTATGGTAGTATCGCTGTAGGCGTGGAGTATCGCGTTGGTAAAACTCGGCCCGTACAAGGTGTTTTCGGCGGTGGCGTGAACTATGCTTTTGGACAGCGCACCTACAGATTCAACTATGGTAATGCTATTACCGAGATGAACCAAACCCCGACTATCAGTGCAGATGCAAGTACCAGTACGTTTATTCCTACCCCGACATATAGTGCAACGGCAGGTTATATGCCTAACGCACGTCTTTTGTCGTCGCAGGCTGACAAACTGATTCACATGATTGGTGTTTATGGTAGCGTGGGCGTAGAGTGGTTTGTGGCACCCAAGATTGCACTCGGTGCAAATGTTAACGTGGGCTTGTACTACGAAGTAAATCCTTCTCGCACCTCTATTTACGAGGGATGGAATGTGCAGACGAAACAAGTGGAGAAATTTACTGAACAGATAGCTCCTGCTTCGCACGGATTCCATTTGGGTACAGATAACATCGGTGCTAATTTGTATATTGCATTTTACTTCAGATAGGTTCTGACACAAACTTTGTTTGCGATTTTATTTGCACAGGTCAGTTTTTTGTAGTATCTTTGCGACCGATTTTCGACTATAGTCTCTGGCGATCAGATTAGAGCGCATATTGCGGCTCGAACAGTAGTATATACTATAGCCCGTTAACCCATTAAAAATCAATAAGATGGATTTGATGAAAATTGCCGAAGAGGCATTTGCCGGCGAGAAGAAAGAGTTTCCGGCGTTTCAAGCAGGTGACCAAATCACTGTGGCTTATCGTATTAAAGAGGGTAACAAGGAGCGTATTCAGGAGTTCCGTGGCGATGTGATTGCTATTCACGGCAGCCAGGACAAGAAGCGTTTCACAGTTCGCAAGGTGTCGGGCAATGTCGGCGTTGAGCGTATTTTCCCTATGGACAGCCCGTTCATCGAGAAGATTACCATCAATAAGTATGGTAAGGTACGTCGCGCTAAATTGTACTATTTGCGCAATCTCACCGGTAAGAAAGCCCGTATTCCGGAGCGCCGCGTGAAGTAATCGGTGTCGCTTGAGAGCATGCCTCTTGTCTCCGCCTCGTGCGGAAGTGGTGACAAACAAAAAAGAGCCTACAAGGCTCTTTTTTGTTTGTGTTGTTGAAAAAGTGTACTTTTTTGCGGAAAAATTTGGTTGTTTCCTAAAAAAGCAGTACCTTTGCACCCGCTTTCGGATAAGGGACTTGGCGTTATCTGCTCATCGTTCTTTGGAATGCGAGTGCGGATGTAGGTTCAAGTGCGAAAGAAATTGCCTAATGGTGTAATGGTAGCACTACAGATTCTGGTTCTGTCTGTCTGGGTTCGAGTCCTGGTTAGGCAACAAAGGAGAGAAACAAGGTTTCTCTCCTTTTTGTTTTGCGGTAACCTATCCCTTGCTATCCCTTGCGCGCAAGGAGTTCTGCTCAAGCCACAGGCTTTCGCTTCGCTACGGCGCTCAGTGCGCAAAGCGCACCCGCCTTACGTTTCACCCTTGCTGTTTTTGTCGAAGAAGAGTCGGGGCTTTCTGAGGCGTAAAAAGGATGGTTAAAACTCCCACAGATAGATACCCAACTTTATCTGCCATTGGTCGAAGTGGCCACGGGTGTAGATGTCTTGGTCAGAGAACGACTGGGCATGGTAGGGGTTGATGATACCGAAGTCATATCCCCCGCGGATGAAATAGCGGTCGTATTGGAAGCCTGCGCCCACGCCCCATGTGACGTTCATGCGCTTCAAGGCACGGTCGCCCGCACCCTCAGGATTGGCGTCCTTGGAGTAAGGCTCGGCGTTGTAGTAGTTGATAACGGCGTTCTGCGTAGTGGTGCCGCTATCATCCTGTTCGTATTCCTTGCCCTGCATGGCGAGTCCGCACTGGATGGTCGGACCCGTATAGAGAATGAGCCATGTGCGTTTGGCAATCTCGAACTTGTACTGCCAATCCACAGGGATTTCCACTTGGTGGTAGAAACTACGGGTACGTGTCTTGGGGTATAGAGAACCCGTATATTTCTGCGTCCAGTCGGTGGAACCTGCGCCAAAGGTGTAGTTGAGTGCCATCGAGAATCCGAAACCCTTTACCAATGTGGCGTCATACACAAAGCCGACCTTCAAGCCATTGTATATGGTGGTTGTGCTGAGTTTGGTGACATCAGTCTGTGTGGGTGCGTTGAGGCGCGTAATGGGTTCGGCAAAGCCTAACTGCAACCCTATGAATTGGGGCGGGTTGCTCTGTGCAAAAGTGGCACTAACGGCAGTGGCGAGTAGCACTGCGAGGATGGTTATCTTCTTCATAATCAGATTATTTTCTACGTTTCTTACTGCGAGGAACAGCCTCCTCCTGCTCCTCTTCCTCATCATCGGCTGCGGCAGACACTGCGCCCTGCTTGGGACGCTCCGTGCGGTCGGGGTGTAGGAATATGTCACCCGGTCGGCGCGGGCGTTCCGCCTCCGCCCAGAAGAATGTGCCAAGGCGCGTGTCCTGCTCGGCTATCTGGTCGAGTGGGTACATGGTACCCGTGGTGGTCGTGGTGAACACTACGTGGTGAATCTTGCGGTCCTCGATGTACAGTTTGACGAAACTGCTCTGCGTCTTGTTCACGCCCAAGAAGGTGCCGTCGTCTTCGCGCGGGTAGAAGATGGTCTCGGCATTGCCACGCACGTCCACAAGGTACACTTCGTTGTCGCGCAGGTAGGCGAACATCTCCTTGCCGCTCAGTTGGTCGTATTCGTTGCTGCCCTCGCGCTTGATGGCAATGGCGTTGCCTGTGCCGTGGAGGTGGTCGAGATTGTCGTTGTGTATGTGTATATCAATAAGGTCAGCGGATATCTGATTGCTCTCGTTCCAGCAGACGGGGTTGCCGAACAAGGTAATCACGGAGTCGCGACCGTGATAGCGCATGGAGTCGCACACCGCCTGCACGTCGTCGCGATAGATGCGCACGTGGTAGAAAGCCCGCACCTGTTGGTAGGCGGTGTCCCGCCAGAGGGTGTCGGGCTGCTGTGCCTGCATCACGGAGTCCACCATGATGCTGTCGCGCGGCATGAGCGAGAACACGCGGTAAGGCACCTCCTCGGTGTAGAGGGTGTCGGCGTGAAGGTAGGTGTAGTTGAGCGAGTCGGACCAGTCCACCATCATTGCGCTGTCGGTGACGTAGCCGTGCCGCCCGTCTTCCCACATCTCACTATACTGCCCGTAGAGGCTGAGGTGGTTGGCAGAGTCATGGGTGGCGATGTTGCCGATAGTCTGCCCGTAGCCTGCCAGTTTGTCGTAGTAGATAGTATCGCCCGTGAGGGTCTTGCCGTCGTCGTGCACAATCCGTGAGCGGTTGAGCAGCATCGAGTGCTCGGTCTCAGTGTTGTACCAGCCTTTGGAGGAGTGGATGGTGGTCTCCTGCTCGTACACAATCTGCGTCGGCCCCACGAGGTCGGCGCGGTGGGTGTCGGTATTGTAACAAAGTGTGTCGGCGGTGAGTACGAACTTTGGATTGTCCAACTTCACCGTCCCGCGGAAGAGGGCACGGTAGTTGTCGGGCGTGTACTGCCCCCACCGCGAGGTAAGGGTGTTGAGGCTGTCGCGGATGGCTCCACCTGCAAAGTAGTAGGCGATATTACGCTGCCGGTCGTAGTTCAGACTGTCCGTGGTGAGAGTAGTCTGCCGGTGTATCAGGCGCACGCGACGGCGCAGGCGTGCCATGCGCGTATTGCCATTATAGAAAAGCACATCTCCGAAACCCTCAATGCTGTCGCCCTGCACGAGGTGCACATGCCCGAAGGCATGGAGCGAGTTCTCCTTGTCGAAGAAATAGGCGGAGTCGCAGTACATCAGCGCCGAGTCATGGCGGAAACACACATTGCCCCGCAGTATCTGCGCGTCGGGCAAGCGCTTCTCGTCGAAAGACAGTGTCTCCGAGTGCTCAAGATACACCATCGAGGTCTTCGTGGTGTCCTTTTTGGGGGCTTGCTGCTCAGCCGGATCTTGCGCCGCCAACTCCCGCACAGGCTCCTGCGCATAGGCGGCAACACCCATACACAACAGCAACACTGCAATATAACAACGAAGTACCGGCACCTTAATCAACAGCGGAAAATAATTCAATCACACAATAAATCGTACATCAAATCGTACATCGTAAATTCGTAAATCGTAAATCTCTTAGTGCACCCAATTCGGATACTGGAAGTCACACCCGCGCCATGCCGGGTCAATAACCACATACACCTCTTTCTGCTTGTTGCGAATCCATTGGTCGATGGTCTCGGCACCCAGTTTCTGCTCCAACATACCGCGTACCACCTGGAAGTCATCCGTCAGGTTTGCCTTGTGGGCATCGCGCTTGGTCTTGAGGCGCACGATGGCGCAGACCTCCTTATTCTTGGTGCGATCCATCATCACAAAAGGCTGACTGACATCGCCTTCCTGCATAGCGTATATCTGTCGTGCTATCTCGGGGGGCAGGTCCTGGTACTCGAACTTGCTCGCACCCGTGTTGGCATTGGTCATCAAGCCGCCGCTCATCACCGTGGACTTGTCCTCGGAGAAACGTGCAACCGCCTCTTCGAATGACATCTTGTTGTCTGTCAGCAGCCCGCGGATGCTGTCCAAGCGCGCGATGGCATTCTGCTTGTCCTCATACGACACGCGCGGCTTTAGCAGGATGTGTCGGCAATTGATGCGCTCGCCTTTCTTCTCGATGAGTTGGATGATGTGGTAGCCGTACTCGGTCTCCACGATACGCGACACGCGCTTGGGGTCGCTGAGGTTGAACGCCACGTCGGCGAACTCGCTCACCAACTGCCCGCGCCCCACGAAGCCCAACTCACCGCCGCGCTTGGCGGACTCGGTGTCCTCCGAGTACAGCCGCGCCAGCATGCTGAAGTCCGCCTTGCCGCTCATCACGCGCTCGGTGAACTCGCGCAACTGCCCCTTGATACGCTCCGTCTCCTCAATCGGCACGGGCGGCTCGATGCTCAGTACCTGCACCTCTACTTGTGCGGGCACCATCGGCAGCGAGTCCTGGCTCAGGCTGTTGTAGTAGCGGCGTACCTCGGCGGGCGTGGGGTGAATCTTCTCGGTCAGTTTGCTCTGCATCTGCTGGATAATCATCTGGTTGCGCACCATGGTCATCATCTCCTCGCGTATCTCGCTGCTGGTCTTGCGGAAGTACTCTTCCATCTTCTCCTTGCTGCCTATCTGCGAGATGTAGTAGTTCATACGCATGTCCACCTGATGGCTCACGGACGACTCGTTGGCCTCTATAGAGTCCAGCGCCGCCTGGTGGAGGAACAATTTCTGAATCGCCAACTGCTCGGGTATGACGCAGTACGGGTCGCCCGCAATGGGCTGCCCCTCGTATTGCGCCCGCAACCGCTCTTCCTCCACCTCGCTGCGGAGGATGGCTTCGTCGCCCACTACCCAAATCACCTCGTCGATGATATTGTCCTGCGCCATAGCGCCTGGCATCATCCCTTGTGGTGCCACACACACCATACCTGTCCACATCGCCGCCAACAGCGACAACCTATATATCTTATCTCTCATATTCTGCATGGATACTTACACATTTAGCCCGCAAAGATACAACAAAATATCGACAATCACAAGCCCTGTTGCATTATTCTGTGCCCGTTCCCATGTCTTTAATAAAATCGGCTGCCTAACGTATGTTAAGCAGCCGATGAAAATGTTTGTCAAGAACTATAATATGTGTGGCATATAGTGTTAACCGCGACTACCACCACCTCCACTAATATCATCTTTGACATCTACATAACTGCGGCATATTACGCCGCTATATACAGTTTGTTTCTCTGTTATGGGATTGATATATGTTTTCTTCATTTCTTAAAAATGTAGATATTATCCCGAAGTGCAGGCAATGCACTTCGGGATGATAGATTTTTACTTAATGTATTTTTGTCCGTCTATCACGTAGATGCCTTGTGGCAAGGTGTTCAAGTCCACATTTTCGCCCAAGAATTGCCCCATAATGGTGTAAACGCCTTTGGCACCGCTAACGGTAATCTCTTCCACGTTGCTCGGCACCTCTTTCCGTGTGATTACAAAACGGCGTGAAGTACTATTGGCAGTAGCCTTGAATGTGTAGGTGTTTTCTGCTGTCATGGCAGTTACTGCACCTGTCTCAAGGTCTTTGATAGCAAGTGTTTCGCCTTTCAAACGGTCAAACGATAATGTGTATTCTGTTTGGTCATTCGTTTGAATCTTCAGCGTAGTGCCCTCCAAATCTTCTGTGACAAAAGTGGAATAGTTACCTGCTTCTGCATCTACATAGATGTTCACATTCGGGGTCTCATTCATCATCTTGGTAGAGTGGTATGCTTCTCCCTCTTTCAAGGTAACTTTGTCATTACGACCATCTTTTGCGGTCATGTGGACACGTATTGCCACATTATCTTCCTCATCCATTATGCGTTTTGGAGCAGCAGATTTTGCAGCCAATAGGGTGTTCCATACGGCCTGTTCATAACTCAAAGTGATGGTGGCAGGCTCATTAGCAAACAAGAAGAACGCTTGCATTGGTGCAATCTTACTCCATGTCGCTCCTTCTGCTTTTCCGTTGGCTTTGTTAATGTCCTCAAAAGTTCCGCCAGCATATTGCTCACCATTAACGAACTATCCTGTTTCCGGATGTAAAAGTGTGGGGACGGAACATTAATTTCTGCTTTCTGTGCTAAGTCAATTTTGGTCTTGTTCCACACTTTGATGTTAAATCTTTTGCAAAGATACAACGATTATTTGAATATACAATAGGTGATTCCTATGAGGATGCCGTGAGGTTGTCGGTATGAAACGGCACTTTTCTGTGACTTGGTATGATTTTTGCACCGACTACTGCGCAAACAAATGTAATTGAATATGCAAGTTTTTATCATGACCTTGATAATGGTGCTCTTTTTCGGAGTGTTGGCGTGCGTCCTGCCGCACCTTGTTTTCGGCATTTGGTATGCGATAGCGTGCCTTTGCCACCAGCCCGCACCGCCTTACGCCCCCTTTGGTTGGACGGCACTTTCCCTTGTCCTTGCGGCATGGCTGGTGATGGCGTACGGCTTCTTCTGGGGGCGGTTCCGCTTGTGGGTGAACCACACCGACTATACGAGCAGCGAACTCCCCGTAGCCTTCGACGGATACAAAGTAGTACATATCAGCGACTTGCACCTTTCTACTTTCGACGACCGCCCGTCGACATTGCAGCATATCGTGGACTCCATCAATGCCTTGCAGCCCGACCTCATCTGCTTCACGGGCGACCTTGTCACGGAGGGCGTGGCAGAAGCGCAACCCTATATCGATGTTCTCCGCAGTCTTCGTGCCACCGATGGCGTGGTCAGCGTCTTGGGCAACCACGACCTGCTCATCTATTCGCGCTTCCTCCCCGAGGAGCAGCGTCTCGCCGAGGTGGAACGCCTTGCCGCCTTCGAGCGCAACACCATCGGATGGCAACTTCTTCGTAATCAGTACATTACGGTAAAACGCAGCACCGGCGACACCTCGGAAATACAGACCCTCACTATAGTGGGGGTGGATAATTCTTCGTGTGATGGACAGGGTTTCCGCACAATCTACAGCGGCGACCTCCCGCAGGCGTTGCAGGGCACGGACGGTTTCCGCATACTCCTTTCGCATGACCCCTCGCAGTGGATGGCAGAGGTTGTGGACAAGACACCCATATCCTTGACTCTCAGCGGACACACCCACGCAGGACAAATGCGCATTTTCGGGCACGCCCTCTCCGACCTTATGTTCCGCCAATCCGCAGGCTGGTACCACCATTCCGCCCAGTCTCTCTATGTAAACGAGGGCATTGGCTGTACTGCTCCCATACGTATTAACTGCCCCTCCGAAATCACCCTCATCACCCTCCGTCACACTTCTCCTACCGCTCAAAACTGATATACGGTAGCACCCTTTGCAATTCCTCTTCCGTGAAGCAATCCAACCGTTGCAGGTCGGCAGCAGAGTTGAGATGGATACGGCGACGGCGCAGTTCGTACAGGGCTTTGGCTTGCGTGAAACTGATATATGGGTGGCGTTGCAGCTGCTCCACACGCAACTTGTTGACAGGCAGCGTCTTCACCACCACACTATCCAATACGAAATGGCACAGCAGGCTATCTTGTGTGTATGTAGTGTCTTTCTCTTGACGATAGGCAACGGCACGCTGTACCGCCTGAATATCAAGCAGTTGTCCTGTGCTTACAAACCCACCCAAGCGTGCACGGTACCTCACTATCTCCCGCGCCGTGTACGAACCTATTCCCCGTATCATCTTCAACTCCGTGGTGTCCGCCGTGCGCAGATTGAGCACCGTATCGCGTTTCGTGCTCACATACCGCGGAACACTATCGCGCCGCACACTATCCACCCGCGCCGTATCCTCCGCAATCCGTACGTACGGCTCCAGCACGGCATACAGGCTGTCCGTCATTCCGTAGAGCCTGCGCAAGTCTTCCGGTTGGCGGTACTTGCCGCCTTTGGCTCTGTATTTCAGCATATTGCGCGCCTGCCAAGGCTTGAGTCCGAGGTGAACGAGCGTACTGCTGTCGGCGGTGTTTGGGTCGAAAGGTTGCAGCACTATCGCAATCGTATCGCGCTTGTACCGCTGCCGCCATTGCGCCTTGTGCAGACTGTCTTCGCGGGCTTGGTGCGCGGCAAAGGCGGTCATGGTAGAATCCGTAACTGCCACATCGATAGCGGGTTGCGGCTTGTGGAAGAAATGCAGCAGCACCGCCGTACCCACAGCCAGCACCACTAATATCGCCACCCCCAACCACTGCTCGCGGGTGAGCAGAAACACAATATGTGAGTCCCTGTCTTTCCGTCTCATTTCGTCAAACTCCGAGTGGCGTCCACCGTGCTCTCCACTGTGCCGTCCTGCAGGTGCGTCGTCATCTTCGCACCCACGGGCACATCGTTCACGCTGCGGACGGGCTTGCCGTTGCACATCATTAGGCTGTACCCCATGCGATAGATACGCTCTGGCGAGTGCAACTCAATGGTTTTCTGCAAGATAGCAAGTCTGTTCCTTTCACCGAGGAGCAGCCGCTGTGCCGTCATCCGCAGGCTTTGTTGATACCGCACCAGCCTGTCTTTCTCCGTCTGCAGCATACGCTGTGTCGCCCCCAACAGGCGGCTGTTCAGCGTCTCCAGTCGGGCGGCTTGCGTCTCCACAAGTCCTATCAGGAACTGGGCTGCGGCAGTCGGGGTCTTCACGCTCGTATGCACCACCATATCCACCACGCTCACGTCGCGTGTGTGCCCGATGCCCGCGATGATAGGCAGCGGAAACTGCGCGCAGTGGCTGGCGAGCATATAGTCGTCGAAGCACGACAAATCGGTAGTGGCACCGCCTCCGCGAATCATCACCACCACGTCCCAACGCTCTTCCTCCCGCGCAATCGTCTGCAACGCGCGTATGATGGACGCGGCGGCGTTCTCGCCCTGCATGGTGGCGGCGAACAAGGTCGGCATAAACCGAAACCCTATTACATTGTGAGCCAACTGGTCACAGAAGTCACCATACCCCGCAGCCTCCTGTGCCGATACCACGGCGATGCGCCTGGGCAGGGAGGGGATATTCAAACTCTGCTGCAACTCCATCACGCCGTCTTCCTGCAACCGCAGCAATGTCTGCTGACGCTGCTTCGCAAGGTCGCCCAGCGTGTAGGTGGGGTCGATATTCTGGATATTGAGGCTCAGCCCGTACACCGCGTGCCACTCCACGCTCACCTGCAGCAGCACCTGCATACCCGTATGCAGTGCCTGTCCCGTCTCCTGTTCGAAGTACGCGCTCAGGATGTGGTACATGTTGCTCCAGCATGTGGCACGCACCTTGGCGGCAAGAATACCTTTCTCGGCTTTCTCCACCAACTCCATGTAGCAGTGCCCGCGCACGCTCAGTGACGCTATCTCAGCCCGCACCCAGTACAACTCGGGCAACCCTGCCTCGATGGCGTCACCTATCACACTGCATAACTCCGACAGACTGTATTGCTCCATACCCTTTACTGCTTTGTGCCCCATATATTTGCACCTGTTTTTTGTGTCCTTTTTGAGAAATGGTTCCCTCTACGCAACCGCAAAGGTACAAACAATCCTTGGTTTGTACAACTCAGAAGACGATATTCCTGCACGTAACCGGACTTTTTGTATCCTTTTTGTATCTTTCTTGTATCCGTTTAGGGTCTCTTATCCCCACCAAACAAAGCAGGTGTGACGCTGCACTTTTTATTCAATATACACACCTGTATTGCATAAAAAAGTGCTTTTTTGTGCAGTACAGCATTTTGAATTGCACAAATTAGTATGTTTCATCCCCGCTGTCTTTACGCTGTCCTCACGCCGACAACTACGGTACATACACGGTAGATATACGGTAGATACACGGTTGATATACGGTAGATAACTGCCACCTTGCCGTACTCTGCTTTGTCCGTTTTCGGGTTGACTCGTTTCCGTGTTTGTTTTGTTAAAATACGTATAAAGTTGACTCGTTTGTCGG
>CAKULK010000006.1 GCA_934667275.1 uncultured Bacteroidales bacterium | reverse complement strand
AATTGAATTTCATGACACCTCTTGATTGCTTTTTCAAATATTTTCACTAACTTTGCACTTGCTTGTTGAATCTACGCGAATAAAAAAATACGCAACAGATTTGCGGACGTTAAATTTTATTACTACCTTTGCGCAGTTTATGAATTGTTTAACCAAATAACCCTAATCAAAATGAAAAAGACAATTGTTATGACGCTTGCCCTTTTGATGGCAGGCTGTTTGTCCGCAGGGGCACAATCCATTTACCATGTGAGCCGTGAAAACGGAAGTAACAAGAACGACGGTTCGAAGACAGCACCATTCAAGAACTTGCAAAAGGCATTGGATGTTGCCGACGACGGTGCTACCATCCTGGTGGCAGAAGGAAACTATTTCGGTATGCTGAATAGCGGGACGATTGATATTCGCAAACCGGTAACTATCAAGGGCGGTTATAATGGCGATTTCACGGAACGCGATGTGCTGAAATACAAGACGCTGATACAACCCTCGGCAGAGTCCAACGGTTCGGCGCAAGGGAAAGGTACCATGCAGATTACCAGCATTGTATCCCCCGGCAAACAAGTGGTGATAGACGGTCTGATTTTCGACCGCGGCAACACTATTTCCTACAACGCGCGTCGTGAGGGGCAGCCCGAAGGCGTGGAAACGCCGATGATGAACCCCATTGGTACAGAGGGTATCGGTGGTCCGGACTTGGCAGAAAAAGTGTTCACCAAAGAGTCCTATATGATATACCTGAACGGCGACCGCGGTATCGTGAATACGTTGGATGTGGTAGTGCGCAACTGCGCCTTTATCAACGCGCCCAACTATGCCATCAACGGTTTGCTAAAAGGTGCCATCACGGTACAAAACTGTATCTTTGTGAATGTGCGCATGGCTACTATGGACGTGCGCGGTGCCGACCCGCAAAACATGACGCAGGTGAATTTCTGCGACAATACGGTGCTTTTTGCATGGTCGCGTCTGAAAGACCTTGCCTCGATGGGCTATGGTTTCCGTCTGCAACCCGGTACTTGCTGCACTATCCAACGTAACATTTTCGGCTGTGCAGTATTCTCGGCTATCGACCGTACACATATCGACAGCGACAAAAACCGCGAGGCAAAGCGTGTGGACAAATGCGACGACAATATCTTCTTCCTCAACCGCGTAACCGATTTGAGTCTGCCGGGCGGTGGTATGTTGCTGCGCGTGAAAGCCGACGACTTCGACGATGTGGAGGCAATTGATTGCCGTAGAAACAAGTCGCTGAAAGACCCGAGTCTGTTCAAAGGAAAGATTGACGAGGCGTACCTCAACGGGTTCCTGAATGTCTCGTACAAAGAGAAGACGGACTACAATCCCAACTCGCCAGCCAACACTTTCCGCCAAGCGATGGGTATGAATATGGTGGGTACGATGCAGTCGTCTGTTACGATGTTTGCCAACCGTTATCCGTGGCAAAAAGCATTGGACCTCTTCGGCGCAGTTCCCAACTGCGGCGCACAAATACCGCAATAATCCAACGCTACAAAATTTAAGGTAGTTTTTACGTTTCCTGACTTACCTTCACACCGGCTCTGCTATCGGAAACCCGAATAGCAGAGCCGGTTTTTCGGTGTCTCTAACAGTCCCGCCTCCGTATTGGGCAATAAACGGCGGGTTTACATTTGCTGTTGTAAACTGACCAAGTATTTGAGGTCGTCGATGGAAGAGTGTGGGAAGTGTCGGTGCCTTCGCCTCAAGAGGGAACCGATGCATCTCCAACAATTTGGCAAAAACAGGCAGTTCCTGTTTCGACAGCTGATATACGGTAATGCTTTTTTTCTTATACCAGACATACATCATAGTAGAGATGTTTCTCTCGTCAGGTAAGTTGGATTTGATAGTGAAGCCATTTCCATTTTTCTCTGCAGTACGTGCAAATTTTGCACATACTTGATAAGAGGTGGCTCGTTTATTTGCGTGTGGGGGCGTAGGTTATTTTTATGCTATATTTCAACATTTCCATCATCATCTTCGTAATTCAGTTGGTTAGTGGCACTAACCAACTCATTTTGTTCCCGTTTGAGTTTGGTTTTGAGGTACTTTACAAGCCACTTGTCTTTGAGCGGGGCAAAAATTTTGCTGTCTTTAATTTGTATTTCCATAAAGCGATGTTGTCTTTGATACAACTTCGGTGGCAAAGATACAAAAAATAATTGAGGTGGGCAAATCAATTAGGAATTAGGAATAAGCCCAATAGGGCGAATAAGCCTAATGAGCCTAATAGGACTAATAGGATTAATGGGGCTAATTGGTCTTTGAGGCGGATAGGGCTTCGCGGAGGCAGGCGATTTCGGCTGTTAGGCGGGCGTTTTCCTCACGGAGTTGTTTGTTCTCGGCTTCGAGGGCAGCGAGGCGGGTGTCTTGCTCCTGTCGGTAGCCTGTGCGGGCGGCATACATACGTTCTTTGATGCCGCCTTGGCGAACAAAATCATCTTCCAAACGTTGCAGCAGTTTGCGGAGCAGCACATCCTCTTGATGAATCAGCGTGATGGCGATGTTGGCGATTGTTTCTGCATTCCGTTCGGCTATGGCCGTACGATAATAAGCCGTATCATTGTGTCGGCTGCACACTTGGCGAGCCTGCCGGGCTTTCTCTGAATCCATAGCCCATTGCTCCAAGCCGTGCACTCGCAGGTAATCGGTATAATCGACCAGCAATTCTTGAAGACTGGCACGTGCCACGTTGATTAGTTTGAGTTCCGTTTCGGTAGAAGTGGCAGATGCGGCACTGCCTTCGGCGATATTCTGTTTTCCGCTGCGGGCGGCTTGCACCATCTGATCTATAGTGCGGTCGCTCTTATCCAAATGGGTGTGAGCAAAATAGAATGTTATATCGTAGATACATTCGGCTTTTTGATAGGCTATCAACCCACGGTAATTGCCACGCTTGGGCAGAAAGGTATGAGGTGTAGTGATAGGCATAATTCTTTTGTAGGGCTAATAGGGCTAATAAGTCCAATAGGGCTAATAGGACCAATAAGCCTAATTGAACTAATAGGGTGCAAAGATACATAAAAATTCTTACTTGGGCAAATAGAATACAAAAAATAAGCCCTATTGGACCAATAAGACCAATAGGGCGGATGGGGCTAATAAGCCAAATAGGGCTAATAGGACTAATAAGCCGAATGGGGCTAATAAGGCTAATAAGACCAATAAGGCTGATAGGCGGATTAGTAGGGGGTGTTTTGGGGGTCGAAGTTGGTCCAGCCGGTGAGCCAAGAGGCAGAAGCGGAGGATGCGGAAGCAACCGACGCGGGGGCATCAAAGGCACCGAGGAAGGGGACTTGCTCCATTGCTTTGAGAGCAGGGGCGGTGAAGTCGGCGGCGGTCAGGACCGGGCTGGAAGAGGTGGGGAGGTAGGGGGTGGAGGACATCAAGAGAGAGGCGAGGTCGGCGGTGCGGTTGCCCGGCTGAGCCAGGAACCAGGTGGTGGAGAAAGAGTGGGCTGCGGTGGGGTCGAAGGTCTTTGCTTTGTAGTCCAGCGCAAGGGAGTCTTTGTACTGCTTGTTCATATCGGAGCCGACGAGGTCGCAGTCTGCCAACCAGACGTTCTGCACGTTGATGAGTTGGTCTTTTGCCGCTTGCCAGCAGTTGCCTTTCTCGTTGTCAATCATGACACCAATAGGCCAGCCTATGACAAGGGAGTTGTAGCAGTTGAGGTGGGAGTTGCGGCGGATTTGCATAGCGGATTGGAAGCGTCCGAGCGAGGAACCGTTGTTGGGGAACATGTCGCCACCGGTGATATAGTCGGCGTTGTTTTGGAACTGAGCGTCGAGTTTGGGACCGACAAAAGTGATGTTGGAGAATACACACGATGTGTATGGCGATACGGCTGCTCCGTCGGCGCAGTTGTCGGACTCAAAGCCGTTGGACTGGCTGACATCGGCGATGCGTGAATCGCGGATGGAAAGACCGAACTGCACGTTGCCCGAATAGCCATTGTCGGTGTCGAAATCGTCGTCCCAACCATGGTAAGCGACCAAGTATTTGCAATTGACGGTTCCACCGAACCACTCGTAGGAGTCGTCGTTGCTGTAACTGACTTGGATATGGTCGATTTGGGTTTTGCTACCGATGGAGCCGAGAGTAATACCGTTGATTTCCTTGTCGGTCTGGAAAGGATAGCCTGCAAACTCGACACGTACATAGGAGAGGATACCCGAGTTGTCCTCGTTGTCGTTGCCACCGTGCTTGGAGCGGGGGCCACCCTCTATCTGTTGCTCGGTTTGGTTGTTGTTGGCGCGTCCGCAGAGGATAAGTCCGCCCCAGTCGCCCGGACGGCGTTGTCCGCAAGGCATCTCGGAAGTGAAGACGATAGGCGCGTCGGCTGTACCCTTAGCGAAGAGTTTGCCACCACGCTCGACGATGAGCGCGGCTTTGGTGTCTTTGTCGCCCTTGATGACGGTGCCCGGTTCGATGGTCAGTTCGGCTCCATCAGCGACATAGACCCATCCTTTGAGCAGGTAAGTGCCTCTGCGGAGGGTCTGCTTGCCCGTGAAGACAAACTCGTCGTCGCCGTTGCCGATGACGTTGCCATCATAGAGGAGGTTGTCGTCAGCGACGAGTCCACCGTCCTCGTGTGGGTTGTGGGTGGGGTCGGTGGGGGTGTTGTTTTCTTTGCAGCCCACGAAAGCGGCTGCGAGAAGGGCGGTGCAGAGCACCATGGTTTTTGAAAAATTCTTTTTCATCTTTTTAGTTTATTAGTTGATGAGTTGATTGTTTATGCGATGTTTAGATTGTTTATGGGTTGAATAAGTTTATTCCTTGCATAAGGGTTGCTTATCCCTTGCTTATCCCTTGCTTGTGGGTTGCTCGAAAGTATTACGAAAGTATTCATATGTATCGGTTATGTATCGGTTATGTATCGGTTATCCTATACGCAGGTCCCGATGTTGTCGGCTCTCATTTCCGTATCAGTTTGCTATAGTTTGTATGTTAGTTTGCTATAGTTTGTATGTGATGCTGAGTGAGAAAGAGCGGCCCGGGCGGTAGGAACGGGTGATTTGCTTGATTTGCTGCGTGGTGCCATCGGAGAGGGTGGCGGTGGCGAGTTGTTGGTAAACGATTTTCTCACCAATGACATTGCGGGCGGAGAAACGTAGCGTCCAGTGTGTGCCGAAAGTTTTGGCGAGGTTAAGGTCGAGGGCATCGTGTGGCATCTCGTAGGAGTCGGGTATGGTGATGGCATCGTCGCTGCCCGTGAGTCCGACACTGCGCCCAACACCGATAAGGCGTTTTCCGATGCGGTTGTAGAGGACGGAGCAACTCCAGCCAGTGCGCTCGTGGACGTAGAAGAGCCCCGTGTTGATGAGGTAAGGCGACTGTCCCTGCATGGGTCGTGCCGCCTCGCGGGAACCCTCGGGAAAGAGGACACGGCTGCGTATGAGTGCGCCGTTGAAGGTGAATTGGAACCCGCGTATGCCCATGAACGCCAGGTCTTTGCGGAGGTCGAGTTCCAAGCCGTAGGAGTAGGCGCGGTCGGCGTTTTGGTAACTATAGGTGAGGTCGGTGCCGCCGGTAACGGTGTATGTCCACTCGATGGGGCTGCGGAAATGCTTGTAGAACGCAGCGAGGGAGATGATTTCGCCGCGGTTGCCCTTAGGGTAGAACTCGTAGCGGAGGTCGGCGTTCTGCACGTGGCATGCCGTGAGGTCGATATTGCCCTGCACGTTGGAGGCGAGGTCGAAATCGTAGTAAACCGACGGGGACACTTCGCGGAACTCGGGGCGATTGACGGACATACCATAGGACGCGCGGAGTTGGTGCAAGTCGGAGATACGCCAGGTGATGTTGGCAGAGGGGAAAGCATCGGAAGTGCGGTAGTGGGTGGCGCGGGGCGAATACTCGCGGTCGCGGGTGTTGCGTACAAGGCACATATCGTTGTATTCGTAACGCAGACCGAGATAGACATTGACGGGTCCGAAAGGCATATTGAGCGCCGCATAGGCCGCCAAGAGGGTGTTGTTGCCGGAGTAGTTGTTGCGCCATTTGACCTGTTCGAGGAGATAGAGACGGTCGGCGGAATAGTTGTCTTCGACCATGAGTTGCGTGGGTATGTCGAGTCGGCGGAAGTCGGCAGGGAGGGTGTTGGCGGCTTGGTTCCAATTGTAGTAGAACGTGCGTGCCGCGTAGTCGCGTGTGCGGTATTCACCATAGATACCGACGCGGAGTTGGGGGTGGAACCAACCTGCGTGGAAGGTTTGCGCGTAGTCGAAAGCGAGGGAGGCGATATGCTCGTAGAGGTAGGTGTATTCGCGGGATATGTCGTTGGAGGAAGAGAGTTGGAGAACCCCCGCCTCGAGGGCATCGTTGATGAGGTAGCGGCGCCGGTCGGGCTGGTTGCGATTGGAGTAGGCATAGCCGGCGTTCCAGCGGAAACGGATGTCGTCGTCCTTAAACAGATGGGTACCAGTGAGTTGGGTGGAATAGGTGGTACGGCTTTGGTAGTTGTATTCCGCCTGTTGCTCCTCGTCGTTCTGGGCAGAGATACCCACGCGGGAGGTGTAACGCTCTCGCCCGAGTTGGTTGAAGATGTTTTTGAATTCGATACGGTCTTTGCTTGCACGGCGGGCGTAACTGAGGTTGAACATCAAGCCGAGGCGGGTATGGATAGTCTGTTGATTGTCAGTTGATTGGCGCAGATATTCGCTTCGCTGCTGCGCTTCGTCGTAGGCACCAAAGAGGCAGTTGAGCATATCGCGATAGTGCTTGTAGGAACGACTATAGTTGCCGCTGAGGAGCATGGAGAGCGATTGCCCGTTGCCGATGTTCCAACTCTCGCTTCCGTTGAAACCGAGACTGAGGTCGCTGACAGGCGTGATGTGCTTGGTAGTCCAGTCGTTGTTGAAGCGGTTGTCGGTGAGGGAGACGCTGTTGTCGATATTCGGATAGCCTTTGAGCGGGGTGTGGATACCTTGGCTGAGGCTGCGCAGCCCGCTATCGAAGCCGAGCCAGTCGGTGGGCGAGGACTTGGTGCGTAGGAAAGGTCGGCAGTGGGTTTGGTCGTTCATCGCGCCGCCGAGGTTGATTTGCCATGCGCGATACTCCGGCACGTCGCGGGTCTGCACCAACACCATGCCACCGGAGTAGTCGGCGGGGTATTCGGGTGCGGGAGACTTGATAATCACGAGGTTATCGAGTTGGGAGGAGGGCAGGAGGTCAAACGAGAAAGCGCGGGAGTCCGCCTCCGAACTGGGGACGGCGGCACCGTTAATCCATACCTGATTGTAGCGCTGGGACAACCCTCGTACCATAACGAACTTGTCGTCGATGAGCGAGATACCCGGCACGCGGCGAATGACCTCGGAGGCATCGCGGTCCTGTGTGCGCTGAATCTGCTCGCTGCTGATACCCGTCTGGACGCTGAGGGCGGTCTTGGTGGACTGGAGGACACTCATCTCGGAGTTCTGACGGCGTTTGGAGACGACGGCGACCTCTTGCAGCACCTCGGAATTGGTAGTGAGCAGGACTTTGAGGGTGTCTTGTTGCGTTTTTGGGGTGAGGCGGGCGGTTTGGTAACCCATATAGGAGATGACGATGGTGTCGGACGATTGGACGGGGAGAGAGAAGAGTCCGTCGAAGTCGGTGGTGGTGCCGGTGGTAGTGCCGGAGACGAGGACGGCGGCACCGATGAGCGGTTCGCGGGTGTCGGCATCAAGGACGAGACCGATGAGCGGTTGCGCTGTGAGGGAATGGGAAATAAAAAGGAGAAGGGTTAGGATAATGGTTTGGGCAGAACGGGAAGTAAAATATCTGTTCATAACTTTTGCTTTGAAATTCGGTGCAAAAGTACAGGGTTTTTGTTATGTGATTGCGAAGGAAATATGAAGAAGTTGTGAAGAAGAGTTTGTGCTATTGAGGCACCAGAATGGGCTTTGGCATGGAATTTGTGGTACAAGATCTCGGTGCCGACTTCCTCTAACACAAGAGTTGAGCCTCAAAAGCCGAACGGACCGTGATGGTGCCGAAGGGAGATAGTTCCTCTTTCACATAGAGATGTGTATATTGGTATTGTGCGAAACTGACCTGCACGAATAGTGGTCGTCAATACTTGTACAATGATAATGTATGCTGTTAATCAATAAGTTCAAGGAGTATCTTCCTTACTACAAGCGTAATCTGAAAGTCGCTATCCCTGTCATATTCACCCAGATAGGTGGGGCGTTGGTAGGATTGTTCGATACGATGATGGTGGGGCATTATGCCACTGTTGATTTGGCGGCAGTGAGTTTCTCGAATGCCATTTTCTTCACTATTATGATTTTCTCGTCTGGCTCGCTGATGGGACTCACACCTCTCATCGGTATGCAAGACGGCGAATTGTCACAACATCCCGAAAAGGGTGATACAATACGCCGCAAGATAGCCTCACTGCTGCAAAACGGATTGTATTTCACGCTGATTATCGGTGTGATTACCACCCTGTTGCTGGCGGTATGTATTCCGTTGCTCGGACATTTCGGGCAAGACCCGGAGGTGGTGGAAGTGGCACGCCCATACTATATTCTCATAGTGGTTTCGCTGATACCCTACCTACTTTTCTGCCTGCAAAAGCAGTTCCTCGAGGGTATGGGCAATACGGTGGTGGCAATGATTATCGTGCTGACAATGAATGCGTTGAATATCTTCCTTAACTGGATATTTATCTACGGGCATTGGGGTGCACCGGCCATGGGTGCCACGGGTGCGGGCATTGCTACACTTGTATCGCGCGTAGGCATGCCTATCTGTATGTTTGCCGTCATTGCACTACACCGTAATTGGCGCGGGTACTTGCAGTTGTTCTCCCGCCGCCTGTCATCGTGGCGCGAGGTGTGCCATATCGCCAAAATAGGTTTTCCGATAGGCGGGCAGACATTCTTTGAGACTATCACATTCACCCTCTCGGTGGTCATTGTGGGGTGGATTAGCAAAGAGGCGATTGCCGCACACCAGATTGCTACGCAAATATCCAACCTCACTTTCATGCTGGCACTCGGCATCGGTGCCGGTACCACGATACGCGTGTCGCACCAGTTGGGCAAGGGCGACCTGCCGGCAGTGCGTATGGCAAGCAATGCCAGCATTCATCTTGTGTTGCTGATGAACACCATCGGTGCGGCAGTGATGATTGGACTGCGGCATTATATCCCGCTGCTTTTTACCGAGGATGCTGAGGTGATTGCCATTGCATCGCAACTGCTTATTTTTGCAGGTTTGTACCAGTATTCCGATGGTTTGCAGGCAGTTGGCGCGGCTATGTTGCGCGGCATCACCGATGTGAAGGTGCCGATGATTATCGCCTTCTTTTCGTACATCGTGGTGGGAATGAGTGTTGGCTTGGTATGCACGTTCCTATTGGGCATGGGTGCAGCAGGCATCTGGCTGGGCTTTATTGTCGGTCTCACCTTTGCGGCAACACTTTTCCATGCGCGTTTCAACAAAAAGTACCGAGAAATGTGCCGCAATGTTGCAAATACAAGAAAATAGCCGTACCTTTGCAGCACATTCGTACATACTTTGGGGATATTTGGTTTTGACAGCAGGTAGAGCAGGTATGTAAGCACGCCGAGCATGAACACCGCTCGTACACAGGGTTCAAACAGTTTAACTGGCAACAACAATGTAGCTCTCGCTGCTTGATCGAAGTATAGTAGATCGGCTTAGTTTCGGCACAAGGTGCTGAACCGAGACATCGCTCCAAGCCCACGCCTACGAGGCTGAATGGATATAGCGGTGCGGAAATATCAAGGCTGGCTCTTGCGGGCTGCGACGCAAGAGTGAGACAGAGCAGATAAGGCGATGGTTGGTGGCTTGGGTCTTGTCATCGCACGAAAATGGAGGCCAAGATAAGCGTGTAGAAAGCATATTGGTTCCTTGTTTGGACGCGGGTTCGAATCCCGCTATCTCCACAAAAAACCTCAGTCTGATGCTATTGTCAGACTGAGGTTTTTCTTATGAATGTTCCCTTTATGAGTTCGTCATCCTCCGCTGTCGTTGCCGTCTCGTTGCCGTGTCGTTGCCGTAATTAGCCTGACATTTCCACGACCATATCACGAGGCGTTCTCGATTTTATCTATATGTTTACAGCGTTTCCAATACGCGGCAGAGCCATTGGTAGCAACGGCCTGTGGAGGAGATACTGAGACGTTCTTGCGGGGAGTGGACGCCGTACATCTGCGGCCCGATGGAGACCATGTCCAAGTACGGGTACTTCTCCAAGAACAGACCGCACTCCAATCCCGCATGGATAGCCAACACCTGCGGCTCCTGGTGGAAGAGGTCGGTGTAAGCGCGGCGCGTCACATCCACCAAGGGTGATTGCGGATTGGGGTTCCAACCCGGATAGCCGTCGCCGTGCGTCACTTCGTCGCACGCCAAAGCCAAGGCACATTCTACCATCTGTTTGAGGTCGTGCTTCTTGCTCTCTACCGATGAACGTTGGCTCGTATTCACCTCAATATAAGCACCTTGCGCGTCCTCACGCATCTTCACGCTGGCGAGATTGGTGCTGGTCTCCACGAGTCCGGGCATGGTTTTCGACATCGCCGTCATACCATGCGGGCAAGCGTAGAGTGCCTGAATGAGGCGTTTGGCTTTGTCCTGCGGAATCACCTGTGTGGGCATGTCTGCGGATTCGAGACTGAGGCGCATGTCTGTCTCTACATCGCCAATCTCGCCTTCGATTTTAGCCGTATAGTGGTTGAACAGGATACGCAAGTCTTCTTTGTAACTCATTGGTACGCATATAATTGCATCTGCTTCGCGTGCGATGGCGTTGCGCAGGTTGCCGCCTTGAATAGCCGCCAGTTGCATATCGGTGTGCGTCATCACCTCATAGAGGAAACGCACCAGAATCTTGTTGGCATTGCCGCGTCCTTTGTTGATGTCGTCGCCCGAGTGACCGCCCATCAGCCCGCTCACATGCACCTTGGCGGCAAACAGCCCGTTGCCGTTCAGCGTCTCCGGTATGTAGTGCATCTTTGCCAGCGTGTCAATACCGCCCGCGCAACCGATGAACACCTGTCCGTCGTCCTCGGAGTCGAGGTTGATGAGTTGGCGACCTTGCAGGCAGCCGTCTTTCAGACGGTTGGCACCTGTGAGCCCGGTCTCTTCGTCCACCGTGAACAGGCACTCCAATGCGGGGTGTTTCAGCGTGTCGGACGTGATGGCAGCCAATGCCATTGCCACGCCGATGCCGTCGTCGCCGCCGAGGGTGGTGCCGTGCGCCTTCACCCAATCTTCGTCCACGTAGGTGTCGATAGGGTCGTTGTCAAAGTCATGCTGCACGTCACCGTTCTTCTCGCACACCATATCCATGTGGGCTTGCAGGATGACGCCGGGCTTGTCCTCGTAGCCTGCCGTGGCGGGCTTGCGCATGATGACGTTGCCTGCCTCGTCCATCTGATGCTCGAGGTTGTGGGCTGCGGCGAAATCCATCAGCCATTTGCCAATCTTCTCCTCTTTCTTCGAGGGGCGTGGCACGCGGGTAATCTCGTGGAAAACAGAGAATACCTCTTTTGGTTCTAACTCGTTGATATTCATATTATTCGTGAGTGATTTCGTTGCTGATTTTTCTCAAATAGTTCTCGGGGAACGCAATGCGGTTGGGACCTGTCGGTTCGCCGTAGGGGTTGCGCTTGAACTGCCCGTTCTCCTCCTTGCGCTGCTGACCGTCCAAGTACTTGGTTAGCAAGTAGATACCAAGGTCTTTCCATGCTGCGGTGGACTCTTGTGCCTGCGCACACGAGTATTTGGTAAGGAACGCGCGCGCGTCGGCATCGCTCATCGTAGCCACTTCGGCATCAATGGCGGGCACTTGCATGTTGAATTTCTCCTCCCAAGCCTGCTGCACCACCTTGATATCGGGCACCATTGCCGACGATTTGGTGTATGCCCAGTTGGCTACCATGTTGTATATCCACCACGCCGAAGTGGGCGAGTAGGTGTAGAGGTCGCCGTTGCCTTCGCGGAAGCACTCGGGCACCTCGTTGATGCGGCAATACATTGGTACATAGAGGTTTGTGGCTGCATCGTCCACGCCGAACCAGAAAATTCCGCCCGCCTTCGCACTCTCGTAACCGCGCATCTGAGCCACAAACGACCATGCCGTCTGCTGTGTAGCCGTCGGACGCTCGTACCAGTATTTCACCGAGTCCAACTCGAATGCCAATCCGCCGTAGCGCAACTTGCTGTTCCACGGACCGGCATCGGTGCCTTGCGTGATGTCAAGCGGCGTGCCCTCATATTGGTCGCGCATGCACTCTTTCATCTCCTGCACGCTCACTTTGTGGTTTGGTTTGATATACAGCGGCATACGTGTACCGGCATCCTTGCCGCCGGTCTCGAGGAACGTCTTGCCGGACGCGAAGTCGAAGTATTGGTCTATGTCGTCTGAGAAGTGACGGAAGAACGACCACACGCGTGCCTCGCACACGAACAAGCCCGAGAAATCGTATGGGTTGTATGCCTCTTGGAAGTTGAAATCCTTGTCTTTGCCCTCGAAATAGCCCATTTCGCGCGCGAACTTCACCACGTCTTTGCTCCACATCCAGTTGGCTTTGTCTTTGAAGTTGATGGTGGTGATGCGTGCCTGGTTGGCGTGTGCGGCAATGCAGTCGTCCGGAATGCGTGTTGCCACCCACACGGCACCTTTCTTGCCCGGCCCCTTGCCAATCAAATCCATAATCCAAATCTCATTGGGGTCGCCGATAGAGAACGACTCGCCGCCCGATGCGTAGCCGTATTCAGCCACTAACGACGTCATGCACGCAATCGCCTCGCGGGCAGTCTTGCAACGCTCCAACGTGATGTAAATCAGGCTTCCGTAATCAATGCCCACGGTGTCTGCCAACTCTGCGCGACCGCCCCATGTGGTCTCGCCGATGGTCAGTTGGTGCTCATTCATATTGCCCACCACCGAGTAGGTGTGGCGCACCTGCGGGATACTGCCCAACGGGCGTCCCGAGTCCCAGTCGCGCACCTCGCGCATCGCGCCCTCGGGGTAGTCTGCCGCGGGGCTGAAATGGAGAAATCCGTACAACGAGTAACTGTCGGCTGCATACGAAATCATCGTGCTACCGTCCGCCGAAGCGTCCTTGCCGACCAGGAAGTTGGTGCAGGCCATGCCTGCCACCCAGGCACTACATAGTGCCGCCACTAACAATGTCTTTTTCATTATGTATCAATTATTTAAGTTTTCAACATCTTTCTTACGCTGACTTTTTTCTTGAGCAGATGGCTGTGCGGCACGAGGGAGCAATGTGGGGCATTGTGACCGAGTGCCAAGCAGTCAGGTGCCAAGAAAAATTCAGCGAACATCCATTCTGCCGTCGATGTTGGCGGCAACCGTCCCCACCTGCTCAATATATTCTATATATAGGTCACGTATCTTCTCTTCCGACCGCCATATCTCCACATACCGCGCCAGCGACTCCATATGGTCGTTGCCTTGGCTCAGGTAATCGCTGGTAGCCACTGTGTAGCAGGCACTTGGCTCTATCGCCTTGCCGTTGATGGTCGCACTTACCAGCCTTCCGTCACAGGCTTTCATACGCAGTCCCGACACACCTTCTCCGCCCAATCGCGCGAAAGCATGGCACAGGTTCAGCACTTCCTCGCCTGTCATGGTCAGCACCACCAACTCGTTGTCAAAGGGCATCAACTCAAACACGTCCTTGAACGAGATGTCGCCCTTTGCCCACTCGCAGC
Source organism: uncultured Bacteroidales bacterium (assembly GCA_934667275.1). Lineage (GTDB taxonomy): Bacteria > Bacteroidota > Bacteroidia > Bacteroidales > Paludibacteraceae > Colicola. Next base: position 124,184 of record CAKULK010000006.1, on the reverse strand, counting down.
GCATGCCGCCGATATTCGTCACCGCCATATCCACCTCGCCCGCGTACCGCTGACGTGCCATTGCCAACAGCGCATCGCACGCCCAGTTCAGCATCGTGCATTCGGGGCGGCTCACCGTCAGTGCCTCTGGCGCATAGCCTATCGGCACGCGCAGTTCTTCCTCCAACTGTGCCTTGATGGGTGCCAAGTAAGCGATATAGTCACTGTCTTGAATCGCGTCTAACGTACTGTCTATCAGCAGTATCCCGCTCTTGCTTTCCACCACGTGCATCGGCTTGCGCCAGCAACCTCTCCCCACCATGATACCTGCCAGCAGCCCCACTGCCACGCATATCGTCAATATACTGATGGGCAACAACGCATTGCTGCCCTGCCCTGCCGCCTTATTGTTTTCCTGTTTCATACGCTGCGTTTTCAAACAATTCCGCGACAAAGGTACAAAAAAAATCCGAAAAATGCAATACCTCCCCCCGCAAATCTCCAAGGGCGCAAAATAACGGCTCTTGAAGTGGGGTCCAAAAGCCTCGTTTCTTCCTGCTTTCCTTGTCGGATAAAGAGTAAGCGATTAGTAGTAGGTGATTCTTGATAGGATGCCGCAAGCGTACTTTGCTCTTGCCGAAAGTTGCCCGCTTACTCCACCTCCCGTGCCTCGCCGTTTATCAGCACCTTGCGCGGATGGGGTGTGAATGTCGCTGACGAGATGTCCCAATCCTCATGTTGGTATTGTGGCGGGAGCAGGATATTTGCCATGCCGCATATCGTGTAGAACATACAATCCGCGTTCATCGGTTCGCGCGCATGTTGCCGCAGAGCCGCAGTCTTGTCGCTGTTCTCTTGTTCATACTCATCTGAGTACCAAACGAATAACGGAACATGATATTCATCTTGATTGCACAGCGTCCCATGCCACCCCGTGGTGGCGGTGATGGTCTGCCCATGGTCTGACACATACCACATTGCCGCCATACCACGGTTTTTGAGCGTGTCCATCAGCCCGTTCAGCAGATAATCGGTGTACAGAATGGTGTTGTCGTACGAATTTATCAGCAGGCTGTCGCTTTTCACGTCCTTGTCCGACTGATTGTTCGGGTGCCATTTGTCAAATTCTTTCGGGAAATTGCCGTAGTAGAAGTGCGAACCAAGCAACTGGAACATGATAAACGTCTTGTCATATAACGCTGACACTGAGTTGATTGCGCTCATCACTTCCGCGTCCGAATTCACCTCCACCGTGTAATCTGCACCTTGATACAGGTATTCGCTGGAAATCTGGGCAAACAGCCCCCGTTTGATGACCACGGTGGTAAACCCGTTCTCTTTGAACACCTGCACGATACTTTTCTCTGTGTAACTCAAATCATTCTCCTCGGCTGTGGCTCTCGTCACAATCATCGGCACGGAGATGGACGTAGTGCAGCCGTCCGTGTAGTAGTTGTGAAAGAATACGAGATTCTTCTGCTTGCCTGCCAATGGCATAGTCTCGCGCGGATAAATGCCATTCAATGAGCAGTTTGCATAGCGCACCGACTCTCCTATTGCCAACACGTAAGTCTCTTTTTGCGCAAACTCCCGCGTGCGGGTAGAGTGGAAAACGAAGTCGTTTGTCTGATTCATCCGGTGAATCTTGCGCACCGCTATCTTGCTCAGATGCAGGATGTTAAACGGCGGATGGTGTAAGGTATTCCGGAACACCGCTGCCTTGAACGAATAGAAATTGTCTATCTGCGCCGTTTTCTCCACAGGCATTACGCCCACGAATGTCACCAATAGGCAGACTCCGCACGTCTTCCAACGCCACCCTCGCGATGCCGCGGGCATCTTCATGTACCACGCGCACACACCCGCAAACAGCACCACCACAGGCACTATGTACCACAGAGCCTGCAGATTGCTACGCGCAAACGTACTGCTCTCCTCGGCGGTGGTGGTTACCAGCGCAAGGTAGTGGTCTATATCCATAAAGATATGGAACGTGTTGACCATCACTAACTCTGCCAATGTCATTACCATAAACAGCGACACGAGGACTATTCCCGCTACCTTGTTTTTTAACCAATAAGATACATGAGGACAATCCCCCGCACACCAACAAAGCACGTATCGTGCTCAACCACGATTCATCGTACCGCTCTACAATAAATTTCACGCATACAGGGCTGAACAGCAGGCAAGTAAGCAACGCCCATACAACGAGATACCCCGTTTCCTTCTGATATTTCATAGACTGACAACTTTTATCGCAAAGCCATCAATCTCGTCAGGATAGGTATAAAAAGAAAAGTGAACTTTCTTTTCGCACTCACAGGAAGCCTACGAAGAAACCTGCCAATCACCTAAGAAAGTCCACACTACAATAGTGTGACCTACAGACGATTGCAGGAGTATCCGGTACTCCCTTCCAAGTGCTTGCTATTCTTTGTTCAGAGAAAAATAGTTTCGTAGGCTTTTTTTCTTTGAGTGCGAAATAAATAGCTAATGCTCCATTATGTTATTGTTGTGCCGCCTTTACGGCACCGGTTTACATAAGCAACTGATTTTAGAAGTTATAGTTCTTTATTGTTGTCGCCACTCACGGTATTCGTCCACCGTAAAGTGCGTATTCAGCAGTTTGAGATTTGTCTCTGTGATACACAATATCTGCACACCTTTTTCGCTGAAGACACCGATGAAATCGGCGTTTTTCTGCAACAGGTCGGCGTACCATTCCGCTTCGTCCAGACTCTCGAAGCCCGATACTTGCAGGGCACTTTGCCTGGATGCAAAGGTAGATACCGCTTTCAAATCGAAGTCCTTAATCATAAACTGCGTGAAGTTGAACAATGCCACCTCATACAGCACCTGATTCAACAGTTTCTCGTCCTGTGGCATTACCAATATCACTAATGAAGGCTGCGTCCTGTCCGCGTCAAACTGTACCACAGTGTCCTGCGCCTGTTCCTCCACCTGCTCCGTAGCCCTGCGGTCCTGCAGCGAAGCCATCGTGCCGCCCGTCTGACTCTCCATGCCTTGCCCCATCATAGCCAGCATATTCTTTGCCATAGCCCCCAGTTCACTCTCGGGGTAACGCGCCACCATGTCCCGCAGTTGCTCCACGAAGGCGTCCTGACCGTCTGTCTTTGCCACCGCGATGGCATTCAGAAACAGGAAGCGCGGCATTAGCGGGGTCAGCGGATAGTGCTCCTCGGCGTACCCCTTGTTTGCTTTTACTGCATCAAAATGGCTCTGCGTGTATTCCTTGTAGGTCGCCTCATATAGTGAGTCCTGCTCCACAGCCATGTGGCGTAACCTGTCGAAATAATCGGGTTGCGATACTATCATCGCCTCGTTGGATTCGGGGAAAAGTGCCATTATCTGCTGCCTGTACTCCTCTGCGTCTGCGTCACGCTGCTCTTTCAAAGCCGTAAGGTATTGCATATAGTAGAGGTCCACCAATCGTTCGTCTCTTGGAAAGCGGCGGCAGAACTCCCGAAACGTCTCGTCACTCAACGCACGGTCTCCCACTTTGTCGCGGTAGATATAGACCATATTATACAGCGCGTTTGCTATCAGCGTGTTGGACTGACGGAAATCCTCATCGGTCTTCGGTATCTGCTGCAGGTAATACTCGGGCTTGTGGTTGTCGGTCTCTTGCGGCACCTGTACCGTTGTTTTGGTGCTGTCCGCCCCGATGGAATCGGGAGAAAGTGCATCTTCATCGTCATCCTCAGGCGTATCCGTAAAGGTGCTTGTGGCAGCCTTGCTCAACCGCCTCCAGTTGTCTTCCAGAGAGCGGTTGCCCCACTGCGTGCGGAATGTCTGTTTGCCTGAGCGTACCAACTGCGGGTTATAGAAATACCATGCCCCGCTGCCGGCATTGCCACCCAGCATGTTTGCCGTATTCACGCTGCGCGGACCGGCATCGTTCTCCGCTTCGCGCGCAGCCTGTTCGGCACGCTCTTTCTCTGCTTCCTCGGCACGAACCAGACGGGCTATGATACTGTCCACCACCACCCGCTGTTCCTCGGGCGTGAGCATCGCCAACCGTTGCAACGAGTCCTGAAGCAGCACCGTATTGTATTCCACCACCAATTCGTCCAGCGTCTCGGAACGCCGTTGAATTCGGGCATATTGTTCGCTTTCGGCAGAGATAATCTGTGCCGCTTCCTTGTAGCACGGACCTGCTTTGATGTAGTTGCGTTGGCTGTAGTAGATGTCACCCGCTGTGACAAGTACGGCGGCTTTGTTCAGACCGTTCTGCGTACTCTTTTCGATAGCCGACTCGTAGTATTCCAATGCTTTCACCGTGTCTCGGTGTGCCAGATACACATCCCCGATAACGCCATATATCTGGTCTAACTTGTCCTTGTTCTTGTCCTGCTTGGCCATCTTGGTCAGTTCCTTGACGGCATTGGCACGGTTGTCGTCCAACTCCGCACGACGTAGCCGCGCGTTGAAGTCCATCTCGTTGGAGGGTTGCATTTTCAACACCTGCGTATAGGCATTGCGTGCGGCTTTCTTGTCACCCTGTTGCTGATAGAGTTGCCCGAGTACGTATTGGAAACGCGGACGGTTGCCCTTGCGCTTCTCGTCGGGTATGGCAATCTTGATGAATGGTATCGCCTCCTTGTACTGCTTGGTTTTCAACAGGATATCCGCACTCACCGCCGAGTACAGCGGGGCATGCTTGCGGTTCAGGTTATCCACCTGCACCTTGTTCAAGGCGTCTTCCGCCTCGTACAGCCACCCCATCTCTCCATACGCGCGTGCCACCCACAACTGACAGCGTGCAACCATGTCCTTGTCGTTGGAATAATGGCGGGCGATATAGTTGAACGTACTGACACTACCCAGAAAGTCTCCCTTATGGAACTCAGCCATACCCAACATCAACCACGCATTCCCCATCTGGTTATTGAATTCTTCTTGTTGAAGCCACGCCTGATATTTAGGGTCTTTCTTCTTTTTCGGGTCCACCTTCGGACGTGCTTTTATGCTATGCAGTTTGATACATTTGCGGCACTTCTCGATGGTCTTGTCCATCTGGTTTGCAGCCGATTCCGCAGCCTTGTGGTTGGACACGGGATAGAGGTTCAGAATAGTAGAGTAGTCGTCTTCGTTGGCTTCGCGGATGGCTTTCTCGCCTTCGTCAAACGATACCTGCCCGTTGAAGTAGATGTTGTACTTGGTCTTCATCTGGTGATAAGCACGTGTTGCACCCGTGTTCTTCTGCGTAGAACACGATGCCATCAACCCGATGAAACCGACCAAAACTGCTATGTACACCCTGCTTCTGCTCATCCGATATGTCCTATTGAAGACCTTTGACGTGACTGGGGGCGGGGATGAAATCCTTGAGGTAGAAAGGCTCGAAGTATGCCATTTGCTTGACATCCAAGTGCTGTGCGGCTGTCTCGGCGAGAGTACCCATATAGCGTGCCTGTGGCACAACGGCATCGATGAAACGGGCGTTTTCTGACGTAAGCACCCCTTTGCACTTGTCTGCTCCGTTGCCGAAGAAATAGACGGGGTGCGCTTGCAGTTCGGCTTCAAACGAATGTACATCCACCACTTTTGCCTTGATTTCATCGGTACGCTGCAAGGTCTGTGGTGCATAGAATGCCGTATAGACTTCCATACGGCGCGCATCCAACATCGGACAAAGCAACGCTTCTCCGTCTGCCTCGTCCAATTCCTTGTGTTGCACTTTGGCTGCCGCGCACAATACCTGCAGCGTGTCTATCGGAACCAAGGGGATATTCAAGCCGTAGCAGAGCCCTTTGGCAGTGCTGGCTCCTATGCGCAGCCCCGTATAACTGCCCGGACCTTGCGATAATGCCACTGCATCCAACCGCCAACCCTGCTGCTTTGCCTCGTCAAGCAGTTCGCTGATGAATACGGGCAGTTCGCGAGCGTGGTTGGCACTCTCCAAGTTCTCACGCCATGCCACCGCCTTACCCTCTACCGTGATGGCGGCAGAGCAACAGTTGGTGGAGGTCTCGATATTCAGAATAGTCATACGTGCTACCGGTTTCTTTTTCAAACCGCAAAGATACGATATTTTTTGCAAAATAGAAAATATTTCGTAACTTTGCGCCTACAAATCAGCCAAATATGAAGAATATCGTTGTGTTTACAGGTGCAGGCGTTTCGGCGGAAAGCGGATTGGGTACGTTTCGTGACGCCGACGGATTGTGGGAGAAATACCGTATTGAGGACGTGTGTGCCCACGAGGCTTGGCTTCGTAACCCGCAGTTGTGCGTGGACTTCTACAATGCCCGCCGCAAAGATGCACTTGCGGCACAGCCAAATGCCGCACACTATGCCATAGCCCGTTTGCAACAGGCTATCCCGACTACGCAGGTGATTACGCAGAATATCGACGACCTTCACGAGCGCGCAGGCAGTCATGACGTTACCCATCTGCACGGGGAAATCACGAAGTTGCGCTCCGAAAACGACGACCTTGCCACGGTGCCGCTACAGGGTTGGGAACAGCATTACGGAGACCGTCACCCCGACGGCTCATTGCTTAGACCATATATTGTATTCTTTGGCGAGGCGGTGCCGTATTTTCCTGTGGCATGCAGCATAGCCTCGGGCGCAGACATCATGGTGGTGGTCGGTACGTCGCTGAACGTGTATCCAGCGGCTTCCCTGTTGGAGTACGCACCTGCCCATGCGGATATATACGTGATAGACCCCGGACACCCCGAGTTTGGCATATACCGCGACCGTGTGCACCATATCCAGGAGAAAGCCACGGTGGGTGTGCCGCAGTTGGTGGACAGACTGATAGAGCAATACGGATGAAACATAGGTGTCTGCTCATAATCGGTTTGATGATGACGTTGTCTTCTGTTTGTTTCGGACAGGAGCACGTGGACTCGTTGATGCTGCAGGTAAGCCATGGGGATACCTTTTTCCTCGCGCGCATGCACGATATATATGTGTATCCCCAAATGGTGTTCAAGAACAAGCGTCAGGAAAGGTTCTATTGGCGGACGGTGCGCGATGTGAAGAAGACGCTGCCGTATGCAAAACTGCTCGCCAAAGAGATGGAGTATGCTGACAAGGAATTGGCTAAACTGCCAGACAAGAAATCCCAACGCAAATGGTGGAAGCAGTATGAGAAACAACTATTCAAAAAGTATGAGCAGGATTTCCGTCACATGACGGCTTCGCAAGGACAGATGCTCATGAAACTAATGGACAGGGAAAGCGACCGCACCAGTTACGAAATCATCCAGCAATACCGAGGTACATTCAGCGCGAACTTCTGGCAGTTTGTTGCCAAACTATTCAAGAATGACCTCAAAGAGGGGTATGACGCTGCGGACAAAGACCGTATCGTGGAGCGTGTGATTAACCTTGTGGAAGCAGGACAACTCTAAGTATTTACGATTTGGGTATTTACGATGTACGATTTGGCATGACCAACAACTGACTAACATATAACTATCCTATAACTATCCTATAACAAAAATAGCGACTAACAGGTAACTATCAATAAACATCTTTTTTAGATGAGACTCTTGATAATTTGTATATTATCCATTGTTCCTACATTATGTTTCGGGCAGTTTAGGGAAGACTTTTCTGATGCGGACGCTGCATACAGCGCATGGTCGGGCGATTGGGGGCGTTTTGCTATCAATCGCTCTGGGCAGTTACAGAGCCAGTCTGCTGCAGCCGCAGAGAGTATGCTTTGGCGAGAAAGCATTGCCTCCATTGATGCGGAGTGGAGCGGTTGGGTACGCATATCGGGTACGTGCAGTGCATATAATCTGGTGCGCTGCTATCTCACGCTGAATGGTGACAGCCTGCAAGCCGATGCCTACTATGTGCAGATAGGTGGGGCAAACAAGAATATTGTGCTGTATGAACAAAGCCATGGCAATATCTCCAAAGTGATTGAGAATGAGGCACGCAAGAAGATTCTCAATGATGTGGCTGCAGTCGTACGCTGGCGCGTTACGCGCGGCGCAGACGGTGTCTTTCACTTGTATTCGCAAGTGGAAGGAGTGGACAGTGCTTTCGTAGAGGAAGGTGTTTACTTTGCCAATACGGTGTGCAGTGAATACTTTGCCCTTTATGTAAAGAACAGCAAACAGCGCGGATATGACTTTTATTTTGATGATATTGCCGTGACAGGCAATCCGCAAAGTACGTCAGTTCACCCAACGGATGATTCTGATATATCTGATACTCGTACCTCTTCTTCTGTACATCTGCTAACGGAGTCTATCTCGCCCAATGGTGACGGATATGAGGACGAAGCGTGTGTTTCTTACACCTTGCCCGATGACGGTTATCGTGCGACATTTGATGTCTATACGCCGACAGGGGTGTTGGTTCGACATATATGCCAAAACCAGTCGCTACCTGCAGAGGGTACGCTCTGTTGGGACGGCACAAGCGGACAGAATATATCCGTTGAAATCGGCGTATATGTATTGTATATAGAACTGAAAAATACGAACACAAAAGACGTACTACGCCGTAAGTTCGCCGTTGCCGTCACCCGTTAGCATGCCTTGCTTGCGGAATTTCTCCACTTCGATTACCAGCATGATAGCGGCAGTAATCGCTGCAAGAGTGTCACTGACAGGGAGACTCCACCAGACACCCAAGATAGGAGACACGCCCATATTCTCGAACCACATCGGAAGTAATAACAATAAGGGGATAAGGTATATCACTTGCCTTGTCAGACTCAAGAAGATAGATTTGCCGGACATACCGACAGAGGTAAAGAAGTTACCCGTAACCATTTGAAAGCCAACCAACCACATTACCGCAACCACTATGCGCATAGGCACGATGGATTGTGCAATCAGTTCGGTGTCGTGCGTGAACATCCGCACCATCCATTCGGGGACTATCTCACCCAACAGGAAGACCGCACTCATGACACACGTGGCACATAGCGCAGTCAGTTTGAATGCCCGCAGCATACGGTCGTACTGCTTGGCACCATAGTTGTAGCCCACTATGGGTTGCATGCCCTGATTCAAACCCATGACTATCATAGCGAACACAAACGTGAAGCGGTTGATGACGCCATAAGTTGCAATAGCCATATCGCCGCCATAGTGTTTGAGTTGGTTGTTGATAATGATGACCACGAAGCACGAGGCAAGGTTCATCAGGAAAGGTGCCATCCCGATAGAGAGGGCGCGCAGGGTGATGTCCTTTTCCAATCGCCATATACCGCGGTGGAAATGCACTATCTCTTTGGGATTCAAGAAGATAGTAAACTGCCACACTACGGCTATCGCTTGTGATATTATGGTTGCCAATGCCGCTCCGCGCACGCCCATGTCGAGACCGAATATGAATATGGGGTCCAAAACCACGTTGGCAAATACCGCCACGATGGTGGAGACCATCGCCGAGCGCGGGTGTCCCATGGCACGGAGCATGTTGTTGAGTCCGTAGTAGATATGCGTGAGGATATTACCGAGCAGGATAATCTCCATATACTCATGCGCGTAGGTGAGCGTTACCTCGCTGGCACCGAAGGCATAGAGAATGGGGTCGAGCCATGTCAGTCCTACCACGGTTATCAGAAAACCGAGCAACACATTCAGCACAAGCACGTTACCCAACACCTTGCCCGCAGAACGGTAGTCCTTTTCCCCCAGTTTGATTGCCACCAAGGAACTGGCACCTACGCCGACAAGGCTTCCGAAGGCGGCGCATATATCCATAAAAGGTTTGGCAACCGCCAAGCCCGACAATGCCATGGCACCGCAGCCATGCCCGATAAAGATACTATCAACAATGTTGTACAACGAACTTGCCGTCATTGCAATAATGCCCGGCAATGCATACTTGACAAGGAGGTTTCTGATAGGTTCTGTGCCTAACTCTGTGATATTATTTTGCGACATATCTCTTCAAATACCTGTGCTGCGGGGTGCCCCTGCTGCAGGGCAACGGGTGCGCCGTCGTCTCCTGCCTCGCGGATAGACTGTACCAGCGGGATTTGACCCAGCAACGGTACTTGCAAATTCCGTGCCAAATCCTTGCCGCCGTCCTTGCCGAAGATATAGTATTTGTTCTGGGGTAACTCGGCGGGCGTGAACCATGCCATGTTCTCGATGATACCCAATACGGGAACATTGATTTTCTCGTTGCGGAACATATCCACGCCTTTGCGCGCGTCCACCAATGCCACGGGTTGGGGCGTGGTGACCACTATCGCACCCGTGAGGTGGAGTGTCTGAACGAGCGTGAGATGTATGTCGCTGGTTCCCGGCGGGAGGTCGATAAGGAAGTAGTCGAGTTCGCCCCAATTGGCGTCTTGTATGAGTTGCTTGATAGCATTGCTTGCCATACCTCCGCGCCAGACTACCGCCTGCTCAGGGTCAACAAAGAAGCCGATAGACAGCATCTTAACGCCGTACTGCTCAATGGGTTCGATGAGGTCGCGCCCGTTGACGGTGACGGATACGGGACGGCAGTCCTCGGTGTGGAACATCTTGGGGATAGAGGGGCCGTGAATATCCGCGTCCAGCAGTCCGACACGATAGCCCATATTCGCCAGCGTAATGGCAAGGTTGGCGGCTACGGTGGATTTGCCCACGCCGCCTTTGCCCGAATGGACGGCGATAATACGCTTGGCTTGTATGGAAGGTGTATCTGATTGTGGCACAAGGTTTTGCTTACGGAACTTGGTGTTGATATGCACGGCGGCGTTGGCATCAGCGTAGGTCTTGACAGCCACTTCGGCAGCCTTCACTACCGATTTGAGGAAAGGGTCGTTGTCTTTGTCGAAGATGAGCGAGAAACTGACCTCCAAGCCCGAAATGCGAATGTCGTCTTCCAACATTCCGCCCTCTATCAGGTTGCTGCCCGTGCCAGGATAGCGCACGTGGGTGAGGGCATCAATTATTTGTTGAGGATACATAATATGTACGATTTATGAATTAACGATGTACAATTTGTTTGTTGTGCAAAGGTACGTTTTGTTTCTTACATTTGCAAATGTTTTGTACTTTTTTGATGTCTTTGGTATTGCATAGTACATAAATATTCACTACCTTTGCAGCCGAAATACAAACCTCATAAATCAACACAGCAATGAAAAAGTTAATTCTTTTGGCAGCCGTTTTGGGAAATGTACTCATCGGTAGCGCAACAAACACCATTAACAATGTGTATGACAACGCGAACCTTTACACGGCGGGTGGCGGAAGTACGGTAGAGCGTATTGTGGAAATTGATGTGAATTGGCTGAATGGTCATGTATCAGTGGTGTATGGTGATGTTGAGGCTCCGACATGGCAGGAATATCCTGCGTCAAGCACTTTCGAACCGAAGTTTCAAATGTATTATCGCGTTTACGATGGCAAACTGAAAATACAATTCTGCCAATCGGGACATTGGAAGGTGAAGAAAGACCTTGTAGAGAAATCGCTGGTGATAACATTGCCGCAGAATGCCCAATATAATAAGGTAGATGTTGAGAACGTGAATGGTGCCATTGTGGTGGCAATTGAAACGGCAGAGGTGGATGTCGAGACGATGAACGGTAGTATTGAAGTGCATAACTTGTTGCCAGCGAGGAAGATTGATGCGGAGTCGGTGAACGGTTCGATAACCGTATATCAACCATCTAATATGGGCTTTACGGCAGAGTATGAAACAGTGTTGGGTAAGTTCTCAACCGAATTTGAGGGCACTTACCGTGATAGCAAACGTGACGGGGAGTTTACTACTACGCTTGTTGCCAACACAGAGATGGATTTTGAGACCGTGAACGGCAGTATCCGTGTGAAGAAGGCAGAATAACAGAACCACCATCCGCGATGAATACTGAAGAATTTAGAGATTATTGTCTCTCCTTGCCTTGTGTGACAGAAGATACTCCGTTTGACGAAACGACAGTGGTTTATCGCCTTCGCGGAAAGATTTTTGCTTGTATTGCTACCGAATATCCGGATAAAGTTGTTCTGAAGTGCGATCCTGTACTTGCTCTTGAACTGCGTACACGGTATGATGCTGTGCAGGCTGCGTGGCATTGGAACAAGAAGTATTGGAATGATATTCTGCTGAATGGCACCCTATCGGACGCGCTACTTCAATCTTTGGTGCGCCATGCTTATGCCGAAGTAAACAGGAAACTGCCGGTTCGCGACCGTGTCACTTTTAGTATCGACGACCCTTATACCTATTTAGACTGATACATAGTTTTCGTACATGACTGCTATCCAACAGCAATTATTTGCCCTGCAGGATGTTTCGTATCAGGCTTTCCATTCGAAACTCATTCCTTCCGTTGATTCAGGTACCGTGATAGGTGTGCGTATGCCTGCTCTGCGCAGGTTGGCAAAGGAATTGTATAAAAATGGCGGCTATGAGGATTTCATGTCCACACTACCGCATACCTATTATGAAGAGAATAATTTGCACGGTTTGTTGATATGTCAAAGTCAAGATTATTCCCGGACTATTGATACCTTAGAGCATTTTCTGCCTTTTGTGGATAACTGGGCTACGTGTGATTCGCTCCGCCCATGTGCATTTGCTATTGCAGCGAAGCGAGACCCAGACCGACTGCTGTCGGATATTCATCATTGGATGAGCAGCGATGAACCGTACATTATCCGTTTCGGTATCGAGATGTTGATGGTGTTCTTCTTGGATGGTCCTGCAAACTTCCGTTTAGAACATTTGGACAGTGTGGCAAATATACAGAATGAACACTATTATGTCCGTATGATGGTGGCATGGTTTTTCGCCACGGCATTGGCCAAACAATATGAATCCACTATTCCGTATTTGGAAAACCATGTGTTGCCAGATTGGACCCATCGCAAGACTATTCAGAAGGCCATTGAGAGTTTCCGTATAACGCCGGAACAGAAGTCATATTTGCGTACATTGGTCTGATTATACTCGTTTTTCACCCACATTGTACTATACTACGCGATTTCACATAGTAGTGTGATAAATCATTTCTATTTGTGAAAAGTATATTCTGCCATATAATAGTGAATATCATTATGTTATAAAATATTTGTAGTATTAATATTTTGTGTTTTTGTGAGAAAAGTATGTTATAAAACATATACGCATAATTTGTAGGTACGGGTGCAGTGTGGTAATTTTGCAGCGTTTTCAGCGCAAGCCGATGATAAGGGTAGCGTCATGGAGACGTAACGGTAGTAGAAACAGATTAAAACTTTGGTGCAAATGAAGCGATATTTTCTTTTAGTGGTAAGTCTGCTGATAATGTTTGTCGGCGTGGCTATGGCGCAATCCACCGTGACGGGTGTGGTGATGGCAGAAGGAGAGCCTGACCCTGTTATCGGTGCGAATGTGGTACTGAAAGGTACGACGAGTGGAACCATTACCGATTTCGATGGTAATTTCTCCATTGAGGCAAAGGCGGGGGATGTACTCATATTCTCATACCTTGGCTATAAGACCCAAGAGGTAAAGGTGGCTAATCCTGCCACTCCTATAAAAGTGACATTAGTGTCGGACAACGTGATGTTGGACGAAGTGGTGGCTATCGGTTATGGTGCGATGAAGAAGTCGGATTTGACCGGTGCCGTAACCTCGGTGAAAGCCGATGAGTTGACCAAGGCTCCCGTATCGGGTTTGGACCAGGCTTTGCAAGGCAGGGCAGCGGGTGTGACGGTGACGACCAATTCCGGTCAGCCGGGTGAAGCAGCCACTATACGTATTCGCGGTATCGGTTCGGCAATCGGAGGTAACGATCCTTTGTATGTGGTAGATGGTGTGATTACAAGCAATATATCGTTCCTCGCTCCGAATGACATACAGTCGATGGAGATATTGAAAGACGCTTCGGCAACCGCTATTTATGGCAGCCGTGGTGCGAACGGTGTAATCATTGTAACCACAAAGACTGGTTCGCAGGGGGGGGCGAAACCGAATATATCATTTGACGCATACTGGGGTTTCCAGAACCGATGGAAAAAACTGGACTTGATGGATAGTTATGATATGGCAGAGACCAAACTGCGCATGGCTATCATGAAGGACAGCAAGCCTGCGGTAGATGCTTATGTACAATACCACAGCCCCGTGGAAGAGGGCGGCGGATTGACCAACTGGATGCGTAGCCGCGCTACGAGCAGTTATTTCCCCAACAATGCGGACTATACCTACGACCGTAATACAGATTGGCAGGACGAAGTGTTTAACAAAAACGCTTTCATGCACAACTACAATCTGAGTATGGACGGCGGGAGCGACAAAGGACACTATGCTTTTTCCGCCAACTATTTCAGTCAGGAAGGTACAATTATCGGTAGCAACTACGAGCGCCTGACACTCCGTTTGAATTCGGATTATCAGGTTCGCAAATGGTTGAAGTTCGGCGAGCACCTTTCTTTTATGTTCGCCCAGGGCAGAAATGCCATGAATAACAGCGACAGCCCCGGTGCTTCCGTTATCTCGGCGGCATTGGCTATGGCACCGTGGGACCCGACTTACTACCCCGAAGGCTCTACCTACACCGACAAGACCACAGGCGAAGTGACTGACTTGAGTGGCCGTGTGGCAGCCTCCAGCAATTTCAAAAATGTGACTAACCCGTTCTCAATGGTGTATGAGAGTTACCCATTGAGCAAAGATGAACGTTTGGTGGGTGATATATACTTGGAAATGCAGCCGGTGAAAGGTCTGACTATCCGCCCCTCCATCTCTATGGACTACAATATCAATCAATACCGTTTGTACAAGAACGCGTATGATTACTCCACTTATGACAAGAGTTTGAACAATTTCCTGGAGCGTTCCATGTCCCGTTCCAGTACGCTGTTGGAAGAGACTACTATCACCTATGCCAATGAAATAGGAAAGCATAATTTCTCGGTGATGGTGGGTCAGACATGGCAGGAGAGCAACTACTACAGCCTTGGCGGATCGGGTATTGATATATTGTCTCCGACTCCCGAACACTGGTATCTGTCGAACACAACCACTCCTCAAGACAAACTGACAAAGACCTCGGACAACGTGTCGCGTGAGCGTCGTCTGTCGTTCCTTGGTCGTGCTTTCTACAGTTACGATAACCGCTATATGGCTACGGTGAACTTCCGCGCTGACGGATCGAGCAAGTTTACCAAGAACCCGTGGGGCTTCTTCCCCTCTGTAGCCTTGGCTTGGCGTGTGAGTGAGGAACCGTTTATCCGCGACAACGAGGTGGTATGGCTGGATAATTTGAAGGTACGTGCAGGCTGGGGACAAGTGGGTAACGACGGCGTAGGTTCTTCATCGTTTGTGAAGACTATGGGCTTCTCTTCCAATGTGTTTTACGGCTATCCGTTGGGCTTGAACGGACAATATATGCAAGAGGGTGCAGCGGTGCTGACTTTGCCCGACTTGAATGGTAAATGGGAAACCAATGAACAGTGGGATGCCGGCATCGACTTCTCGTTCTGGAACGGCAAGTTGAGCGGTAGTGTGGATTATTTCCTGCGCGATACAAAGGATGCGTTGCTGTATGTGAACGCTCCGGCTCACGTGGGCAACCGCTATCCGCTGGTGCGCAATGTGGGTGTGATTCGCAATCAAGGTGTGGAAATCGCTTTGGACCACAGCCACAAGGTGAACAAGTTCTCCTATTCGATTGGCGGAAACATCTCGTGGATTAAGAATGAGTTGCGCTCTTTGAACGGCGGTTCTCCACTGTACGAAAACGGTACGTTGTTGAAGACTGATGTGGGTATGCCTTTGCGTAGTTTCTGGGGGTACCAATACGAAGGCATTTACCAAACCAACGAAGAGGCAGCCTATTTCACCAACCAGAACATGCATGCGGGTGATGCCAAGTTTGCTGACTTGAACGGAGACCATCAACTGACCAACGAAGACTATACTTATATTGGCAACCCGTTCCCGAAAGTAACTTACGGTTTGAACTTTACAGCAGAGTTCTACGGGGTGGATATCCAGTTGTTCTTCCAAGGCGTGGCGGGCAATCAGATATACAATGCACTTCGCAAACGCACGGAAGGTTCAGGTGACGAGTGCACTTTGGGCTCGCAAATGAAAGATGTGTGGATTGGTTACGACAACGAACAGGTACAGAACTATTTCGCCAAGTTCGGTATGGACTATACGGAGTATGAGAACCGTACGGGTACTATTCCCAACCCGATGGGTTCTACCCAGAATTCAGCCAATAGTTCGCGTTTCGTAGAGGACGGCAGTTACTTCCGTTTGAAGAATGCCCAAATAGGCTATACGCTTCCCAAGAAGGTGACTGAGAAATTCAAATGCTCCCGTCTGCGCTTCTATGCGACAGCCAGCAACCTGTTTACGCTGACCAAGTACTCGGGGTATGACCCCGAAGTGGGGGGCGGTGTGGATTACGGTAACTATCCGCAGAGCCGTACTTTCACGTTCGGTTTGAATGCAAACTTCTAATATAGGAATAAGGATAAAGGAGTAAGGAAAAAAGACTAATTACTTATTTGAGGAAAGGTACAGGACTATGAAGAAGATACAGATAATAACATTGGTATTGGCTTGTGGTGCATTGCTGACGGGTTGCAAAGACTATCTGACTGCTCCCGAGCCGGGTGTGACGCGGTTGGAAGATTTCTATATCTCGGGTACGGCAGCCGTGCAGAATGTGACGGGGTGCTATGTGCCATTGATGTGGGAGTTCAACGAGACGTATTTCTCGGAGTGGTATATAGGTGATATTGTGAGTGACGATGCCCTTAAGGGAGGTCAGAATGTGAATGACGGTGCCGATGCTTATGATATGGAGAACTGGAAGACAACGGCTTCGAATGTGATTCTGAAAGATTTCTATCGTGCGCAGTACCAAGGTATCGGGCGTTGCAATCTGGCGTTGAAGTATATTCCGGATATGGCTGCGGATTCGGTGCTAACCGACAGAATGCGTGCGCGTTTGCTGGGTGAGGCTCACTTCCTGCGTGCATATTATTACTTCCGCCTGTTGCGTGTGTTCGGCGGTGTGCCTCTGACTTTGACGGAATTGGATAACAGTGCAGAGTGGCAGATGCCCCGTGCGTCGGTGGAGGGCGTGTTCGACCAAGTGCTTGCCGATTTGACGGAAGCCCAGAAAGGTCTGTGGGAGGTAAGCGAACTGCCGTCATCGGAGATTGGTCGTGCCACCAAAGGCGCCGCAGAGGCTATGCTGATGAAGACGCACCTGTATATGGCCAGTCCCTACTGGTCGCGCTACATCACGAAATCGCAGCCCGAGGACAACTATAAGGCAGCCAAACAATGGGGCGACAGCGTGATTCTGGGCAACCAATATGCTTTGCATGCCGACTATGCGGGTATGTTCAGCGAAGAGGGTGAGAACGGCGAAGAGTCGGTGTTTGAAATACAATATAAGGCTGTACCTTGGGGGGATTTCGGTTCGGGTAACGGCTTTACGGCAGGTAGTTTCACACAGCGTTTGGTGCGTTCCCGTTCCACCAAACAGAACCTGACTTTGGGCGATGCCGGTTGGGGTTTCAACCATCCGACGCAGAATCTGTATAACGAGTTTGAGGAGGGCGATGTCCGCCGTGAAGCGGCTATTCTGATTCCGACAGACGATCAGATGGATGACGCTTCGGATAACAGCGAAGAAGTGTATTTGGGTAACCGCAATCTGAATAACAAATACGGTTGGTACGGTCACGAGTTGGATCACCATGCACGCGGTCCGCTGAACAACAAACAGATACGTTATGCCGATGTGCTGTTGATGCACGCCGAGGCATGTGCGGCTTTGGGCTTGGACGGCGAGGCCACCACCGATTTGAACCAGGTGCGCACGGCACGTAATATGCCGACCTATCCCGGCTATACCTACAGCACAACGACTCCCGATGCAGGGTCTGACCTGTTGAATGCCATTCGTCACGAGCGTCGTGTGGAACTGGCTATGGAGGCACATCGTTGGTTTGACCTTGTGCGTTGGTATGGCGGCGAAGGGAATGGCTTGGACACCTATATGAACGTAACCTATCCTGCGACAGAGACTGAGGCAGCATGCGGTCACATGGCGAAATTCATTGCCGGCAAGAACGAGATATTCCCGATACCAGCCGAGGAGATTGAGTTGAATCATATGGAGCAAAATCCGAAGTATTAAACTATATCAACAGCAAGGATTGTCCGCGGAATCGTTATAGGTTAGTTATAGGTTGCTTATCCCTTGCGCATCCCTTGCTGTTTGAAACGAGTGGGAAACGAAAGGAAATGATAATAATATTGTTAAACAAAATAATCAATTAACTCTTTAAATTTCTAATTTTATGAAACTAAACAAAGTGATGGCGCTTATGTTAGGCGCATTGGCTGTTGGTTGCATGTCTTGCAACACACCCGGCAGTGGTGGAGATGCGGAGGTCAAGATTGACGCTCTCTCTTCGCAGGTGAAAGTGAATGTAGGTGAGTCGGTGGAACTTGCTTACGATGTTACTCCCGCAAACACGCAACTGACTTGGGAGTCGCGTAACGAGGCTGTCGCTACCGTTGAGGACGGTGTTGTTACCGGTGTAAGCAAAGGTAACACCGTAGTATTGGCAAAGGCCGGTGAGGTATCGGCTAAGTTCTTTATCCAGGTAGGTGAAGGTGAGTCGGGCAAGACCAGTTTCACGCTGAAGGCTGCTTCGGAGTACTATCCCGTGTATGTGGATGACGCTACGAAAGAGAAGATGGGTGACAAGATTGTTGCCGATTTCGGTCCGGACGATGTGACCAACTTCTTCTATCCTTGGGTTATTGAGGGTACCGAGAACTTGACATACGAGTTCGTAACGGCTACCGGTCGCAACTTCTACGATACTGAGGAAGGCGGCTACATCGCTATGGTTTGCGGTACTGCCGGTTGGGCAGGCGGCGGATATGCCGGTTCGGCAGTCGCTATTCAATCATTGATTGACAAAATCAACGCAGAGCCTGACAAATACTTCTTCCACCTTGGTATGCGTTCTACCGACGGTTACGGCAATGAGTTCTACTTCTTCGGTCAGGAGAAAACGGCTCATTTCATCATCGGTTCGTCGAAGATTTACAGCGGTACTTATATCTTCAGTGACTATCCCCGTGACGGTTATTGGCATGAGTTTGACGTGCCTATGTCGCAGTTCGCTGATGCTTTGGCAGGTTTGAAGGTTCAGCCTGATAACACAGGTGCAGCATACATAGTATCGTTCCTGACACAAGGTATCCCGGGTGCACAGTTGAACTATGATGCTATGTACTTCTACAAGAAGTAATCACATCCACACTTGCGTATAGGGGGTTGGTTCTCCCTATACGTTCTAAATAAATAATTCAAGAGAAATAATATGAAATTGATGAAATCAGTTGCCCTTGCGTTGGCGACAGTATGCTTGGCAGCCTGCCAACCGAATCAACAAGTTGACAACGTGCATTATGATATGGTACCCGATCTGTTGGAGATGAAGGTGGGCGATGTGGAATTTGTGGAAGTTCTCCCGAACCCGAAGAGCAGTGTGGTGTGGGAGAGCGCAGACCCTGCAGTGGCGACGGTGGACGAAGGAATGGTGACTGCCGAGGGCATTGGCAGCACTACCGTTACTGCCAAGATAGGGGAAAAGACGGTGGAGTGCTTTGTGATGGTGACCGGGTCGGCAGGACAGACGTTTGCGCTGAACCGCTATCAGGTGACGCTGGACAAAGGAGGAGAGTTCCAAATAGAGGCTCGCAGCACGTACAGCAACCAGTTTACTTATTCGGTGAATAAGGCGGGGGCTGAGTTCGTGGAAGTGAGCGAGACAGGATTGATTAAGGCGAAGAAACCTGGCGTGGCGATTATCTATGTGAAAGACGGCATGGAGACGCTGAACGTGAATGTGGCGGTGAACCATAAGTGGGGTGAATACAAGATGGTGTGGAGCGATGAGTTTGACGGTACCGAGATAGACCGCAATACATGGAATATCGAGGTGAACGGCAACGGTGGTGGTAACAAGGAGGCGCAGTACTACTTGGACCGTCGTGAGAATATCCGTGTGGAGGACGGATTTCTGGTTATTCAAATGCGAAAGGATGGCTACGGAGGTAAAGCCTACACTTCAGGGCGTATGCAGTCGCGCGGGAAGAAAGAGTTTACTTATGGTAAGATAGAGGCACGTATCAGTTTTCCCTCGGGAAAGGGCTTGTGGCCTGCATTCTGGATGTTGGGTACGAAAGGCGGTTGGCCGAGTTGCGGTGAGATAGATATTATTGAGCATATCGGTTCGAATCCGAAGATGTCGTCGTTTGCCGTGCATACATTGGATAAGAACGGACTGAACGGAACGAACTGGCACAGCGTGTACAACGCTGAGAACAGCATGGAAAACGAGTTCCATACGTACGGAATAGAGTGGACGCAAGAGGAGGAGAACGGCTGCGACAAGATACACTTCCTGGTGGACGGCGAACGCCGTGCGACGGTGGCAGAGAATCCCACACTGGTAGATCAGAACCGCTATTGGCCGTTCAATACGCCGCATTTCATCATCTTCAATATGGCCATCGGCGGAACGATGGGCGGGGCTATTGACAACAGCCTGTTTGACCAGGGTGATGTGCTGATGAAAGTGGATTGGGTGCGCGTTTGGCAGCGTGAGGAAATAGAGTGATGACAGGAGCAATGTACATAAAACGGTGTAGCCCTTTGGTGGCAATGGCAGTAATAATGCTATTGGCAACGGCATGCGATACCATTGGAAAAGAGAATCCGGACGCGATGCAACGAGGGGACACCAAAATGCATCGCAGTGAAAAGCGTGGGGTTTCGTTTGACTTCCGCCGGATGGACGATGCGATGTTGCTGTCGGAGCATGTGGCATGGTACTATAACTGGGGACCGGACTGCTCGTCGCCAACGGTGGACGATTATTTTGAGATAGATTCTGTGGTGTTCATGCCGATGGCATGGAACGCAGGTTACAATGCGACACGCATTACGCAATATGTACAGGCGCACCCCGAATGCAAATATCTGTTGGCGTACAATGAGCCCAACTTGACCGACCAAGCCAATATGACTCCAGCCAAGGCTGCTGAATCGTGGTCTGCGCTGAGGGCGTTGGCACAATCGCTGGGCTTGAAGATAGTGTCGCCGGCAATGAACTATGGCACGTTGAGCGGGTACTCCGACCCAATCAAATGGTTGGATGAGTTCTTTGCGCAACCCAATGTGTCGTCGGATGATGTGGAAGCAATAGCCATCCATTGCTATATGTCATCGCCATCAGCATTGGAGAGTTATGTGGAGCGCTTCAAGAAATACGGAAAACCGATTTGGCTGACGGAGTTCTGCGCATGGGATCCAGCGCCAAGCAACGTGGATACGCAGATGGATTTTATGTGTTCGGCATTGAATTTCTTGGAGCAGGATGAGATGGTGGGGCGTTATGCATGGTTTATGCCACGTGCGGGAATAGCGGTGGACAAGACACCGTTTATGCAACTGCTGACGCATACGACACCATCCGAACTGACGGACTTGGGAAAGATGTTCTGCGCATTTTCGACCTTTGATAAGTCTGTTTGGCTGGATAGCAAACGGGGTGTGGCGGCAAAGGATTATGTGGCTACATGCCACAACAATATTCAAATCCGACCTTCTACAGAAGCAGAGGGCGAGATGATGGTGACGAACCTGCGCACGCAGGAATGGCTGGAGTATCAGGTGTATGTGCCGGCAGGCTCGAAAGAAGTTAATTTTATTTATGCTACGGTACTCAATTCTTTGCTTTTTGTAGAGGTGGACGGGCAACTGCTTTCGGTGTTGGATTTGCCCAAGACCGGCAGTATGAGCAACTGGAGTACTATGTCTGGGGCTATCAATATCAAGCATGGGCGTCATACCGTGCGCCTGCAAGTGGGCGATGGAGCATTGAATTTTGCCAAGTTTTCTATTAAATAATAATGATAAAAGTTGTAATTCACGATATGAAAAAGGTTTTGTTGATTGGTTTAGTGCTGGTGTTTGCGTTGGTTTCCAACGCAAACGCATCAGCCAATCAAACGGTTGCGGGCGACTATGAGTTGGTTTGGAATATGGATTTCACGGGCGCATCGCTCAACCTTGATGCCTTCAATATCGAGGTGAACGGCGATGGTGGCGGCAACAACGAGTTGCAGTACTATTGCGAGAAAGGTGTCAGCCTCGGTGTGGAACCTACCACGGGCAAGCACTGCCTGATTCTTACCGCCACCAAAGAGGAATACAGCGGCAAGCACTGCACTTCGGGGCGTGTTACCACCAAGAACAAGGTTTTCTTTACGTATGGCAAGGTCGAGGCGCGTATATGGTTCCCGCAAACCAAAGACGGCTTGTGGCCGGCATTTTGGATGATGGGCAACAACTACGATCAGGTCGGCTGGCCGCGCTGCGGTGAGTTGGATATTATCGAACTCGGACATCAGAATGGTATCAAAGCAGGCACGCAGAACCGCTATTTCAATGGGGCGATGCACCTCGGCTCGAAATGGGATGCCGTGTGGAGCGATGCACAAGACATTACCTACAACTACTCTGTGGAAGACGGTTTCCATACCATTTCCTGCGAGTGGACACCTACAAGCGTGGAGATGTTTGTCGATAAGGACATCTATCCCGATGCCAAACCGTATTTCACCGCCAAGTTGGAGCCCAACGACAACGACGATTACAACCGCCAACTGGTATGGAGTCGCCCGAATTTTGTTCTCTTCAACCTCGCTATCGGTGGCAATTTCCCTGGTATATGGGACATCAACGGCATTACTGCCCTTGCGGGCGGATCGCGCAAGATGTATGTGGATTATCTCCGTATCTACCAGCGCGGCGACACTGGCGAGACTTTCCAATCCGCAGTCCCCTCCGAACCGATAGAGGACGCTACGGCAATACATACTCCTTCCACCAAAGAGAATGCGCGCAAAGTCCTCCGCAACGGCGAAATCCGCATTCTCTACAACGGCTCCGAGTACAACCTCCTCGGCGAGAAAATAATTAACGACTAATTACACGATAATTAACGTTCTTTTTAATGGAAAATTAATGTCAATTATACGATAATTAATGTTTATATATAGGCATTTAATGTAGTAAAATATGGAATACACACGCACATATCGGTTCTTGGTTCTTTGTTCATCGTTCATTGTCCTTTTTTCGTCATGCACGCCGAAAGAAACCTATACTCTCGTGTGGGAAGACAATTTCGATGGCGACACCATCAATACGGCTTACTGGAATCTCGAGGATAATGCCCGCGGTGGCGGCAACGCCGAGATGCAGTACTATACCCCTTGCAATGCCACTATCGAGAACCACCCTGTAACGGGCGACCGCTGTCTCGTGCTCAACGCCAAGCGTGAGGACTACCGCAACCGTCCCGCCACCTCGGTGCGCATGAATACACAGGACAAGGTGACCGTCCAATACGGCAAGATCGAGGCGCGTATCGCTTTCCCTTACACCGCCAATGGTATCTGGCCGGCTTTCTGGATGTTGGGCAACGACCTTGCTACCGACCTCGGCGACAACGACGATGTGGATGCACGCGCCGACGAACTCGCCCGCGAGGGACGCTGTGTCTGGCCGCGTTGCGGGGAAATCGACATCGTGGAGATGGGGCATAAGACGGGTATAGAGAAAGGCATCCAAGACCGTTATTTCAACGGTGCAGCCCACTGGGGCGAGGCGTTCAACAACGGCAAATACCCCAACAAAGCGGGTATGTGCGAAGCGCCGTACCCCGTGCAAGGCGGTTTCCATCTCTTTACGGTTATCTGGACGGAGGACAGCCTTGCGATGTATCTCGACCAAGACCAATACCCCGATGTGCAGCCGTATTTCGCTCTCTCGTTGCGTAACAAAGACATCAATGAACCGGGGCATTATTTCAATAAGCCTTTCTATCTTGTGCTGAACCTCGCTGTGGGCGGTTTCTTCCCCGGTTTGCCCACCACATCCAAGTACCCTGAACTCGTAACAGCCGATGACCCCAATTTCCAACAAATCACGGGTCTCCCCGCCGACGGCACCCCCGTCAAGATGTACGTGGACTACATACGGGTATATAACCTGTCCAACTCCTCCAAGAGAGGGCTCACCAAGTGAGATAGAAATTGCACGTAATCTACGAAAACAACGAAAAATACGTAATCTACCCTTATGAAACTCTCCGTCAAAGAAAAATTAGGATACAGTCTCGGTGATACCGCCTCCCATTTCGTGTGGGATATGGTCAATTTCTGGTTGATTTTCTACTACACCGATGTGGCGGGCATCAGTATCGGTTGGGCAACCACCATCGCTATCCTCGGTACGATTATGGATGCCGTTATGGATCCTGTCGTGGGTATCTGGGCGGATCGCACCAACACCCGTTGGGGCAAATTCCGTCCTTTCATCCTCTTCGGTGCCATTCCTTTTGCGCTCTGTGCCCTTCTTGCTTTCTGGGGTCCCTCGCTTACGGGTAATGCGCAGATAGCCTACGTGTTAATCACGTTCATTATGCTGCGCGTCATCTATGCCATCGTCAATATCCCCTATTCATCCCTCGGCGCGGTGATGACCAACGATTCTATCGAGCGTGCGGGGCTCAACTCCTATCGCTTCGTGGCAGCCAATATCGGGCAACTCATCGTCTCGGGTCTCGCGCTCTATGGTGTTTATTACCTCGGTACAATGTCTGTCTCGGGGTTGGATTATTCCACTATGGCAAACGACGAAGCCCGCAAACTCTTTGCCGAGACCTCTGCCGGAAATGCCGCTTTGGTCAGCAGTGCTTACCAATACGGTTTCCGCTATCTCGTGGCTATTTTCGGTCTGATCAGCGTGGTGCTGCTGTTTATTACGTTCTTCTCCACTCGTGAGCGCGTCGCTCCCGCCGCCAAGCAGGACACCAACCTCTTCCGCGATTTCGGTTCGCTCTTTCAGAACCGTCCGTGGGTGGTGCTTACGCTGGTCGGTATCGTCTCGTTTATTATGTTCGCTATCCAGAACATCTCCGCTACCTACTATTTCAAGTATTTCTGCGATGCCGAGTCCAAGAGCCAGTTGTTCAATCTCTTGGGTACTATCGCGCTCATCATCGCCATTCCGTTTACCAAACCCCTCGTCGCGCGTTATGGCGGACGTAATCTCTATATCGCCTGCTCGCTCCTGTCGGGTTTCTTCTTCTGTATGCTCTTTTTCGCAGGCACCAATTTCGTGCTGATCAATGTATTCAACTGCCTTGCGAAAATCTCCTATGCCCCTGCTATCTCGCTCCTTTGGACCATGCTTGCCGATGCAGCGGACTATGGCGACTGGAAATTCAACCGCCGCACCACGGGGCTCTGCCTTTCCGCTGCGGTCTTCGCGCAGAAGATCGGCTGGTCTATCGGTGCAGCCATTCTCGGTGCAATCATGAGCCGTGTGGGCTTTGATCCCGCTACTATGACCACCTCCGAGATACAAGCCGTTCCCGAGATTATGTCCTGTATCCACGTCCTCTTCGGTATTGTCCCGGGCGTGTTGTACGCTTCGTGTGCCATTCTCCTTGCTTTCTATAATATCGACAAGCCGACCCTTGCCCTTATGAAAAAGGAGTTGGAGGAACGCCGTGCCGCAGAGTAATACTTTCGTGCTAACAACAATAGGATATTGATAGGTGATTGATAGGTGATTCCCGTGTGGATACCGAGAGGTTACTCTTCGGAGGACGCGGGCGCTCCGCCTAAATTCCGCTTGATTTCTTTTATTTCTCTTGCCGCTTGCGGCATAGGACACAAAACCAAATATAGCAATGAACGCAACAGAAAATACCCGTGTAGCAGGACGTTACCTGACTATCAACGGAGAGAAGTACTACCTGATAGAGAACTACGACCAAATGCAGCCGTTCTTTATCAGTCTTGCCAGCGATACCGACCTTTGGATGTACATATCTTCCACGGGCGGTCTCACCTGCGGTCGCCGCAACCCCGAACAAGTACTCTTCCCCTACTACACCGACGACAAAGTCACCGAGAACTACGAGCACACCGGTCCAAAGACCCTCATCAGACTACTCTCTACTCCCAACTCGCCACTTCTTTCAACTCTCAACTCTCAACTTTCAACTATAGTATGGGAACCCTTCTCCGACCGCTACCTCGGTCTGTATAATATCCGCCGCACCATCGCCAAATCCGTGACGGGCAACAAACTGCTCTTTATCGAACAGAACCTCGACCTCGGACTTACTTTCTCCTATGAGTGGGCGGCAGCCGACCGTTTCGGTTGGGTACGCCGCGCGATGTTGCACAACGACACCGACCAGCCCATAGAGGTGGAACTCTTGGACGGTCTGCAAAATGTCATGCCCTCGGGCGTGGAGCAAAAGACGCAGAACGTATTCTCCACCCTTGTTGATGCCTACAAGAAGACGGAACAGGTAGCAGGCACCGGCATGGTCTTGTTCCGTATGGAAGCCATCCTTGTCGACAGGGCGGAACCGAGCGAGTCGCTCCGTTGCAATAGCATCTACACTCTCGGGTTGCAGAATGCCGAGTACCTCACCTCCTCCCGTCAGTTGGATGCTTTCCGCAAGGGCGAACCCATACTATCCGAACCTGAGTCCAAAGGCGTGCGCGGTGCTATATTTGCGCATCTGAAACAGACCCTCTCCGCAGGCGAATCCCATACGTGGTACAACATCTGCGATGTGATGCAGGATTCCGCGCAAGTACGTAGCAGTCTGCGTTTTATGCAGCAATCGGACGCTGCCGCACAGGTGGAGACCGCCATCGCCCAAGCCACAGCCACCCTTCGCGCTATCGTCGGGCAGAACGACGGCATCCAGTACACAGCCGATGAGGCAGGCATGGCACGCCATTTCGCCAACACGCTCTTCAACACCATGCGCGGAGGCTTTTATTGTGACAACTATACGATAGACGGTGCCGCTTTTGCCAAGCATATCGCCACGTTCAACCGCGCCCTCGCAGAGCAATACCGCGGCTTCCTTGGCGGACTGCCCGAGAAGATTGCCTACAGCCGTCTCGAAGAACTGGTGCTTGCGCAGCAAGACCATCAGTTGCACCGTCTCTTTATGGAGTACTTGCCACTCACATTCTCCCGCAGACACGGAGACCCCAGTCGCCCTTGGAATCTCTTTGACATCCGCGTCAACGACAAGGACGGCAAGCGGCTCATCTCCTACCAAGGCAACTGGCGCGACATATTCCAGAACTGGGAAGCCCTGTCTATCTCGTACCCCGACTATGTCAATGGCATTATCGCCAAGTTCCTCAACGCCACCACCGTCGATGGCTACAACCCATACAAGGTAACCTCCGAGGGAATCGACTGGGAGGTTATCGAACCCGAAAACCCGTGGTCGAACATCGGATACTGGGGCGACCACCAGATTATCTACCTCTGTCGCCTTCTCGAACTCAGTTTCGCACACGACCCCGAGGCTTTGCGTGGTATGCTCGGCACACGGGAGTTCGCTTTCGCCAACGTACCCTACCGCTTCCGTTCCTACGACGAAATCGTGGCGAACCCCAAAGACTCAATATACTTCGACACCGACCTTCACAAGCGTATCTTCGCCCTTCTGCCCACCTACGGACAGGACGCACGCTTGGTACTTGATAAGGATAAGCATAGCCAACCCTTGTTGGTAACATTCACCGAGAAGATTCTCATAACCCTGCTTACCAAACTGAGCAATTTCATACCCGAGGCAGGTATATGGATGAACACACTCCGCCCCGAGTGGAACGATGCCAACAACGCCCTTGTAGGCTATGGTGCGTCCATGGTAACGCTCTGCTATATACGCCGTTTCGTATCTTTCCTCGAGCGGCTATATACAGGTGTGGACGCTTCCTACGCACTCTCCAAAGAGGTTGTCGTTTTCCTGCGTGATATATTGAGTGCCTTTGCCGCTCACGATGCCGAATGTGCAGGCAAACCCCTCACGTTCACCGACGAATCCCGCCGTACCTTTATCGATACCGTCGGGCGTGCTGGCGAAACCTATCGTAATGCCGTCTATGCCGGTCATTCAAGCGATAAGGTAGAACTATCGACCGACCTCCTACTCCAGTTCCTCACCAAAGTACAGACCTACATAGATGCCTCCATCGCAGTAAACAAACGTCAAGACGGACTCTACCATGCCTATAATCTCATATCTTTCAACTATTCACTGCACTCAACTATCAACTCTCAACTCTCCACTTCTATCAACTATCAACTATCAACTGTCCACATCACTCCCTTATACGAAATGCTCGAAGGCCAGGTCGCAGTCCTCTCCGCAGGTGTTCTTACTCCTGCCGAAGCGGCAGACTTGTTGGATGCTATGCGTCAGTCGGCGCTCTACCGCCCCGACCAACGCAGTTATATGCTCTACCCGAACCGTCGCCGTCCGTCGTTCTTGGAGAAGAACAACCTCCCTGCGGATACCTTGACCTTGCCCGTGGTACAGCGTCTCTTGTCCGACCACGCTACCGACATTCTTGTGCAGGACTGTGAGGGTGGGGTACACTTCAATGCAGGCTTCAATAATGCAGACTTCCTCGCCCGTGCTATTGACGCTTCGCAGGAGATAGTCAGCGCAGAGGAACGTCAGCAACTATTGGATATCTATGAGCGTATGTTCAACCACCACGCATTCACAGGTCGATCGGGTACGTTCTACAAATACGAGGGCTTGGGCAGTATATATTGGCACATGGTCAGCAAACTCCTTGTCGCTATCGGTGAGAATATCCAGAACGCCCTTGACACTCACGCTGACGCAGCCGTTATCGCCCGACTCAAAGCCCACTACGCTGCGGTGCAGGAGGGTATCGGTGCCCACAAGTCCCCGACAGAATACGGTTCCTTCCCCTTTGACGCATATTCGCACACACCAAGTATGGCGGGTGTACAACAACCGGGTATGACAGGTCAGGTGAAAGAGGACATCATCTCCCGTTTCTTTGAACTCGGTCTGCATGTCATCAATGGCGAGATACATATCCAAACGGCAATGCTCCGCCCCGAAGAGTTCAAGGATGGCGAACTGCGTTTCACCTATTGCCAAACGCCCTTCGTATATCGCCTATCCGATACCGATAGCATCGACATAGAGATGTCTGACGGCACCATTACGCATTGCGCATTGTGCATTACGCATTGCCTATCCCGTCACATCTTCGCCCGCGACACTCAAATAAAGCAAGTCATAGTCAATATAATAAGATAGTATGAAAAGAAGCGTATTTGTTTTAAGTTCTGTATTGGTTTTGTGCTCATGCAACCATGTCCGTACCTCGCAAGTACTTCTTACTTCTGCTGACGGCAGCAAATGCGCCGAGACCGAAGCCGTAGTCTTTGCCAAGGGCACAGCCACCGATGCGTTTGTCATCAACCCGCAGGAGAAACGCCAGACCATTGACGGTATCGGTGGTTCGCTTACCGAGTCCTCCGCTTTCGTCTTGGCGTGCGTCTTGCCCGAGCAGCGTCAGGCAATCCTCGAAGAACTCTATGGCGAGAATGGAGCGAATTTCTCCGTTTCCCGCACACAGATTGGTGCCAGCGATTTCTCGGTAGAGGGGCTCTACTCCTTAGCCGAGCAACCGGGCGATATGGCTCTCGCGTCTTTCTCGCTCCGCCGCGACAAAGAGGGCTTCTCCCGTGCCAAGTACCCGCAAGTGCAGGATACTACTTACGACCTCTTTTATCTGATGAAGGATATTGCCCGTATCAAACAGAATCAGCAGGACAAGACATATAAGATACTTGCCTCACCATGGACTGCCCCCGCGTGGATGAAAGACAACGGCCGCTACTACCAGCGTGATGCCGAGGCTCGCCGTGGCGGTATGCTCCTCCCGCAGTACTACCAAACCTACGCCGACTATATTGTCCGTTACCTCGAAGCATGGTGCGAAGAGGGCATCTCCTTCTGGGCGGTTACCCCCGAGAACGAACCGATGGGCAACGATGGCGGTTGGGAGAGTATGGAGATGTCCCCCGCTGCAGAGGCAGAGTTTATCGGTAAGTATCTCGGACCTACAATGGAGGCGCACGGTTTCGGTGATGTAGAGATATTCGGCTTTGACCAGAACATCTTCGAGATGGGACCTTACACCTCTGCTATCTATGGCGATGCACAGGCAAACGCCTACACATCGGGTATGGCGGTGCATTGGTATGGCAGCACTATCTCTTGTTTCCCCGAGGTCTTGGATTCTATCCACGCCCTCTATCCCGACAAGACCATTTTCCATTCCGAGGGCTGTGTCGATAACCTCGGTCTCCCCGCGTGGGACGGTGTTACCGACCCCGAAGGCTTTACGGAGTCGGGTTGGTTCAACAACGACGCTTTCTGGTGGACTCCCGTGGCTACCGACTGGGCATACTCCACGCATTTCTGGCTGGAGTGGCACCCAAAATATGCAGCCGTTCATCGCTATGCCAAGTATATCATCAATGGTGTCAACCATTGGATGACGGGTCTTGCTGACTGGAATATTGTTCTCGACTCTGTCGGCGGTCCCAACCATGTGGGCAACTATGCGGCTGCCCCCGTAATGATTGATTATCAGAGTAATATTATCTATTATACCCCTTACTACTACGCCCTCAAGCAACTGAGCCGCTCGCTCCGCCCGGGCGATGTGGTCTTGGGTATGACCGCCCCCGCTGATAAGCCTTACTTGCATGTCTGCGCCGTAGAGAAACCCGACGGCTCCTATTCGGTCAATATCCTCAACGAATCAGATCGCCCCGCATCCGTCCCTCTCCAAATCGGCACCTACACCGCTATGGTAGATATGCCTGCCAACGCCCTCAAAACCCTTTTCTTCACACTTAAGTAAAAAGCCCCATAGTATGAACCACACTCATAGCATTTCATTACGCATTACGCATTGCGCATTATGCATTGTTTTGCTTTTGACCTCCTGTCAAAAGCAAAACACCACCGATCAGCAGATCGACCGTCTCCTCGCGCAGATGACCCTCGACGAGAAGATTGGTCAGATGACCCAGGTCTGCGGCGGTTGGATATCCGATGACCTTGAGAACCAGGTGCGCAACGGTGCGGGCTCTATGCTCAACAGCGTAGGCGAGGAGGCGAACCACTACCAGCGTATCGCCGTTGAGGAGACCCGCCTTGGCATCCCTATGATTTTCGGGCGCGACATCATTCACGGCTTCCGCACCATCTATCCCATTCCCCTCGGTCAGGCGGCTACTTTCGACCCTGCTTTGGTGGAAGAGGCTGCCCGCCTTACTGCAGACGAGGCAATACAGGCAGGTCTCCGCTGGACGTTCTCCCCGATGGTTGATGTCTCGCGCGACCCCCGTTGGGGACGTGTCGCCGAGGGCTATGGAGAGGATACCTACCTCACTTCTGTTATGGGGGCCGCCTGCGTCCGCGGTTATCAATACGCTGATAGCACAAACGACCAAATCCGTCTCGCCGCCTGCGTCAAACATTTCGCCGGCTATGCGGCTTCCGAGGGCGGACGCGACTACAACACCACGTGGATTCCAGAGGTGCAACTGCGCGAAACCTATCTCCCGCCTTTCAAGGCGGCGCTTGATGCGGGTAGTGCCACTATCATGTGCTCTTTCAATGACATCAACGGCGTCCCCGCTTCGGCGAACCGCCATCTCAATGTGGATATCCTCCGCAACGAGTGGCACTACGACGGTATGCTGGTGTCCGACTGGGCTTCATCGGCGAATATGGTCGCCCACGGCAACGCTGCCGACCTCAAAGAGGCAACGCTGCTCAGTATCAACGCCCAAATGGAGATGGATATGGAGGGGCACGGTTATCCGTGGCACCTCAAAGAACTTGTCGAGAGCGGTAAGGTGACCGAGGAGCAAATCAATGCCTGCGTGCGCGATATCCTCCGTCTCAAGTTCCGTCTCGGTCTCTTCGATAACCCCTATTGTGCGGTTGATAGTGCCGCTTATTTCGCTCCCGCAGCCCTCTCCGCCGCCCGGCGTGCCGCCGAAGAATCCGCCGTATTGCTCAAAAACAACGGCATTCTCCCTCTCTCAACTTATAACACTCAACTGCCCTCAACACTCAACACTCAACACTCAACCACTTCAAACTCTCAACTTCTTTCAACTATCAACTATCAACCGTCAACTATCCTCATCTGCGGTCCTCTCGCCAACTCCCAACACGACCAGAACGGTACTTGGTGCTTCGACAAGGTCGATTCGATGACCGTTACCCCGCTGATGGCATTCCGCCAATTGGCAAAAGAGGGCAAGATACGCCTCATCGAGCAGACGGGCAAACACTGGTCGCGTGAGGTCAGCCAAAGCAATATCAACTCCTTGGTACAAAAGGCGAAGCAGGCAGATGTCGTCCTCTATTTCGGTGGCGAGGAGAGTATCCTCTCGGGCGAAGCCCGCTGCCGTGCGAACCTCAATCTCCCGGGTGACCAGACCGCACAACTCAAAGCCCTCAAAGCCATAGGCAAACCCCTTGTCCTCACCGTTATGGCAGGGCGTCCGCTCTGTATCGGTGAAGAAACGGCTCTCGCTGACGCCGTCCTCTATGCGTTCCACGGCGGCACGATGCAAGGTCCTGCGCTGGCGAACCTCCTCACGGGTGTCGTTGCTCCGTCGGGACGTCTGCCGATGACTTTCCCGCAGGCGGTCGGGCAGATTCCGATGTACTATAATCACCGCAACACGGGGCGTCCCACTGACCACCCTGTCCTTATCGACCAAATACCCGTCGGTGCGCCGCAGTTCTCTCTCGGCGAGTCCAGTTACTGGCTCGAGTACGGTGTCGAACCGCTCTTCCCCTTCGGCTACGGACTCACCTACACCACTTTCGAGTACGGTACGCCCGTCCTTTCCGACACCGTCCTGCACGCAGGCAAGGCACAGTCGCTTACTGCCACCTGCACCATCCGCAATACGGGCAGCACCGATGCCGTCGCTGTGCCGCAACTCTATATCCGCGACCTTGTCGGCTCGCTCACGCGTCCCGTGCGCGAACTCAAAGGCTTTGAGCGTATCGCTATTCCCGCAGGCGAAAGCCGCGAGGTGTCGTTTGCGCTCACCGAAGACGACCTTGCCTATTGGCATCTCGCCAACGGCATCACCCTCGGTGCCGACGGCTGCTATACCCGCTCCGCCGAGCAGGGCGATTTCCTTCTTTGGATAGCCCCCGACTCCTCCGAAGGCACACCTGTCAAATTCACCCTGCAATAACCCCGACAAATATGTTAAGATAGTACAAAAATCTCGCCCTGTCACACCCGTTCCACCCTCGTGCTAAACAGCAACCCATAAGCAAGGGATGCGCAAGGGATAGGCAACCGATACAACAAGAATGCAAACAATAAATTTTAATTACATAAAATTCAAGTACTATGAACAAAAAACTACTTTCAATCCTGTCGCTCACCGTCGCATTGACCTTCTCCATGACTCTGTCTGCGGCTACAATGGGTACCGCTTGCTCGGGTTGGAGCAAGAACGTGGACAAATATTACTCCGAGAATGACACAGACCATGCTGTGCAGTCGTTGGAAAAAGGCTTCAATTGGGCTGCGGAAACCACTGCTGTGGGTGTTGTCATCTCTGTCCAGTTCTTGGACCATTATCTTGGTATGGCTGCCCCGTACCTTTTTCTTTTTGATGCAGAAGGCGTACTTATCGCAGACCCTATTCCTATGCAGAATTTCGACGCAACCACGCAGACTGCTACCCATATCCTCACGGGCAGAGCCAATGGTTCTTCCCTCAACTTCCTTGTCAAGGTAGCTGCCGCCGGTGGTACCGTCATCTTCACCGAGCGTATGCACTATGTAGTCGGACAAGGCTGCGATGAGACGGTTGTAGAGGATGTGATGGATACCAATGCCGCTGCTCGTTGCAGGAAAGTGATTGAAAACGGTCAGGTTGTCATTATCCGCGACGGTGTGCGTTACAACGCACTCGGAGCGCAATTGTAATAGCAAGAAACAAATCAATTTATTAACCATAAATTTCAAGTCTTATGAAAAAATTAACTGTAAAGTTCTTTGCCATGGTAACTATGTTGCTGTGTGCAAGTGCAACGACTTTTGCAGCCGTTGATTGGAGCAAGTACGACTTCCTTGGCGATGGTGCCGGAGGTGGTAAGTACAACAACAAGTACAAGGTTGAGGCGGTTGATGGTATGGGGGTTATCAACATTCAAAAACCTGGTTTTGCAGCAGAGGATGGTATCTATCTGACCTTTCCTGCCGGTATCTTGGAGTGTTCGGTAGAGGGTGCCATCCAAGGTGCAGGTATCGTTGTTTATTTGTCGAATTTTATCGCACAAGAAACCGAAGTCACTGTCAAGTATGCACCTGCCAATGAGGCTACCTTCCATGTGTTCTATGCTGATGGTGTTGCAGCAGGTGGCGAGCAAACGCTTACTTCTATCAAACTCACGGCTTCGGCTAACGTTGTCAAAGTGGGTGAAAGCATCAACCTTACGGCTGCTGCGCTTGACCAGGTGGGACTCACTATGAAGGACGTTGAGGTTACTCTTGCCGTTTCTCCCGCTGAGGCTGGTACTATTGAAGATGGTGCTTTCAAGGCTGCTAAGGCGGGCTTGGCTACTATCACCGCTACCGCTGGCGCAATTACCAACTCTATCAACGTATTCTGCTACGAGGGCGAGAATTTGGCGCTCAGCACCGCTGAAGCCAACAAGGTTATCGCTACCTCTATGGAGAAGACCGATGGAAATTACAACTCTTTAATGGTTGTTGATGGTGATTTTGGTACCAATTATATCCTTCACGACAACACTGCAGATACTGACGAAGCGCGTACCTATGATGCTTGGTTTGTTCTTGACCTTGGTGCTTGCTACGACATCAACCTCATCACGATTAATTTCGAAGGGGCTTGCTCGCAGGAGTATCATGTCGATTTCTCGTTTGACAACGTTGTTTGGGCTACTGCTTATACTTACACAGGTAAGGCTGGTGTTGATAACACACGCAACGACGCTATCTTTGGTGAGGATTTGAAAAATTCGAAAGGCATTCGCTATGTACGTTTCTTCAACACAAAGGCTGCCACCAATTATGGTGTGAAAATCTTTGAGATGCAAGTGTTTGGTGTTGTGGGTGCTACACCGGCAGACACCGAGAAACCTGTCATGGGTACGGCTACTCTTGTTTCTAACAATCACGAGAAAGCGGTTATCGCTGTAGAAGCAACCGACAATATGGGCATCTCTGCATTCCATGTAGTGGACGCAGACAACAAGATTGACGCGAAGGTGGCTCCTGTAGAGGGCAACATCACCGTTACGGGTCTTACCCCTTCTACCACCTACAACTTCACTATCACAGCCATCGACTTGGTAGGTAACGAGTCTGAGAACACGGCTGCTGTCAAGGTGGTTACTCCTGACTACCTCTCTGCTCCCACGGAGGCTGCTCCTGCACCTACACATCCTGCTAACAAGGTAAGAGCCATCTATTCGGCTACCTACAATGCAGATTGCAGTTTCGGTGAGTGGGATAGCGGTACTACTATGACTGACGATGAGTTCGGTAAAAAGTATATTACTTCCAACCTCGGTTATTTCGGTCTTGAAGGTTTCGCTTTCAACTGCTCTGAGATGGAGACACTCCACTTGGACGTATGGGCTGCTGATGATATGAAGATGCGCATCGTTCCTATTCACGGTGGTGCTGAAGTAGGCGTCTTTGTTAACATTGAAGGTCAAAAATGGAACAGTATTGAGATTGCTCTTACAGAGTTCGAAGGCGTTACCAACTGGACTAATGTACCTCAAATCAAGATTGATAATGTGGCAAACAAGACATTCTGGCTCAATAACGTGTATTTCTATACCAGGGGCGAGACGACAGGAGTGGACGAGGTTACCACTACTTCGGCTATGGTACAGAAAGTTGTAGAAAACGGTCTGGTTATTATCATCCGTGACGGCGTACGCTACAATGCTCTCGGTGCACAACTTTAATTGGAGTTACTACGTATCATCACTCTGTCCGCGGGACAAAGTGATGATACCTTATTATTAACCATTACTTATTAACTAACAGAAATGAAAAAATCTTTCCTTTTTGCAGCCGCTATGTTGGCAACATCTGTAGTGGCAATGGCGGATCCTGTTGCTGCACCTGCAGCACCCGTTTACCCTGCCAATCAAGTAAAAGCAGTGTATTCTGCAACGTACAATGCCGATTGCAACTTCGGCGAGTGGGGTAGCGGTGTTACCTGCACCGACACCGAATTCGGTAAGAAGTATGTAATGAGCAACACCTATTTTGGTTTGGAGTTCAGAGAACACCTCAATTGCGCTAAGATGGAAGCACTTCATTTGGATTTCTTTTCCGATGAGGACATGGACGTACGTGTTGTACCTATCCATGGCGCTGCCGAAGTCGGCGTGACGAAACAAATCAAAGGTGGCGAATGGAATGCAATTGATATCAAACTTTCTGAGTTTGTAGGTGTTACCAACTGGGCAGATGTATATCAAATCAAGTTGGATAACATTACAGGGAAGACTTTCTGGCTGAATAATGTGTATTTCTACACTACGCAGGCTCCGGATAAGGATGAAGAGGCTCCGAAAGACGTTAAGGTGATTGCTACCGAGCCGAGTTACTTTTCTGCAAAACTCACTGCTTCGGCTACGGACAACTCCGACGAAGTAATCTTTGATGTTATGGACGGCGAAACGGTAGTTGCTACGTTGGCATCCGTATCGGCTAAGGAAACGAGCATTGTTATCACCAATCTCAAAGCCAATACCGAATACAACTACTCGCTTGTCGTACGCGATCCCTCAAACAACAAAGCCGAGACCGTGGCTGTATCTTTCAAGACATTGGAGGCACCCGAGGCTGCACCTGTTCCTGCATGGAAGGCTGAGGATGTGAAATCTATCTACTGCGATGCCTATGAAACTGCAACTGCTATCACCACCCTCAATGCAGGTTGGTGGAATGCTCCGCAAATGGCAGAAGGTGAACTGGCAGAAGGAAACAAGGCACTCTACTACTACGGATTTACTGACGGTATAATAGGTTGGGAATATACTCCGTTTGATGCTACGGGTTACACCACATTCTCATTCGACATCTATCCTCTCGCTGACGGCACTATTGATGGCGGACCTCTGTGCCAAGGTGGTACCAATGGCGGTGACTATGCTGTTGCAAATTTGAGTGTTAAGGGTAACCAGTGGAATACGATTACGATTGACCTTAAAGAAAACGATTTGACCAATATGTTCCAGGTAAAATGGATTAACTACTATTCGCTCAAATCATTCTTTATCGACAATGTATATTTTTACAAGGAAGTAAAGGCTGGTCTGCAAGATGCTGCAGTAGCCGGTGCTGTGGAGAAAGCAATCGTTAACGGCCAATTGGTCATTGTACGCAATGGTGTACGCTACAATGCAGTAGGTCAGGTAGTTGAATAATACTATATATCTACAAACAAAAAGAGGATGTACCCACAGGTACATCCTCTTCTTTTATATTGGATTAGCGATTATTGTATATCAATTACGCGAGTCGGTTGCTTTTGAACAACAGGGTCCAACTTAGGCAGTTCGATATGCAATACACCGTGTTCCACTTTTGCACTAATGGCATCTTTGTTCACATTGTCAGGCAAGAGCAACGATTGCTCAAAGCGGCTGTAATTGAACTCGTGACGCAAGAACTTGCATTTCTTATCCTCCTCTTTTTGTTCCTCTTTCTTCTCTACACTCACTACCAGTTCATCCTGGTCGTTTACGTGTACTTTGAAGTCCTCTTTCGACATACCTGGAGCAGCAATCTCTACGTGATATGCTTTCTCGTCCTCTTTCACATTGATGGCAGGCGTAGTGTTTGCGGCAGTGCGCATAGTAGGCCATTCATCACTAAAGAAATCATTGAAGAAACTCGGTAACCAGTTTTGGTCATTCTTTCTAACTGTTGGTAACATAATCGTATAAATTTTATAGTTCAGTTTAGTGTCTCTTGGTCATTGCCTCTCTAATAGGTTGCCCGACCAATCAACATTCATCCGACTCCTACGCAAATCCTGTGCCATCCCCATATCATCACTTGTTTGACAGGATAGTACTGCCATATTGGCTTGTTATGCTGTCATTATGACGTAAATTGTAGATTTTGTGAGGTAAGTTGTGTTCTCCTTCAAGATAAGTAGAGTTCTTCTTTGAGTAATAATTGCAGAAACATCTGCTATGTATTTGCCGGCGTTGTGTTCGGCGTAGATATGATATATCTACAACAAAGGGGACTACCTTGTGGCAGCCCCCTGCTATATAGGGAATTAATGAACAATCGCTTAGGCGAGTTTGTTGGTATGCAAAGCCAAGCCCGACTTGAGGTTGGCAGCCTTGTTGCGATGGATGATGTTGCGCTTAGCCAACTTGTCCAACATCGAACTTACTTTCGGCAGCAATTGTTCTGCAGCAGCCTTGTCAGTGGTAGCACGCAATACGCGGATGGCATTGCGGGTGGTTTTTGCATAATAATGATTGTGTGCCTTACGGGTAGCCGTTTGGCGAATACGCTTCAAAGATGATTTATGATTTGCCATCTTATTCTGTTAGTTAAATTTTTGGTTCTTTAATCTGTTTAATTTGTAGTCCATAGCAGAGTCGAACTGCTCTTTAGAGAATGAAAATCTCTCGTCCTAACCGATAGACGAATGGACCATCACCATTCTTGGCGCAACGTGCTATTAACACACGCAGAAAACCGCACAAGCGGAAATCGGCTGCAAAGGTACTGCAACTTTTTTAATTGTGCAAGTTTTTGCCTGAAAAAAGCATATTTTTCTTGAAAAAATTGTGTATTTGGGAAGAATGTAGTACCTTTGTAGGCGGAAAAGAGGGCAAAAGACCCTTATGCGGAAGATGAAGAAGTCTCATATATATATATGGTGTATGGTGTTGGGAGGGCTGTTTCTTGGCAATGGCTTGATGGCGCAAGACACCAAGTCGATGCCCGATTTGCAGACCGCAGAGCCTGACTTCTTCGACCCTACGCGCAAGGAAGCGGCAGAGGAGTACAAGTTTGGAACAGAGTGGCGCATAGAGACGGGGTTTGTGCAGTGGCAGCAGCGCGAGAACGACTCCGTCTCCATGTACTTGCACGGTTTGCGCTTTGGCGGTACGGTGGATTTCCTGCTGCCTTATCATTTTAGTATTCAGACGGGTGCGCTGGCATCGCTCACATACGGTTACCGGAACCAGCATTGGCGTTCTATGACCGCTGAGAGCGCACAGATAGAGGTTCTCCGGCACGATATTGTGCAGTTGGAACTGACTATTCCCGTGCGCGCCTACTACACCATCACACTTTGGAAGCAGTTGCGCCTGTTCTTTTATGCAGGTCCGCAGTTGCAAATCGGTCTGACCAGTTACGACCTTATGACCAACAACACCTCCACGCTCACAACCGAGTGGCTGCAAGCGCAAGGGGTGCAGATGACCAACCACGACCGATATGCGGCCAAGCAACTCTACCGCACCAACATTCAGTTTGGTCTCGGCGGCGGCTTGGAGTGGGACAGGTACCGCTTGCAGTCGGGATACGACTTCGGCTTGAACAACTTGATGCGGACACCCGTGGTGCCATCGCAGAAGTTGAACGAGTGGGGCTGGATGGTGACGTTTGTATATAGACTATAATTCACTTACATAGAACTTTCGCTCAGATTCGTTCGGGGTGCCTTAGGCTGAGATTAAACCCGTGGAACCTGCACAGGTAATTCTGTAGAGGGAAATGAAAACAAATCACTTTTTGCGAGTATGCTGCGGATACGCAGCACTCCTTTGGGGCGGCATGCAAGGCTATGCTGCCGACACGTTAATGATTGTGCAAGACCAGCACTTGGATGAAGTGCAGGTCGTGGCACAACGAGTTCAACAAACCACCACGAACCACAGCGTCCTCTCGAATGAGACGCTCAATCGGGAGAACACGGGGCAAAACCTGCCTTATCTGCTCTCCACGGTGCCTGCGTTGCAAGTAACGAGCGATGACGGTCTGGGTGTAGGCTATACCTATTTCCGCGTGCGCGGTACCGACCACACACGTATCAACATGACTGTCAACGACGTGCCGCTCAATGACCAAGAGAGCCAAACCGTTTTCTGGGTCAACATGACGGATATGGCAGCCTCGATGTCGAGCATTGATGTGCAACGCGGTGTAGGGACTTCCACCAACGGTTCCGCCTCTTTCGGCGCAAGCCTGAATATGTACACCGGCGATGAAGACACCGTCAGCCACTATACGTTGAGTTTTAACGGCGGTATGTACAACACCTTCCGCGAGATGGCTTCGGCACACGTGGTGTTGCCCGGCAATTGGCGTGCCAACGCACGTTTCAGCAAGGTCAACTCCGACGGTTTCCTCTACCGCGCAAGTTCTGACCTCTATTCCTACTATGGCGACCTCGGCTGGTATGGCAAGCAGACTCAGGTCATTGCCCGTTTCTTCGGCGGCAAGGAAAAGACCGGAATGGGTTGGGATGGTGTTACCAAAGATGTGGCATACGGACTGAATGGTGCCGACCGCAGATACAACCCCGCAGGCGAATATACCGATGCCAACGGCGAGACAAAATACTACGACAATCAGACCGACAACTACGCACAACAGCATGCGCAACTGTCTATCAACCACCGCTTTAACCCAAACTGGATCCTCAACACCACGCTCCACTACACCCACGGTGGCGGTTACTATGAGCAGTATAAAAAGAAGAAATTCAGTTATTGGGGATTGGATTCATACACCGACGTCAATGGCGAAAAAGTGAAGAAGGCGTATGGTATGTATCGCAAGTTGCTGGACAACCATTTCTTTGGCGCTATCATGTCTGCCAAGTATGTCTCGGAGCCTGTTGATGCCCAGTTTGGTGTGGCAGCCAACGACTATATGGGTACGCACTTCGGAACACTCAACTATATCCAAGACAGTGTCTATGGTGGTAGGTTGCCGGTTGATTATGAGTTCTATCGCAACCATGCCAACAAGGTGGACGCCAACGTATATGCCAAAGCCAACTGGCGCGTCATCAACCGTGCACAAGAGACCCTGAGCCTCTATGCCGACCTGCAATATCGCTATGTGCGCTACTCCAGAGACGGTATGAACGACGAGGATATGATTGACCTCACTTTTACGAAAAACTACCATTTCTTCAACCCCCAAGCAGGTCTTACCTACCAAAACCACGGGCATTTGCTTTATGGTTCGTTTGCAATGGCAAACCGCGAGCCGAGCCGTAACAACTACAAAGAAAATGTCATCTTCGACGCTGCTACAGGCGAGTGGAAAGGTATGCCCAATCCGGAACGCCTCTACGACTACGAGGTGGGCTACACCTATTCGCACCCGCGTTTCAACATTGGTGCCAACCTCTATTTTATGGACTACGACAACCAATTAGTCCTCACCGGTCGTATCAATGATGTCGGTGCACAATCCACCAAGAACGTAAAAGACTCCTACCGTATGGGTGCGGAGATTACGGCGGGTGTGAAAATCCTTGACTGGTTCCGCTGGGACGGTAACTTTGTCCTCTCGCGCAACAAGATTCTCAACTATACCGATGTCATCACCGAGTACGATGCGGACTTCAATTGGTTAGGCGAAAAGGAAATCGAACTCAAAGAGACCACCATCGCTTTCTCGCCGATGATTACCGCTATGTCGCTCTTTACCTTTGATGTGGCAGGTTTCCGGGCAACTATCCAAACCAACGTAACGAGCAAACAGTATCTCGACAATATGCAGAACGAGACGGCAGCCATCAAAGCGTACACCACCACCAATGTCAATCTGCAATACCAACTGCCGATGAACAAATGGTGCAGTCGTACCAATGTGCCGCAGATTCGTCTGCTCTGCCAACTGAACAACATCTTCAACGCCAAATACGCAAGCAATGGTGGTAGCGACTATTCCTACACCACCGACGGCACGGCTTGCTGGCCTTGGTACTATGCGCAAGCAGGTATCAACGTACACGCCGGATTTGTGATTAACTGGTAATCTGTTAGCATAATGCAAAAACAGACCGCTTGACGATTGTTGGGCGGTCTGTTTTTGTTCATTATTTTAGTTATTATGGGTACGATATGAATGTGGCAAGGTCACAATAATATTACAATGTATGTGGAGTGTTATTTGCTGGTTGTGCGCTCTTTGCGCTCGATTTGTGCGTTTGCTATGCGGATATTGCGTTCCAATTGGTTGATATCCTTCATCAGGAATCCCAATTGGTAGGTCTGCGAAAGGGCAGTCTTTTCTTTGTCGGAGAGATAATAGACCCATGATTGTCCGCTTTTTTCTCCTTCTCCTTTCACGCGGATACGCGCGGAGGTGTGGCTGCTGACGAAATTCAGCAGTTCAAGGGCTTTGTCGTTTTCGAGCGTCATTATCTCGTGCCATCCTTCAGCCTGAAAAGCATGGTTGGTACCTTCGAAGCGGCTTTCCACTTCCTCGGACGAGAGCGTGACGGCGCGCTGGTTTGCGCGTTGCGCTCCATAGTAGTAACTCTTGACGATGGTCTCTTTGTCGTCGCGCACATAAGCCTGCAAGAAGTTGCGGGAAGTGTTGCTGCCCGTAGTAGCCAAAAGACGATGCACGTATCGCCCATGGTCCTCATAGTCGGCGTTTTTCTCGTAGCGGAACAGACGCATCAACTCGTCAGCCTGCGGCAGCAGGGTGTTTAGTAATGAGTCGGAATAAGCCAATGTCCGTTTGGCTTCCAAGTAGGTGATGGTGTCCGCCAGAACCTTTGCTGCGCGCCGTTGCTCTACCTGTTGGGGATAGGTGTTGTGGACGGAGTCGATGAATACGCGGGCTTGTTGCCAGCGTCCGGCATCCACCATCTGTTGCGCACTATCCACCAATACGCGGGCGCATTGTTCGTCACTCGGACGGCATGACACCAAAAGGGTTGCCGCCAAAACCATTGCAGGAAACCGATAAAAGTTGTTCTTTTGCATAGTCCGATTGTGTTTATCTGATAAAAACTGCGCAAAGGTACGAAGAAAAGTCCAAAAATGCCAAAAAAATCGCGCAAAAAAACATCCTGTCTTTGCTGTTTGCGAATAATTTCGTACCTTTGCAGGCGATATACTATGCAGAAGTGTATATCAACGATACGTATAAATAATTAACAACATAATAACTTATTATGAATATGAAAAAGTCATTTTTCTTTGCGTCAGTGATTGCGATGGCAGTGCTGACCTCTTGTGGAACTGCTGTTCAGCCGGAACAGGTGACCGTTAATCCGAGTCCGCTCACCGTGGTAGGCGACAATGTGGACGCCACTATCACGGGAACCTTCCCTGTAAAGAAGTTCTCTAAAAAAGCCGTTCTTACCGTTACTCCGGTGCTCAAGTATGAGGGTGGCGAAGCCGTTGGCGAGCCGGTGACCTACGTAGGTGAGAAAGCCAAAGAAAATGGTAAGACGGTATCCTACAAAGAGGGTGCCAAATACAGCCAGCAGGCATCGTTCAAGTACGTTCCTGCGATGGCAAAATCGGAACTCTATCTGCGCTTTACCGCCAAGAAGGGCAACAAAACCGTGGAGATTCCTGACATGAAAGTGGCTGATGGTGTGGTTGCTACCGCAAAGTTGGCTCAGGCTCAGGATGTCAAACCCCAAATCACGGCAGATAAATTCCAACGCATTATCCAAGAGATGCAAGAGGCTGATATCCGCTTCCTGATTCAGCAGTCCAACCTGCGCAACTCCGAACTCAAAACCCAGGAGATGAAGGACTTGCAGGCTGCCATCAAAGATGCTGACCAAGATGAGAAGAAAGCCATCAACAAGTTGGAGGTTTCGGGTTACGCTTCGCCGGACGGTGGCGTGAAACTCAACTCGACTCTGGCTGATGCCCGTCAGGCTAACGCTCAGAAATACTTGCAGAAACAACTGAAAAAGAACAAGGTGAAAGCCGAGATTGAGTCGTCGGTTACCGCTCAGGACTGGGAGGGATTCCAGAAGGCTATGGAAGAGAGCAATATCCAGGACAAGGATCTTGTTTTGCGCGTGCTCAGCATGTACAGTGA
Organism: uncultured Bacteroidales bacterium; assembly: GCA_934667275.1. Taxonomy (GTDB): domain Bacteria; phylum Bacteroidota; class Bacteroidia; order Bacteroidales; family Paludibacteraceae; genus Colicola. Next base: position 80,144 of record CAKULK010000006.1, on the reverse strand, counting down.
CCCCGAAGAGCGTGAGGCTCAAATCAAGAACCTGAGTGCCGTTTACAAGACGATTGCCGATGAGATTCTGCCCGAGTTGCGCCGCAGCCGCCTGATTCTCACCACCGACCTTATCGGAAAATCAGACGAGGAGATTGCCGAATTGGCAAAGAATGACCCTGCATCGTTGAACGTGGAGGAACTGCTGTATGCCGCTACTCTCACCAAGGACGCTAACGAGCAAATGGCTATCTATAAGAAGGCTGTTGAGTTGTTCCCGAACGACTATCGCGGTTACAACAATATGGGTATGCTCTATTTCAACCAAGGCAGCATCGCAGAGGCTCGCCGCAGTTATACGCAAGCCTTGAAGATTGCTTCAAGCAACCCCGATGTGAACTACAACGCCGGTGTGGCTGCATTGGCAGACAATGATTTGGCAATGGCTCAGCAATATCTTGGCAAGGCTGCCGGCACGCAGGGTGACCTGAATGCCGCTATGGGTACGCTCTATACGATGAAGGGTGAGTACGCTGCCGCTAAGAATGCATACGGCGACAAGCCCAGCAACAACGCTGCCGTTCAGCAAATCTTGAACGAGGACTATGCTGCTGCCCGTCAGACCTTGGCACGCGTGGAGAACCCGAATGCCACGACTGCTTATCTGGCTGCTATCGTAGGTGCCCGCACCAATGACCGCGATGCTGTTTACAGCAACCTGAAGGCTGCCATCCAGCGTGACGCTCAGTTCCGCAGAAAGGCTCAGAAAGATATTGAATTTGCTAAATATCAAGAGGATCAGCAGTTCCAAGACATTATTAAATAATGTCGATACTCTTTCCAAAAGTACCGAAACCACGTGAGTGGGACTATCGCCCCATTTACTACGATAAAGAAAAGGAGGCGCGCAAGGAAAAACTTGCGCGTCTTCATCGTGGTTCGTTCCGTGAGGCACACGAGGCGAACACGCGCAAGCGCAAAGACGAGGCACGCAGCAAGTCCAAACTGGTATTTTGGATAGCCTTGCTGGCGATGCTGTTGTTTGCGTTCTATTACTTGCTGTAGGAATTGTCGCGGGTTGCTCGCGGGTCTGTAGCGGGTCTTACATAGAAACAATAGGTCATGACGGACATCATTCACTTACTTCCCGATAGTGTCGCCAACCAGATTGCCGCGGGCGAGGTTATACAGCGTCCGGCATCGTGTCTGAAGGAGTTGGTGGAGAACTCGTTGGATGCGGGGGCTACGAATATCCGTATCCTCGTGCGTGACGCGGGGCGGACGTTGTTGCAGGTGATTGATAACGGCTGCGGCATGAGCAACACCGATGCGCGTATGGCGTTTGAGCGACATGCCACGTCCAAGATTAGTCAGGCTGCGGACCTTTTCCATTTGCACACGATGGGATTTCGCGGAGAGGCACTTGCCAGTATTTGCGCGGTGGCGCAGGTGGAAGTGCTTACGCGCCGTGCCGGTGATGAGATAGGCACAAGGTTGGAGATTGCGGGTTCCGAGGTGCAGAAACAGGAGCCGGTACAATGCTCGGTAGGCACCAATATCCGCGTGAAGAACCTCTTTTATAATGTTCCCGCGCGACGCAAGTTCCTCAAAACAGACCAAACGGAACTGCGGAACCTGCTCACCGAGTACCATCGCATCGTGTTGGTGAATCCGGAAGTGCAATTCACATTCGTCAGCAACGACGAGATTATCTCTGAACTGCCCGCAGCCACAACCAAACAACGTATTGAGGGGGTGTTCGGGCACTCTTCCAAGCCCTTTACTGGGCAATTGGTGGACGTATCCACCAACACGGAGTTGGTGAATATCTGCGGTTTTGTGGGCAAACCGGAGAGTGCAGGCAAGAATAGCCAGCAGTATATGTTTGTCAACGGGCGTTTTATGCGCCACCCGTATTTCCATAAGGCTGTGATGACGGCCTACTCGGGGATGTTGGCTGCTGACCATACGCCATCTTATTTCCTCTATTTCAGTATCAATCCGGAGGCGATAGATATCAATATCCACCCTACCAAGACGGAGATAAAGTTCGCTGATGAGCAGGCTATTTTCCAGATTCTGTTGGCTGCGGTGCGCGAGTCATTGGGCAAATTCAATGTGGCTCCGTCGCTGGATTTTACCACGGAGTCGCACCTTGATATGCCGCAAGGCGTATTGTCGGGCAAGTCTGTGACTATTCCGCACATACAGGTTGACCCATCGTACAACCCGTTCAAACGTCAGGCGCCTTCGTCTAATGCTCCGCGTAATTGGGATGCATTGTATGCACAGACGCGTAAAGGGGTGGGGGACCAATCTGTGCCGGAAATAGTACGGGAGCATACGCAACTATTTGACTTTCAGCAGATAGAAGAAACAACTCCCCTGCTGCAATGGGCGTCTAAATACATTATTGCTCCTACAGACATGGGGCTGTTGGTGGCTCATCAGCATCGTCTGCATGTGGCTGTTTTGTATAAGGAATTGCAGGCGCAACTGCAAGCACATAACGGCATTACGCAGCCCCTGTTGTTTCCCGAATTGTTGGAACTCTCGTTGGACGATACTGCCACCGTACAATCAATGTTGCCGGACCTGCAATCAGTCGGATTTGCGCTGGAGCAGTTCTCCCCCTATGCTTACAACATCACTGCGGTTCCTGCCCTTTTAGGGCAAAAGAATGCAGGTGAAGTGCTGCTGCAAGTCGTTCACAATGTGCAAGATACTGGTGGTTCTGCCTCGTCGGATTGGCACCGTTCAATCGCGATAGCCTTGGCGGAGCAGATGGCCATACCTGTTGGCAAATCGCTCACGGATGCCGAGATGCGTGACCTCTTGTCGCGTTTTATGCTTGCGCCATCAAAGTATCTGCCTAATGGTCAAACCATTCTTACTATATTTACCGATGAAGATTTTCGAAAGTATTTCTAAGGCCCTGTTGTCAGGCTTTTTTATCTGCATGGTTTGTGTGGCTTGCGGACCATCCAAGCCGAAGACTATCACCATTTTGCATACCAATGACACCCACTCGCAGGTGGAGCCGATTGAGGAGGGAAAACGTGATGCCAATTGCGCAGGTTATGCGCGTCGTATGGGGTTTATTGAGCGTGAACGCCAAATGGACCCTGACCTTATCTTGTTGGATGCCGGTGATTTCAGTCAAGGGACGCCCTATTTTAATTTCTATCACGGGCGCATTGAGATGGATGCACTCAACCGTATGGGCTATGATGCGGGAATGCTTGGTAATCATGAGTTCGATTACGGCGTGGATACGCTTGCTGTTATTCTCGGTATGGCGCAATTCCCCATCGTTTGTGCCAACTACGATGTATGCAACACCCCATTGGAGGGTTTGGTGAAACCCTACACTATTCTGCGCAAAAAGGGGCTTCGCATAGGCGTGTTTGGTATTGGTGTGAATCCGAACAGCCTTATCGCGATGAAGAATTTTGAGCCTGTTAAATACCTGAATCCCATAGAATCAGCACAAAAAGTCGCTACTATGTTGCGCCATGATGAGCATTGTGACGTGGTTGTTTGCATTAGCCACCAGGGGACTAATCATATTGCAGAAGGTCAGGTCTGTGATGTTGAATTGGCTGCCGCCACACGTGATATTGATGTGATTATCGGTGCACATACCCATAAAGTGGTTGAAAATCTGCATATTGCTAATATGGATGGAGATAGCGTTTTGTTAGCACAAACGGGCAAATCGGGGGCTCGCATTGGCAAAATAACGCTGGAAATAGGGCAATAAACCCATAATTGTTGCAAAAAATTTGCATATTCCAAAAAAAAGTCGTTACTTTGCAGTCGGTTTGCATCGTCGGATGCATAGTTAGCAACAAAATTAAGTATTAACAAAAAACTTTTGTGTTATGTCAGAAATTGAATCGAAAGTAAAGGCTATTATCGTTGATAAACTCGGTGTTGAAGAATCGCAAGTTACTCCTGAAGCAAGTTTTGCAGCAGATTTGAATGCAGATTCACTTGATACAGTGGAATTGATTATGGAGTTTGAGAAAGAGTTCGGCATCCAAATCCCCGATGAGGATACCCAGAAGATTTCCACCGTACAAGACGCTATTGATTACATTGAGAAAATCAAGGCATAATTGCTTGTTTCTTTAATTTTTAATCACTATAGGGGCGAGTTGCGGGATGACCGTAAACTCGCTCGTTGTTTATAATAAGTATGGAACCTAAACGAGTTGTAATCACCGGATTAGGAATGGTGACGGCATTGGGAAATGATGTCCCTACCACGTGGCAAAATCTTGTTGCTGGGCGTAGTGGTGCGGGGCCTATCACGCATTTTGATGCTTCACAATTCAAGACCCATTTTGCTTGCGAAGTCAAAGACTTGGACACCACTGCTGTGTTGGACCCCAAAGAGGCGCGCAAAAATGACCGCTATGCGCAGTTGGCGGCGGTGGCGGCTGATGAGGCTATGCGCAATGCTGACATTCGGATTGAACAGGAGAATGCTCTCCGTTGCGGTGTCATTATGGGTAGTGGCATGGGGGGCGTACACGCATTAGACTCCAATATCGGGCAGTTTGCCACGGGCGATGGAACGCCGCGCTTCAGTCCGTTCTTCATCCCTATGGCAATCCCGAATATCGCAGCAGGCTTGTTAGCAATACGTTACGGCTTTCGGGGCATCAATTTTGCCACGGTTTCGGCGTGTGCCAGTTCATCGCACGCCATTGCCTCTGCATATCATTGTATCCGTTTTGGAATGGCGGATGTGATGCTGACCGGTGGCAGCGAAGCCGCTATTGAGTTTGCAGGAATAGGTGGTTTCAATGCAGTGCGGGCACTATCCACGCGCAACGATGACCCCGAACATGCCAGTCGTCCTTTCTCCGCTTCGCGCGATGGCTTCGTGTTGGGCGAAGGGGCGGGTTGCCTTGTATTAGAGGAATACGCGCACGCGTGCGCGCGAGGAGCGCATATCTATGCAGAGATTGTCGGGGCGGGCATGACCTCTGACGCCTATCATATTGTAGCATCAGACCCGGAGGGAAAAGGGGCTGCACAAGCCATGATATTGGCGATGCAAGAGGCTGATATTCAGCCTAATCAGGTGGAATATATCAATACTCACGGCACCTCTACTCCCGTCGGTGATATTGCCGAAGTGAAGGCTATTCAGCAAGTTTTTGGCGACTACACGCCGCATATCAATCTCACTTCTTCTAAATCTATGACGGGACACCTGCTTGGAGGTACTGGTGCCGTGGAGGCCATTATATCGGTGTTGTCAATTGTAAATCAAATCGTTACGCCAACCATCAACCATGCAGATGGTGACGATGATCCTGCTATTGACAGCCGCATCAATTTTACGTTCAACGAGGCACAACAGCGTGATATCCACTATGCCTTGAGCAATAATTTCGGTTTTGGTGGACATAACGCATGCCTTTTATTCGCTAAACTATGAACATCGCCATCGTAGGTGCATCGGGGGCTGTCGGGCAGGAGTTGCTTAAGATTCTTGCGGAGCGTAATTTCCCGGTATCTGACTTGCAACTCTTTGGTTCTCAGCGTAGTGCGGGGATTTCTTATACATTCGGAGGAACCGGATATAAGGTGCAGCAGTTGCAGCATGGTGACCAATTCCGCGATATTGACATCGCTTTTGTTTCCGCGGGCGGGGGTGTCTCTCGTGAGTTTGCGGCGGACATAACGCGCCATGGTGCCATTATGATTGACAACTCTTCGGTGTTTCGCATGGACCCACAGGTGCCATTGGTCATTCCTGAAATCAACCCGGAAGACGCGTTGCAGGCGTATAGCGACCATGGTAAACGCATTATTGCCAATCCCAACTGCACCACCATTGTTATGGCGATGTGTCTCAAGGCGTTGGAACCGCTCTCGCATATCCGTCGTGTGCACGTAGCCTCCTACCAATCCGCTTCAGGGGCTGGGGCGCAGGCGATGAACGAACTGGTTGAGCAGTATCGCCAAATATTGGACGGGCAAGAACCTGATGTTCAGCGTTTTGCCTATCAGTTGGCGTTTAATATGATTCCGCAGATTGATGTCTTTGGCAATGACGATTACACCAAGGAGGAATTGAAAATGTACAACGAGACGCGCAAGATTATGCATTCAGACATCTCTGTATCAGCCACTTGTGTGCGTGTCCCCTCTCTTCGCGCTCATTCCGAGGCGGTGTGGGTGGAGACGGAGTTTCCCGTCACGCCGGAACAAGCAAAAGATGCTTTTGCGCACACGGAGGGTGTCTGTCTCATGGACAATCTTTCGCTGGTCGGACACGCTCCCAAGACGCCGAAGGAGGCACATTGTACTCCTAATGCTTTCCCCTATCCGATGCCGCTTTTCCTTAGTGGCACGGACGATGTGTACGTCGGGCGTATCCGTCGCGACCTCGCTAACCCCAACGGGCTTACTTTCTGGTGTGTGGGCGACCAGATACGTAAGGGGGCGGCTTTGAATGCCGTGCAGATTGCAGAGTATTTAATCAATGTAAACGAGCATTAATCGTTATCGGATTGTTAGAGGATGGTTATAGGATAGAGGGGTGTTGCTTGTTCGCTAAAGGGTGTGTTTATTAAATTAGTTAGTTGTTTGGAGATGAATAATGATATAGAAATTATGGCACCGGTAGGGTGTTGGGAGAGTTTGGCGGCAGCCATTCATGCGGGTGCCAATAGTGTGTATTTTGGCATTGAGCATCTGAATATGCGTGCGCGTTCTTCTGCCAATTTTACTACTGAAGACCTCCATACTATTGTTTCACGCTGTCGGGAAGCGGGGGTGAAGACCTATCTCACGCTTAATACCGTGATGTATCCGGAAGACTTGCCGCTCATGCGTGAGATTGTGGACAATGCCAAACAGGCGGGCATATCGGCCATTATTGCTTCCGACATCGCCGCACTGCAATACGCGCATGCGTCGGGGGTGGAGGTGCATCTCTCTACGCAACTCAATATCGCCAATACGGAGGCTTTGCGATTCTATGCGCAATTTGCTGACGTTGTGGTACTTGCACGCGAACTCAATATGCAGCAGGTCGCTTCTATCCACCGCGACATCATCGAGCAACACATTTGTGGCCCTCATGGCAACCCTATCCGCATTGAGATGTTTTGCCACGGTGCGCTGTGCATGGCGGTCAGTGGTAAATGCTATTTGAGCCTCAACAACCTTGGTGCCAGTGCCAATAGGGGGGCATGTATGCAGGTGTGCCGGCGAGGCTACATCGTTCGCGACAAAGAAAGTGACCTCGAATTGGAAGTGGACAATCAATATATAATGTCTCCTAAAGACTTGAAAACCATTCATTTCTTGAACAAATTGCTTGATGCAGGGGTGCGAGTCCTTAAAATAGAAGGGCGTGCCCGTGGATCGGAATATGTAAAAACGGTGGTTGAATGTTACCGCGAGGCGGTGGAGATGTGGCGTCAGTTGCCTGCTAACCCGACCAGCGAAGAGCGCAGTGCTTGGCAGGAGATGTATGCAGCACGTATTCCCGTCTGGGACGAGTGGTTAAGCAGGGTGTTCAATCGTGGTTTTTGGGATGGCTACTATCAAGGGCAACGATTAGGCGAGTGGACGCATGAGTATGGTTCGCGTGCCACACGCAAGAAGGTGTATGTGGGGCGTTGCACCAATTTCTTCAAGAATATCAGTGTCGCAGAGTTCCATATTGAGGCAGTACCGCAAATCAAAGAAGGGGACGAACTGTTGGTTACGGGAGAAACAACGGGGGCTTACGAGTTGGTCGCACATGATTTGCACGATGCCAAGGGCAATGTGCAGACTGCTATTGCCAAAGGGCATCCTTTTGCGGTTAAAACCGACCAACCTGTTCATCGTGGTGACCGTCTGTTCTTGTTAATTCCGCAACCTTGAATAATCGGATTATAAAACAAAAAGGACACGCAATGCGTGTCCTTTTTGTTTTATATGTCACTTGCTGTTTATACAGGGTCAATCGCCTGTGCAATGGAGTTGGCTATCTCGGACATTTCTTCGGCGGAGAGTTGCAACTTCGGATTGGTAAAGAGCATATCTTTTTCTGAGTTCATTGGTACTAAGTGGATGTGTACGTGGTTAACTTCCATACCCAATACGGCTACACCGACACGCTTGCAATCAGTGGCTTGCTTGATGCCGATGGCTACACGCTTCGCAAACACCATCATATCTGCCAATGTCTGGTCGTCAAGGTCAAAGATGTAGTCTGCTTCTGGTTCGGGCAATTTGGGAACAACCAATGTATGCCCCTTTTGCAGTGGGTTAATATCTAAGAATGCATAGAAACGGTCGTCTTCAGCCACCTTGTAACTGGGTATCTCGCCGTTGATAATCTTCGTGAAAAGAGTCATGTCTATTTACGATTTACGAATTTACGATTTTACGATTTGCAAATTTATAACAGAGCAACTGCCAATTTGCGTTTTACTATTCGGTTGTTTAGATACTGATTTCCAATATTTTGAACTCCAATGTGCCTGCAGGAACGCTCACTTTGGCAATCTCGCCCACTTTCTTGCCCATCAAGCCTTTGGCAATAGGCGTGGTAGTAGCAATCTTGCCCTCGAGGATGTTGGCTTCGCTCTCGGTAACCAGTTGATATACTTTCTCTTGTTTGGTCTTGAGGTTCTGCACGCGCACCTTGGTCAGGATTTGCACTTCGTCAGTTTTGATGCTTTTCTCGTCAATGATACGTGCGTCCATGATTTTTCCTTTGAGCATTGCAATACGACTCTCTAATACGCCCTGCTCCTCTTTGGCTGCGTCGTATTCTGCATTCTCACTCAGGTCACCCTTGTCGCGTGCTTCTGCTATAGCGGCAATCACGCGGGGACGCTCCACAGACTCCAGTTGCTGGAGTTCATCTTTCAGTTTTTGAAGACCGTCAGCGGTCATGTAAGTTGTTGCCATATCTCTTAATTATATTTACGATTAAAAATTTCACTCGCAAGGAAAGCCTTGCGAGCGTCTTCGGGGTTGCTCCAATCAATCAGCAACTCGTTGTTGGTATTTTTTTGTTCCGTATTGTCCATACGCAGCAGTTTTCAAACCTTCATAGTTTCAGTACTTTGAGTTTAAGAAACAACGAGAAACTTCCCAGCCTCTCGTTGCCATTAAACCTAAACCTTAACTATGAAAATTTATTGTTTTCGACTGCAAAGTTACATCTTTTTTTTGTGTCGTGCAAATTTTTCCCTTAAAAAATGCTTTTTTACGCCTGAACTATAGCATTATTCCACAATCTCACCTTTAAGGGTTGCAGCAGATGCTTCTTTAACAAGCACGTGCACAATTTCGCCGATGTGTCTGCCATTGCGGGGAAAAACCACCGTTTTGTATTGTGAAGTACGGCCGTACATGTCGTCATGGCTGCGCTTGGAGAAACCCTCTACCAACACTTCCACGGTCTTACCCACCTCGCGGAGGTTGCTCTCCAATGAGAGTTGGCTTTGAAGGGCGATAATCTCGTTCAAGCGGCGTACTTTCTCCTCTTCGGGGACATTGTCGGGCAGGTGTTTCTGTGCAAAGGTGCCCGGGCGTTCGCTGTATTTGAACATAAAGGCGGTGTCAAAACCGACTTCCCGCATCAACGAGAGTGTCTCTGCGTGGTCTTCCAAGGTCTCGTCGTGGAAGCCACAAAAGACGTCTGTGCCAATGGTGGCATCGGGCAGGATACGGCGTATGGCGGCAATGCGGTCAAGATACCACTCGCGCGTATATTTGCGGTTCATCAGTTTGAGAATCTTGTCCGAACCGCTCTGTACAGGCAGGTGAATGAACTTGCACAGGTTGTCGTGGCGTGCGATGGCCTCCAAAGTCTTGTTCGACATATCTTTCGGGTGGCTGGTGGTGAAGCGGATACGCATTTCGGGTACCGCATTGGCAACTATCTCCAATAGGTCTGCAAAGTCCACCGTCTCCCCGTTGTCCCGCTGGAAACGGTAGGAATTTACATTCTGCCCGAGTAGGGTAACTTCCTTGTATCCCTTTTGCCACAAGTCGCGTACCTCATTGAGAATACTCTCTACATCGCGGCTGCGCTCCCGTCCGCGGGTATAGGGGACCACGCAGTAGGAGCAGAAATTGTTGCAACCCCGCATAATGCTGACAAAACCCGATATTTGTTTGCCGATACGGGCAGGCATAATGTCGCGATAAGTCTCTGTCTTGCTGAGTGTTACATTGATAGCGCGTTCGCCTTGTTCACATTGTGCTAACAGGTTGGGTATGTCCATATAGGCATCGGGACCTGCCACGAAATCCACCCCGTAATCGCGCACCAACTCATCGCCCATGCGCTCTGCCATGCAGCCGATGACACCTATTATCTTGCCCTGTTTGCGTTTGCCGCCCAACTCCTGCAGGCGGTGTTGCACTTTCTGTTCGGCATTGTCGCGAATGGAGCAGGTGTTCAGTATCACGATGTCGGCATCCCCGATGTTGTCGGTTATCTCACTATCCGTGGTTTGCATGATGGCTGCCACCACCTCGCTGTCCGCCACATTCATCTGGCAGCCGTAAGTCTCGATATAAAACTTCTTCATTCTTAAGAGAACCTGTATTCCGTTACCTCGTGATACACCTCTCCAGGGCGCAAGACGGCATTGGGGAAATTGCTATGGTTGGGACTGTCGGGGAAATTCTGTGCTTCAAGGCATATCGCATGGCGCACATCGTATTCGTGTCCGCTCTTGCCGATGTTCTTTTCTACCCAATTGCCTGTATATACTTGTAGTCCGGGCATGGTGGTCCATACTTCCATACGACGCCCGTCGGCTTCTACGACAGCCGCATGGTGCAACTCACCATTCCGTGGAAGGGCACCGCGTATTACGAAATTGTTGTCTATCCCGCGCCCGGGGGCAAAGAACGGGTCGTCTATACGGTCGCCTACACGTTGCGGAGTACGGAAATCCATGGGCGTACCGTCCACCTTGGCAATCTCACCCGTAGGGCATGCCGTGTCGTCCAAAGGCGTGTATTCGTCGGCGAACACCTGCAAAGTATGGTCGCAGACATCACCACTGCCCTCGCCCGCAAGGTTGAAGTATGCGTGGTTGGTCAGTCCGATAATGGTTGGCTTGTCTGTTTTCGTCTCGAAGGTTAGCTGCAAGGCGTTATCGCGTGTCAGACAATAAGTTACATATACATCCACCGTACCCGGATAGCCTTCTTCGCCGTCCGCGCAGCGGTAGTGCAACGAGATGCTGTAGGCGTTTTGTCCCACCACCTCCCAAATCTTCTCGTTCCAACCGTGTATGCCGCCGTGGAGGGAGTTGGTGCCGTTGTTTACGGGCAGTTGGTAGGTGGTTCCGTCCAATGTGAAACGCCCGTCCTTGATACGATTGGCATAGCGTCCGATGATGGCATTGAAGTAGGTCTCTTTCTCCATCCATTCGTCCAAGGTATTGAAACCCAATACAATATCTTTTACCACGCCCTCCTTGTTTGGCACATTCAGTGACACAATCTTTGCCCCGTAGTTGGTGATTTGTGCCAACAGCCCGTTCTTATTGCGCAAAGTGTACAGCCCGATACGTTTGGTGCCGACACGCTTGTTGAAACTCTCCGCCTTAACCATTACTTATTAACTATTACTTATTAACCAATTCGGTGTGCTCCGTCTCCAATCTGCGCGATGTAGAAGTCTGCATGAAGTCCTGTCTTCTCGGTGTATGCTTTGCCCACTTGTTCGATGAAAGCGGGGATAGCCTCTTCGTGCACCAATGATACTGTACAACCGCCGAATCCGCCGCCGGTCATACGGCTGCCAATTACGCCGTCCACCTGCCATGCCGCCTCTGCCAAAGCGTCCAACTCGGGACCTGTAACCTCATAGTCGTCACGCAATGATACATGGCTGGCGTTCATCAGTTTGCCAAAGGTCTGTATATCACCTTTTTGCAGGGCTTCTACGGCGTCTCTTGTACGCTGTACCTCACCTACTACGTGGCGCGCACGACGCAATGCCGTTGTGTCCGTGATGGCACTCTTGACCTCGTCAAAAGCCTCTCTGTTCAGTTCTGCCAAACACTTGATAGGGCGCACCTTGTTAATCATATCCACCGCCTCATGGCATTGTGCCACGCGGGCATTGTAGGCACCCGAGTCCAACTTGTGGGGCGAGTGCGTATTGCTGATAACCACCTTGATACCGTCCAGTTTGACGGGCACCAACTCGAACTCCAACGTGTCGCAATTCAGGAAGATAGCATGGTCTTTCTTGCCCTGTGCCGATGCGAACTGGTCCATAATGCCGCAGTTCACACCTGCAAATTCATGTTCGGACAGTTGCCCTATCTTTGCCAACTCGGTGCGGTCGTACCCCGTGTGGAGCAACTCGTTCATCGCGAATGCCGTCACCACCTCAATGGCAGCACTGCTACTCAAGCCCGCACCCGCAGGTACATCGCCCCCAAACAGCATGTCATACCCCTCAGGAATGGCGATACCGCGTTTTACAAACTGCGCGATACAGCCCAACGGGTAGTTCACCCAAGCATTGTCGGGCAGCGGTGTGGTGAGAGCGTTTGTTTTAACCTCAGTGACAGGCAGTTGACCGTCCGCAGTTTTCATGTTTAGTGATGCAAACCGCATCTTGTTGTCCTTGTTGGGGGCGACAAGCAGGAATGTACCGAAACTCAGTGCACAGGGGAATACAAATCCTCCGTTATAGTCGGTGTGCTCACCGATAAGGTTTACACGCCCTGGTGCAAAAAATACTTGTTCCGCTTCTTGCTGATACACCTGCAGAAACGCCTCTTTCAATTCTTCCAATTTCATATCTGTGTGGATTTTATTAGTTATATTCTATATCCTTGATTTTTTATGCCTGCAAAGATACTATTTTTATACCAAATTTGCAAATTTCCACTTCTGTTGTGCTGCAAAATGGTCATAGCATGCTCGCGGCAATGTCGCTGTTATCTACCGTGTATCTACCGTAGTTGGCCACGATGGGATAGTGGAAAATTATGTGACTATTCTTGCAAAAAGGCGATTTTTTTAGTACCTTTGCAGCAGTTTTGCCTTTTTGTGAGGAGGTTAATGTTGAAACAGTGGCGCAATGGGGACGGAATTTGATGGAGAGGCGGATGCAAACAGCAAGATAAAACAAATAAAGAGACGACAATAAAATGAGTAAGGAGTGAGTTATGGCAAGTGAACACACACACTATGTATATCAAGATGCAACGATTGAGTTTGTGACCGTTGCGGCTCAGTTTTGCCTGTTTATGGAGCATGCGGGAGAGCGAGAAAAGCATGATTTCATCGATAAAATCTTGTGTATTCTGCCGCTTTTGTACTTGAAGACACGTATGTTGGCGAAGCCCGAACAAGAGTTGGACGGTTATCCGCAGCAGTTTGTGACGGAAGATGACTATGACCGCGTTCAGCAGACGGTGAAAGATTTGTTGGGGAGCGATGATGCTTATTTAGAGGTGTATTTGGAGGATATGCGTTATTCAGATGAGCCGATAACTGCTTATATATCAGAAGATTTGGCGGATATTTATCAAGAAATGAAAGACTTGGCATTTAATTATCAAACTGCGGACGAGCGCGTGATGAATGATGCTGTGTTGGCTTGTTTGGAGGCTTTTGACCAGCATTGGGGACAGAAATTGTTGAATGTGATGCGTCCGTTGCACGCCTTATCTTTGTCGCAAGATGAGTGAGTTGAAGCCCAATAGTTATGCCCATCGCATCACGAAGGAGGCGTTGCAAGGAATGCCTTTGGTGCAGTTCGGCGGCGAGGTGATAGTGGTGGATGAACCTGCAAAAATCGCCGATTCCATCGAGTATTTGCAGCGTCAGACGGTGTTGGGAGTGGATACGGAGGCGCGCCCTTCGTTTACAAGAGGCGTGCATTATCCGACGGCGTTGGTGCAGATTGCCACAGAAGAGCGCTGCTATCTGTTTCGTTTGACGCATGTGGGCATGCCGCAGGAGCTGGCTGCTATTTTCTCGAATCCAGACATCCGCAAGGTGGGATTGGCCTTTAAGGACGATTTGAACGGTCTGCGAAGAAGACGCAATTTTACGCCGGCCAACTGCATTGATGTTCAGTCGATGATGTGGAAATACGGCATTCTGGAGTTGGGGTTGCAGAAAGCGTTCGGCATCATCTACGGGCAGCGTATCTCGAAGTCGCAGCAGTTGACGAATTGGGAGAACAGCCATCTGACTCCGGACCAAGCGCGCTATGCATCTACAGATGCATGGGCTACACTGTTGATATACAAAGACTTGATGCAAACAGAACCGCTGAAAAAGGCTGAGGCGGAAGCCATCCGCAGAGCCGATTTGGAGGCGCAACAGCAGCACCAGCAAGAGGTGCTGGCACAACGACAAAAACAGGCACAACAATGACTACTATCAGACTGAAGCCGCATAAAGAAGAGTCGCTACTCCGTTTCCATCCGTGGGTGTTCTCGGGAGCGATTGATTCCATTCAATTGGACAAAGACTATCCGCATGATGCCCCGCAAGAAGGGGAATTGGTACAAGTGGTTGATTTCAACGGGAAAATTCTGGGAGTCGGACACTATCAGATAGGTTCGATAGCCGTGCGAATTTTGGCGTTTGGCACGGGTGGATTGTCTCCGGATTTTTGGAAAGAACGCATCGGGGCGGCTTATCGGATGCGTCGGGATTTGGGGCTTATCTCAAAGGTGAATAACACGTATCGTCTGATTCATGGAGAAGGGGATTTTTTGCCTGGATTGGTGGTGGATGTGTACGCGAATACAGCCGTAGTTCAGGCCCATTCCATCGGCATGCACGTGAGCAGGAATGCGATTGCAGAGGCGATAAAGGCAGAAGTGCCAGAGGTGGTGAATGTTTATTACAAGTCGGACGATACGTTGCCGTTTAAGGCTCAAATAGAGGGTGACAGGGTGGGGTATTTGCTAAAAAAGTCCGATTTAGACGGTGATTTTTGGTCGTTGGAAAACGGATTAGAGTTTCGGATAGACTGGTTGCGCGGTCAAAAGACGGGATTTTTTGTTGACCAGCGTGAGAATAGAGCCCTGTTGGAGCGTTATGCCAAGGGGCGTGATGTGCTGAATATGTTTTGCTATACGGGCGGTTTTTCTGTGTATGCCCTGCGGGGTGGAGCGCATTGGGTGGATTCGGTGGATGTCAGCGAAAAGGCCGTGGAGTTGGTAAATCGTAATGTGGCGCGCAATTTCCCAACGGGGGCCCCTCATAAGGCACATGCATGCGAAGCGTTTGAGTTTATGGCAGATATACGTGACAAGTATGATTTGATTGTGCTTGATCCGCCGGCATTTGCTAAACACCGCGATGCGATAAAGAATGCGTTGCGAGGGTATAAACGATTGAATGCCAAGGCGATAGAATGTATTAAGCCCGGAGGGATAATTTTCACGTTTTCGTGTTCGCAGGCGATTGACAAAGAAATGTTCCGTTTGGCGGTATTCTCTGCGGCGGCACAAGTGGGGCGGCGTGTGAGAATCCTGCATCAGTTGCATCAGCCACAGGATCATCCCATCAATATATATCATCCGGAGGGTGAGTATTTGAAAGGTCTGGTGCTTCAGGTGGAGTGATAAGAAAAACGGAAATGCTCATAGAGGGCATTTCTGTTTGATTTAAGCGTACTTTGCCGGAAAAACGTGGAGGGGTATTGTGTATGTGAGAAAAAAGCAGTAACTTTGCAGGCTACAAAAAAGAAAAATACAAGACAGACATAATGGAAGATTTGGAACAACAAGAGAAGTATGACGGCTCGAGCATTCAAGTGCTGGAGGGTCTGGAGGCAGTACGCAAACGCCCTGCGATGTATATCGGCGACATCTCGCAGAAGGGTCTGCACCACCTGGTATATGAGGTGGTGGACAACTCAATTGATGAGGCGTTGGCAGGCTTTTGCAACCATATAGAAGTTACTATTAACGAGGATAACTCGATATCGGTGCAGGATAACGGACGCGGTATCCCCGTGGATATGCACCCGAAGGAGCACAAGAGCGCATTGGAGGTTGTGATGACCGTGTTGCACGCCGGTGGTAAGTTCAACAAGGACAGTTATAAGGTGTCCGGCGGTCTGCACGGTGTGGGTGTGAGTTGTGTGAACGCCCTCTCGACAAAGATGCACGTGGAGGTGTATCGTGACGGCAAAATCTATATGCAGGAGTACGCCAAAGGCAAGCCCATCTGCCCTGTGCACGAGATAGGCACCTACGGCAGCGAGCGCGGCACGGGCACCTTCGTGCAGTTCTGGCCTGACGGCAGTATCTTCACCGAGACCGTTTACCAATACGACATCCTTGCCAACCGTATGCGCGAGTTGGCATACCTGAATGCCGGTGTGAAGATAACCCTGACGGACAAGCGTCACCCCATCACCGCAGAGCCGAAGCCGTTGTCGGAAGGCGAAGTGCCCGCCGACTTGGCAGGCGTGGTAGCCGCAGACGGCAAACGCTACAAGGGTGAGGTGTTCTATTCGGAGAAGGGCTTGAGCGAGTTTGTACGCTATATCGACAACACCCGCACGCCGCTTATCTCGGAGGTTATTCACCTCAATACCGAGAAGTTCGGCACCCCCGTGGAGGTGGCGATGATTTACAACACCGACTTCAACGAGAATGTACACTCGTACGTGAACAATATCAACACGATAGAGGGCGGTACCCACGTGGCAGGCTTCCGCGCCGCGCTCACGCGCGTAATGAAGAAGTATGCCGAGGACAGCAAACTGCTGGAGAAAGCCAAACTGAAGGACAAGGACGGCAACTCGACTATCGACCCCAACGACTTCCGTGAGGGATTGACGGCGGTTATCTCCGTGAAAGTGGCAGAACCGCAGTTCGAGGGACAGACCAAAACCAAACTCGGCAACTCGGAGGTGGCAGGTATGGTGTCTGCTGCCGTGAGCGAGGCACTGACGAACTATCTGGAGGAGCACCCCGATGACGCCAAGAAGATTGTGGAGAAGGTGATACTGGCTGCACAGGCACGTATCGCTGCCCGCAACGCCCGCCAGAGCGTACTGCGCAAGTCGCCCCTCAGCGGCGGCGGGTTGCCCGGCAAACTGGCTGACTGCGAGAGCAAAGACCCTGCCGAATGTGAGTTGTTCCTCGTCGAGGGAGACTCCGCAGGCGGTACCGCAAAGACCGGACGCGACCGCAAGCACCAGGCCATTCTGCCTTTGCGCGGTAAGATTCTGAATGTGGAAAAAGCCATGGAGCACAAGGTGTTCGAGAGCGAGGAGGTGCGCAATATCTTCACCGCACTCGGTATCACTTTCGGCACAGAAGACGACCCCAAGGCGTTGAACCTGAGCAAGATACGTTACCACAAAGTAATCATCATGGCGGATGCCGATGTCGATGGTGCGCATATCGCCACGCTGATTATGACGCTGTTCTTCCGCCACATGAAAGAGGTGATTGAGCAGGGGCACCTCTACATTGCGATGGCACCGCTGTATATGTGCTCGAAGGGCAACTACAAGGAGTACTGCTGGAACGACCAGCAACGCCACGATTTCATTATGAAGTACGGCGGCGGTGACGAGAAACTGATTAAGACCCAGCGATACAAAGGTCTTGGTGAGATGTCCGACGAGCAGTTGTGGGAAACCACTATGGACCCCGCACGCCGTCTGCTGAAGAAGGTGACCATCGAGAATGCGGCAGAGGCTGACCACACTATCGCGATGCTGATGGGCGACGATGTTGCCCCGCGCCGCGAGTTTATTGAAGAGAACGCCACCTACGCAAAGATTGACGCCTAATGAATATCGCCGTCTATTGTAGCGCAAAGGACAAGATACCCGAGGACTATCTGGCTTTGGGCGATGCGCTCGGCAAGTGGATTGCCGAGGCGGGGCATACGTTGGTGTACGGCGGAGCCACGGGGGGCATCATGACGCGCGTCAGCGATGCTGCCAAGGCGCACGGTGCCATGGTGTTGGGTGTTATCCCGCGCCGTATTGTTGAAGCCCACAGGCAAGCCGACAACTGCGACGAACTATACTTCGTTGAGACGATGAACAACCGCAAGGACAAGATGAAAGAATTGTCGGACTGCATTGTCTGCCTCCCCGGCACGTACGGCACCTTGGACGAGATGATGGATGCCATCGCCTCGGGCACGGTGGACGAGCATCGCAAACCCACTTTTGTCCTCAACTACAAGGGCTACTACGACCATATCAAGCAACACGACGCCTATATGCACGAGATTGGCTTCCTGCCTGCGAAAGTGCAGTATGCGCCTGTGTTTGTGGACACGATGGAGCAACTCATTGACGCGCTCACGAACATCAAATTCAAGAAACCACGACGAATCAACAATAAATCTATTACTATATGAACTTGTATCTCAGTTTACTCAGTCGCCAACTGATGACTACGGCGCGATTTGAGGCTCTCCTTGCTGAGCAAGAGCGCACTATTGCGCGTTACCGCACTGCCGAAAAGAGCAAAGAGTTGGCAGAGTATATTGCCCTGGGCAAGGTGGTGCTCACCGATGCATTCCTTGCCAACAAGGACAAACTGCTCCACACCAAGTATGCCGCCACGCCCGAGTGCCAAAAGCACAAGCAACTCAAAGCCTTGGCTAAACGCGCAGAGGTGAAACGCTACCTGAACAACAAAGATGCCGAGAAGACAGAGCAACTGAGCCAGAACGCCATTGTGCAGGAGTACCTCAAGTTGCAAGCCGAGATGCAGACCGAGGAGTTCAAGCAGGCAGACGCTTTCTGGCGCAATCCGCGCCGTTGGTACGACACGCCCGAGTGCAAGCAGGACACCCGCTATGCCGAACTCAATAAGGACCCCGAGATACTCTTCTTCCTCAGCAAAGACCCGAAGCGCATTACTGAACTCGAGCGTTTCAAGCAGGTGTTTGCCGATGATTTCAAGTGGCACGACCTTGCCGACAGTTCGTGGCGCGCAGGCTTTGCCTATCCGAGCAAGGATTTCCAGCCGCACCACTCGTTTGTGAACGAGTTGCAAGCATACAACCGCGGCAAGAATGTAGAGACGCTGAACAACACCTTATATATACGCACGCGTAAGGAGGCTGTCACGGCGCCCGCTTGGGATGCCAAACGCGGCATGGTGATGCACGACTTTCAGTACACCAGCGACGTGCTGCAAAACGCTGACAGTATGAGTCTTACTAGTGGCGTGATAATGGTCAAAGCTCGTTGCCGCGGGTTGTTGGACCACGGTATCTACCTCGCAAGCAAGACCTCGCTGCCTGTGGTGTCCGTCTTCGAGTACAATGAGCGCCGTATCTATGTGGGCATGCAGACCGAGAAGGGGCAGTTCAAGCAGAAAGTGGGTGGCTTCCAACCCATTGGTTTTGCGGTATATACCCTCGTTTGGAACAGCCGCGAACTCGTATGGTACGTCAATAATATGGAAGTTGCCCGCACCCCCAACACCCTGTCCAACCAGCCGTTGCACATCACCATGCGCCCCTTCGCCCCCAAGGGCAAGATGGCAAGCGAGGGGCAGTTGGAGGTGGAATGGATTAAAGTATTCACTGATAACCAATAACCTATGTTCCTCATTGCAGGTCCTTGCGCCATTGAGAGCCGCGACATGGTGATGCACACCGCCGACATGCTCAACCGAGTGTGCCGCGAGTTGGGTATCACGCTCTATTTCAAGTCGTCGTTCGACAAAGCCAACCGCACCTCTCTCTCGGCGCGCGGCGTAGGCATGGAGCAAGGTTTGCAAATCCTGCAAGAGGTCAAGACCACCTACCGCCTGCCCATCCTCACCGATGTGCACGAGTCGTGGCAATGCGCACCCGTCGCCGAGGTGGCGGACGTGCTGCAGATACCCGCTTTCCTCTCGCGGCAGACCGACCTCTTGCAGGCTGCCGCACGCACAGGCAAGGTGGTCAATGTCAAGAAAGGGCAGTTTATGGCGCCGTGGGATATGCGTGGTGCCATCGCCAAAATAGAGGAAGTAGCCCCTGCCAACGCCGCCAAACCGCAGATTTGGCTTACCGAACGCGGGTCATCTTTCGGCTACGGCAACCTTGTCGTGGACATGACCTCGCTGGTCGTCATGCGCCGGTACGGATACCCCGTCATCTTCGATGCCACCCACTCGGTGCAGCAACCCAGTAGTCAGCAGGGTGTTACGGGCGGCAACCGCGCGATGGTGCCCTATCTCATGCGCGCTGCCCTCGCGGTGGGCGTGGACGGCATCTTCCTCGAGGTGCACCCCGACCCCGACCATGCCATATCCGATGCGGCTAACCAGGTGAGCCTCAACGACATACGTACCATTCTCGTGCAGGCATTGGCAGAGGACAACCTGCGCCGGCAACTTGAGCAATCCCCCAACCTATGAACTATTCAGACAGAGCCAAACATATATTTTCCGAGGAGATAGGCGAACTCCAACGCCTTGCCGCCTCTATTGACAGCACTTTCGACGAGGTCGTCCGCGTCCTCTACACCTGCAAGGGCAAGATTGTGGTCATGGGCATCGGCAAGACGGGCATCATCGGGCACAAGATGGCGGCATCTTTCGCCTCCACGGGCACCCCGTCCATCTTCGTCAATGCTGCCGAGGCCATGCACGGCGACCTTGGTATGATTGCCGCTGATGATGTGGCGGTGCTCGTCAGCAACAGCGGTGAGACCAACGAGATTCTCAATATCATCGACCCCATCCACCGCATCGGCTGCCGCATCATTGCCATTACGGGCAACCTGCAGTCGCCGCTTGCAGCGCGTGCTGACTACGCCCTCTCCGTCCATGTGGACCACGAGGCGTGCCCCCTCGGCTTGGCACCCACTACATCCACCACTGCCACCCTCCTTATGGGCGACGCACTCATGGTCTGCCTTATGGAGCAACGGCACTTCCGCGCAGAGAATTTCGCCGTCTATCACCCGGGCGGAGCACTCGGGCGCAAACTGCTCGGGCGCGTCAAAAACTGCATGAGCACCCGCGTACCCCGCGTGGCACTCGCTACGCCTTTCCGCGACCTCGTCTGCGAGATGACCGATAAGCACCTCGGCATGACCATGGTCTATGACCGCCTGCCGCACAACGAGGGGCAATGCGTCGGCATCATCACCGATGGCGACCTCCGACGTGCCATACAGAAGTACGACGACCTCCACATCACCGCTGCGGACATCATGACGCCCTCCTACAAGCACATCTGTCAGGACGCCCTGCTCACCGACGCGCTTGCCATGATGGATAAGTTCAACATCACCACACTGGCGGTCACCGAAACGCGCGAGAGCACCGAAATCATCGGCATCATCTCCATTCACCACATCATTGATTTCTGCTAATCCATGATTATCCATTTGCCCGTCACCCTCAGCGAACAGCGTGCCCGCGACCTCGCGACCTCGATAGAAGCCCTCTATCTGCGCCGCCCCGATGCGCACGTTCTCCTCACCAACTGCACCATGCAGACCTTGCCACCCGCCTTGGAGGGCATTGCCACAGCGTGGTGGGCAATGCCTACGGATATGCAACTCTCGTCGCGCACCTATTATCCTGATACATACCGCATTGACATCGGCGACACCTACATCGGGGGCGACGGGCGCAACCAACTGATGGTTGCCGGACCCTGTGCCGTCGAGAGCCGCGAGCAGATAGAACAGTCCTGTCAAATGCTTGTCAGTCAGGGCATTCGCGTCCTGCGCGCAGGCTGCTACAAGCCCCGCACTTCCCCCTACACGTTCCGCGGATTGGGCGAAGACGGTCTGAAACTCCTCGCCGAGATGCGCGACAAATACGGACTGCTCATCGCCACCGAGATGCGTGACGCCTCGCACGCCGACAAGGTAATCCAATATGCTGATATTGTGCAGATTGGAGCCAAATCGATGTACGACCATGCGCTCCTCACTGCCGCCGGCGAATGTGGCAAACCCGTCATCCTCAAGCGTGGCTTTGGCACCACCTTGCAGGAGTTTATGGATGGCGCGGACTTCATCATGAGTTGCGGAAACAATCAGGTCATTCTCTGCGAGCGTGGTATTCGCACTTTTGAAACCAAGACGCGCTTCACACTGGATTTATGCGGTGTGGCGTGGATCAAGCAGCACGCCAATCTGCCCGTTATCCTCGACCCCAGCCATGCCATGGGCTATAATTATGGTGTCAGCGACCTGGCACGTGCCTGCACGGCGATGGGCATCGACGGTCTCCTGATAGAGACGCACCCCAATCCCTCCGTGGCGAAGAGCGATGCTCCCCAGCAACTCTCCCACGACCAGTTCCGCGCCCTCTACACCTCCCTCGCCCCCCTCGCCGCCGCCATCGGCAAAACCCTCGTCTGATTTTCGGAAGAAGGGACATAAAAGAACAATTCAAAGTAGGGAATTTTGTTATAGGATAGTTATAGGATAGACTGGTCTGAATTGCTAAGATGATAGATACGCATTGTCATATTGACGACCCGCAATATGCGGATAACCTGCCCGCTTTTTTGGAAGAACAGAAAGAGGATGGTGTGGAGTGTATCTTGGTGCCGGGAATTGATGAGACCTCCATATCTTCCGTGTTGAATCTCTGCAATCGTTTCCCGAACTATCTCTACCCTGCCTTGGGGTTGCATCCTGAGAATGTTGGGCAGGATTGGCAAACGCAACTGCAACATATTCACGAGGCCATTATCTTGCGTCGCCAAACAGCCGTACCCCTTGTTGCGATTGGAGAAATCGGGTTGGATTATCATTTTGACACTACCTGTCGTGTTGAACAGCAGATAGTTTTGCGTACACAGATGCAATGGGCAGAAGACCTGAAGTTGCCCGTGATGATTCATAGCCGTGATGCCACTGCCGATTGTTTGGGCATTTTGCAGGAGTTTCCCGCGGTGCAGGGGGTAATGCATTGTTTCAGTGGTTCTGCCGAGGTGGCAAAGCAGGTGTTGGAGTTGGGCTATTACTTGGGCATAGGAGGTGTTCTGACTTTCAAAAACTGCAAACTGGCAGAAACGTTGGTGCATGTGCCGCTTGAACGGATTGTTTTGGAGACGGATGCCCCGTATATGGCACCTGTGCCGAACAGGGGCAAACGTAATGAAAGCCGTTGGATGTCTTTTGTGATGGAGCGTTTGGCGCAGGTGTATCATTGTACGTCCGACTATATAAATATGGTCACAACAGCCAATGCAAAGTCTCTTTTTGGACTGAAATAAAGAAAAAAGCAAAAAAATCTGCAAACTATTGCACGCATATCAGTTTTTTTTTGTAACTTTGCGCCGCTTTTGTGCAAGTTGGGTTTGTGTATAATCCGCATAGGAAGCAAAGTATATAGTAGCCCAACCAAAACGAGCGTTGCGCAGCAACGGTTGTTTTGAGAGGAGAGATGCTCGAGTGGTTGAAGAGGCACGCCTGGAAAGCGTGTAAACTCCAAAAGGGTTTCCGGGGTTCGAATCCCCGTCTCTCCGCAAGGATTTTTGAGAACGCAGCGCGTCTGTGCTTGCACAAGCGCGACGCGTGAACAAAAAGACTTATACCGGATGCCCGTGGCAGACGGTGGGGATTGCGCAGAAATCCCTGTCTCTCACGGAGTTCTTACCTTATATCGCAGAAATAAACTAATAACTCAACAAAAAAACGATAATCGTATGAAAAAAGTTTTTGCAACCCTTACGGTATTGGCAATGTTCGCCTTTAATGGCGTTGCTGTAATGGCTCAAGAGGCAACGGACGCTGCGCCCGCTGCAGAAGAACAAGTAACTGAGGCTCCTGCTGTGGCAGAGACGGTTGCTGTAGAAGAGGCTCCCGCTGTTCAAGAGGCAGAAGAAGGTGGTCTCGTTGCTCTTCATAAAACATTGAAGACTAAGTTTATCGAAGGTGGTGCAGGCTTTATGGCTGCCACTCTCCTCTGCTTGGTATTTGGTTTGGCTCTTTGCATTGAGCGTATCATCTATCTGAGTTTGAGCAAGACGAATACAAAGGCATTGCTTGAGAAGATTGAGAAAGCACTCAACGAGGGTGGTATCGAGAAGGCACTTGAGGTTTGCCGCAACACCCGTGGTCCTGTTGCCAGCATTTTCTACCAAGGTCTGAGTCGTTACGACGAGGGCGTTGATGTAGTGGAGAAGACTGTGGCAAGTTATGGTGGCGTTCAACTCGGTCTCTTGGAGAAGAACCTCTCTTGGATTTCTTTGTTTATTTCCATCGCTCCGTCGTTGGGATTCTTGGGAACCATCATCGGTATGATTCAGGCATTCGATAAGATTCAACAGGTAGGTGACATCTCGGCTACAGTCGTTGCCGGTGGTATCAAGGTCGCTCTGTTGACCACCCTCCTCGGTTTGGTTATCGCTATCATTCTCCAATTGTTCTACAACTACATCCTTAGCCTTGTTGAGGGTCTGGTAAACGAGATGGAAGACAGTTCTATCAGCCTGCTTGACCTCGTGGTTGACTACGACGCAAAACACAAAAAGTAATCGATTTTGCATCGCACGGAACGTATTTGGTTAAACTTGCAAAATTAGATTATTATGAAGAATTATAAGTTATTACCTAAGATTACCGTTTTGGTACTCTTGCTGGTGGGCATCGTCGTTTCGGTGATGTTCTATGCAGGAGGTTCCGAAGGTACTCTGGAGGTGGCAGGAGACTTCCTGAATATACCTTTGTTCACAGACCTGTTCTTGGGTTGGAACTACATTTTGGTAGCACTTGTTTGTCTCGTTACCTTATGTGTAGTTATTTGGGGATTTGTCAATACCTTCAAGGTGGACAAGAAGAAAGGCTTCACCCAGTTGGCTGTTGTAATCGGGTTTGTACTCGTATGCGTGGCATGCTGGTTCTTGGGTAGCCCAGATAAGGTGGAAATCCTCGGTTATGAGGGTACCGACAATGTCGGCAATATGGCTCGTATGAGTGATGCGATTATGTATCTCACCTATCTGCTTACTGCTGCCACTATTGTTACACTCGTTTGGGGTGTCATTTATACTAAGTGCAAGAAGTAATTACGGTTGGTTATGGCAAAGAAAATTCCGCAGATTAACGCCAGTTCTATGGCGGACATCTCGTTCTTGCTGCTCATCTTCTTCTTGGTGACGACCTCTATGGATGTTAACCAGGGTTTGGCTCGCCGTTTGCCGCCTCCTGTTCCTGCTGACCAAAAAGTCGAGGATACTGATATCAACAAGCGTAACTTGTTTGTTGTGAAGATCAATTGGGAGAACAAACTGCTTGTTCAAGGGCAGCCGATGGATGTTCGGCAACTGCGCGCGAAGGCGAAAGAATTCATTGCGAACCCCGAGGAAGACCCGAATATGCCGAAACTCTATGAGGAGGATTTCGGTGCGCCGTTCGGGACGTTAAAGTACGCTAAAGATCACGTAATCTCTGTTCAAAACGATGCGGAGACGCAGTATCAGGCGTATTTGGAGGTGCAAAATGAATTGGTAGCCGCCTATAATGAGTTGCGTAACGAATGCGCACAGCAGTATTTCCATAAGTCGTATAACGAATTGGAAGAGGATCAACAGAAGCAAATTCAGAAGATTTATCCTCAGAAAATATCTGAGGCTGAACCTAAAAACTATGGAGGAGACAAGTAACTATGGCAAAGATTCGTAGAAACGAGAAACGCGAGATGCCGGCACTTAATACGTCGTCACTCCCCGATATCATCTTCATGTTGCTGTTCTTCTTCATGTCTGTAACCTCTATGAAAGAGGTGAATATGAAAGTGCAGATTTCCAACCCGCAGGCAACTGAACTTACCAAGTTGGAAAAGAAATCGTTGATTCGCTACATTTATGTAGGTACGCCCACGGCAGAGTTCCGTAAGCAATATGGTGCAGAAACGCGTATCCAGTTGGATGATGCTTTCGCCGAGAAAAGTGAGATTGGTGATTATATCATCAACGAACGTTCTTCAATGAAAGAGTCCGACCAAGGTCTTATGACCGTCTGCATCAAAGCGGACAAAGAGACCAAGATGGGTATTATTGCTGACATTAAGCAAGAACTTCGTCGTGCCTATGCGTTGAAGATAACCTATGCTGCCACTCAGCGTACCAGTTATTAATTTGTAGCACGTGATGTTTATTAATAAGCAAGACCTGCCTCTTATAGGCGGGTCTTGCTTGTTTAAGGAGATTAGTTATATGTCCCTGTAAAATTTTAGTTGTATGTATTTTGATATTATTGATAACGCTATTTCCACTCCTTTCCGTGCTTCTGCTGATGCCTCTGTTTGTATGGCGGATGTGAAAAAAAACTTTGCTGTACATCCGGAACGTTGGCAAACGGCTTTTCAGTTTCTGACTCATTTGTTTCCTGAGCAACAGACGGAAAAAGAATATGCTGAAGTGTTGTCGCAACTGCAAAGCGGTAGAATTGTATTATCGGAAGATGTTTATGTGAATATTGACTGCTATATGCCAAAGCCGTGGGATGAGTGTCGCGGCGAGGCACATCAACGTTATATTGATGTGCAGTATGTGGCAAAAGGGTGTGAGTTTATTGGTATCACGCGGAATGAAAACCGGCCCGTGTTAATACCCTACAATGAAGATGCGGATATTGCTTTTTATGATTTTCGTCCTATGCCAAAAGATTTACATGAGGCTACCTCGGACAACTTCTTTATTTTCTTTCCGCACGACATTCATGAGCCGTGTATGGAGCATCCTTTGAAACAACCTGTAATCAAGTTGGTGGTGAAAATACGTGTTGATTGACGCAGGGTAGTATGGTCAATTAAGCAACTATTGGTGTTGCATGATGTGTTTGGAGGGGGCTTTTGATACGTATGTATAATTTATATATATGTACAAAGAGAATGGTGAGAGCGCATAAGAAAAAAGAATGGTCAGTCGTCTTTTACGACCCTTGACCATTCCTTGCTTTTGTGCGCAGGATGAGACTCGAACTCACACGATCTTGCGACCACTACCCCCTCAAAGTAGCGTGTATACCAATTTCACCACCTGCGCTTTATTTTTTATAAGACCACTTCTCGTGCCCGAAACAGGACTCGAACCTGCACGTCTCTCAACACTCGCACCTGAAACGAGCGCGTCTACCAATTCCGCCATTCGGGCGGCACTTAGAAAAAAAGCAGGAACGTAGTCCTGCTCTTTTCTTGAGCGGCAAACGAGACTCGAACTCGCGACCCCGACCTTGGCAAGGTCGTGCTCTACCAACTGAGCTATTGCCGCAAAAGTGAAAGAACACTCGCTTTCTTCTCGAAAGCGGGTGCAAAGGTACTGCTTTTTTTTGAACCAACCAAATATTTAGTCAAAAAAAACGCAAAAAAGTGTTTTTCTTGGCTCTTATTGTGAAATACACTCATTTTTAGTACCTTTGCAGGGGTTTAGAAAGAGTAAGAAAGCAGAAAAATGGAGCGAAGTCCTGAACAAGTGGAGTATATCCGGTTGCAATCACGTATTACCAAACGTTTTCACAAGGCGTGCGCCGACTATGGGCTGATAGCCGATGGCGACCATATATTGATAGGTTTGAGCGGGGGCAAAGACTCATTGGCACTGGTGGAACTATTGGGCAAGCGGGCGCAGGTGTATGTGCCTCGTTTCCAGGTCACGGCTGTACATGTGAGGGTGCGGGAACGTGCATATCAAAGCGATTTGTCATATTTGGAGCGGTTTTGTAAGGCAGTGAATGTACCGTTTGTAGTGAAAGATACCGAGATTAGTGATGTGCCCTTGAACATCAATATGACGCAGGCAGCGCACAAGCAGAAAGACCCGTGTTTCTTGTGCTCGTGGTATCGGCGTAAGGCGTTGTTTGATGTAGCGCAGGAGTTGGGATGCAATAAAATCGCGTTTGGACACCATAAGGACGATATCGTCGAAACCCTATTGATGAATCTCATCTTCCAAGGTAGTTTTGGCACGATTGCGCCTTTGCTGCAAATGGAGAAAATGCCCATACGGATGATTCGTCCATTGTGCCTTATTGAGGAGAAAGACCTGCAACGATATGCTCAACTATCCGGCTACCAAAAGCAAATGAAACTATGCCCGTTTGAAAAAGAGAGCAGTCGTTCCGAAGTAAAGCAACTGTTGAAACAACTGGAGACGCTTAATCCTAATGTCCGCGATTCTATCTGGGGGGCTATGGAAAATATCAAAGCGGGGTATCTGCCGCAGAGACTGAATAGACGAAATTGATATTTGATTATGAATGGATTGTACACTATATTATTGTTGGTTTGTTCCAATGTTTTTATGACATTGGCTTGGTACGGGCATTTGAAGTTGGGTGAATTGTCGTGGTTCCAAAAGTGGCCTATGATTGCTGTTATTGCATTTTCGTGGGGCATTGCTTTTTTTGAATACTGTTTGCAAGTTCCTGCTAACAGGATAGGCTTCGACGGGAACGGAGGTCCGTTTAGCCTTATGCAACTGAAAGTGATACAGGAAGTTATCACATTGACGGTATTCGTGATATTCTCTATGGTGGCTTTCCATACACAACTCCGCTGGAATCATCTGGTGGCGGCGTTGTGCTTGATTGCTGCCGTATATTTTGTATTTGGATTCAAGTAGCGGAATCTGTATTGTCAATTTTCTTCTGGCAGAAGTCTGCAGGCGAGCAGCCTGTGATGGCGGTGAAGTTGCGCCAAGCACTGGTACGGGAGCGGTAGCCCGCCTCGTAGAAAATGTTTTGCAGGTTCTGCGATGGATTGGATTGCAGTTGTGTACGGATATACTCCACTCGGTAGCGATTGAGCATATCGGAATAATTGTTGTAGCCTATTTGCTTGATGGCGCGCAATAGGTAGGTACGATTGGTGCCGATAAGTTGCAGAACCTCCTCTTGCGTCAAATCGGGGTTCTTCCATATTTTTGCATCATCCAATGCTTGCCGGAGTCGAATAACAACAATGTCGGGAGAAGATGTGTCGCATATTTCCTCTTTTTTTGCAAAAGTAAGTGGAATTGTAGGTGGTGTATAGTCGCTGCTGATTTTATTGTCAGGCACTCGTAGGCGTATTGCTAATTCCATATAAAGGATGATGCAGGTAAGGAGAATATAGAATACCTCGTGTGCAATATGTGCCCAAAAGAAACGCAACCCGCGGCTGGCAAAATAGGTGATGGTCATGCAGAAGATGATGGCTATGACAAGCCGCAGCCATGG
Source organism: uncultured Bacteroidales bacterium (assembly GCA_934667275.1). Classification (GTDB taxonomy): domain Bacteria; phylum Bacteroidota; class Bacteroidia; order Bacteroidales; family Paludibacteraceae; genus Colicola. The sequence continues at coordinate 51,025 of CAKULK010000006.1, read as the reverse complement.
GAGCGGGGCGCTGCTGTTTTCCCAATTGTAGGGCAGACACAAGAGCCAAATGCCGTATGGTAAGAATATGAAAGTCAGTATAACACGAAGAATAACATCGGGTTCATTGATATACAGAAAGATGTCGTCTATGCTATGAAGCGGACGGATGGTGAAATAATGCAGAACTACAAGCAAGGCGGCTAAAAGAAGCCATGGTGACAGAATGGTGAGTGTACGTCGCCAATCCAACCAATTGGGGCGCAACATCTCAATGGGATAGAGAAGTAGCAGAAAGAATATGGCAAACCCGCATAGGATGATGGTAGAGTCCATCAAAAGAAACCCGTCGGAATAGTTGGGCGCAAGAAGCGCAATGGCGATTTCTCCGAAAGAACCCAAGGCTGACATTAGAAAGAAAAAGGCAATGAAAAGGCGCGAACGGTCGTTTTGTTGCCGATGTTTGGCGAACATGATACCTGCTGCGTTAGTCTCAAGAATGGCGTTAAGACAAAATATGCCTATGGTCACGGCATCGGTGGTCACGGCATCGGTGTTATAAAAGATGTTGAACATGGCAAGGGAATATACGCAGAAAGTGACGTTTGCCACCAAAGTTGAAAAACATATGTCTAATTGCAGTATGCTGCATAGGAATGCAATCTTCCGACCATGCAAAGTTACAATTTTTCTTTTTTAAAAGCAAGCATATTGAATTTCATTATAATTAGGTATTGCGTATATCTGCAAAAAGCAGTAATTTTGCAGATAAAATGAAACAATGGTTGGCAAATAGTGTCGCAATCGTGTTGGCAGTGTGCTTCGTATGGGCGGGTTCGGGTATGAATCTTGTCCGTTATTGTTGTGACGAGTGCCGCCAAGCGGGTGTGGAGCATGTGCTTACTCATTCTTGCGACCGGGTTCATCATCATGTTCCATGCCATAGTGCGGATTGTTGCCACCACGGTGACGGGTGCACCTTCACCCGCTTGGAAGTGAGTGATGGCGGTATCAGCCACGCCATACAGGTGCCGGAAATCGCCGCATTGGATGTAGTGGTGTTGCCCGCCATAGAGGAAGATATACTCCTGTTCGCCATGGCGAATATAGAGACATACACTTACGAAAACACTCGGCATACTATCCCGCTTACAGGGAGAGGTGTGTCCATCAGTAACCGCTCCATTCTTATTTAGACACCCCCAATCCCTTATCGCGTAAGGGACACTGATAGCCTGTGGCATCTGTTGCCGCAGGAGTATGGCATTTATACATAAGTGCCAGACAACCAATTACAAATAATATAAATCTACAAACAAGATAGCAATATGAAGTTCAATCATTTTGTATTAATGGCACTGATGGCGTACGCCGCATTGATGTTGGGCGGGTGCCACGGGCAGCAACACGAGCATCACGACCACGACCATGAGCACTGCGAACACAGCCATGAGCACTCCCACAGCGGGCATGACCATGATGACCACGAGGCGGCGGAACATCATGAGCACCGGGCTGGAGAGATAGTGTTCTCGCCCGAAAAGGCTGCGGCTGTGGGATTGGAGACGGAGACGATAGTGGCTGCGCCGTTTGAGGAGGCAGTGAAAGTGTCGGGACGGTTGGCGACGCCGACCAACAAAATGCAGTCGGTGGTGGCAGCGATGAGCGGTGTCATCAAGTTGCAACGTACGCTCAACGAGGGTTCGGCTGTGCGTCGCGGTGAGGTGTTGGCGCATATCTCGGTCTCCGGAATGGCGGCGAGCGACCCGGTGGAGACGGCGCGTATCCAATATGAGGCAGCCCGCAAGGAGTATGAGCGTGCGCAGGGATTGATTGATAATCAGATAGTTTCGGCGCAGGAGATGGAGCAGATTACATTGCGCTATCAGACCGCCAAGACCCAATATGAGGCGCTGCAAGGCAAGAAAGCCGACGACGGTTGCATTGAGATAAAAGCCCCGCAAGACGGCTATGTGAGCGGGTTGAGTTTCGGCAACGGCGACTATGTGGAGGCGGGACAGGCGTTGTTCAGTGTGAGTCAGACACAGCATTTGCTGCTGCAGGTGGACGTTCCTGAACGCTATTGGAGCCGTTTGGGCAGCATACACGGAGCGAATTTTGTGCCTGCCTACAGCGGGACAACCTACCGTCTGGCAGACCTGAACGGGCGTCTCTTGTCGGTGGGCAGAACATCGGATACGCAGACGGGATATGTGCCGGTGGTGTTCAGTTTCGACAACAAGGCGGGCTTGGTCTCCGGCGCGTATGCTGATGTCTATCTGCTCTTGTCAGACCGTCAGCAGGCGTTGTCCGTGCCTTTGTCTGCCGTTACGGAGGAGCAGGGACTCTATTATATATATGTCCGCTTGGACGAGGACTGCTATATGAAACGCGAGGTTACTCTCGGTCAGAGCAATGGCGAGCGTGTCTTGGTCAGAAGCGGCCTCCGGTCAGGCGAGACAGTCGTTACCAAAGCCGCCCTGCAAGTGAAATTAGCGGGAAGCGCCACCGTCATCCCCGGGCACACGCATAATCATTAAGACCGCAACATAACTCCAAGACCTCCCCAACCCCTCCAAAGGAGGGGGATTCAGAGCGGGGACATTAGTAAAACCAATCTCTGAACTTTATAATTCACAGACCAATCTCTGAACCCTCCCCCTCGAAGGGGGAGTCGGAGGGGGTCTTACAAACCTACAAATTATGCCAAGCAAACGTTGGATAATAGCGGTTGTTGCCCTCTTCACCCTTACCTTGAGCCACGCCCAAACGCGTCTCACTGACTGGGTGAACCTCAACAGCAAGAGTACTATCACCTGCATCACCCATGATGCCGATTATCTTTTTGCCTCCTCCATTGGTGGCGGCATTGTGCAAATCAACAAGCATACCGGCGAGCAACGCGCTATTGACCATGCACAAAGCGGACTTCCCGACAACTATGTGCTGTCTATCGCCGTGCATGACAACGAGTTATGGGCAACCAACCGTTTCTATGGTATCTCGCAGCACACCCCCGACGGCTGGCTCAACCACACTGAAGCCTCGGCGGGGTTCCGCATCGGTCAGTGGATGCATAGTCTGGCTTTCGACGGCGACACCGTATGGGCAGGCGGCTTGCTGGCACTCTATCAGATGCACAACGGGCAGGTGCTGAACACCTACGACGTCAACCCCCTGAGCAACCACTGCACCGTTACCGACATCGCCCTTGACCACAACCGCCAACTATGGTTCACCGTTTATGACTACCGCCGCCAGTACTCGCTCTGCATGCTCGACCGCTCGGCGGGCGAGGTCATCAGCAAGTGCAACAACTACGGCGATGCCAACGCCCTCGCAGTGGACACCGACAACTCCCTTTGGGTGGCGACTGCGCGGGGGCTGCTCCACTACACCGACCTCTCGCAGACCCTCTACAACTCCGCCAACACTCTACTCCCCGAGGATGCCGTCGTCGATGTGCAACTCGACGCGCAGGGCAATATCTGGTTCTGCACCCACTACCACCTTTGCCGCTACGACCGCCGTACATTCACCACATACTCAATCCCTTACGCCGATGATTCCTTCCAATGCCTCGACATCGACGGTGCAAATATCTACGTTGGCACCCGCCAACACGGAGTGCTTTTGCTCACGGAAAACACCCTCACTCCCATCGTCCTCACCCTTCCTTCCGCACCCGCATCGGCTATGTTGGGCGGCTGCGTGGATGCCCGCGGACGTTTCTGGACGGGTACCCTGACGGGTGCTTTCGCTTTCAACCCCGCCGACGGCACAACCGAGGTGCTGCCTATGCGCCAAATCGATGAGATAGTGGCTGACAATCAAGGCAATATATGGCTCAAGCCATTCAACAAGAGCGACACGTGCCTCCTCGAAATCACCCCAACCGACACCACGGCGCACCTCTACAGCCAATACCCGTTCACCGGCACCTACATCTGCCAGATGCGTTTCGACCGCCGCAACCGCCTCTGGCTCGCCACCACGCAAGGAATCTTCTGCCGCGACAACGGGCAATGGACTGCCTACACCACCGCCAACACCAACCTCCCTACAAACTATATATACAGCCTTGACTTCGACAGCCGGAACCGTGTCTGGTGCGGCACTTTTGGCAGCGGACTGCTTTGTTTCGACGGCACCCGCTTTACCGCCTACACTACAGCCAACGGGCTCGCGTCCGACTATGTGGCTTCCGTATGTGTGGACAAAAATGATGTCGTGTGGTTCAACTGCCGCAATAGTCGCTACCCCGATATATACGGTCTTGGGCTATCGGTTCTGCGCAACGGACAGGCGACGACCTACACCGTCGACAACTCCCCGCTGGCAAGCAACACCATTTGGGACATACAGGCGGACGGGCTGAACAACCTCTGGCTTGCCATCGGTGACGACAAGGGTGTCACGCAGTTCGACGGCACGGACTGGCACCTCTACAGCGTTGCCAACTCGGGCTTGCCGCTCAACGAGGCAACACATATCGCCATCGATGAGCCCAACCGCCGTATCTGGTTCACCTGCTACACGGGCGGTGGTGTGGCGTATGCCCGCCTGCAATACGACGACACCGCCGTGCCCTCTATCAAGGTTGCCAACGGTCTGATAGTCAGCAACCGCCAATTGCTCTTCGCTACTCCGACCGCAGTCGCCGTTTACGACACCGCAGGTCGCCTCATGCTCACCGCCTACGGCACGGACATCGACCTCTCCGCCCTCCATAGCGGTATCTATATCGTCCGCACCGCCAATACTGACACCCCCACCGCCACCCGAATACTCATCCCATAAAATGGTGGTAAATTTCAAAAAGGTGGTAAATATGACGGCTTAATGACAATATAAACCATGCAGAAAGTATTAAAATACCTATATATCTTCATCGCGTCATCCCCGTGTCAAACAGCAAGGGATACGCAAGGAATGAGCAAGGGATAGGCAACAGATAGAAAGTAAACAAACATAAAGTACAAGCAACTTATGAAAAAGATTTTGTACAAGAGCATTTTCGTCATCGCAGCGTTGCTCACTGCCGCTACAACCGCCACCGCAGAAACGTACATACAGCAGGACAGTATCGCGCGGAACAAACAGGATTATGCCTACTTGGTGGCTTATACCGAAGCGAACTATGCAGCGTTTCCTGCGATTATGAAGGCAGGGTACGAGGCTGATTATCTGGCACTAAAAGACTCCGTCGGGGCAAAAATCGGCAGGGGCGAGTGGGGTATTAAGCAAGCCGCGTGCGAATATGTATATTGGTTCAATGCGCACTTCGACGCCCATTTCTATGTGGACCAATACCTGTTTTGGCAGGTCTATAAACGCCGCGACACGCCTGATTATAAGCACCTTATGAACTATGCGCCGCAGGCGGTGTCGCAACGCGTAAACAGAAAGACATGGCTGCTGCGCATACCGTCGTGTGCGGGGCAAAACCCCACCAACGAATGGGTGGCGCAGGCAGTGGAGACATTCCTGCAAAGCGGCTGCAAGCACCTGATTATCGACTTGCGCGGCAACAGCGGTGGCAGCGACATGATATGGATACCGCTTCTGCCCTTGCTCATTGACCACCAAGCCACTATGCCCGAGACCTATTGGTTCCGCAACACCTATGCCAACCGTTATAGTCCCGCCATGCAGGATTGGTTGTTGGCGCAGATAGCCAACAACGAGGACCCCGCACCGATGTTCTTACAGGTGGGCGCGGAGGACGATGAAGAGGACGAAGCCATTCCCGCACACGATGCACGGATACATATCTCGTTTATCATCGACCGCAAAACCGCCAGTTCGGCGGAGACTATCCTGCGCGTGGCAAGGAACTACACCGACCGCGAGCGATATACTATCTACGGCAAAGAGAACAGCGCTGGGGCGGCAGAGACAGGCAATCTGTTCCCGTTCCATCTACCCAACAGTCGCATACAAGTATTCTACCCGACAACGGTGTCTTCGCTCTTCCTGCACGACGGGCACCCGAGCAAAGCCTCGGGCATCGCCCCCGATGTGCGTATCGAACTGCCATACCCCGACACCCTGACCGACAACGTGGATACGTGGGTGAAAAACATAGCAGAACGACCCGACTCCCCAAAAGGAGGGACTCGCAGAACGGACAAGAAGTAAAATACACAAACAGATAAAAGAAAAGTAGAATTATGGAGCATAAATGTAAGATTACGGTACTTGAATGTAAATGTTTCAAGGATTATCAAGAGAAGTATTTGGCAGACCCTCATAGCGGTCCATGCCCTTGTTTCAAACCGGGGGACGAGTTCCTACTCGAGCGCAACGGCGACAGAGATGACTTCTGGCACATGCTGGACGGCAAATTCTGCTCTGAGGCATGGGACGCCATAAGCCGTTATGTATATGCGGCATTGCAAGGCGGCAGCATAATGAAAGGCTGGACAAACGACGAAAAGATGATGATTGCCTGCTGCAATGATGGTACGCGCCCTGTTATCTTCAAGATAGAACGGATAGATGTGGAAGACAGCGACCAACATTAGTCTCTGCACCAATAGGACAGCGGCGTTCATAGACCAACTGGTCGGGCTGTGGGATAGGAGTGTGCGGGTGTCGCACGGGTTTCTGACCGAGAGCGACATAGAGCAGTTGCGCCCTGTGGTACGGCAGGCGGTACGGGAGATACCCGTATTGGCAGTAGCAGCAGAGGGTGAGGAACTTGTCGGCTTTGCGGGTGTGGCGGAGCGGAAAATAGAGATGCTGTTTGTGGCGCCCGAGTATATCGGAAAAGGCGTAGGCGGACGGTTGCTGCGGTGGGCGATACGCGAACAAGGGGCGCAATATATCGATGTGAACGAGCAGAACCCATTGGCGACCGCCGTATACGAACATACGGGCTTTCAAGTGTACGAGCGCAGCGAGACCGACGACCAAGGACAGGCTTTCCCGATACTGCGAATGAAACTGACAGACAATAAACAACACGTATGATGACAACCAAGATAATCGCCTTTGCCCTGTTGGGTATCTTCTATGCCGCATATTTCGGCAAGAAGGCAGCGCAAAGGAAACAAGGCATACAGACCAACCAAATCGGCGTAGGCAGCAAGCCCAAGCGGGTGCTGCGCATAGAGCGGCTGATGGGTGCGGCAACGCTATTAGTCGTACCTGTGGAGGTATTGAGTATCGCCGTCTTTCCCAAATGGACGCTGCTTCCGTTTCTGCGGGATTGCTTTGCACTACAATGGGCGGGGCTTCTAATCGCGGCAACGGGCGTGGTGTTCTTTATCACCGCTATGCTGACGATGGCGGACAGTTGGCGGGCGGGCATACCCGAGAAAGACCAAACGCAGTTGGTGCAAACGGGTATCTACCGCATCAGCCGCAATCCCGCTTTTGTAGGGTTCGACCTGACCTATATCGGGCTGCTCATAGCGTTTCCGAACCTGCTGCATTTGGTCTTTGCGCTGTTCCCTGTGGTAATGCTCCACTTGCAAATACTCCAAGAGGAACCCTACTGCCGCGCCACCTTCGGGGCACCGTATGAGGCGTATTGCAAGAAAGTACGGCGATATTTGTGATACGGCAAAGGTGTTGCAAGGGTATTATATGGTTAGCACAATCAACCGTGTATCAACCGTATATCTACCGTGTATGTACCGTAGTAGTCGGCGTGAGGTTGGCGCACAGAGAGGGGAATTATGAATGAAGAATTAGGGATTAGGGGATAGTTCGGATTGAAAAAAATACGTTGGAGATTTAACTTTTTGTTTCTAATTGCATCTTACAAATAGAAGTGCACTTCTAAACAACAAGTTAAACTCTTAAAAACAAAAAGTATGAAACGTTATTTTATTATGGTGCTGGTACTGGTATGCAGTATGAGTATCGTGGCAGAGGACAATCAAAGTAAGGAACAAAGACGAGGCGCTCGCGAAAAACAGTTGGTGGAACAAACCAATATGTATATTCAGAGTTTTGGTCTAACGGGTGAGCAGGCGGAACATTTCCGCAATATCTACACCGACTACAGCAAGAAACTGCAAGGAGTAAAACTGCTGTATAAAAAGGAGAAAGCCACAACAACGCCTACCGAAGACGAGATAGAAGCGGCTATACGCACACGCTTTGAACGCCAACGGAGTATTCTGAATATCCGCGAGGAGTACTACCATAAGTTGCGCACCGTACTTGCCCCCTCGCAGATACAGCGGATTTACGACGACGAGCAAATGCGCAAAGAACATCTGCAAAAGAAATAGGCGAGAACGATGATTGACCGACTTGTCAAGACATATAACCAGCCCCTGTACCGCTATCTGAGGCGTATGCTTCGCAACAGCGAGGACGCCAAAGACGTGCTGCAAAACACGTGGCTGCAGGTATGCACCCATATCGGAGAACTGCGCGAGCAGTCCTCCGAGCGGGCGTATCTGTATCGTGTGGCAACCAACTGCGCCTATATGTGGCTCCGCAACGAACATCCCTCGGAGTCGATAGATGGTGTAGATGAGTCTGTATTGCAATCGTTACACAGTGAACCTGAGATAGAGCCGGGGCAGGAATTGTTGGCACGCTTGGAGCAGACCATATTGCGCCTGCCGCCTACGCAACGGGCGATATTTAACCTGCGCTATCATGAGGATATGTCCTATGAAGAGATAGCACAAATCACGCAATCGACGGTAGGGGCGGCAAAAACCAACTATAGTCTGGCGAAACGCAAAATAAGCGGTTGGATGACGGCGATGGTGTCATCGGTGCTTTTGGTGCTTACTCTCGGTATTGCTTGGGGACAATACGAGAACCAGTCTGCAACGGCGGAGATAGTGTATGCCTCGGATGATTGGGCAGAATTTGCAAACGATGATTTGTTTTTGGAATGATGAAACAGATAGTATTGGTATTAATGTGCCTGTTGAGTCTTGGGGCTACAGCACAGACCGAGCGGACATTCAGTAAAGAACAACTGCCGTTGGGTGATGGCTTGGTGCTGTCTTACCGGCAAATGCGGATAGAGGGCGAGAAACCGATGTTGGTCATTTATCTGCACGGCGGCAGCAGTTGCGGCACGGACAACGAGACACAGATGGGCGAACCGGGGATAGACTCGATTGCCCGCTACCTCGTGCAGCAAGCCATGCCTGCCGTCTTTGTAGTGCCGCAGTGCAGCAACCGAACCAAAGGTTGGGGCGGTATGGCAAGCGATGTGAAACGCTTGCTTGATTATGTGGTGCAGCAAGAGGCGGCAGACACGGCACGTATCTATATCTTCGGTGGCAGCATGGGCGGAACGGGAACATGGAAAATGCTTTCTCTCTATCCCTGCTATTTTGCTGCGGCTATGCCCTGTGCCGGTAATCCGAAGGGTATGAGCGCAGAGAATGTGGCGACAACACCCGTCTATACCGTGATGGGGCTTGCAGACAAGATAATGGGCAGCGATGTACGGACAACGCTTGAGACTTTTATCACTCAGTTAGAGAGTCTGGGCGATGAGGTTAGGTATGAAACCGTAGCGGGTTGGACACACGAAATGACCTGTATTCAGAGTTATTCCGCAGTGCGTCTGGGCTGGGTGTTCAGCCACAAGCGGGGACAGACCACCGGTCTGACAATATCCCCTATCAACGCAACAGACGAGGGGTGGTATGACCTGTCGGGACGGCGATTCGCCGCACCGCTGAGCCATGGTGTGTATATCCACAAGGGAAAGAAAGTGGTATTTTGAGTGAAATAAAAGTATTTGTGTATGCTGAATAAAATTATTGATTTTGCGTTGAAGAACCGGCTTGCCATTGTGGTGGCGGCACTGATTATCCTGTGCGCGGGGCTGTACAACGTGCAAGAGATGGACGTGGATGTGTTCCCCGACCTGAACGCGCCCACCGTGGTGGTGATGACCGAAGCCACGGGTATGGCGCCCGAGGAGGTGGAACGCTTGGTAACTTTCCCGATAGAGACGGCGGTGAACGGTGCTACCGATGTCAGGCGCGTGCGCTCGTCGTCCACCACCGGTTTCTCCGTCGTTTGGGTGGAGTTCGACTGGGGGACGGACATCTACCGCGCCCGACAGATAGTGAGCGAGAAATTGGCGACGGTGTCGGAGTCGTTGCCTGCATACGCGGGCAGACCTATATTGGGTCCGCAGTCGTCTATCCTCGGTGAGGTGCTGATTATCGGTCTGACCGCCGACTCGGCGACCACGCAGGAGCAGTTGCGCACCATAGCCGACTGGACGATACGCCCGCGCCTGCTCTCGACGGGCGGCGTGGCGCAGGTGGCTGTGATGGGCGGCGACATACGCGAATATCAGATACAGATAGACCCCAACCGTATGCGCACATACCGTGTGGCGTTAGACGACCTGATGGCGGCGGTGCGCGGCATGAACCAAAACGCGTCGGGCGGAGTGTTGTACGAATATGGCAACGAGTACATTATCCGTGGTGCGCTCTCGACGAATGACCTCGACCTGTTGGCGCAGGTGGCTGTGCCTACCACCGACGGCGGAACGGTACGTTTGGAGCAAGTGGCTACGGTGGCGATAGGTTCGCAAACGCCCAAGTTGGGTCTGGCGTCGGTGGAGGGGAAACCCGCTGTGCTGCTGACCGTAACCAAACAGCCGAACACCAGCACCATCGAACTGACCGAACATTTGGACAAAGCGGTGGAGGAACTGAAGGCGCAACTGCCTCAGGACGTGGTGGTTTCGACCGATATCTTCCGCCAGAAGGACTTTATCGACGGCTCGATAGGAAACATCAAGAAGTCTCTCTGGGAGGGCGCGCTGTTCGTTATATTGGTGCTGTTTATCTTCTTGCAGAACGGGCGGACGACACTCATCTCGTTGGTCTCGATACCGATGTCGTTGCTCATCACGATATTGGTCATGCGTGTCTTCGGACTGAATATCAACACGATGAGTATCGGCGGTATGGCGATTGCGATTGGCTCGCTTGTGGACGACGCGATAGTGGACGTGGAGAACGTATATAAACACCTCAGGCAGAATGCTTTGCTGCCTAAGGAGCAACGATTGTCAGTGCGCGAAGTGGTGTACAATGCCTCGCGCGAGGTGCGCCTGCCGGTTATCAACTCCACTTTCATCATCGTGGTCAGTTTCGTGCCGCTGTTCCTGCTTTCGGGCATGGAGGGGCGTATGTTGGCACCCCTCGGCGTGGCGTTTATCGTGTCGCTGTTTGCCTCCACATTGGTCGCGCTGACTCTGACGCCGGTGCTGTGTTCCTACCTGCTCGGCACGGAGCATGCTATGCGACACGCTGACCGTGAACCCCGATTGGTACAAGGATTGCGCAAGGTCTATACAAAGGCGTTGGCGGGCGCGTTGGCATACAAGAAGACGGTGTTGGGCGTTACTTTCTCGCTGTTTGTGGCAGCGGCGGTGGCGTTCTGTTTCTTCGGACACAGTTTCCTGCCGGGCTTCAACGAGGGTTCGTTCACTATCAACGTCAGCACACTGCCGGGTGTCTCGTTGGAGGAATCGGACGCCATAGGACGCAAGGCAGAGGAGATATTGCTGTCGGTGCCGGAGATTAAAACGGTGGCACGCAAGACCGGACGTGCCGAATTGGACGAACATGCTTTAGGCGTGAACACCTCCGAGATAGAGGCTCCGTTTATGCTGAAAGACCGCTCCAAAGAGGAAGTGATGGCGGAGATACGCCAAAAGATGAGTGTCTTGTCGGGAGTGAACCTCGAGATAGGGCAACCCATCTCCCACCGTATCGATGCTATGCTCTCGGGTACGCAGTCCAACATCGCCATCAAGGTGTTCGGCACCGACCTGAACAAGATGTATCAGATTGGTAATCAGATAAAAACGGCTATCGCGAATGTGGACGGTGTGGCGGACTTGAATGTGGAGCAGCAGGTGGAACGCCCGCAGTTGCTCATCACTCCCCGCCGCGATATGTTGGCGCGGTATGGTATCTCGCCTGCCGAGTTTGGCGAGCAGATAGATGTGCTGTTGGGCGGAAGTGTGGTCTCGCAGGTGTATGAGGGAAGCAAAGCCTTTGACCTTGTGGTGCGACTCAACCCCGCAGAGCGGGCGATGATGGACGATATACGCGACATCTGTATCTCTACCGCCACGGCGGCTGTCCCCCTGTCGGCATTGGCAGACGTGCGGTCGGCGATGGGACCGAACACCATCAACCGAGAGAACGTGTGCCGGAAATTAGTGGTCTCGGCTAACGTTACCAACGGCGACCTGCGCGGCGCCGTGAACGACATACAACAGATTATCAACGAGCAGATTACGCTGCCTGAGGGCTACCATATCGAGTACGGCGGACAGTTCGAGAGCGAGGAAAAAGCCTCGCGGACGATTGCGCTGGCGATGGTGGGTGCGTTGATAGTGATATTCCTGCTGCTGTTCTTCCAGTTCAAGGATATGCGTCAGGCGGCGGTGGTATTGTGCAACCTGCCTTTGGCACTGATGGGCGGCGTGTTGGCTGTGGCGTTGGACGGAAGCGTGCTGAGTATCCCTGCCCTGATTGGATTTATCTCGCTTTTCGGTATCGCCACGCGCAACGGTATGTTGCTCATAGAACGCTACAACGACCTCTCGCACGAGGGAGTGCCATTGCACGAGCGTATCATGCGCGGCTCGGCAGACCGCTTGAACCCGATACTGATGACCGCCTTGACAACGGCACTTTCGCTTATACCGCTGGCTCTCGGCGGAGACCTCCCCGGCAACGAGATACAGAGCCCGATGGCGAAAGTCATTCTCTGTGGACTGCTCTCCTCCACGCTGCTTAATGGGTTTATTATTCCGATAATGTATTCGTTGGTCGAGGCAAAACACCCGCATACCAACGACAATAAATAGATATGGCTATGAAGAAGATACGTAAATCATTCCTTGCTCCTTGTTCCTTGTTCCTTGCTCCTTGTTCCTTACTCCTTATTCTTTGTTCCTTGCTCTTTGCTCCTTGTTCCTACGCGCAAGACTGGGGAGCGATTCTGCCCGAGATAGAGCGGAACAACACATCTCTCCGTGCTTTGCAACAAGAGGTGGAGGCGGAGAAAGAAGCCAACCATGTGGGTATAGTGCCTTCCAATCCGGAGGTGGAGTTCAACTATCTCTGGGGCAGCAATGCGTTGGGGCAGCGTATGGACGTGTCGGTGTCGCAGTCGCTGCCGCTGAGCCAAGTGTTCGGTTATCAGGCGCGGCTGGCAAAAAAGCAGGACCTGAGTGCCGAACTGAGGTGTAAGGTGGAGCGCACGGCGGTCTTGCTGCAGGCGCAACAGACCTGTATCAACATCGTCTATTGCAATGCGATGTTGCACGAGTACGGCAAGCGGCTGTCGCACGCGCAGACCCTGGCGGAAGCCTATCAGCAGAAGTTCGACGCCGGCAATGCCAATGCGTTGGAATACAACAAGGTGCGCCTCAATCTGGCAACCGCACAGGGCGAGTATCAACGCCTGATGACCGAGCGGAACACCCTGCTTGAGCAGTTGTCGTCGCTCAACGGAGGCGAGGCTATCGCGCTTAACGACAGTGTGTTTGCTGCCGTGCTGCCACCTGCCGACTTCGAGGCATGGTATGCTGAGGCGGAGAACCGAAGCCCGATGTTGCAGTATGTCCGGCAGCAGGTGGAGGTGGCAAACGCAGATGCGCGGCTGAGCAAGGCAGAGTGGTTGCCGGAACTGAAAGTGGGCTATATGACCGAGGGTCTTTCCGGCGATTACTACCAGGGTCTGTCCGTCGGAGTGTCGGTGCCGCTCTGGCAGAACGCGCACCGTGTGCGCCAAGCCAAAGCGTCGGCGATGGCTGCGCAACTGCGTGCCGATGAGCAGAAACAACTCTTCCTTTCCACCTTGCGGACGCAGTATGCCGCCGTCATGGGGCTGCAAAAGACATGGCAGGGCTACCACGACGCATTGCGGATGACCAACAGTGCCGACCTGCTCCTCCAAGCCCTGCAGGCAGGGCAAATCTCAATGCTCGAGTATATGATGGAACTCTCCATCTACTACGACGCCACCGCCCAAGCCCTCGCCGCCCAACGCGATTACTACACCGCCCTCGCCGAACTGCAATCCGTAGCACTATAGCCACCCTCCAATCCGTAACCTTATAGTAACCTTATAGCCACCTTCCACCGCCTCCTAAGCCACCCTCCAATCCGTAGCATGGCGCAATGTGTAATTGTTTGCCGTTGTAAGACAGCCCTATTCGACTGCCTTACAACGGCTCTTATTAGACTTATTAGATGGATTCGCCCCATCGAACTTATTCGCCCCATCCGCCCTATTTGCCTAATTCGTCTTATTTGTCCCATTGGGCTTATCTTCACAATGCATATTGTTTCTTAGTAGGGCATGAAGCGTAAGGCAGGTACGCTTGCGTACTGAGTGCCTGCGGGGTCCCTGTTAAGCCCGTGAGCTTAATGGGGTGCTTTCGTAGCGATACGAAGCCCAGTGGGCTGAGTAGAACCCCTCAATACTTAGTATCGCCCGCTTTCCCCTATTCCCTATTCTCTAATCTCTCCTCGATACCTGCGTATAAGATAACCGATACATAAGCGAAACATAACCGATAGATATGAATACTTTCGTAATACTTTGACCGTACCCATAAGCCACCTTTCCTACCACCAGCCCTTGCATCTCTAATCTCTAATCTCTAATTACAATTTGCATATTTGCTTAAAAACGTGTATCTTTGCACGAAAATGTGGTAGTATGGACATTCTTTACTTACATAGCATTCAAGAAATATCCGTTACGTATAGTACTGGCGATGCTCCCGTTTTGGTGTTATGTTCGGACACACAGCAGTATATTTGCAAGTATATGCGTCCCAATGCAACTATTGCATACAAATTGGCCTGTGAGTTTATCGGTACAACCTTTGCAGAATTATGGCAAATCGATACGCCTCCGTTGGCAATCGTTACCATACAACCTGCACATTGGGTTACGACAAATGTGCAACATAGTTTTTCTCCTGCTATTGGTTTTAAGAAGATAGATGGCGTTATGGATATTACGCCTACTACGTTCCGGCAAACTGCGGCCAACAAGCATACCCTCTACCAATTGCTCAAAATAGCCTTGTTTGATTTCTGGTGTGCCAATGAGGATAGAACGTACAACAATGCGAACCTGCTGTACAATATTGAGAACGACAAGTTCATATCCATTGACTATGGAGGCATACTGAACAATGTTACTTTTGATTTCCCGCTATCGCAACTGACCGAAACAGATAGTATCCTTTGTGCAGATGTTTTTGCTCACATTGTTAAAGCCGTTTCAGACAATCAGTTGATAATTTTAGTGCAGCGGTTGGAGGCTAACTATCAGATGTGCATTAAACGTTGCCAAAGATATAAAAATGCCATTCTCCAATTACCCCCAAAATGGAATGTACCACCAAGCAAAGTAGCCACAAAGATAGATGAACTTTTGTCTGAGCAATGGGTAAGTGCCACATGGAATAATTTTGTAGAATGTTTGAAATCCAACAGCAACTATGGAAAATAATCTTCAATACAGCATCATTTATGCTGATATTCGCCCTGAGATAAATGAACGCCTCAGTTTAGGTATTCTTGCTATAGAACAAGGTAAAGTGCGAGTTAGACATTCAGAAAAGAAACTCAGCATACTCAAGCAACTATATACTCCCAAAGAGTATAAAGTGATTGCATCTATTGTGCGTCATGAGTTACGCCAGATGGATTCGGTGGAGACATTGCAATACCTAACGCGCTACTCCAACAATCTCATATCCTTTTCACCCATTCAGACTATTGACAGCACACAAACCAATATCAATGAAGCGTGGCTGTATAGAAACTATATAAACGGATAATTATATTGATATAAAAGCATGCGGGGACAATAAATTGCACTTGTATTGTGATTGTTAATAATTACAGTGTCAGCATCTTATAGAAAATTTATGGCTTGGAAAAAATGTAAGATAAAACGAGAAAATGGAGAATGGGTAGAAGCTCAGGCTCCTGAAATCGTATCTGCGAGCAGAAGTACTGATATTCCTGCTTTTTATGCAGATTGGTTTTTTCATCGATTAGAGGTTGGTTATTCTGCGTGGACCAATCCGTTTAACGGAGTGCAATCCTATGTGAGTTATCAGAATACACGTTTTATTGTCTTTTGGTCTAAAAACCCCAAGCCTCTGTTGAAACATTTGAATTGGCTCAATCACCCTGTTATTGCAGGACAAAATAAGAAAAAAATCAACTGTTATATACAATATACCCTCAATGACTATGTAAAAGAAGGTCTTGAAAAAGTGCCCCCACTTGAAACTAGAATAGACACTTTTAAGAGACTTGTTGATGAATTAGGTGCCGGTCATGTGGTATGGCGTTTTGACCCCATGCTGCTTACTGATACAATTACAATTGACGACTTACTTCGCAAAGTTGGGAATATCGGCAATCAACTAAAGGACTATACACAAAAACTAGTATTTAGTTTTGCAGATATCGCTTCGTACAAAAAAGTGAAATCCAATTTGGACAAGAACAATATTCACTATATAGAATGGACACAAGGGATGATGGAAGAATTTGCAGCACGTCTTTCATCAATGAATAAAGAACTTGGGTGGAATTTTGAACTTGCAACTTGTGGAGAGCAAGAGATTTTTGGTAAATATGGTATCATCAAAAATAGTTGTGTGGATGACGACCTAATGGTACGCTGTGCATATCAAGATACAGAACTGATGAGATTTCTTGATGTGGAAATACATAACATTGCAGAGCCCAAACAGATTTCCCTTTTTGCAGAACAAGAGGCCTCTGTATTACCAATAGGGGCGAAATTAATTCCTGAAACAACTAAATATTATATCAAAAAAAATGATAATCATGACAAAGGGCAGCGTACCTTATGCGGTTGTATGGTTAGTAAAGATATAGGTGAGTACAATACGTGTCCGCATCAGTGCGAGTATTGTTATGCCAATACTAGCAAACGTGCCGCAGTAGAAAACTACAAACGCGCTTGTGCGACCAACTTTATTGCAGAAACAATTATCGGTAAATAAAACATACAAAATATCATAGCCATGAATAATTATTATTTCAATTTGCCCCAACTTACTGCACTTACCATTGATCAACGTGCAGCACTTAAAGAACCCAAAGCCCTCGCACTAGTCGGTGGTGCAGGAACTGGGAAAAGTTTGGTTTCTATGTATCGTCATCTTACCTTGTGTGAGAATCACAAAAATAGTCAGTTGCTAACATACACTCGCACATTGGCATATTATTTCAAGAATTGCATGACTTCCAACTTTACTGCTAGTAATAATGTGGATACGACCCTTCATTGGAACAATAAACATCCTCTTAACGGGATTATTCGTGACGAAATTATTGTAGATGAAGCGCAAGATGTTTCTGTTGAAGTCTATAAACATCTAATCAAATGTTGCCACGCTTTGTCCTATGGTGCCGACAACGCACAGCAATTGTATCCTCTGCAAGGAACAAATACAAATACGTTGAATAGCGTGATGTGCGGAAATTCAATTCACTCCCTAAGTAAAAATTTTCGAAATGCAAGAGAAATTCTACGATTGGCTCAAATAATTTTCCCGTCTGCTAACATTACATCACAAGAGATTAGTAATTGCCAAAGAATTAATGGTTTCTTGCCAGATCTATATGTGACGCTTGGTTACACAAAATATGATAAAGAGAATTCTAAAAGAGATAATAAAATTATAGAATTGGTTGGTGATTTCATTTCGGAACTAAACCATAATATAGGCATACTATGTCCTTGGCAATCCAATGTGATATATTATAAAGATTTGCTACAAGCACAATTTCCAGGATTGTCCTATTATTCGAGCGATGCAGATCGCTCAATTGAAGAAGGAATGAAGCAACTCCATATTACCACCTTTAAGTCGGCTAAAGGTTTGGAATTTGATACCGTAATTATTCCAGATTTTCATCGCGCGTTTGGGCAAAAGAACCCTAAGTTCCATATAGATTGGAAAGACTTCTACGTGGGTTGTACTCGAGCTCGCACTAATTTAATATTAATTAGTTGTGATGCGCATGCTAATCTGTCACAATATGTCAATCGTATAGAAATTTAATAGCTATGTCTGAAAATTATTATTTGCCATTAAAGGTTGAAAATTTGGCTTTCTACTTGTCTAGTGCATGTTTTGCTCCTGCTATTTGCTATGAGCAGAGGGGGCGAGACTTTCAGTCGCTAAAGTCGAATGGGTTACTCTTATTCAATACACAACTATTAACCGAAGACTCCGATTGTTGTGCTGAACTTTATTTAACATCGGAGGAAAGAATAAAACTGCAAAAGATAGTAGATACTGAATGCTATGTCTATTCTGACATACTTCCGATGTCTCGTTTGATACGTGTATACTTTGCGTCTGACGAACTTATGAATCATATGGTAACTCAGATTAATTTGAACACAGCATTCCTTCCTGCAGACATTTGCTGTGTAAAACGAATGCAAACATATAGTGTCAAACCAATGCTGGCCGATAAATCTCAGCGAGATGCAGAAATTTATAAAAAGTATCAGAAATACCAAGCCACATTAGGTGGTTTCGCTTTGATGCGAATAGTAAAAGATGCGCCCTATACTTATTCACGTGCCTATTTGCCTTTGATTGCTCAGCGCAATGAACATATCAAAGAAATTATGGATAAAGCAGGTGCTGACATTACAAGTGTAATATCTTTGAGCAATAAATCCTTGTATGAAAGTATTTCTGCTGCAGAGAAAGATAGAGAGAATCGAGCCAATGTATATTATAATTGTGCACAGCAGTCTGCCAATGCTATAGGGGAGACTATCAATATACAGAATAGCAAACACACTATCATTACTGATAATCTATCAGGAGATGCATTAGTGTTTGCTTACTTACGTGATTACAGATTAGATGATAATGATACAGGAGCCAGAATTGGTGTGGATGGTTTAATCAGTAGTCGTTTTGCGAATGTAAAGGAATCGGAAATGGTAGCTTTCTACTATGGTTACTCTCATGGTTATAGCCGTTTTGCAAAGTGTTACGAGTCCGTGGTTTTCAAATTTGATATAAATTGTCTGCTGGATATGTATGTAGTTGAGACATTGTTTTTACGCACATTAAATAACAAAGCAATACTATCTGTTTTTCCTTATATAGATAAACATCATAAAACTATTGCTCAAAAGGAGAATTTGGTAGACGGAGAATTCCTATTATTAGATCAGTACGTGATTTGTAAAAAAAAAGCCACAGTTGGTTCCGACGAATGGTTTCGTTCGTTCTTTCCAAAATGCGCTGAAGAATTTACTAGAATCCATACAAAATTGGAGAAATATATTGCCCCAATGTTGTTTCAGGAAGTATCTCAATTGTTTGATATAGAAATGGAATGTGTGTGTCGTACTATGATTCAAAAAGCACTTCAGGAGAAGGAGCAAGAAAAGACTAAATGTGTGGCTGAAATAGGGAAAAAATATGTATCGCAACTAAAAGAAACAAATCTTAAATTGAGGGATGAAATAGAGACCAATCATAATGGCATGCTATCTTATGATGAGGTTCATACGTCATCCTCCGTACAGTCTGTCTCTTCTCCCAAAGGACGGGGGAAGAAAACTCCCCAGAGTAAGACAAAAGCCTCATCTACTCGTAGTAAAAAAGAAAGCAAAAGCGATACTCAAACTTCGATACTATAAAAAGATGTTTGATGATTTAGAACTCACAAACGCTTCCTATGATCAACTGAATGCACTACGTGATCAATTGGATGAGTATGTCCAACTGGATATGCCAGAGGATATAGATGATGATCATATATTGCTACTATTTGATTTGTGTGAACGGTTGTTGTTGTACTCTTGTATTCAGCGTTTGCACAATATTATCGTACAGCGTGGCATAGAATTGACAGCTCGACTGGAAGCGGCAAAGTGTTTCTGCATTGATGTGCCGATTAATGATGTTTTGATTGAACGATTTGATTATATTTGTCAGTATATAGAGCGGGCTATTAATGAAGAAGAGGATTCTAATAAGAAAGCAATAGCCACCTTTGCTAATTATTATCTCACGGTTTTAGAGCGTCATCCACAATGGATACAAATGTTGCATAAGAAGATTCGACAAGCCAACTATCCATTTCTTTGCACACCAGAAATTTCGACATTGTTAAGTTTTAATGTGGTAGACCCATCTTCTTGTTATGAACAAATTTTACAATGGAAGGATGCATTACTTGGTCGCATTGGTTGTGCGAATGTTCTAATAGATAACAACAATGCAAATAAGGTTCAAATAGAAACAGGCAGTTATGCAAATAAGATTCGAGGCTTGAGTGAACCATCATTTCACGCAATTCGCTCAATTGCTCTTATAGAGACAAGTTTTGATGAATATCTAATGAGCAGAGGTGTTGATCCTATCACATCCGCTCGTGACTTGTTCTTGTACATAAAGTGTTTTGGACAGATGCACTATGCTAAGATACAATCCGCAATTCCATATATCACGCCTAAAGTCTTTGATAAAGAATATGAATTAATTGATTGGGGCTGTGGGCAGGGGATTGGTTCGATGACATTTATTGAGTATTGTAAAGAACACCATTTAAATCTACCTTGTAGAGTTACATTGATTGAACCATCAGAACTTGCTCTTTCTCGTGCAATTTTGCACATATCTGTTTTGACTAATAATGTCGAGTTTCGTGCAATATGTTATGATTTTGATAATCTGCACGCATCTCAAATTGTAACTGATGATAATCGGATAAAAGTACACATCTTTTCCAATGTGTTAGATATAGAGTTGTATAATATTCATAAATTAGAACACATTATACAATCGTCCCAAAGTGGTATTAACTATTTTCTATGTGTAAGTCCAAATATCAATGCTCAAAAAAACGCACGAATTCGCGCGTTTGAGAACTCATTTAGTACCTTATTAGGATATACACATATTGTTGATATTGTCAATTGTAGAGGTGAGTGGGAAAATAATTGGACGCGTGTCCTGCGAGTATTTAAATATGGCAAATAGTTTCATTAATATATTTTACTATATATGCCTTTCTCTCTTACCTTCAGGGGACAAAGAGAAAGGATTAAGTAAGGACGGACTTTCCCCTCAAAAAAAATCTGCTGTTGTTGCTGTAGTATGCGATATTCGGCTTATTGTTGTATTGTCTCTACAGAAAATACCGACAAAAGGCAGGTAATTATCAAGTGTGATTATTTGAAATAAAGCATTCGGATATGTATTCCAAAATGCTTTCGGAGCGCGTGACATTTTGTTAGAATTAAACTTAAATTCATACGCCGGCATGGCTCCTCTTTGATTTTTACAAAATCTCAACCGACACCATACAACAGGAGACTTGAGCACAATAGCATAGATAGAAAGGCGTATAGTGTAGCGTGCCGAATTGCTGCGAAAAATAAATTGTCGCAGTATGCAATATGCTGCTGTGATAGGCTTGCAAAAGACGTGGCAGGGCTACCACGAAGCGTTGCTGCTCACCAACAGTGCCGACCTGCTCCTGCAAGCCCTGCAGGCGGGTCAGATCTCGATGCTTGAGTATATGATGGAACTCAGTATCTACTACGACGCCACCGCCCAAGCCCTCGCCGCCCAACGCGACTACTACGAGGCTTTGGCCGAGTTGCAAGCCGTGGCATTATAATGCGTAATGTGTAAATTGTATGCATTACACATTACCAATTCTCCATCCCCCCACGCCGCCCATAGCAGCCCTATGTACTTGGGCGGCGAAATTGGTGGGGACAAAGCGTCCTGCATCATCATCTTATCAGTCGCCTTGCCGTGGAGGCGGACGTCTGCGGGGGGGCGTAAGCCCGTGGGTGTAATGGGGTACTTTCGTAGTCAATGACTTGAGCAGAACTTCCTTATCTGTTTGCGTCATTGTAGGATAAGGAAAACTGGTAAAACTTGTTTTGTTCTCTGTATCACGTTACCGTTACCCTTTTTATGTAAAATACACATCTCTTGCCTGTTTCAAATCTTTTTTGTATCTTTGCAAATTAAAACAAACATTTCGGGGCATTAGTTCATCTGGTAGAGCGCAACGTTCGCAATGTTGAGGTGGTCGGTTCGAGTCCGATATGCTCCACAATAAGTTAATTCGGCATATTTATGGATACCAACAATATATCTGCTTTGGCTAATTTGACTACAACGACCAATATCGTGCAAGATGTGCGAACTATTCTGCAAGAGGCACGCCAACTGACGGCACGTGCCATCAACAGCACAATGGTGACGGCATATTGGCTGATTGGCAAACGTATCGTGGTGGAAGAGCAGCAAGGGCAAGAACGGGCGGCTTACGGCGAACAAATTCTAAAGAAACTTTCGCAGGAACTTACAGCCGAGTTCGGCAATGGATTTTCGTATGCCAACTTAAAAAACATGCGTAAGTTCTACAAAACCTACCCGAATCAAAAAGGCTACACATTGTGTACCCAATTATCATGGAGTCACAACCGGCTGATTATGCGGGTAGAAGACCCCGTTGCACGCGAGTGGTATCTGCAAGAGGCGGTACGGGAGAACTGGAGTGTAAGGCAGTTGGAGCGTAACATCCAATCGTTCTATTACCAACGCATATTATCTGCCAACCAAACAACCGGGCAAAAGACAATCACAAAGTATGCCCCTGATACGAAAGAGTTTATCAAAGACCCGTATGTATTAGAATTTGTTGGGCTGCCGCCCTATCCCAATCACCGCGAGAAACCGCTGGAAGATGCCTTGGTGGAGAATATGCAGGAGTTCCTGTTGGAGTTGGGCAAAGGGTTCTCATTTGTCAAACGCCAATACCGCATCAGTACAGAAACGGAGCATTTCTATATCGATTTGGTGTTTTACAACTACCTGCTCAAGTGTTTTGTACTGATAGACCTCAAGACAACCAAACTGACACATCGTGATGTCGGGCAAATGGATATGTATGTCCGTATGTTCGATGACCTCAAACGGGGTGCCGGAGATAATCCGACCATTGGCATCTTGCTCTGTGCAGACAAAGACGAGACTATCGTCAAGTATTCCGTTTTGAACGGTTCGGAGCAGATTTTCGCCAGCAAGTATTTGCCCTATCTTCCTACGGAAGAGGAAATCCGCCGCGAATTGGAACGTTACCCGCTTTCCAACTCTGCCAACAAATGAGGTATATGAGGTAATCACTAAATCGCAAAATAAATCGTACATCGTAAATTTGCAAATCGTAAATTCATTTATTTGCATACGTGCGAATAAATGCCTATCTTTGCAGCCGTAAATGATAAAATATCAATAATATAACAACCCATTAAACAATTTGCCTATGGCATAACCGCGCATCGGTAAGGCGATGCAATGACATATTAAATAAAGCGTTATCAGCCGAACTTGATTCTTTGAAAACCGGACACTTTCAAGAATTTATCTATTCAAGCACAGGTTTATGCACGCTCACGTTGTTAGCGTGGGTTTTCTGTGCGTAAATTTGAATAGATAAGGTAGTCCAGAACCTCAAAGAATCAAATGAAGCGAACGAAAGTTCACGCTTTGTTTATGTTTGTATGTAAACCAAATAAAGTAAAAAACGGAGAAAGTCAATAGCCGAATCACAAAGTGGAGACAGATATAAATTGTATTATGAAGACAAAAACTTATCTCATTATGAGTATTGCCCTGCTGATGGGAGTGTCAGCGTGGGCGCAGGACCCTGCAGCGGTCTCCGTCTATGAGGATTGCGGCAAGAATGGTAAAACGTATGACTTCCGTCCCACCACCGGCACGGGAAATGGGCATACGTGGGTGAACCTCGGTCTGCCGAGCGGAATCAGATGGGCATCATGCAACGTGGGTGCCAACGCACCCGAAGACTACGGCGACTACTACGGTTGGGGCGAGACCACCACAAAAGAAGACTACTCGTGGGCAACCTACAAGCACGCCAATGGTGCTTACAACAAACTCACCAAGTACTGCACCAGTGCAGGTTTCGGCGACAACGGCTTCACCGACGACAAGACAACCATCGAACCCGAAGACGATGCCGCTACCGCGAATTGGGGCGAAGAATGGCACATACCCACCTATGCCGAGTGGAAAGAGTTGCGCACACAATGCACATGGACGTGGACAACGCAGAACGGTGTCAACGGCTACCAAGTAACAAGCACGACCAACGGCAACTCTATCTTCCTCCCCGCTGCGGGGTATCGCTACGGCACGGGCCTCGACCTTGCCGATTCCTACGGCCTCTACTGGTCTTCGTCGCTCAGCACGGACGGCCCGAGCGGCGCGTGGTACCTCCGCTTCGCGTCGGACTTCCAGCGCAGGTACGGCAGCAACCGCTACTCCGGCTTTTCTGTGCGCCCCGTTTGCCCGCCATCTACAAATATCCTCACACTCCATATTGCCATTGCCGGGTGCGAGAAGGAAAATACCATTCGATGTGATGCAGGACAGCAAATCACCATAACCGCTGTCCCCGCCAACGCGCATCGCCATTTCGTGCGTTGGTCAGACGGCAACACCGACAACCCGCGCACCATATCAGTAGAGGGCGATGCTACCTACACAGCCGAGTTCCTGCCGAATGAATATACCATAACCGTTCTGTATGACAACATAAAAGGCTATGTATCCGGTGCAGGCACATACGACTACGGCTCACAGGTTACTTTGACCGCCACCGCCAATGCCGGCTACCAGTTCGAGCAGTGGAGCAATGGCGTAAAGGATAACCCGTATCTGTTCACTGCCACCGAAGACCTCACCCTTGAGGCACAGTACACACAATCCCCTTCCACTGCCGTGGAGAACATATCTGCCGATGGTGATACCGCCGTGCGCAAAGTCTTCCGCAACGGACAAGTGTATATCCTGCGCAACGGTAAGATATATACCACTACCGGCGTAGAGGTAAAGTAACACTGCGCAATGCATAATGTATAATTAGTGGCTGCTCAGTTGGGCAGCCACTCTTGTATGCTATATATCTCGGCCATAATGGTCTGCCACCGCCCAACGCGATTACTACACCGCCCTCGCCGAACTGCAAGCCGTAGCATTGTAAAGATGGCTGCCTTATTGGACGTATTCGGCATATCTGCCTCATTTGGTGTATTTGCACATTTGCAAATAAATCCTTATCTTTGCAGCAAAAAGTTAGTGGCTAAGCACATAGATGATAGATAAGTATTATGAATGAGATAGACAACCAAAACCACGGCGAAGTGGTGATATACCAATCGACCGACGGCATAGCTAAGATAGATGTCTTGCTGCAAGGCGAGACCGTATGGCTGACAGCAGACCAAATGGCAGGTTTGTTTCAACGGGATAAGTCTGTTATTAGTAGGCATATAAAGAATGTCTTTGAGACAGGAGAGTTGTCGGAAAAATCAGTTGTTGCATTTTTTGCAACAACTGCCTCCGACGGCAAAGTGTACAATGTAGCCTATTATAACCTTGATATGATTATCTCCGTGGGCTATCGTGTCAATTCTATCCAAGGCGTGCAGTTTCGTCAATGGGCGACGAAGCGTATACATGAGTACATCGTCAAGGGCTTTACCATTGATGATGAGCGGCTCAAAGGCAATGCAGGCGGCAACTATTGGCGTGAGTTGTTAGACCGAATACGCGACATTCGTTCTGACGAACGACTTATCTACCGTCAGGTACTCGACCTCTATGCCACCAGTTTCGACTACGATAAGACCGCCGAAGAGAGCAAACGGTTCTTTGCCGCCTATCAGAACAAGTTCCATTTCGCCATTCACGAGCATACGGCTGGTGAACTGATTCGAGAGCGTGCCAATGCCGACGAGCCGTTTATGGGCTTGCGCACGTTCAAAGGTCGCCAACCCGTCAAAGCCGAGGTGTCGGTGGCAAAGAACTACATGGAACCCGAAGAGTTGGACGCTATGAAGAGCCTTGTATCCGGATTCTTTGATTTCGCGGAGATGCAGGCGAAACTCCACAAGCGTATGTTTATGAAAGACTACCTTGATTTGTTGGATAACCTGATACGTGCCAACGACCGTCCTGTATTGGAGGGTAAAGGCAAAATCTCTTTTGAGGCGGCAAAGGAGTACGCCGAAAGCGAGTACAAGAAATACAAGCAACGCACCCTCTCTCCTGCCGAAGAAGACTACATGGAGACCATTCGTGCCTTGAATGCCGTAGCGAAGAATGCAAACAGGCAATAACGATATATGTAAATAGAGAATGTAAACAGGGAGACTTCGCCACAAACGAAATAAAATACTATGGACAAGACAGAGAGCATCACCCCTCAAAACAGCATCATCATCTACCACACCGACGATGGCAAATCGAGTGTGGTCTTGTATGCTAAAGACGGACAGGTGTGGATGAACCAGAAACAGATGGCGGAACTTTTTGCCACCTCGGTGCCGAATATCAATATACACATCAATAATATACTAAAAGAAAGCGAGTTAGATACAAATTCAGTTATTAAGGATTACTTAACAACTGCCTCTGACGGCAAGCGATACGAGGTAACGTTCTACTCGCTTGATATATCACCACCGCAGAAATGGAAAAGCAGGTGGAGAGTATATATACCGATTTTGACCAACGCCGCAGGGCTTTCGATGCACTTGAAGCCGACAGGGAAGATGCCGCAGAACTTCGCGCCATAGAAGAGCAGGTGAAACACCGATTGCAATAATGCCCCAACGGCTTTAACCACACACCCTATTTACCTGCGCACTTTTATGCATGGCAATTACATAATTTGGCGCATCTTAACTGCACAATTCGGCGCGTATCTATTACGCAACTTGACGTATTTTTATTACATAATTCAGCACGACATTCCCTATACATGACGTGCCACATCTATAGCAAAGGATATTATCATCCGCCTTACAAAATCCTAATACTATTTTGCACACATCGACTAAAATCCTTAACTTTGCACCAAATTATTGTGATATGAAACGACTTGTATTTTTCTTCTCAATCGCTCTCCTGCTCTGCCCGGGCAGAGCCTTTGCAAATACCAGCGACCAAAAGGTTGCGGGACAGGACATCTACATCACGGGGCACATTGACACCCTCATGCTGGAGTCCGAGTACTTTGATTTCAAGCGGAAAGTGTTTGTCTATCTGCCTCCGCTCTACCGTTATTTCGATGCCACCGACTTTGATGTGGTCTATACTACGGACGCGCAGACCATGGAGCAGTTTTTCATGGCTGCCGCAATGCCTTCGTTCCAGAACCAGTCCAAATGGTTCATTGTAGTGGGTATATGCAGCCCGCAGATGATGTGGTACAGCCGCCAGGATGATTTTCTGCCCAATGACAGCGCGACCATCCGGAGTCACTACGGGCGTGGAGGACATTCCGGGGATTTGATGAACTTTGTCCGATACGAACTGATGCCCTATATCCGCAGCCATTACCGGACTACGGAGCGCAGTCTGGGTATCGGACATTCGTTGGGGGCGTCTTTTATGCTGCAATGTCTCATGAACGGCAATCCGTTTACGGACTATTTCTTCCTTTCGCCCAATCTGACCTTCGGCGAGGACAAGTTGCTGCTTGCCAAGCAGTTCTGCAATTACAAATTTGACGAAAACAGGCTATGCTATCTCTTTTTCAGCGATGCGGGAGAAGAGCGGCAGTCTCCTCGGTGGGAGGCATGGAAACCGGCACGGGAGATGGTTTACCGGTATCTTGACGCCCGCCAACTGCCCGCCAATGTCGTATGGCAGAGGAAATCCTATCCGGACTACGACCACCTCACCTCCTACCCCTCGGCGCTTAACGATGCCTATCAAGGCTATTTTGACTACTTGGACGCTGTCAAATCATTGGCTGCGGGCGACACCACCGCACTTTCCAAGCAGACCTACCGCAAGCATATCGAGATTGTGGTCAAGGATGCCAAACAGGAGGTGTACATCACCGGCAATCAGGCGTCTTTGGGTATGTGGAATCCGGGCTTAATCAAGTTGGCGCATGTCAATGATTCCGTCCGTGCCATAGATGTTGATTTGCACTTGCCGGCGTTGTTCAAGTTTACGCTGGGGAATTGGAAATACGATGCAGTCTTTGGAAATTCCCTGTATGGCGGCAATCTCGAAATCAACAACACCGAGCGCCGGACCTACCGTTATATCCTGACCGACTGGATGAACGCAGAAGATTGACAGCGCGGATAAACACAAAAGATTAACAAAGCAGATAAACAACAGAAGATAACGACAACCAATCCCCCCGCAACCCGTTTCGGTTGCGGGGGGAATATTATGTATTTTGTTTTGACACGTCTCCTCAATGGGTAGCACATGTACGGGGTAGCACATGTACGACAGTATCGAAATTAACGGTCAATTATACGGCAATTAGCGGAGGTCAAATGGCATTTTAATGGACATGTCTCGCTATGCATTAACGGTTCATTCACGGTAATTAACGGAACCCTATACCCAATAACGAATTCATGGTCAATTCGTGGATAATTACATGTTCCTCAATGTTATTATCGGAGAATAGCCATCTATTCGCCGCATATTTGCGTAGAATACGGCGTTTTTTCGCCGCAAAAGTTGCATATCTGTCAAATCCTTTGTACCTTTGTCGCAGATTTTACGGAGCACGACGATGAGAGCAATCTATCTTTGGCAGCACGATAATTGGACGGCGTTTTCATGGGACGGCAACAGCCTCATGGGCTTGCTGGGCGAAGTGCGCTATCGGCAGGGGCAACTGCTGGGGCGAATGAGTATGCTCGGTATGGAAGGCGTGCAGAGACAGATGGATTCTCTCACAGAGGAGATTGTCACTTCATCGCGTATCGAGGGGGTTGACCTCAATCGCGACAGTGTCCGCTCGTCCATCGCGCATCATCTCGGCGTGGACTTGGATATCGACCACACGCCCGACCACTACACGGAGGGGATAGTCCATGTCATGTTGCAAGCGACGCAGAACTACTGGCAGCCGCTCACGGCGGAGCAACTCTTTGGCTGGCATGCCGCCCTGTTTCCTACGGGCTACAGCAACGGCTATAAACTCACCATCGGCTCTTGGCGCGTGGGCGACGAACCCATGCAAGTGGTATCGGGACCTATGGGGCATCGGACGGTACACTACCAGGCACCACCGAGCAGCGATGTGCCGCAGATGATGGAGACCTTTCTGCAATGGCTGAACACGGACGACGGCACCGATGCACTCATCCGTGCGGCATTGGCGCATTTGTGGTTTGTCACCATTCATCCGTTTGACGATGGCAACGGGCGCATCACCCGCATTATTACAGAGATGATGCTCGCGCGGGCGGACCGGTCGGCACAACGCTACTACAGCCTGTCCGCCGAGATTTTCCGCCGCTGGAAAGAGTATTACGAGGTGTTGGAGTACACGCAACATGGCGACAGCAACGTGACCGAATGGATACGTTGGTTTCTCACTGCCCTTAATGCATCATTGGAAGAGGCTATCCGCACTACGGACCGCACATTGGAGAAAACCGCCTTCTGGCAACGCCTTGAAGGTACACCGTTCAGCGAGCGGCAACGCAAAGTGCTGAATATGCTTTGGGACGGCTTCACGGGTAAACTCAATACGCAGAAGTGGGCAAAAATCAACCATTGCTCACAGGACACCGCTTTGCGTGACATACAGGATTTGATAGCCAAAGGCGTACTCCGCAAGACCGCCGAAGGCGGACGAAGCACCAATTACGAACTATTGCCATAGCAACGCTAAGTTTTTTTGACCGAATATAACAGACTATATACCACGAAATTAATGATTAATTCGTGGATAATTATATGTTTATCAGTGTTTTAATGGCTCTTTAACGGGCATTAATGGAGCCTTGGTCTCACTATGCATTAACGGTTCATTAACGGCAATTAACGGAGAATTGTACCCAATAATGCAATTAATGGCTAATTCGTGGTTAATTATATGTTTCTCCGTATTTCAATGGCACTGCATGGATATTAGTGGAATCTAATCTCGCTATGCATTAATGACCAATTATACGGCAATTAGCGGAGTCTCTCATTCGTCCTATTTGCCCCATTAGACTCATCTTCACAAAGGCAAAAATAAAAATCCATTTGCACACGTCAATTACTTTTCGTATCTTTACGCCCTAATTTGTATAATGCAGATAATGTACTTATGATATGACCACCCAGCAGAACAGATGGACGCGAGAGGAGTTGATTTTGACCCTCAGTGTATATTTCCAACTTCCGTTTGGACGACTTAATCATAGTACCAAGGAAGTGAAAGAACTGGCACGCCTGATAGGTCGGTCGGAAAACTCGGCAGCATTACGACTTGTCAATTTTGCTGCCTGCGACCCGTATATCACGGGATCCGGACGCACAGGAATGATTGCAGGAATGAAAGTTTGCAAACCTATATGGGATGAGTTCGCCAATGACAAAGAAAAATTGTTTATGGAAGCACAGCGCATAAAAGCCAACCTGTTGCATCGTCCCATAGAGGAAACATTGCACCTTACTTCCAAGGAATTAGAGGGAAAAGAAAAAGAGACTGTTATCAAACAAAGAGTCAATCAATCAGTTTTCCGTTCAATGATTCTGTACAACTATGAAGAACGTTGTGCCCTTACAGGAATTACCATTCCGAATTTATTGGTTGCCAGCCATATCATCCCATGGGCGGAAAGCACGCCTATGCAAAAACTCAATCCCGAAAATGGCATCTGTTTGTCTGTTTTATATGACAAGGCTTTTGACTGCGGATTAATAACCATTTCGCCGAATGATTATACGGTCTGTCTGTCATCTGCATTGTTAGAATACGAAACACAAGAGTATTTTGACAAACATTTCGGCAGTATTGCTGGACAAAAACTGATAATGCCCATAGAACATCGCCCAAACCGCGATTACTTGGCATATCACAGAGATAGAATATATTTAGGAGTATAAATCACTACACAACTATGGAATATATCTCATGGAGTAAACTTATTAGCAAATATTATTTCCGCGGAGAGGGAACTTCTCGTGTGATGCTTCATATTACGATGCAAGATCTGATTGATTTTGCAAAGGAAGAAAACGTAGAGATTACATATAAAAAGTATGCCGCAGAGTGTACAGATGAAGATATAGAGAATGACTTTGTCCGTCAATTCTGGTTAACACCATCCGGAAATGCTACTATTAAAGATTTGCAGTTAAAATTGCTGAATATCATAGATTCAAATCGTGATTATTTAGCATTCCTGCCTATTGTTGCATTGTTAATGATGCCAATATGTGAAAATGACAATTTGGAGTTACACGGTAATAACTATTATGGGCATCTGCTTCCTTTCCTCCACAAGCATCTACTTATTATCAGCCCTGTAAAAAAATCGTTCAATCTTCTTGCTAGTATAAAGTTGGATAATATATGGTCTGGTATCAATCTCTGGGCTGTCAATAACAATATCCCATTCCAAGCAGATGATGTAAAATCAGACAAGGGGAATCATCAATATGTACGTTCCTTGATGAAACAGAGTCTGTTATCTCCATCCAAATTACAAAAGTTCTGCATTATCTTTGATAAGGCAGGTCTTGTCCCGAAAACAAATATTGAGGATGACCGCTTATTGTCTGCATTCCAAAATCACTATAGTTACGCAGGAGTATCATTATCCAAGTTCAAGCAACTTACAGGAACGGAGTTCCACGATTATCTCACAAGCGTTTTAAGAGAGGAGTATGACCGTTGGGATGGCACGACACGTATCAAAGAACGCGATCGTAGCACGGGTAAGATACGAGTAGAGTCTGAAAATACAAGCTATCCGTTGCTTCTCCAAATGGATTACGAACCACATCGTAATCTGTGCTCGTTTGCGCTTCAATTGCGCTGTTTTGATATGGATAACATGGACGATATGTCGTTTGTGGAGGATGCTACTAAAGAGCAACTTCCAGTTGTTTATATTAAAAATGATGGATTCGCGAACCGACCTTTCTGCTTGAATGAAGAAAAAGAAAGGAATATATTTGCTTCGCGTCAGAATACATACAGCATCCATGAGAAGGCAGACAAATCTTTACGAGGTCGTCATATTGTAACGGATTATTATTTGTTACGTCAATACAAGAATAAGTATATTGCCACAAATGAATTTATCAAAGGAGAGTTCTATTTCGTATTAATACGGAATGATGCAACAGATGATTTTACGACATGGCTAACTGCCAATAGCGCAGAGTTGGTCAAAGAAAATGTATTAGGTGGCTACTATGTTGTTTATCGAATTGAACATGCTACAGAAGAACTTCCCAATAAGAGAAACTTGCGGTTCAAAAGCGAAGTCCGTTGCAAAGCAATCAATAACCTTGAAGTAAAAATAGCAGACGATTCCGGTGTAGTTTATCTGTCTAAATTGTTACCTGCACAATTTGAGATTACTGGTGTGGACGTATACAAAGATAAGATATACGCAGTATCCGTACATAATCTGCATCGTAATTCGACAGAACTTACCTATGATCACGATAAGAATTTATGGATTCTGAGAGTATTCTCCAATATCTTCCAGATTCAGAAGGAATTTGTGCTATTCCACAACGAAGAGCAAATACCTCATAGCAAAACATACAAGTTTGTAGATTTTGTGTTGCCTACTGAATTCAAGGAAATATCTCTTGATAAATGGGGCGAATTAAATGAACCAGCGTTGTCTAACGGTCTTGAGTTACCGAGTTGGGTGATTGGAAAACCCCTTGTCAATTGGTCTATGCTTGCTTCGCAAATGAAAAGAGCCAATCCTGAGCCAATTCAAGCAGGACAATATTTAGAAATGGATTATCTGCTTTACGCTATCACATCCGCTTCATATCAGACAAGTCGGTGGATTATTACTATGTCATGGCTAAAAGAGATTCGTGATAGACTATCTTCGGATTTCGGAGATAATGATTCACGTTTTTCGACTGACAAGTATTCTCTCGGGAACACTTTGGCGGATTATTTTAGAATGGGTTATATCAATTATGCCTATACCGAAGGCGGATTAAGATTGACGGCTAATCGTCCAACATTAATTTTGTTGACTCCGAAGTATATTCGGGAAGTAACTCCTGGTATTGGTGGTAAAAAAATAGTTCGTATTAGATGTGCTGAGAATAGTTTTAAGTGTCTTTTAACAGGGGGACGTACTATTGCGTTAGTGAGAGAGATTGAGAAACATCGACAGTCTTTGGGTTATCAGGTGGAGTATCTTGAATCATCAGACTATTTACAGCCGCAAACAATATATATCCATGCGGCAGATCGGTCAGTATTTCAGGCTTTGGCAGAACGTTGTCATTTACTATATCAGGATAATATCTATGCGAATAGTTTGATAGAGGCTTTACCAGCCGTTGAAGATTATATGGCAGTTCACCAAGTTAGCGGAATTGAACGAGACTTATTTGGCGTAAGGAGTTTCCGCGCCATTGATTACAAGAAAGTTGGCACAATATATCCTAATAGATTAGTCGCTAAACAAGCCATTGCCAATTACGAAATAGATAAGACCTCTTTTGATTCTCAGGATGATGTGGTTACTTTCTTTCCGGGCTCTAGAGAGGAAATAACCATCTCCATAGACGAAGGTAGGATGGTAGAGATTGATAAATATTGGGGCTATTTTATTGGTATGTATAAAGCACATGTCAAGATACTTCATTATGATGAAGATACTGTCCAAATCAGTATGCCTCAGCAGTTTCGTTTGCCTTTACTATATGCAAGAGCACTAACTTTATTAAATGGCAACACACCGGAATCAGTATTCGGAAGCAGAACATATGATTTGGATGTAAATCCTTGCACCTTTGCAAGTAAGCCTGAGAATATTCTCCAAAAACTAGGACAATAAACCAATACTAATATGGCAAAATATCTTATAAATCCTATTTGCGCATACAAGGAGATCCGTGATAACTTTCTCCTGTATATTAAGACTGCTTTCGGCACTCGCTACGAGAGTATTGAAAGGGAGCGTGAAGAATTACTGCGTACTGACAAAGTCGCATCTCGAGAACCATGGATTGAGCCTCTTCCTGCGTACGAGAATGTAGAGATAGAGAATAATGAGAAGTTGCGCATTTCAACATTGCGTCCTTCAGACCTGCCCGGCATGAGTATAGAAGCACAACAGTTGTTCAAGGAGTTTATCAACAAAGGTCTTATTCGTGGAGATTATCCTATTTATCGTCACCAAGCCGAAATGCTGCAAAAAGCATTAAGTGGCAAGAATTGTGTTATTACATCTGGCACAGGTTCTGGTAAGACCGAGTCGTTCTTACTGCCTATGCTGGCGGACATTATCGCTGAAGCAGAGCGCGAATGGAAACAACCCAACATTTACCCAGAAAATGCTTGGTGGAAAGCAAACGATGGAAATCCTATAAACAAGAAATATCTATTTGTTTTCCCTGATAAAATAAAAGGCAGACCTGGTCTTTTGGCTCCGGAAGCCATGCAACGTCCAAATGAGCAACGCGATGCTGCTGTTCGTGCACTCATAATATATCCGATGAATGCACTCGTAGAAGATCAGATGACTCGTCTCCGCGATGCATTGGACAATGACGAAGTACAGAAATGGATGACAGAACGGCTGAAAGGTAATCGCATTTTCTTCGGTCGGTATAATGGATCAACACCGACTTCCGGCTATCCGAAGTATAAAGAGGAAGCATCCAACACGCGCATTTACAAAAGTTTATTGCACTCTATGCAAGAGCTGGATTCGATGACCGAGGACACGCTCAAGTTATTAGACACAACAGGTCTATCCGCAGGAGACATCCAGAAGAACAAAGATAAGTACGATATTCGTAGAACTATCTCCCAAATGACAAAAGGCAAAGATGGTATTGCTTCTTCTGAGATGCGTACACGCTTCGATATGCAGCAAACACCCCCGGATATTCTTATTACCAACTACTCTATGTTGGCAATGATGCTTATGCGCGAGGTGGACAATCCTATTTTAACCAAGACGCGTGATTGGCTAAAAAAAGACGAATCGCATATCTTTCATCTGGTTATTGATGAGTTGCACTTAAACCGTGGCACTTCTGGAACTGAAACCGCATATTTGATTCGCTTGTTGCTAAATCGTTTGGGACTTACTCCCGATAGTCCTCAATTACGCATTTTATCATCTTCTGCTTCTTTGGAGGTTACCGGAAAGAAACAAGCCGAGAGCCTAAAATTCCTTGAGAATTTCTTTGGTTGTGAATTCAC
The DNA here is from genome assembly GCA_934667275.1 of uncultured Bacteroidales bacterium. GTDB lineage: Bacteria > Bacteroidota > Bacteroidia > Bacteroidales > Paludibacteraceae > Colicola. The sequence continues at coordinate 15,734 of CAKULK010000006.1, read as the reverse complement.
ACCAGAAAATGTGGTTGAAGGACATTATATCCGGTTTAACCAACAATATGCTTCTGTATTACCAACAGAACCGTTTATCAAAATATACGACCTGTTCTATGAGAATCCATTGTGTTTCGAAGAGTATGCAAGTAATAATGTAGTCAAACAATATGTAGATGCTATCTGTCTTGATGCTGCGGTCTCATTGGCTAACTACGCGAATTATAAATTATCGAAATCTGATGGACTTATCCAATTACTTCAAGTACTGTCATCCGAAGAGTTGGCTATTGCTAAACGCTTATCTGATACGTTTGATTTAGGTCAGTATGGTCATAATCGAGCACTTCCTTTCTGTAAAGGTAAAGGAGAAATAGAATCTCCGTCAGATTGGGGTGGTCATTTCTTTGCGTCATCTCTATTTGGAGAAAAAGATGACGATGAGATCGCAAAGGCCGCAGAGGGATTTGTAATACTCCGTGGTTTATACGATATCTTTGACAAAAAAACGTACGGAGTTGATTGTGGACCAATGCAGCGTTTCCGTTTTCACTTATTCTATCGAAATATAGACGGACTGTGGGCTACTTTGGACAAATACGAAGAGGACAAACCTGTTGGACGCTTGCATGCACACTCTCGTGACGTAGATGGTGAGAAACGTGTATTGGAACTGCTATATTGTGAACAATGTGGTACGCTTTTCTATGCAGGCAAACGTCATGCATATAGCGAACAAGGTACACATCGCTGGTTAACGGATATACTTCCTACCAGTTCAAATCTCGAAGCTTTACCGGAACGACAAAGTCAAGTGATGGTAGAAAAACGAAATTATCGAGACTTTGCTGTATTCTATCCTATATTGGATGAGAATATAGAGAGGAAATTGAACGAACAAGATGTCAAGATGCTCCATAAATTGGGATTTGGCAAAGAAGAAGATGATGCTGACTGTGAGTGGCAATTGGCGTATTTGGATGAAAAAACTGGATTTGTCACGCTGGCTGATGAAGGAGAAACTCATTCTGGCATTCGCGGATATTTATATACCGTTAAGGATTTGGATGGTGAAGCCAATATTGAAACAGCCACGCAAGCGCCTGCATTACCCTGCCATTGTCCACATTGTGCTACAGATAAACATGGGAGAGCATATCGTTCTCCTCTAAGAGGTTTCCGAACTGGTTTCAATAAAGTGACGCAATTGTATGCACGCGAGTTGTATTACCAATTACCAACATTCCATAATCGTAAGTTGGTAACATTTGCCGATAGTCGACAAGATGCTGCGATTGTAGCCAATAGTATCGAACGGGAGCAATATACTGACTTGATGCGTGATATTATTGTTGAACAATGCACACTTGATCCCCAGATTGATTATTCAGCAAAGAAACAAGAATTGCAAGATTTGTATGCGGACAAGAAAGATGCTAGTGATACGCTCAACGATCCGCAAGCAGATCCGCGAAGAAAACGAAATGCGCAACGTACGCTATATGGAATCGATGACGAGATAGCGGCTATAAAAGATACACTCTCTCGTACGGTTTCTGTTAATGATTTAATTCAATTGACGGATTGCAGGCAATCACCTATTTACAAAGCATTTCATGACATATATGCTAATCCTGCCGGTTGCGATTCTAACAATCAACACTTCGAAGCAACAGAAAACACGGAACCGATAGAATGGTATAAGATTGATAGTGCCATTGATAACACAGTTGGTCCGGATAAAGACAAACTTATAAAGAACGTCAATACAAAAGTAGGCAAAGCAATCATCCAAAATGTCATGAAAGTGTTATTCGGACGATTGCACTATAACGCAGAAAGTTCGGGTATTGGATGGGTAACTGTTATTCAAGACAATGCAAAGATTCAAGAGATTCTTTCTGCTGCTAATCTTTCAGATGCATCCGAACCGAACCTGAACAACTATCTTTCGTACGATACGTTTATGGAGATAGTCAATTCGGTTATTCGGTTAATTGGTAACTCATATCGCTATCAACATAACCCATATTCTGATGAAGTATTCCCGCGCGATATGGATTCTGATTTTAAGAATCTAAAAGCGAAAGATCCGATTCGTGCATATGTTTATGCTTGCTGTAAAAAATATGGTATTCCTTTCTTGGAGAGGGACGGACGACGAGTCAAATTGCCAAATACTTTAGGGCAGACCGTTTTGAATTATCTTCAATGGACTGGAAATAGACAGATGTTCTTACAGCCGCATACGTTACGTATCAGATGCGTTGCGACAAATGATTTGGCCTATATCTGTTCCCATTGCGGTCGCGTTCATTTGAATAAATCAGCAGGAATATGTTCCGGCTGTTGCCAGTCTCTGGACGATGCACGTACGATAACCGTCGAAGAGTTACGGAAGCATACCGATTTGATGATTAACGTCGTTAAAGAGCGTCCTGCATGTCGCTTGCACAGCGAGGAATTATCCGGTCAGACTGATGACCAAGGAGAACGTCAGTTAGAATTCCGTGATATAGTCCGTATAAAACCCGAAGAAGTAAATTCGGAATACATAGAAAAAGCACGCTCTATAGATGTATTGAGCGTAACCACAACTATGGAGGTCGGTGTGGATATCGGTCCTCTTCAAGGTGTAATGCTTACTAATATGCCTCCTCAACGATTCAATTACCAACAACGTGTTGGTCGAGGTGGTCGCCGTGGTCAAGCATATTCCGTCATTTTGACTCTCTGTCGTGGTCGTAGTCATGATGAACACTACTTCTTGAATCCTCAGCAAATAACTGGAGATCAACCACCAACACCATTTTTGTCAATGGACCAATACGAAATTCTCCAACGTTTATTCGCAAAGGAAATTCTGTACTACGCCTTTAAGTCGTATGCGGATAAGAACGATATCCGTTTAGATGGTAATACACATGGTGAGTTTGGTACACGTCAAGAATGGAAAGATAATATTAATGGGATTAAGGACGATATTAAAGCATGGTTATCCGCCGAAGCAAATAAACCCTTATTGCGCAAGATAGCGTCGTTATTAACTCAGAATGAGGACTTAATAAATCGCTTAATTGATTATACAACACATCCAGAGCAAGATGGGAGTCTATGTAAGCAAATGGATAAAGCAGTAGCAGATTCCTCCGTCTTCGCAGAATCGCTTGCTGAATGTTTGGCAGAAGATGGCGTGCTCCCTATGTATGGTATGCCAACACGCGACCGTTTGTTATACCATAGTTTCCGATATGAGAAAGGCAATGTGATAAGTGATGAATTATCTAGCGTATCAAGGCCAATAGACCAAGCCATCTCGGCATTTGCTCCGGGAGCGTCCATAACCAAAGACAAACATGTCTTAACTGCTATAGGTTTCTCGCAAAGTTCATTATCGTACGGAGAAGGAATGGATGGTCGGAAATGTCTAAAGACAAAAGGAGATCCGACAGCACCGATATTCCCGTTGCGGATGACACTTTGGAAATGTAGCAATTTGAGTTGCGGATATATAGAAACATCAGAGGAACTCGATAAAATAACAAGAAGTTGTCCATGCTGCCAATCTCCAATGGCGGCATCTACCATCTGCACACCGGCAGCATTTATTACTAGCCTGTCAAAAGGATTTGACCAACGCGATGATACCGATATCTTAGTGAAACGAAATGGTATCAATATGGAAACATCGGCAGAGCCGCAAACTCTGCCTTGCCCCGATGGCCAAAACTATTCTCTTACATTCCGCCAAGGAGGTAAGACCTGGCGTGTTAGCGATAAGGTCATAAGAGGTGGTGAGTGCGAGGTGAGTTATACTATTGGAGGTACACGTGTCTTGTCTACGGCCAAACAATGGATTGCGGATCCTATCTATAACGGAACAGACAAACCGCACAGTATGACTACGGAGCGCGTACGCTTGGAAACGTTGGATACAAAAGATGTCGTTACGTTCGTTAAGCCAACAGCAGAAATGGAAGATATTCAGTTGGCGGCACAAAAAATAACGAACGTGATAACACTTTCACCAAAGTCTCCTGTAGATGGTCTGGTATTAGAACCATTCCATTGTAATGATGAGGGAAAGTTAGATTTCCGCACACAAGGTGTTCGGGCCGCATATTACACGCTTTCATTTATAATACAACGTGCTATAGCTTCTCGCTTGGATGTCGATCCTACGGAAATAGATGTCGTGGAAGTTTTATCCAAGGCGGGGCGTTTAGGTGAAGTCTGCTTGGCGGATGAGAAGATAAACGGTTCTGGTTTTGTAGCAGACTTCTACAATAACTTCGCAGAATGCACACATCGTATATTACATGGAACAGACGTTTATTTCAAGCAAATGTTGAGCGATGAACATATTAAGGAGTGTGATTCGTCTTGCTACAAGTGTTTGAAGACGTATCGAAATATGCCTTACCACGGACTATTGGATTGGCGGTTAGGTATCGCATTATTCCGCATCATGACAGATGCCAACTATAAAGTCGGTGCTGATGGTAACTTTAATTATCCAGAATTACAAGGTTGGACTCAAATGGCTAAAGATCGTCTTGTCGCTCTTAACGAGAGTTTCTATAATGGCATATTTGAATTGGCTATTGCAGAAAATGGTATACCATACCTGTACGATATGGAAAACAAATGCAAACCTATATTTGCTGCACATCCTCTCTGGGCTGGCGTTCGTACTACCAAAGTGTTAGCAGATGCTCTGTTAGAAGTAGGTATCCTGCTTGGTAAAGACTTATCCGAGGATAATGTAGTCGTGATCGATACTTTTAATTTGCTGCGTAGAACAAGTAATTGCTACGAATACATCCAAAAAGCACCGAAGCGATAATGCAATTCGTCAAGATTCCACATATTGAAAGCGTATGGGATAATATACAAATAAAAACATTATCTCCCAGCACATTTGCATGGGTCAACCGTGGATGTGGTTATCAGGTGTTACTCCTAAAAGCCTTACAAACGTTCAACAACCATACGCTGTTATTACCATCTAATCGTAATGTTATACTTGGTAAAATAATTCACAAACTCTATGAGTTGACACAGAAAGGAGAATTACATTCAATAGCAGACCTGAAGAACAAATGGGATGAGTTGGTGACTTTGGAAAAGGAAAAATTAACAATATACTATCCGACTCTACAAAATGTAGGTTTGAATGATTACGACAAACGTAATGGGGCCATACGTTATGCGATGGGGATAATGAGGAAACTCAATGCAGTTCCCTCAACGTCTGAAACAACCAAGGTGTATTTGGAGAAATGGTTAGATTGTACAAGATTAGGACTGATAGGTATAGCGGATAAGTTAATCACAGACGGAGAATATGTAGATGTGTTTGATTTCAAATCAGGGCATGTATTGGATGAAACTGGCAACATAAAAACTGAATATGTAATCCAATTACATCTATATGCAACTATGTGTCAACACTTGTTTATGGGCGCGCCTCGTCACTTGACATTGGTTGATATTGATGGAGTGAATCACGATATACCTTATTCGCAGGCATATAGTAAACAACTATTGTCCAAAGTGCAAGAAACTGTTTTGGGGTTGAACAATATAATTGCTACGAGAGAATTTAAGAAATACGCAAAACCAGAATTAGGACTATGTGCTAATTGTGGATGTCGGCATGTGTGCAAATATAGAACCATTTCTGCGGAGTCCTACTACCAAACAATAACAGGTGAGGTAATGGAGATGCCCAGTACAAATATGTATGTACTTTGCAAAGGAAGCGATACGTTATATCTATCTGGTTTAGATGCATATAATGTAGATAATCCCAAAGAGTATATAGGAAGAACGCTCACATTTGTTAATATTATCCGTGCATCACAGTTTGCCGATGACTATACCTATAAGATAACAGAAAATACACTTGTGTACGAACAAGAATAATATGGGAAAACGAATACCAATCATATCATTTTTCTCCGGTGGAGGATTTATGGACATGGGATTTATCAACGCTGGATTTGATGTGGTTTTTGCAAATGAGTATGACAAGGTCTTTGCTCAATTACATGATGAGGGAATGTCTTCTTGGGCAAAAGGACATAAGAAAAAATTCTGTCCTATCACCAGCACTGAGTCATTGTCGAGTTTAAAATGGGAATATATAATGCAACAAGCGTTTCCCGATGGTACTCCTACTATTTGGGGTATCATTGGCGGTCCCCCTTGTCAAGACTTCACAATGAGTGGCAATGGACTTGGTTTTAGCGGACAACGTGGAAAGATGACGCAGATATTCTACAATCGCATTCGTAAGATGCGACCGGCATTCTTTGTTATGGAGAATGTAGCTGGTCTGTTGATGAGAAAGAAATCTAAAGAAATACTGGATACGTTGCTATTGAATAATATCTGTGAGGATTATTATATTGACCGAACGACGCTTAATGCACTCTACTTTGGTGTGCCGCAATATAGGCAACGTGTATTTATCGTCGGACTACGCAAGGATTTATTCTCGGAGGTGGCTACGAAAGAGCCCACATTAGCAAGCATCAGTTCCATGAGTTTCCCATGGCCACAACCGAAATATCCTAAGGCTGATATGAAATTCAACTGGCCACAGGAAAACGCATTTGGAGAGACTCCGATAATGCCCGAAGGTGTTCCTTACGAACTATGCGTACAGAAATGTATAGATGGCGCAACTGAATTGCCTAATGGAAATGAATACTTTAAGTTTATTAAAGATGCCGATTCTCGTAGATTAATAAACGAAGGCGACACAAAACGTCGTTCATTCAAGCGCTTACACAGATATCGCTATAGTCCGACAACATGCTTTGGGAATAACGAGGTATTTCTTCATCCGTACGAAAATAGACGATTGACAGTAAGAGAAGCGCTCCGCATTCAGGGAGTTGACGATAAATATACTTTAGGCGCAGAACGTTTATCTGCTAAATTCAAGATTATTAGCAACGGCGTACCTGTTAATTTGGCCAACGCTGTAGCCAATATTGTATATACTTTCGTAGAGAAAGCAATCCCTGAAGATGAAGGATAATATAGCCTGTCCTTTCCACATATTCATATTGATAGCCCTTTTCTGCCATTGTATAATTGACAGATGAGAAAAGGGTATACTGACACTCAAAGCCTGATTTTATAACATGGGAAGAGTTGATGGACAGGAAGAAATAATTTGTATAATCAATAACAGTTATTGTATAAATGAAATCCATACGTGAAATAATCGGACTGCCGGAAAATGCAGAAATAGAATACAAGTCTGCTAAGGGTGGGTTCCCTGAAAGTTTATGGGAGACTTTTTCTGCATTTGCCAACACGAACGGTGGCGTCATCGTTTTGGGCGTGAAAGAGAAAGACGGGAAATATATTCCTTCCCATACCACAAAAGAGCAATTGCTGTCATACAAAAAGATATTCTGGGATACAGTGCGTAACAGGGGTAAAATCAGTGCCACATTAGTGACGGAAAACGACGTCATGATAGGGAATTGGCAAGATGCACCTGTATTGATTATCAAAGTGCCTCGTGCCTCATATAATATGCGCCCTGTTTATTTGACACATAATCCATTCGGACACACCTACATCCGCAATCATGAAGGGGATTATTGTTGCAGTGACGAAGAAGTAAAACGCATGTTTGCCGATGCCCAAGTTACACAACATTCTTTTGACAGCGATATTCTGCCGAATTTCTCAATGAATGATATTGACGAAGAAACCTTGCGCGCATACAGGCAGCGATTTTTGTTGCGTTTGGAAAGTCATCCGTGGAACGAAGTGGATGATTTGACATTTCTTACTAAGATAGGAGGTTATCGTATAGATAGAGAAACCGGCAAAGAAGGATTTACACGCGGCGGATTACTGATGTTCGGCAAGTACGCAAGTATTACAGATCCTGTTTGTACACCGTGGTATTTCCCCGATTATCAGGAATGGCTGGAAGATGATGACACACAACGCTGGACGGACAGAATTTATCCGAATGGTACATGGGAGCCCAATCTGTATCAGTTTTTCCATCGTGTATACACGAAGTTGGCACAATATCAACCGGTTAAGTTCTCATTAAAAGGAATAGAGCGCGTAGATGATACTTCTGCGCACATGGCTATGCGTGAGGCATTAGTGAACACTCTTGTACATTGCAACTATGCCATTCAGGGGAACATACTCATCAAACGGACGACGGACGGCATAATAATGCGCAATCCGGGACGTATGCTTATTTCAATAGATGATTTCTATGCAGGAAGCCATAGTACATGCCGAAATCCGTACATACAAAAAATGTTTATGCTGCTTGGTTATGGCGAACGTGCTGGCAGCGGAGCGGATATTATTGTGAGAGGTTGGCTTAAATACAATAAAGAACGCCCTGTTATCGTTGAATCTGTAGCCAAGGAAGAGACTACGCTTACGATGCCAACGCAGCATTTCGCAATCAAGCACAGCCGAGATGTCCCAAGTATTGTCCCAAGTAACGTCCCCAGTAATGTCCCAAGTCAGTCCATGATTTCGGACAACTTAGATCATGTTTTGGCGGATATGACTAAGACACAATTAAACAAGGCTACCAAGGTTATTTTGGCATTGTGTGAAAAAGAAGAATTATCGATGCAGGTACTCATGCAGTTTGCAGGAGAAAGTAACCGTAGCAGATTCCGGCAACGTATTATGACACCTCTTATTCAAAAAGGATATGTAACACCTACATCTGCTGAAAGTCCGAATAGTCCCAAACAAACATACAAACTGACGAAACAGGGATTTTCGATTATGCAACCACCTGCATATTTAACAGACCCGCAATCGTTGTAAAAGTTATAGCAAAACTATGCCCGATGTATTGACACCACAACAGCGCCACCGCTGTATGTCGCATATACACAGCAAGGGGACAAAGCCCGAGATGGCGGTGCGGAAATGGCTGTGGACGCACGGATACAGATACCGGCTGAGGATTTTATGGTATAGGGAGATTTTATGGTTGATGGACAAGAAGAAATAAGTAATTAAGACAAGATAATATGGAATATTCTGATTTCAAAAAACTCATTGATGGTCTGCGAATGCGTGGTAAAGAAACAGAATGGATTGAATTCAAACAAAATTTCCATTCGAAAGAGGAAATCGGTGAACGCATTTCCGCTTTATCCAATAGTGCATACCTTTGCAATATGCCTTATGGCTACATTGTATTTGGAGTCCACAACGAAACACTACAAGTTGTTGGCACTGATTTATATGCAACCCGTAAGAAAGTAGGGAACGAGGAATTGGAAGCCTGGTTGGCGCAACGTCTTAATCCAAGAGTTGATTTTGAAATTATAGATGATTTCGATTATGAGGACAAAGGGCACATCTGCATTTTCAAAATACCGGCTACTGTTAATCGCCCTGTTGCTTTCTCCAACGAAGAATATGTTCGCATCGGTTCAACAACACGTAAATTGAGAGACTTTCCACAAAAAGAAGCAAAGATATGGAAAGGAGCCCAGAAGCCTTTGGACACAATCAAAATCAAAGAAAAACTTTCCGAAGACCAGATATTCGCTTTGTTGAGTTATGAGACCTATTTTGATATGATGAATCTTCCGTTACCATCCGATAGAAACGGAATCATTGACAGGTTTCTTTCGGAAAAGATTATTTTACAAGACGAATTAGGATTCAGCGTTACCGAACTTGGAGCACTCTTGTTTGCCAAACGGCTTTCAGATTTTGATATGCTCCGTAGAAAACAAGTCAGGGTCATAACTTACAAAGGGAAAAGCAAAATAGAGACTGTCAGGGAACAGGCTTTTGATATGGGATATGCTGTTTGTTTTCAAAATATGGTTGCCTATATAAACAGCCAGTTACCATCCAACGAAGAAATAGGACAAGCACTACGGACAAAAGTCACTATGTATCCGGAAATAGCCATCCGAGAGATTGTAGCCAACATGATTGTGCATCAGGATTTTTCGGAGCAAGGGTTTCCTATGGTAGAAATCTATTCTGACCGTATAGATATTTCCAACCCTGGACAACCAATTATCAGCGTTGAAAGGTTTATTGATGAATATAGTTCCCGCAATCCTGCTTTAGCGGACATGTTACGCCGATTAGGAATTTGCGAAGAATTAGGCAGCGGAATGGACAAAGCGGTAACAGCCATTGAAATGTATCAGTTGCCTCCTTTGCGGTTCCAAGTCCAAGAAACAAGAACTACCGTTACTCTGTTTTCCTACCGTAAATATGCAGATATGAACAAAGAAGAACGAATACAGGCTTGTTATCAACATGCGTGTTTGAAATATGTAACGAGTGACAAGATGACCAATCAAACATTGCGTGACCGTATGGGTATAGAAAAACAGAACTACCCAATGGTATCAAGGCTTATAAAAGATACTATCGAAAACGGTAAAATAAAGGAAGAAAAGACTGAAAATGTCAACCGGAGAAATAAAGGTTACATCCCATATTGGGCTTGATTTCATGTAACTGTCATGTAACCATTATGTAACCATCATATAACCAATGGACGTATTCATATCATCCTTAGCAACCATAAACCGCTATTTATAAGCACCTTAAACAAACTATAATTTATGTGACTATCATGTAACTGAAGTATAATCTGTATCGTATTTTATTATGCCCGATATTCTGACACCTCAACAACGCCACCGCTGTATGTCGCATATACGCAGCAAGGGGACAAAGCCCGAGTTGGCGGTAAGGAAATGGCTGTGGGTGCACGGATACAGGTACCGGCTGAATGTCAGGAGCGTGCCGGGCAAACCGGACATCGTGATGCGCAAGTACAGGACAGCGATATTCGTCAACGGTTGTTTTTGGCACGGACACGAGGGGTGCAAGCAGTTCGTACTGCCGAAGACCAACACGGCGTTCTGGCAGGCAAAGATAGAACGGAACAAGGAACGCGACCGGCAGAACAAAGAACTGCTCCGCGCCAACGGCTGGCAAGTGATTACATTATGGGCGTGCAGCCTGACCAACGACCAACTCGAACCTACCATGCAGCAGGTTGTAGTTGCGCTAAACCACAACTTGTTACGGATAATGAGACAATGACCAATATGCCCACCATTACTGAAATAGAATATCATCCCTTGTCGCCGTTTCTGCCGGAGGGGGCGAAGGTGCTGATGCTCGGCAGTTTTCCACCACCGAGGGAGCGGTGGTGTATGGACTTCTTCTACCCCAACCCGCAGAACGATATGTGGCGCATTATGGGGCAAGTGTTCTTCGGCGACAAAACACATTTCGAGGTGCCCTACTCCGAAATACACGGCTGCAAGATACACGGCTGCGAGATAGCCCGCTCCGAGGTACCCCGTGACGGGACACACAAGCCCACGAACCGCAAGAAAGGGTTTGATTACGAAGCCATTGTGACTTTCTGTCGAGCGCAGGGTATTGCCATCTTCGATACGGCGCAGGCGGTCAGACGCCTGCAAGGCAATGCCGCCGACGAGCATTTGGAGATTGTGGAGCGGACGGATATAGCCGCGTTGTTGCAGCAAATTCCCGAGTGCCATGACCTCTGCTGTACAGGCGGCAAAGCCGCGAACACGTTAGCGGATATACTGCATACCGCTACGCCCCAAACCGGCGAATACCTCGAAACCGTCTTCAATGACCGCCCCATCCGTTTTTGGCGCATGCCCTCCACCTCCCGCGCCTATCCCTTGTCCTTCGACAAGAAAGCCGCCGCATACCGGCGCATGTTCGATATGCTCCCCGCTCGCCCCTGACGGGTCCTATAAGGAATATACCTGTGTAGAAACGCGGACATGTTGTCCGCAGCAGGTTTTGAATGTTGTCTCGGTTTTGGTTTATTATATTGTCCGTTTTTTTGTTGGTTGTTGTTGACACACCCGAACTTTTTCTGTGCTATGCGAAATTAATGGCTAATTACATGATAATTACATGTTTATTGGGTTCGCTTGCCCTGCTATTCTTGCATATATCGAATGTTTATCGTAACTTTGCAGCGATAAAAGACTGAATAATAGATGAGAATATGAGCACGGCAGCATTACAAAACATCTTATCGGGCATTCAAGCACACAACCTGACGGTTGCCAATATGCGTTGGCTGGCGGAGCGGTTGCTGGATGCAGCCGATGCGGAGGATAATATCCATCCCTATACGATAGAGGAACTGGAAGCCCGCATTGCAAAATCAGAGGACGATGTCAGGGCGCATAGAACGTATTCTGCGAATGAGGCGCATCGTATTATGCAGCAAACTATCGGTTCTGCACATATATATATGTAAAAAGCATAGAATGAATCATATTCCCTCTTATCTGTGAGGGCGTTGAAATACTCGTCTCGCTGACGGACGATAAAAAACAGTCAGCAATGCAAAGACCCACGCGGTGGCTTTCGGTGACGGATACAGTGGTATCCTGAGAAAGCGGTTGGGTGGGCTTTGTGGACGTAATAATGCGTTGGCAACTTTCTGGGTCCCAAACGCAACCATAAGGTTGTGGTGGGGAGAGCGGAGGCATAGTCGCCTGCTGATGTAGCGGAGCGGTATCAGCCTTTGCGACCTTGTCGCTGACGCGACAAAGCGTTTACTAACGCTTGCAGTTCGATGTTTTGAAACCTGAGAAATTTCATACGTTTTATTCGATAGCAAGACATTAGTAGATGCTCATGGGTGTATCCACACTTGCGTGTACCTGTAAGGTATGCGCTTGTACGATATACACGCGTGGGTTTCTGCAAGTTCTTTCGATAAAACAGGTTTTCTCAGGACCTCAAAACACGGATTTACTTAACAGAAGTCCGCGTTTTTTGTGTGCCTATATGAATGGGAGACGACGCGGCTCGCGTCGTCAAGGCGTGGTAGTTAGGGAATGTGTAATTAGAGAATAGCATTGTGGACAAATGCTTATCTATCAAATTATTATTTACGCGAGTGCCCATAGCAAACAAAAATTTTAATCTGTATGACTGAAGAGCAAAAAACTCAGTATCAGACCATTATTCAGGCTCGGAATTTTCACTATGAGCAGTTTACAAGGTGGTCAAGTTATTTCTATGTGGTTATCGGTGCATTATTTGTCGGGTACTACGTCATTATGAATGGAAACTCGACAAACACACAGGAAAACAACGTATTAAGTTGGGTAATTTTAGGTATTGGTTACTTGACGAGTGTTGCAAACTTTTTGTCCGTAAAGGGGTATATCTATTGGTGGCAGCATTGGAATACCCTTTTGACACACTTTGAGCAAAGGGTTTGTACAGAAGAGGAGGCGGTGTATAGTGTTTTTGCGGACAAACAAAGGTTAAACAAACCATGTGGTATATTTGATGGCTGCAATATCTCAACATCAAAAGTGGCACTTTTGATGGCAAGGGTTATCGTTGTAGGATGGTGTATTTTAATTGGATACAAAGTGGGGCTCTCTCTCCAAATAGGTAATTGCTGCTTATTGATTCTTAGTATAGGCATCCCGTTATTTCTGTATTTGGCAGGCTTATATGGAATGCCAAATTGTTGTAAACTGCATAGTAACATATCTAATCACACAGATTTGTGCCTAAAGAAAAACAAGAAATAAATTATGCTAAAATATGAGAACAAAACTTATTTCGTTATGTATTGCTCTGCTGACAGAAGCATCTGTGTGGGCAGATGTTACACAGGTTTCAATCTATGATGATTGTAGCAAGAATGGTAAAATTGAGGATATTCGTCCATCTGCTGAAGAAAATGGGTATACGTGGGTCAATCTCGGTTTGCCGAGTGATATTAAATGGGCAACCTGCAACATCGGTTCCAAGAAACCGGAAGACTATGGCGACTACTATGCATGGGGCGAAGTTTCACTCAAAGACAACTATGCGTGGGACACGTATAAGTATGGCAGTTCAAATAATCTTACCAAGTACAATAGTACGGATGGCAAAACCACGTTGGATTTAGAGGACGATGCCGCTCATGTGAATTGGAGTGGCAGTTGGCGTATGCCCACCGATGCTGAATGGACAGAGTTGCGCGAGCAATGCACATGGACGTGGACAACGCAAAACGGCGTAAGCGGTTTCCAAGTGACGAGTAAGACCAATAGCAATTCCATTTTTCTTCCCGCTGCGGGGTCTCGCGTAGGCACGAACCTCAGCAGTGCCGACAGTCAAGGCTACTACTGGTCTGCGTCGCTCGACGACAATGACTACCCGAATATCGCGCGGGAAGTGGTCTTCAATATGGACGATTGGTACAGGAGTTGCAGCAAGCGCTACTGTGGTCTATCCGTCCGCCCTGTTTGCCAATCAGCCTCAATATCGTCATTAGACAAGCAATTAGTAACGATAACATTTTATACCAGTGATTGTAAAAATGCAAATGTGATTATATGTAATGCAGGGCAGCAAGTGAATGTCTCTGCCATTCCTGATGAACATCGTCATTTTGTGCACTGGTCGGATGGCAATACCGACAACCCGCGATTGGTGACGGTCACGCAGGATATAACCTTTACGGCAGAGTTTGCAGATGATCCAATCCTCACACTTGCTTCTTCAGACGATAGCATGGGAAGCGTCTATGGCGGTGGGCAATTCAAGCCCAATACTTCCATTGGAATATCTGCTCATTCCTATTTAGGCTATCATTTCACCCAATGGGCGGATGGTAACACTGACAACCCTCGCACGGTTGTACTGACCAACGACACAACCTTTACGGCGGAGTTTGCACAGACGTTCTCGGGACAATGCGGATATGACCTCTATTGGCAATATGCTAATCACACGCTCACTATTTCAGGTACGGGGGCAATGTACGACTATAACGGTAACGATATGCCGTGGCTCTTGTTCCGCGATACCACAGACGCGGTTGTGCTGGAGTCGGGCATTACACGTATCGTGAATAACGCTTTCAACGGCTTTGTGAAACTTGGCAAGATAGACCTGCCAAGAACCTTGACCTCTATCGGAGCCAATGCCTTTGCGGGTTGCCGCAAGTTGTACGACATCTACGCTTACCCGACAGTGCCGCCTGTAGCAGACAACACCTCATTTGCCAACTACAATGTGAACCTGTATGTGCCGTGTGACAATCTGCGTGACTACCAGATGGATGCGGTATTTGGTACTTTCAAGTACATCCAATGTATGAGTACTACCGACATAGAGCAAGTGCAGACAAACATTACTACTGACCATGCTGCAGAGAAGGTATTCCGTGACGGGCAGGTGTATATTCTGCGAGGGGGTAAGACCTATACCGTTACAAGTATAGGGGTAAAATAGGAGACCTGCCTCACGACCTCCCCAACCCCTCCAGGGGAGGGGCTTGTAAGTCCACGGGATTAGTGGGACCCCCGCCAAAGGAGGGGCTCAATAGAACGGGCAATACTTTTCTTCTCGAAGGAGAGGGTGTGCAGGATACTGCATACCCCCTCTTCTGCGGGGGCCCTACAAACCTCTATCGGGCGAAGTAGGGTGCTCTTGAGGGGATGAGGGAGTCCCTATCTGCCTATTGTAGCCTGTCTTACACGGAAAAAGGTTGACTCATAGAATATAAAAAATAAATAAAAGATTTTATGAGTACAAAACGTAGGACATTCACTGAAGCCTTCAAAATGCAAGTGCTCAGTGATTATTACAGCAACGGGTGCAATGTTCGTGCAACCGCTCGCAAGTGGGGTATCGTCCACCAAAACATCCTGCAGTGGCTGAAAGACTCTTGCAAG